>NZ_FOGG01000045.1 GCF_900111155.1 Pedobacter rhizosphaerae | reverse complement strand
CTTAGCGCCCTCTGTGCCTTCACTTTGTGCCCTTTGCGGTAAAATAAAGTGTTATGGGTTGTGAGTTATTGAGGCGTGTGGCCTAACTTATCCAACTTATATATCTTTATGGGCTTACATGGTTAAATGACCTTAGCGCCCTCTGTGCCTTCTCTTTGTGCCCTTTGTGGTAAAATAAAGTTGTTATGGCTGCGAGGCGGGTGCCCTTTATGCTTAAAACAACAAACCGCACACCAAAAAAACACTCCTCTCTGGAATGTCTTTCTAAAACATTTTTTTGCTTTTAGTGTTCAGTATTGTAACTTAGCTGATAATAGTGAGTGCATTAAAAAAATTAACCCTAACCGAGCCTGAACTTGTTTCGGCACTGCAATCCCAGGATCCCGCAGTGTTGAAAACATTGTATAGCATGTATTCTTCCGCATTGTTTGGGGTAATCTCTCGCATTATCATCAATACTGAATTAGCAGAGGATGTTTTACAAGAAACTTTCGTAAAAATCTGGCAATCTGCTAAGCACTACGACAATACCAAAGGACGTTTATTTACGTGGATGATGAATATTGCCCGCAACCTTTCTATTGATAAACTTCGTTCTAAAGATTTTAAGAACTCACTCAAAAACCAAGATATTGAAAATAACGTAAGTTTCGTTGATGATCAAAACAAGGTAACGTTTAACCCCGATGTACTTGGTGTTAAACAACTTGTAGAAAATCTGAAACCAGACTTACAAAATGTTTTAAACTTGGTTTATTATAAAGGCTTCACACATGTTGAAGCAGCAGAGAAATTAGATTTGCCTTTGGGAACGGTGAAAACCCGAATAAGATTGGCTATTATAGAATTGAGGAGGAGTTTTAATTGAGCGTGGAAAATTTAAAAGCATATATCGAATCTGGAGTACTTGAGCTGTACGTTTTAGGTGATTTATCACCTGAAGAAGCGTTATTGGTCGAAGAAATGGCATTTCAACACCCTGAGGTTAGAGATGAAATAGCTGCTATTGAAGCGACCATGGAAGAATATGCCATTCAAAATGCGATAGCTCCTTCTGAAGATGTTGAAACCCGATTATTTGAGAAATTAGGTTTAACAGATTCCAAGTTGGAAGATGATCATTTTCAGGCCAGTGCTACTTACGCAGAGGAACCTAAAGTCGTTCTTATGGATAACAGCGCAGGAAAGGTAAGAACCCTGCGTTATGCTTTGGTTGCTTGTGTGGCCTTATTAGTCATCAGCACAGCAGCACTCTTTATTACCTACAATAAACTGAATGATGCGCACGATCAGATTGCAAGTCTTAATCTTGACAAGCAGAAATTTGCCGGAGTGGTGAGAAAACTGGAATTTCAAAATCAAGGTTTAGATAACATTGCTGCAATGGCCGACAGTAAGGAATGGGCCACTATCAGAATGGAAGGACAGGCTTACAGCCCTTCTTCAAAGATGAAAGTTTACTGGAACAAGAAAGATAAGAGCGTTTTAATTAACTATATCGCGATGGATCTACCTAAAGCGGATGCCAATCACGAATACCAGCTCTGGGCATTAGTAGATGGAAAACCAGTTAGTCTGGGTGTTTTCGGAAGCAGTGACTCTACAGGTAAAGAAGCTTTAGTCAAAATGCAAACCATAGAAAAAGCTCAGGCTTTCGCTGTAACCTTAGAACCTACGGGAGGAAGCGTAAATCCTACCATGGACAAGCTTACTGTAATGGGTGGGGTGTAAATTAGTACCTAGTATAAAGTATCTAGTATCAAGTAATCAGTGTCAAGCAACTAGTATTAGTATCAAGACTTGGTGCATAAAAACAACTCAAAACCGTCATTGCAAGGCAATAAGTAATCTTTTTAATAGTTATCCAGAAGTGCTGCTGCATTTCTACACTGCCCAACATTAATTAGTTTGTAGCACTAAGTAAATGCATCTCAAAAGGGATTCTTTCAGCAACTTCAGAAGCAGTTACCACATGGCGTTCGGAGGCCAGATAATCGCCCGCCAGACCATGTATATAGCAACCTATTTTAGCGGAATCAGTAGCAGAGTAGCCTTGAGCAAGTAAGGCCGATAAAATTCCAGTTAAAACATCTCCCATTCCACCTTGAGCCATGGCGGGGTTTCCGGTTGGATTAATTAAGACCTTTCCGTTGGGTACACATACAAATGAAAACTGATTTTTAAGTATAATAACAACCTGTTTCTTTCGGGCCCAAATTATAGCGGTTTGAACTCTAGCCCACCAACTCTCATGTGCTCCGAATATGCGATCAAATTCTTTAACATGAGGGGTTAAAATAGATCCGGCAGGCAGTATATCCAGCAGATCTGGTCGTTCCCCTAAAATATTCAGTGCATCAGCATCAATAACCAAGGGCCGGGCAGCCAGAATAAGGCTTTCCAGAAGCTTCTCGTTATCCGAATTTATGCCCAATCCCGGACCAATGGCTATGGCTTTATATTTTGCGGGATTCTCAATTCTGGTGTATTCATCTCTGGGCAAGGCCATTACCTCTGGCAATAAAGTATTGAGAGCTGTTAATCCAGTGGCGGGGATACAAGCCGTGGTTAAGCCCGCACCGGCATATAAACAAGCTTTAGCGGAAAGCAATGCCGCTCCCATAGTATCAATATTTCCGGCAATAAGCAAGGCATGACCATAGGTGCCCTTATGACTGAATGGCTTACGGTTTTTGATTAGCCTTACCATATCCGTTCTTTCGGTGAGATAAAAATCTGTAGAAAGACTTTCAATAAAAGCTTCTTCCAGCTGTATATCCACTACCTCATGGTGTTCTGTAGCTACCGCCGATTCCGGAAAAAAGAAATTGATCTTCGGCCTTTGAAAGCAAATGGTTTTATATGCTTTTATTCCATTATAATCAGCTGAGAGCTCCCCTTCTGAAAAGAAGCCTGTAGGCACATCAACAGCATAAACCCTTTTTTGAAGCTTATTAATTATTTTAACCAGTTCCGCATAGTCGCCTGCCAACGGTTTGTTTAAACCGGAGCCTAAAATAGCATCTATAATTAAATCAGCTTTTACATTCTTGAGTTCTGAAGGGTGGTTAATGATTACTTTCTTACATCGGGATTCATCAATCCGTTGCAGGTTTATCGCAAAATCATCGCTTTGCCTGGCGCTAAAATTAACGATATAAACCTTCACATGCTCATAACCATTGTGGAGTAACAGGTGCGCTATGGCCAACCCATCACCTCCATTGTTACCTTTACCACAAAATATGGCTACACGCTTGTGTGCATTAAACTCTGTTTTTAAGAAACACTTAACAAAGGCACGAGCAGCTTTTTCCATCAAATCTATCGAAGCAATGGGTTGATGGGTAATGGTAAATTCATCTACATTGCGCATTTGCGCCGAGGTTAGCAATGTTTGCATATCACGAATATAAGTATCTCCATGCCAAATAGTAATTGGCTAAGATCGGTTTTAGTTGATTTAGGTCATCATAAATCGCTTGTTGATGATAACAATTATATTAGCTTTACGTTTTCAATTGAATTAAATTAAATCTCAAACCATGAACCAAAAACCATCCAATGCATTCATCGCAGCAGCGTGGCTTGCATTAGGTATCGGAATGATAGGCTTTATTGTAGGCCTGTGGCGCTCTGATATGCTCTTAAATGAAAAAGGATATTATTTTACGGTACTGATGTTCGGCTTGTTCGCCGTAATTTCCTTACAAAAAGCTGTACGCGATAAACTCGAGGGTATTCCGGTAACGGACATCTATTATGGCATTAGCTGGTTTTCTACACTTCTTACTATTGCTTTATTAATAATAGGCTTGTGGAATGCTACACTATTGCCGAGCGAAAAAGGTTTTTATGCCTTCGCATTCCTACTCTCTTTATTCGGGGCAATTACGGTCCAGAAAAACACGAGGGATGCACAAATCTTCAATAAAAATCAGGATACGAACTAATATCCCTTAAGAGGAGGCTATATCATAAAGATCGATTGTCATCATGAGCTCCCCGATGTAAAATCAGGACAAGTTGTGGAAGGATCTAATTAAGCGTTATTAAAGCGTTTTGCACTTACTTGTCCCAATTTAAGCCGGGGGCTCAACTTGACAGATTTGAATGGTAATTTATGTTACAGCCTCCTATCTTCTTAAATTCTATAACGTTTTCAATAACAAATAAAGATTATAGAACATTTCTGACATTTAGCTGAACTCCAACATAGTACATTATCCATCCCAAACGGATATATCTATAAAAGGTTGATATTTCGTTCAAAAATATCGTTAAATTAACCTCATCAATACCGAATATATAGTTTAACCACGAAGACGCAAAACATCAATTTTTGGATTGTTTAGTATTTGAGTGGCAATCATTTCCGAGCAGAATATATTATTCACCTATAATTGTTCAGACCGATATGGCAGAAACAAATGGACTAAAAAAGACCCTTACCCCTTTTATGCTCTGGGGTTTAGGCGTAGGCTATGTGATATCGGGAATGTATTTTGGCTGGAACCTTGGTCTGGAAAAAGGCGGAACGCTAGGCATGTGTATTGCCACCCTGGCGGTAATGATGATGTACATAGCCTTTAGTTTCAGCTATGCTGAATTGGCTTGCGCGATACCGAAGGCCGGAGGCGTGTTCGATTATGCCAACAAAGCTTTGGGAAAAAATATCGGGTTTATTGCTGGTATTGCTCAAATGGTTGAGTTTATTTTTGCCCCGCCTGCCATTGCGTTTGCCATTGGTGCTTATTTTAATGCCTTTTTCCCTACAATTCCTATTCTAACCAGTGCTATAGCGGTATATTTTTTGTTTACAGCCCTAAATATTTATGGGGTAAAGGCAGCAGCCTCTTTTGAGGTTTTGGTTACAGTGTTGGCTGTAGGGGAATTACTCCTATTTTCAGGCATTACCTTGCCTAAATTTCAAGCCAGTAATTTAGTTCACAATAACTTCCCTAATGGCTGGAGCGGTGTTTTCGCCGCCATTCCGTTTGCCATCTGGTTTTTCTTAGGAATTGAGGGCGTAGCCAACGTTGCCGAGGAAACTAAAAATCCTCAAAAAGATATTAGTAAAGGATTTGGCTGGGGCATATTTACTTTGGTGATACTGTGTATCCTGGTATTTATTTCCAGTATTGGCATTGCCGGGTGGGAAGCCATTGTTTATAAAAATGGTAAATCCGGAGAAACTTCCGATTCCCCACTCCCACTTGCACTTTCCATTATAACAGGCGATAACAATCTGATGTACCATTTGTTGATTACCGTTGGCTTATTTGGTTTAGTGGCCTCCTTTCATGGTTTGGTACTGGCCGCCGGTCGCTCAACCTACGAAATGGGAAAATCCAGAAGTCTGCCTGCCTTTCTGGGAAAAATCTCTTCCCGCTTTCAAACTCCTGCTAATGCCCTGGTGGCAAACATGATCATTGGCATCATTGCGCTCCTTACCGGTAAAACGGCCGAAATCATCATCATATCGGTATTTGGAGCACTAACACTTTACATCATTTCTATGATATCCATATTGGTACTTCGTAAAACTGAACCCCACCTAGCAAGGCCCTTTAAGGTTCCGGTGTACCCGCTCTTCCCCATACTGGCTTTGCTTATTGCTTTTATTTCTTTCATCGCAATGCTGATATATAATCTTAAATTAGGATTAATTTATCTGGGCATTGTTCTGGGCATATTTCTTTTGTATAAAATTTTTAAAAAGGCAGAATAATGACTACAACTCAACAGATTCTGGACTACGTAAAAAACCATCCATCAGGAAAAGTTAAATTGGCTGTAGCCGACATTGATGGCATTTTAAGGGGCAAATATGTATCAGCCGAAAAATTTGCCTCATTGGCGGAAGGACGCCTGGGCTTCTGTGATGTAACTTTTGGCTGGGATGCCAATGACGCGGCCTACGACAACGTAAAATATACCGGTTGGCACACCGGGTATCCAGATGCCCAGGTAAAAATTGATCTCAGCACTTTCCGGAAAATTCCCTGGGAAAATGATGTCCCATTCTTTTTAGGCGATTTTATAGATGATCAGGAAAAACCAAATCACGTTTGCCCGAGGCAATTGCTGAAAAAAATCATTAGCTCGACAAAAGACCAGGGATTTTCGCCCTTGTTTGCCCAAGAATTTGAGTGGTTTAATTTTGCTGAAAGCCCAGAATCCTTAACAGAAAAAGGGTTCGTTAACCTGAAGCCGCTAAGCCCGGGTATGTTCGGTTACTCCGTTTTACGAAGCTCGCTTAAAAACGAATTCATGACTGACCTTTTCGATTTACTCAGCAAATTTGACATTCCGATTGAAGGCTTGCATACCGAAACTGGCCCCGGGGTATACGAAGCGGCGATTAAATATGCTCCGGCATTGCAGTCGGCAGACCAGGCACTTCTTTTTAAAACCAGTGTAAAAGAAATTGCGTATAAACATGGGGTCATCGCCACGTTTATGGCCAAAATCAGTGAGCAACTACCTGGGTGTAGTGGACATGTACATCAAAGTCTTTGGGACGCAGATCTTCAGAAAAATCTCTTTTATGATGAAGCCGATGAGCACAAGATGAGTAGCATAATGAAAAGCTACATTGCTGGTCAGCTTTTCTGTTTGCCACATATTTTACCACTAATAGCACCAACCATAAACAGTTATAAGCGTTTAGTAGAGGGAGCCTGGGCACCAACTACGGTTACCTGGGGTATCGATAACAGAACAACAGCCTTAAGGGCATTACCGGGAAGTAAAAAAGCCAGCCGCCTGGAAACCCGCATTGTTGGATCGGATACGAACCCCTACCTGGCCATGTCGGCTTGTTTGGCTGCTGGGTTATACGGCATACAGCATCACCTTAAACTGGAACAAGCTGCCACAAAAGGTAATGGGTATACTGATTTATCAAACGGTGTTTTATCCAGAAATTTATCTGAAGCTACCCAAAGGATGAAAAACTCTGAGTTGGCCAATACTTTATTGGGAGCGGAATTTGTAGCGCACTTTGCAGCTACGCGTGAGTGGGAATGTAAGCAGTATGCAAAAGCGGTAACCGATTGGGAGTTGAAACGGTATTTAGAAATTATATAATTAACAGCAAATAATAAAAGTACATCATGATATTCGATCGCATCCATCAGTTTAACTTTCCAACCACTATTCGTTTTGGTGCAGGTGCAGTAAAAGAACTTGCGGCCTATCTTCAAAACAATCACTTAAAGGCACCACTCATTGTTACCGACCCTACCATTGCCCAACTTCCTTTCTTTAAAAGGATTATTGAGGATTTAGGCAATAAAGGTATTTCAGTAGAAATTTTCAGTGATATTCATAAAAATCCAGTAAAAAGCGATGTCTACAAAGGAACGGATGCCTGGGATCAAACGCAGAGGGATAGCGTTATTGGTATTGGGGGTGGTGCCGCATTAGATGTTGCCCGTGCAATTGTTTTGCGTGTCAATCACCGGGAAGACCTCTTTAAATACGACGATCTTATTGGTGGAGATATTTATGTTACCAACGATGTACCATATTTTATTACCATTCCAACTACCTCAGGTACCGGCAGTGAAGTAGGCAGGAGTGCAATCATTGCAGATGATGAAACCCACCAAAAAAAGATTCTGTTCTCGCCCAAATTAATGGCTAAAATTGTGTTTGCAGATCCCGAACTCACTATAGATTTACCTCCATTTATTACAGCTGCCACAGGAATGGATGCTTTAACCCATAACATGGAAGCCTACTTAGCCAAAAACTTTCACCCTATGTGCGATGGAATAGCCTTAGAAGGGATATCGCTCATTAAGGATGCACTGGAAACAGCTACCAACCGCCCTGACCTGGTTAGTCGCAGTAAAATGCTTCTGGCCTCTATGATGGGGGCTATTGCATTTCAAAAGGGCTTAGGAGTGGTTCATTCACTAGCCCATCCCCTATCTTCACTATTAGATACCCATCATGGCTTGGCCAATGCCGTAAATATTCCTTATGGTATGCGGTTTAATATAGAAGGCTTTGAGGACCGTTTTCAAAAAATAGCAAGGGCACTGGAATTAAAAGACGAAACTGGTGAGGCGGTTGTAAAATATCTGTTCGATTTAAATTCAAAAGTTAATATTCCACACAAATTGAGCGATATTGGCGTTCGTAATGAACATATAGAAACGCTTGCAGATTTGGCTTTTGCAGATTTCGCACATCCCAATAACCCTAAACCTGTAAGCCGGGAAGATTTTAAAGCTTTGTATTTAAGCGCTCTTTAATACATGATGAATGAGAAGATAATTATCGGTGTAACCGACTGTAGTAAATTTGACATTTACAGAGACTGGGTTTTATCTTATAATGAGCAGGTAGAAGTTATTCAACTTGGTTATAAGCTCCATAATTTTGAGGATATCAAAAAATGTCAGGGCATTGTGCTTACCGGTGGAGAAGATGTACACCCGCGTTTTTATCAAATGCCCGAATACTATCCCTACTGTTATGAGGATGATATTGATGAGCATCGAGATGAATTTGAATTTAAGGTACTGGATTACACCGAAAAAAATAGTATCCCTGTTTTAGGAATTTGTAGGGGAATCCAGGTAGGCAACGTATTTTTTGGAGGTACCTTAATTCCCGACATCCCCACCTGGGGAAGGTTTAACCACGCCAAAATGCCAAACAATACCGACAGATACCATGAAATTATCGTCAATCCTTCCTCCTGGCTAAGCCAGATTGTAAACACAGATAAAGGTTTGGTAAATAGTAATCACCATCAAAGTACCGATAGAATTGGCAAGGAGTTGGTGGCTAGTGCCCTATCTCCCGATGGAGTAGTAGAGGCCATGGAAAGACTTCATCCAGAAGGAAAATCCTTTTTATGTTTGGTACAATGGCATCCTGAACGTTTAAAAGATCAGCAGAGCCCCTTCAGCAAAAACATTCATGAAGCCTTTATCCATGCTGTTAAAATAAATACAGGTAAATTTTAAATTCCTCAAATCTGTTTTCAAAAAATAAAAGCATGCAGATCATCAATCCCGCTACCGAAGAAATCATTACCACTTTAGAGGAAGACACCCAACAAAGTTTAGCCCATAAATTAGAAATCCTGCAACAAGCACAACCTGAATGGGCAAAAAAAGGTTTAGCAGAAAGAATAGCTGTACTGAGCAGGTTTAATGAGCTTTTAGCCACTCATATAGAAAATTTAGCCCTTGTTTTAACTAACGAAGTAGGCAAACCGCTGCAACAATCCAGAAACGAGATAAACGGGGCCAGAAACCGGATTACATGGATGCTTGAGCATGCAGACAAATATCTCTCAGACGAAGTGATGATTGATGAGCCCGGTTTAAAAGAAGTAATTAAATATGAACCGCTTGGGGTGGTTTGCAACATTTCTGCCTGGAATTATCCTTACCTGGTTGGAGTTAACGTTTTTATTCCTGCACTACTCAGCGGTAACGCCGTAATGTACAAACCTTCAGAATATGCCACGCTTACCGGTTTGGAAATAGAAAAATTGCTAAAAGAGGCCGGCGTTTCAAATGGAGCCTTTCAAACTGCCCTTGGAGGCAAGACTGTTGGAAATGCTTTGCTAGACCTGCCTTTTCAAGGTTATTTCTTTACTGGTTCTTATCGTACTGGCCAATATATTTATGAAAAAGTGGCTCCGAAAATGGTCCCTTGTCAGTTAGAATTGGGTGGTAAAGACCCATTATATATTGCGGATGATGTGCTGGATGTAAAAGGAACAGCCGCGGCAACTGCAGATGGTGCTTTTTATAATAATGGACAAAGTTGTTGCGCAGTAGAACGCATATATGTACACGAAAAGAATTATCATGAATATGTTGCGGCCTTTGTAGCGGAAGTAAAAAGCTGGAAACAGGGTCTTCCTACTGATGAGGTTTACCTGGGTGCGTTAACCCGTAAAGCACAGATTGCCGTATTAGAAAACCAGGTAAAGGATGCCTTAAATAAGGGCGCTAAAATACTTACCGGCGGCGGCGTGCAAGACAAAAAAGGGTATTATTTCAACCCAACGGTGTTAACTGATGTCGATCATAGTATGCTGGTCATGAAGGAAGAAAGTTTTGGCCCCATTATAGGCATTATGAAAGTTAAAAATGATGAAGAGGCGCTAACTCTGATGCAAGATACGGAATATGGCCTAACTGCTTCGGTTTATACCGCGCAGCAGGAAAGAGCAGAAAGCATACTAAGCCAAATTAATTCAGGATCAGGGTACTGGAATTGTTGTGATCGCGTTAGCGCTGCACTTCCCTGGAGCGGCCGTAAGCATTCGGGTATTGGAGCAACCCTATCTCATCAGGGATTGAGGGCATTTACTAAGCCAAAGGGGTATCATTTAAGGGGCTAAGTATTGTATGCTTATGATTGTGAAAGATTATAGAGAGATACGACAATGAAGGATTTAGATAATTGGTCCCTGAGCCACGGACCAAGGGATAGGCAAGAAGTTTTTTTTAAAGCGAGGCTGAAACAATCTCAACGACAAATCCATCTTCAACTTATTTGATGTTAAAACGTTTTTTTAATAAATTGCGGATTAATTCTCATTCGGTTCATCCGTAATTAATCATTTAATGAAAAAATTATTCCTGATTATTCCCTTCTACTTTCTCGCTATATTTTCAAATGCACAAACCATAGTAGCTGAACCAGAAATTGGTGATACCGAAACTGACCTGGTGCAAACGCCTGTAGCCATCATTCCCGAACCGGTTTCAATACTCAAAAAAACAGGTTCTTTTACTTTACCTGAAAATGTAAGTATTCTGGCACCAAAGAATGAAGGCTTAAAACAATCCATCGCTTTTTTATCAGAAAGGATTACTACCGCAACCGGAAAATTTGTAAGTACTGTTACCACTGCAAATCATCCTACCATCAAATTGATTTTAAATAGCCAGGAAGACACACAATTGGGTACAGAAGGCTACAAACTCCATGTTAACCCTACTCAAGTAGTCATAACCGCTAACAAACCGGCAGGTATATTTTATGGTGTTCAGTCGTTAATTCAACTTTTCCCTGCCGAAATAGAAAGCAAAGAATTAGTGAATAACATTAAATGGAAAGCACCTTGTGTAGATGTAACCGATTATCCCAAATTAGGCTGGAGAGGATTAATGTTTGATGTTGCCCGTCACTTCTTCACCAAACAGGAAGTAAAGCAATATATAGATGCCATGGTGCGCTATAAATTCAATCTTTTACACTTACACCTCACAGATGATGAAGGCTGGAGAATCGAAATCAAAGGTTTACCAAAGCTAACTGAAGTAGGTGCCTGGAGCGTTAAAAAAGTAGGCACCTTTGGCGATTTCACGCCACCTACAGCGGATGAGCCACGCACGTATGGTGGTTTTTATACACAAGAAGATATTAAAGAACTGGTACAATATGCCCAGGAACGTTTTGTTAATATCCTTCCGGAGATTGATGTACCGGGTCATAGTTTAGCAGTTATCGCATCTTACCCGGAGCTTTCCTGCACACCTGATGCGGTAAACTACAAGGTACGATCTGGAGAAAAAATTATGGATTGGAGCCGTGGAGCTCCTCCTTTGGCACTTGTTGATAATACGCTTTGTCCGGCAAATGAAAAAGTATATTCTTTTTTAGATACCGTTTTAACACAGGTAGCACAGCTGTTCCCTTTCGAATATATCCACATGGGTGGCGATGAAGCACCTCATAACTTCTGGGAGAAAAACGATCAGGTTAAACAGCTTATGCAGCGTGAAGGACTAAAAACAATCCCACAGGTACAGGCATATTTTGAAAAAAGAGTAGAACAAATTGTTGTTTCCAAAGGCAAAAAATTCATGGGCTGGGATGAGATTCTGGAGGGAGGCGTTTCTCCTACAGCTGCTGTAATGAGCTGGAGAGGTATGAAATATGGTATTCAGGCCGCCAACGAAAAGCATAATGTAGTGATGAGTCCAACAGAATTCGCCTATTTAGATTATATGCAGGCAGATGTAAGTACCGAGCCACGGGTGTATGCCTCGTTACGTTTAAATAAAGCTTATCAATTTAATCCGGTTCCGGCCAGCGTTAATCCACAATATGTAATTGGAGGCCAGGCTAACTTATGGACAGAGCAGATATATAATATTCGCCAGGCTGAATACATGACCTGGCCACGGGCATTTGCCATCTCTGAATCCATCTGGAGCCCTGCTGAAAAGAAAAACTGGACCAACTTTGTTGACCGTACCCAACAACACTTTAAACGTTTAGATTTAGCTGAAACAAAATATTCGCCTGCCATTTACGATCCCATTATCAGTGTGAGAAGAAGTGCAGACAAACAACTGCTGGTTGAACTAACGCCAGAGATAGATGGCTTAGAGATTTACTACAGCTTTGACAACTCTTCCCCCGACCGTTTTTATCCTAAATATACCTCAGCCCTGCAGGTTCCTAAAGATGCCAGCATGATGCGCATTATCACTTATAAAGGCAAAAAGCCTGTTGGCCGATTAATTAGTATTCCGGTTTCAGACCTTCAGAAAAGAACAAAATAGTGGCTAAAGAAATTGAAAGAAAGTTCCTGGTAGATCATCAAAGGTGGTCTGCCATGGTTAAGCCTGCTGGTCAAAACTTTAGGCAAGGCTACCTGTTAACCGATCCGGAGAAAACCATCCGCGTTAGAACCACCTCTACCAAAGGTTATTTAACCATAAAAGGTAAGAATGTGGGGGCAACCCGAACAGAATTTGAATATGAGATTCCACATGAGGAAGCTACAGCACTGCTCAATGATTTTTCAAGCACAGAGCTATCTAAAATTCGCTATGAAATTGAGCACAGCAATAAGCTTTGGGAAGTTGATGTATTTTTAGGGCATAACGAAGGGTTGGTTGTTGCCGAAATAGAGTTAATCAGCGAAGAAGAAAGCTTTGAAATCCCGGAATGGATAGATAAAGAGGTAACGCATGATCAAAGGTACTATAACTCCAATTTAACACTTGCTCCTTTTAATACATGGAACTGGGAATCGGAATGATGCAATGTGGTATTTAGTATTTAGTCGTTAGTAATTAGACAAGGTGCAGATCTTTCAATCGCCTATCTTTACACTCGATACTTTTTACTTGATACTTGATACTTGATACTTGATTCTCAATACAGTACACAGTATAAAGTCGTTAGTAGTTAGACAGGGTGGAGATCTTTCAAGAGCCTATCTCGATACTTGATACTCGATACAGTACAGAGTATTTAGTCGTTAGTACTTAGACAAGGCATATATCTTTCAGCCGCCTTCTCTTGATACTTAAATCGTAATAAACTACTTAGATGTCTAAGGTGTCTTAGGTGGTTACATCTTTCTCGATACTTGCTTCTCGATACTTGGTACTTGGTACTCAATACTACATAAATATTTCATTAGTTCAACTCTTTTCCTATATTAGTTTAACATATCATCCTTGTTTAATTGCGAAACTGGCACGTCCCCTCTAAAAAAGCTGGTTTCCTTGTATGCCTATTATTAAACAAATACATAAAAGGATGAAAAAAAGTAAATTTTTAATGCCTTTAGTGATTGCAGGTACGCTGTTTTTGGCGAGCTGTAAACCTAAAGATGCTGCTATTCAGGCCGCCATTCAGGCAAAAGAACCTGCAGGGATTGTTGTTTCCGTAGAAAAGGGTCAGGTAACCCTAACCGGACATGTTTTAGATGAAACAGCGAAAGCTAATGCTGAAAAAATCGCTACAGCGGAAAAAGGTGTCAAATCTGTACTGAACCAGCTAACCGTTGTTACTGTAGAAAAGCCAATAGTTATTGCGGCTGACACGACATTAATTAAAAATGTTGCCGATGCGGTAAAGGACTTTCCATCTGTTAAAGCTGATGTTAAGGATGGCGTAGTTACCCTAACGGGAACCGTTGAAAAAACAACTCTTATTAAGCTTATGCAGCTTTTGAGCACGTTAAACCCGAAGAAGATAGAAAATAAATTAACGGTTAAATAGTTGGATATGGCACTTCAAGATAAATATAAGGGATTAACAGATGCAGCAATTGCTGCTGGCATTACCAACCTGGCTGTAAGAGAGCAAGATGGAATATTGTACATAGATGGTACAGCCAACGATGGGGCAACAAAAGATCATTTATGGGAGGTTTATAACCAGACAGACCCCAATTTTGTCTCTGGCGATTTGGTGTTGAATGTAAATGTTTCTATCAATGCAGCAGTAACTAAAGCCAAGGTAATTACGCAAAGTAGCAACCTCAATATTAGAAAAGGCCCCGGAACGGATCAACCAATTGTAGGCAAGGCCGCTCACGGAGAAATCATCACGTTAGTAAACAGAAGTACCGATTTGTGGTGGTTGGTTAGAACAAATGATGGCGAAGAGGGATATTGTTATGCACAATATTTAGCCCCACAAGCCTAATATTACAAAAAGAGGTTGTTTCATAAATTAAATTGCATCCAACGCTATCACGTTGAGCCTGTCGAAACGCTATAATTGCAAACTTCGGATGTAAATGGATCTTTATAATGCAGCCTCTTTTTAAATTTATAAAAGATAGTTTTCGTGTGCGAAGTTGAGCAAACCGATAATCGATTTAACTCCGGTTTTTCGCCAGATGTTCTTGCGATGGGTTTCTACGGTATGTTCAGAAATAAATAACATCTTTCCGATATCCGCAGAGGTAAATTCCTTAGCTATTAACCTGATAATTTCAATTTCTCTAGGTGACAGACTATTAACCTTTTCGTTAACAGTTTCACGATGAAAACCATTTTTATCTGATATGGATTGCTGAATATAGGTGCCTCCTTGCATAACTTGTTCAATAGCCTTGTTAAGCTCGCCGTTCTTAACATTTTTCAATAAGTATCCGGAAGCGCCTGCTTTCATCATGGCCGACATGTTAAAGAAATCATTATGCATAGAAAGTGCGATTACTTTTATGGCTGGATGATTTTTTTTGATATGCTTTGTTAAATCAATTCCAGATTTAACGCCCAGGCTTATATCGGTAATAACCAGATCAGGTATTTTAACTTTAATATAATGTTCTGCCATTTCTACAGAATTGGCCTTACCAACCACGGTAATTTTCTTGGAGTCCCGTAATATGGCTTCAATTCCATCCATTAAGATGTCATGGTCATCAACTAAAAAAACTTTTACTTTCTCCATAACCTTAAGCGTCAGTGTATTTGGATTCTGTTATAAATCTAAGGGATGTAAATTTCAAAATGGCCGTTGTTCCTCTGTTTAGCGTGGTATCCAACGTTAAATGTCCATCAAAAATTTTTATTCGGCTTTCCAGATTGTTTAATCCCAGGCCATACTTTCCATTATTTTTATCAAAACCTTGTCCATCATCCTCCACCATCAACAGCACTTCTTCTTCGTTAATAATTAATTGAATGCTGACATTACGGGCTTTGGCATGCTTCAATACATTATTGATTAGCTCTTGGAATGATCTATACACTACAACCCCCATTACATCATTAATGTTTTCAAATTCTACATGATAATACAAAGAAAAATGAACGCCACTTTCCGCATCATTTAGCTGGTCAACGCTGTATTTAATCGCTTTCACTAAACCAACCTGCCGCAATAGTTCTGGAGTCATCTGGTGAGATATCGCACGCACCTCTTCCCCTGCCCGATCGATCAGGAAATCTACCTTTTCAAAATCAGCTCCATTCTTTATTGCCTTCTTTAATTGAAGTGATATGGCTGCTAGGGTCTGGCACACCCCATCATGTAAGTCGCCTGCAATTCTTCTTCGCTCATTCTCTTCTGTTTCCAGAATGGCAACAGCCTTTTGCTTCTGCTCCAAAACCTGTTCTTCTGCCCTTTTTGCTCTATATCTGTTTTGAATGAGGTAATAAATATAAATTCCTGAGGCAATAACCAGCAATAACCCAGATACCAAAACAACCAGCCATTTTTGTTTATTACTGATATCCAGCTTGCTCTCCAGGTTTTCTTTCTTTAATTTAAGATTCTCTGAGGCCTTTTTTTCAGAGTCATATTTAACTTGCAGTTCTGCCAGTGCCTTGCTATAATTTCCGGAGCTAATACTATCCTTAAGCGAAATCAGCCTATTAAAATATAAGGCAGCATTTTTATAATCGCCAGCACTTTGGTAACTACTGGCTAGCGTTTCATAAGCGCCCTGTAATTTAAGCTCTATTTTATTTTTGGAAGCAATGCTTTCTGCTCTTTTTGCATAGAGAACAGCCTGCTGAGGTTGTTTAATTTTCAGATAAACATCTGCAAGCTCCAAATAATCGCTGGCTAACATCGCCGGATCTTCTACTTTTTCTCTGGCCTGGCTGGCCTCCTTTAAATAATTTATTGCCTCAGAAAATTTCCCCCTTTGATAGTAACTTCTGGCCAGAATGTTCAAACCGTTAGCTAAATCTGTCATACTGGATGTTCTCTTAGCTGCATCAATCCCTAATACCGCTTTTTCTTCTGCCAATTGATAATTACCCAACATATTATAACAGGAAGCAATATTGCACATTACGGTTGCTCTGTTAGGGTAATCTAGCTGTGGATTAAGCGTTACAATCTCATTGAAAAAGGTAATGGCTTCTTTGGGCTTACCATCTTCCATATAGGCCCATCCAATACTCAGTAGAACCCCATTTTTATTAACAACATCCTTTTTTATTTCCGCAATTTTCAGGGCCGCATTAAAATTGCTTACCGCTAAATCAAACCGCGTTTTCTTCACATAACATTGTCCTTTTAAAATATAGAACTTAATCTCAGCCGGATCTTTAGATATATCGGCTATATGGCGCAAAGCGCTATCAATAGATGCAATACAAGTGTCTACAGGACTATGCCTGTATTTTAGCCAGGAGCGGAAAAATGCACTTTCTACCTGACCGTGTTTGTACTTTAACTGGTTGGATAATCTGGCAATAATCGCCATCTTTTTTCGTGCTTCTGCTTCATCACTTCTCATTAAAGCAGGAACCTCATCAATCAGTGTTCGCACATATATTGTATCTAACTTTTGGCTTTTCCCAAAAACCGGCAGACTTAATTGCAGTAAAAATAAATTGAGCAAAAGTAGAAAGACATACCTTTGCCAGTCTGTTAGTGTGAGGCGCATATAAGGGATGATAAGGATTTATTTATCCTAATTTAACAAATATTTGGCTACTCTGTAAAATCTATCCTACAAAAAAACGCCGATCAGTAAATTAATTACCGATCGGCGTTATATTAAATTTTATTTAATGGCTTACTTCGTTACTGGTAACTGATTAGCAGGTTGTGCCGCATTTGGATTTACCTTTTTTATTCCTTTCAATTCCACATCAAATACCAATGGAGTAAAAGGATTAATCGGGCCACCGCCATTTTCACCATAACCTAATTTAGAAGGCAAAATCATTTTAATTTTACCACCAACACCAATCATTTGAACACCTTCAATAAAACCTTGTGCCAATTGACCTAAAGGCATTGGGCGTGGCGCATATTGAGCCATTGGCGAATAAATACCTGCCTCTTTTGCAATTTTAGCATTAGACGTATCAAAAACATTCAGTTTACCATCAGCTTTTTTGTTGGTAAACTGACCAGTATAATCCACGATAACCGTATCAGTCAAATTTGCTCTTTCAGCATTACCAGGCGTTTCAATAACATACTGCAAACCAGAAGGAGAAGTAGTTACTTTAAGGTTATTATCTGCAACATATTTAGAAATTTTGGCAGATTCGTTCGCTTTATTTTTAGCGATTAAAGCTTTATATTCTGTTTCAAAGAAATCTCTTTTCTTTTTTTCGAAAGTCGAATCAGGCTCGTTGGCCACTTTATGCAGTACCTTTTCTATCTTAACCGTAAAAGTTGCATAGTTATCTTTAGCACCTGTAGGTTTTGGCTGACCAGAATATTTTGCCATTGAATCTAAGTTCAATTTAAAAACTGCACTATCCCCTTCACCTAAAAGCTTAAGGGCGGCAACCATGTCTCCTTTAAACATCGATTTACTGATGGGGAAAAATGCCGGGCGTTCATTATCATATGTATTTACGAGAGTCGAATCGCCATTAGATTTGGTTTCAACCACTTGTATTCCGTTTAATTTAACAAAATCACCCTCCTGAATTTTTGGTTTCCCTTCACTTTTGTAGATCTTGTAAACCATATCGCCTTCGCCCTTTTCAAATCTATTACAAGCAGTTAAGCCTAAACTTGCTGCGAACAAAATAATAATACCCTTTTTCATTTTTTATTTTAAAATTTCTAATCTCATGCTTAAAAAGCATGCCAAATATAGTTTTATATTAACAGGCAAACAATAATTTTATTTTAATCGTACAGAAGTAGCTGGCTTACCAAAACGGATAAAAAAAGAAAAGCCCCGTTCTGTAAGGAACGAGGCTTTACAAATCATTTTTGATTGATTATTTAGTAGCTGGAAGTACTGCTGGTTGAGGAGCTGTACCTTTTTTAATATCAGTAATTTCTAAATCAAAAACGATAGGGCTATATGGCATAATACCTGCCTGCATAGCGCCTTGTTCGCCATAACCTAATTTAGAAGGGATAATTACTTTAATTTTACCACCTTTTCCAATTAATTTTAAAGCCTCAGTAAAACCTGGGATAGTACCACCAACAGCCATTTTAGTAGGGCCATATGGTCTTCCTGGCTGGAATTTATTTTCCGCTTTTGCTAATTTCTCGTCGCTGGTATCGAAAATTGGATATTTTCCTTTAGCGTCTTTTTTAGTCAAAGAACCAGTATAGTTTACAGTTGCAGTATCGCCTTCTACCACACGCTCAGCATTACCTGGAGCAGAAATGATATATTGTAAACCACTTGGAGTAGTTGTTGTTTTTAAGTTGTTATCTGCTACGTAAGCTTTAATTTTTCCTTCTTCAGCACCTTTCTTTTTAGCGATAGATTCTTGATAATCTTTTTGGAAAAACTCACCAGCTCTTTTTCTGAATGTTGAATCAGCTTCTTTAGCATCTTTTTTGAATACTTTTTCTACTTTAACTGTAAAAACCAAGTATTTATCATTCTTAAATTGCTCAGGTTTAGGCTGTTTGCTATAAAAAGCCATCGTATCTAAATCAATTTTGAATGTTGCACTATCGCCTTCACCAAACATGGTTAACACGTCGTTCATATCGCCAGCATACATTTTTTTAGCTACTGGAAATACTTGAGGCATTTCGTTATCATAAGTATTCGCTAACACAGAATCTTTCTGGTTTTTCTGAATAAAATTCAATTTAACAATATCACCTTCTTTAATTTTTTCTTTACCATCTGAGTGGTGAATGGTGTACAACAAACCTCCTGCACCTTTTTTCTCTCTGTTACACGCTGCTAAACCCAGAGTGGCTGCTAATAGGACAATTATTCCTTTTTTCATTTTACTTTTTAAATTAATTTTTGATTTATTTATATCGTTGTATTAAGCAATAAGCTGATTTTTGTAATCTTTAAGCAGAGCTTTAAAATCCTCCACTACTTCATTTAAAGGCTTATCTGAGGCACCACCTGCTGCATTTCTATGACCACCTCCATTAAAGTATTTCTTACAGATTTCATTTGCAGGAAAATCTCCGGTTGATCTTACCGATAGTTTCACTTTGTCGGTACGCTCAATAATTAAGGCGGCTAATCTAATTCCATTGATAGACAGCGCATAATTTACCACTCCCTCAGTATCTCCTGTAGCACTGTTGTAACGGGCTAATTCTTCTTTAGTTACCGTAATTATGGCCGTATTATATTCTCTTAAAACTTCTAACTTATTGGATAAACAATAACCTAGAAATCTTAAACGATCTTCGCTGGCATTATCATATACCAGTTGATGAATTTTCCAGTGTTCTGCACCTAGATCAATCAGGTTAGCGGCAATGCGATAAACTTCCGAAGTAGCAGATGGAAAACGGAAAGAACCAGAATCCGTCATGATACCTGTATATAAGCATGAAGCAACATCCTTATTAATACCAGCCACATCTTCCAGTTGATTGGCAATAAAATCATAAACCAACTGGGCAGCGGCACACGCATTAATATCCCAATGGCGGTAATCGTCAAAATCCTCAGGCTCGAGGTGATGGTCGATCATGATTTTCTTGGCCTGAGCTGCTCTTACCAATTCACCTAATTCGTTAATGCGACTTAAGGTATTGAAATCCAAACAGAAAATAATCGAAGCTTCTTCCACTAATCTGGCTGCCTGCTCCTGTTCTTCCGTAAAAATAATTACCTCTCCGTTATTGGGCATCCAATGCAAAAAGCTTGGATAATCCGTTGGCGTAATCACTTTTACGTGATGTCCCTTTTGAATCAGGTAACCATATAATCCCAATGATGATCCCATGGCATCGCCATCAGGTTTGTGATGCGTAGTGATCACAATTCGTTGAGGTGTTGCTAATAAAGATTTTAATTCCGTTAGTGTCAGCATATTTTTTAAGCGCTGCAAAGCTAAGTAATTTTAAACTAGTAATAAAAGTTTTTGATTTGGGATTCGACCGAGCAAATTATTGGTTTAATTTCATTGTTATATTGTTATAGGTATGGAGCAGAGGTATTGTTACATGGCTGAATTGATATATTGTGACCGATTTGGCGCAGAGATATTGTTATATGGCACCATTGCTATATTGTTATGATGCAAAATGCCTATACTGAAATCAAATTGGTGTTTATGTAAGACTTTCATACAATTAAGCAATTTATTTCTTGCTCCTGCCTGTCAAACAATTAAACAGTTAAACCTTTCATTTCCATCTCAAGCCCTTCACACAATTAAGCAATTTGTTTCTTGCTCATGCCTGTCAAACAATTTAACAATAGAGCAATTAAACAGTTAAACCTTTCATTTCATCTCAAGCCTTTCACACAAATAAGCATATTGTTTCTTGCTCCTGCCTGTCAAACAATTTAACAATTAAGCAATTCAACAGTTAGGCAATTAAACAATTCGTTCCCCAATTAACAGCTAAACGTTCCGTTTCCCCTCGTGCCTTCCATACAATTAAGCAATTCAACAGTTAAACAATTAGTCTCCCAATTAAAACTATTCAGCTATCGAACCATATTGATTATTCGTCAATTAAAACGTATTTTTGCAGAAAATTTGATAATAAGCACAATGAGTACTAACAGAACTTTTACCATGATTAAGCCTGATGCTGTTGCCAATGGCCACATCGGAGCAATCTTGAACGACATTACCAATGCAGGTTTCAAAATCATTGCATTAAAATATACTAAACTAACTGACGAAACTGCTGGTCAGTTCTATGCAGTTCACGCTGAGCGTCCTTTTTACAAAGATTTAGTTGGCTTTATGTCTTCAGGACCAATTATCGCTGCTATTTTAGAAAAAGATAATGCAGTTGAAGATTTTAGAAAATTAATCGGTGCTACTAACCCTGCTGAAGCTGCAGAAGGTACAATCCGTCAAAAATATGCTAAATCTATCGACGCAAATGCGGTTCATGGTTCAGATTCTGACGAGAATGCAGAAATCGAAGGTAACTTCTTCTTCAAAGCAGACGAACGTTTCTAATCTTATCCCAAAAGCTTTTATAAAACCTCGAATTTTTCGGGGTTTTATTATTTAAAAGAGTTTGTATCTTTCAGACTTAAAATTATTCGAACTTATTTCGGTAAGACTATACATGATTAAATGAAAAAAGTATTCTTAACTGCATTTGCATCAGGATTAATTCTGACTTCTTTTGCACAAACCAAAACTGCTGCAAAAAAGCCTGTAGCTAAAAAAACGACCACTGCAGCTAAAACAACCGCTGCTCCTGTTGCACTTAAATCGGCTTTAGATTCTACGAGTTATGCCTTTGGTACTTCTATCGGCGCAAGCTTAAAAACAACGGGCCTAAGTACATTAAACTATGAAGTTTTATTAAAGGGCTTAAAAGATGCCTTTACAGGTGGTAAAGTTATCCTTAACCAACAACAGGCACAAGAGTGTATCAGCGGGGCAATAACCAATGCCAACAAAAGCAAATTCACGGCTAACATTGCAGAAGGTAAAACTTTCTTAGACAATAATAAGAAACGTGCCGGTGTACAAACTACAGCAAGTGGTTTACAGTACGAGGTAATTACTGCGGGTACAGGCATTAAACCTCAGGCTACCGATTCTGTTTTGGTACATTATAAAGGAACACTGATAAACGGAAAGCAATTTGACAGTTCATATGACAGAGGCGAGCCAATAACACTTACCTTAAATCAAGTAATTAAAGGCTGGACTGAAGGTTTGCAATTAATGCCTGCAGGTTCAAAATATAAACTTTTTGTGCCTTATAACCTTGCCTACGGCGAACGCGGTGCAGGTCAGGACATTCCGCCTTACAGCACCTTGATTTTCGAAATTGAACTGTTAAAAGTAAACGGTAAATAAATGTTTTTCTAAAACATTCTTTAAGTAACTGATGTTAGCCTATACAAATTAACATCAGTTATGAGAAGAGCATTTCCGTTAGTACTTATCGCATTTTTATGCAGCACCTTAACCAGTTGTGAATTGGTAGAAGGTATTTTTAAAGCAGGCATATGGACCGGCATTATTGTAGTCGTTGTTGTAGTTGCCTTAGTGATCTGGATTCTTGCCAAGATATTTGGAGGACGTTCTTGAGTGAATCAGTCTAGAGTCAATAGTCTTAAGTCCCAAGTCTTGATACTTGATTCTTGATTCTCGATACTAAAACATAGTAAAAGGTTGAGGGATTACGCCTTCAACCCTTTTAAAGAAATACCATTTCGGTAATTACTTCTGCCCCCGCATGTTCGTTTAGTTTTTGAATGATCCCTTGCCTCACCATTACCAGTTCATTCTTAATTACCGAAGATTCAATGCGAATAAACAATTTCCGGTCTCTGATATAGATTTGTGTGGTTCTGTTGGCGATTGCAGTGCCCATTATTTCTGGCCATACGGCCACAATCGAAGTTTCATCGAACTTTCTGCGCAGTCGATAAACGTCAAGCATTTTACCAATTGCATCTTTCAGGGTAACATCATTAGGTTTACGCATTTTCGATTTGTCCGTTATCTACTGTAAATAAAGTTACACCAACTTCAATGGTTTTAAAAATAGATTTTACTCTTTCTATCCCGGTGTCTGTGATAAAAATCTGCCCAAAATCATGGTGGGAAACCATTTGCATTAGCTTTTGTACGCGATCATCATCCAGCTTATCAAAAATATCGTCTAGCAGCAATAGCGGCTTAAAACCTTTATTTTTGGCAAGGTAAGCATACTGAGCCAGCTTAAGGGCAATTAAAAAAGATTTCTGCTGCCCTTGTGAACCAAATTTTTTAAGCGGCATTTCATGAATGCTGAAAGCCAGCTCATCTTTATGAATACCTGTAGTTGTACGTTCCAAAACCCGGTCTTTTTCAACCGACTTTTCCAGCAATTGCTCAAAAGGAACATCAGCTAGCTGAGATTGGTATTGAAGTGCTACTGTTTCCTTATTATTTGTGATGTAGATATAGTACTGATTAAAAAGTGGAATGAACTCATCCATAAAAGCCTTTCGGGTGGCAAAAATCTTCTTACCTGTTTGCACAAGCTGTTCATCCAAAATTTGCAAGAGTGTCGGATCGTATTTTCGGGTGATGGCAATTTGCTTAAGAAAAGCATTTCTATTTAATAACACCCGGTTATAGGCAATCAACTGATCTAAATACTGCGCATCTGTTTGCGAGATCACATTATCGATAAACTTCCTGCGTTCTTCACTCCCATCCATAATCAGATTAACGTCATAGGGGGAAATCATCACTACAGGGAATAAACCTATATGATCGGCCAGCTTTTCGTATTCCTTCTTATTACGTTTAAATTGCTTCTTCTGATTCCTTTTTACACCACAGCTAATTTTTTCACTTTTATCATTCCGGTCAAAATCACCCTGAACCATAAAAAATTCCTGCCCATTTTTAATCTGCTGCCCGTCTATCGGATTAAAATAGCTTTTGCATAAACACAAATAGTGTATAGCGTCGAGCATATTGGTTTTTCCAGATCCATTGTTGCCCGTAAACACATTTACTGTTTCCGAGAACTGGATACCTGCATCTGTATAGTTTTTAAAATTGAGAAGGGTAATGTTTTTTAGCCACATAGATCAGCTACAAATTTACCTTTTTTTAACCTCTTAATGTCAATCTTTAAAATAAAGGTTGACTGATTTTGAAAAAAGTACTACATTCATGTAATCGAATATACATGGTCGCACAAAAAATGTTAGCAGGGAATGTTTTATGGTCTTATGACTATGAACTTTCCGACAGAAAAAACTTAGGCTTCTTCCAGAAGTTGAGCAGATTATTTTCTTTTCTTAAGCCTCCTCATCACCATGAAGGCGATATTCTACTGGCTTCTAACGGAATCTTTATTGCAGGAGATCAGCCTTTAGAGATGCCTATTTCGCATATCGAAGAAGTTTATATGGGTTTTGATGACACATTCCCCGCCACTGCACTAAAAAATTTCGGCCTGTTTTGGCAACCCATCAGAATAAAAACAATCATTAACCGATCAGAAAGTCAGACTGTTTACTTAGTGATTAACCACAATGGCCTGTTTAGCGATAATCAAACCTGGTTTAACACACTAATTAGTCTGCTTCGTTAATTCGGAAGGAATTTCTCCATTTTGTTACTTAAATAACTAAAGTCTAATTAAATACTTCAAAATAAAGATTGATACTTTGACTTAAAAATGTATTTTTGCAATCTTAATTTTTTAAAACAAACATGTCTACAACAGATAATCAGACAATTCAACCCGTTAAAAAAGGTTCATTCTTACAGGAAAATAACAAGAGCTTATTGTTTATAGCAGCAGCTATCGTTTTATTAATCTTAGTATATCTTTGGTATCAAGGCGTGTATTTAAAAGGCCGTGCTGAAGAAGCATCAAGCAAAATGTTTAAAGCTGAGCAATTGGTAGGCGTAGATTCATTATCTTCAAGAGCAGTAAAAGGCGAGCTTGGTGTAAATGGCTACCCTGGATTAGAGCAAATTGCAAAAGAGTATGACAATACAAAATCTGCAAACTTAGCTAACTTATATCTTGGTGGTATCTATCTACGTAAAGGCGAATACAAACAAGCTATCGATGCTTTAAGCAAATATAGCGCTACTGGCAGCCCTGTTGCAGATCCATTAGCTTTGGGTTTACTTGGCGATGCTTACAGCGAATTAAAAGATTTTAAACAAGCTGCTACTTATTACAAAAAAGCAGCAGACAAGGCAAGTAAATTTACTTCGCCAATGTTCTTGAAAAAATTAGGTTTGGTTAACGAAAACTTAAATGATTTCTCTGGAGCAGTAGATGCATACACCAAAATTAAATCTCAATACCCTGAAAGCGCAGAAGCTCAATTAATTGATGCTTATATCGCAAGAGCTCAAGGTAAAGTAAAATAATAATCCATTTAAACGGAACAGAAAAGGAGATCATCGCAAGATGGTCTCCTTTTTTATTATGCAGCAACCTCGTCTCTATTATTATTAGAAAAGCCAGGACAGTAATCCTTTTGAATGTTAGTCCTCTCCGTTTTATTCCCGATAAAAAATCGGGAGATGCCACTGCGATCAGGTTTAGTGAGAAAGGAAAGTGCTACTTCCCTATCCAAGGTCTGTTTTTTTCCTTACTTATTAAAGGCGGTCATGGTTTTAGCCGGACCTATGGTTATAAAGCTTTTAATCAGCTCCACACTCTTATCAATTAGCGCAGGAAGTTCCAATTGCTCTTCCTTATCAAATTGGCCGAGTACAAAGTCTACCTGTCTGCCTTTGGGGTAATCATTTCCTATACCGAACCGCAGGCGGGCATAATTCTGTCCACCGCAAACTTCTTCAATACTCTTTAAACCATTATGCCCAGCGCTACTCCCTTGCAACTTTAAACGTAATTTTCCTAATGGGAGTGCTAAATCGTCGACAATTACCAGCACGTTTTCCGGTGCTATCTTCAATTCTTTCATCCAATAGTTTACCGCTTTACCGCTCAGGTTCATAAAAGTTGTTGGCTTAATCACGTGGAGTTTTTTACCTTTAAAACCAACCTCTGCATAATAAGCTAAACGAATATTATCAAAACTTCCATTTAAATCTTTTACCAGTTCATCAGCAATATCAAATCCGATATTATGCCTGGTATGTGCGTATTCAGGGCCAATGTTCCCCAAACCAACTATGAGATATTTCATGCTGCAAATGTAAGAGAATTAGGCGAAAGTTGTAATCCCGATCGCTACCCTCAGCTTAAACTTGTTGCAGGGTATTATCTTAAAGATGCTGAAACAAGTTCAGCAGGACGGGATTTTTAATATGATCTCTTAATAAACCCATAGCACCATCGTCACCCTGAATTTATTTCAGGGCCTTATACTAAAAGATGCTGAAACAAGTTCAGCAGGACGATTATCGAGAAGATCGCCTCAAAAATTCAATCCAAAATACGTCACCCTGAATTTATTTCAAGGCCTTATACGAAAGATGCTGAAACAGGTTCAGCAAGACGGGATTTTTAACATGATCTCTTAATAAATCCCTAGCACAATCGTCACCCTGAATTTATTTCAGGGTCTTACACTAAAAGATGCTGAAACAAGTTCAGCAAGACGATTACCGATAAGATCGCCTAAAAAATCCAATCCAAAATCCGTCACCTTGAATTTATTTTACTTCGTAGCTCTCCGCTGCGCTATGGGTCAGGGCCTTTATTAATATTATTAGAAAGATGCTGAAACAAGTTCAGCAAGACGGGATTTTTAATATGATCTCTTAATAAACCCCTATCACAATCGTCACCCTGAATTTATTTCAGGGCCTTATACGAAAGATGCTGAAACAAGTTCAGCAGGACGATTATCGAGAAGATCGCCTCAAAATCCAATCCAAAATCCGTCACCCTGAATTTATTTCAGGGCCTTATACTAAAAGATGCTGAAACAAGTTCAGCAAGACGCTTTGTTGATGGCATTCTTTAAAGGTTCTCAAATGAACTTTAAGAAAAAGAGGGACAAAAAAAAGGTGCAAAATTACTTTTGCACCTTTTCCGTAATAATCAGCAGGCCGATTATTTTTTACCTTTAGCAGCTTCAGTTTCTGCTTGTTTCAATGCTCTTGACATTGCTACTGAAACGATAGTATCTTCAGGAGTGTTAGTGATAACATAATTATCGCCTTTCAAATCGCGAACGCGGAATAAGTTACCTACTTCTAATTTCTCGATGCTAACTTCTACGTTTTGTGGCATGTTAGCAGGTAATGCTTTAACACGTAACTTACGTAATTTTTGGATTAATTTACCCCCCATTTTAACACCTGGAGAAGTTCCGGTTAATTTTACAGGAATTTCCATTACAATTTCTTTTTCATCAAATAACTGAAGAAAATCGATGTGGATTAATACATCTGTAAGTGGGTGGAACTGAGTATCTTTAACGATAGCTTTAGTTTTAGCACCGTTAACTTCGATCTCTACAAAGTTCACTTCCGGGGTATAAATAACATCTCTTAAGTCGGCAATAGTAACAGCTAAATGTTGTTGCTCTGTACCACCATACAATACCGCCGGAACTTTACCTTCGTAACGAAGTTCCTTGGCATCGCGTTTCCCTACGTTCTCTCTTGGAGAACCGCTAATTGCGATTGTTTTCATTTTTATATATTTATTTTATTAGTATTAAGTAGTTAGTATCGAGTATTAAGACTGGATGCCTTATACCCTAAACCTCTTACCTTTGTTAGTATCGAGTAGTTAGTATTGAGTATCAAGACTGGAGGCCTTATACCCTAAACCACTTACATTTTTTTATACATTAAAAAGATCACTGATTGATCCGTGTTCGTTTACATTAGCAATTGCTCTTGCAAATAAACTCGCTGTGCTCAGTACTCTAATTTTATCACTTTCTTGTTTTAAAGGAATAGTATCAGTTACGATTAATTCTGATAAAACTGAATTTTCTACTGTTTCTATTGCTTTTCCGGATAATACTGCATGTGTACAAACTGCTCTTACACTGGCTGCACCATGTTCCATAATCAAAGCTGCCGCTTTAGATAAGGTTCCTGCTGTATCACAGATATCATCAATTAGCACAACATCTTGTCCGGTAACATCTCCAATAATCGACATAGATTCGATTTCATTGGCACGCTTACGGCGTTTATCACAGATTACAACTTCAGCATTAAAGAATTTAGCAAAAGTACGTGCTCTGTATGAACCGCCCATATCTGGCGATGCAATAGTTAAGTTCTTTAAGCCAAGGCTTTTGATATAAGGAACAAAAATAACCGATCCATCTAAGTGATCTACCGGAATATCAAAGAAGCCCTGAATCTGTGCCGCATGCAAATCCATTGTCATGATGCGGTGAATACCCGCAGATTTCAATAGATTGGCCACCAATTTAGCACCAATTGCTACACGAGGTTTATCTTTTCTATCCTGACGGGCCAAACCATAATAAGGTACCACTGCTGTAATGTAATGTGCAGATGCTCTTTTTGCAGCATCAACCATTAGCAAAAGTTCCATTAAATTATCGCTGGGTTGGTAGGTAGATTGGATTAAGAAAACATCGCAACCTCTGATCGATTCGTCAAAAGAGGGTTGAAACTCTCCATCGCTAAATCTATGAATACTTACTTCACCAAGTGGCTTGCCGTAATGCTCAGCGATTTTTAGTGATAGTCCTCTAGAACCTGTTCCGGAAAAAAGTTTTACCGGGTTAAACTGCAATGGCATGATCCGTGTGTAGTTTACGCTTAAAAAAAATCGGATCATGTTTTTGAGAACACGATCCGAACTTAAAATTTTCGTTGTCCGACCTGGATTCGAACCAAGACAAACGGTACCAAAAACCGTTGTACTACCCTTATACTATCGGACAAACTTTTATCGAGAATTACTTCTCGAAAGGGAATGCAAATGTAGAAAGCTTATTTCAAATTTGCAAGAGTGATTTTAAAATATTTTTAATTTCTTTTCTCGCGCTTTCTGATTGCGATGCAAAGATAGAAAAATGATTAAATACCGTGCAACTTTTTCTTTTTTTCTACGACATTTTAGTTTAGAAAACCGATAACTCTTTTACAATCAATCAGAAAAAAATCACTATGAATTACTCCAAAATCAATTCCCTGGCTGGTTGGGCATGTTTTTTTATTGCTGCAACAACATATATTCTCACTTTAGACCGCTCGGTAAGTTTCTGGGATTGCGGAGAATTTATCGCGTCGGCCTACAAAATGCAGGTAGTACATCAACCCGGTGCTCCCATTGTTTCTATGATCCAAAGGCTATTTTCCACTCTGGCTCTTGGCAATCCTACCCTAGTAGCTTATTTCATGAACCTCGCTTCGGCAATTGCTAGTGCCGCAACCATTATGTTTCTTTTCTGGACCATCACTGCACTGGCAAAAAAAGTTGTCGCCAAAACAGAAACCGATCTTAGCCAATCTAAAACCATTAGTATTGTTGGAGCCGGTATTGTTGGTGCTTTAGCTTTCGCATTTTCAGATAGTTTTTGGTTCTCAGCCGTTGAAGCGGAGGTATACGCCATGTCGTCGCTTTGCACGGCTGTTGTGATTTGGGGAATATTAAAATGGGAATCTCAGGCAGAACAACCACAAGCAGACCGATGGCTATTATTTGTAGCCTACATGATTGGAATTTCTATAGGGGTGCACCTGCTTAATTTATTGGCGATACCTGCAGTGATTTTTATATACTACTTTAAAAAGGCTGCCAAACCCACCTGGCAAAGTACATTAAAAGTGTTTGCCATTGCCATCGCGGTACTGGCATTTGTTCAATTTGGGATTATACAATATTTAATCTCTTTTGCAGCTCAGTTTGATTATTTCTTCGTGAATACCCTGGGTTTAGGCTTTGGATCGGGAATTATATTTTTTGCCATGCTCCTGATCGGAAGCTTAATCTACGGTATTCGTTATTCCATACTTAAACGGAAAAGATTTCTTCATCTATCTCTCCTTTTTACCGTATTACTCATTTTTGGCTACAGCTCTTTTGCATTATTAATTATAAGGGCACAAGCTAAACCAAACTTAAATAATACTGACCCTGAAAATGCCTTTAACTTTTTAAGCTATGTTAATCGCTCCCAATATGGCGACAGACCATTGCTTTTTGGTGAAAACTACAATTCTGAGAAAATCGACATTAAGGAAACAGGAAAACTTTATCGCAAGGGAGAAACCAAATACGAATCGGCGGGGACCAGGTCTGACTACGTATATCGCGATAAAACGCCTATCCCCCGCATGTATAGCGACAAGGCAGAACACATCAATTTTTATAAAAGCTGGATGGGCTTTGAGGATAGTCATAAACCTACATTAATAGACAATTTGAATTACATGTTCTCCTTCCAGGTTGGACAAATGTACATGCGTTACTTTATGTGGAACTTTGTGGGCAGGCAAGATAACCAGGATGGACAACACGGCGGTAATAAGGGTGCCTGGCTCAGTGGAATAAAACCAATTGATAGTCTGCACCTGGGCAACCAGCAAAACCTTCCCCCATCAATTACTGAAAACAAAGCTTACAATCGTTTTTTCTTTCTGCCGTTAATTATCGGATTAATAGGGGCACTTTGGCATTTCAAACGAAATCAAAAAGATGCAGGTGTACTGGCATTGTTATTTGTGTTTACGGGTGTAGCCATTGTAGTCTACCTTAATTCTGTTCCTATCGAGCCCAGAGAGCGTGATTATGCCTATGTAGGCTCGTTCTACACCTTTGCCATTTGGATTGGGCTGGGTGTTTTTGGATTGAAAGACTGGGTGTTTAAAAAGATTAATCCTGCTAGAGCGAGTATATTGGCTTCAGTTATTGCACTCGCAGCCCCTATTATTATGCTTCAACAGGGCTGGGATGACCATAACAGATCTGAAAGTCATTTGGCACGAGACATTTCTATCAACTATCTGAAATCATGTGCTCCAGATGCCATATTATTCACTTATGGCGACAATGACACCTTTCCATTATGGTATGCCCAGGAAGTAGAAAATGTAAGACCTGATGTTAGAATTGTGAATTTGAGTCTTTTTACCGCAGATTGGTATATCGATGGGATGAGGAAGAAATCTAATGCATCGGCTCCGCTTCCACTCAGCTTAAAACCCAATCAATATGTTACCGGAACCAGAGATATCATGTATTATCAGGATTATAAAATCGCTCAATCTATTGAACTGAAAGAAATCGTGGCGGTTTTGCTCTCTGATCATGACGAGGATAAAGTAACGATGAGTGATGGTTCAAAATACAATGTTCTACCCACCAAAAATCTTAAAATATCAGTCAACGCCAAAGAGGTAGTAGATACAGGCACTGTACCACTTGAGGATGCAGGCAAAATTGCCAAAACTATGGAATGGACCTACAATGAGGATTACGTAACGAAAGGTACTCTTGCTCTATTTGACATCCTGGCCAATAACAACTGGAAACGCCCAATTTACTTCAGCAATGCCATGCCATCTGCTCAATATATCGGTTTAGATAAATACCTTTACTCGGAAGGATTAAACTTAAGACTTTTACCGCTGAAGCCAGAAGAGTCTAAGCCAGAGCAGCATGAATTGGTAAATGTGAAACCGCTCTACAACAATCTGATGCACCTTTACAGGTATGGAAATATCAAAAACGCCAATTATTTAGATCGCCAATCTGCTGATGATGTAAATATGTTTTCCAACATGTTCAATAGTTTAATCACCAAACTGATTAGTGAAGGAAAATTTGAGGAAGGGAAAAAGGTTGCCAATCATTATTTCAAAGTTATCCCTGATCAATTTCACAGCATGTATCAACTGGCGAGTACATTTTACCTCACCGAAAACCTGTACCGTTTAAATGATGCACAGAAAGCTAACCAACTGATTAATAAATCTGCAGATTACATGAAAAAGGAATTGACCTATTTAGCCGATGTTTCCATAAGCAAAAATCAACTGGCATCGGAAAGAGAAGTACAATTTTACATGACATTTTTGGGGCAGATGGTTCAGTTAACGCAAAACCATAAGCAGATTGCGTTGAGTAAAAAGCTTGAACTACAGTATAATCAGCTGTTAAGCCGGTTTAGTCCTTTTATAAATGGTTAAGTAAGGATTAAAAGTTACCCGGTTGGTGTATCACACCGGCCGGATGATTCTTTTCTGGTTCGAAACTTTTTTACCATTTAAGGCATGTAAGTTCATGGTAATAACCACCTCCATTCTAGTCGTAGCGCCTCCAATGCTATTAACTTAAGGAGAAAACTAAAATGTATTGTCATCCTGAGCCTGTCGAAGGGCAATTCATTTTAGTTTTCGACTTATTAAGAAGG
>NZ_FOGG01000036.1:35161-51525 GCF_900111155.1 Pedobacter rhizosphaerae | reverse complement strand
GGCGACATAAAGCAAAAGCATATCAGCTACTCAACAGTGAAAAGGGAGTTGAAAAAAGAAAGCAAAGGTGTCATGATGTTGAACCAGTGTTCGGGAATATTAAACAGAACCACGGGTTCCGCCGCTTCATGCTTCGGGGGAAAGAAAAAGTGGCAATAGAATGGGGATTATTGGCAATTGCACAAAATGTTAGAAAAAAAGCAGCCTAAAAAGACTTGCTTTTGCTCTTTTTAACAAAATGCTGGATAAATAAACATTTCTAGCCAGCAACAAAGAAATAACACATAGGATTTATTTAAATACAAAAAAGCTGCCTCATTTATTTTGAGACAGCCTCTTTGAGTAGAAAACTTTATTAGAGTGCTGTTAGACTATATTATTGCTAGCCTATACTCCTAAAAAAATTAAACACTTAATTTTGTTCAAATTTTAAAAACACCGTAAATACTCGTTTTTTTTTAAGACAATCTGTCTGTTTTATGAACTACAACTTTTTCAAAAAAAGCAGATTTCCTGAAGGTTAGTCACGTAATCATAACGAAATAACACGATATTATTTACTTTTAAAGATAGTAACACCTAAAGGTGGCAAGTTAACCGAAATATTAAATTTTTGTCCATTATATTCCTGTAGCTCGGGAACAATATCTCCCGTATTTAATATTCCGCTTCCATAAAATTTTGGTTCATCGGAATTAAATATTTCTACCCATTCAGTTTTAAACGGAACACCAATACGATAATTTTCCCTAACCACCGGGGTAAGGTTTAAGGCAATAACTAGGGTGTCTTCAGCTTTAGGACCTTTTCGCATATAAACAAAAACCGATTCATTTGTGTTATCGGCATCTAACCATTCAAATCCTTCATAACTAAAGTTGAAGTGATAAAGAGCAGGTTCCTTTCTTAATAAATGATTTAATGTTTTAACCGTTTCCTGCATTCCTTTATGAGGCGCATACTTCAACAGGTGCCAATTTAATGAAGCGGTAAAGTTCCATTCGCTGGTATCTCCAAATTCATTCCCCATAAAGAGAAGCTTAGCTCCCGGATGAGTAAACATATAGCTATACAAAGCTCTTAAATTGGCAAATTTCTGCCAGTCATCGCCTGGCATTTTATACAACATTGGCGATTTACCATGTACAACCTCATCGTGTGAAAAGGGCAGCATAAAGTTTTCAGTGAACGCATAAGTCATGCTAAAACTCAGTTGATGATGGTGATGCTTTCTTCCTAGAGGATCAACCTTAAAATATTTTTCGGTATCGTTCATCCAGCCCATCATCCATTTCATACCAAAACCTAAGCCTCCGGCATATACCGGATGCGTAACACCGGGATAAGTACTGCTTTCTTCGGCGATGGTTTGCACCCCTTCAAAGTTACCATACACAGCGATATTCAGATCTTGTAAAAACTGTATCGCACCTAAATTTTCACTTCCTCCATATTCATTAGTTGCCGAATCACCATCTTTTCTTGAAAAATCAAAGTAAAGCATGGAGGCTACAGCATCAACCCTTAATCCATCTGCATGGTATTGATCTAACCAAAACAAGGCATTGCTGATCAAAAATGACCGCACTTCATTTCTATCGTAGTTAAAGATATAAGATTTCCAATCTGGATGAAAGCCTTTCCGCATATCAGCATGTTCGTACAGATGGGTTCCATCAAACTCGTAAAGTCCATGCCTGTCACCAGGAAAGTGTGAAGGCACCCAGTCTAATATTACCGCAATATCTGCCTTGTGAAGCGCTTCGATCAGGTACATCAGATCTTGTGGAGATCCATAACGAGAACTTGCCCCAAAGTACCCGGTAATTTGATATCCCCAGCTCGGGAAATACGGATATTCCATTACCGGCATCAATTCTACGTGCGTAAAGCCCATATCCTTAACATAAGGTACAAGCGTAGCCGCAATCTCTCTACAGTTTAATACCCTTTCCGGATTTCCAGGATCACGTTGCCATGACCCCAGGTGAAGCTCGTAAACAGAGATGGGTTGATCTAATGCATTTAATTTGGCTCTTTTATTAAGCCATGCTTTATCTTTCCAGGTGTAGTCGGTATCCCAAACTATGGATGCAGTTTGTGGTGGATGTTCCCATCTACGGGCATAAGGATCGCCCTTTTCATGCTCCGACTCATCAAAGCCCTTAATAAAATACTTATAAACTTCTCCCTTTTTAACGTCTGGAATAAATCCTTCCCAAATACCAGAAGCATCCCAGCGTTTATAAAGCATATGAGTACCCCTATTCCAGCCGTTGAAATTGCCAACCACACTTACTTTTAGCGCATTGGGTGCCCAAACAGCAAAATAGGTTCCTGTTGTTTTTTCCACCTCTGTTAGCTGCGACCCCATCTTTTCATACAAACGAAAATGCTTCCCCACAAGGAAGAGATCAATATCGTATTCGCTGAAAAGACTATAAATCCAAACGGATTGGGTTTTATCTATTTTGGCAGGTGGTGTACTTTTTTGAGCTGGAACTTTTTTAGATACTGGCATATTTTTCGGCTAGATAGATTAAGCCCCAAATACTAAACAGTACTCGGGGCTAAAAGATTTACAAACTTGAAATCTGTATTTCTGTGAAGTTTTTATTACACTTAAAGTGCAAAATGTGTTTATCGTCGGTAAAGAATTCTTTTATTTCTTTATTATCAACAATTATTTTTTTAACCTGAAACTTTAACCCTGCCACATTACATGCATATAGCTCATAATTAGGGGTATAAAGTCCGTCGCTGCGCTGAATAACCTTTAGCTGCGAGTTATCACCTTTTACAGTAAATCTTTTCTCAAGATAGATATCCTGTTCGTAAGCGAAAGTATCGCCGTGATCTTCATACATATAAGAGTTTACCTCGTAATCGCTATGATAAATGTTCAAGGCTACTTCAGTAATGGCTTTCTCATCCACATATTGCATTACAGGATATTCCGGAATAACCGAACCTGCACGAACAAAAATCGGCATACTGTCGATTTTAGCTTCTACTGTGTATTCATTTTCACCAATGAGTACTTCATTTGTCCAGAAATTGTACCAGCTACCCTTAGGAAGGTATACTTTTCTGGATATGGCACCCTGCTCTAAAACCGGGCATATCAACAATTTATCTCCGTAGGTAAATTCATCCTGGCGGAAGCTATTGCTAATATTCTCTTGTTCCAACATCACTAATGGCCTTAAAATTGGAAAACCATAGCGGTGGTGCTCCCAAAATACCGAGTAAAGGTATGGCATTAATCGATACCTCAATTCAATGAATTTACGGTTAATGTCTTCGAAAAACTCACCAAAGCTCCAGGGTTCTCTCTCTGCGGTATCGCCTGCAGAGTGGGCGCGCATAAATGGCGAAAACGTTCCCAACTGGATCCAGCGGGTAAATAATTCTCCGTCTGGCTCTCCGCTAAAACCGCCAATATCAGTTCCACAGAATGGAACACCAGATACTGAAAGGCGCTGACATTGGATATTACCAATTTTTAAGTGTTCCCAGGTAGCAATATTATCTCCTGTCCAAACACTTGCAAAACGTTGCATACCTGCATAACCTGCTCTGGTAATGGTAAACGGACGCTTATTACGCATCAGTTTCTTAAGTCCTTCATATGTTGAACGCACCATTTGCATACCGTAAACGTTATGTGCCTTGCGGTGCGAACCTCGATAACCATCGTAATTATGACGAACATCATTAGGGAAGGTACCCGAACCAAAAACTGCTGGTTCATTCATATCATTCCAGAAACCGGCTACACCCATATCTACAAATTCCTTGTATAAATTACCCCACCATGCTCTCACTTTTGGATTGGTAAAATCTGGGAATTGGCAACGGCCAGGCCAAACATGACCTTCCATATAATAATCATCGCTTCTGCGGCAGAAGAATCTCTTTTCTTTTCCTTCCTTAAATACCCAGTAATCATCATCCACTTTAATTCCCGGATCAATCATCACAACAGTTTTGAAACCATCGTCTGATAAGTCCTTGATCATTTTTCTTGGATCTGAAAAGTATTTTTTATTCCAGGTAAAGCAACGATATCCATCCATGTAATCTATATCCAGATAAATGGCATCACAAGGAATTTTTCTATCTCTGAAGTTCTTGGCAATATCTCTTACTTTAGATTCAGGGTAATAACTCCAACGACATTGCTGGTAACCCAGGGTCCATTTTGGAGGCATTGGGTGTGTTCCTGTTAAACTGGCATAGCGTTTAACCACATCCATCATGTGCGGCCCATGGATGTAATAGTATTGCAATTCACCGCCATCAGACCAGAAACTGGTTTTATTCACGTCTTCGCTTCCAAAATCGAAATAGGATTTAAAAGTATTATCGAAGAATATACCATAAGCGGCCTGGTTATGTAAACCTATGTAAAAAGGGATTGTTCTGTACAATGGATCCTGATTCCAGCCGTAAGAGTAAGCATCTGTATTCCAGTTTACGAAACGACGACCACGGAGGTTAAAATTGCCCGATTTATCGCCCAGTCCGAAGAAATTCTCTTCCGGATGACATTTTTTAGTTGCAAAAATGTAATACCCACCAAAATCAACATTCTCTTCCCAGTGCATGGAATTCGGCTCATCCACCATCACCAAGTTGGTAATGTTATCGTGGAATGAAATGTGAAAATTTGCCTTTTCTATTTTACAGGTCACCGCATGTGTAGATACCGTATAGTGATCATCATGCTCCTGCATTTTAAAAACCGAAACCTTTTGGTCTACTTCGGGAACAGCATAAGAGAAATCATCCAGAAAAACACCATGAGGTGCTAACCTAACCCGGATAATGTCATCACTTACTACCCTAATTTCAACCCTGGCATCTCCATCGGAGAAATAGAACCGGTTTCCTTCTTTTTTTACTTTTTTTACAGCGCCAAGGTATTGTTTTACAATGGGCTTTATAGATATGTCAACGGGGTTATTTAAGTGTTGTATCTCTTGTTCTTTCTCAATCAAATCCCCTATTTCCTCTTTTTTGTCGTTTTGCGATTCCATCCTATTTATTTCAAAAATTTATAATGATTTTTTGCTCTTAAACCGGGATGTGCTTAAGAAAGTACTATAATACAAATATTTTATAAAGATGTTGTTATTAAATCAATAAAAAAACCCTCTGTACTTTTCAGTAAGAGGGTTCTTAAATTTAATATTCAGACTATGGATTAAAGGTAATAGCCAGATAATATATGGCTCCGGCAGATGGGTTACCGTAAGAAGTAAAGTAATATTTATTTAACACGTTAGAACCTCCAAGCTTAACTACCGACATTACCGATGGGATTCTTAAACTCACCTGTGCATCTAAAGAACTGTATGCCGGTACCTGACCAGATGCAAATGATGAATTCCAGTAGAATTGATCTTGCCAGCGATACGCTACATTAAATCCGAAATTTTTAACAATCTCTTTGTTTCCAAAACCCAGGTTATATCTGATTTTTGGCGTATTAAAATCGTTAATGTAATTTACTGGTAAATCTCCAATTTCATTATAAGATACGTTTCCACTGATGTTATATTTTCCTACCAGATAATCTAATCCCAGTGCTGCACCGTAAGATTTAACCTGCCCTTCGGCATTTACCGGCACTCCGTATTTAACAAAGGCTCCGTTTACATTTTGGTAAACATCAACTGCAGTAATAAAATCTTTATAAATATTATAATAACCATATGCATCTAGCAATAAATTAGGAAGGACTAATCCCTTGTAACCTAACTCATAAGATTGAACACTTTCCGGACGAACACCTCTGGCATCGAAATTATATTGTTGCAGTACTGCCGGATTAGGTGTACCAGTAGTTGCAGCAGAAGCCAGATAGGCCCGGTAACTCACATCGGTAAATGGCTTATTATTATAAAGGTTATATTTATTGAGGATCTCTGGTAAACCGCCAATTAATCTTTGTGTACCGCCTCCAACAGATAAATCTATATACTGATTTTGCGTAGTTGGGTTACGATAACCTGTTTGGTAAGAAACCCGGATATTGTTGTTCTTAGCCACTGTGAAAACACCCGTTATCCTTGGGGTAAAACGGCCTTCAAAATTCTGGCTCTTGTCATAACGCCCGGCAAAGGTAAATTTAACCTTGTCGTTAAAAAATTTCTTTCCAATTTGGGCAAAGCCACCATATTCTTTAATATCAATCTCTCTGTTTAAATCGTCAAATATGGTACCTGCAGAATTCAGATCATAGATTCTATAAGAAGCACCAACCTGAAATTCGACTACTTTATTTAAGAGATTAGTAAAGTTGTACAAACCTTCATAGTGATAAAGGTTGGTTTTATCATCGAATTTTGCTCCATAAATGCCTTTGCTTGGATCTGAAGCACTAATCGTAGTATTCATAATCTGTTCTTTGGCATTTAGAAACTGTTGAGAACCCGGAGCGAAGTAGGCGCTACCACCTGTTGACGCAGAGTTGGCAGCGTTTCTTGCCGCAGCATGAGCCTGTACATCACTTAGGCCAAGTGATCTGGCACCTACATAATTACCTACGTACTCTGGAAACCAGGCCTGTGAAACTTTTGTTTTTTCGTTAATATAACTACCCAATACTGATGAGATATAAGAATCGCCAGAGCGCTCCTGAGTAGTATACCCGCGCAACATAAAGTCTTCTCCTTTTAATTCCAACTTATACTGACCGATGTTGAAGTTACGCAAAGAATATCTGTCAGACCCCGTGTAAACGGAAGTACCTGTACCCCAGTTTGCTTGAAAAGTAGCCTGAACAGTTTTGGAGATATTATAATACATTCCACCAGAAAGTTTTAGTGATTTGGTGTTATAGTCTACTAAATCTGCCTCCTGATAACCATTACGGGTAACATTTTGATTCGGAATTAGACCTGGAGTATTCAGCCCCGCATAAAAAGGTCTGGTTTGCGCATTGGTAGAAAGGAAAGTAGCAATTTGAGCTGGTGTTGGCACTCCACCTCCAGTAGCTAAGCCATAATTTCTAATGTACGTTTGCGTACCTGCGGCCAATACACTTTGAGCCACGTTTCTCATATTCTGGCTCAACTCATCTCCATAAGTATTAATACCATCATAATTGGGATCAGATTCTCTCGTACCTGCTTTCTCTGTTCGTGCATTGCGATCAAAATTGGAGTAGTTATTTCCAAACCAATCTTTAGCCTGTAAAAATGAAAATGCACCTTTAATACCGAATTTATTCTTCCACGATTTAGCCAAACGAACATCTAACTGATTAAATGGCTGTACAGTGCTGTTATCATCATTAACATGATTTATACCGGTTTTATATTGAAAACTGGCTCCCTGATATTTGAATGGGTCTTTAGAAGTCATTAATAACGTTCCGTTAATACCTCCGGCACCGTATAATGCTGATGCTGCACCTGGTAAAAGTTCTACATTATCAACATCCAGCTCGGTAATCCCCACAATATTACCTACCGAAAAGTTTAGTCCGGGAGCCTGGTTATCCATTCCATCAATAAATTGATTAAAACGCGTATTACCATTTGAATTAAATCCCCTGGTGTTGATAGATTTAAAAGTTAAACTCTGCATGCTGCTCTCTACTCCTTTCATGTTGTTCAGGGCATCATAAAATGATGGTGCTGCAATTTCCCTGATGGAGGCTGCACTCATTCTTTCAATAGAAACCGGAGATTCGAGGATACGCTCAGGAGTTCTTGAAGCAGAAACAACTACGTCGCCACCCAATACTACTGCTGTTTCAATTTCAATATTGATTCCTGTTGTACTGCCTGTAATTTGTTGTTCTACTGTACCATAACCTACGTAAGAAGCCACTAAAGTAAAAGGAACTTTGGCTGAGGTGCTGAAAGAAAAAGAACCATTAGCGGTAGAGGCTGTTCCGCCAGAGTACCCTTTAATGGTTATACTTACCCCGGCAAGCCCTTCTTTTGTCTGCTTATCTTTTACGGTTCCATTAACCGTAATGTTCTGTGCCTGTGCTACAAAATTAATTGTACACATCAATAAAAACACATAAAAGATCTGTGTAAAAGTTCTGCTCATAAAATGATATAGTTTGGTTAACGGGTTAATTAGTTATATAAACTTAAATGCTTTTTTTTAATTTAACAAATTATGTTAGCATAATAATTAGAAATCAATTTATAATTTTGATTGATATTCAGTTTGTTGTATTTTGCATAGCTTCTAACCACATCCCTTAACAAATATTGAATTTTCGGCTAATCATATGAATAAAATCAAAGCGCTTTTCTGCCTCATCATCCCAATAGCTTTAGCTTTCTTATTTAATACTAAGTTTGGCAATACACCTCCCCTTTTAAAATTTCTCAATCCTTTTCGTGGTTTCTGGCAAAATGCCGAGAACAACCACTTTATGTTTAATCACAAGACAAAAATAAAAGGCGCAATTGATGAAATTGAAATTGTATTTGATGACCGGATGATCCCACACATCTTTGCCAAAAACGATCATGACCTTTACCTTGCTCAAGGTTATGTAACAGCTATGCACCGCCTTTGGCAGATGGATTTTCAAACCCGCTTTGCCGCAGGAAGAATTAGTGAAGTGGTGGGCGATAAAGCCATAGAAGTAGATCGTTATCAACGCCGTATGGGCATGGTTTACGGTGCAGAAAACTCACTTAAGGGCATGATGGCAGATCCTAAGGCTAAAGAAATGATTCTGGCCTATACCGATGGAATAAACGCCTATATCAAAACACTATCTCAGGCCAATTACCCGATAGAATATAAAATATTGGATTTTAAGCCTGAAAACTGGACACCCGTTAAGTGTGCTTTATTGTTGAAGCAAATGTCGGCTGTATTGGCCATGGGCTCTGATGAATTCTACATGACCAACATCCTGAAAAAGTTCGGGCCGGAGGTTACCAAAGATTTATTCCCTGATTATCCTTTCCGCGAAGATCCCATTATCCCGGTAGGAACCAAATGGGATTTCTCTCCGCTACCGATCCCTAAAATACCAAAAAGCTTTACCGATGCACAAACTGGTGAGGTAAAAACAAAAGAAAAAGTAGAAGGTATTGGCAGTAATAACTGGGCATTATCTGGTGCTAAAACCGCATCAGGATTTCCAATTCTGGCTAACGATCCGCACCTGGACCTTACCTTGCCTTCCATTTGGTACCAGATACAATTACATGCTCCGGGCGTAAATACTTATGGAGTTTCACTCCCGGGTGCTCCTGGGGTAATTATCGGTTTTAATCAGAAAATTGCCTGGGGCGTAACCAATGTTGCCGCCGATGTACTAGACTTTTATGAAATCAAATTCAAAGACAATTCCCATCAGGAATACTGGTATAACAATCAATGGAAAAAAACTACTCAAAGGGTAGAATCCATTAAAATAAGAGGTGGAAAAGACGAACTAGATACGGTTTATTATACCCATCAGGGACCAGTTGTTTACTTTCAGAAACCGAAGTACAGCAAGGCAGACAATGTACCTGTTGGCGATGCATTAAGATGGATTGCTCATGAAGAATCGAATGAGCTATTGACTTTTTATTATCTGAACAGAGGTAAAAATTATGCCGACTACCGCAAAGCCCTAACCTACTACACCGCGCCGGCACAAAATTTTGTATTCGCCAGCGTAGATAACGACATTGCCATAACCCCTAACGGAAAGTTCCCGCTAAAATGGAAAGACCAGGGAAAATTTATTCTCGATGGAACAGATCCGGCTTACGACTGGCATGGGTGGATTCCTGCTGACCAAAACCCAACAGTGAAAAATCCGGCACGAGGCTTTGTCAGTTCTGCGAATCAATCGTCAACAGACCCAAGCTATCCTTATTATATTAACTGGGAATTTTCGCCTTATGAACGTGGAAAGAGAATTAATGATCGCCTGGCGGCAATGAATAAAGCAACTGCAGATAGTATTCGCTTAATGCAAACCGACAACTATAGCATCATGGCGCAAAATTTACTTCCGGCAATAGTGCCTATGGTAAACGTAGATCAATTGAATGCCACACAAAAAGAAGCTTTTAGTTACGTTACAAAATGGAACAAACGTTATGATGCGGAGCAAATTGCAGCCAGTATTTTTGAGATCTGGGCCAAGCGTTTAACTTTTAATATCTGGAATGATGAATTTGCTGTAGATGGTATCCCCATGCGTTACCCATCAAGAGACAGAACGGTTGAAATGATTTTAAGAGAACCCAATTCCAAATGGTACGACAATGTCAAAACCACACAGCGCGAAACCCTGTCTGATTTGGTTAATGAAGCCTTTAAATTTAGCTGCGACAGCTTAGAACGCCGGTTTGGCCCCATTAACAAAGACTGGAACTGGGCAAATGTTAAAGGAAGCAATGTTCCGCATTTAGCTAAAATACCTGGTTTTGGATCTAAAACTTTATTAATAGGTGGTGGTAAAAGTACCATCAATGCAATGAGCGAAACCAATGGCCCATCATGGAGAATGGTCATTGAATTAGGGAAAACACCTAAAGGTCATGGCGTTTACCCGGGTGGTCAGTCAGGAAATCCAGGCAGTAAATTTTACGACAATATGGTAGATACCTGGGCAAAGGGCAACCTTTATGATCTTTTCTACATGCAAGGTCCCAACGATACATCGGGCACAATTATCTCTCGTTTAAAAATATCAAAAAAATAAAAATGGTCTTTATCGCAATATTAATTATCTGTTTCCTGCTTCAAATGGTGGCTCCCTGGTGGATCATTATTGTTATTTCCTTTGCTACCTGTGGTATTATTGGAAAAACAGGAAAAATTTCCTTTTGGCAATCCTTCTTTGCCATCTTCCTGCTTTGGATTGGCTATGCACTATTTAAGAGCCTGCCTAATGATAATGTTTTGGCACAAAGAGTGGCTATTATGACGGGCATAAAATTGTGGTGGGCATTGTTGCTGGTTACCGGTTTTGTAAGTGGCTTAGTGGCCGGAATATGTGGTTATTGCGGGTACCAGTTTCGCATGGCAATGCTCCATAAAAAAACTGACGAGAAAATAGCATAATGCTTCGTATTTTTGCCCCGTGAGCATTACTTCAGCAGATATTTTTCCCAACCATACCAAAGCGCAATTTAACAAGATAGCATTGGATATTTTTAATCTCCAAGCCTTGAATTGTGCCGTTTACCAGCAATACATTCATCATTTGGGGGTTAAGGCAGAGCAGGTAAAAACAATTGAACAGATTCCTTTTTTACCCATCAGCTTTTTCAAAAGCCATTCGGTTTTAAGTAGTCAGTATCCCGTTGAAATTACTTTTAGCAGCTCCGGTACAACCGGGATGAGCCAAAGCAACCATATGGTAACGGATGTAAAGCTATACGAACAGAGTTACCTCCAGGCTTTTAACCAATTTTATGGGAATATTGAGGAATATTGTTTTTTGGCGCTTTTACCCTCCTATCAGGAAAGAACAGGTTCTTCTTTGATTTATATGGTAGATGATCTGATTCAAAAAAGTAAACATCCTCAGAGTGGCTATTTCTTATATAACCATGAAGATTTACATGCTACATTAACTGCTTTAAAAGCCAATAAGCAAAAAACGGTTTTGATTGGGGTTACTTATGCCCTGCTGGATTTTATTGAGCAATATGAAATTGATTTCCCGGAACTGGTAGTGATGGAAACTGGGGGTATGAAGGGCAAACGCAAAGAGATGGTTCGAGAGGAACTCCACGAACAGCTAACCAAAGGTTTTGGCGTACCTGCTATCCACAGCGAATACGGTATGACTGAATTATTATCTCAGGCCTATTCATTGGGCAATGGTATTTTTAATTGTCCTGCCTGGATGCAAATTTTGATTCGTGATACCAATGACCCCTTAAGTTTAGTAGATAAGGGAAAAACAGGCGGAATTAACGTAATAGATTTGGCTAATATTAATTCCTGCTCATTCATTGCTACGCAAGATTTGGGTAGAATTAATCCTGATGGTAGTTTTGAAGTTCTGGGCAGATTCGATAATGCCGATATAAGAGGCTGTAATCTATTGGTACAATAGGCTTTTAAAAACTAAAAAAAAAAACGCCCAATTTTCATTGAGCGTTTTTTTTCTCCTGGTTTATTCAGCAATCAGCAAGAAATAATTCTTCTTACCCTTCTGAACTACTATAAATTGATCATTAATTAAGTTTTCGCTATTGAAAACCTGAGTTGCATCTGCTATCTTTTCTTTGTTAACAGAAACCCCACCCCCTTGAATTAATTTTTTAGTTTCCCCTTTAGAAGCAAAAACCTTTGCCTTTTCAGCAAGCAAAGTTGCTGCATCAATTCCAGCTGAAAGCTCCGATTTAGCAATTTTGAACTGAGGAATACCTTCAAACATTTCTAACACCTGTTTTGCGGATAAGCTCTTTAAAAATTCTAAAGTACCGTTGCCGAACAAAAACTCAGAAGTTTTAATCGCTGTTTCCAAAGCTTCAACAGAGTGAGTTTTAATGGTAATATCCTCTGCTAATGCTTTTTGGAGAATCCTTAAGTGAGGCGCAGCATTGTGCTCCGTTTCTAAGGCCTCAATTTCAGCCTGAGTTTTTAGGGTAAAGATTCTGATCCATTTTTTTACATCATCATCAGTTGCATTTAACCAAAACTGGTAGAACTTATACGGAGAAGTTTTTTCAGGATCAAGCCATACTGCCCCTTTTTCCGTTTTACCAAATTTAGTTCCATCTGCCTTTTTAATTAACTGTGTAGTAATGGCATAAGCTGTTCCACCATCCTTTCTTCTGATCAATTCAGTTCCGGTAACAATATTACCCCATTGATCAGAACCACCCATTTGAACTAAGCAGTTATTGTTTTTCCATAAATAATAGAAATCGTAACCTTGTATCAACTGGTAGCAAAATTCGGTGAAAGAAAGTCCAGAATCACCTTCCAAACGTCTTTTAACACTGTCTTTGGCCATCATATAGTTAACCGTAATGTGTTTACCTACATCGCGGATAAAAGTAAAAAGGTTCATATCCTTAAACCAATCCGCATTGTTTACCATTACAGCACCGTTGCCTCCCTCTTCAAATTTCAGGAATTTCGCCAGCTGGCGTTTCATCCCCTTCAGGTTATGTTCGATCATTTCCTCTGTTTGAAGATTTCGCTCATCAGATTTACCAGAAGGATCTCCAACCATTCCTGTTGCACCACCAACTAAAGCAAAAGGCTTGTGGCCGGCATTTTGAAAATGGATTAAAGTCATGATCTGAGTTAAGTGTCCAACATGCAATGAATCTGCCGTAGGGTCAAAGCCAATATAACCAGAAGTCATACCTTCATTTAACTTTTCCTCTGTATTCGGCATAATATCATGTAGCATGCCACGCCACCTTAACTCTTCAACAAAATTCGTCATTGTACAAACACATTAATTATTGTGCCTGCAAAGATAAAATTTTAGCTTAGTTTAAAACAAATTAGTTGCGATGTAAAACCTTGTTCAATGTTTTCTTTTTATTTCTTCCTGTTTAGTAGAAATATTACCTTGCAACATGAACTTCTTATCCCATTATTATTTTGATAGGTTAACTGCAGATCCTAGTGTAGTGATGGGAACGGTATTGCCAGACCTTGTCAAAAATGCGTCGAAAGAAAGTAACCTTTACCCACAAAAGAATGAATTTCTTTTTTTAGGCAATCCCGATGAAGAGGGGCTGCTTAAAGGCTGGAAAAGACACTTAGCTGTAGATTTGTACTTTCACTCTTCTGATTTTTTCCTGGAAAAAACCACTGCATTAAAGCTTTTGATTAAGCCCATTGTGGAAAATACTGTTGTAAGGCCTTCCTTTTTAGCCCATATCGGTTTAGAATTATTGTTAGATCACCTGCTCATTGAGCACAACCTCGTTCAGGTGAACCAGTTTTACGATAACCTGAGCGCGGTTAACCCAGCATCTTTAGCCGATTTTCTGGAGCACTGCGGGTTAAAAGATCAAAGTAGATTTCATCAGTTTCTAACTGGTTTTATCAGCAGTAAATACCTTTTAAGCTATCAAAAGCTAGACAATATCAGCTATGCACTAAACAGAATCTGCATGCGTTTATGGCCGGAAACGTTGAATGAAGAGCAGCTCCAGCAACTCACCTTTGCTTTAGGAACATTTAAAGAAACATTGGAAAAAGATTTTATGGAGATTTTTCATGAAATAGAGCGAAGCCTCGTTAAATAGATATTCTACTTTCTCCTATAAATACTATTCTTAGTTTTTCAAACCTCGAAAATCAGTTTATCTTTGTTTCATGTCGCTATTTGCTATAAAAGAAGAAATGGATGCCTTGGTTGCGGAGTTGAACCAGCACAATTACAATTATTATGTTTTGGCTATGCCCACCATAGGCGATTATGAGTTTGACAAAAAACTGAGTCGTTTGGCGGAGCTGGAAAAAACACATCCGGACTTTGCTGACCCCAACTCCCCTACGCAACGGGTTGGAGGAGATATTACGAAAAACTTTGTTACCGTTAACCATAAATATCCCATGCTTTCATTGGGTAACACCTATAACGAGCAAGATCTTCGGGATTTCGATGAACGGATCCGTAAAGCCATAGGCAACAACTTTGAGTACGTTTGTGAGCTAAAATTTGATGGACTTTCAATTAGCTTAACCTACGAAAACGGCAAACTTTTAAGAGCAGTAACCCGTGGTGATGGTACTAAAGGAGATGATGTGACCAATAATGTAAAAACCATACACACGATCCCACATCAAATTAAAACCAATTCTGCCCCTGAACATTTCGAAATTCGTGGTGAAATCTTTATGCATAAAGCGGCTTTTTTAAGACTGAATGCAGCGAGAGAAGAATTAGGTGAAATTCCTTATGCCAATCCGAGGAATTTTGCTTCGGGAACGATTAAAATGCAGGATAGCAAGGAAGTAGCCAAAAGGCCACTGGATGGCTTTATTTATTTCCTATATACTGATAAAAATGAATTTAAAAATCACTGGGAAAGTTTAAAAGCTGTAAAAGATTGGGGATTTCATGTTTGCGAACACAATAGATTGGTTAAAAACATCGATCAGGTTTTAGCATTTATCCACCATTGGGAACAAGAGAGGTTTAAACTCAGCTATGATATTGATGGTATAGTAATTAAAGTAAATAATTATGCGCAACAGCAGGAATTGGGTTTTACGGCCAAATCTCCCCGCTGGGCCATTTCATACAAATATAAAGCTGCAGAAGTTCAAACTATCCTGGAAAAAGTAACCTATCAGGTAGGTAGAACGGGGGCCGTTACGCCTGTTGCCAATTTAAAACCTGTACTGCTTGCTGGCACAACGGTTAAAAGGGCAACCCTTCACAATGCAAATGAAATTGAGCGTTTAGATTTACATGAGGGTGATACTGTTTTTGTGGAGAAAGGTGGTGAAATTATCCCAAAAATTATCAAGGTAAATTTAGATGAGCGTAAGCCTGGCTCGGCAAAGGTTGTGTACCTCCATAATTGCCCCGAGTGTGGAACGGGACTGATTAGAAAAGAAGGTGAAGCGGTACACTACTGCCCGAACGATGAAGGTTGCCCTCCGCAGATTGTAGGTAAAATACAACATTTTATTTCCCGCAAGGCGATGAATATTGATGGACTGGGTGATGAAACCATCGAAACATTTTTCAAACATGGATTAGTTGGTCACATTAGCGATTTGTATACCCTTTACCAGAAAGCCGATCAATTAAAAACATTGGATCGATTTGGAGAGCGCTCGATAGAGAATATGCTTGCGGGTATAGAAAAATCGAAAGAAATGCCTTTTGAAAAAGTGCTATTTGGTTTAGGTATTCGTTATGTTGGTGAAACCGTTGCCAAAAAATTAGCTGCCGGTGTGAAGAATATCGATAATTTATCGAAAGCAACCGTTGAGGAGTTAATCGCAATTGATGAAATTGGGCAACGTATAGCAGAGAGTATTGTTGAATACTTTGCAAAAAATGAACATTTGCAGCAAATAGAATTATTAAAATTAGCAGGATTACGCTTTGAAATTGAAGAAAAGATAATTGAACTCGCTAGTGACACGCTTATTGGAAAAACATTCGTAATTTCGGGCGTTTTTGAGAAGTATAGTCGCGATGAACTAAAAGACCTCATTGAAGCCAATGGCGGGAAAATTTTAAGTGGTATCTCTGGCAAACTGAATTATCTGGTTGCAGGAGATAATATGGGGCCTTCAAAACTGGAAAAGGCAACTAAACTTAATGTTCCGATCATCAGCGATGAAGAACTGATCAAAATGATTGGATAAAGAAATGATTCAATTGAAGAATGATTGCATGAGAGAATGATTCAATGACTGAATGACTGAAT
>NZ_FOGG01000036.1:0-34755 GCF_900111155.1 Pedobacter rhizosphaerae | reverse complement strand
AAAACATTCAATCATTCAAAACTCAATCATTCAATAATTAAATATTATAAATTAAAAATGAACAAATTTCAGGGTACTGGCGTGGCCTTAGTTACGCCTTTCAACGCAGATGGATCTGTTGATTATAATGGTTTAAAAAACCTGATTAATCATTTGATCGACGGAGGGATAGATTACCTCGTTTCTTTAGGTACAACCGGCGAAACAGCCACCATGACTAAGGACGAGAAGAAGAAGGTGTGGGCTTATACTGCTGAAATTAACAATAATAGATTACCATTAGTTGCCGGTATTGGTGGAAATGACACTTTAGCTGTAGCAAATGAGATTAAATCTTTTGATGCAACCGGGTATAGCGCTATCTTATCTGTTAGTCCATACTACAATAAACCTACACAGGAAGGGATTTATCAGCACTATAAATATTTAGCTGAAGTATCTCCTTTAGACTTAATCCTTTATAACGTTCCTGGTCGTACCATGAGCAATATGAGTCCGGAAACTACCTGCAGACTGGCACACGATTTTAAAAATATCATTGCCACTAAAGAGGCGTCGGGTAGTTTTGATCAGTTTAATCAGATCATGAGAGATAAACCAGCTGATTTTCTTTTAATCTCTGGTGATGATCCAATTACTTTACCCATGATTGCTTTAGGTGCTTCGGGTATTATTTCGGTAGTAGGAAATGCTTTACCTAAACAGTTTTCAGACATGGTAAGGCTTTGTTTAAAAGGTGATTTTAAAAATGCAACTCCAGCACATTTAAGTCTGGTTGAATTTACCCGTTTGGCTTTTGCTGAAGGTAATCCGGCAGGAATTAAAGCTGCCTTGAAGCTTTTAGGTGTTTGCGGAGATACCGTTAGACTTCCTTTGATTAAAGCTTCTAAAGGCTTAGAAGAGGCCATTGCTAAAGAAATTGATAAGCTAAGTCAATTTGCATAAATAGACTGCGGAAAAATATTCGCAAAACGTATAATAAAACAGAGAACAGATTGTTTGGTTTGCCAGTATAAGGCGACCGATCAATCTGTTTTTTTTGTGTAAAGGAAAAATTACTCCACAACATAATTCTGATATTCAATACTTTACAATCAAAACTAATCTTTTTATTAGAATTAGTCTCACACGTGTTTACAGTGTACTATGCTAGCATAATTATTGATTGCTGAAATGTACACACAAATAAAACACAAATGAAAAAACTATTTATTATTGTCCTATTGGCTGTAACAGCCAGTGGCTGCGCTTTACGTTCGACTAAGAACGTAGAAAAGCCAGGTCCTGTAATCGGTATGAGTGTAGAAGCGTTTAAAACGAGCTATCCTCGTGCAGATTTAGTTTATCTGACTACAGACTCCGCTACTTACAAGATTTACCGTTCATCTGGTGGAAGTTTCTGGATAGATGATTTCTATTACTTTGGTAGAGGCAAGCTTGCTAAATTTGAACAAAAGACCCATTTTTTCAACAATAGTAGGGTAACTATTGAGCATGAAAAGGACAAAAAGAATTGAGGAGAGATTATAAATACAAAAAGGCCACTGAAAACTCAGCGGCCTTTTTAGTTATAAATATTTTGGTTGCTTAAGCTTTGTTTTTAGTGTCTTGAACTTCTAAACGGATAGCCTGAGCTAAGTTTTTTAAATCTTGCATGCCTTTACGAACGCGGGTTCCAGCAGCGCTGTTTCCTTTGTTATAAAACTTGTCTGCATCAGCTTCTAAAGCTGCTACTAAACTTTTTACTTCTTCAAATTTTTTCATGTTTAAGTACTCCTATAATTTTAAAGGTTTGAGTTTTAATTATCTAACTCTAATTTAAAGGGTTTACTGAAATAAAAAAACTTTTGAATCAATAAAAAACAGGCTTAGAAAGTGTTTTTTTCCACATTTTGTGTATTTATAAACAAAAAACCGCAGCAAATCTTACGCAACACACTGAAAAACAAATATTTAAAAAACAAAGACAAAAGAAAAGCCGCTTTAAACAAGTTTAAAGCGGCTTTTGAGTAATGTTTATGATTACGCTGTTGCGAATTGATTTTCTTTGTAATAGCCGTTTTCCAATTTCTCAGCAACCTCGCTAAATGCATCTAAAGTACGTTGTACGTCTTCTAATGTATGCACCGCTGTTGGGATCAATCGAAGTTCGATCATTCCTTTAGGGATAACCGGATAAACTACGATTGAACAGAAAATACTATAGTTCTCTCTTAGATCAAATGTAATTGCAGTTGCATCAGATAACTCTCCCTTTAAGAAAACTGGCGTTACTACTGAATCTGTTACACCTAAATCGAAACCGCGTTCACGCAAACCTTTTTGTAAGGTTGTAGCAATTTGCCAAAGCTTCTCTTTCAATTCAGGTTTGGTTTTTAAAAGCTCTAAACGCTTCAATAAGCCAATAACCATTGGCATAGGAAGTGCCTTAGCAAAAGTTTGAGAACGCATGTTATATCTAAGGAAATTGGTAATTTCTTCAGTAGAAGCTACGAAGGCACCAATACCTGCCATTGATTTGGCAAATGTACCGAAGTAAACGTCAATACCGTCAATACAATCCTGTGCTTCATGCGTACCGGCTCCTGTTTCACCCATTGTTCCAAAACCATGTGCATCATCAACCAGGATACGGAATTCAAAATCTTTTTTAAGATCTACGATCTCTTTTAATTTACCTTGCGCGCCGCTCATACCAAAAACACCTTCAGTAATTAAGAGAATACCACCTCCCGATTCCTGGGTTAATTTAGTAGCACGTTCCAATTGTTTACGGGCACTTTCAATATCATTGTGTTTGTACACAAAACGTTTACCCATGTGAAGACGTAAACCATCGATAATACAAGCGTGAGATTCAGCATCATAAACGATAACATCATTCCTATCTACCAAAGTATCGATAATAGATACCATACCTTGATAACCATAGTTAAGCAAGAAAGCATCAGGTTTACCCACAAAAGCAGCAAGTTCCTGCTCCAGTTGCTCGTGGTATTTGGAGTTACCACTCATCATACGCGCCCCCATAGGATAAGCCATACCAAATTGAGCTGCTGCTTCTTCGTCTGCCTTTCTAACTTCAGGATGGTTGGCTAAACCTAAATAGTTATTTAAACTCCAAACCAAATGCTCTTTTCCACGGAATTGCATGTGTGGTGCAATCTCTCCCTCTAATTTTGGAAATGAGAAATACCCATGAGACCACTTCTGGTGCTGACCCAAAGGGCCCATGTGCTTTGCTATCTTATCAAATATATCCAATGTATTATGTATTTATTGTACTTAAAATTTTGCGAATTTAAGGTTTATTCGGCTTAAAATCAACCGAATCTAGGTGGTACCTGGTAATTTAAACATTTTTAACAAGCCAATTTTATGCCAAAAAAGCCTTAACAATCAAGTTAAGGCTTTTAAATATATTTGGTTCAGTCTAATCAACGTTGTCGTGTAAGAAAGAATTATTAGGTCTGATTTCTGTTCCACCGTCTTGATCGTTACTCAAGGTGAAGCGGCTAACCTGAGATTCTGAAGAATGTTGAACTTGTTGCAACTGCATTTGTTTGCGTTTGTAAGCAGGTTCGTTTTCTAATTCTTGTAAACCATTAGTAGTACGCAGTTTCATGCTCAAATCTTTTAAACGTAAAATACGCTCTTTAGATTTTCTCAACTGCTCTTCCATAGATTCGTCGTTCTTATCGTCATCTAAACCTACAGCTGGCATTTCAACTTCAGGCTCAGGCATAGATGGCGCTTCTGCTACAGGCGTTTCGAATACGAATTCTGTTTCAGCAAGCTTTACTTCAAACTCAAAACCTGTTTCCTGTGGTGCTTCTAACTGAGGTTCTTCTTCAATTAGCGTATGACGAACAATGTTATTTTCAGGCTCCTGATTAAGTTGTGCTTCAGCTTTATTGAACATTCCACCGAATAAATCAGCCTGAGAAACTTCATCCTTTGTTTTCATTACAGGCTCATAAGAAGGTACTACTTCTTTAGGCTGAATAAATGAATTTACTGGTTCTACCGGACGAACTAATGGTGCTTCTTCTGGAGTAAGTAAAGAAATTTTCTTTTTATTGCGTTCTTCGTGAACACGCTCTTCAGAAGTTTGGAAGCCAGTAGCGATAATGGTTACCGAGAGTTTCTCTCCTAAAGTTTCATCTGTACAGTTACCCCAAATTAAATCAGCAGATAAGCCTGCCTTTTCCTGGATATAATCCGTAATGATAGATACCTCATCCATCGTTACTTCTCTAACCCCTGAACTGATGTTTAATAAAATATATCTTGCTCCTTCAATTTCGCTATCTTTCAATAACGGAGAAGCCAATGCGCCTTCAACTGCTTGTAATGCACGTTCATCACCTTCTGCAGAATGACTACCCATAATGGCTACGCCACTATCTTTCATCACGGTACGCACATCTTTAAAATCCACGTTGATGTAACCCGGAACGGTAATGATTTCTGCGATACCCTTTGCAGCTGTGGTTAAAATATCATCTGCCTGACCAAAAGCTGAGCCTAAGGTTAGGTTTCCGAAAATTTCACGTAGTCGATCATTAGAAATAACCAGATAAGAATCTACGTATTTCTTCAGTTCTTCCATCCCCTCGTCCGCCTGCAATCTACGTCTTTTACCTTCGAATGAAAATGGAGTAGTGATAATCGCAACAGTTAAGATATCGAGTTCTTTCGCAGCTTTAGCAATAATAGGACTGGCACCAGTTCCGGTACCACCACCCATACCAGCAGTAATAAACAACATTTTTGTTGTACTACCGAGCATAGCTTTAATGTCATCAATATTTTCTATTGCCGAGTTTTTACCAACTTCAGGTATAGAACCAGCACCCATTCCTTCAGTTAAACTAGCACCTAATTGAACTTTATTAGGGATTGGGCTACTTTCTAAAGCTTGGGCATCTGTATTACAAATAATAAAGTCCACACCAGTAATACCGGATAGGTACATATGGTTAACTGCGTTACCACCACCACCACCAACACCAATAACCTTGATGATTGATGATTTATCTTTTAACATTTCGAACTGCATAATCTTATGAATCAGTTGTTTAAAAATTTTTAATTCCTGTTCATTACTCCATGTAATATTAACACTTTTTCAACAGACGTTTTCCACAAGTGTTAAGAATGTGGAAAACTCATGTTTTGTTGAAAAATATTTAATTTTTCAAGTAATCCTCGTCGCTTACATTCATATCATCCTGAATGAATGTGCGTGTTTTGGCAAGTAGCTTATCGAATAAACCAGGGCCTCTTTTTTCCTTTTCCTTAGCCACTTTAGCCTTTTCTACGAACACTCCTGGCTGCTTCATCTCTTCAATCAGTTCTTCCGCTTTTTGAATACCTTTTATTAACAAACCAACACTGGTTGCATACATTGGGCTTTTCAAATCATCGTAAATGGTTTTCGGCATATCCTCATATTTAGATAAATGCTCATTGGGATAACCTATGCGGCAATCTAATCCGGTAACATATTCTACCAACTGGCTCAGGTGTTTCAACAAGGCACCACCACCGGTAATTACAATACCTCCGATTAATTTTTTCTCGTATCCCGACGATTTGATTTCATAGTAAACATGCTCAATAATCTCTTCCATACGGGCTTGAATTACATAAGCTAAGTTTTTAACTGAAATTTCTTTCGGTTCACGACCACGTAAACCCGGTACGCAGATAATCTCATTTTCTTTATTCTCTTCTGCCAATGCTGAACCAAAACGGGTTTTTAACAACTCTGCCTGGTTACGCATTACCGAACATCCTTCGCGTATATCTTCTGTTACACTGTTACCGCCAAAAGGAATAACGGCTGTGTGCCGAATGATACCTTCATGGAAAATGGCGATGTCGGTTGTACCACCACCAATATCTACCAATGCAATACCAGCTTCTTTTTCTTCCTCGCTCAACACCGATTCAGAAGAGGCCAGTGGCTCAAGAATTAAATCCTGAGTTTGTAATCCTGCATTGTTAACACATTTCATGATATTTTTAACTGCGGTTACCTGACCAGAGATAATGTGGAAGTTCGCTTCAAGACGTACTCCAGCCATACCAATCGGATCTTTGATTCCCGGCTCGTTATCAATGGTAAATTCTTGTGGTAACACATGAATAATTTCTTCTCCCGGAGGCATAACCAGTTTGAACATATCATCGATCAATTTATCGATATCCTTTTTACCGATTTCATTGTTCAATTCTCTTCTGGTTAAAATTCCTCTATGCTGTAAGCTCTTAATGTGCTGACCAGCAATACCCACATTTACCACCTGTATTTCTACATTGGATTGTCCGCTTGCTACTTCAACTGCTTGAGCAATACCCTGCACGGTTTTTTGAATGTTTGAAACCACTCCTCTTGTTACTCCCGCCGATTCCGCCTTGCCGATTCCTAATATTTCTATTTTACCGTGCTGTGTTCTCCGTCCTACGATAACACATATTTTTGTAGTACCGATATCCAATCCTACTACAATGGGCGACTGACTGGTAAATTTTGCCTTGTCCATATTCGTTAATTTTGTTGAGTTTTATACAGTTTTTCCAGGGCTTTGATTTCTTTCTCTCTCGCTTCTCTTTGCTTCTTTAAATCTGCCGCAGATTTTGCCGGCTTTGGCTGTGTTGTGGTAGTTGCTTTCGGCTTTTCCTTTTTCTCCACCTGCTTCACCTCCTTTGGCTTACTTACCGCTGGTTTAGTTGTTGCTGGTTTCGACACCGCAGGCTTTGACTCCTTTGGTTTTACTGCTTGCGCGACTACAGTTTTTTTAATTTCTTTTTTTGCTGGTTCAACTTTTTTGGGTGCTGCTACTATCCGCTTAGGCTCCTCGTTTCTTGGTTCATCTTCCTCGGGCCTATTTTCAATGGCTTCTCCAACCATACTTTTAATGAGCGAATCGGTAACCTTTCGCTGTATTCTCAAACTATCAGCCAGCGTTATTGTTTTACCTTTTTTACCTATACTTGTCGAATCCCTTTTTTCGCAAACAATCTGATTGGTGTATTTAATATTAATCGTCTTGTAAGCATCCCATCCTACTTGTGGCATTGCCTTTTTATAGAAAATAAGCAGGTTTTTCATTTTAATTTCTAACGAATCTGCATTACCTAATATAATCCGCTGATCGCCCACTCTTGGGATCAGTTCCATATCTTTCTGGCTGTCAACAACAATCTGCTCAATCTGATTATCCCATAGGGTATCTTTCTTAATAAACTTCGCTGTTCGGTACAAATCTTTCGCTAACTGTGTATGTAAAGTATCTATTCTTCTGCCAAACACTTCCGTTATGTTTCCGGTTGCCACCAAAACATTAGCAGTAAAATTCGCCGATATAGGCATTTTCAAACCGTCATTATCAATATAAAAATCTTGTCCGCTTGCATTCAAAATCCTTAATATCGGCTGGCGTTGCTTGATCTCAATATGCAATACACCATCCATATCTACATATACCTTTGCAAAGGCGATGTAAGGATTCGATTGCAGTTTTTGTTCAATTCTATGGATGTTAATTTTCTCGAGATTTCTTCCTAACAGTATTCCTTGATCTTCCTTCAAAATGGCATCAATCTCTTCACGTTCAATAAAGTTATCCGCCCCCGGAATCAATATCTTAACATCTGTACATTTAACGGTTTGCTTCTTAACATTGATAAAACCTAAAAGCACCACCACACCTGCCAGACTAATTAGCCAGGCAAAGCCAGTAAATATTGCTCCCCAGTTTAACCGTTTAAGCATGGTTTAATATATTTTTTAAAGGTTCAATTAATGTATCAATATCTCCGGCACCTACAGTTAAAATTAACTCAGGTTCAGCATCCTTAACATACTGAAGCACAAAATCTTTTCCACATACCCGCTTATTTGCGGAGGTTACTTTATCGAGTAAAAAAGCTGAATTTATGCCTGCAATAGGCAATTCTCTTGCCGGATAAATATCTAAAAGCAATAACTCATCAGCTGTGCTTAAAACTTTTGCAAACTCGTCAGCGAAATCCCTGGTGCGGCTGAACAAATGTGGTTGAAAAATCACGGTAAGCTTTTTGTCGGGATACAACTGTCGAACGGCATTAAAACAGGCCTTTAATTCTTCCGGGTGATGGGCATAATCATCAATGTAAATCTGCTTTTCGTTGTTTACAATATACTCGAAACGACGTTTTACACCTTTGAAATTCCCCACTGCTTCTTTCACCTTTTCTGCATCAATCCCCAACTGCAAAGCAATGGCTATGGCTACGGTTGCATTTTCTACGTTGTGCTTTCCAGGCAGCATCAAACTGATATTATTAATCCGATGATCACGGTCAGCGTAATCAAAAACAAATTTCGATCCTTCTACCCTCAAGTTCTCTGCTCTCGCCCTTGCAGTATTGCTCGCCGCATAGCTGATATAATGTTCCAGAGGCAAACCTTCGTGCACATACAAGGTGCCTCTTTCTTTCAGCTGACTTGCAAAAAGCCTGAAAGATTCTTCCAGATGGCTTTTATCTCCATAAATATCCAGATGATCAGCATCCATAGAGGTTACCACAGCTACATCAGGATGCAGGGTGAGAAAAGAACGATCATATTCATCGGCTTCCACAACAACTACATTGTTTTTACCAAACAACACATTGCTATTGTAGTTACTGGTGATACCGCCTAAAAATGCTGTACAATCGTAACCTGTATCTTTTAAAAGGTGTGCAACAATTGAAGAAGTGGTGGTTTTACCGTGTGTGCCTGCTACAGCAATGCAAAACATTCCCTTACTGATAATCCCCAGTACTTCTGAACGCTTTTTCAACGTAAAGCCTTTATCTTTAAAATGATTCAGGACTTTAGAATCCTTTGGAATTGCGGGTGTGTATACCACCAACGTATCATCATGGTTATCTAAAAAAGCACATGGTAATGCCGAAGCCTCATCCAGGTAAGAAACCAATATTCCTTCCTGTTCTAAGGTTTCAGTAAGCTTAGTCCTTGTTTTATCATAACCACAAACAGCAACTCCACGCTTAGCAAAATATCGAGCAAGCGCACTCATGCCGATACCACCGACACCTACAAAATATACTCTGTTTATTTTACCTAGTTCCATTTCATTTGAGATAAAAGCTGAAAGTTTAAAAGCTTAAAGCTGCCTGATTACCGTTTATTATTCTATTTCTATTCTTTTCTAATATTTTAATTTTTTCATTTATGGCTTAGCTACTTTAGCTTTGCCTTAATTTTAAGCTTTAAAGCTTAGCTCCTAACCAGCTTCAGCACTTCGCCCGCGATCACCTCATCTGCTTCTGGCAAGGCCATACTTCCAATTTTCTCAGAGAGCTTTTCGGCTTGTTCCTTATTCTTCAATAGTTTTAAGGCTTCTGCCACCAGTGTATCTTCTGCCGAGCGATCATTAATTAGTATTGCTGCTCCGTGCTTAACTAAGGCCAGCGCATTTTTAGTCTGATGATCTTCTGCCACGTTGGGAGAAGGCACCAGAATTACGGGCTTTTTAATTAAACACAGTTCTGCTATTGTTCCTGCGCCTGCTCTGCTAATAATTACATCGGCTGCTGCATATGCCAAATCCATTTTATTTAAAAACTCCAGAATGCGAACGTTTGGATGATAGTTTTCTCCTAATCGCTCCATGATTCCTTTGTAGTAAAATTTACCGGTTTGCCAAATCACCTGAACGTCCTCTGCCAGGATTTCTGGTAAATGTTTCTCTATACTTTTATTTAAAGTGCCGGCTCCTAAACTTCCACCGGTTACCAAAATGGTTTTCTTCAGTGGATCCAGTTTCAGCAATTCTGCTCCTGCATGATGTTTTCCCTTAATGTCTACCACCTCTTTTCGTACCGGATTACCCGTTTTCAAGATTCGATCTGCTGGAAAAAACTGATCCATCTCATCAAAAGCCACGCATATTTTTGCAGCCTTTCTACCCAACCACTTATTGGTAACTCCAGCATAAGAGTTCTGCTCCTGTATCAAGTATGGAATTCCCTTTAAAGAAGCCGCATATAACAAGGGGCCTGAGGCATATCCACCAACTCCAACCACAGCATCGGGCTTAAAATCTTTAATAATATTCAAAGCCTTCTGTACACTTCCAATTACCTTAAATGGTAAGCTTAAGTTCTTCAAGATTGAACCGCGCTGCATTCCGGCAATGTTCAATCCAATAATTTTATATCCGGCGGCAGGAACCTTTTCCATTTCCATTCGCCCGTTGGCCCCTACAAATAAAATCTCACACGAGGGCACCAAGCGTTTGAGCGCATTGGCTATGGCCACGGCGGGGAATATATGCCCGCCGGTGCCACCACCTGATATGATAATTTTTGGGGAATTATTCATTTTTATATTTAATTATTCTTTAACCACAAAGGGCACAAAGTTTTCACAAAGTGCACTGAGTTATTTATTTTACTACCTAACTATTTTGTGGAAATTGACTCACAACTCAAAACCCACAACTCGTAACTGATTACGCTATCGCCGGAATCTCTCCGATAATTACTTTATTACTTCTATTCTTTTCTGTTGATTCCTTACCTGCTACATGCTCCTCAACATCCCGGCTTACACTCAAAATGATACCGAAAGCCACACTGGTAAAAATCATCGATGTACCACCCATGCTTACGAGTGGAAGCGGTACACCCGTTACAGGACCTAAACCAACAGCAACAGCCATATTCGCAAAAGCTTGTATGGTTAAGCTAAAGCTCAATCCGGCAGCGAGCAGGGCCCCAAATGCCTTTGGGGCTCGGGTCACTATTTTTATACATCGGTATAAAAGCACCAGGTAAAGCATCATAATTACAATTCCTCCCATAGTTCCCCATTCTTCAATAATAATGGCGAAAATAAAATCGGAGTAGGGATGTGGTAGGAAATTGCGTTGCGTACTATTACCTGGTCCTTTACCAAAAACACCACCAGTAGCCAAAGCAATTTTTGCCTGATCTGCCTGGAAAGTTTTATCCGAGTGCTGCATCTCCGGATGCATAAACGAATTGATACGCGACATATACGTCTTCCTTCTAGGACCTAAAAAGAACACGAAAAGCAACAATACAAATCCGCCAGCACAAACAATAGCGATCTGTTTAATACTGATCCTACCGATAATTAACAATAAAATACTTACTCCGAACAGCATTAAGGCTGTTGATAAATTCGCTAGTGCAATCAATACAAACACGACACAAACCGAACCCATAATCGGAATAAAAGATTCTTTAACATCTTTAATATTTTCCTGCTTCTTGGTTAACATCCGGGCTAAAAAGGTAATCAAAGCCAATTTCGCTAAATCGGAAGTCTGGAAGGTTAACCCAATCACCGGGATTTTAACCCAGCGGGATGCATCGTTTAAGTTTGTACCAAAAATCAGGGTATATATTAACAGGGGTATGGTAACAATCATAAGCACCTTTGAAATACCTGCATAATACCGATAGTCGAGCAGGTGCGATATATAGATCATTCCTATCCCGAGCATTACAAAGATTAAATGCTTGGTTAAAAGTAATTTCTCTACAGCCTCTCCTCTTTTATAAGCAAGCGTTCCAGTGGCACTATATACAGCCATTACTGATATAAGCGAAAGCAGGATGATGATCAACCAGATCCACCTGTCGCCTTTTGTTTTATTAAGTAATGCCTCTAACATAGTTAAGCCCTCCTGTTATAATTCTCTAACTGCTGCTTTAAATTGATTTCCGCGGTCTTCATAATTTTTAAATAAATCAAAGCTTGCACAAGCCGGAGAAAGCAAAACAGCATCTCCACGCTTAGCCAGGTGATAAGCAATTTGCGTAGCTTCTTCGGCAGAAAAAGTATTTACAATAACTTCTACATCGTCTTCAAAAGCATCATGAATGCGCTTATTATCCTTTCCTAAACAAACTATCGCCTTTACCTTCTGCTTCACTAAATCTTTAAGCATATTGTAATCGTTGCCCTTATCTACACCACCCATAATCAATACCACATCGGATGTCATACTTTCTAAAGCATACCAGGTAGAATTCACATTAGTAGCCTTACTGTCGTTGATAAAATCGATTCCAGATATTTTGGCTACATGCTCTAACCTGTGCTCAATATTCTTGAAATTGCCCATACTCTCACGAATGGAATCATTTCTTAATTCTAAAACTTTAGCAACAATGCCTGAAGCCATAGAATTATAAATGTTGTGCTTGCCCTGTAAGGCTAAATCTGAAATAGACATGGTTAGTTCGTTATTGGTTTCTATAAGGATGTGTATTGTATTTTCATCTAAAAAGGCCCCTTGATCTACCGTTTTAACGATTGAAAAGGGATACGTTCTCGCCTCTGGATGAACATTTCTTAACGCATTCAGAGTTTCCTCGTCATCTGCGCAATAGATAAAAACGTCATTTTCGGTTTGATTTTGAATGATACGCATTTTTGATGCAGCATAATTCTCGATCTTATATTCGTACCGATCTAAATGATCGGGAGTGATATTCAATAAAACAGCGATATCAGCTTTAAACTCAAACATATCGTCTAGCATAAAGCTCGAAATCTCTAAAACATACCAATCAAAGCTTTCTGTAGCTACCTGAGCGGCGAAGCTGTGACCGATATTACCTGCCAAGCCTACATTTAACCCTGCATTTTTAAGGATGTGATAGGTAAGTAAACTCGTGGTCGATTTACCATTTGAGCCTGTGATGCAAACTGTTTTAGCATGGGTGTAACGTTTTGCAAACTCAATTTCAGAAATTACTGAAATGCCCTTTTCAACCAGTTTTTTTATAATTGGCGCTGTTGGTGGAATACCCGGACTTTTAATTACCTCGGAAGCATTTAGAATGAGTTCCTCTGTATGTTGGGCAGACTCGTAAACGATGCCCAAATCTTCAAGCGCTTTTTTATACTTATCGGCAATAGTGCCAAAATCAGAAACAAACACGTCAAAACCCTGCTTTTGTGCCAACATAGCTGCACCCACACCACTTTCGCCTGCACCTAAAATCACCACACGGCCAAGCCCTGCCATTTCTGACTGTACATTTGCTGATGTGATATTGTGATTAGTGCTCATTCTTTTATTGTTATATTTTTGGGTTATTCTATTCTTTTATCTCAGTTTCAAGGTCACTACTGTGATGATAGCGAGTATAATTCCGATGATCCAGAATCGGGTAACAATCTTGGCTTCATGATATCCCTTTTTCTGGTAGTGGTGATGCAATGGCGACATGAGAAAAATTCGCCGTCCCTCCCCATATTTGCGTTTTGTATATTTAAAATAAGATACCTGGGTGATTACAGACACGAGCTCAATTAAAAACACCCCACATAAAATCGGGATCAATAGCTCCTTGCGAATCATGATTGCGTAGGCCGCGATAATTCCACCAATGGCCAAACTTCCCGTATCGCCCATAAATACCTGGGCTGGATAAGAATTGTACCACAAGAAACCCACACAAGCCCCAACAAAAGCGCCTGCAAAAATCATGAGCTCCCCTGAGTTAGGGATGTACATAATATTCAGGTAATCGGCCATAAGCGTGTTACCAGATACATATGCTAAAATCCCTAATGTGGTACCGATTATTGCCGATGTACCCGTTGCCAGACCATCAATCCCATCGGTAATATTTGCGCCATTTGAAACCGCCGTGATAATGAAAACCGTGAATGCCAGGAATACTAAAAAAGCATATTTCTCATATCCCGACCCTAAGAACTTTAAAACCTTGGCGTAATCGAACTCGTTATTTTTGTAAAAAGGAATATTGGTTTTAGTTGATTTTACATCCTGAGTATAATAAAATGTTTCTCCTTTTTGTCTGAGCACCATTGGTACAGATGATGTGTTTTTCACATTATCCTGAACAGTAGTTCTCACTACAATATTCGGATGAAAATACATGGTACAACCAATAATAATTCCCAATCCTACCTGACCAACTACTTTAAACTTACCTGCCAGGCCTTCTTTGTTTTTACGGAAAACCTTGATATAATCGTCCAAAAAGCCGATTGCCCCCATCCAAATGGTGGTGATGATCATTAAAATAACGTATACATTGGCAATATTGGCAAACAACAAGGTAGGGATTAAAATACCCAGCAAAATGATGATACCGCCCATTGTAGGGGTACCTTGTTTTTGCATTTGCCCCTCAAGGCCTAAGTTCCTAACCGTTTCTCCAACTTGTTTTTTGTGCAGGTAATCAATTAAACGACGACCGTAAACAGTTGTAATCACTAACGATAAGATAATGGAAATTGACGCCCTAAAAGTAATATACTGGAACAACCTAAGTCCAGGAATATCATAATGCTTATGCAGGTATTCGAATAATAAATATAACATTAGCTGTTTGGATTAAGTTGTTCAAGTAAAATTTCCTTATCATCAAAGTGGTTGCGAACCCCATTAATTTCCTGATATTTCTCATGCCCTTTACCCGCTACCAGGATAATATCTCCGCTTTGCGCCAAATGACAGGCTGTTTTTATCGCTTCCTTTCTATCTAAAATGGATAGTGTTTTTCTCTTATTTGTTGGAGAAACACCTTCCTCCATATCTTTTATAATTGCCTGCGGATCTTCTGTACGAGGATTATCCGAAGTTAAAATCACCTTATCGCTCCAATCACATGCCACCTGAGCCATAATCGGACGTTTAGTTTTATCTCTGTCTCCCCCACAACCAATTACTGTAATTACCTGTTCTGTACCCTTACGGATATTAGCAATGGTATTCAGTACATTCTGAACTGCATCTGGTGTATGGGCATAATCTACAATACCAATAATATTATTTGGCGAGGTGATGTAGTCAAAACGACCTTCTGCTCCCGTTAAACGACTCAACAGGGTCAATACTTTAAGTTTATCCTGCTCAAGCAAAATAGCCGTACCGTAAACAGCCAGTAAATTATAAGCATTAAATGAGCCTACCAGCTTGAAGTAAACATCTTCATTATCAATATCAAGATGTAAGCCACTGAAACCATTTTCAATGATTTTAGCTTTAAAATCAGCCATTTGCTTCAAAGCGTAAGATTTCTTATGCGCTTTGGTATTCTGCAACATCACCGAACCATTCTTATCGTCGATATTGGCTAATGCAAAGGCAGATTTCGGCAGTGTATCAAAAAATGTCTTTTTTGCCTTTAAGTACGCGTCAAAAGTTTTATGAAAATCTAAGTGATCGTGCGTAAGATTTGAAAAAACGCCTCCAGAAAAGGTTAATCCCTCAATTCTGTGCTGAGAAACGGCATGAGAACTCACTTCCATAAAACAGTAGTCGCAACCCGTATCTACCATATCCTTTAACAGTGCATTTAATGCAATCGGATTGGGTGTGGTATGCGTGGCGGGAACTGCTTTATCATTTACAAAGTTTTCTACCGTAGAAATCAATCCCGTTTTAAATCCAAGTTCTTTAAAAAGCTTAAATAAAATGGTTGCTATCGTTGTTTTTCCATTTGTTCCGGTAATGCCGATCAGTTTTAAATTAGCCGAAGGATTTCCGAAATAATTCCCTGCCATGATCCCTAAGGCCACAGAGGTATTTTCAACTTTAATATAGGTTACTCTATAATCTTCAATTTCAGGAAGGTTTTCGCAGATGATTACACTTGCACCTTGCGCTATAGTCTGACTGATAAACTGATGTCCATCAGAAACTGTACCCACAATTGCAAAGAAAACATCACCCTCGGTTACTTTACGAGAGTCAAAATTTAGCGCATTGATTTCCAGATCGGTTCTGCCAACCAATTCTTTAATCGTAATACCGTAAAGTAGCTCCTGTAATTGCATATATTTAATTTTGAATGAATGAATTTTGAATGAGTGAATACACCTTTCCATTCTATCCTTCTATAATTAATTTTGAATGATTGAGTTTTGAATGAGTGAATACACCTTTCCATTCTATCATCCAATCATTCTATAATTCTAATTCAATCCCTCTATAATTCTATCATTAATTTTGAATGAGTGAGTTTTGAATGAGTGAATACACCTTTCCATTCTATCATTCAATCATTCAATCATTCAATCATTATATAATTCTATCATTTAATTCAACTCTATCTCTACCCCTAATCCTTTTCCCACTCTTGTTCCTGCGGCGATAGACTGGCTGATAACCTTTCCAGCACCTAAAACCTTTGTTTTTAATCCGGCATTTCCTAACAGGTATAGAGCATCTTTTAATCCCATCCCAGTTACATTAGGCATCACCCCTTTTTTCTCTGTATTTTCCTGATATACTACGCCCGCACTGGTATCAATAATATTATAGTATTCAGATTTGGAAGCGAAAAGCGGTTTAAATCCAAATGCTTTAAATACCTTCTGAGTAGCCTTGCTTTGTCCGGCCTTTGTAGGCGGACTAACTGTATTTCCTACCAGATGAGTCGGCATATCATTATACATTTGCATATCGCTTGCATAAATCCGATCGGCTATTTCCCTAAATACCGGTCCCGACACCAAAGCGCCGTAATAAGCACCTTTTGGATCGTTAATCACTACAATTAGCGAGTACTTCGGTTTATTGGCCGGGAAATAGCCTACAAAAGAGGCCTGATATTGTTTTTTCCCTTTATACCCTTTATTTGCATCAGCAACCTGGGCAGTTCCTGTTTTACCGGCAATCGGATAAAGAGGATTATAAACAATTTGCTTACCACTACCCTCAGTTACCACCCCTTCAAGCATCTTTTTAACTTTACTCAAAGTTTCATCAGAGCATATCTTATCATTAACAACTCTTGCCTTAAACTGCTCAATCGGATTACCCAGCCTTCTGATCTCTTTTACAAAAATCGGTTGTAACATTTTGCCATTGTTAGCCACCGCATTATACAAGGTCAGCATCTTCAATGGTGTCAAATTCATTTCGTAACCATAAGCCATTTGCGGCAGGGTCATGTTTTTGTTCCAGCTTCTGTTCGCTTTAATATTTTTAATCACCGGCGCTGCCTCACCAGGGATTTGAAGGTCCATTTTTTCATTTAAATGCCAATCGTACAAATGATCGGTAAATTTCATTGGATCGCTTCCGTAATGCATGTTAATCAGTTTCGCAATCGCTGCATTGGAAGATTCTTCAAATGCCTTTTTCACTGTAACCGTTTCAATCTTGGGATGCGAATCTTTAATCAGCTTACCAGGAATCTGATAATATCCGGTACCTATTAATGTATTGGTATCGATCAACTTATCCTCTAAAAGCGCCATGTACGAAGCCAATTTAAAAGTTGATCCCGGATCCTGATTACCCGCAATAGCATAGTTAAATTTTTCTTTATACACGCCCTCTTCTACCTTCGAGAAATTCGCTACTGCACGGATCTCACCGGTGGCCACTTCCATTAAAATCACCGTACCGTGATCAGCCTGAGATTTGATCAGTTGCTTTTCTAATGCACTCTGAGCCAGATCCTGCATATTTACATCAATGGTAGAAATGATATCAGCACCATCTTTTGGTGCCACTTCAGCTTCCTCATTAACCGGAATGTAAACTCCACCAGCAATCCGCTGCATTAATCTTTTACCCGTTTCGCCGTTAATATATTCGGTGTAAGCGCCTTCTAAGCCTACGCCATTTTTAACATTCTCATTTTTATATCCAATGGTACGGGCAGCAAGTGCCTGAAAAGGCAAAATCCGCTTATTCTGCTGAACGGCGATTAAACCTCCGCTAAACTTACCAATGTTGTACAACGGAAAAGTCCTGATCGTTTTTAAATCTGCATAACCAACTTTCCGGTGAATCAATAAATACCTTGCACTGTCCTGCCTGCCCTTTCTCAAATAGCGTGCGTACTCTTTTGCTGTCTTATCCTTAAATATCTCTGCGAGTTTAATCCCAAGAGAATCAACCTTTTCATTAAAAATCTTATCCTCCTGAATACCTCCGGCAAACATATCCATCCTCAACTCATATTCAGGAACCGAGGTAGCCAAGAGACTTCCATCATTAGAATAAATATTTCCACGGGTAGCCTCTACATTTACGTAGCGGGTAGAAAGACTATCAGCCATAGCTTTCCACTTATGCCCCTGTACAAATTGAACTTGCCCAAGACGGAGCAATACCGCCAAAGCAAAAAGCACAATTAAGCCAAATGCCAGATATACACGAAGCAATATGTTTGCTCTAATATTCATCGCTTTTAACAATTATTTTTTTTGGAGGTTCAATCAATTCCTTTATTCCGAGTGTATCTACTTTTTTAGCCACTTCTGTTAGTTTGCTTTTAAACATCAGGTCGGCTTTTAAAGACTTATACTCCCATCTCAATTCTTTTACTTCTTTATTTAATTTATCAATGCGGCGAACGTTATTTACCGCAAAATGGCTATTGGCAATGTACATCATCCCCAAAAACGCTAAAAAACACAAAAAAGGCAGTGCATCTGTTGCCGCCTCCTTACTTACTAATCCATCATTAAAAAGCTTGCTGATAAAGGAGTTACTATCCATTTTCTCCTCTGCAGTTTTTGGCTTTTTAGGCACAGTTTTCAATTCTGGCTCAGGCCCTACTTCCTCTTCTTCTATATCCTCCCTGAACTTGTTCATATCTTTTCTGCAATTCTAAGTTTTGCACTTCTTGCCCTGTTGTTTTGAGCAATCTCGTCGTCTGAAGCCACAATAGCCTTCCGGGTAATCACTTCAAATGGTTTTTGATGGTTCCCGAAGAAGTCTTTCTCTACCTCTCCCTGAAACTTTCCTTTGGCCATAAAATTTTTAACCGGACGATCTTCCAGCGAGTGATAAGACATCACCACCAAACGACCACCAGGCTTCAGCACTTCTGCAGTTTGCGCCAGGAAATCCTCTAAAACCTGAATTTCTGCATTCACTTCTATGCGCAAAGCCTGAAAAACCTGCGCCAGATATTTGTTTTCTTTCCCACGAGGGATATAATCTGCAATAGCCTTTTTAAAACTATCTATATCGCTAAACTGCGTATCCAATCTGGAGGTAACAATGGCTTTCGCTAAGGACTTGGCATTTTTAACTTCACCGTAAATACCAAAAATTTTATGCAGCTTATCTTCAGGATAGGTATTCAAAACACCAGCTGCCGTTAGTGTACGGTGCTGATCCATACGCATATCCAAATCGCCATTTTTACGAATAGAAAAACCTCTTTCCGGAACATCAAACTGATGGGAAGACACACCTAAATCTGCCAATATACCATCTACCTGACGGAAACCTTTTAGGCGTAAATTATTTTTCAGAAAGCCAAAATTCTGATCAATAAACACGAAGCGGTCATCCTGAGGAACATTCTGCTGTGCATCCGGATCCTGATCAAAGGCAATTAAAGTGCCTTTAGGCCCTAAATGTTTCAATATCTCTCTTGAATGACCACCGCCACCAAAAGTTACATCCACATAAACACCATCGGGATTAATATTAAGTCCATCAATGCAAGGCTGCAACATCACAGGAACGTGGTAATTATTCTCCATCTTCCCTCCTGTTTTTATTGCCCATTACTTCTTCAGCCAGGTTGGCGAAGTTTTCAGGAACATCATCAAAAAGATCTTCATAAGCCTGCTTATCCCAAACTTCGATTTTATCTAACTGGCAAGCCAAAACAACGTCGGCAGAAATACCAGCAAACTCCACCAATGATTTCGGCAGCAACACCCTACCAGCAGCATCAAGCGTAAGCTCTGTAGCACCACGGGTAAAAGACCTGATAAATTCTCTGTTTTTTTTCTCGTAGGGATTTAACTTATTGAGATCAGCAACGATCGTTTCCCATACTTTTCTTGGATAAATAACCAGATTTTTCTCAAAACCCCGGTTAATCACTAAACCATCTTGCTCCGCTTCAGGCAATTGTTTCTTAAGCGCAGCGGGAACCATAAGGCGGCCCTTTGCGTCAAGTTTACAATCGAATTCTCCTAAAAGTTGGGTCATAGTGGTAGCTACACTTTTTATGTAGTGTAAAAGTAAATAGTTCTACCACTTTTTACCACTTTTTACCACAAAAAAGTTTTCCACATCGTTTTTGTTACACTCGAAAGCACTAATCCTTGGCCCAAAACCAAAAACAAACACCTTACATCACACTTAAATACTGATTACCAACCACTTACAACAAGTGGAAAATTTTACCCAAAAAGTGTCACGTTCGCCCACAAAAACAGCAAAACCTCGCATATTTTAGGCACATGCGAGGTTTTGCGTATAGCTATAATAACCTGAGAATACAGGTCATTTCCTTATTTATTCATTAATTGCTTTTACACCTGGTAGTTCTTTACCTTCCATGTATTCTAAAAGCGCACCACCACCAGTTGAAACATAACTCACTTCATCTTCCAAACCAAATTTAGCAATGGCTGCTGCAGAGTCTCCACCACCAATTAACGAAAAAGCACCATTTTCTTTAGTTGCCGCTACTACTGCATCCGCTACCGCTTTAGTACCTACCTGGAAGTTTTCCATTTCGAAAACACCCATTGGCCCGTTCCATAATAAAGTTTTAGAGTTTTTAATTACATCAGAAAACAAAGCAGCAGATTTAGGACCGATATCCAATCCCATCCAATCGGCAGGGATATGACCTGAATCTACATCTTGCTTGTTGGCTTCGTTATCAAATTTATCTGCAATTACGGTATCAACCGGAAGAATTAAGTTAACTCCCTTAGCCTTTGCTTTTTCAATTAATTCTAAAGAAAGTTCTTGTTTATCGGCTTCTAAAAGAGAGGTGCCAATTTCACCACCTTGCGCCTTTGCGAAAGTGTAAGCCATACCTCCACCTATAATGATGTTATCTACTTTTTCCAATAATTTTTCGATCAAAAGAATTTTATCAGAAACTTTAGCTCCACCCATAATCGCAGTGAAAGGCCTTTCAGCATCGTTTAAGATTTTCTCTGCGTTTTTAACTTCAGCAGCCATTAAGTAACCAAAATATTTGGCTTGAGGGAAAAACTGTGCAATTACCGCTGTTGATGCGTGTGCACGGTGAGCTGTACCAAATGCATCATTTACATAAACATCACCTAGCTTAGATAATTTTTCTGCAAAAGCCACATCACCTTTTTCTTCTTCTTTGTAAAAACGAAGATTTTCCAGCAATAAGACTTCACCAGGGAAAAGATTTTTAGCCAGTTTTACTGCATTTTCGCCAATACAATCATCAGCAAATTTCACTTCAAGGTCCAGCATCCTGGAAAGATCACCTAAAATATGTTTTAAAGAATATTTATCCGTTGGGCCATCTTTTGGGCGGCCTAAGTGCGACATTAAAATAACTGAACCACCATCTTTTAAAATTTTCTCGATAGTAGGCAATGCAGCACGCATTCTTTTATCATCTGTAATTTTGAAGTCAGCATCTAAAGGAACGTTAAAATCTACTCTGATAAGCGCTTTTTTATCCTTAAAATCTAACTGGTCAATTGTTTTCATCTTTGTAAGTTTTAGTGACGGTGTTGATGAGCTTCTCATTTCTCATTAACAACTCATCTATTTTATTTAGTATTTAGGTTTAATTTCATTTCATAATGGAATCCGATTCCGGGGATATCAAATTCTGGCGATTCGGTGGTAAAACCAATCTTTTTATAAAAGGGTGCCGCTGTTGAACGCGCATTACACCAGAGATAATCTGTGTTATATTCTTCTAAATATTCAACGGCAAAGCGAATAAGTGCCGCTCCGAATCCCTTCCCTCCTGATTCGGGATGTGTAGCCATTCCCCTCAATTGATATCCAACCCCCTCATCCGGAAAAAAATCATTCCTCATAAATGTGGCGATTGATAAAATATCTTCTCCTATCACATATCCTAAATGAAAAGTATCGTAACGGTCATCACCCTCAAAAATGCATTCTGAAAATGGCTTACCATTTCGCAATACTAAACTCCGCAATGGGAGTACTTCTTCAGGCTGGATAAATTTTACCATAACTTTTCATCTACTTACAGCGGGACACTGCGTATGCGCAAAGTTAACAAAGCATTTAAAACCTTAAAGGATTTGAAAAAATATATCGCAAAAAATGAGTTACCCTTAGCTGTGTTTATACTCGGCCTCAATCTTTTTCACCACATCTATCAACCTACTGCTGTAGCCATACTCGTTATCATACCAACCCACTACTTTAACTAAATCGCCAACAATTGAAGTCAAAAGGGAATCGAAAACACAAGAATGTGGGTTATCAATAATATCTATAGAAACGATTGGATCTTCTGTATATTCAATAATGCCTTTTAATTCTTGTTCTGATGCCGCTTTAAAAGCCTGGTTAATTTCTTCAATGGTGGTTTTATTTTTCAGCAAGCAGGTAAAATCAGTTAACGATCCGTTTAGTACCGGAACGCGAATACCTGCGCCGCCTAGTCTGCCTTCCAGTTCAGGAAAAATATGCGTAATTGCTTTAGCGGCTCCTGTTGTTGTAGGAATAATGGATGACGAAGCTGCACGGGCTCTTCTTAAATCCTTATGGTTTGCATCGTGAAGATTTTGATCGCCAGTCATGGAATGAACGGTGGTAATATACCCTTCTTCCACTCCCCAGTTATCGTTCAAGATCTTGATCATGGGAGCAATATTATTGGTCGTACAACTTGCGTTAGAAAGAATAGGGCTTTTCAAATCGATCAACTGATCATTTACGCCCAATACCACCATTGGAATATCATCAGCTGCAGGGGCAGAAATCAATACTTGCTTTGCTCCGGCTAAAATGTGTTGATTTGCTGCTTCACTCGTGAGGTTCTTCCCTGTACAATCTATTACCAGATCAACCTGCAAAGCTGACCAAGGCAACTCGGCTGCACTTTTAATTGAAAAAGTAGTGATAGACGACTCATTTACAATAATAGCATCGGTTTTTGCCGAAACACTACCGTTAAAAACACCATGAACGCTGTCGTATTTAAATAGGTGCGCCATAGTTTTAGCATCAGCCAAATCATTTATAGCCACTACTTCATAACCTTCTGCCAGTGCTAAACGCAAAAACGTTCTGCCTATCCTTCCAAACCCATTTATTGCAAGCCTCATTTTGTTGTTGTTTTGCGCAAAATTAGTATTTATTTGTTAAAGACAACAGCAGAAAACACGGTCTGGAATGAATATGTAATTTGGATTATAAAACCTTATCCAACACCTTTTTAGTTTTATTTTTTTTCCAAAGTGAGAGGGTAAGTAAACCGTTAAAAGTAGCGCATACACCTATTAAAAGGAATATTAACAAGAAATTACCCAAATGTTGAAGGAAGATGGTGCCTAAAATAATCAGGATATTGAATGACACCGTTACCCAAACAATCTGGTTGGCTTTAAGCCCTATGTTTTCTAAACGATGATGAATATGATTCCGATCTCCTGTAAAGGGAGATTTCCCTGTCAATATTCTAACCGTAAATACCCTTAACGAATCGAAGATGGGAACGATTAATATAGATACTGCGATTGCGGGCGCAGAAAAGTAGGCTGGATTTACCGGTCCACCAAATTTATTCTCTTCTATAAACTTAATCGCTAATGTTGCAGAAACAAGTCCGATAATTAATGCTCCCGTATCGCCCATAAAAATTTTAGCCGGGAACCAGTTAAATTTCAAAAATCCGGCAATAGCCCCAGCCATGGCAAAAGCAATAAGTGCATAAGGTATTAAGCCAATTCTTGCAAAAAGTAATCCAAAGCAAAGATTGGCAATAAGCCCAATACTGGCTGCCAAACCATCCACCCCGTCGATTAGATTAAAGCTGTTATTGAGAAAAATTATCAGTACAATAGAAAAAATCCCTCCCCACAAGGGCGGCATATCACCAATATTGAAAACGCCATACAGGCTGCTTAAACTAAATCCTCCAAAGAAAACTAATATAAAGGCTACGGTAAGCTGAAGAATAAACTTAGTACTGGTATTGGTACCATACAGATCGTCTTTTAGCCCTAATGCCGATAGAATGATGCAGGATACAATCAAAAAATTAGCTTCATTGAAATTGATAAATCCCGAAAACAGCAGGATACTTACGGCAAAACTACCTACCAAACCTAAACCTCCTAAACGGGAGATGGTGTTCTGATGCTTTTTTCGATGAAGATCAGTTTGATCAAAAAGGCCGTACTTTAATGAGGTATGGATAATAGAAGGTGTGCTAAAGACTACGCCCGCAAAGGCCAAAATTGCGGATGCAAAGTAAAAGAAACCTGGGTTGGTATGGAGAATATCTTTTAACAATAGCTGGGACGATTGATTAGCAAATATAACGAACTGTAAACTAAGTTCACACTTTGTTTACAGGTTTAACTTGATATTAATCAACCGACAAGCGCTGTTTTTACCGCTCAAACTGAGCTAATTTCAGCCATTTTTTCTTGAGTAATACTAAAAAGGATTGAGGTACTTTATTCCTGAGCAAAGCCCGAAAATCGTTTTGAAAAGCCTTTAACCTGGCCATAACAGAATCATTACTTACACCACCCACCCTCATTTTAACCATTAGCACAGGTAAATACACTGCATTAATCTGATGGTGGTAAAAGAACCTTAAAATCAGGTCGTAATCTGCCACGGAGCCCATATCTAAAGCATAATTTCCATACTGGGTAAATAGCGTTCGTTTTAAATATAAGGTGGGGTGTGCAGGCATCCAGCCTTTTTGTATATCCCGCCAATTGGCTTGCTTAGATCGCCACTTTCGAATAATAGTGCCTTCGCTGGGGTGAATATAGTCTAAATCTCCATAAACCCCATCTACAGCTTTGTTCTCCTTAAATGTCTTTGCTACCGCTTCAATAATATGGTTACCAGCTAACTGATCATCCGCATTTAAGATCCCGACAATATCGCCAGAAGCTAGGGCGATCCCTTTATTCAGCGCATCATACAGGCCCTTATCCGGTTCTGAAATGAAATGCTGTATGTTACTTCTATATTGTTGGATGATCGCACATGTTCCATCGGTAGATTTTCCATCAACGATGATATATTCTATCTCTTGATATGTTTGTCCGATTACGGATTCGATACAATCTCGCAGGTATTTTTCACCATTGTAAACAACTGTAATGATGGATATCTTCATAGAAACTAAAGTTAAGAAATCGTTTCCTGATATTCTTCCTGAAGCTCCTTTAGACAATTGGCACAAAGACAGCCATCGTATAGTTCTGAAATATATTGTACTTCGTTAATACTTAACTGAACTACACTACACTGGCATTTGGTATAAGCATTGGCCTTGCATTCAATAGCACTGCCACACCTTTCGCAAGGAATGATTTCATGTTTGCTATGTTTGAAAGTGCTCATCTTTGTTAGTTCAGTGGTCATTGGTTCATTAGTGCATTGGGTTTCCCATTCAATCATTCAATCATTAGTACAAAAGCAAAAGTATAAACAAAAAATAAGGTTTTGAACTTTCGCTCAAAACCTTACTTTCTTATTGCTTTGCAAAGCCCCTTAGGGGTTTGTGGGTTAACCTGAACAGCTAATGCAACCTTCTTCCATTGAACAAACCGGACCTTCTACAATTTCTTCTGCAGCATTGTTAATTACCTCTGGGATAACTGCTTCGATAGCTTTACCACCTTGGTTTTCTACTGTGAATTTAACTGCCTGAGAAGCGGCCTGTGTACGTAAATAGTACATACCTGTTTTCAATCCTTTTTCCCATGCATAGAAGTGCATTGAAGTTAATTTTGAAGTATTTGGTGCATTTACGAACAAGTTTAAGGATTGAGATTGGCAAATATAAGCTCCACGATCGGCAGCCATATCGATGATATTACGCATCTTAATTTCCCAAACTGTTTTATACAAATCTTTGATGTAATCAGGAATTTCAGGAATCGCCTGGATTGAACCGTTGGCCAATATGATTTGGTTTTTCATATCGTTGTTCCATAAACCTAATGCTACCAAATCTTTCAATAAATGTTTGTTTACCACTACGAACTCTCCACTCAATACACGACGGGTGTAGATGTTTGAAGTATAAGGTTCAAAACACTCGTTGTTACCTAAAATTTGTGAAGTAGAAGCTGTTGGCATTGGTGCAACCAATAACGAGTTGTAAACACCGTCTTTAACTACTTTTTTACGCAATGCATTCCAATCCCAACGTCCGCTATCTGGCGTTACATTCCAAAGATCGAACTGGAACTGGCCTTTAGATAATGGAGAACCTTTGAAGGTTTCGTAAGGACCATTTTTCACTGCTAAATCGTGCGAAGCAGTCATAGAAGCGAAATAGATAGTTTCGAAAATGTCTTTGTTTAAGCGTTTTGCTTCATCACTTTCGAAAGGTAGGCGTAAAAGAATAAAAGCATCGGCCAAGCCTTGTACGCCTAAACCAACGGGACGATGGCGACGGTTTGAGTTTTCTGCCTCAACCACAGGGTAGTAGTTATGGTCGATGATTTTATTCAAATTCAATGTAGCCTGATAGGTTACATCGTATAATTTTTGGTGGTCGAACTGACCGTTGATTACGAAACGAGGTAATGCCAATGATGCTAAGTTACAAACTGCAACTTCATCTTTAGAAGTATACTCGATGATCTCAGTACACAGGTTAGAACTTTTAATGGTTCCTAGGTTTTGCTGGTTAGATTTGCTGTTAGCAGCATCTTTAAACAACATATAAGGTGTACCAGTTTCAATTTGCGAATCTAAAATGGCAAACCAAAGTTCTTGTGCTTTTACTGTTTTGCGTCCACGGCCTTCTGCTTCATATTTAGTATATAAGTCTTCAAACTCTTTACCAAAGCAATCTGCTAAACCTGGTGCTTCGTGCGGGCAGAATAATGTCCATTCGCCATTATCTTTAACACGTTGCATAAATAAATCGTTAATCCAAAGTGCATAGAATAAATCGCGCGCACGCATTTCTTCCTTACCGTGGTTTTTCCGTAGGTCTAAGAATTCGAAAACATCTGCATGCCAAGGCTCTAAGTAGATGGCGAAAGCCCCTTTACGTTTACCTCCACCCTGATCTACATAGCGGGCTGTATCGTTAAATACACGTAACATTGGGATAATACCGTTACTTGTTCCGTTTGTACCACCAATATAAGATCCCGTTGCACGGATATTATGGATGCTTAAACCAATACCACCAGCACTTTGAGAAATTTTGGCGGTTTGCTTTAAAGTATCATAAATACCATCAATACTATCATCCTGCATACTCAATAAGAAGCATGATGACATTTGTGGTTTTGGTGTAGCTGCATTAAACAATGTTGGTGTAGCATGTGTAAACCAACGTTCACTCATTAAGTTATACGTTTTGATTGCACTTTCAATATCCTCCTTGTGGATACCTACTGATACACGCATAAACAAATGTTGAGGACGCTCTACAATTTTACCGTTAACTTTTAACAGGTATGATTTTTCAAGCGTTTTAAAACCGAAATAATCAAAACCGAAGTCGCGGTCGTAAATAATAGAACTATCTAAAATATCAGAGTTCTTTTGGATAATCTCCCATACGTCATCAGCAATAAGAGGAGCCTCTTTCTGCGCTTTCGGGTCAATATATTCGTACAACATTTTCATTGTACCCGAGAATGATTTAGTGGTGTTTTTATGCAAGTTAGACACGGCGATACGCGAAGCTAACAAAGCGTAATCAGGATGCTTAGTGGTTAATGATGCAGCAGTTTCTGCAGCAAGATTATCCAGTTCTGATGTGGTTACCCCATCGTATAAACCTTCAATAACCTTTTTGGCTACATCAATTGGATCAACCAGGTCTGCATTCAAACTATAGCACAGCTTTTGAATACGAGCCGTGATCTTGTCAAATTGCACCGCTTCTTTGCGGCCATCTCTTTTTAGTACGAACATATTTTATGAGATTTAATTTTATTAATTATTGAATGTGTAAATTTTGAATGAGTGAATGTTTCCGTTCATCTGTCAAAATATCATTCTTTATATTGTCTTACATGTTTTCTGAACAAGAAAATGAGCATTCACTCCTTCCATCATTCATTAATTCTAAATTCTTTTATTAAAAGTCTTCATCCAAAGAGAAGGCCTGTGCTTTATTATCTGCCGCAGTTAATACACCGCTTTTTTGATAATCACCCACACGTTTCTCGAAGAAATTGGTTTTTCCCTGTAATGAAATCATTTCCATGAAATCGAAAGGATTGGTTGCATTGTATATTTTGTTGTAGCCCAATTCCTGTAACCATCTGTCTGCTACAAATTCAATGTATTGGCTCATCAATTTAGCATTCATACCGATCAGGGCAACAGGAAGTGCCTCGGTAATAAATTCTTTTTCAATTTCTACAGCATCTCTAATGATACTGTTTACTTGCTCCTCACTTAATTTATTGCTCAGCATGCTATATAGTAAACAAGCAAATTCGCAATGAGAACCTTCATCTCTCGAAATTAATTCGTTACTGAAAGTTAAGCCTGGCATCAAGCCACGTTTCTTCAACCAGAAGATAGAGCAGAAACTTCCGCTGAAGAAAATACCTTCAACCGCAGCAAAAGCTACTAAACGCTCTGCAAATGTTCCGTTGTCAATCCAGCGTAAAGCCCACTCTGCTTTTCTCTTTACTGCAGGAACAGTATCTATAGCGTGAAATAAGCGATCTTTTTCTTCCGGATCCTTGATGTAAGTATCAATTAACAAGGCATAAGTTTCAGAGTGAATATTCTCCATCATAATCTGGAACCCGTAGAAACAACGTGCTTCAGGAATTTGTACTTCGCTCATGAAGTTTACAGCCAAATTCTCATTTACGATACCATCACTAGCGGCAAAGAAAGCTAAGATATGAGAGATGAAATGTCTTTCACCATCATTTAAATTTTCCCAGTGTTTAAGGTCGTCAGAAAGATCGATTTCTTCCGCTGTCCAAAAACTAGCTTCTGTTCTCTTATACATTTCCCACACTTTTGGATATTTAATGGGTAATAACACAAAGCGATCTTTGTTTTCTTGTAGTAATAGTTCCTGTTCCATAGCTGATACTTTAATGTTTTTCAAATTATCTAGCGCAGACAAAGCATCGCATCCACCAATTTGATATGATGATTGTTATGTTTTGTAATAAACGCTTTAGTGAAAGTGCTAACTCCCGTGGGTTTGACAAACAACTGAGTTTTTAGTTGAGAAAAATTTAAAAATGCAATCAGATAGACCGGCCTATAAATCACTAATAACTAAGCTTTTATATTTGTTTTCAAACGCAAGAAGTTAAAGAACTTTGTTATAACAAATATATATACGGAGGGGGCTTAATTTGAATCAAAGTTGTTAACACTACGTTGAAACCCGTTGATAAAACGATCAGCTAAATATCATTTTCAGGCGAAAAAAAAGCTAATCATTTCTTTTTAAGCACTTAACAAACAAAAAAGAGTGTTAATAACTTAAATTTTAAGGCTAATTCCGATCAGAATTAGAGCAAAAAGGAGTACCTACTCCAGTGTGTAACTGAGCTTTACTTTGGCTATGCCTTTACGATAAATACCGATCTTTTTTGCGGCACTTTCCGACAAATCTATGGCTAGTCTTTTAGAGAATGGACCTCTGTCATTTACCTTAACCACTACTGATTTTCCGTTATCGGGATTGGTAACTGTAACCAGGGTACCAAATGGTAAAGTACGGTGTGCTGCTGTTAGTTTTTTGGCTCTGTATTTAGCACCGCTGGTGGTTCGGTGACCTTCAAACTTTCTATGATAATAAGTTGCGAGAACTGTTTTTTTGATACTATCTGGCTCATTCGATGAATCTGAATCTTGTGCATTACTGTGTAAAAACAAGAACAAACTACTTAATAACAGAAGGTATTTCATAGGCTAAATCTTTGTTAAATAGCCTGCAAATATAAGCATTTAGTTTATAATCAATAATTTGACCTAAAAACCGCCTTTAAAGGCCATAAAAAAGGCGTACCGCTTAATGCTGTACGCCCTTACCTAACCCGACTATACCCACCTTATTTTTTATCTGGCACAAAATTCATAGAGATTGAATTTACACAATGACGGGTGTCTTTGTTGGTAAATCCTTCACCTAAGAAAACGTGGCCTAAATGTGCACCACAATTGGCGCAAACAATTTCTGTACGTGATCCATCTGCATCCGGAATTCTTTTCACAGCGCCCTTTATTTCATCGTCAAACGCAGGCCAGCCACAACGGGCATCAAACTTACTTTCTGAGCGATATAAAGGCGCATTACAACGCTTACAAGTATAGGTACCCTTATCGGTTGTATGTTCATATTTACCAGTTCCAGGATACTCGGTTCCTTTATTAACAATTACTCTTTCTTCTTCGGGAGTTAATGGATTCCAGTTCATTTTCTTTTTCGGTATTATTTGTTCTGTTTCTTTAGTCTGTTTTACTTCCTTATTCTGCTTTTGAGCACAGGCTGATAGTGATGTTATTAAAATAACAGCTGAGACCAAAAATAGTTTATTCAACATCGTTTTCATACTACAATATACGGCAAGAAAATGGTTTTGGTTTGCTGGATTATCGCTTTGCGTTAGTGTTTACAAAGGTATGATAAATGAGTTTGGAGGTTAAGGGCTATTTAAATGAATTGGCCAAAATAAATCCCAGTGCATACAAATTACCGAGATTGCTTCGACTCACTCCACCCGGCCTCGCAATGCCTAAACACGAAACTTATGAATCCAACTCTGTGTACATTGTGCCTTCACTCCGCGTCCTCGGTGGTAAAACTTTGCACACTTTGCGGTTAAAGATTCGTTATGAGATTGCTTCGACTCACTCCACCCGGCCTCGCAATGACTGAATACGAAACTTATGAATCCAACTCTGTGTACATTGTGCCTTCACTTCGCGTCCTCTGTGGTAAAACTTTGCACACTTTGCGGTTAAAAATTCATTATGAGATTGCTTCGACTCAGTCCACCCGGCCTCGCAATGACTAAACACGAAACTTATGAATCCGACTCTGTGTACATTGTGCCTCCACTCCGTGCCTTCAGTGCTTCCGTGGCGGCACAAAAAAAGCGCTCCGAACTTAATCGAAACGCTTTCTCTTATGTAAATTTTAAAATCTTACTTTGCTAATTCTTCTGCCATTGCAGCACCAATCTCAGCCGGGCTTTCTACAACGCGAATACCACACTCACGCATGATTTTCATTTTAGCCGCTGCAGTATCCTCAGCACCACCAACAATAGCACCTGCGTGACCCATTCTACGTCCCGGAGGCGCAGTTTGACCAGCAATGAAACCTACAACCGGTTTAGTACCGTTTTCTTTGATCCAACGTGCAGCCTCAGCTTCCATTCCACCACCAATTTCACCAATCATGATGATACCGTGAGTTTCCGGATCGTTCATTAATAATTTAACTGCTTCAACAGTTGGCGTTCCAATAATTGGGTCACCACCAATACCGATAGCTGTTGTAATACCTAAACCAGCTTTAACTACCTGATCTACTGCTTCATAAGTTAATGTTCCTGATTTTGAAACTACACCTACATTACCTTTTTTGAAGATAAAACCTGGCATAATACCAATTTTAGCCTCATCAGCAGTGATGATACCCGGGCAGTTTGGACCGATTAAAGTTACATCACGTCCAGTGATATATTCTTTAACCAGGATCATATCTTTAGTAGGAATACCTTCAGTAATACAAACAATCACTTTAATACCACCTTCAGCAGCTTCCATAATCGCGTCTGCAGCGAATGCAGGCGGAACAAAAATGATCGATACATTGGCGCCAGTTTTATCAACGGCATCCTTAACAGTATTAAAAACAGGCTTATCTAAATGCGATTGCCCACCTTTGCCAGGTGTAACACCACCAACTACGTTTGTACCATAAGCCAACATTTGCTCGGCGTGGTAAGTTCCTTCGTTTCCGGTAAAACCCTGAACGATAACCTTAGAATCTTTATTTACTAAAACGCTCATGTATCAATTTTTTTTGTGCAAAGCTAATATTATTGACTGGAAAGTCAAACCGAAAAGCATATTATTTACGGCCTTTTTTCAGGAAAATGTAAGGAATTCGATTATGGCTGCTGTAGCCCCGCTATTCGCTTTACTCGGTTACCCGTCGTGCCCGCTCCTATCGGGTTTATTACACTAACTACAGTGGTAACTTGGCAAATAAAACCTAAACGCCTATTTTAGCTGAAAGGCCTGGGAGGGGAAGGTGGAAAGTAGAAAGTTAAAAGTGGAAATTGGAAAGTTGAAAGTGCTAGCGACTTAGCCTACCTGAGCTCCTAATGTTTTAAGCTGAAAGACTTGATCGGGCCAATGCCCCTAACATATTTTATAACTACACCATGAGAAAAAAATTATTACCTCTTACCATAACCCTATGCTGTATTTTGGCGATTCAATTTAAGGTCAAAGCGCAAACTCCTGATACCAGCAAGTATATTCTTCAAAACGATGTAGAGGTAGCGAAGAACGAGCCTGGAACGCATAATGGAGGTGGCGAAACCATTGGCTTCAACTTCTTTGCACATGCCAAAAATTTGAAAACAGTTTTCAGGAAAAGGATTTTAAGGCCGGGCTCTTCTATCGGTTACCACCTTCAAAAGGAAGATGAAATTTATTATGTAATCAGTGGAAACGGAATCATGCAAATGAATGGTAAAACTTTCGCGGTAAAACCTGGAGATGCCATACTCACCAGACCTGGTAGCTCTCATGGAATTAAACCCAATCCAGATAACGACCTCGTGATTTTGATTGCTTATGAGCGGAAATAAGATATGGAACTAGAAAAACACTACACCACAAGATCTGGCTGGTTAAGGGCGGCTGTTTTAGGCAGCAATGATGGGATAATATCCACCACAAGCTTAGTTATTGGTATTGCTGCTGCCACCGATACCAGATCCCCAATTGTTTTAGCAGCATTGGCTGGCCTTGTAGCGGGAGCCCTATCTATGGCTGCTGGAGAGTACGTTTCGGTTAGTTCGCAGGCTGATATTGAGGAGGCTGATATAGAAAGAGAAAGAAATGAATTAGAAGTTATGCCCGAAGTTGAACTGAAAGAGCTGGCAAAAATATATCTGGCCAAAGGTTTAGATGAAAATCTGGCCATGCAAGTAGCCATTCAACTTACTCAAAAAGATGCACTGGCAGCCCATGCCAGAGACGAACTTGGCATTAATGAATTGACCAAACCTAACCCCTTGCAAGCAGCTTTAGCCTCTGGAGCATCATTCATTAGTGGCGGGATTATGCCTTTAATTATCGCCTTGTTTACACCGATTAAAACAATGGTTTTCTATCAATACGGCTTTGCCATACTTTTTCTGGCGTTATCTGGTATTATTGCCGCTAAAGCCGGCGGATCAAGTCCGTTCAAATCTGTATTCAGAATCTGTTTTTGGGGTACAGTGGCCATGGCATTTACAGCTTTGGTAGGCTACATCTTCGATACCAAAATCAGTTAGCTGATTTAAGGCTCCACAAAAAAGCCAGACTAACTTCCGTCAATCTGGCTTTATATTTTTTTTAAAGCTTCTATTTTTCCAGCTTAATAGCGTCTTCTTTAGGCTTAGCTTCTGTTTTCCATCTTTTCGCCCATTCTGCCTGTTCGGCATCGTTATGGAAAGTCCAGGCTACAAAGCGACTGATTTTCTGACCTTGCGACATTTGAACGGTACGCACCTCAAAGGCATTTGCATTAATCAAAGCATTATAAATACTTCTTAAATTGGCACTTTTAGATACCAATGAAGTGAACCAAAGGCATTTTTTCGGGATTTGAGCACTCTGCACAATCATCTGTTCCACAAAAGCACGCTCCCCCCCAGGGCACCAAAGCTCTGCTTTGTTTCCACCAAAGTTTAAAACATGCTTTACTTCAGCCTCCCCTTTTAAATTGCGCCATTTTTGTCTCGTTCCTTGTTCTGCCTCTTTTAAGGAAGCATGAAAAGGTGGGTTACAAATCGTTAAATCAAATTCTTCCTTTGCCCCAACTATCCCTCTAAAGGTAGCCATTCTTGACTGTTGTAAACGGGGTTCGATATGTCCCTGAAGTGCTTTATTTGCATCAACTATACGTTTTGCAGCTTCAACAGAAAGCGGATCAATATCAGACCCTACAAAGTCCCAGCCATATTCCTGATGCCCTATTATCGGATAGATACAATTTGCGCCCATACCGATATCAAGCACTTTAATTTTGTTTCCTTTTGGAATCCTGCCTTTGTCGCTAGAGCCTAAAAGATCTGCTACATAATGAATATAATCTGATCTCCCCGGAATAGGAGGACACAAATAATCTTTAGGAATATCCCACTGCGGAATATTATAAAAGTATTTTAACAAAGCTTTGTTCAATGCCTTTACTGCCTGCTGATCTGCAAAATCTATCGATTCTTCGTTGTGATCGTTCAAAAAAACAAAGCGTTTAAGTTCTTTTGAAGCGCCAATAAGTTGTTTGAAATTGTAACGTGAACGGTGTTTGTTCCTCGGGTGTAACTCGCTTTTTTCGGAGCGGGTGTTTTCTTTTTGAGCCAATGTGATCGGGATTAATTAAATAAGCTGTGTGCTTATTTCTGATGCAAAGGTAGGGAAAGAAGTGGTAAGTTGTACGTTATAAGTTATAAGTCTAAAATCCTGTCCGTCGAGTTCCGCAGGAGTTCTACGGATTGTTTAATGGAGGAGAGTCTTGGACTCGGTTTAAGTAATGTTGAGTTATGAAACTCAA
>NZ_FOGG01000042.1 GCF_900111155.1 Pedobacter rhizosphaerae | reverse complement strand
CTTACGCTTGCTTTGCAGCTCCCGTAAGGGATACAATACGCTTTCCGCCCCGTCCAGATCTTCGATCAATAACAACTTGTGTTTCAATTCTTCCCTGCCGAAGTAATAAAAAGCATTGCTGGACAGTGAAGTAATTTCCAGTTTATCCTCCTCGGGCATCAGTTCTGATACTTTCTCCTGAAGCCAGGTCTTGCCGGTGCCGGAGGCACCCAGGCACATCAGGTGCAAAGGCGTATGCCGTTTACGGCTCGTATAGGTCAGGTAAGCGATCAGGCTATTGTTTTCTTCCCCGATCAGCCCGCTATCGGCAATGACCTGTTTGGTGCGCCCTAACAGGTTCGGGGATTTCAGAAAAGTGATGGCAGCTTTGCGCTCGGCCTCGCTTAACGTTCTTTTCTCCGGTTGTTTCGGCTTCATGGATTCCAGGCGTTCCGACCGGTAGTTTTCCAAAGCAGTGATCAGGTTGTTAACCACTGCGCTGGTTTCACTGCTGCTGATATCCAGTGCCTCGGATGCCTTTTCTATTAGCTGCTCAGTCTGCATACTGTTATACAGGTCAAGGTTATGGCGGAAGGCATTGCTTTTATCGTCCGTCCGGATCAGTTTCAGTGTTACTTTCAACCGGTCAAGTCCGGTCAGTTTGATCCCGCCCAGGACGGTAATGTGCAACTTGCCTTCCAGGTAGAGCAGTAATTCAGGGTTGTCAGTCACCAGTTTTGACATATTGAAAAAAAGTTTTAGATAACTATCAGATACAAATATATCTTATCATTTGCATTTCACAACAACCTATCAGATTTTTTTATCCCTTTTATTTACTTATTTTTGTTATACACGGTTGCAATCAAGCATAAAAGTATCTTTTAAGAGATGAATACAGGTAAGATCATAGCAGAGTTAAGAAGTCAGAAGGACTGGTCACAAAGTGACCTGGCCACTAAAAGCGGCATTTCAAGGGTGATGATCGGCAAGTATGAGCGGGATGAGGCCGTGCCATCCATTGAGGCAGCCATGAAGATCGCACAGGCTTTTCAGGTATCCCTGGATTACCTGGCCGGTGAAGGCGTGAACGCCTCGTTCGATAAAAAGACCGTAGAGCGAATGCAGGAAATAGAAAGCTTAAGCCCAGCCATCAAGGAAAAGCTGTTCTTCTTTATTGATACCGTCCTCAGGGACACCAAAGCACAAAAGGCTTACGCATCTTAAACAACAAAGCCCAACATTTCTGATGGGCTTTGTCATAGACTGAATAAATTTATTCCGCAAACTGCTCAAAAGCAATGTTCTCTATTATATAATCGTGGTCAGTTTTGCCTTTTGTAACCTTAGTTGCGATAAAGTAATGACCATCAGAAACCCCCATTCCTATTTTATTCTTGATATTTCGAATATAGTTTACATCCCATTCAGATATTTTCTTAATAATAAATGGATCTATACTCGTATTATGCTTTACATTATTACCACTGAGATTCGTCTTGGTAATCTGCAGTTTTTTATCAGTCGATAATTTCTTATATGAGTAGGCAAGTTCCCTGTTCCAGACTAATCCAACAAAGTTCCCCCATCCTGGACTGAACCCCTCTAGAATAATGAAACTATCTGATTGAACTACACTTCCAATCCTCTTAAAGAGGGTAGATCGTTCTGTTTTAGCAAAATTGATAATGCTTAAATAATTGTCTTTGTCGGCAATATTAGCATTATAATAAGCCAACTGACTCTCATAAATTTGGTTTACCAAAAGGCTGGAATTATTGGGCCGATTCTGTGCCAAACAAGAGGTAAGAAACAAACAGAATATTACACCACTAAAATATTTTTTCATAACTATTAATTACCAATTTCCAGGAACCCAAGTAGGTCGCACCGGTTGATTACTTCCATTTAACATTCTTGGGGCTAATGGGCTTAAAACGCCATTATTGCTTTGCGATTTATAAAACTCCCTTAGCGGCAGCCCCATTTGTGACCTTAATTGATTTTCTTTAAATGTTGCTTGCCATTCATCGTATTTCAGACCTTGATTAGTTCTAGAATCTAACAAGCCTCGATTAGAGTCTCTTCCATGAAATAACTCATGCCCTAAATTAGATGCAGCATTATTATTTTGCCCCCCTCCAAGTACCCATACATTTGCTCCGCTCGGGTTCCAATTGATTGTACCACCTGCACCTCCTAACATTGCAGAAGCAGCTGTATTTGCTAACTGGCCGGCATATTGTGGATCTGTTTGTAATTGATTAGCATATCCTGCAACACGCTGACTCGGATCTACAACAAACTCATTAGTAGAGCTGTTTTGAATTGTGAAGCTATTAGTAGATGACTGTAACTCATTTAAGAGGGAACCTCCTTCCTGAGTGCCTCCAATTGCTCCTAAAGCAGTATGCGCTTTCCCTAAAAATCCCTTATAGCCGGTCACATTACCATTCTTGTCCGTCTTCACACCTTTGCCAGTATAAGCTGAACCATCCTTATTATAAAAGCCCCCATTGTTGTAAAGAATTTTATTACCAGCATAAGATACCCAAAGAGAATCTCCGTTAATGTCAATTAAATTAATTGGATTATTAGCTGCATAGCTATATGAAGATAAATGATAATACTTCTCCGCAAACCTATCTATCACATTAAAACGCCCAATCACCGGATCATAGAACCTCGCGCCGTAATCATACTGTTCCCCTAACTCATCCTGAACTTCCTTACCATTGTAAAGATATTTATTATTTTCTGAAACTGGAGCTATAGATAATCTTTTTCCAAAAGCGTAGTAATCATCTGCCTGTAAACGCCTCGCAACCCCTTCATAGATGTCAAAGGTATATCTAACATTCCCCAAATGATCGTTCAGATTATAGTGGTAGGTGTAACTATTATCTCCATTACTTTGCGCTACACCTTCTTCGGTATGGATAAGGTCGATTACATTGTTTTTATATTCAATTCCCGAAATATAATCATGGCTGGTAGTAAGCCCATTGCGAAGAGCGCTCTTATTCAGCTTCTGCCCTGTGGCATCGTATGTATAAGCCACACTTGTACCATTTCCATTGGCTGTAGCCGGAAGATTAAGATAATTATAAATTAACACCATACCATTGCGCCCATCTGTGGTGGCATTGCCATTGGCATCGTACTGGTAAGTGTTAGCAATATTATCTACCGAGCTTAAGCGGTTACCCAAATAATGATATTGATTTAGAGCCGATCCGTCACGTTTCAACTGCCAGATATTCCCCATCACATCGTAATTCAGGTTCTCTGTCATCGCCCCAGTGGTTTTACCAGAAGTGCTCAAACGGTTCAGCTTATCATAACTATAATTAAATATATTAGCCGTTGGGTTCAGGCTGTTTGCCCAATCCCAGTTTTGGGCAGTAATGTTACCGTTAAAGCCTTCAACACCATTTTGATAGCCCAATTTCATACTGAACTGGTCACTAATACTATTCGTCATCCAGCCACGCTCATTATAAGCAAATGCCGTGTGCTGCGTATCGTTATGCAAATGCTTACTTCTTAACTGCCCGATCTCGTTGTACTCCAAATGGCTCAATGCAACCTCACCCTGACTGTTGATGTTTTCAAATGTGGCAATCTTCCTGCCCATATGGTCATACTCGTATCGATTGGCAATGGTAGTTGGCGTTCCGTTCCCTGCCCCGGTGTGGCTGCGCGTACTCGCTGTAAGCTCCCCAATAAAGCTATAGGTATTATCCACAATATCCTTTCCACCCCGGTGGTTTTCACTTTTGGTTTGTACCACACGGCCTTCCAGATCATAGTAGTTAATCGTGAGCTGCATCGTTCCGTTACCCAGATTTCTAACCTTACTGCCCGTAAGCAGCCCCTTTACCCGTTGTCCATCTGCCTGCCCGCTAACCGGTTGGTCTGTGCCAATCCCAGGAAAGGCATAATCATCATAATAATTAATGGTATGGAAAATAATATTGGGGTTATCTTCTCCTGCCGAAGGATGGGTGTTTCGCGAATAACCTTCTGCTGTAGCCTCACTGCGCTCTTCCCATTGCGGTACAACCCCATCGTTAAAGTTCTGCATGCCTGTACGATCGATACCCTGGTTGTTCTCTATTCCCGTAAGCACAACCCGGCCAAAAGCATCATACTTCGTCCAGCTCCACTGCTGCTTTTCCCGTTGAACGGCATCTTGAGTGTGGGTAACCTGATCGAGTTTATTGTAAACCAGATATTCCCAGCCTTTGCCAGGAATCTTTTTCTCGGTTATTCGTCTGCGGCCATCATAATGGTAGCCATAAATAAAATCATTAAATACCGGCAGGCTCTCATCAAAACTATTGATTTCTGTAGCGCGGTCACTGTTTTCGTTCACTGCCGGTGGAAGCACATAACGCAAATTTCCTAAATCGTCGTAAACATAGTAAGTGCTCAGGCTTTTGGCATTGGTTTCCCAAACCCTTTTCAGTACCACCCGGCCTTCAAAATCTTTAAACTCTTCGGTGGTACCCGCCTTCCCATCTACTTCTTTCCAGTTCTCATCTTTTAATATCGTTTTATAAAGCTTGCCTGCAGGATAAGTTGTAGCCGATGCGGTGTTGCCGCTCACTGTCCAGAGTTTTACTTCATTGGCCACATTGGTCCCGTAAACCGTTTTTACCGTGTGGTCATCGCCCGTTAATGCAGGTTGCCAGTCTAAGCCAGGGAAACCCTGTTTCTGCACCCGGTTCAATGGGCTAGGCTCAAATACCGTTACACTGAAAGGCTTTTCGGTCTTGTTAACCGCCGCATCCCAGCCTGCAACGGGGCGGTAGAAATCGGCCTGTTTCACCAGCGCAGTTGCCTGGTAACTCCCGTTGGCACTCTCATTCTCGGCATAAGGCAGGTATTTAACCGCTTCACGTCCAAAGGCATCATAGGCCACAGGCTGCACAATATCCTTAAAACCCGGACTTGCCTGCACCTGTACAGTTTGCAGGGGGCGACCAAGGCCATCAAAGTATTGGATTGTTTGGTTCACCTCACAGGTACTCAGCGCCTGGTTCATATTAAGCTCGGTTATCCCTGGCCTTTTAAATACTTTGGTGCTGATATAATTTTGGTTAGCACTCGGTGCAGAAAGAAAATCGCGGCACTGAATATAGCTTACTCCACTGATGAAAATGCGTACATTCCCTGTAGCATGGAAACCATCGGTAAGGGTTACGCTCATAGGATCACTGATCTCGCTCTCCCCATTATAGACAGACACACTTTTTTGTGCATCAGAACGACCAAAAAACAGCAACATGGCCGCTCCGGTCAATAGATATTTCAGTTTCTTCATGAGGCGTTATTAGTTTAGATAATTATCTCCGATGGTTGGTTTAATCACATAGTTGCTTCCGTTGAAGTTAAGCAGCGAAAACAAATGCCAAATATTAGTGCTTTCTCCGTTGGGATCATAGTACAGAATTTTATCTCTTAAATACATATTACCCAATGCCAGCTGGGCATTACCTGATAAAGCTGTGTAAGTACTTTCATAATCATACTCATCAATATCAAATATTAAATGATCATTTACTTTCACATCCATATTGCTGGTTAGTGTATAGGGTACACTGCAGTTAGCATCGCTATAGAATCTGATAAACAAATCACCCATAAAGTTTTGAATATTACCATAAACAACATTGGTTATATTCTCAAATTCCAATCTGGCATAAATGGTTGGCATATTGCTGATACACGTTCCGTTTTGATTTGCGTAATTCTGTCCATTGGCTTCGAGATCATCCTGTGCCTTTTGGTCGGCATCTGCCTGCGAAATCGTGGAGGCATATTTCCCGGCCTGTATCTGATAAGTTACCGCAGAACCATTATAGCCTGCGCCACAACTATTTTTCATAAAAAGCCCCGATTTTGCAATACTATAATAAGTTGTTGGTGTTGGTACAGATAAGTCAGGGCTATAATTATAGTTATACTGTTTCACAATATTATTTTCGCGATCTCTTATGCGAAATAATCTTTGAAAGTTATCGTATTCATAATAGGTACTTAGCCCTTTAACATCGGTAGTAGATTCAACTCCGATAAGTGGTTTATATACGTAGCTACTAATTTGTGCATAAGGTAAGGCTGTTTTCAATTTAGCAACCACAGCATCTACAGTAGTTTTAGTTGGGTTAATTGCGTCTAAACTGCTTAGATCTGTACCAGACAAGGTGCCGGTTACCGTTGTATAAGATGCATTCTTTACTTCGATAACAGGGTATTTACCTTTATATCCCCACAGGTAGCTCGTTTTAGGCCCATTTTTTTGATAAAACTCTACTAAATTACCATAGGTCGTTTCATAATCTTTAAAAATGCTTTTCTTACTATCGGTTGTATTTAAAAAGGTAATGGTCTCATGCGCTTCAACTAGGTTTGATCCATCTATTTTTTTATAGTTGGTAATAGAAGCATCCGTTAACTGATTATCAACTAATGTTTCTTGCTTAAGAACGGTAGATAAACTATTGTTCGTAACCAACCATTGACGGGCATCCTCTGCAGTTCCGATTAAACTAAGGTTATATGGATAGTAGTTATTAAGAACAGTAGTTTTAGCATTGCTGCCGGTAACCATTTTTTTTACCAGTTGTTTATATGGTTCATCATAGGTAAAATCTGTTATCGTTTCTACATATTTCGTGGTATCTGCCGGGTTGTATACACGATCGGTTTGTTTAGACAAAGCCGACCATTCGAGTGCAAACTCATAAGTAACACCTTTTGGCCTGCTATTGTCTTCGCCGCCCAAACCTAAGAACTCCGTACTCACCTTCATTGCAAAATTACGCGGTGCATCCAAAAGCGAATTCTCGTAATCCATTCTCGATCTTCTTACAATGCTGAAACCATTATCAACCCACTTGTATTGCGAATTCTCCAACAACTGACCCCTAAAAGCTTCCATGCTTTGTGGTGGCGGGAAGGGCCAGTTTTGATTGTAAAGTTCATCTTGTTGTGTACTGTACGCATAAGCAGTTAGCCCGGTTTGGTTTGCCGCGTTACTTTCAACAAATACTTTTCTATAACCGGCATAGGAGCCCGAACTGCTCACCTGGCTTTGGTTACTATATGACTTTACGGTAAATAACATACTTAAACAGTTACCAGGACCATAAACATGTTGGTAGCCATAATTAAATAAAGGCCTCAGGAAACTCACTCCTGAAGATTTATCCTCACCGTAATCATTTACATATGCGTATTTGTTTACTAGGGGTAAAGCAGCCCCCCCAGCATAACTCTGAACTTTTTTAACCCTCAAACCACCCAGATAGGAATTGATTTTTGTACTATCAATCTTATCATATCTAAGCATAACCCAAAAGTTCTGGTAATTAGGCGGGTTTTGATTAAATGAGGCCTTTAAACTATATGTACCATTGGGTAAATAATAATTTTGAAAATTGCCTGAGGGCACCAACTGAACAATGGGCGCAGCGGGATTGGTACGTCTGATAATTATACTGGCACCAGATGATCCAAAGGATACACCAAGATGTTGGAGTTCGCCCGAAACAAAAGCTCCTCCATTCGGATTTTCGTTATTAAGATGCCTATCTGGTGGATTATTGATTACAAAAGCAGTTTCATATTCTTTAAATACCGGAAGTTCTTCACCATCTAAAACAGGTTCGCCGTGTGCTATAAAAGGGGCTTCGGTTACATAACTTTTTGGCGAATTCGGATTGTATGAATCATTATTTTCATATTCGAAAACAGTATATCCTCCTGTGGGATAATTAATTTGCTTTAAAATCCCAAACTGGGTATAGCCTGGATCAACATAACGATCAGCCCCGGCAATAACCAGATTTGTATTTGGGACATTAACTGTGGGCACCAAGTCCATATTCGAAAGCTTACCATTATAATATCCCCAAAAATCTTGCGCCGGGCTGTTACGGCAAGGCGGAATATTAAGTTCATTATAAGTAAAAGTGTATTTTTGGCCAATGGAGTTGTCTACAGCCATTTCACTAAAATCAGTCAAAAACATCCATTTATTACTTCGATAATTGTCGTTGACCAAACAACCAATACCTCCTGCGCCAGTTAAGTATTTATAATTAAAACCGAATTGCCTGATCAGGTTTTCACTCGCATTAAACAGTTTAATTTTATCTAAGGCATATCCGCCATACAAATCCTCGCGTTGTGTATCTTTTTTTATAAAGTCTAAGTGACCGCCCTGAAACCTGATGGAGCTAAGCGTTTTCGCCACAATGGACGTAAGTTGCCCTCCGCTTACATTAGTTGGTAAAATATTGCAGTAACTATTTTCGGTAAAGAGATATTTAATAGCCGCTGTAAGCGATTGAGTCATTTGATTTTCTACTACATAATCAAAGAATATGGTGTTTTTTTGCGTTGCACTTACAATCCTTGTAATTACCCAGGAAGTAGCTACCGGAGGGCCGGACGATAATCCACTTACAGCTGATGTTTCTCTGTCTTCAAAGAAATATTGTGTACCATCATCGTCGGTAATGGTAAATGATTGACCAACATAAGCTATTTTAATATTTGAATATGGGCTGCAAACGAATTTATTTACATCCTGGTTATAGTAGAATTTTCCACTTTTACCATTGATACTAAAATTAAACGCGTCTGGTTCGGTATCAATATGCTCTGTTTTTACATAATCCATAAATTGATCTACTGCCGGATCATAACCACCAGTATAGTTTTCCATGTATTGCCGGATACTTTTACCTTGAAACTTGGAAAAAAAGCCATTGGCTCCATCATCAGGCATACCATTTACCGCTCGGGATATGGAAGGCAGTGAACCTAATGACCAGGATAGCCCGGTCCAAGAGGCAATAGACTCTACTTTATTACCACCGGCATGATAACTTAAAGAAATAGGTAAAGATAATTCGCCAGAAGTAATGGTGTAAATGGGAATTCCAATATTAGGGATCCCGGTAAAATTACTAACCGGAATTTCTCCGTAACGAGTCATTTCCGCTGCATTGGGGCTCAAAGGAATAATGTTCAAATTATCCTTTTGTCCAAAACCGTTATTAGCGAGAATCAGGTAAAACATCAATACACATAAGAACCTTGCATTGAGAAAAGCGTATTTTAAATTCATATTAATTGTTGTAAAATCTTGTAGGAGAACTGTATTATATATTGCATTATGGCTCAATTATCAGTTTTGGCCAATTTGGTTGGTTTAACCGTTGTTTCGTAAAAGTTTGTTTCATTTTATTTTCTTCTGTATACTATTTAATATTTCCCCTTTGCTTTTCTACCAGATTTTGAAGCGCATCAATCTGTTTTTCCTTTTCAATCAGATGTAAAGTTAACTCCTCCATTTTCTGCAAAAGCTTTTTATTCAGTTCTCCCAACTCAATTCCTTGTTCGCTTACTTCCTTTGCGCTAGGCATATCAGGTAAGTGCTTGTGGGCTTTAATGTATTTTTCTAATTCAGCTAGTGAAGTAATCTTATAATTGGCTTCAAAAACAAAATCGGGCCAGTTGCCGGCCTCTACTTTTACTTCTTTGGCGCGGATGTTACCATTTACAGAAAGTTTTTCTTTAGGTGTTAAAGTACCCATACCAATATTGCCTTGAGCATCTACAGCCAATGCAGATAAATCAGTACCATCTGCTTTAATTACATTCAACCTAATTTCCTGATCCAAAAGCCGGATGTAAGATGCTCCACGCAAATCGTTAATCCGAACTATACCAGGGGCTGTAGCACTGTTAAAAACATTGTTACCAATACCAGCGCCTGTCCAGGTCCAGCCCGGTTCGCTTGCCCATAGGCTAAGGTGGGCATCCTGAACAAGATTGGCATTAGCAAAATGTAGGTTCATGTGAGTATTACCATGCCCTGCAGCTATTTGGAATTTATACGCCGGATTACCCGTTCCCACACCTACATTCCCATCACCAGGGAAAGTATTTTGCGCATTAACCTGCTGGGTTATCCCCAGGATAAGGAGCGCTAATAAAGATTTTAATTTCATGCTATATGTTTAAATAAAAATATTCCCCACGCCAAAGTCTAGGATTAAAAAAATACGCGATTAAACAAGAGTTCTTTAAAAAAAGCTCCTGATCAATGACAATAAATTTGGGATGATATAAGGGTAAAAAGCCTATGTAAGATTCCTACAAGGGCAACAAGGCCATAAAAGCACAAGGAAGAAACTAATTTTTGAGAGTGCGTAATTTTTCATAGATAATGGTTTAACAATTATAAATGCATCAGAGTATTCAGGCATATTATTGTAGCTGTAAATCTACTTTGTAATAATTTAATATCAAAATTATTATAACGAAATACCGGATTAAACGATTAATTCCCCTTCAAGGTTACCTGCAAATAAAGCCTGCCCGTTTTAGCATCAGGTTGTTGCGCCGTTTTAGCAGAAAGTTTTAAATCAGCTACCTTACCAACCCCTGTAGTTCTGCCCAAGGTGTCTAATAATTTCACTAAGCCAAAATAACTGCCCTTAAAATTAAATTGTTGGGTAATAATACCTTTGTTTAGTGCTGTTGTATCGGGAGCAGTCGCTTGGAGATTAGGTGTAAAACCAATATCAACTCCCTTATTCAGTGCCATGCCAGAAAGCGATTGCCAGATCCTGTTTTCATAATCGGCAGCTTTTATCCGGTACCCTTTCAGCACTTCCTGATAAAACTGGTTCTGATGTGCCGTTTGTGCAAACGAAGATTCCGAAAAGCTTTCTGCACGGTTATCGCTTTCCAGTTGATGGTGCAACAACATCGCTTGCAGCGTGGGCTTAAAAGAGCAGATATAAGCCACATAAACCAGCACCAGCACTGCTGCCCAAAAAAGTAAGTTTTTCTGCTTTGAATCTAATTTCCTGAGCATTAGTATTCGATTAAAAGGTTAAAAATATAAACCCCTGTTTGAGGGTCTTCCTGATATTTACTCAGCTTAACCGATTTTACCCATTCCCTTTCCTTTAAAATAAAAATCCAGTTATTAACCGCAGTAAGGTTATCAGTTTCACCTGCAATTTTAATAGAAGGCTTTCGCTCGCTTTTTTCCTGATCAGTTTTATAATCATTCATGGCAATCTCGGTTAGCCAAAGTTGACGAGGACGGGTCTTCCCGATCTCATTAAGCAAGAATCCATAGTTATAACCACCGTTCCAGTTCAGTTGCTTCAATAAAGCCAGGTTACCAGCAATATTATCCTGCTGTTGCGCTAACTGATCTGCAGAGGAAGATAAATGCCCTACCTTTTCCATTAATTTGGCATTTTCTCCATTATAGTAAGAGAACAAAATAAAACTGAGTAAGAGCGAGGCAAACAAAGCGAACAATACTATCCCAGCCTTTTTCTTCAGTTTAGCATGCTCAACAAACACATGAAAATCAGCTGTAATTTGCATAACATCTGCCTGTATTAAAGCTAAACGATCATGCAGCATTAACTGGAAAGCGGCTGCATAAGCAATTAAAATAGCTTCAGGTATTTGCTTTCCCCCTATTTTAATTTTTTGGATACCCTCTATCACCTGGTAACGATAACCTGCTAATGATTTATCCTGACCGAACTGAATAAAATGCCCGTCAAAAGCCAAAAGCTGCTGCTCAATTTCCAGCTGGTCTACCAGCTGCAATACCACCGCAGCACCTAAACTTACCACCTGTATTTTCAATCCCGCCTGTTTCAGCGTTTCCAGTAAAGGCTCAAGCTGCGTTTTCCGCAGCAAGCTTATCCAGGCAAAACCTGCCTCCCTAAAGGCCTGAATAAAGAAATCCTTCTTTTCAATGGCCGGAAAAGCCGCAGCAAAAATTTCTTCAACGGTGTGGTTTTCTTGTACAGCTAAGGATTTATTCACAATTCCCTTCCCCGTAATTGTTAAGGCTACTGGATAATTTTTGGGCAGACTTTCTAATATCGTTTTTAAATTCCCTTCTACTACCTTATGCTTATCCAGGGTTATGGCATTTCCCTTTTTTTGCAAAAGGGCATAGCGGCAGCTGTACTTACCATCTGATAAGAATTTGATTTCTACACCAAGTACCGTATGGAGTTCTTCAAAAAGCATGTTAATAGAGAATGGTAGGCTTAATGAAAACCAGGGTAACTACTTTGTTATTCGATTTTTCACGACTGCTAAACAACCACTTCAGCACCGGAATACGCGATAATATAGGTATGCCTGATCCCGACTCACTGCTTTCAGTACGTTCCAATCCGCCCAGTACAATCATATCCTCATTATGGGCACGAATCATGGAGCTAAACTTGCTGGTCGATTTTGGCGGTGGTGCATTTAGCGGTGGATTACCTATAAAATCAGAGATATTCACTTTAATATTCAAGGTTACCTGATCATCACCAGAAACAATGGGTTTAATGTCGATCTCCAGGTTGGCATTCACCTCGGTAAACTGTTCGGTTACTACCGTTTGAGCATTTAAAGAAGGGATCACATTTTGCGTACGCTGGCTGTAATACCTGGAGCTACCAATACTCAAATTGGCAGAATGCCCGTTTAGGGTAGACAGCTTGGGTACCGAACGGATATCTACGTTATTGTTATTTTCCAATGCACTTAACCTCACATAAAAATTAGGCGTAACGCGCCCCAGGTTAACAGAATTGTTCCGCCCGAGTTTAGAAAGAAAATTATTAATAGAGTTGGCACCAAAGGTATAATCGATACCGGGCAATATAGTCCCTCCTGTTTTTACACTATCAGAAACTCCGGCCGTAATCCCCGTTTTAACACTTTTGCCTTTACGTACATCTACCAGGGTTACCTCTATCAGTACCATGGGCACTACACGGTCAATCTGGTTAATAAAGTTTTCAATTTCAGCAATTTGCGGCGCCGAACCCGAAAGCAAAATCGTGTTCTGCTCCCTGAATTCTTTAACTTCCACCCCCTTTTTCCACTCATTCGGAATCATCATTTGAATGGTGTCTAAAGAACGGTGCTGTAATTTTATAATGCGGTTAGAACGCAAACCTTCTAACCTCCTATCTCCTATCAAATAAACCCCGTTGTCTTTCTTATAAGTATATTCTGTTCCCTGTAGCAAGGCCGAAAGAAAAGTATCGTAATCAATATTGCTCAACCGTGTGGTCACCGCCCCCTTAATATCCGAATAGATAAAATAATTGGCACCTACCTCTGCCGAAGCAGATTTAACCAAATCAATAATTGGCGTATTCAAGGCATCAATGCTAATGCTGCGTTTGCCCTGGGCATCTCTCTTCCCCGAAAGGTTAAAATTACCTGCACCTCCGCCCTGTCCTCCGGCAGCGCCGCTAGGTTTGTTGTTGCGCTTAACCGCTGTAGCATTATCGCCATTTACATACAGCTCTTCCCCTTCGCCTAAAGGCTGAAAAAGATATACCCCATCATTGGTATGCGTCAACTTCATTTCGTTGGCATAAGCCATTTTCTCTAAGGCCGTTTCAAAGGGTGCAGCAGCTATAAAAGCACTTACCTTTTTACTGAGCAGGTTAACCGGTACCACAACATTCTTCTGGGAAAGCTGACTGATTTTCTTGGCTACAATACTCAAGGTATCATTATTGAGTTCGAAGCCCAGATAGTCATTGGAAGAATTGTAATTCACCTTAAAATCTTTGGGCAGAATAGCCGTTTTGGGTACAGTCGCTTTGGTAATCGACATAATAGAGCCAATCAGGTTCACATCCAGATCATACTCTTTGGCCATAAACAAGATTACGTTCAATGCCGATTCATTTCTAAAGTTCGTGTAAACCTTAAAGTTAAGCTGAGGATCAATATTGATATTCAGATTATTAGACTGGGCCAATGCCCTTAAAAACTCCTGTGCAGAAGCGCCCGACATCGAGAGTTGTACCTTTTCATTTAGCCCGGGAACGGTAACAGAGAGGTTTCGCAATCGCTCCTCAATAGCAGCCAGCCGGGTAGAAACAGGCATTTGAGCCCTCAAACTGATGATGAAAGTGAAACAGATTAATAAACAGATGAGGGATGAGCGAATAATTTTGTTCTTCATTTAAATGGTTAACAGTAAAGGGTAAATTTCTTCCAGGGAGGTCAATCCATCTGCGAATAAAGCAAATGCATTCCCAGAAAGGGTGTTTATATTTTTTTCTTTTAGTATATTTCCAATGGTCATATTCCCATTTCTAATCTCTTGCGATAGATCTGCATCAATGGGTATCACTTCATAAACAGCTTTTCGGCCTTTATAACCAGTGTAAAAACACTGGCTACATCCTTTAGCAATATAATGCTGACTAAGCGCTACAGGTGCCCGAAATTGTTTTGGATATTGATTTGAATTAAAGGAAACAGCCTCCTTACAAGCTGGGCAAAGTAGCCTTACCAATCGTTGCGCAACGGAAGTATTCAAGGTATTGGCAACCAGAAAACTCGGAATCCCCATATCCATTAACCTGGATACCGTACCCCAGGCAGAATTGGTATGAATAGTAGATAGCACCAGGTGACCTGTTAAAGCAGCCCTGATAGCCATGTTAGCCGTCTCTGGATCCCTGATCTCCCCCACCATAATCACATCCGGATCCTGACGTAAAAAAGTACGCAGGGCAGAGGCAAAGCCTAAACCAATACTCTCTTTCAGTTGTACCTGGTTTATCCCTTCTAAGGTATATTCAATTGGATCCTCAATCGTTAAAATGTTCCGTGTACTTTTATTTAACAGCTTTAGGGTTGCGTATAAAGTAGTCGTTTTTCCAGATCCTGTTGGTCCGCTGATGAGAATAATGCCATTGGGTCTTTGAACACCCTGCATATAATTAAACATATCCTCCTCAGAAAGCCCCAAAGTATTCAGGTCAATATCTGTGCTGTTGTTATTTAACAAACGAAGCACAATCTTTTCTCCATGTAGGGTAGGCAAAACCGAAACCCTGATATCGAAAGCGCTCTGCTTGGCCGATCGGTACTGAATCCTACCGTCTTGGGGCAGGCGCTTTTCGGCAATGTCCAGGTTGGCCATAATCTTGATCTTATTCACCAATGAAGGATAATCTTCCTTAATGATCTGGTAACGTTCAATCATCATACCATCAATCCGAATCCGTACCCTGGATTTCTGCTCGAAAGTTTCGATATGAATATCACTACTTTTTAACTTCTTCGCTTCTTCAATCAAAGTATTTAAAAAATCACCCCCTGAAGAAATTTCAGATACTACTGTTTCCGATTGATCAACATGGGCATCTCCAAGGTAATAGGTAGAAAGCAATCTGCTAATTTCTGCATTATCTTTCTTATGCAGGTTAACCTCATAACCCAGCACCACCTGTAATTCGTCGCTTAACTGCTCATCATCCGTATCCACATCACAATACAATTCCAGGCCCTGCTCATTTTTAGCAAAAGGGATAATGCGATAGTGCAAGGCAGTATCTTTAGGAACAACATGTAATATTTCAGTCTTTATTTCCATCCTAAGCCCCTATATAACTTATCAACCACTCATCAGATACCAGGCTAAAAGCCGGACTGAATTGATCCGCTAACAAGAGGATGAAGAGTAGTATAGCCTGATAACCCGCCAAAGGAATTTTCTGTTCTGTTACCTTAAAAACCTGCCTGGCTGCCAAGCTAAACAAGATAACCACCAATAAGCTCAGTATATAAAAAACGATGTAATTCCCAAACGAGAAGTAGACTGAAATACACAGCAGGAACAATAAATCACCTAATCCTAAATATCCATCAAAAATATTCAGCAACGCCTTGTTTTTCAGCGAAAAATACACCGTTAAAAACAGCATCTGAATTAACAGGAAAGCCAGGTTTTGATAGCTGTGACGAAAAACGGCGTTCCAACCGATAGTTTGGATGGCCAGGCAGCTCAATCCCATTAAAAGCAGTGGAAAAATCCACCAGTATACCGCCCTGAATTTAAAATCCTGATATCCGGTAAATCCAAGCAATACCATCACGACAAAACCGATAATCCACATTAGTCGGCTACAATTTCCTTCAGGTTTTTATCCTGATCAATCTGCCAAACATTATAAGTTCCATCTCCGTCAAAATCGGTAACCGCAGTTGCCTTAGCCGTAAAGGTAGTATTGGTAGCCGTAGTAATTTCTACTTTATAATTGGCCTTTCCATCCTTGCCATCTGTGGTTAATTTCTCCTGAATAAAACCCAACTCAACTAAATCATTACTGTATTTAGAATGCTCGTAGAAATAGCTCTGCTCCAGTTTCCCTAAATGTTCTAACTGTAACTTCGCTTCGGTAGTTTTGGCCTTGGTAATTAACGGCATTAAATTAGGAAGTGCCAATAGAATTAAAATGCCTATAATAACCATTACAATCAGCACTTCGGTAAGCGTATAGGCCGCTACCCCGTAACGTAGACTTTTTTTCATTGAAAGCGTATTTGTTTGGATTCGCCAGGTATTTTTGGCTTTACAAGTTTACTACATTTTACACAAGTTCACATAGCATGTTACTTGATTTTTTTAAACATTTTTTCCCCAGTCTCTTCTTCAACACCAACTACTTAACCCATTACTTCAGCAGTAGATCTAGTTTGGCTTCTAGTTGATTCATTGTTTCCCAAGAAATGATTTTATGTTTGGAGTTTTTACAAATGCCATCCTTCTCGGTTAATGAGGTAATTAAAATTACTGATGGTTGCCATGGAAAAAAGAATAAATCAGAAAGGTTATCCAGTAAAACAAATTCAATACACATACAAACTATTCGGCATTAACTTCCCAAGTCAAACCCGATGTTGCTGGGTTACAAACCACAGTTTCCTTAACCCGAGGCGTAAACGAAAGCTTTTTGCCATCCTTTACATGCCAGGCATGGGTAATCCCACAGGCAAAATACCTCCGATCTGCGATTTTATGCTCACCTTCTTTATAATATACGCCTAAGCATAAAAATAACGCCCACTCACCCCTATGCTCCATGGGTACATCTAATGCAGCACCTGGATAGATTAATTTATCCAAACAAACCGACAAATCCTGGATCTGCCATACATCATATTTACTACCCCGCAATTGGAAACGAAATACCATAGATTGCAGTACCAGCCCGGTAGCTTTTGGAGGATACTTACACCATGTAGCAATTTCTGTTCGGGATAAACTGAGCCTTAATCCAGCAGCTGTTAAGTTAATCGCTGGCAGCTTATATAGCAAGTTTGTAACTGTTGTAGCACCATTAAATTCAAATCCGCTAATCAAAGAAATATCCCCACCTATTAATCTTTTAATACCCATTTGCACTGAGGATATCGTTTTAAATACTTCAACTAAACGCTTGTTTAAACGATTATGTGCAGCACCATCTTTATACCAGGTAATTAAAGGCTTTAATGCATTCCTAATATAAGTAGCATTCTTGCTCGCCTCGCCGAAATCTGTACTGCTTTTTTTACTGTTATCAGAAAGCTTGTGTTTTGCTTGCTTCTGCCGAACCAACACTCCTTTATCAGTCTGATAAAAAATTAAGTCGCCCAACTTGCCTGAAAGTGAAATAATCCCATTTGATGTAGCCATAATTTTTGTATATTAGTGCAAGTCTGGGATGATGGATTAAATATATGTTTTTTCCATAACATTCCCCAATAGCCATGAGATTTAAGCCTCTGGTAATCTTCAGGTCAAGTCCACCTCAAATCCACGTCATATCCACATCAAGTGCAGGTTTAATCCGTAGAGATAATCACCATAACTGATGGATCAATAATATTAACTGAATCCATAAGATACATTATCCATTGTATCAGTAATTATATTGATCGCAAAAGGAGAACCTAAAATGTATTGTCAAACCTGAGGAATAATTTATTTCATACAAATCAATATAAGGGACATTTTTTACCCTGCTTTAAGATTCCCTCCTGCGAGGGAATGACGGCCGGTAGAGGGGGGCACCTTGCTGACTGCCGTTCAAACATAACTGCCCTTTCCTAAGCCCCTCTCTGGCGCAAGCGTCTCGCTTGTGCCTAAATAGCAAACCAAAATACAACAATAATCTAATTAGCTTACAAAAAGTTCAGCATACCATTTATGATATGCTGAACGATTATTTAACTAAATCACAAGCGGCACGCTTGCGCTAGAAGGGGGATAATTATTAATCCCCCAATTATCCCTGTAGAGAGTTTTAATATTCCCCATCAAATCGTAATTCAGGTTGTCTGTCACCGCTCCAGTCGTTTTACCAGAAGTGCTCAAACGGTTCAGCTTATCATAACAGTATTAAATATTTTGACTGTTGGAATAAGTCTTCAACTAAGAAAATTTTGAAATAAAGAAATAAAAATGGTCGTAGCGAGATGCTACGATCAGATTGGAGTTTATTTTAAGCACAAGCGGGACGCTATGCGCTAGAACATACTTGCGCCAGAGGGGGCCGCATAAACCATACTGCGATTTCTCTTCGTGGCAAACTGAGCTGTAAACCGCCAGCAGTTAAGCTAATCGTTGGCAACATGTAAAGCAAGTCTTTAACAGCAGTAGCACCATTAAATTCAAATCCGCTAATCAAAGAAATATCCCCACCTATTAATCTTTTAATACCCATTTGCGCTGAGGATATCGATTTAAATACTTCAATTAAATGTTTGTTTAAACGATTATGTGAAGCACCGTCCTTACACCTGCCAATTAATGAATTAAATTCATCCCTGATATAAGCTGCGTTTCTGCTCATCTCGCCGAAATCAAAACCACTTTTTCCACTGTTAACTATGCGCTAGAGGGGGAATGACCAGGCCAATTTATTTAAAGACCCGGCAATGCTCAGGCGCTTCCAGGATATTTCCGTACTGCCAGAAAAAGAAAGGAAGTGCCTCCTCACAACTGTAGACTACTTTATCAAATCCGCCAAGATTGGTACTATGTAAGACAACAAAAGCCATCTAATCGGTGGCTTTATATTGCTTGGCAGCTTCTTCTGATATTCGTCTGATTAAATAAACCCAAAGGCTTCCGTTAATCGGAGCTGGCGACGTGACAGCCGGCAATCGATACTCTCCATATCTTTTACCATCTATATCTTTTACTACAAAATAAGAATATTTTCCACTCGTATATTGGGCATCAGGCATTTCCGTCATAGAATTAGTTCGATACCTATTTAAGTCAAAAATAGGTTCTGCTTCTGACAATAACTTCCTGTATTGCTTTTGTTGCTTTCTGGTTTTCTGTTCAGCTTTTACAAGTCGCAAATAGGCTATCTCCCCTAAGCTATCCAAAACAGCATAATACTCTTTATAACAGGGCGTACCTTTAATAATCAGGTAAAAATATCTATCATCTAAAGAGTATAATAGCTTTGGAGCCTGGATTGTATCAAAACGCTGCAGAACTTTATCCGCCTTAGCCCTGCTAACCATTCCCATACTGTCCGATACTGTCCTCCAATCTTGCTGTGCTTTACATACAATTGAAAAGCATAGGACTAAAACTATTGAATATATTGCTTTCATCTCGTAGTGCTATTGGGTATATGGTAATTTTCGAGGGTCAGTTATCTGCCCCTGCGGACCTCCTGCGTGGTCTTTACCATCTCGTTGTGGCAGGCCTAAAATTCTTCGGATTAAGTTGTCAGTTCTTATTGCATTATTATTGTTGTTTTCATTACCTTCTCTCCTTGCCGAAGGGATACCGTGTCCAAATACTTCGTGGCCAGACGTAACAGCCCTTTCTGTATTGCCCCCAGCAACTCCAGATATAATCATAGAATGGGAACCTTTTTCAGTAGGGACATTAAAGCCTTCTCCTCCAAAGATTGATAACGTTGCTGCTTTAAGTGTTCCGTCAGGTGTTAACGGAGAAGGGAATTTATTATTCTTAAAATGGTCACTAACCGCATTCCCCCCTTCTAAAGACACATCATCCGAAATATTTATATATTCAACCTTATGAATAGTCTTTGAATTGATGGTATTGGTAACCATATCAACGTAAGCCTTTTCATCAGCACTCATAGTAATGCCACCCATTGCTTTAGCAAGGGCGTCCCCATCTACCTTATTGAACTTGCTTCCCTTAACGCTTATCAATGACCGCACCCCTGCAAACCTATCATCCGCTAAAACCTTATAGACATCGTCCCTGAAATTCTGTGCGTCTTTCTTTGTAACCCCTATGATATCCCGGCCATCCGGGTCGATGACATTAATAGGATTGTTTGCAAAGGCACTATAGCCCGAAAGACTTGGATAGCTGGCTGCATGGGGATCCACACTTGTAAAACGAGCTATCACCGGATCATAGAACCTTGCGCCATAGTCATACTGACCCAATTCCTCCTGCAACTCCTTGCCATTGTAAAGATATTTATTTGTCCCCCCAATTGCAACTTTTCTCAGCCCAAATGCATAGTAATCATCACGCTGCAAAGGCTCTAAAGCTTGAGATACCGGATTCTTCTTAAAACTTAGGCGTACATTCCCCAAATGATCCATTTGGTTATATTCATAACTATAAGCTCCACCGCTATTACGCGCTATCCCCTCTTCTGTCTGTATGAAATCGATGATTCCGCTACCATGGTAAACAATCCCACCTACATAATCTGTTGTGCCTGTACTGCTACTTACTTTCTTCAGTTTATTCCCCGTTGCATCATAGGTGTAAGTTACATTCTGGTTCCCACTCACCTGTTGGGGAAGGTTCAGGTAGTTGTAACTAATGGAATTGCCATTCGGCCCGTCACTGATTAAATTGCCGTTTTCATTATACACATAACTACCGTTGGTAAACCCGCTGATTGACTTCAGCTGGTTACCCTGGTACTGATCGATGTGATAATCATTAGTACCCCAATTGTCCCTGTAAAGACTCTTAATGTTACCCATAACATCATAGGTGATGTTCTCTCCTAATCCGTTGCCGGCACTTGACACTATTAGCCTGTTCAACTTATCGTAACTGTAGCTGAAGGCATTAGCTGCACCACCATTGGTATAGCTTTGTGTAGAAATGTTCCCGTTATATTGGGGAGTACTCCCACTATTGTAACCCAAGCTGAAGTTAAACAATCCACTGTTTTGTCCTGTTAACCAGCCCCGCTCATTATAAGTATAGCCTATGCTTTGCAAGAAATTAACGCCATCGGTACTGTGCTGGCCTTTACTAATTAACTGACCAATCTCATTGTAGCTTAAATTACTCAGCGTTACCCAATCACCACTATTGATTTTAGATTTCGTCGCCTTTTTCCTCCCTACATGGTCATAAACATATTCGTTGGCAATGGTAGTAGAAACACCATTGGCCACATGTACCCGACTACTGGTTTTTAAGCTGCCATCAAAATTCCACTCGTTATTCACAACATCGGTTCCCGCATTCGTGCCGTTCAGGTGGTTCTCGCTTTTCGAATGGATGATCCTACCATCCGCATCATAGTAGTTTGTTGTGAGGAGCATTGTGCCGGTACCCAGTACAGTAGTCCTGGTCCCTGTTAATAACGTTTTGGTCCGCTCACTTCCTACCTGCGGCAGCGATGGAAGCCCAAAAGTATTGTTATAAAAGAAATAGTCGTCATAATAGTTAAATCCATGATAATATGTCGCTGTGGTAGGAAAAGCAGTATTGCTATAACCTGTACCAGTACCTGTACTGTTATTATTATTGCGAACCTCCCATGCTTTATATAATGGGTCATTAGGAAGGTCGTTGACTTCATTTTGTATTGTAAAACGGGCTCTCGAATCAGTGTAAAGCCCAGTAATAATTACACGGCCAAAGGCATCGTATTTACTAAACTGCCACTGTCCAGAATTCCTCATGATTTTATCCTGAGTCAGAACTATTTGATCCGCATGATTATAGACTAAAAATTCCCAATCTTTTCCTGGTACCTTTTTCTCAACGGGCCTATTTCGATTGTCAAAGTGATATCCATAAATAAAATTTTTAAAAACATCATCAGCTTCCGTGAAACTGTTGATAAAGCTCGGCAGTCGGTCTGTTCCCTCATTTACCGCGGGTGGTAACACATAGGCCAAATTACCTAAATCATCATAAACATAATAGGTACTGAGACTGTTGGTTTCACTCTCCCAAATTTTCTTTAGTACAGTACGCCCAGCCAAATCTTTAAACTCTTCTGTTGTTCCTGTTTTAGGTGCACTTGCTACCCAGTTTTCATCGCGAACTGTAGTTTTATAAAGCCTCCCAGCTGAGTAATGTTCAACCGATGAAGCACCACCGGTATTAGTTCTCCACAGTTTAACCTCTGAAACCACATTTGTGCTATATATTGTTCTGACCGTATGGCCACTACCTATTTGCCAATCTGTTCCAGAAAAACCTTGTTGTCTGACTCTATTTAGAGGGCTATTTTCAAATTCACTAATAGCAAGCGGCCAATCATTTTGCTTCACTCCTTGCGGTGGACTAGCGTAAAAATTATCTTGTTCTGTCAAAGCATTTGGTCTAAATCCCCCTCCATTACTACTTTGAGTATAAATATCATACTTCACTGCTTCCCGGCCAAAGGCATCATAAGTTATGGGGAGGATGATATCATTAAATTCAGGACTTCCTTGCACTTGAACAGTCTGTACTGGCCGACCAAGACCATCAAAATATTGAATGGTTTGGTTTACCTCGCATACATTTAACCCCGTCTTGTTCACCTCTTCAGCAGAAAAAAAGCCTGCACGTTTGAATACTTTTGTACTGATGTAATTCTGGTTACTACTGGCTCCACTAATTACAGCTGCACAGGGAATAGTATTCACTCCAGTGGTATAAATACGCACTGAAGTGCCAGGTGTTGGCACAATATGTATAGGGTCGCGAAGTGTGACACTCGTTGGAGCGGTGATTTCGGTTTGCCCGGTATAAGTAGTTAGCACTAGCTGGGCAGATGCCGGGAAGCCTATTAAACTGAATAGTATAAATGGGATGCATAAATTGTTCAGATATCTTTTCATGAAAGGTAATTGTTCTTTAACTCATCAATCATTCTTCTAATTTCAACTGATTAGTTAAAAATGTAATTAGTTTTTTAGTAGCCGGCCAAGTTGGGCTGTGGTTAATATGCGCTTTAGCTTTTCTACCCGCATACTATCTAAACCTATCATTAAGCTGTGTTTTGCCGGAGCATCAAGATCCAATCTTTCTAAAACAAGCGAGATACTATCTCTGTATCTCCCCTCAATTTCTGCAACTTTACGAGCCGTGAGGATATCCGTGCGGAGAAGTAAACGGTATTGTCCTTGCTGTGCTCTATACCTTAACGAATCAGGGATTTGTGCAGAAACGGAATGGGTATGAACAAAGTAAAAAACGAAGCTAAGTATCGTTATAACGAGCGTTTTATTCATGTGTTATGGTTTAATGTGGTAATCAAAAGCTTTGACAATATTCCCATCATGATCTTTGATGAACTTTAGTCGTTGGTAATTATCATATTCGTAAGTAACCGTTTGTCCGCGCGGATCAGTCGAACTTCCCATGCCAATTCCCGGTTTGTAAGTGTAAGTGCTTACCTGAGCAGCACTAAGTGTATTTCTTAGAATGGAAAGGTGATTACGCATATCGGTCTCCGATGTTGTGCTGTTGTTTAAAAGGCTTTGGTTAACCAGTGCAATAGCGGTATTATAGTCTGCTCCAATTATTTTAGCAACAGGCAAGAATTGGTCATAACCATAAATAAAGCTGGTAATTAAACCACTCTTATCTGTTTGTTGAAGAATATGGCCAAGATTATCATAACGATCAACTGTTATTTCTTTTACAGATGGAGCTGCTGCATGAGATTGCCTGATGGCACTCAGCTGAGCTACTCCAGGATTTGACGAAGTTCCATTAAAAAGTGCGAAATCTCTATTAACCTTATTGAGTTCTTTGTTTTGCGTCACGTTTTTATTGGTTTCCTCAATGGGTATAGCAATGCGATTATAATCAGCAAGTTGTTGATAGATTGGGTCAGAGATAAAATCATAAGCATATTTGTAATTCGTCTTAACAATATCACCTCTGCTATCTTTCTTGATAACTGCGGTTTTCTGTAAAGGATATTGAGGATTACCATACTCATAATCTTCGGTAAACTTTATCTCTGCACCATTAGCCCATTTTTCACTTACGCTCATGCTAGTTTGCCGCTTAATAGCCGAATGATGGTAGCGGTTGGCAAAGGTGAAAAGACTTGCTGAATGATTTGCGATAAAGCTATTTTCATAAGTATTTTGATTACTTGCACCCGAGGTACCAGGATACCACATTGGGAAAATATGTTGATTGATCACAAGATCATGCACAGTCTTGCGAATAGAATCTTGATAATTATAAGATTCTTTTCGTTCGTAACCAGGTGAACTAATATCTTTCCCAATCAAATTTCCAAAATTCCAAGGCTGATAATTGTTTGCAATAAGTTTAAATAATGGTGTCGACTCTCCGGGTACAGAAAAATATGGATTATTCATTCTCTCGTAGGTGTAGGCACTTCCATTATCGAAATAATACTTGGTTATAACATCTCCCTCTGTTTCTGTAACGCGGGGATATCCGATAGGTGCTCCTTTAGGAGAAAGTGAAACCGGAGCATCTTCGTAGAGCTTAGTTCTGCGCCCTTCGTAAAAATTATCTCCTAGCAGAGTTACAGCATGTTCCATATAGAGTTCAGAGTTTGTTAAGACCTCAGGAAGGCCAGGTTCATAAGAAAACATCTTTTGGTGTGCTATCTCCCCCTCTGCTATATAACTTGATATTTTTTTTATTCTCAGACCTCCAACCGGACGTGATGCTGCATCAATATTTCCTTCATACTCAAACTTTGTGAAACCACCAGTGGGGAAAGTAATCTGCTGTAACATGTAGGTTTGTGCAGCGGATGGGTTGGGTTCTCGTGTAGCTCCGCCTCCGAAGTAATAGAGGTTTCCGCCATGGAAATTTCCTAGACTATAGAACTGATAAGCAAAATTCGGAACACCGATAACATAGTCACCATTATCTGGAGTAGCATTGTAAAATCCCCAATGATCCTTCCCCCCCCCTATACCTGAATTCTCTGCAAAATAATTAAATTTGTAGCGCTCTTGTTCCAATCCTAAAGCATCCTTGAAGATAACAGCTCTTAATTTCCTTCTGTAGTTATTCGGGAAATTTACCGCATCAAGTTCTACTGTACGTTGTAATTGGTTGTATTTATTATATATTTCTATCTTAGTTAATTGTCTGGCACCATCAACATAAAAAAGTAAGTAACCAGATGAGAAAGTAATTTTCTGAGGCACTCGGGTTTCATACTGCCTGAAGGAAGATGTCTGGATTCTATGGTTACTTGAAGGAAGTGAATAAGGATAATAATTTGAGATATCAACAGCGAAGTCTCCATCATACATTTGCATATATTGATCATCTAACCTATATTCCCATCCAGCCCTGTTTGATTGATCTGGGCCACGTTGATACTGGTAGGACACTCCCATACCCGGATATCTTGAAGATGTTACAGAAGCGAGGTGCCAGGTTGAGACCATAGAGGTTGGTCCCGGCCATCTGGGAATGATGCAATCTTGGTATTCTTCTCTTCCACTTCCACCAAACAAACAGGAAATACCATTTTCGTCTGTAAAACCCATAGTGCTCAATCTGATATTATCCTCTCGAAGCATAAACGAGTTACCTTGAGATGCAATAGTGCTATCCAAGTAACCTGCCGATGGTAGAAACTTCCCAGAACGCCCCAATGCATTATAGCTATATAAATCTAGCTCATGATCATTCAACCTGTTTTCATATGTATCTTTCAATTCCGCATGTCTGCTCTCATAATCCCAAGTAAAATCTGGGATAAGAAGTGGATATATCCCCACTAGATCATCAGGTATACCGTTAATGGTTCTAGACATTAGTCCTCCTGTCTGAAGAGTCCAACCTGTGCCCACAAATCCAAGACCCTCATCCAAAACAAGTCCAGACGCATGGAAGCTTAAATAAATAGGGATGTTAATATCTCCTTCCTGGATGGTATAAATGGGTACTCTAATATCCGGTATACCAGTATACTGACTTACAGGATAATCACCGTATTTTTGAAATTGCATTGTCATTGGCGATGGAGGAATTTGATCTGGAAGTTCCTGTTGGCCAAAAGCGATTAATGGGCCGCAGTATAAAAAAGCGATTAATGATATACGAACCAAAACACTGGTTATAAAAGAATAATGGCGTTTATTTGGGTAATATTGTTGAAAATATTTTAGCATATAGTGAACGTTAATTCTCTCGTAATCTAAAAAAATTCCATGCACAGTATCTGCACGGAATAAAAAAGTCAAAAAAAAATGAAATTTCCTATCATGGTTACTAAAACATTTTAACAACAACCACTAAGGTGATTTAACTAAAAAGGGAAATTACCTTAGTGCATAAACCTAGAGTAGAGCCGCACAAAATTCCAATAAATTCACATTGCACTGAGATTCTTATTAATTGATTCCAAGATCACTTTAGAAAGCCTTATCTTAATACGACTTAAATCTCCTACATAAAACTCCCACTCCTCTGTAAAGTAGAATGTCTCTCTAGCGCGTGAATACACAATAGGTGCATCGAATTCTGATTTCAGGTAATCAATATTCACATACAAATGTCTCCGCGATATTTCCAACTTTTCAGCAAATAAATCGGGCGAACCCGTTCGTTCTTGTGAAATACCTTCCTGTATCCGTTTTAATAGTGATAAATCCACTTTCATACTCAGTTTCCTTATTATTTCTTAAAAAGTATTACTCATCTGAAACATCGGTAAATACATCGCAATCAAAATCAGGCCTACGGTTAAGCCCAAAAAGATAATGATTAGTGGCTCCAGCATGCCGCTAATGGCCGTAGTTTTATACTCTACTTCTTCTGTATACTGATCGGCCAGTTGTTCGAAGAAATAGGCCAGTTTATTAACCTCTTCGGCAATTTTAATCATCTGGATAAATTTAGCCGGGTAAAATGGATGCTTAGCCAGCGAGGCCGAAAGGCTGCTACCCAATAAAATATCCTTCTCGGCCAGGGCCAAAGATTGCTCAATGGGATAAAAAGTAATCATCTGCTTTACCATGCCCAAAGCCTGTAATAAAGGGGTATTGGTTTCGGTAAGCAAGCGCATAGTATTGGCAAAACGGGCCAGGTATATTTTTTTGGCAATATCACCTACCAACGGGATCTTCAGCAGTGCCAAGGCACTGGCCCGTTTAAACCAGGGCGTTTTTTTGCTGAGCAGGTAAAAAGTAATAAGCCCAATTAATAAAACCAGCAACAGGTAAATGTAGCGGTCGAACCAATCAGAGAAACTGATGATTAATGAAGTGATGTAAGGCAGTTTACCGCCAAAGCGCTTAAACACATCGGCAAACATGGGTACCACAAATTTAATCATGAAGAAAATGGCCGCAAAAGAAGTAGAAAGCACTAAAATGGGGTAAGTAATGGCCGAGATAATTTTGCGCCGTTGGCTGATTTTGGCTTTGTAGTACTTACCCAGTTCGCCCAATACTTCTCCCAGCTTCCCGGTTTCTTCCCCAATCTGGATGCTGTAATATTCATAACGGCTAAATTTATCCTGGGTAGCCAGCGTTTCAGATAAAGACTTCCCGGCAATAACCTCCTTTTGGATGGAAGCAAAAAGCGCCACATCCTTGGTTTGAGTAAAAGAACTGGCCGTAAGCTCAAGGGCACTCTTAATATCAATGCCTGAACGGATCAAGGTACCCAGCTCATTGTAAAAGCTCTCCTTCTTTTTATCCGGCAGCTGCCCGTCGCCAAAAGAAATATCCTGGTTTAAAAAATCGAGAGCCGTTTTACCACTCCCCTTTTCAGGGCTTTTCTTTTTCGGCTTATAGGAAGAAATATCGATTGTAGACATAATTATTTTAAAAGATCTTGAGCACTGTAAACTTTATTGATCTGGTAAGGAACTTTTACCCCATCGCCTATGGCAACCTTAAACTGAAGCAGATCGATCGTATCGGCTTCAACAACGTCCTGCTGTTCAAAGGCACATAACAAATCCTGGGTATCTAAAGGGAAACTATCAGCAGGCAAATCGCTAAACTTACGCAGCACTACATGCGGATCAAACTGATAGCTGATTTCCAAACTATCCTGCTGCAGGCTTAAACCATTGGGTGTTTTTAGCACATACCGGGCTTTCAAAAAATCTTTATCCAGCACATGTTTTAATGTAAGTGCAGTATCGGTAGCTTTGTTCTTTTTCCTGAATACGCTGTAATAATCATTCATCAATCCGTAAGCGGTAAAACATACGCTAATGCATATGGCCGACAGCAACATGGCAATGGTCACCTCTAGCAAAGTATAAGCCTTAATTTTCATTTGTGCCCTCCTTAGTTTTAAATAGACATTTTACCTCTCCCAGCAATTTCCCGTGTTGGCTGGCTTTAATTTTAAGGCTGGATAGACTGGGGTTTTCAGTTGTTTCGGTACTCAACTGATAATCGATACTATCTACCACCACCGCTGTATTTTCTACATAACCTTTGTTAATCACTTCCTGGCTGAGTACCTGAAGCTGGTTTTGAGCCTGTACCTTTCTGTACGATACCCCACTGCTCAGCACATTGCTAAAAAGCCCCATGGCAATGGCAAAAACTACCAGGATAATCACCATCGCAATCAGCACCTCAATCACTGTTGAAGCGGGTATTTTCTTCTTCATTAATTTAGCCATTGTAAAATCCGGTTTTGTGCCTGCTCAGTCTTAAACAGCTTCGAACTGAGGTAATATTTACTTCTCGCCTTCCGGTCTATCCGTACGTCAATTAAAAAATTTTCGTATAGGGTGGCCGGCGTTTGCATCATGAAACGGTTGCAGGAAACTTTGCCAATAATCTGTGTCTCTTTACCCAACTTTACCAAACCTGTACTGTAAACCTCTCCTACCACCCTTGTCTTTTCGCCAAGGGCTATGAGGGTTTGCATTGCGGAGCGTTTCTTTTCAGAACTGAAAACCATGCCTTTTACCAGGCTTCCCTTCCCGATACTGATTTTGGCCTGATCTACTGTTTTCTCCGAAGCAATTAGCCCCAAAACAGACGGATACTGGAGCTTTACTTTCGGTGCAACGATAATAGAATCGGTAGCAAACAACTGACAATTGCCTTCAAACCCCTCCTCTACCATAATAGCTGGCGCATAAATAATCACGCCGTTTAACTGCGACTGTGCTGTAATGGTAACGGTGGTATCGGCATAGAGTATAATCTTACCTACCAAATGTTGTGTAAGTTGTGTATTTACAGGCAGTTTATACGCCCGGCTGGCTTGCCCGAAAGAAACCAGAAGATTTTGCCGCGGGTAAACCGGCAGAGCGTCTAAAGGCAATTCTAAATGAGTGGTTAACTTTTTAATCAGCGCTTCATCTAAAGCATCCAACGTACGCTTACTATCGCTTATTTTACCATAAATCAGTTGATCCCCCTCATAAGGCTTACCTTCTGCGTACGATTGTCTTACGCCCGCTTTGGGCACCTGTACATCACCAACAATTTTGGTTTTTCCACTTACCGATAGCGGCCTGTCTTCATCGCTAAGGTATAAACTCAGCGAATCTTTATGGGTATCTGTACCGGTGAAAAAAATACTTTTTAACGTATCTTGCTCAATAAAAGCCTTCACTTGCGTTAAATTTAAAATTCCCCAGCTTTCCCGGTTAATTTCTACACTATCCATTTCATCTGCATACAAATCGATTTTCAAGGTATCGCCAGCTACAGGAGCGGGCGTATTCAGTGCATACAGAATGGCCGAATCGCGGTTCTGCTGTAAACGATTAAACCGCAACTCTTTTAAATAGCTATTGCGATAATGTGCTGCGAGCAAAATTATGGCCGCAGAAATAACCGCAATGAAAAAAGCCATTACAATAGCAAAATATAGTGCACCTGCTTTGAGCATTTATTTTTTCTGCTTTTTTGTTGGAGCTTTTTCAATCGTTGACGGATACTCACCTGTTAAGGCGGATTCCAATTTATTTATACGCTGCTCCATTTGCTTCAAGCGTTCAATCTCCTTCTCCTTTTCAATTAAATGAAGTGTCAGTTCTTCTATCTTTTCCTGTTGTAGTTTTACCACTTCCCCCAAGGCCAAACCGTTACTTTCAATTTCATCAGCCGAAGGCATTCCCGGAAGATGCCCCTTGGCTTTAATTTCCTTTTCTATCGCCGCAAGCGATTGGAGCTTATATTCAGGTTTAAATACATAATCCGGCCAGTTGCCAATCTCCACTTTAACCTCATGTGCTCTTACTTTACCGTTCACTGATAGTTTTTCTTTAGGAGTAGTTGTACCTATTCCTACATTGCCAAGGATATGAAACTCGTTCACAGCGAGAGTTTCATTATTCGTTGGAACAAAATCCTGGATGTTGGTTAGCACATTCTGGTTAGTGGGTTGCCCGTTTACTTCATAGGAAACCGCCAGAAGATTTTCTCCTGTCGAAGTAGTCCAGCCTGTAAATTTATAGCCATGATTATGAACCGATGGATGATAGGGTACTTCAACAGCCAGATATTTTTTACTATTGAAAAAGCAGGTTTTTAATTTCCATGCACCCTCACTGTTGTAAACCGATGATATACTGCCTGATGTAGAAGCATAGGAAGCAGCTGTATTGATCGTTGCCACATTATACCTATTCCATGCAGCTTCATATCCCCTCAACGCCGTTAACGTACCAATGGTATAATTTACTCCCAGAAGTTGGTCATTGTACATTTCGTGCAACAAGATCAGATTGCGGGTGTAATCCCCATTGTAATTATAATTGGGTACAACTACATTTTTATACTCTCCAGGTGCCAGATTGGTTACCTGTGCCCAAGCCATTGCTGTAGATACGCTGAGCGCGATTAATAATAGAATCCTTTTCATTTTATTTTGTTTGGTGTAAGCGTTCCTCTTTAAATCAGAGGAGATTTAGTATTCATTTTATCCTTAATTTCCTTTACTCCTTGGCAGCTAAAAACTGAAAGACAAACCAGCCTGAAACTTAATGTTCCTTAACTCCTTAATGTTTAAAAGCAACGAAAATCTAAAGTTTAATATGTTGCAATTAATTCTTAATGCTTTCCATTAACTTTAAGTATGACTTTATAATTTTTGTTTACCTGCTCTAATTGTTGCTGTTGTAGGTTATTTTCTTTTTTAAGCTCAATCAAATGCAAGGTCAGTTCTTCTATCTTTTTTAGCAGGAGTTTATTCATCTCCCCTAATTCCAATCCATTGTTTTCTACCTCCCGTGCTGAAGGCATATCAGGCAGGTGTCCAGTGGCTTTAACCTGCTTTTCTATCTCTAAAAGGGGAAGTAAATCATAGCCCGGCTGAAAAACATAATCGGGCCAGTTTGCTGTTTCCACCTTCACTTCATGCGCACGGATTTTACCGTTTACGGATAGTTTCTCTTTAGGTGTAGCAGTACCGATACCTACATTTCCATTTTGGAGCGCTTTAATTGCTAAAGAAGCACCATCAAGCGAAGTAAGTGCCCCAACGTATAAATCCCAATCGTTAGTCATTGGCAGAAATTTTGTGACTGAGGTATCATTACCCCAATTGTTCAATGCGGCAAATCCTGAGTTGAAGTTTCTAGAGGTAATGGCAATATTAACCGTTAATGGAATAGTAGTTACACCCCTTGTTCCGATAGCTCTGATTCTAAACTTCACACTGTTGTATTGGGGATTACAATCCACTGTAAAATTCATATAACCGTCAACGTATTGGTTATTATTTATTTCTTCCTAACTCTTTCCAGCCGTCGGGATTAGCGTGTGAAACGGCTGCCAAATGAATCGCAGCGGCTGCTATATCCGGGCGCGTATAGCTTATCGCAATCTCATAGTTTCCAGAAGCACCTGCATTGGTTGGAGACACCGCCACAAACTCTACGTAATCACCTATATTGTATCCTGCCGGGAAAGTAACGCTAGTAGTATAAACATCCGGGAAGGATGATGCTTCGGCTTCGTAAAAATTTACTGATAAAAAGCACAATACGATCCCAACAATCGCGATAAATTTATTTCTTTTCATAGCGTTATTTTTTATCTTTTTCGTTTAGCATTTGCTTCAAAGCCTCTATTTGCTTTTGCTGCTCAATAATATATAGGGTTAACTGTTCCTGATTTTTTAGCAACTGCTTTACTGTTTCTCCTAATGCTGCACCATCGCTTTCCACTTGCTTCGCTGTAGGCATACCGGGCAAATGTTTATTGTTTTTAATGTATTTTTCCAGCTCAATGAGTGTGGGTAATTTATAATCAGTCTGAAATACATAATCCGGCCAGCCACTGGCTTCCACTTTAATTTCATGCGCACGGATTTTACCATTAACAGAAAGTTTTTCACGAGGAGTTATAGTACCAATCCCAACATTACCTTCTTTGATATAATGATTTCCCTGCCCGGAAATCATTAAAAGTCCCGCAGATTCTAGGTTATTTTTAGAATCCAGTAAAGTCATCCAATCAGACCAGGTATTTTGAGCATAAAAAGCCTCCCGATAGCGAATTTTAGAGTTATCCCAGCCACCAAAATGGAGTTGACTGGTTTGATGGGCGTATTTGCCATAAATTTCCAGTACCGTACCAAAATTAGCGGGGCCTCCGTTCTGATAATTATCCCATAACTTCATCGACATGGGGTTTATAGTAGTTCTGGGAGCTGCAGAAAAATTGATATTTTGGTCTACAAAATTGACTTCCTGTTGTTGTGCCAATGCTGCTCTGGAAAATAACAAACCTGCAACAAAGAGCTGCAGCATTCTTTTTGAGATCATATTATTTAGATTTTAACATTAATTGATTCATCGCCTCAGCAAGTGCTTTTATTTTTTGATTTTGAATGGCGGTGTTTTCCGCAGCGGTGTGTTTAGCTACCGCTACTTCTGATTTTAGCGAAGAAAGTTGCTTGTCTTTCTCAATTAAATGCAGTGTCAGCTCTTCTACTTTTTTCAGCAATAGCTTATTCATTTCGCCCAACGCTACGCCATTGATTTCTACCTCTTTAGCGGAAGGTATTTCTGGAAGATGGTCCATGGCTTTAATCAGCTTCTCGATTTCTGAAAGTGTGGGTAAATCATATTCAGGCTTAAACACATAATCTGGCCAGTTTGCCGTTTCTACTTTTACCTCATGCGCACGGATTTTACCGTTTACAGATAGCTTTTCTTTAGGCGACATTGTTCCCAATCCCAAATCGCCTTTATTGGTTAAAGTAAAGTCTGAAGTGTAAATACCATTTATTCCTGCGGGACTAATCTGCACATAATCTAATGATACATCTGTTATGCCCGTTTGGAAGGTAATGCCGCGTACTTCCAGATTCGTAATGCCATTTGGTATCGTAACCGGAATGGTGAACAACTCCCAGCTATTGCTATTTTTGAACATATTTGGAGCTATCCACATACCTCCATAAGTTTCAGCACCCGAAGCCGATACAATATCAACACTCAGCACTGCAGCAGTAGAAGCATTGGAGGCAACTTTTAACCTGAAGCTTACCAGATATTGCCCGGCTGATAAAGGCAAATATGGCCCATACCACATGGTACTGGAGACAGCACTTGCAGGCCTGAATATACATTGACCATCTTGCGCGGTTTGGTCAGCAAGTAAGACCGTTTCTGCAACGCGGGTTAAATTTTTATTTTCATCTAAAAAGATGATTTGTGCCCTGCTGCATGCTGTAGCCAGAAAAAAAAGCAGTACAGAGAGTGAGAATTTGATTTTCATTTTAATTATAACTTATTTTACTTCCTGATGAGATGATTTAATGCTTCTACATCTTTTTTAAGGTCCATCATTGCTGCAGTTTGCTGCTTCATTTCTTTATCTTTTTCTATTAAATGCAAAGTCAGTTCCTCAATTTTTTTAAGTAAAATTTTGTTCATTTCACCCAATGCTACACCATTGGTTTCTACCTCTTTCGCAGAAGGCATTTCTGGAAGGTGACCATTGGCTTTAATCTGTTTTTCGATCTCAGAAAGTGTGGGTAAATCATATTCAGGCTGAAACACATAATCAGGCCAGTTAGCAGCCTCTACTCTAACCTCCTTAGCCCTGATGTTGCCATTAACGGCTAGCTTTTCTGCGGGATTTTGGATTCCAATCCCTAAATTGCCATTTATGAAATTGCTTCCCCCACCCATAAAGTACGCAGAACCCGAATGGTTTAATCCATATATGTTTACATAATCCTGTACTGCGGTGAGGTAAGTTCTGGCTGGCCCACTGATTTCCTGAAATGGTAAAGCATTTTGAACACCATCGTAAACGGTAACGGCAACGCTGGCAGGACTGTTGATATGATAAGTTAAGCCCCCTCCCTTTAACCAAACTATAATATTGCGCATCGTATAAGACCTGGCCCATCCAGCAATAACAAATCTCGCACCGATAGCCGTATAAAGATTGACATCTAAAAAGTCAGATGAATGCCCCCAGTTACTTGTATGGTAAGTAAAATCCGCCATCACACTTCCAATCCAAACCTGATCTTCGTGTACATTCGATCGCCCAATACTGATGGTAGTAGGTTTATTAAGATCCCAGTTTGGGTCGCTAAAAGTTACCGGATAAAACTTATCGGCATCGCCACCTACCGAGATTGCAATAGCAGTTTGTGCTTCTACCCGAAGAAATATCAGCCCTAAAAACAGTGCGCATATTATTCTTAATTTCATTTATTTCTGCTTTTTTAATTTCTCAATCTCCTTCTTCATTTCGGTCATTTGCTTGTTTTGTTCGATAAGATGAAGTGTAAGTTCTTCTACCTTCTTAAGCAACAGTTTATTCAACTCACCTAACTTCACGCCATTTGCTTCCACCTCTTTCGCAGAAGGCATTTCTGACAGATGCCCATTGGCTTTAATCTGTTTTTCGATTACAGAAAGCGAAGGCAGTTCATAGTCAGGCCTGAACACATAATCAGGCCAGTTGGCAGCTTCTACTTTAACCTCCTTAGCCCTGATGTTGCCATTAACGGCTAGCTTTTCTGCGGGATTATGGATTCCAATCCCTAAATTGCCATTTATGAAATTGCTTCCCCCTCCATTAAAGAAAGCAGACCCCGAATAATTTAATCCATAAACGTTTACATAATCCTGTACTGCGGTAAGGTAAGTTCTGGCAGGACCATTGATTTCCTGAAATGGCAAGGCATTTTGAACACCATCATAAACAGTGGCGGTGATATTAGCAGCGCTGCTGATGTGATAAGTTAGCCCTCCTCCCTTTAACCAAACTATAATATTGTTCGATGCATTAGAGCTGGTAGCGTCTACCCATCCTGCAATTAATTCCTTCCCCGAAACAGTATAAAGATTTACATCTAAGAAATTAGACACATTACCCCAGTTAGAAGTGTGATACGTAAAGTCAGCCATCATACTTCCAACCCACATCTGATCTCCATGTATACTGGAACGCCCTATGCTCATTGTTGTATGTTTATTATAATTCCAGTTCGGATCGCTAAAAGTTACCGGATAAAATTTATCGGCATCGCCACCTACCGAGATTGCAATAGCAGTTTGTGCTTCTACCCGAAGAAATATCAGCCCTAAAAACAGTGCGCATATTATTCTTAATTTCATTTATTTCTGCTTTTTTAATTTCTCAATCTCCTTCTTCATTTCGGTCATTTGCTTGTTTTGTTCGATAAGATAGAGCGTGAGTTCTTCTATTTTCTGTTGTTGTAACTTTACCATTTCGCCTACTGCCAATCCATTAGTTTCTACCTCTTTTGCAGAAGGCATATTGGGTAAATGGCCATTGGCTTTTATCTGTTTTTCTACTTCAGACAAAATTGGCAGTTTGTATTCCGGCATAAACACATAATCTGGCCATTTATCGGTTTCTACCTTAATTTCATGCGCACGGATTTTGCCGTTTACAGAAAGCTTCTCTTTTGGTGTCACCGTACCAATTCCTATATCACCACTGGGTTTAATGGCCATAGCGGCAATACCAGAAAATGCCTGATCCTCCATCACCGAAGCTGGCATACTGGTATAGAAAATCATTCCACCCTGATTAGCACGTTGATTTCCTGGAATAAGAATTCCGGCACCTGCCATAGTTGGGTGCGTATTAGCAATCTTTAAATCGTCATTATCCTTAAAATACAGGTTAGAAGAAATCAGTAATGTTCCGTGATTGTTTGAGCTGAAATTAGCGTAGTTTTTAGTACTGGTAATGTGATCAATCTGGCCAAATGCAGAATTAAAACTACTTGTTTGTCCTGCAACATATAACTTAGAACTGGCCGAATGAGTTCCAATCCCAACATTTCCTCCGTCCGGAGAAATCAAGAGATCTCCACCCCAGGAATTCAAATTGTAGTTATGTGTGCCGATCACTGCTTTTCCACCATATCCAACCCCAAATACCAGACGGTCGGAAGCATTATCAGCACTTCCAAAATCTGCAGTAATCCAACCTGTAGCCAGGCCTGCGCCTTGCCCGGAATTATACGAATTAAAGGAGTTTTTACTGTTGGCAGAATACGGTGCATTTCCCGCTCTTAAAGAACCGTCTGGAGCTACATGAAAATTCGGACCAATGCGCACACCACCGGTAAAATCACCCCCATAATTGAGCGTTAAAATGTTGCTGTCATCATGCACAAATGCCCTTCCACCAGATCCCCTTGGTGGGTAGCTAAAGATAACATCGGCTGCACCATTATAATTAAAAACCGGTGTTTGAGAGAAAGCTACAGTACTTATAAATAAAGCACCTACAATAAGAATATTTCTTTTCATTATTTGGTTTGGAGTTTGATTAATAAATCCATTTTATCGAGTAGCGCAGCATGTGCTTTCTCCAGCCTATCAATTTTATCACCCTGAGCTTTTAATTGTTTGCCAGTCTGATTAATTACTTTTTCCTTCACAATGAGATGAAGCGTTAATTCTTCTACCTTTTTCAGTAAAAGTTTATTCATGTCACCCAAAGCCACACCATTCTTTTCCACCTCTTTTGCAGAAGGCATGTCGGGTAAATGGCCATTAACATTAATTTGCTGTTCTATCTGTGATAAAGTTGGGAGTTGGTATTCAGGTCTGAAAACATAATCAGGCCAGTTGGTCGCTTCTACTTTAATCTCCCGGGCTCTAATATGCCCGTTAACAGCCAGCTTCTCTTGGGGTGCAGCAATACCTATTCCCACATTACCATTTCCATGAATAGTCATTAACCTATTAAAAGTTACCCCGTCACTAGTGTCATCAAAAGCAAAACCGGAGATGTTTCCACCCCCAATGCTATTAACAAAGTTAACCTCACCTCCTCCTCCGGATTTGTTCCAACCGATGTAAGTACCTTGGCCTCCGGTATATTGACTAAGTGCTGGGCTTACTACATGAAAAACGCCTGTAACATCTAATGTAGAGTTAGGATTAGCAGTACCAATACCCACATTACCGCTAGTTACTCTTAGGCCATTTCCCTGAATATCCACGTAGCTATTTTGATAAAGTGTTCCTGGATCTAAAACAATCCCTGTATCCCAACTCATTTTAAGCTGCTGATACCCTGGCGCCACCCAGGCACCAGGAGTACGATAAATCCCATAAATCAGTGGATTATTATCATACCAGGTAATGCCATCAGCTCCGTTGGAACCGTCATTTAAATTATTAAAACTCAGCTTAGCGGTTGGAGTCAGCGTCCCTATCCCCACATTCCCTGTCGATTCTAATTTATTCTGCGCAGATACAATCCCGCAGCTCGCCGCTAAAACTAATAGCGTTAATATTTTTTTCATAATATTCTTTATTTAAAGTTTTATCGTTTTCATAGTGCTTTATCCTGTCATGATAATCTGACTCTGCCTAAAAACAACTATAATTGATACAATAGATGCTCAAAAGAAAGAGATATACTTCCTATCATAAAACTCAGCTGCACTGATCTTATTGGCAAAGAATCAGACAGATTTTAAACATAATGGTGTTGAAGAATAATGACCAACGGCTTATTCTAAATTAGGGATGTAGTTTAAAGTAGCGACTAATCGCTTATTACACTATACTTTGAAATAGGGTCGAATATATTGCGGCTACTAAAAATAATAGCGCATAGCATGGATGATAAGAGCGTTAATAATGTATTCATTTCTTTGCGTTTGGTTTAGATAAATCAGGAATTAATCTACAGTGTTAATCTTATAAATAAAAGTTTTTTTGATGAACAGTTATTTTTCCAGGACGAACGCTGCTTTTCCCAACAATATCTGACGTAAAATTAGGCATTTCCATCTTTCTTGTTCTACTTTTTATGGACTTTTTTTTAAACAACCCGCAATACGAATTGATAGACAAATCCAGGTTTGGGATAATATGTATTAAAGGCTGTGGATAAAATGTGGGTGATGATTTGATCTACTGAAAACAGGGAAATTAATTTAGTTTCGATCCAACACATCAACTGCCAGATATTCCCCATCACATCATAATTCAGGTTCTCTGTCATCGATCCATTGATTTTACCAGAAGTGTTTAAACGGTTCAGCTTATCGTAACAGTATTAAATATTTTGACTGTTGGAGTACTATTCAACTAAGAAGATTTTGGAATAGAGAAATAAAAATGGTCGTAGCGAGACGCTACCAATGCTATTAACTTAAGGAGAAAAATAAAATGGATTGTCATCCTGAGCCTGTCGAAGGGCAATTCATTTTAGTTTTCGACTTGTTACGAAGGTCTTCGACTACTTGTCCCGATTTCATATCGGGAAGCTCAGACACCATTTTGCTTAACTTAATAGCATTGGAAACGCTACAACCAGATTGGAGTTTATTTTAAGCACAAGCGGGAGGCTATGAGCTAGAACATAATTGTGCTAGAGGGGGGAGAACAGTCCGCTATTGGCCTGTATCTTGAATATGGTTAAGATTTAACTCTCTATCTAATTGATCTATAAAGAACATTTCAAAAGCATCAATCAACCCTTTTTCTTGTTCTTTAGTAAAATTTCCCTTTCCCTCGCTACCACCTTTTCCATACTTATCATAAGCATAACAAATAAATATTTCCGAATACGTAGAATTTTTCCAATCTTCTTGGTCTCCATAATATCTAAAGGTATATTCATTTTCTATATCCTTATTTTTAATTTTTATTGTCAGGTAAGTTATGCCATCATTATAATAATCTTTATCAATGGTATCACGATAAATGTTTGGATTTTTTTCAATCACCTTTATTACAGCTGTTTCCAATTCTTTTTTCGATATTGAATAACGGTATCCTTTTAATAAGCCATGCGTGCCTGCACCAATCATATTGCAGGAATAAAAAAGAATAGCAATTATAATAAAAATCTTAAATTTCATATGTAAAAGATTAACGAGGTAATAAGGTTAGGGCTTTTAGCGGCATTAAGGCATTTAAGGTTTTAGGCAAGGCAACCAAGCCCAAGCCCGTACCTAAAATATAAGCCCGTGCTCTTTGTTTTAGACTTAGCCCTGGACTTAACGACAATGCCAATTCTTGTGCAACAAATGTATAATCGGCATTTATTGCCTTTGTACTTGTCGCTAACCCTTTAAATCCAGTTATACCCATTTTATCATATTTCAAATCATGCATCATACCTGGATATTCTACAATATTGCCAGGCTTATAAGAATAATCATCCTTTCCATTATATTTTTTCGGATTATCACCACCAGGATAGGACATTTTACCTAACCATCCTCCCCATTGTTGATTTAATGTTCTAGTATCAAGTGCATCTGGTGTCAAATCTCCCTGAACACTATGCCAAAAGCTATAATAGGATTTTTGATCTGTTACCCAATGATTACCTCCATAGAAGTCTTTTTGACCAGTTATCGTAAACCCTTTTGCTAATTCACTGCCATCGCTCAATGTTCCCAATCCCCCAGTCTTCATCTCTCCATCAATGAAACTTGACATCTGGGACATACTAGGGTTATTTTTTAAAGAATGGTTTTTTATTTGCATCATATCAAAAAATCGCTCTATATCTTCTTTATTATCTGTAGTGTAACCATTGGCAGTTCTTTCCCACAACCCAAAAGTATGGGTGTAATTAACTGATTATTAAAACAATATCTGAATGGAGTTAGGCTTGGTGCTAGTTCAGCAAGCATATCTATTACGTTCCACCTCCCAATAACTGGATCATAGAACCTAGCCCCATAACCGAGGCTGCGCCGAGCTCATGAATACCATTAAAAATATAAAGTCCAGATGAATAGTCATACTGCTCACCCAGCTCATCCTGTAACTCCTTGCCGTTATAAAGATATTGATTATTCCCAGCAACCAATGAAACTTTTTTACCAAACTCATAGTAACCGAGGCTGTGCCGAGCACATGAATACCAATAAAAAACAATAGAATACTAATGAATAATCATCAGCCTGTAAACGCCTCACAATCCCACCATAAATATCAAACGTATATCTCACATTTCCGAGATGATCGCTAAGATTATAGTGGTAGGTGTAACTGTTATCCCCATTACTTTGTGCTACACCTTCTTCGGTATGGATTAATTCAATCGCATTGTTTTTATATTCAATCCCCTCAATATAATCACGGCTGGTAGTAATTCCATTGCGAAGAGCGCTCTTATTCAGCTTCTGCCCTGTGGCATCGTATGTATAAGCCACACTGGTACCATTACCGTTCGCTGTAGCCGGAAGGTTAAGATAATTATAGGTTAACACCATACCATTGCGGCCGTCTGTTGTGGCATTGCCATTGGTATCGTACTGGTAATTGTTAGCCACATTATCTACCGAGCTTAAGCGGTTACCCGAATAATGATATTGATTTAGAGCCGATCCGTCACGCTTCAACTGCCAGATATTCCCCATCACATCATAATTTAGATTCTCTGTCATCGCTCCAGTCGTTTTACCAGAATTGCTTAAACGGTTCAGCTTATCATAACCATAAT
>NZ_FOGG01000065.1 GCF_900111155.1 Pedobacter rhizosphaerae | reverse complement strand
AATTCCCATTCGTACTCGGGGCGGGAATCGAACCCGCACGACTTTTAGGGTCACAGGATTTTAAGTCCTGCGTGTCTACCAGTTCCACCACCCGAGCAGGTGATTAACCTTTTAAATTTAAAAGCCTCCGTTTAAGAAGGCTTTTGGAGCGAAAGACGAGATTCGAACTCGCGACCCCGACCTTGGCAAGGTCGTGCTCTACCAACTGAGCTACTTTCGCATTTACAAAACAGATACTGTGTTTCGTTTTGGTGATGCAAATATAGAGAGTTTTCTATTTCTGTCAAGGGATTTTTTAGTAAAAATTTAATATTTAATTTAAGTTGCTGTTTTTCAGTGCAACTAAAATTAAATCATTTTCAAAACCTCGGGACTGTAGATAGTACATCAACTTAATTTTCCGTTTAAAAGGATCTTTTTCGTTTAAAAGCTTCGCTTTTTTAATGGCCAAATCGGTTAAAGTTTTCAGATAGTCGTCGTCATCTAAGCTGTACAATGCTTTTTGCAGTAACTTTTCAGGCACTCCCTTTAGTTTCAGTCCTTGCTTAATTTTTATCCTTCCCCATTTTTTTATGTTGAATTTACCCGAAGCGTAGTTCATTGCAAAGCGTTCTTCATTCAAAAAATTATGGAGGATAAGGTCGCTAAGAATCTCTTCCAGCTCATCGCCACGCATTCCTAATTCTAATAGTTTGGTTCTCACCTCCTTTTGAGAGCGTTCCTGGTAGGCGCAAAAACTTTCGGCTTTAGCCAATGCTTGTTTTTTATCTAAAATGGGCGCTTGATTACTGCTTTTCATAATTAATTGCTGAAATTCGTAAAAAATAAAACCATATTGTAATTTTTTGAAATTATAAAGGATGTCTACTTCAATATATACCGTTTCTAAAGTTGTTCAAGTTTTAAATGCCGATGCCGTTTTTGTAGATAGCGAAGCCATTATCCAATATTTAGTGATCGATAGCCGTTCTGTGCTAGTGCCTGAAAACTCACTTTTTTTTGCTTTGAAGTCACATCGTGATGGGCACGAATTTATCAAAGATGCCTATCAAAAGGAGATTCGAAATTTTGTAGTTACCGACCGAAAATATGTTGATCAGTATCCTGATTGTAATTTCATTATCGTAGAAAACGTACTGAAGTCCCTTCAGAAACTGGCCACTTATCATCGGTCGCAATCTCAATTAAAAACCATTGGCATTACCGGAAGTAACGGAAAAACCATTGTTAAAGAATGGTTATATCAACTTTTAGCACTAGATTTTAATATCGTGAGAAGTCCTAAAAGTTACAACTCTCAAATAGGAGTACCACTTTCGGTTTGGCAGATTGAATCTGAGAACAATTTAGGGATTTTCGAAGCTGGAATTTCTGCTGTAAATGAGATGGACGAACTCGAAGAGATTATTCAACCAGAAATTGGAATTTTAACCAATATCGGAGAGGCTCATGCAGAGGGATTTAGCTCTAAGAAGGAAAAGCTGTTAGAAAAACTTAAGCTTTTTAAAAATGCCGATTTGCTCATTTATTCCCCAGAATACGTAACCGAAATTAATGCCAAGCTATTGCCAGGAAAGAAGCATTTTAGCTGGAGCAGTAAGCAGGCGGCAGATTTGCAAATTATTGCTGTAGAGCCTATTGAAGGTAATTGTTACCTGAGGGCTATTTATCAAAATGCTGAAATTGAATGTATTCTCCCGTTTAAGGACCGGGCTTCCATTGAGAATGGAATGATTTGCTGGGCAACCCTTTTAGCAATGGGATACACGCCTGAACAGGCCGATTTAAGACTCGAAAAAATCAGTGCCGTAAGTATGCGCCTGGAGCTGAAAAATGGAATTAATCAATGCTCCATTATTGATGACTCTTACAGTGCAGATATTTCTTCATTGGCCATTGCACTCGATTTTCTCAACCAACAAAACCAGCACCCTAAAAGAACGGTTATCCTTTCCGAATTGTTCGAAACAGGTAAGGATGATCAGGATTTATATAAAGAAATTGCCGAATTGTTGGTTCAAAAGAAGGTAAACAGGTTGATCGGAATCGGGAAACACATGGCCGCCCATCAAACTTTGTTCAGTGTTGATACCCTTTTTTTTGACGATACAAATGCTTTCATAGAAGCTTTCCCCAGTATAGAATTCAGCCATGAAACCATTTTAGTAAAAGGGGCAAGGCGATTTGAATTTGGGAGGATCAGTAAACTGTTAACGCAGAAAATTCACGATACCGTTTTAGAAATTGATCTCAATGCCATGGTGGGTAATTTGCAGTTCTACCGCTCTAAAATACAACCGGGAGTAAAAATTATGGCCATGGTGAAGGCTTTTTCTTATGGTAGCGGAAGTTTTGAGATCGCAAATCTTTTACAGTTTCACAAAGTAGATTATTTGGCAGTAGCCTATGCCGATGAGGGTATTGCCCTACGTAAAGCGGGGATTACCTTACCCATAATGGTGTTGAGTCCGGAGGAATCTGCTTTTGAAGCCATTATTAAACATCGTTTAGAACCTGAAATTTATAGCTTAGAGATATTGAACAGCTTTATGCGGGCTTTATCCAATTACGATTTTAATTATCCGGTACACCTGAAAATTGATAGTGGCATGCATCGTTTGGGCTTCGATCGAGCTGAAATTTCCAGCCTGATTGAGGGGATAAAAAATAATGATAAGATCAAGGTGCAAAGTATTTTCTCTCATTTAGTAGCTAGTGACGCAGCAGAACATGATGGCTTTACCCAACACCAAATTGATCAGTTTCAAAATGTTGCAGATCAGTTGGTCAACGCTTTAGGCTACAAGCCATTATTGCATATTGCAAATACCTCTGGTATCAGTAGGTGGCCTAATGGACAAATGGATATGGTTCGTTTAGGAATAGGGCTTTATGGCTTCGATTCTGCATTGTATCAAAATAGAGGACTACAAACGGTTATGGTTCTGAAAACTACTGTTACCCAAGTTAAGCTCCTGGAAGCTGGGGAAACTGTTGGTTACAGCAGGAGAGGAGTAATGCCACAAGGTGGAAGAATTGCAACCGTTAAAATTGGGTATGCCGATGGTTACAGCAGGGCATTCGGAAATGGAGTTGGTAAAATGATCGTTAATGGACATTTAGTGCCTACCATTGGCTCAATTTGCATGGATATGACCATGTTGGATGTAACGGGTATTGATGTTAAAGCAGGCGATGAAGCCATCGTGTTTAACCAGAGTCATAGCATTATGCAGTTGGCAAAAGATATCGGTACAATTCCTTACGAAATTTTAACCAATATCTCTCAAAGAGTAAAAAGGGTGTATTTTTATGAATGATAGGTTAGTTCAATGGTTCACTTGTTCAATAGTTCATTAGTCACTAGTTCATTAGTCATTAGTTCAATGGTCATTATTGAATTAGTCTGCAATTGCATCAGTTAAACAGTTCAACGGTTCATCAGTTAAACAATTGAACAATTAAGCAGTTGAACAATTAGACAATTAAACAGTTAGTCGATTATTACTCTGCATCATCAGTTAAACAATTAAGCACTTAAACAATTAAAGAACAAAACAAATAAGTAATTTTGCGGCATGAACAGAATCGGGAAGGCCATTTTAAATTATCTCATTAAAGGTTTATTAATTGTAGTGCCTATCGCAGTGAGTATTTTTATTGTGGTATGGGCGGTAACTACTGTTGATAGCTGGTTAAATGTAAATAATATTCTGGGAGTAGATCCCAGGACAGGGGAGAGCAGGAATATTCCAGGTTTGGGGCTACTAACCGTAATTACCATCATCTTAGTTGCCGGAATTTTTGTAACCAACTTTGTAACCGAACCCATGTACAATTGGTTTCAGCGAATCTTACATCGATTACCATTATTAAACTTTATATATTCTTCCATAAAAGATCTTACCGAGGCCTTTGTAGGCGACGAAAAGAAATTTAATCACCCGGTTCTGGTAGAGGTAGAAGGTGGAATGAAAAAAATTGGTTTTCTGACTCAAAACGATCTCAAGAAACTCAATCTTCAAGATGATGTTGCTGTTTATTTTCCCCTTTCTTATTCATTTGCTGGCCAGCTTTGTATTGTAAAAAGGGATAAGGTTGTCGACTTGAATATGAGTGCTGCAGATGCAATGAAACTGGTGGTAAGTGGTGGTGTTAGTGGATTATAATTTAAAAAGATGATTAAAATTTATCACAATAACCGTTGTAGCAAGAGCAGGTCTGCATTAACCATTTTGCAGGAAAGCGGTCTTGATTTTGAAATCATATATTATTTGGAAACCCCTCCAACAATTGAAGAGCTTGCGGAGATTATTCAAAAATTAGGGATTAAACCTGAAGAACTGCTAAGAAAAACAGAACCAATATATGTAGAACACTATAAAGGCAAGTCTCTAACCGATGATGAATGGATAAAAGTGATGACAGAAAATCCTAATCTTATCGAACGACCAATAGTGATTTCCGGAAATAAAGGCGTAATTGCCCGCCCTGTTGAGCGAATATTTGAGATTGTCTATTAGTAGTAGCAAGTATTTAGTATCGAGTAGCAAGATTGGGTTTCGATGCTTTGCCCGCTTGATTAAAAAATCCCTCTGAAAGATAATGGCAGGAACACGATCAAAAGTAAAAGGATAAGTATCCTTGCATAATATTCCCTAATAAATAAACCAATTACAACTAATAAATCGTCATCTACATTGGTGTGAATTAGTCCATTGCCGGTAGCCGCATTAAATAAAAGTTGTTTATCTGTATGGTTATTAATAGACCATCTGCTTAGCCAGGTATTTTGAAATGACCACTCCAGTTCTTCTCCGGTACTGAGTTTAATTTTTGCTTTAAAAGCCAGCCACTCGTAATTGATTACAGCGATAACTTCATTTTTATTATTGATTAATTTAGTCTTAGGATGACTAAATCCTTCGCTTTTTAAAAGATAAATTCCGCCTTGAGTAGTGGCAATAGCCGTATTTTTCCAGGTACTAAAGTTCAGTGAGAACCTTAATAAGCCCTTGTTGAATACCTGATAATTACTATCAAATACACCTTTTCTCCAATTTAATAACTGTTCCATCTCACCAAAGGATTTGTGTGTTAGTATTTAAAATCTGCTTAAGCTATTCGCTATACCAAACGTGCAGAAACTTGAAAACGTAGAATTAAAACAATTGTTTGTCATGTTGATAAAACCCGTCTTTTTGTAGGTTAGATAACAGTTTTATGGAGTTGTTACAGTGTGGGTTAGTAATAAAAAAAGTGCTTGACCATGCAAGCACTTGAAATATAAATATCAATTTATACTAAATCGAATTAGAAATTTGGTTTCAATACGTATTTGTCGTAGAAACGGAAAATATGTTCGGCGGCTTCTTCAGCAGTATCTACCAAACGGAAGAGATTCAGATCCTCTTCATGGATGTTGTGTTCTTTCTGGAGCATGGTATTTTTGATCCAATCGATTAAACCTCCCCAGTAATCAGTGCCAATTAAAACAATTGGGAAACGGGCAATTTTACCAGTCTGAATAAGGGTAAGGGCCTCGAAAAGTTCGTCCATTGTACCAAAACCTCCTGGAAGAACGATAAAGCCCTGGCTATATTTCATGAACATCACCTTACGTACAAAGAAATAATCGAACTCTAAAAGTTTGTTATGGTCAATGTACTTATTGTGGAATTGCTCAAAAGGCAACTCAATATTTAAACCTACTGATTTACCTCCATTGGTATGTGCACCTTTGTTACCGGCCTCCATAATTCCAGGTCCTCCGCCAGTAATAACACCATAACCTCTATCAGTTAATAGCTTTCCACACTGTTCTGCCAACTGGTAATATTTGTTGGTTTGCGCCGTACGGGCAGAACCATATATGGTAACACAGGGACCTATTTTGGCCAGTTTTTCAAAGCCGTCTACAAATTCGGCCATTATTTTAAATATCTGCCAGGAGTCTGTTACTTTAATTTCCTGCCAGTCTTTATTCTCAAAAGCACTTCTAATTTTTTCTTCACTCGTCATATACTTTTATTCTAAAATTAAAACCTGGTCTGCTTATCGGTCTTTTTACTGATGAATAGCAAACCTATAAAAGTGATTAATCCATTAATTAATATCAATTCTACGCTAAAAACGTAACCGCCCAATAATTGGGTAGAGTACGTTGCAAGCAAGTAACATAAAAAAGGCGATAAAATGCAAACTATTGGAACTAATTTATCATGCAAACCACGATTTTTTACAAACAATCCAAAACTATACAAACCTAACAGCGGACCGTAGGTGTATGAAGCGATTTGGAAAATTAAGCTCACCACAGAGGAACTGTTAAATGCATTGATTACGATGATAACCAGAAACATTAAAATTGAAAAGGCTACATGTACCGCATGACGCTTTTTAACAGCTTTCTCTGCATTTAAGTTCTCTGCTTTATCCATACCTAAAAAGTCTACACAAAACGAGGTAGTTAAGGCCGTAAGCGCAGAATCTGTAGTTGCAAAAGTTGCCGCTGTTAAACCCAGCATGAATATAATGGCTGGCACAGCGCCCAAATTATTAAGGGCAATTTCAGGGAATAATAAATCTGTTCGGGCTTTTCCAGTAAGATGGTCTAAAGGAATATCGATACCGTTTTTAGCGGCGAAAATATACAAAAGCGCGCCAACACTTAAAAAGAAAACATTTAAAATGACAAATACACCGGTAAAGCTGAACATATTTTTCTGTGCCTCTTTAATGGTACTCATACTTAAATTTTTCTGCATTAAATCCTGATCTAAACCAGTCATGGCGATCGTTACGAATATTCCTCCGATAAATTGCTTACCAAAATTAAATTTATTGGTCAGGAAATCGTCTAAGAAAAATATTTTGGAATAGCTGCTGTTTTTAATGGATTCAAAAGCCTGCGGGATGTTAAAATCTAAACTATTACAGATGAAATAAATGGTTAAGAATACCGAAAGAACCAGGAAAAAAGTTTGTAAAGTATCAGTAATGATGATTGTTTTTAAACCGCCTTTAAATGTGTACGACCAGATCAAGGCCAGGGAAATCAATACCGTTAGCCAAAAAGGAACACCGTAGTTGTCGAATATAAAACGCTGTAATACGATAACAACTAAGTATAACCTGGTTGCCGAGCCTAGTGTACGACTCAACAAGAATATAGATGCTGCTGTTTTATAGCTGTAATGGCCTAGTCGCTGTTCTATATAACTGTAAATCGAAGTTAATTTCATCCGGTAGTACAATGGCAATAAAACCGTAGCAATGATGATGAAACCCACTGCATTACCCAATACAAACTGAAAATACTGGAACTGATTCCCTCCGGGTGCACCCACTTCGCCGGGAACGGAAATAAATGTTACCCCAGAAAGGGCCGTTCCGATCATTCCAAAGGCAACCAAATACCATTTGGAATTTCTATTGGCAATAAAAAAGGTAGAATTGTCTGATGATTTTTGTGAGGTTACAAACGAAATAATTATCAGCACCAGAAAGTAGCCGATTAAGAAACAGAGTAGAATGGTTGGCGACATAGTTTTTTTGTTAAGCTGTTAAATGTAAGAAATTAGCTTCTAATGTCAATATGAGATTTGAGATACCAGATTTGAGACGCGGGATCTGAGATACAAGACTTGCAAACGCAGTTTGGGGATTAGGTTGCCCTGATGATCTTAAACAAATCAACTATTTTAATTATTTTTGTAGTATGAATTTTTCATCCAAACTGCTGGAAGATGCGGTAAACGAATTCTCGAAGTTACCTGGGGTAGGGCAAAAAACAGCGCTAAGATTGGTATTACATCTGTTGAATAAAGAAAAAGAAGAAGTCAATCTGTTTGGAAATACATTAATCCGGTTAAAAGCAGAAATTAAAAACTGTAATATTTGCCGTAATATATCCGATCATGTAATTTGCGAAATTTGTAGCTCGAATAAGCGGGATAAAGAAACCATTTGCGTTGTGGAAGATACCAGAGATGTAATGGCTATTGAGAATACTGGTCAGTATTTTGGGGTATATCATGTGCTTGGAGGATTGATCTCACCAATGGACGGGGTGGGGCCAGCCGATTTATTTATTGATGGATTGGTGGATAGAGTTGCCGCAGGAGGTGTTAAAGAAATTATCTTGGCCTTAAGTCCGAATATGGAAGGTGATACCACTCTTTTTTATCTTTATAAACGACTTAAAGAATTCAATGTACCTATTACTACCATCGCCAGGGGAATTGCTTTTGGTGGCGAACTGGAATATACAGACGAAATTACTCTCGGACGCTCGATTATTACCCGTGTACCGTATGAAACCGCAATGATGAAATAATGTATAGGATATTCTTAATTCTCCTTTTCTGCTCCCTTACATGTAGTTTAAGTGCGCAGATTAAAATCCATTCTCATAACGATTACACCCATGCAAGGCCCCTAATCCAAGCCTATGCCTATCAGGTTGCTCAAGTAGAAGCCGATATCTTCCTGATTGGCGATTCGCTAATCGTTGCCCACAGCAGAAAAGATAAGGACCTTTCGCGTACACTGGATCGCCTTTATCTGGCTCCTTTAGCAGATTGGTTTAGCAAGGATAAGCAAAGGGGAGTAAAAACAAATTACGGTTTAACACTGATGATTGACGTGAAGGAAAACTGGAGCCTGGTTTATCCTGTATTGAAAAAGGAAATTGAAAAATATGGCGATTTATTTGATAAAGATAGAAATCCTGATGCATTTCAAATTGTGATTAGTGGAGCCAGACCCGATAGCACCACATTTCATGAATATCCAAAGTGGCTGTTTTTTGATGGCTTACCTCATGCAAAATATGATAAAAAGAACTTGGCCCGCATAACGATGATTAGCGATAATTTTGCCTCTTATTCCAAATGGAAGGGTGTCGGCGAAATACCTGAAGCAGATAAAAAAGAGCTTCTCAAAGTGATTAAGGCAGCCCATCTGCTCCATAAGCCTGTGCGTTTCTGGGGCGCACCAGATAACGAAACGACATGGAAGCTACTTAAAAGTATAGAAGTAGACATTATTAACACAGACAAAGTTGTTGAAGCAACCCAGTACCTTAAATATTAACTAATAGTTGTAAACGCCCAGTCTTGCTACTTTATACTAAAAACTTGATACTAATGTAAAATGTTATAATGTAAGATGGACAGGCATCCAAAGCATCGGAATCCAGTCTTGCTACTTTATACTAAATACTTGATACTAATGTAAAATGTTGTAATGTAAGATGGACAGGCATCCAAAGCATCGGAATCCAGTCTTGATACTCGATACTAAATACTCGATACTATAAAAAAAATATGAATTTAAAAGATAAAGTAATCATCATAACCGGGGCCTCTAGTGGAATCGGAAAAGCTTGTGCAGAAGAATTTGCTAAGCGTGGTGCAAACCTGGTATTGGCTGCTCGTCAGTATGTTACCCTTTGTGAGAGTACTGCGGATTTAGAGAAAAAATATCAAATTAGAGCAGTTGCCGTTCAGGCTGATGTGAGCAAGGAAGCCGATTGCGAATTGATCATCAAGCAAGCCATGATATCTTTTCAAAAAATAGATATTTTGATAAATAATGCCGGATTATCTATGCGTGCCCTTTTTAATGATTTAGATTTATCGGTATTGAAAAATCTGATGGATGTGAACTTCTGGGGAACAGTTTATTGCACTAAATATGCGTTGCCAGAGATTTTGAAAACCAAGGGTAGCATTGTTGGAGTTTCTTCTATAGCCGGTTACCGTGGTTTACCAGGCAGAACGGGTTATTCGGCTTCTAAATTTGCCATGAACGGTTTTATGGAATCTTTACGTACAGAATTACTGAAAACAGGTGTTCACGTAATGGTGGCTTGCCCTGGATTTACCACTTCTAATATCCGCGTTGCAGCGCTTGCAAAAGACGGAGCAGCACATGGTGAAACCAGTATGGAGGAAGGTAAAATGATGAGTGCTGAAGAAGTTGCAAGTAATATTGCTGATGGGATTGTGCAACGCAAAAGAACCTTAATCATGACAGGACAAGGAAAACTAGCGGTATGGATGAATAAGTTGTTCCCTAAATTCACCGATAAAAAGGTATTTGAACTTTTTGCCAAAGAGAAGAATCCATTGATTAAAAGCTAATCACAAACAGCCTCAATACTAAATACTTGCTACTCAATACTTGCTACTCATGTAAAATGTTTTGATGGAAGATGGACGGAATAATCTCGATACTTGCTACTAAATACTTGCTACTTAATAATGCGAATTAAGGGTCGGATTTAATTATAAAAATAGGCATAAAACAGCCTGGTTTATTTTTATAATAGCCTGATAATCAGTATATTTATAGTGTATTCGACGCACTGTAAAACCACATGATTAATCAGGCTAAGGCACTAAAATTAATAAAATTATACCAATATGTATGCGATAGTTATGAAATTGAACTGCAGTACCACTGCCAGCGGTTCACCAATAATAGTAGACCTGATTTTACCGATCAGGAAGTCATGACCATTTATCTATTTGGTATCTATGAGGAACAACGTTTCAAAATAAAACAGATCCATAAATTTGCCTCGGATTATCTGCTCGGATGGTTTCCC
>NZ_FOGG01000039.1 GCF_900111155.1 Pedobacter rhizosphaerae | reverse complement strand
CACTAATATCCTAGACTTAAGTGCAATAGATATTACCCTGTTATACAAAAGCAGATGGGATATTGAAGTCTTTTTCAAATTCCTCAAACAGGAATTAAATTTCAGCCATCTAATAAACAGAAGTGAAAATGGCATCATGGTAGTACTTTACACTACCATGATTGCCGCAACACTCCTATTAACCTATAAAGAAATTAATGGGCTGAAAGGATATAAAATAATGAAACAACACTTCTTGAATGAGCTGGAAAAATTATTGATGAAAGATATTGTGGCCTTATGTGGTGGTGATCCTAATAAAGTAGATTTATTACTTAAAATTCCCCCAAAGTGATCTTCCGAACACTTATGGTGTCCCACCGACCGAAACGATCGCCCTGATTAAAGAATCCTGTAGGCCTAGACTCCAACTATAAGATAGTGTACAGACCCTGAAATAAATTCAGGGTGACGAGTGTATTAGAGGTCTATATTCAGGGTGACGAGCGTGTTAGAGGTCTATATATCTATCGGCTTGTGTCCCACCGACCGAAACGATCGTCCTGAGCTACGCAGTAATTTATTTCTTCACCTTAACAGGTAGCCCTTTTACTTTGGTTTTATTGTCGCTAACAAAAGATTCCCAGCCCGAGTAGGTTTTTGATTTTCCTCCTGTGGTAATTTTCTGAAAAGAATGGCAAACTGCAACAGCTAATCCATCGGTAGCATCCAGGAATTCTGGAGTTTCCTTAAAATTAAGCAGTCTTTGCAGCATGGCAGCAACCTGTTCTTTAGTGGCATTACCATTTCCGGTTATCGATTGTTTAATTTTTCTAGGCGAGTATTCCGTTACCGAAATATTTCTCGATAGGGCAGCGGCAATAGCCGTTCCCTGCGCGCGACCTAATTTCAATAGTACTTGAATGTTTTTACCATAAAAGGGTGCTTCAATGGCTAAAACATCAGGTTTATATTGGTCTATCAGTACTACAGTTTTTTCGAAAATACGTTGGAGCTTTAAAAACGGATCATCTAAATGGGTCATTTTAACCACACCTAAACTGAGCAGTTCGGTTTTATTCCCCTTTTCTAAAATCACACCATAACCCATCACTGCGGTTCCCGGGTCAATACCCAAAATTATCCGTTCCTTTTTTTCGCTCAACATTTACAGCAATATTAAGCATATTTGCAAACTAAAAAAGATAATCTTGACAGGTAAGCAAAAAAAAATATTCTCTTTACTTATTAAAGCGGCAATTGTTGTATTTGCTTTCTGGTTTATTTATCATAAGCTGGTTTCTAATAAAAATCTGCAAAACTTTAAAACACTACTGGCAGATATTCCTCGCCTTGAAATTATCACTGTAATTGGGAGTGTATTTTTACTCATGTTTGTCAACTGGTTTTTAGAGGCTGCAAAATGGAGAAGGCTGATAGAACATATTGAAAGTATCAGCTTTTATCGGGCAATTGAATCTGTTTTTTGTGGTTTAACCTTAGCCATATTTACACCAAACCGCTTAGGCGAGTACGGGGGGCGGGTTTTCTTCCTCTCTCCAAAAAGGAGAATTGTTGGAGTGGTTGCCATGACTGTTGGTAATATCGGGCAATTGGTACTCACCAATGTATTCGGTGCCATAGCGTTGAGCATTTTTCTCTACCGTTTCATTAATCTGGATTACAGGCTGTTTTTTGCCATTCAAATACTCGTATTTGCCTTCTGCCTGTTTTTTATTGTTTTCTTTTTTAACATCAGGTGGTTAAATGGTATTCTGCTCTCCATTAAATTTACTCGGAAGTACAAGAAGTTTTACAGCATTTTAGGAAGATATAGAAAGAATGAGCTATTTAAGATTTTGATGTTTTGTTTGGCCCGTTACGCTGTATTTAGTTCGCAGTACTTTATTCTTTTTACCTGGCTAATTCCAGGCCTGCATTATGCAGATATTATCATGATGATTTGCATCTTGTTCTTCGTTCAGTCAACGCTTCCATCATTAGATTTATTCGATGTTGGCATTCGAAGTGTTACTGCATCTTACTTTTTTAGCTTCATTACCAGGCAAGATGTAGCAGTAATTGCTTGTACAGCCAGTATTTGGCTAATAAATATTATTATTCCTGCTATATTAGGCACTTATTTCGTTTTTAAACTCAATTTTTTTGGAACTTCTAAATCTAACTAGTCTATTATCCGCTGCGCTGACCTTAATTTATGGTTTCCTCGTTATTAGCTTTATAAAAGGCTGGCATAAACTTAAATATTTTACTCCGAAATTTTCTGAGGCTAAAACAAAGGTTTCTGTTATTGTGGCTGCCAGAGACGAAGAACAAAATATTGGCAAAACGATTGACGATCTTCTTGCACAGCGTTATCCAAAGGCACTTACTGAGATTATCATTATTGATGATCACTCTACCGATAGAACTGCGGAAATAGTACTGAGTTACCCTGCTCCGGTTAAACTGATAAAATTAAATGAGGCTGATGCCTTAAATTCTTATAAGAAAAAGGCTATTCAAACAGCCATTGGTACTTGCTCTGGTGATTTAATTATTACGACCGATGCAGATTGCAGAATGGCTGAAAATTGGTTGAGTACCATAGTTTCGTTTTATGAGGAAGGAGATTATAAAATGATATCTTCTCCGGTAGCTTATTTTCAGGAAAAAAGCTTCTTTGAACGATTACAGTCCTTAGAATTTTTATATCTGATTGGCCTTGGCGCTTCAACTATTGGAAACAAACAGCCCTCTACATGTAATGGAGCTAATTTAGCCTATGAAAAGGCTGCTTTTTATGAGGTTGGAGGTTTTCAGGGCATTGATGATCTGGCTTCTGGCGATGATGAATTATTATTGCATAAAATTGCTGCAAAATACCCCAATCAAATTGGCTTCCTGAAAAACAGCGCTGCCATTGTTTACACCCATGCTAAAGAAAATTTAAAAGCATTTATTCAACAGCGTAAGCGTTGGGCATCTAAAAGCACACGCTATAAGAATAAAGCGATTATTGTTTTGGGAGTGCTCATTTGGCTGTTTAACCTGAGTATGCTGCTGAATTTCGTAGTCGGGATTTTTATTCCTGAATTTTTAACCATTACATTTTACCAGTTATTAGTTAAAATGCTATTGGAAACATTATTTTTATGGGATGTAACAGGTTTTGCTAAAAGGCGAAGTTTACTCTTATTGGTGCCGGTTTTGAATGTACTTCACATCATTTACATGGTATACATTGGCATTGCGGGCAATAGTGGAAAATACAATTGGAAAGGTAGAATGGTTAGGTAATGGATAATAGCCCGTCGAAAAAAGTTTGGTTGAAATTTAAACGCAATAAACTGGCCTTAGCTGGTTTGGCTTTTATTTCACTCTTAATGTTGATGGGGATTTTGGGTTATCTGATTATGCCAGATGATTCTCCTAATGCCAATATTATGCATCTTCAGCTTACGAATAAAAAGCCGGGCAGAACTTTTAAGTTTTTGATTACCAGTAAAAATCCCAATATCAAGAAGGTCAATTTTTTTGAAAGGATGCTTTACGGGCAGGAGCCCAATTTTAAAAGTATTCCCATTACCGATTACCGTTTTGTGAAGGATAGCATTGTGGTTCGGGAGTATATCGGCGATGATGAAAAAGCTGAGGAAGTACGGTATAGTCTGAATGAAATATTCAGCCATAGGGTTCCAAAGATAAAAATGCCTCACCAGCCGGATGAGTTAGCACACATGCTGATTTATAAAAGAAAATTTCTTTTAGGAACTGATATTTATGGGAGGGATTTGCTCAGCAGATTAATATTGGGTATTCGGGTATCTTTATCTGTAGGCTTAATGGCGGTATTGATCTCCTTATTTATTGGAGTAGGATTAGGTGCTGTAGCCGGGTATTTCGGTGGAAGGATCGACGCAGCCATCAGCTGGTTTATGAACGTTGTATGGTCGTTACCCTCTTTATTATTGGTGATTGCAATTTCTTTTGCTCTAGGTAAGGGCTTCTGGCAGATTTTTATTGCTGTAGGTCTATCTACCTGGGTTGATGTTGCCCGTCTTGTGCGAGGGCAGGTAATGGCCTTAAAAGAAGTAGAATTTGTAGAGGCAGCAAGAGCTTTGGGTTTTAGTACCAGCCGAACCATTGTTAAGCATATTTTACCCAATATAGCCGGACCAATTCTGGTGGTGGCATCTTCTAACTTTGCCTCGGCAATATTGCTGGAAACTGGTCTGAGCTTTTTAGGGTTCGGGGCACAACCGCCTATGCCAAGCTGGGGGAGTATGATTAAAGAGCATTATGGGTATATTATTATGGACGCGGCGTACCTTGCTGTGTTACCTGGTTTAGCCATTATGCTCACTGTTTATGCCTTTAATGTACTGGCTATTGGCTTGCGCGATGCATTCGATGTGAAAGGGCAGAACGTTACGGTTTAGCTTTCTTTTTAGAAGCCTTTGCAATGGGGTTGTAAGTTAAGGCCAGGTTAATCCAAAAGTCTAGTTCTGTATTTTGCTGGAGCACATCCTCTGATACCAGAATATAACCTTTCATAGGGCGCGTGCCGCTCCACATCTGCTCCCAACCATCTTTATCGGCTAAAGTGTCTAATGTGTCAGGGTCAATTCTGAGCATGATTTTATCTTTCATTACACCAATGCATAGTTTCCCATCTACCATGTAAACCAAACCACTAAACATAAATTTTTCTTCTACATCTAAAAGATTCATCAATCGTTCGGCAATTCTATTGGCTAGTATTTCGTTGTATTTCATTCGTTTATTTTGTTTGTTCCATATATAATATCGGCAGCGTTAAAAAATTTGCTGAGCATATCATATTTCTGATTACAGAACTCGCCTAATTTTATATTTTCCGAGCTCACCTTTCTTTGGTGGCATTCAAAGCATATCTCTATATATTTCATTAATAAATTCTGATCATCTAAAAAGAGTATTGCGTTGCGTGGATTGTAGCAATTATAACCGGTTTCTGTAATTCGTAGACCCTGATAGCTTTTTGTCGATTTGTAGCCAAAATTATAGCGTATGTTGGTTAATTTATCAATTCCCGAAGATGATAGTGTTCGACGTTAGTTTAAAATTGTGCATAAGGAGTTCATTCTTCCTAAATCTAGTATTTTAATAGATGTTGAACAAAATATTTTACATAAAGGATTGTAATTCTGTAGTTTTGCAATATGTTATTGAATTGCTATCAGGAAGAGTTTTTAGAGGCTGGATGTGATGAAGCGGGGAGAGGTTGCCTGGCCGGGCCGGTATTTGCAGCAGCAGTTATTTTACCCAGGGGGTTTGTATTGGAAGGATTAAACGATTCAAAGCAATTATCTCACGGGCAAAGAGATTTGCTGCGTCCGATTATTGAAAAGGAAGCCTTAGCCTGGGCGGTAGCTTCAGTAGATCATGAGGAAATAGATCGCATAAATATTTTAAATGCCTCGTTTCTGGCTATGCACCGGGCCATTGAGCAATTACATACTAAACCCGAATACCTGGTTATTGATGGAAACCGATTTAAAACCTATCCACGAATTCCGCATAGCTGTATAATTAAAGGGGATGGTAAATACCTGAATATTGCAGCAGCATCAATTTTAGCGAAAACACATCGTGATGAATACATGACTAATTTACACCATGATTTTCCACATTATAATTGGCTCAGTAATAAAGGTTACCCTACCATAGCACACCGCAAGGCAGTTTTAGAAATTGGTTTGTCTCCTTTTCACAGAAAAACCTTCAATGTTAGCGATCCACAGCTAGATCTGTTTTCAAAAAACGCCTAAATTTCGTAAATTCACAGCATTGTGAAAATTCTGTTAATTACTAAGCGGATTCCCTTTCCGCCAAACAGTGGTTACCCAATTGTGGTGTACAATACCATAAAAGGTCTACTTCAGCTTGGTGCAGATATTACTTTGTTTAGTCTCAACCCTTCAAAGGGCAAGGTAGATGTTGATGATATTTACGATCCCGTTTTTGAACAAATTAAATTTCACACGCATGAGCTTGATACCGATGTCAATGTGTGGTCGGCATTCTTTAATATTTTTACCAACGAATCTTATAATGTTTCCCGGTATTACAGTGAAGATGCAGCCAAACAATTGGAAGGTTTACTGAGAGAGAATAGTTTTGATATTATTCAGTTTGAAGGCCTTTTTGTAGTTCCATATCTGGATATAGTAAAAGCCAATAGCAGTGCTAAACTGATTTACAGAGCGCATAACATTGAGTTTACCATGTGGGAGCGGCTTTCACATTCGGAAAAATTCCTGGTACGCCGGAAATATCTTGCTTTTTTAGCTCAACGATTAAAGGCCTACGAAACGGATCAGATTAATCGATTTCACCAGATTTTTGCTATTAGTGAGCCAGATCGGCAAAGTATTTTAAGGTTTGGCTGCAAAGTGCCGATGTCGGTATTTCCGGTAGCCATTGATTTAGAAAAATATAAAGTAGATAAAAGTAAAACCAGCTTTCCAACCCTATTTCATTTAGGGGCTATGGATTGGCGGCCGAACCAGGAAGGATTAGAGTGGTTCCTGGACGATATTTGGCCAGATATTGAAAAGCTAAATAAAGATCTTCGGTTTTACATTGCAGGTAAAAATATGCAGAAGCATTTTTTTGAGTATGACTCTGAAAATCTGATTGTAGAGGGAGAAGTTTTTGATGCCGTAGAGTTTATGAATTCTAAAGCCATCATGATTGTGCCCTTAATTTCAGGTACCGGAATGCGGGTAAAAATTATAGAGGGAATGGCGATGCAGAAATGTATTATCGCTACCACTACTGCTGCAGAAGGGATTAATTGCCGGCATGGTCATGATATTTTGATAGCAGATTCTGCCGATGAATTTTACCGCTCAATCTTGCAATGTATCATCAACCCTAAAAGGTGGGTAGAGATAGGTGATAATGCCAGAAAAACTGTTGAAAACGATCATGGCGTACACCTTATTTCTTCTAAAATGTTGAAAATATACGAGGAGTTGCTCAGTGCGTAATACATGGTTCCTGTCTAACGAACGTTATTAAGCATCTGGTTACTGATCCCTGAGTTACAGCCCAGGTAGGATGAATTGAACTGTTAGTCTTGATCCTCATCCTAATCAAACGTTTGAGTTTTTCTTTCCAAAAACAGATTAAATTAAGCCCAAAACATTGCCTTTTTCTTAGTATTTTTGCCGCCAACTAAAAATTAAGCATGAAAAATACCGCATTAACAGAAAAGCACATTGGCTTAGGCGCAAAAATGGTTCCATTCGCAGGTTATAATATGCCTGTACAATACGAAGGCATTAATGCCGAACATCAAACAGTAAGAACAGGTGTTGGTGTTTTTGATGTAAGCCACATGGGCGAGTTTATTCTGAAAGGTGAAAATGCTTTAGATTTAATTCAACGCGTAACCAGTAACGATGCCTCTAAATTATACGATGGCAAAGTTCAATACTCGTGTTTACCGAATAAAGATGGCGGCATAGTTGATGATCTTTTGGTTTATCGTTTAGATGAAAAAACTTACATGCTAGTGGTTAATGCTTCTAACATCGAAAAAGACTGGAACTGGATTCAACAGTTCAATACTGCTGGTGTAGAAATGCACAATATTTCTGATAAAACTTCACTTTTAGCTATTCAAGGCCCTAAAGCTGCAGAAGCTCTACAAACCTTAACCGATGTAGATTTAGCTTCAATGGAATATTATAGTTTCAAGAAAGGCACATTTGCCGGTGTAGATAACGTTGTAATTTCTGCAACAGGTTATACCGGTGCCGGAGGTTTTGAAATCTATTTCGAAAATCAATACGCCGATCAAATTTGGGATGCCATATTTGAAGCAGGAAAAGCACATAACATTAAACCTATTGGTTTAGGTGCGAGAGATACCCTTCGTTTAGAAATGGGATTCTGTTTATATGGAAATGATATTGACGATACCACTTCTCCAATTGAGGCTGGTTTGGGCTGGATTACCAAATTCTCCAAAACTTTTACTAATTCTGAAGCATTACAAGCTCAAAAAGAAGCTGGTGTGGCCAAAAAATTGGTAGGATTTGAAATGGTCGACCGTGGTATTCCCCGTCATGATTATGAAATTGTAGATGCTGAAGGTAACAATATTGGTAAAGTAACTTCTGGCACACAAGCACCTTCTCTTCAAAAGGCAATTGGAATGGGCTATGTGGCTAAAGAATTCACTAAAGAAGGTACCGAAATCTTTATCAATATTCGCAATACGCCAATTAAAGCTAAAATAGTTAAGTTCCCTTTTTATAAATAAGATTTTTCGTTTAGTTATGCGCCTGACCTTTTAGCAAGCGCATAACTATTATTTTATTCTCCCTATAATATGTCAAAGAAGATAGAAGTTTGTTTAACGCCCGCATTGATTGATTTATATGATATTGAAAAAAGTATTGTTGTAGTTATAGACATTTTGCGTGCAACATCTTCCATCACTTATGGTATAGAAAATGGTGCCACTGCTATCATTCCGGTGGCAAATGTTGAAGACTGCCTTAACTACAGTAATAAGGGCTATTTATTAGCCGCCGAACGCAATGGTGAAGTGGTGGCAGGTTACGATTTCGGAAACTCTCCTTTTTCCTATACCCAAGAAAAGGTAGGTGGTAAAACAGTTGTGTTAACTACAACCAATGGCACAAAAGCTCTACACCTGGCCCATAAAAGAGCCGCACAAGTCGTAATTGGCTCTTTTCTGAATCTAGATTCGCTTTGCGAATATCTGGAAAGCCAAACCCATAACGTCTTGTTGCTTTGTGCGGGCTGGAAAGATCAGTTTAATTTAGAAGATACACTTTTTGCAGGCGCTGTAGTAAATAAATTGCGCAAAGGTTTCGAACATTTCGACGATTCCAGTGTAGCCGCGGAAGACCTGTACCTTTTAGCTAAAGATAATTTAAGAGGCTACCTTCATAAATCTTCCCATAGCCATCGCTTAGCACAGCTGAATATTGAGGAAGATGTGGTATTCTGCCTTCAGTTGAATATTTGTAAAGCCATTCCGGTTCTGGAAGGGGAAAGCCTGGTTGCATTAAAACGATAAGGTTTAGAACTTAAAGCTTAGGCCTAACAGGAGGGCGTTCGTATTAAATGTTGCTCCATTAAATAGCGTTTCTTCTGGAGGTTGATTCACATAAAAAGCCCTGTCTACACCCGAATGGGTATCGATCCTATTAATTTTGTAGCTTAATTCCAGGCTTAAATTTTTATTTAAAGGGACGGAAAGGTTCAGGTTTCCTGCTAAACTAAATGAATTGGCTTTGTGTGTAAAGCTTACCGGCTTTTCAAAATCCGGGATAAGATTCCAATTGGCTTTTGCAGAGTATTTATAAAAGCCTGCCAATACCTCTGCACTTATTTGGAAAGATTTAGTGTTGAACCTGAATTCAGCCCCAAGATCGATCCCAGTATAGGCAGTTTTGTAAGTAGACTTTAAACCTGCCGTATTCGCATTGCTCAGGCTTTCCAATAGATAAAATTCCTGCTGCCTGTATGCAACACCAACTGTTGGATTTACACTGAATTGATCCATCCTTAAAGCCTGATAAGACAGCTGTAAGTTTGTTTTAAACAGGTGGCCTTTACCTGCGTTAAGTACATCATTGTAAAATGCACTTTCTCTGTTGTCGTCTGCATAATCTGTATCTGTTGCTTTACCAGAGCTGATATTGTAGTATTCGCTGCTGGTTTTAAGAGTCAGATTTTTAATCACCTTATAGCCGATATCCAGGCCCAATCCTAAGCCTTTAACATCCTTCCATATTAATTCGGAAAGTATGTTGGGAGAGGTACCTGCGGCATTGCCTGCAATAGACCAGTCAAAATTAGATTTCTGAAAACCGACTGTTGGTTTAATACTCCATTTCAGGCTGTCTGTTTGGGCAATAGCTTTTAAATTCAAAAGCGTAAAAAGAAACAGGGGTATCAGTAGGTAATTTCTAATGGATTTGGACATATCTTGAGCTAACAGTAATTATATACACCTGACAGGTTAATTAAGTCCTGGCAGGTGTAAAATACTATATTTTATTAAAAAGGATAAACTGAAGCAATGAAAGATTTGTCTGTTGCCGATAATACCGTGTTCCATCCCACCTGAAAATCGCCGATGGTAAGTTCATTCGGAACCGAGTAATGCATGATTGATGTTTTATCATAAGCACTATAATTGGTTTGTGTAGTGCTGTATTTCGTAAAAAGATTATTATCTACCTGCGCTTGTGTCCAATAATTTGGTGCAGCGGCATAGTAGGCATAAACAGCTGGTTTGTCCCAGGGAATGGCCACTAATGGATGCTGATGTTCATGAATCATTCCCAAAGCATGGCCAAACTCGTGAATCACAACTCTGCTGTATTCCGAATCTGTAGTAGTAGAAGTAAGCCAGCCAAAATTCATAGTCGCATTGGCTCTGGAGATTGCATTGGCATCCGTACCAATGTATGACCAGGAGCCATCGCCACTCACAAAACTTACTCTGATGGCAGCGGTTCTATCATTAGTAACAAAATTGAATTTAATGTTGGCATATTTTTCCCATTCTTTAGCGTATTGAATCACTTTATTGCGGATAGCCAGCGTGCTGCCATTTAAACTTACTTTAAGCGTAGCTCCTGGGGTCCATTTTTTAGCCTTAAGTACCGCACCTCTCGGGGTTGTGCCATCTAAAGATCTTTCTGTACAAATCTGAATATCGCCAAGCGGATTCACACTTTGTAATTCCGGAGTTTCGAGTGTTTCAGATTCAACTGGTTTTTCTTTTTTACAAGAATATAAAATAGTAGTTAATGTTAGGCCTAGAAACAGAACCTTGGTTAGGTGTAGAGTTTTCATGTTTTTGATTTAAATTAATTAATGATTAGTAATTAGGTGATTACAAAAACATTCAGAATATCGTAAAAATGGGGATTCTTCTTCCCTGGAAGAAGTTAGTAAAAGTTAAAATCATAGATAGACACTTAGGGTTAACCTCGCTTTACTGCAAGTTATAACCCTAATTTAAATCAATGTCTGTGATTTATCAAGAGAAATGTAATATAAATTTTACTTAGTGTAGTTTTTACAGTTGTATTTTGTGTAGATTTAATATATTTAAATGTGTGTATTATAATACATTTTAGAGTTATCTTGTTATTAAATTTCTGATTGTAGGATTATTCTTGATGGTAATAAGCGCCTCTTCGTGTGCCAGCCAATAAATTTCCTCTGCCCGTTTCATATCAAACGTGCTTATTGCGCCTAAACCTTTTGGTTCAATCAATACATTACAGAATTTAGCCTTACGCTCCATATCATGGTTAATAGACATGATGCCGGCACGCCCCATCAGGTTGGTGATTCCGGTAATTTTATCTACAGGTTTCAAGTGGTTACATGAAGATCCAATAATGAAGTCGCATTCCTCCATTAACGGTTCTACAGGAAAGTTGTTCAGGATGCCACCATCTACGTACATCTGGCCTTCAATCATAATGGGCCTAAATATTCCGGGGATGCAACTTGAGGCATGTATGGCTCTGATTAAAGGACCTTTGGTGAAATAAACTAATCTGCCTTCGCTAAAATTTACAGCAGCAATGGTTAATGGAATTTTAAGTTTCTCTATAGCATCTTCAGGGAAATATTCTTTTAAAATTAGCGAGGTGTTTTCAATATTGATCAGCCCCAGTGAACCCACCGCAGGCCTAACAAATTTCCAAAGCTTAGTTTTAAGGAAGATATTTAATCCTTCTTCCGGATCGATACCGGCAGCAAAAAATGCTCCTGCTATGGCACCCGCGCTGGTGCCACTAATGTGACTAAACGTTATTCCTAGATTACTAAATGCCTTTAAAACGCCTAAATGTGCTATGCCTCTAATGCCACCTCCTGATAATACAATGCCAACTTTCATAAAATGAGAAATAGTTTACTGTTTGAGAAACTGTTAATGTTCGATGTTTGTTTGAGATACGCTTACTTAGGCTTCGGTTTATACCGGGATTGGTTTAAAATTTTCTGCGCATCATGATCGGCCATCAACTGCTGCAGCGTAACTTCAGGATGCTCTGCCATATATTTCTTGACCATTTGCCAACCCGTCCATACACCTAATTTTGGTGCCGACTCCCTGTTTTCACCAAGTCCTGGCGTAAATGGGCCTTCTGATAAGAAAACCTGTATCTTTTGGTAATCGGTTTCGTACAGGAAATTATTTTCTAAAAAATATGCCCATATATTTCCCTCGAAATTTTGCGCCCATTGCAATTGATCGGAAGTATATCCGATTTTTATGGAGTCTGGGGTGTGCTCAGGTAAAACCTGATCGAGAAAGTATAAGATCTTTCCCTGGAAAACCATCTTGGCTAATAACGACTTATTTTCGTCAGGTTCAGGAAATAATTCTTCATGCGCATAGGTTTCTGTTACACGTGGAACAATGTATTCTGGTGTAAAGCGTCTCGATAAATACAATGGAACACTTTGAATAATGGCTTTGTAAAATTTGCTGTCTTTACCTAAAAACATATCCAGGCCAATGCCTAAATACTGATCGCCAACAGGCATTTGATAGGCAAATCCTGAAACGAAGGAGATCATTCTCGGAATCCTGGCTTTGGGATAGTAATATTTGATGTATTTAAAAGTTTCTGTTAATCCAGCTTCCTGCGTTTTAAGATTGGGATAAACGCTGTCTACATCATGCGTCAGATCGGCGTAAGCCTTATCTTTAAACAGGATTTCCAGTACTTGCTGGTTGCTGTAATTGGGAGAGCCAATCATTTTATGGATATAGTCATCGTAAAACAATCCATACTTTTGGTTCAGGTTCAAATCAACCTGTGCCAAATCGTTTTGCCGAGCTTTGGCGAGCTCCTGATCAAAGCGCTCGATCTTAATATCTACATTAATATTACTTACATCGGGGCGCTTACTTTGCTTACAGGAAATAAATGCGATGGCGAAAAGAAAAATTAGATAAATTTGCCTCTGTTTTACGTTATACATCATGTAGAACAAATATATCACATAAAGCATGAAAAGACTAGCTACCATTTTAATTTTATCGTTTACAGCAATAAGCGCCTGGGCGCAATATAATCCACTTACTAATTACGGCTTTAGATTGGGCTTAACCGCTACGCCTACCATTGGCTGGCTAAAACCCGAGCAGGGAAAAACCAACGGTGTGGCCTTAGGCTTCTCTTATGGAATAATGGGCGATTTTAACTTTGCCCCCAATTATAGTTTCGCTACTGCATTAACAATTACCACTATTAATGGAAAAAGTACAGAAGTAAATGTATCTCCATATACTGCAAGTCAGAATAGTACAGATCCTACAGCTTACGATCTAAAGTATCGCTTGCAATACATAGAATTGCCATTAACCATTAAGTTAAAAACCATCAAGGAAGATGGTAAACGCTGGTACGGACAGTTTGGCTTGTCGAATTCTTTTATGATTGGTGCCAAGCAAGATGCAGTAAGAGGGAATACAACGGTTGCTGATAATTTAAATGTATCAGATTATGTTAAATTTTATCGTGCAGGTTTGGTTATTGGCGGTGGCGGTGAGTTTGATGTTTCCGGCAATACCAGTATTATGGCAGGTTTAACTTTTAACAACAGTTTTACTAATATTGTAACCGATAAAAACAGGAATGTGAAAAATCATTACCTGGCCCTTAATTTCGGATTTTTCTTTTAAGCCGAGGGAATATTTTTGACCATTAACTAAACAAATAAATAAAATACCTGATGAAAATAGCTCTAGCGCAACTCAATTATCACATTGGAAACTTTGAGGCCAATACCCGGAAAATTATTGATGGAATTCAATTGGCTAAAAGTAAAGGTGCTGATTTAGTTGTGTTTGCCGAACTGGCTATCTGTGGTTATCCTCCCCGCGACTTTCTGGAATATGAAGAGTTTATTGCGCTATGTGAGCAATCTGTTTTAGAAATTGCTGCACATTGCAATGATATCGCTTGTATTGTTGGTTCGCCGGTTAAAAATGATATCCTTCAGGGGAAAGATTTGTTTAATGCAGCTTATTTTATTGAAGCGGGAAAAGTTAAAGCCATTACTAAAAAGGCGCTGCTTCCAACCTACGATGTTTTTGATGAATACCGTTATTTTGAACCTGCCACTAATTTTGCCTGTATAGATTTTAAAGGGAAAAGAATTGCCTTAACCATTTGTGAGGATCTTTGGAATATTAACGATAATCCTTTGTATGTTTCTAACCCAATGGATGTGCTGATTAAGGAAAAGCCCGATGTGATGATCAACATTGCAGCATCGCCATTTTCTTATACCCATGATGATGAACGCATTAAAGTTTTAGGCGATAATGCCAGTAAATATCAGCTCCCGCTTTTTTATGTAAACCAGGTAGGTGCACAGACCGAAATTATCTTTGATGGCGGTTCATTGGTTTTCGATGCCGATGGTTCAATGAAAGCAGAGATGAAATATTTTGAAGAAGATTTACAAGTATTTGATCTGGCCGAAGTAGAAAATGTTAAAAACAAATATCCTGAACAACAACGGGCCAATGATATTGAACAAATCCATGATGCATTGATTTTAGGTATTCGGGATTACTTCCAGAAATCGGGTTTTAGTAAAGCTGTATTGGGTTTATCGGGCGGAATCGATTCTGCAGTGGTGTGTGCTTTGGCTTGTCGTGCGCTGGGAGCCGAAAATGTAATGGCCGTTTTAATGCCTTCTAAGTTCTCTTCAGATCATTCTGTGCAAGATGCCTTAGGTTTGGTCAATAACATCGGCTGCATGCATGAAATCGTTCCTATTAAGGAAATTGCCGAAGCTTTCGATGAAACTTTAGCCCCTGCCTTTAAGGGTTTGCCTTTTAATCTGGCAGAAGAAAACATTCAGGCCCGTATTCGCGGAATCATCAATATGGCCATGAGTAATAAGTTTGGCTATATTTTGCTCAATACCTCCAACAAAAGCGAGTGCGCTGTAGGTTATGGTACGCTTTATGGCGATATGTGTGGCGCTATTGGGGTAATTGGGGATGTATATAAAATGCAGGTTTTTGAACTCGCAAGATACATTAATAAAGACGAGGAAATTATTCCGGTGAATACCATTGTAAAACCACCATCTGCTGAGTTAAGGCCAGATCAAAAAGATTCAGACTCACTTCCTGAATATGAAGTTTTAGATAAAATTCTCTATCAGCATATCGAAATGAAACAAGGTACGGCTGCAATTATTAATCAAGGTTTCGACGAAGCCTTAGTGAAACGTATTTTAAGAATGGTTAATATCGCTGAATTTAAACGCTATCAAACGCCACCTATTTTAAGGGTTTCGCCAAAGGCTTTTGGTATGGGTAGAAGAATGCCTATTGTGGGGAAATATTTGATTTAGTTTTTTTGAAGGGCTTATTGGCCACGGAAACACTGAAAGCACGGAATTTGAAGAAGATTGGTTCAAGCGCGAAAATTATGCTGTTCAATTTGAGTTTTTTTACCACCAAGACACAAAGAGTTTATTATTTTCTGCTGGCAAATTTCGTCATAGCGAAGCTGGGATAGGGGAGCTGAAGCAAACTCATTCAGGAACATAGTTCCATGAGCTTAATTTGTCTTACAGGGTGGAGAAACTTTTACCATATAACCATTTAAGAAAATATAAGTATGTAATGGCTTTGTTTTGGTGTGAGGCAAAACACTCATTATCAATAAGATATAGAGGTGTTAGTTCTTGTAATAAAATAAAGAAGCTGCATCATCAATACAGCTTCTTTACGCGTATAAGCTTTTTAACGTGATTATGCTAAAGTAGCATCAACAGTAATTTTAGTATTCAATAATTTAGAAATCGGGCAGTTTTGCTCTGCATCAGCCACCAGTTCATCAAATTTTTCTTGTGTTAAATCCGGAACAGAAGCTGTTAAAGTTAAGTGCGATTCTACGATTTCACCTTTAGACGGATCTAAGTTGATTTCGCATTTTGTTTCTAATTTTTCTGCTGTAAAACCTGCTTCTGTTAAGTTGGCAGAAAGTTTCATTGTAAAGCATCCTGCATGTGCTGCGGCAATAAGTTCCTCAGGATTAGTACCTACACCTTCCGCAAAGCGAGAATTAAAAGAATATTGTGTGTCGTTTAAAGTTGTACTCTGGGTAGTGATTTTACCATTTCCTTCTTTAATAGAACCTTGCCATACGGCTGTTGCATTTCTTTTCATGTTGAGATTTATTTGAGTTGATTAAGGGTTTTAACACCTAAATATAACGATATGTTTGTTTCATTGGATTAATTGTGCATTAAGATTGATGTTCAACATTCGTGATTACATCCTCTTCTTGCTTTTTATTGTTTTTAAGGTTCTTTCTGAATGATTGCACCAACAAGATGCCAACCCCAATCATAATAGAAATATCGGCAAAATTAAATACCCCGGTTTGAAAAATTCCGAAATCCATGTGCATGAAGTCGGTAACGGAGCCATGTACAATCCGATCATACAAATTACCAATTCCACCACCAATTAAAAAGCAGATGGCAATCTGCATACTTTTAGGAAGGTTTTTGTGTGAAAACAGGTAATAAAGGCCAAATCCTAACACAATAATGGGTAAGCCTGATAAAATAACCAATCGTAAAGCGTAGGGCATATTATCTCCCAAAGAGAGAAAAGCGCCTGTATTCTCTACTTTTGTGAGGGTAAAGAAATTTTTAATAATAGGGATATGCTCGTAGTAGGCAATCTCTTTCCGCGCGATTAGTTTAGAAATCTGGTCGACCACAACATTCAAAAATAGAATCAAGACTAAAACGCGCTGATTTTTAATGTTTTTTATACTCATATCTCGTTCTTATTTTTTTATGGGCTTAATCCATTTTCTAAACGGAATAATTAGCGCAAGGATAATAGCCACTACAGAAAGCAGTTTAGCAATAATATCACCACTTTTAACATAAAAGGTAATTTCATCATTAAGGTGGATATCCGCTTTAATAGCGGTTCTGGTCCACCATTTGGTTTTTTGCACTACATCTCCACGCTGATTAATGAAACATGAAATCCCTGTGTTTGCAGAACGAACCACATCACGATGTGTTTCGATGGCCCTTAATTTTGCGTAAAGCATATGCTGATCTTTCCCAGAGGTATTTCCCCACCAGCCATCATTGGTAATAATGGCGATAAATTGTGCGCCTTCTTTAACAGATCTGCCTATCCAATCGCCCCATAAGCTTTCGTAACAAACCACAGGTGCAGCACCGATACCACTTTGTGCATAAAGTACACCAGGCTCATCTTGCCATCCCCAACCCCCAACAGCTCCGCCAAGTTGGGCAAAAACGCCATCTAAAAATGAAAATACTTTAGGGAAAGGCATTTTTTCTACACCGGGAACCAGTTTAGATTTATGATAAAACTGCACATTCGCCGAATTTTCTATCTGCATGGCCGTGTTAAAATGATCTACATAAATGTTTCTTTGGTAATCGTATTGGGCAGAAAGTGTCTTCTTTTCAGGGTAGAATTTGATGCTCTCAATTCCGGTAATTAATGTTCCGTTTTTATACTTGCTGATAAAATTTTGTAAGGTACTATAGGTAGTTGATTGATGAATGCGTTCTTCATCATCATAACTGGGAATAGCAGTTTCAGGCCATATAAAATATTCTGTATTCACCTGTCCAACAGAGTCTGATAAGTGTTTGAGGATATCGATTTGTTGTGCAGGAGGAATAAATTCCAGCTTTTGATAAGGATCAATATTAGGCTGTACCACCACTACATTGCTAGGGGTACCTTTTTCTTCCGAATGGTAGTATTTGGTCAGGGAAATTCCAATTGGAATGGTTACAATCAAAATCCAGACAGCCAATGTCTTAAACTTAACTAATCCTGTGTGAGACCTCAACTGTTTAATGGCCTCAAAAGCAAAAATATTGCTCAGTAAAATCCAAAGCGAACCACCATAAATTCCGGTGTGGTCATACCATTGGGCCAATTGATGCATATTTGCAAAACCGTTTCCGAGTGTCATCCAGGGAAAGGCTAAATCCCAGGTTTGTTGCAGGTACTCGAGGGCGATATAGAACGCAATCAGTCCTGAATAGGCTATGGTTTTGTTCACATAATTGCCTAGCCGGTAATAAAGCCAAAAGGCAAAAGTCATGAGCAGGGCACCTAACCCGAATGGGATTAATGACACTGGCAATGCTATAGCTGCACCATTATAGGCACTTATGGCATTATACACCCAATATATGGAGGCCGTATTCCAAATTAAAAAACACAAACCCGCTGTTAAAAAGATACGCCTGCCTTTCTTCCGGATGTTGCTTTTAGCAATGTCTTCCATGGCAAACAGCAATGGAATTAAGCCAACGAGCAGCAGTGGGGCGGTAAAGGGCATAGGCGGCCAGGCCAGCCAGAGTAAAAATGCGCTCAGTAAGGCAAGCGAATACGTTTGTATTTTGTTCAACGGTTTCGTGATTACAGGCTATCTAAAATATTGGCTTTTTTGGCTTCGTATTCTTCCTGCGTAATGAGGTGCTTATCGTATAAAGTCTTCAACTTACGCAATTTCAAAGTCGTTTCATCTTCAGGTTCCTCAATAACTTCAGCAATTTGAATCGGCTCTGGAGCTACAGGCTCAATAACCGGGATTTCGACAACAGGTTGGGCATTCAAATTAATAGGGGAGGCTGTTGCGCGATTTTCCTCCAGCTTTTGCTGACGAACTAACTCTTTATACTCTTCTAATTGCTGATTTGCTGCCTGATGCAGTTTTCTAGCCTGAACTTTTGGGATAAACTCCGTGACAATATTTTCTCCATGTTGTGGTACACAGATGAATTTAGAACCAAAAAACTCTTCTTTAAAGGAAACTTCTTTAACGCTTTTCCAGGAAATATCTTTAAAGTTCATAGTTAAGCCTAAATTTCCAGGCTCACAGTAGAAAATACGCTTATTGGTAATGGCAATGCAATCGGGCAACAAGTTTACCGCAGGCTTTTTTTGTACTGCTAAATATAAAATTTCTTCACCTGTGGTTAAAAGGTCATTTAGTTTTCCAATAACTTTTTCTACAGCTTTTGGATCTTGTTCGTCGCTTAAAAATCTATCTATGCTAATCATAATGGCAATTTATATTGATGTGTTGTTAATTTAGGGATGTTATTCATCTACATCCGCATATTTGTTTTTGCTTTTAATGTGGGGTTTACCCGATATGCAAATTACAAATTCTCCTTTTAAAGTATTGTTTTCGAAATGTGATTTTATCTCTAATAAAGTACCCCTAACGGTTTCTTCAAACATTTTGGTTAACTCTCTGCTCACCGACGCTTCTCTGTCTCCCCCCAAATATTGTGCAAATTCTTCTAAGGTTTTCAATAAACGGTGCGGACTTTCGTAAAGTATAATGGTGCGTTCTTCCTCAGCCAATTTCTTGAATTTGGTTTGCCTACCTTTTTTTACAGGTAAAAATCCCTCAAAAACAAAGGCATCAGCCGGAAGGCCAGAGTTTACCAATGCAGGTACAAAGGCAGTTGCTCCGGGCAGGCATTCCACCGCAATCTCATTTTTAATGGCTTCACGAACCAACAAAAAACCCGGATCAGAGATGGCGGGTGTTCCTGCATCAGAGATTAAGGAAATTTTTTGTCCTTCCTTTAAAAACCTGATAATTTCTGCAGTAGCCTTATGCTCGTTATGCTGGTGGTGCGCATATACCTTTTTATCTATGCCGAAATGTTTGAGCATAGGGGCGCTGGTACGCGTATCTTCAGCAAGGATAAGATCACATTCCTTTAAAATGCGGATCGCCCTGAAGGTCATGTCCTCTAAATTGCCTATTGGTGTAGGTACCAGAAATAGTTTGCCGCTCATATTTTTCAATTCTCGTCATTGCGAGGAGGAACGACAAAGCAATCTTTTTGAGAGAGATTGCCGCACTGCGTTCGCAATGACGACTTAATTATTATCTTTGCTTAAAAAATTAAATAATGCTGCAAGTTAATTATATCCGCGAAAATAGAGAGAAAGTTTTAGAACGTTTAAGTATCCGTAATTTTAAACAGCCTGAGTTGGTAGATGAGATCATCAAAGTTGATGAAGACCGTCGTTCCACACAAACTTCCTTAGACGCTATCTCCGCTGAAGCGAATGCAGCAGCCAAACAAATTGGCGATTTAATGCGTAGTGGTAAAAAAGCAGAAGCAGAAGAAATTAAAGCGAAAACCGCTGGTCACAAAGAGCAGATTAAAACACTTGGTGATAAACTGACAGCGCTGGAAACAGCACAGCATAATCTAATCGTTCAATTACCTAATTTACCATATGATTTGGTAAAACAGGGTTCTACGGCCGAAGAGAATGAGGTGGTATTGGTTCATGGAACCCCTGCTCAACTTCCTAGCAAAGCACTACCGCACTGGGAGCTCGCTGCAAAATATGATATCATCGACTTCGAATTAGGGGTTAAAATTACTGGTGCAGGTTTTCCTGTTTATAAAGGAAAAGGTGCGCGTTTACAACGTGCATTGATTAACTTCTTTTTAGATCATGCCATTGAAGCGGGATATAAAGAAATGCAGGTGCCGCATTTGGTTAATGCAGCTTCGGGTTTCGGAACCGGACAACTGCCAGATAAAGAGGGACAAATGTATCACTCTACAGTAGATGATTTGTATTTAATCCCTACGGCAGAAGTACCTGTCACCAATTTGTACCGGGATGTAATCGTAAAAGAAGAAGATTTACCCATTAAGAATACGGCTTACACCCCTTGTTTTCGTAGAGAGGCAGGATCTTATGGTGCCCATGTTCGCGGTTTAAACCGTTTGCATCAGTTCGATAAGGTAGAGGTGGTACAGATTACGCATCCTGATAAATCTTACGAAACATTGGAAGAAATGAGTGTGTACGTACAATCTCTTTTACAGGAATTGGGTTTACATTATCGTGTTTTACGTTTATGTGGCGGTGATATGGGCTTTACTTCAGCCATGACTTATGATATGGAAGTATGGAGTGCTGCCCAAGAGCGTTGGTTAGAGGTATCATCTGTATCTAACTTTGAAACGTATCAGGCTAACCGTTTAAAACTACGCTTTAAAGGTAAGGAGGGTAAATCTCAATTGGCTCACTCTCTAAATGGGAGTGCTTTGGCTTTACCGCGTATCGTAGCTTCTATACTAGAGAATTATCAAACTGAAAATGGGATCAGGATTCCTGAAGCATTGGTGAAATATACTGGTTTCGATCTGATTGATTAATCTTGTCCGGTCGGTGGAGACTTCACCAGTAGATAAAACGGGTTACGAGTTGCGGGCTGTGGGTTACGAGACAGGGAGGCGCTACCAATGCTATTAAGTTAAGGAGAAAATTAAAATGTGTTGTCAATCCTGAGTTTGTCGAAGGGCAATACATTTTAATTTTCGATTTATCAAGAAGGTCTTCGGCTACTTGTCCCGGTTTCACATCGGGAAGCTCAAGACTGACAAAGCTTAACTTAATAGCATTGGGGACGCTATAACCAGAAAAAGAAAGCAGGGTAAGTATTCCTATCGCATTAAGATTTCCCCCTGCGGGGGAATGACGACCACCAAGATATAAGAATTGAAAAAAATACTGTAACAAAAAAAAGCTTTGCAGCGATGCAAAGCTTTTCGTTTTTTATAGGTAGATGTAAATGTTGTGATTATAAAATCAAGATCAATAATAAGATGATGATGATAATTGCACCTACAGAAAGATAAACGCCACCAGAAATTGCACGAGCCTGGTTTTTCATCTCTTTCAATTCTTTACGTAAAGCCTTGCGTTCAGCTTTAGTCAAGTTAGATTTATCCATCTCTCTGATTTCTTCCACACGGCTTTTGATTTTTTCCAATTGTTGAGCTTGCTCTGCGGTTAACTCAGTAGGATTTTTCGCTGGCTTATCAGCTGCTTGCGCTGTATTGAAGCTAATTCCTAAACAAAAAACAAGGGCTAAAGTGTAAATGAATTTTTTCATAATATTAAATTTTAGATTTCAGATGTATGCATAACAAAAAACCTACCAAAATGTTCTGGTAGGTTCGCGAGATTGTTAATTTATTGTTAAAACGTTTATTTGATCTCAAAAACTGCATTCACACTGAAGTTGAGTTTTATCTTTTTGAAATCAATTTCGGCCGGAGCAGCGGCATCGCTCATTTCAGCTTTCAACATGTAATTTCTGTATACCGGCTGTATCGCATTATCACCACCATCTTGAATGTCTATCACATTGCCAAGTTTATCGCCCAATGCCTCAACCATATAGGTTGCTTTTTCTTTTGCAGCAAGGAGCGCTTTAATTTTTAAATCTCTTTTTAAACTTTCAATTTTAGAATAGTCATAGCTTTCAATGTTGGTGTTTGCTATTCCTTTTGGATCAATTGAAGCAATGATTTCATTGAATTTATTTAAATCACTTACTTTTAAACGATATTGTTTACTCGCTAAGAAATCTGGATTTTTCTTTTTCTCTGTAGTGTAATTCCAGCTGCTTAGGTTACTAACTGTCAAGTTTTCTTTGGCAATTCCTGCTTTTTGGACAGCAGCAAACAATTGATTTTCTAAATCTGTAATCTCTACTTTTTTCTTACTGTTGTTGTCTTTTAAATACTCTTTTAAAGAAATTCCGATGTAAATAATATCGGGAATAACTTCTGTTTCTGCAGTACCACTTACATTGATTTTTCTACGAAGATCTACTTGTTGTGCCTGTACAGTACTTAAACCTAAAAATGCGACTAATGCAATTGCTATTAACTTTTTCATAATACTTAATTTCTTTGTGTGTTTGCTTAATGATGTAAACTGCGCACAAATTCCACACCGAGATTAATAAAAAAAATAAATTTTCTTCAAAAAATCCAGATGTGTAATGTCTAATTTATTAGTAGACAGTCTTTTGCGTAAGAATGTTTTCTGGTGGAAAATAACTTAAAAAAGCTATTGAAAGTTTTGGAGTAAACCAAGCGGAAGGTTTTATGTAACAGTACAATATTATAGTGATCGATAAAACCTTACGCGAATAGCATTTTCCTGAAAAGGAAAGAGGAATTATACTTTAGAAACTTTTACTGCAGTTGGGCCTTTTTGTCCCATTTCTACTTCAAAAGATACTTTGTCGCCTTCTCTTATTTGAGTAACCAAGCCATTTGCGTGAACGAAAATGCTTTCTTGGGTATCTGTATTCTTGATGAAACCATAGCCTTTGCTATCATTGAAAAAAGTAACTGTACCTTTTTTAACAGGGTTTTCGTCAACGATGTCTTCTTGTCTGGAAATACCAATTTGGATATCTTCAGTATTGATGACTTTCTTTTTCTTAGGATCTGGAGGTGTAGAAGAGATATTGCCGTTTTCATCCACGTACGCCATCATATCTTCGAGCGCTAAACCTTTTTTAGCATTGGCCTGACGCTCTTCTTTTCTTTCCTGTTTTTCGTTTCTTTTCTGTTGCTTTTTTTTCTCGTTTTCTTTTTTACCGAAAGTTGCTTGAGATTTAGCCATATATTATTATTTTGTTTTAGTGGGATAAGAGAAAGGAGAATTAGGCAAAGATAATAAAACTGGAGCAGAAATACGATTTTATTACCAATAACAAAATTTATATTATCCTTTTAACCAGCTGTTTTTCTCTATTTTATATCCAAAATTCCATTTAACAGGTTCGCCGTAGTAGGCTACTTCAATTTCTTCAAACTTATCTGCCCCGAGTTTCTCTATGGCTTTTTGCGAGCGAAAGTTAGTGGCCCCAATATGGAAAATTACACGATCAACAAATTCGAAGGCATGGTTAATCATGAGCTGCTTTAAGGCCTTGTTATGGCCCTTACCCCAAAAATCTCTGCCCAAAAACGTATATCCGATGGCCACCTCATTGTTGTCCTCATTCAAATCATAAAACCTCGAACTTCCCACTACCTGATTAGTTGCCTGATCATAAACAATAAATGCCCCTGCAGACTCGATTGCTCCCTTAAAGAAGTTTTCGAAAACCTCCCTCTGGTACCGGTTTTTATTGGGATGTTGCTCCCAAACTAAAGGGTCTGAGGCAACTTCGTATAATCGCTCAAAGTCTTCCTGCTTAAGCGGAACAAGTTTAATTAAGTCGTTTTCAAGATGAGGTTGGAGTTCAAAATTCATATTGCAATTTAATAAAAATGGCCAGCGATATCGCCAGCCATTTGTTTTATTCTTGTATTTTCTTCACTATACCAAGCCTTCAATTTCTACTACTTCGTTAGCTTCTTTTTGATAGTCTACGCCATCAATTTCGAATCCAAAAAGGCTTAAGAAATCAGCTCTATAGCCTGGTAAATCGCCTATGGCAGGAAGCGTTTCTGTAGTTGCTTCTTCCCAAAGCTGGGCTACCCTGGCTTGCACATCTTCTCTCATTTCCCAATCGTCAATTCTGATTCTTCCTTTATCATCCAAAGGAATATCTCCTCCCTGGTATAATCTTTCTGCAAAAAGACGTTGAATTTGTTCAATGGTGCCTTCGTGAATTCCTTCTGCTTTCATCACTTTGTACAATAGTGAAATGTAAAGTGGAATTACCGGAATAGCAGAACTGGCTTGAGTTACCAGGGCTTTATTTACCGAAACAAAAGCCTTTCCATTCAGGTCTTTCAATTTATCGGTAATGGTGAAAGCTGTAGCTTCCAAATCATCTTTTGCTCTTCCAATTGTTCCTTTACGATAAACAGGTTCTGTTAAAGCCGGGCCGATATAAGAATAAGCTACTGTTGTAGCCCCCTCGGCAAGTAGATTTTCTGCTTTTAAAGCGTCTATCCACATCGACCAATCTTCTCCACCCATAACGGCAACTGTATTGGCAATATCTTCCTCGTTAGCAGGTTCAATAGAAATTGTAGAAACATTGCCCGTGTGGAAATCTACGGTTTTGTTGGTGTATGTGCCACCGATAGGCTTTAAGGTTGAACGATGTAAAACTTCAGTATCCGGATGCTTTCTTACCGGAGAAGCCAGACTATAGATCACTAAATCAATTTGGCCTAAATCAGCTTTAATTAATTCGATTGTTTTATCTTTAATCTCTTTAGAAAATGCGTCGCCATTAATGCTTTTGGCATATAAACCCGCCTGGTGTGCTTCATGATCAAAAGCAGCACTATTGTACCAACCCGGCGAAGCAGTTTTGCCTTCTGATGGTGCTTTTTCGAAAAATACCCCAATGGTAGCAGCGCCCGAGCCAAATGCAGCTGTAATTCTGGATGCTAAACCGAAACCGGTTGATGCACCTATAACCAACACTTTTTTAGCGCCATCAATTGCGCCTTTTGATTTTACATATTCAATTTGGTTCTTTACATTCTGTGCACAGCCATCTGGATGCGCTGTTAAACAGATAAAGCCCCTCATTCTAGGTTCAATAATCATTTCTTCTTTTAATTGATATTTCTGAATTAATTATGGGCAAATGAAAGTGCCATCTGCTCTAAATCTTTAACGAAGATAGATTTTTAATCGATTGGAGTTAAATCAAATTTAACAAAACCGAAATTGTTGCCGCTGATTACCACTGAGTATGAGATAATATTATTGGCTTTGTTAATTTTATTTTAATTTAGCAGCACACAGATATGAGACCTTTATGAGAAAAATTACACTGGCATTGCTACTATCTTTGTTAGCATTCGGGAAGCTATATGCACAAACCCAGCATCAGAATACAGGATGGTTTATGTTCCTGAATAACACCAGGTTTAATGATAAATGGGGCTTGCAGTTCGATGTGCAGCTTCGCTCTGTAGATGATTGGAAATATGTTCGGAATACCTTGGTTAGGCCAGCAGTACAATACTTCATCAATGATCACCATAATGTTGCTTTAGGTTATTTGTGGCAAACCACTTACAACAAACCAGATGCTGCCGAAAGCACAACCCTCAATGAGCACCGTATTTTTGAACAGTACATTTATACCCATAAATTTTCTTCCATATTTGCCAGCCACAGGTTTAGGGTAGAGCAGCGCTTTATAGGAACAGCTGGAGAGGATATTTTTGCCCAGCGTTTCCGTTACTTTTTTAGGTTCATTCAGCCTTTGCAAAAGCAGCAGGCGGCTTTCACCAAAGGTGCATTTGTGGCGCTTCAGAATGAGGTGTTTTTGAATGTTCAAAATAAAAAGGCACTCAATAATAGTGTTTTCGATCAAAACAGGGTTTATCTCGCCGGAGGTTATCGTTTTTCGAAGAAGTTAGACCTAGAATTAGGGTACTTGAACCAGGCAGTTAACGGCGCTAATGCAAACACATTAAATAACATTATACAGTTTGCCGTATATACCAGGTTTTAATGATTTAAAGTCATTTTTTGTAGTTTAAGAAATACGAACTGTTAAAACCTTTGTAAATGAGGCTGCTTTTTGCTCAATTTGCGCCGTGAAAAAGATCTCCATTTTATTTATAGCGCTTCTCTTCGGCAAGCGGATGCAGGCCCAGGAAATAAAGACACAAGCCAACAATACGCCACCCTCAAAAAGTATTTTTAACCCTGAGCACAAAAGGAATTTTTCGAGAAAGGGCGATTTCTACTTTCATTGGGGATATAACAATTCCTGGTATGGAAAAAGTGATATTCGCTTTACCGGGCCTAATTACGATTTTACTTTAAAGGATGTAGTTGCTCACGACAGGCAATCAAAGTTGAGCTGGGATTGGCTAAACCCTGGTTTGATTACCGTTCCGCAATACAATATTCGCGTGGGATATTTTATTAAAGACAATTACAGTATTTCTATTGGCTGGGATCACATGAAGTATGTAATGGATATTCCTCAAACAGTTGCCATTACAGGCCATATTGGTTCGAATATCTCACACGATAATATTCCTACGGGTACATTGGCAGGCGATTATAATGGTCAGATGATTAACGTAAAGGAAAGCATGTTAACTTTTGAGCATACTGATGGATTTAATTATGCGAATGTAGAGGTAGAACGTTATGATGATATCTGGGTAGCACCTTCGGGTAATACCTCTCTGACCTTAGAAACCGGTCTGGGTGGTGGAATCGTAGTTCCCCGTTCTGATGTGCGCCTGTTTGGTGCTGGCAGAAACAACCACTGGAATGTTTCGGGTTATGGTGTTTCGGCTAAAATAGGATTGAAATTTTATGTTTGGAAGAATTTCTACATTCAAAACTCCACAAAATTCGGGGCTACGAACTTAACGAACATCCATACCACAGGTTGGGACGATTTGGATAAGGCAAGTCAAAAAATCAACTACATAGAGAATTTGTGGGTGATTGGGCTGCAGTTTTAAGTTGTAGGTTTTAAGTTTTAGGTTTTAAGTTGTAGGTTATAAGTTAGTTCCTTCACTACACCCTGGATGAAAAAATCGCGCTCTGGGTAACAGATAGTGCTATTGATAACGAGAATGTAGCGAAGGATAACATGACGGTGATTACCAGTTAAATTTTATTTACTCTTCCAGAGCCCACAACAGTTTTTTCTACCGTTGCATTTCCAGAATAGTTAACGCTGCCCGATCCGCTAATCAAAGCATCGATTTTCTTATCTGCTTTAATCGTAATATTTCCTGATCCGCTGATGCGGGTAGAAAGATCATTGGTAGAGAATCCTTTTCCGGCGAAAACGCCTGATCCGCTGATGGTGATATTGGCATCATCTGTTTTGCCTGTAATATTAAGCGTTCCTGATCCACTGATTACACCGTTGAAATCATTTACGTTAATGTTAGCTTTAATGCTTCCTGAACCACTTAAAGTAGTGTTCAGTTCGGAAGAATTGATTGCTCCATTTACGGTAATACTTCCGTTGCCACTCATGGTTAAGCTTCTAATGGTTTTAGCGGTAACATGAGCGATAATTTTTTTGTTTTCATATTTTCTCTCCCAACTCTTCCAGCTATTTTGCGGACGAATAATTAAAATGTTTCCTTTTACTTCTGTAACCAGGGTCGAAATTGCATCTGCATCGCCTTCAAAACGACAACCTTCCTTGTTTCCTAGAGTTACAATAACTGTTATTGGTCCGCCTGCAGCTACACCGTTAAAGTTCTGAACGTCCCTTTCATCATCGTCATTTTTTGATGAACTAATGGTAAGCTGTTTTTCGGTTGCTGCATTTAAATTTGTTGTCAATGTTAAAGCGGCAAATAGAAATAGAAATATTTTTTTCATAGCGATTAAATTTATTGCTGTTAAAACCAGCGTTAAAGAAATAGATAATTTTCTATTCAATAAGACGATCATTTTAATGAAAAGTTGCATATCAAAGCAAAATCTTACTGAAAATAATCGCTTAAAAGGCTAAGTTGCTAAATGGAAGGAAAATAAAAACCCAGTGCCTTTTAAAACACTGGGTTCTTTTTATAAACTTAAGTCCGGTTCTAGCCTGCTTTTTTGGTGTCGATATAGAATTGTGGGTCAGTTTTAAAGTTATCCCCATTAATACTGGCAGCAACTTTGATCGTTTTCCACGCGTTGGTTGGATAAATTAAAGTATATGAATCTGGATTTAAACTGACCCTAATGGGCATATCAAAGCCTTTTACATCGGTTACCCAACGGTATGATAAGCTGCCATTAACAATTTTGTATTCTAATAACGGAATTTTAGTGTACCGTAAATATTGGTCGAAAACTTTATTGAGCTTTAAGCCACTTTCTTTACTGATATAATTTTCAATCTGTGCCGTAGTTACCGTTTGGTGATAAAAAGTTTTGTTCAGTCCGCGAAGGATTTGCCTGAATTTTTCGTCGTTATTTACCAACTGACGGATAGTGTGAACTAAGCTGGCCCCTTTAGGGTACATATCTCCTGATCCTTCCTTATTTACTCCGTAAGGACCAATTACCGGAATATCATTATTGATAATTTTATGCAGTCCCATGGCGTATTCGTTACCTGCTTTTTTGCCGGCTGTACATTCTGTATAGAGTACCTCTGAGTAATTGGTAAAGCCTTCATGTATCCACATATCGGCAATGTCTTTCGAGGTAATGTTGTTTCCGAACCACTCATGTCCGCTCTCGTGGATGGTAATAAAATCCCATTTGAGGCCATGGCCTGTTCCACTTAAATCTTTCCCCAAATAGCCCGGCTTAAATTGATTGCCATAGGCCACAGCACTTTGGTGCTCCATACCTAAATGCGGTGCCTGAACCAACTTGTAACCATCCTTATACCAAGGGTAGGGGCCAAACCAGTACTCGAAACACTTTAGCATGGGTTTAACATCGGCATCCCAATGTGGGCGAGCCTTGGCACTATCGGTTTGAAGTGCCCAATAGTCAATGCTCAACTTACCGTTTTCACCCTCGTAGCTATCCGTCCAGTGTGCATATTTTCCAATATAAAAGGTAACATCGTAATTGTTAATCGGGTTGCTTACAAACCAATTGTGTTGTTGGTAACCATCAGGTTGATCAACGGTGTTTCTTAATCTGCCATTAGAAATTTCCTGCAAGGCCTTAGGGGCACTAATACTGATTAACATACTGTCTACTTCGTCGCTTTGATGATCCTTGTTTGGCCACCAGCAGCTGGCACCAAATCCTTGACAGGCGACCGATACAAATGGATTTCCTGCGCTATCTTTCTTGAAGATGAAACCTCCATCCCAAGGTGGATTACGGGCTACAACCGGATTGCCAGCGTAAAACACTGTGAATTTATCTTTGGTTCCTTTTTTAATTGCCTGAGGAAAGGTTACAAAAACCGCATTGTATGCTCTGGTAAAAGGAATATTAGCTCCCTTATACACTACTTTTTCTACTTTCAAGTTAGCGAAAAGATCGAATTGCAGTTTTGTGAAATCCTGCGTTGCCGTAAAAGCGAATTCATTACTGCCGCTGATGTATTTTTGATCTATGTCTATTTTAACATCTAAGTGGTAATAATTGAGATCATAACAGCTTCGAAGTGCTGTGAGTGTACCTCTGAGGCTATCTGCCCGAGAGTTTACCTGGTTTTTGCCTAATATTTGTGCATTGGCTGATAAAATACCCAGCGTTAACGCCAGTGATAATAATATTTTTTTCATGGATTTATTTAATAACATCAACCTCAATAAAACTATCGTTAAAAACGGTTTGAGTAGCTTTAATGTAATCGGCTTCAGTAGCTTTATACGGATTTTCTACAAACTTTTGAGGATTGCGGGCGAATAAGGGGAAGGCAGTACTTTGAACCTGAATCATGATTCTATGTCCTTTCTTAAAAGTATGCAACACATCTTGTAGCTTCACATTAACATCTGTTTTCTGATTGGCAACCAAGGCTTCAGGTTTTTCAAAGCTGTTTCTAAAACGTGCCGGCATTATTTCCGAACGTACCATTTGCCAGTAATTGCTTAAAATAATGTTCTTGTTTGGCATGTAGGCATTGTTCTGTTCATCTGCAGGGTAAACGTCAATCAATTTTACAATAAAATCGGCATCGGTACCTGTAGTCGCAATTTTGAGGTGCGACATGATTTCTCCACCCAGTGTAATATCATTATCTAGTATTTCCGTTTGATACACCAATACATCTGGTCTGCGGCCTGCAAAGCGCTGATCTTCGCTCATGTAGTTGTGTGGTGTAAAACCAGTAGTAGTGCTTAAATCTTCGGTATAGGGAACAGGTTTAGCCGGATCGCTGATGTAGCTGGTAGAACCGGTAGCTGATGGTTCTGTTAGGCTTAATTTGCCATCGGCACCCAGGTAAAATTTCTGTTTGCTTACTTTTTCAGCAGGCCATTTGGCGAAGGTTTCCCATTCTTTCTTACCTGTATCGAACATATAAGCTTCAGGTAATCCCGAATTTTTATCGCCATTCCCTTTTAAGAAGTGGTGAAAGAATTTAGCTTCGATTTCTTTCTGATAGAATGTGGCAATGCTATCGCCAAAATATACGTTGCTATGCATGGTATGGCCAGTTTCGCGGCTCCATCTTCCATGGCCGAATGGTCCCATTACAATCGTATTGTAAGCATTTGGATTTTTTTTCTCGATGGTTTTGTAGATGTTTAAAGGTCCCGATAAATCTTCAGCATCATACCAACCGCCTACTACCATAATAGCTGGTTTAACGGTGTTGTAGTGCTTAAGTAAACCACGTTTTTGCCAGAACTCATCGTAGTTCGGGTGGTTAACGGTTTCTTGCCAGAAAAAGTTGTCTTTATAATATTTATCGGCATTGGTTAAGGGCCCCAAATCTAAGGCGAACTGATATCCGTCTTTGGTTTTAGGGTTAATCATTTGATTATTGTACCAGGCTTTAGAAGTCGTATCCGTTTTTTGAACCCCAAAAACCGGGAAAGTGAAGAAATAGCTCTGTAAGAAAGATCCATTATGGTGGAAGTCATCAAAAAAGAAATCGGAGATTGGTGCTTGTGGCGAAGAAGCTTTTAGTGCAGGGTGGTTACTTAAAATACCCGCTGCGGTGTAAAAACCAGGATAAGAAATTCCCCACTGACCAACCTTGCCGTTGTTGTTGGCTACGTTTTTAACCAACCAGTCGATGGTGTCGTAAGTATCAGAACCTTCATCTACATCTTTTTTACTTTTTTTATTGTCGATAACCGGTGTCATGTTGGTCCAGGTACCTTCGCTTTTCCAACGGCCACGAACATCTTGCATCACTACAATGTAACCCTCTTTCATCATCAGCTCTGAAGGGGCTAATCTTGCAGGGAATTTACCTTCACCGTATGGTGCAATGCTGTAACAGGTTCGCTGCATCACCATAGGATATTTCTTTGTTTTTGAAGCATCCTTAGGCGTGTAAATGGCTGTAAATAACTTTATACCATCGCGCATGGTGATGTAAACCTCTTTTTTAGTATAGTTTGCTTTTGGGTAATTGGCATCGCCCTGCGCAAAACCCGCAAAAGACGAAATCAATAATAAAGCGCTTATTTTAAGGGATTTCATTGTATATTATTTTAAAACTGAAACGGTAATGTACGAACTGTTAAAAGTATCGTGGTAAATTTTATGGGTGGCTTTCTGGAAATCCTGAGGTTCTGCCTGATAAATATTCATAAATTTCTGTGGATTTCTGTCTGCCAGCGGAAACCAGCTATTCTGAATTTGAATCATGATTTTGTGCCCCTTTTTGAAAGTATGTGCCACATCGGGTAGTGGATAATTCACTTTTGTAATTGCTCCAGGTACAAATGGTTCTGGTTTTTCGAAACTATTGCGATATTTTCCGCGCATAATTTCAGCACGAACCAACATTTGATAGCCGCCCATAATTAGGTTTTTAGGGTTAGGTGTCGGATTTGGTGCATCTTCCGGGTAAACATCAATTAGTTTAACTACATAATCGGCATCAGTCCCTGTAGTAGAAACCACTAAATTGGCTAATACAGAACCGGCTATAGTGATATCTTCTGTTAAAGCATCCGTTTGATAGGTTTTAACATCTGGTCTGCGGGCAGCAAAGCGCTGATCATCTATCATGTATTCGCGTGTACGTCTTGCCTGAACACCATCCTGATAAGGCACAGGGCTGTTTGGGTCGCTCACATATTCGTCCCAGCTATCTGTTCTGCCTACTTTTTCAAAACCCAGTTTTCCATTAGGCTGGAGGTAAAGGTTTCTCATTTCTGTTTCTTTTGGCGGCCAGGTATCAAACTTTTTCCATTCGTTACTTCCAGTTACAAAGATGTTGGCCTCTGCGGGGTTAAATTCACCTTCACCTTTTAAATAATATTTGAAGAAAGGTAATTCATATTGCTGTTGATAATCGATGCTGGTGGTTTTTCCGAAAGGGATGTCTCCAAAATAAGAGCCATCGCTACGCACCCAACCTCCGTGAAACCAGGGGCCGGCAACCAAAATGTTTTTAGCACCCGGGTTTTGTTTTTCAATGGCCTTGTAGGTGTCAAAAGTTCCATAAGCATCTTCTGCATCAAAAAAGCCGCCCACAACCATCACTGCAGGTTTTACCTGAGTTAAATGAGGGGTAATTAAGCGGGACTTCCAAAAGGTATCTAAATTTGGATGTTTGAATAAATCGTTCCAGAATTTAATACTGTCAACAAAATATTTGTCTTTCAGATTTTTAAGTGAGCCGGCCTCCAGGAAAAAACGGTAATTATCCTGGATAGGGAGTTGTAACCCTTTAGGGCCTTTGTCTGGGGTGATGGGTTTTGGCCGTGGAACGCCGAAAGTGCTCATGAAGTTAAAGGCATCCATTAAGAAAAGTGTTCCCCTATGGTGGAAATCATCTCCCATATACCAATCGGTAACGGGTGCCTGCGGAGAAACGGCTTTAAGTGCGGGGTGTGCATTGGGTAAAGCCGTAGTAGAGTAGAAGCCTGGATAGGAAATTCCATATATACCCGCTTTGCCGTTATTGTTTTTAATATTTTTTACCAGCCAGTCGATGGTGTCATAAGTATCTGTACTTTCATCAATAGCCGTTTTGCCTTTTTTCCCAACCACTTGTGGACGGATATCCTCAAATATACCTTCGCTCATCCATTTTCCACGTACATCCTGGTATACGAAAATGAAGCCTTCGCGCATCATGGCAGGGAAATTACCTAAGCCGGTTTTGTATTTATCTTCCCCATAAGGTTGTACTGTGTATGGCGTACGATTTAGCAGGAAAGGATATTTTTTAGTTTGATTTTTTGGTATGTAAATTGAAGTAAAAAGCTTAACCCCATCTCTCATTGGGATTTGCCTTTCTATTTTGGTGTAATTCTCTCTTACATAGGCAGAATCCGTTTGTTGGGCGAATAGTGAGGAAGAAACAAACAGACAAAATAATACGCTGAAAATTCTGGTCAGGGTCATTTGAAAAAATATGGTTATTGGATTAAAATTTAAAGATAGAACATTAAGCAGGGATTAGAAAAAAACATCCCGTAAAAGGTTTGTTAGCATTTAGTCCTGACTGTGTCAACACATTATCAAAATTTAGTTAAAAAATGTGAAGGAGTAATCTTTTTAACTTTTTTACCGTCATATATGTATTCGATTTAAACACAATAAAATGAAGAGGTTATTCAATAAAGGATTGGTTGTTTTTGCTGTGGCAGCAATGGTAACAACCTTAGGGGTAGATCAGGTTTTTGCACAACGTCCTAGTAGAGCAGGAGGCTCAGCAGGTGGTGGCGGTAGACCAAGTATTTCTTCACCATCGAGGGGCGGTTCTTCAAGAGGTCCGTCTATGCAGGCCCCTTCTGGCGGGCGTTATTCTGCTCCCTCAAGAATAGGAAGGTCAGAACGGAATGCCTATAATAATACCCGCCCAGGTTATCGTCCGGGGCCAGGCTACCGTCCGGGCTATGGTTATAGACCAGGTTACAGGTCTGGATATGGAAGGCCTTATTATAGACCATATTATAGTTATTACAATTTTTACAGACCATTTTTAGGTTTCAGAATCGGGGTGTTGCCTTATGGTTATTATCCATTTTATTTTGGGGCTAATCAGTTTTATTACTCGGGCGGATTGTTTTATCAGCAAAATGATAACCAGTACGAAGTGGTTACACCTCCTGTTGGTGCTGAAGTGCCAAGCCTCCCATCTGAGGCTAATTTGGTCACCATTAATGGTCAGGATTACTACGAGTATAAAGGCGTTTATTATACACAAACCACAAATGAAGATGGGAAAACGGTTTATGTTGTCGCTGGAAAAGATGGGGTTTTGAATACGGGAGACAATCCGGTAGATTCACATCAGATAGGGGATATTATTGATCAGTTACCTGAAGGATGCAGGGAGGTTACCATTAAAAATGAACAGTACTTTGTTTCTCCGGATGATGTGTATTATGAACAAGTGACTGATGGGGATAAAACTGGTTACCGGGTGATAGGGAAGCTTTTTTAGTATCGAGAATTTAGTATCAAGAATCAAGATTTGGTTTGTGGAGGAATGATGCTAAAACATTAAGGAGTTAAGGTTAGTTAAGACCGGTTTGATTTTATCAAAATGGTTCTTAACTTCTTAATGTTAGAAATACTATAGCATTGAGCAAAAAAACGTGTAGTAGTTAGGTTTAGTTAGATTGATTTTATCAAAATGGTTCTTAACTTCTTAATGTTAGTAATACTATAGCATTGAGCAAAAAAAACGTGCAGTAGTTAGGTTTAGTTAGATTGGTTTTATCAAAATGGTTCTTAACTTCTTAATGTTAGAAATACTATAGCATTAAGCAAAAAAACAGCCATTAGTTAAGTTTAGCTAGATTTTATCTTAACTTTTCTTAATTCCTTAATGTTAGAAATACTATAGCGTTGAGCAAAAAAACTCCAGTATTTAAGGTTAATTAAGATCGGTTTGATTTTATCTAATGGTTAACTCCTTAATTTTAGATGTATTCTAACATGGAGCAAAAATAAACTTCAGGGTAGTGAAGGGTGATTTTCCTAATTTCTGAGTGACTTAATTTCTAAAGATTAACATTGTCGTAACAATCCACGGAGATTGGCAATGTATATTTTTCCTATGTTTGTAGTTTAAATTATTGGACTTGAGATCAGCCAGAATTACATTTTCAGCATTCTATATAGCACTTCTTCTACTTTTTGCTTCCTGCTCAACAACCAGGCTGGATATCTCCAAAAAGGAAAGCAAAATCTCTTCCCTCAAATTTTTAAGTGAATATATTTTACCACTCAATCAAAAGTTCGAAAATACGGTGGTTGGTGGTTTATCGGGGATTGATTATGATGTTAAAAACGATCAATACTACCTCATTAGTGATGACCCTTCTCAGGTAAGTCCAGCACGGATATATACTGCTAGGATTGAAATTAATCGGGGTAAAATAGATACCGTACAAATTACAGGGCTCATTCCAATTCTTCAGGCTAATGGGAAGGAGTACCCTAAACTCGGAACAGATAAAACAGTAAAACCAGATGGTGAATCTGTACGCTATAATCCGCTCACAAAGCAACTGTTATGGAGCAGTGAAGGAGAAAGGCTATTTAAAAATGGAGATACGACTCTCGTTCAACCTGCATTAACTTTAATCAGCGAAAAGGGGGCTTACCTGGATACCATTCCCTTGCCAGCAGCATTTCATTTTACCAGGCAGGAGAAAGGTGTACGAAAAAATGCTTTTTTTGAAGGTCTAACCTATGCAGATGATTATAAAACCCTTTATGCCAGCTTAGAAGAGCCTCTTTACGAAGATGGCAAGCAAGCAGCATTTGGCTATGATAAAGCACTAACCCGAATTCTGCAGTTTGATGTCAAAACAAAGAAAAATACTGCTCAATATGCTTATAACTTAGGGGAATTGCCTGTTCAGCCCACGGTAGATATGGATTGGAACGTAAATGGTATCTCAGAGATTCTGGCCATTAACAAACATACTTTGTTGATTATGGAAAGAGCCTGGGCAAAAGGGCACGACGATCATACTTTCGTTAAACTATATCTGGTTAATTTGAATGGTGCTGAGAATGTAATCAATAACCCCTCTTTTGTACAAAATCCACCAAAACCATTAAGTAAGAAATTATTGTTTGATTTTGATACCCTAAACAGGCACATTGATAACTTTGAGGGCGTTACTTTCGGTCCGAAATTGCCTAATGGAAATCAATCATTAATTTTTTGTGTAGATAACAACTTTGGGAAAACACAAGTTCAACAGTTTTTTTTGTTCGAGGTAGTGACGGAGCAAGTCTCTAGTGCCAAGAATTGATTATCAAGAATCAAGTATCGAGAATCGAGAGGGGTGATTTGGTTAGGTGTTGAGTTGGTGAGTAGGGTTCTGCGCCTAAGACTCCACACTCCAAACCCTCAACTCCAAACTTGTTAATAGATTAGGTGATGAGTTGGTTAGTTGGTGAGTAGGGTTCTGCATCCAGGCCTCATGACTGTGGACTGCAGACTGATGACTTGTATAGTTGGTGAGGTAGTATCAAGTATTGAGAATTGAGAGGGGTGATTTGGTTAGGTGTTGAGTTGGTGAGTAGGTTTCTGCATCCAGGCCTCATGACTATGGACTACCGACTGAGGACTTATTTAATAGGTTAGTTGGTTAGGTGATGATTTGGTGAGTTTGGTTTTGCGCCCAGACTCACGACTATGGACTGCGGACTCCGGACTTGTAAATAGAGTGAATTGGGTCGTTCGCCCGGGACTCCATACTCCAAACCCTCAACTCCAAACTTATTTAATCATTATTTTACATCGCGCTGATCTTTAAGCTTTAGTCTTTCAGCATTAAGGGCTATCTAACTTTTACCTTAAACCTTTTTTCCCTACATTTGGGCAATCAAAATTATCAAGAAATTATGCAATACGACGTCGTTGTTATCGGTTCTGGTCCGGGCGGTTATGTAGGCGCAATTCGTTGTGCCCAATTAGGTTTAAAAACTGCTGTTATCGAAAAATATAAAACTTATGGAGGAACTTGCTTAAACGTAGGCTGTATTCCTTCAAAGGCATTATTAGATTCTTCAGAGCATTTTCACAATGCAGCACATACCTTCACTACCCATGGTATTAACCTGAAAGACCTGAAAGTAGATATGAAACAGATGATCGCTCGTAAAGACGACGTTGTGGCACAAAATACGGCAGGTATCACTTACCTTTTCAAAAAGAACAAAATTGATGCTTTTGAAGGTGTGGGTTCTTTCGTAGATAAAAACACGATTTTAGTTACCAAAGGTGATGGATCTACCGAAACCGTTACTGCAAAAAATGTAATCATTGCAACAGGTTCAAAACCTACAGCATTGCCTTTTCTCCCTATCGATAAAAAACGTATCATCACTTCAACAGAAGCATTAACACTTAAGGAAGTGCCAAAAACCATGGTTGTAATTGGTGGTGGGGTGATCGGTTTAGAATTAGGTTCTGTTTATGCCCGTTTAGGGACTAAAGTTTCTGTGGTAGAATTTTTACCATCTATTATCGGCACAATGGATGCTGGTTTAGGTAAAGAACTTCAACGTGTTTTAAAGAAAACTTTAGGCATGGAGTTTTACATGGGGCACAAGGTAACCGGTGCTACTGTTAAAGGTAAAACCGTAACTGTAACTGCAGACAATGCAAAAGGTGAGCCGGTAACTTTAGAAGCTGATTATTGTATTGTAGCAGTAGGAAGAACAGCTTATACTGAAGGATTAGGCTTAGATAAAATCGGTATCACAGTAGAAGAAAGAGGAAAGAAAATTCCGGTAAATGAGCACTTAGAAACTGCAGTGAAAGGTGTTTATGCTATTGGTGATGTGATTACCGGTGCAATGTTGGCACACAAAGCGGAAGATGAAGGTACTTATGTTGCAGAAACCATTGCCGGACAAAAACCACATATCAATTATAATTTGATTCCCGGGGTTGTGTATACCTGGCCAGAAGTTGCTTCAGTTGGACAAACGGAAGAGCAATTGAAAGCAAGCGGTGTAAAATACAAAGCAGGATCATTCCCATTCAAAGCCAGTGGAAGAGCGAAAGCGAGCATGGATACCGACGGTTTCATTAAAGTTTTAGCTGATGCTACAACTGATGAAGTTTTAGGTGTTCATATGATTGGTCCACGCGCTGCGGATATGATTGCAGAGGCGGTAATTGCGATGGAATTCCGTGCATCTGCAGAAGATATTGCACGCACCTGCCATGCTCACCCAACCTATACAGAAGCTTTAAAAGAGGCGGCATTAGCGGCTACTGATAACAGAGCGATTCATATTTAAGGTTGTAACGCTGATCATTCAGCACCCTATATGTTTAGTGATTTAACCCTGATTTTATATCAGGGTTTTTTATGCCTGATAATTGACGATTTCTTAATCAAATCATAACATTGGCCGACTGAATCCGGTTGCGCGGTGTTTTATTTTTGGATCATCAGATTTAAAACCAAATGAACCGAAAAAAATTGTTTGGAGCCTTGTTCCTGGCTTCTATGGCCCTGGCCGCTTGTAAAAAAACAGACCCTATTGATGAAACTATTCCAGAACCTGTTGTCGCAGAAAATATTTCCAGCTTTAAGGAAATCGCTTCAGTAGATTTAGGAAATACCACTGCTGCAGAAATTTCTGCTTACGATCCTTCAACCAAAAAACTATTCGTAGTGAGTAATGATGGGGGGGCGAAAGTGGAAGTATTGGATTTAGCTACCTATCCAACAATTTTAAAACTCAGAACTTTAACCTATCCGAATAATGCAGGTATCAACAGCGTTGCCGTAAACAGTGGTTTGCTTGCCATTGCTTTGGATGGTGCAAACAAACAAGGTAATGGCGATATTGTGGTTTTAAAAACTACAACATTAGAAGAGGTAAAGAAAATTACGGTTGGTGCCATGCCAGATATGGTTACTTTCAGTCCTGATGGAACTTATATCATCAGTGCCAATGAAGGTGAGCCAAATGACGAATACACTGTAGATCCGGTTGGTTCAATCTCCATTATCAATGTAAAAAATAATTATGCGGTGAAAACCTTAGATTTTTCTGGATTTGAAAGTTCAAAGGCTGCATTGGTTGCTGCTGGATTAAGAATTTATGGTCCAAATGCAAGTTTCGCACAAGATATAGAGCCAGAGTATGTTGCCGTTGCTGCCGATTCTAAAAAGGCTTTTGTAACGCTACAGGAAAACAATGCAGTGGCAGAAGTAGATCTTGTTGGGGGTACGATTACCAAGATCATTCCTTTAGGTGTAAGAGATATCAGTTTGGCTGAAAATGCCTTTGATGTAAGCGATAAAGATGGTAAGATTCAGTTGGGTACCTGGCCAATCAAAGCCTTTTACTTACCAGATGCCATCTCATACTTTTCGGTAGGTGATGCAAATTACCTTGCGTTGGCCAACGAAGGAGACACCCGTGCCTGGAAAGGATATGATGAAGAAGCAAGGGTAAAAAGCTTAAAGCTGGATGCAACTAAGTTTCCAACTGCCGCTACCTTACAACAAGATGCCAATTTAGGTAGATTAACCGTTTCAAAAGCTTTTGGTGATACAGATGGTGATGGTGATTATGACGAACTTTACGCTCCCGGAGGCAGAAGTGTAAGTATTTTAAATGCAAGCACCGGCCAACTGGTTGCTAATATTGGTAAGGATTTAGAGCAACGCGTGATTGATGCCGGAAAATATGATGACGAGCGTTCTGACAATAAAGGTGTTGAAGTTGAAGCAGTGACTGTAGCACAGGTAAACGGAAGAACATTGGCGTTTATCGGTATGGAACGTGTAGATATGGTTGCCACGTATGATGTTACTATTCCGTCTGCACCAAAGTTTGTACAATTATTTGCCACAGGCGATGCCCCGGAAGGCGTTTTGTTTGTGAAACCTAAGGATAGCCCGAATGGAAGAAGTTTGTTAGTAGTATCAAGTGAGGAAGATGGAACGGTAAGGTTTTATCAGCCGGATAGGCTTTAGTGTTGGGTAGTAGGAATCGAGTATCTAGTATCTAGAATCAAGTATCTAGTATAAAGTAGCAAGACAGGGTGCCAATGAGTTTGGTGCCCTGTTTTTTGTTTAAAAAGCCGTTAGTGTATAATGCAAATAAAAAGTACAGGATTTCAAGTATAGGCACCGGATAGCTATGCGCCTTGTCTAATTACTAACTACTCCATACTTTATACTAAAACCAGTATTTGTGTATTTAAAATTAACTCCTATATTGCAGACATAAAACTTTAGGGGTGCCGTCAATAGATGGCTGAGATTATACCCTCATCACCTGATTCGGTTAGTACCGGCGTAGGAAATAGTTTGTCGATCTTATCGTCCCCCTGGGGGATTGGAAGACTCCTAAAGTAATTAATCTAAAATTATGGAGTCTGTTATCATTGAAAATTTATTGTCGCCTGGCGAGAAAAATACTTCTGAACTTCGTGCTGCCGGGAGGAACGAGCAGCGTCATGTTCCTATAGCTGACCTTCAAAACGGGGCAAGCGCTAAAATGGAATATGTAAAAGTGCTTACCATAGCCGGTTCGGATAGTGGGGGAGGCGCAGGCATACAGGCCGATTTAAAGACTTTTTCGGCCTTGGGTTGCTTTGGTACTTCTGTTATTACCGCTGTAACCGCACAAAATACTCTGGGTGTTAAGTCTGTGCACGCTATTCCGGTTGAAATGATCAGAGATCAATTGATAGCCGTACTGGAAGATATTAAGCCCTCGGCGATTAAAATTGGGATGATCAACAAACCTGAAGTAGCCAAGTTAATTAAGGATGTTCTGGTATCGCAAGTGCCTAAAATTCCGGTCATTCTAGATCCTGTAATGGTAGCCACCAGTGGGCACCGGCTTATAGAGACCGAAACAGTTGATACCTTGCAGCACGAATTATTTCCTTTGGCTACCTTAGTTACGCCCAATATAGATGAGGCTGTTATTCTGGCGAAGCAGAAGATTGCTAATGTGGAAGAAATGATCGAAGCGGCCTACGCCATCATTAATCAGGGTGCCCATGCAGTATTACTCAAGGGAGGGCACTTGATTGGAGCAACCATTTATGATGTATTTGTAGCTAAAGGTGAAGCCCCGATTGTATTGGAAAGCCCCTATATCCATTCTGCCAATTTGCATGGTACAGGCTGTACACTTTCATCAGCTATTGCAGCCGAAATGGCGAAAGGAAATGATTTGATTCATGCGATCAAATTTGCTAAAAACTACATTGCTTCGGCATTGCGTGCGGGCGCAGGTGTTAAAACAGGGCAAGGAAACGGTCCCCTCAATCACTTTTTTGAACCTTTAAAACTAATAATGAAATGAAATGGAGTGATCAGGCCTGGGAAACGGTAAACTCAGTTTACGAGCAGATAATTGCCATGCCCTTTAATCAGGAATTGAGTGATGGTACATTGAGCCCAGATAAATTTGTTTTCTATCTCGCCCAGGATGCATTTTACCTTTTAGAATTTGGTAAAGCATTGAGTGCTATCAGTAGTCGGTTAAAATCGGCAGATCAGGTTTTGGCCTTTGCCAATTTTTCTTCGGGAGCCATATTAGCTGAACGTGCTTTGCACGAAAGCTACTTTGTAGAGCTGGGTTTACCCCATGAAATAGTGGCAACGCCAACTACGCTTTTATACACAAATTATTTGCTCAATCAGGCAGCCTATGCCAATGTAGAAGTAGCAGCTGCTGCGGTTTTACCATGCTTTTGGATTTACAAAAAAGTAGGCGATTATATCTTCTCAATACAAAAAGGAAGCAATAACCCTTACAAACGTTGGATTGATATGTATGCAGGTGAGGCCTTTGCTAAATCGGTTAAGCTGGCGATAGATATTACTGATGAACTTGCAGAAAAGGCAGGAAAACAAACCCGGATAGACATGATTACGGCTTTTGAGCAAGCGACAAAATTAGAATGGATGTTCTGGGATAGTGCCTATAATTTAGAAAAATGGAAAATATGACCCCAAAAGTCTAATTTATTTGCAAAAATGTGAATATAAATGAGAAAAAGTATCGGTATTAAAAGCAGAATTAAGACCTTTGTACTTTAATCTCTTATTATCATATTTTGGAAGAAGCAGCTGAACATCAGGAAAACACAAATCAATCTATCAATCAACCTGCAGTTGCGCAAAGTAGTCCAAACCGTATTCGCCTTGCTGTGTCCCTATTTTATTTTGGACAGGGAATTGCATTCGCTTCCTGGGCAAGTCGTATCCCGGATATAAAACATGCCTTAAGCCTCTCGGATGGCGAGTTGGGAAGTATTTTATTAGCGCTCCCGCTTGGGCAGTTGTGTACTATGCCTATCTCTGGTGGACTAGTGACAAAATATGGTAGTAAAGCTATTCTAACACTTACGGCACCACTTTATGTATTAGCCCTTAGTAATTTGGGCCTGGCGACCGCGCCATGGCATTTATTTGCCTTTTTATTTCTATTTGGTGTAATTGGTAATATGTGCAACATTGCCGTAAATACGCAGGGTGTGGAAGCAGAAAAGCTTTTTGGGCGTCCTATTATGACCTCTTTTCATGGTGCATGGAGTATTGCCGGGTTTTCTGGGGCATTAGTAGGCCTCTTAATGGTGAATTTACATATTATTCCCTTATATCATTTTTTAGTTATTGTAGCACTCATCTGGATCAACGTCTTATTAAACTATAAACATTTAGTGCCAGGAAAGGGCGCACAAACTGAGCGTAAACCAAAGTTATTTGTGAAGCCTGAAGGGGTATTATTACAGCTTGGGATTATTGGTTTCTGCAGTATGGCTACAGAAGGGGCCATGTTTGATTGGAGTGGGGTTTATTTTAAGGAAATCGTTAAAGCACCCTCTTCTCTGGTCATATTAGGATATGCTTCCTTTATGGTGATGATGGCTACAGGCAGGTTTGTTGGCGATTCTATTATCCAAAGAATGGGAAGAAAGCGGACCATTCAAATCAGTGGTCTTATCATCTCAACAGGAATGTTTTTATCGGTGTTTTTACCTTATATCATTCCATCAACTATTGGTTTTATGCTGGTGGGTATTGGTGTATCAAGCATTGTTCCAACAGTTTATAGCGTTGCAGGTAAGAGTGGTAAAATTGCTCCGGGAATGGCCATTGCCATGGTGTCAAGTGTGAGTTATCTGGGCTTTTTAATGGGTCCACCCCTTATCGGATATATTTCAGCATTATCCAGCTTGCGTTATTCTTATGCGGTAATTGGTTGTTTCGGGTTGTTTGTAAGCTTTATCGTTGCCAAGATTAAGGCGATGGATTAGCGGGCAAAATGGTCTTCTTGACGAGTCTAAAACTCTCTTTTCTAGTTGTAGCATCTCGCTAAGACTTAATTACTTCTTTTTTCCTCATCGCCGGAAGGGCTCTTACCTTTTTCTTGAGTGGCCGTTGCACAACTAACAAGGGTTGATAACTTAACTTTATTTTTTTGTTATTTCTTAATATTTTGAAACATGCAAGGGAAGAAACACTTTCAGGAAAAACTATTTGTAAGTTTCCAGCTGTCAAATGCCGTTCCT
>NZ_FOGG01000041.1 GCF_900111155.1 Pedobacter rhizosphaerae | reverse complement strand
GAGTCTTGGGCGCATAATAGTTTGGAGTTGAGAGCTTGGAGTTAGGAGTCCTCTCGCCTAACCTATTCCAACGTCACCCTGAACTTGTTTCAGGGCCTTTACATCAAACCATTCGAAATTTATACTCAGAAGGCTGTTGATTTAGTCCTCAGTCTGGAGTCGTTAGTCTGGAGTCCTCTCGCATATCCTATAGATCCGTCACCCTGAACTTGTTTCAGGACCATTACCTGCCCTGTCCGTAGAGTTAAGCGCAGCGTCTCTACGGATTACAACATACCGTTGAGTTTCATAACTCAACATTACTTAAACCGAGTCAAAGACTCTCCTCCATTAAACAATCCGTAGAACTCCTGCGGAACTCGACGGACAGGATTGAAAAAGCTCTGTTTGGATACAAAGAATACAGACCACAATACCAAATGACATTGTTTAAAACATAGAGCAGGGGGGCTTACTTTTATCTAACGGGAAAAATATGCCTTGAAAATTCTAGGATGAACTTTTTTAACTAATTCAGAATTTTACCGGACAACACTGATTCTGGAGTCGTTAGTCTGGAGTCTTGGGCGCATAATAGTTTGGAGTTGAGAGCTTGGAGTTAGGAGTCTTCTCGCATATCCTATTGATCCGTCACCCTGAACTTGTTTCAGGGCCTTTAACAATAGATTCGTGGTCTGGCTAACCACCTAACCCCTAACCAACTCGACACTTTCGTGATCGCAACAAAAAAGGAGTTTCAAATTCGGACGCACTGCGTTCCAAACTCAAAATTCCTTATTGTTAACCGAGTAAGTAAAACTTATAGCTTAGTACGGATCAACACCCGTAACCACAACTCGTAACTTGCAACCTTATTAGCCTTTCATAATCGAATGCCCCATCTTATCCCTTTTGGTTTTCAGATAGCGTTCGTTATGTACGTTACTTTCTATTTCAATCGGAATGTTTTCTACTACCTCTAAGCCATAGCCAATTAGGCCTGCTCTTTTGGTAGGGTTGTTACTCATTAAGCGCATTTTGGTTACACCTTCTGATCTTAAGATCTGTGCACCTACTCCATAGTCGCGTTCATCGCCTTTAAAGCCCAACTTAATATTCGCTTCAACGGTATCAAAGCCAGCATCTTGTAAGTTGTAAGAACGAAGTTTATTAATCAATCCAATGCCGCGGCCTTCCTGATTCATGTAAACCACTACGCCTTTTCCTTCTTTCTGGATCATTTCTAAAGCTTTATGCAACTGCGGTCCGCAATCGCATCGGCAAGAACCAAAAATATCGCCGGTAACGCAAGAACTATGAACCCTGGCTAAAATAGGTTCATCTGCATTCCATTCGCCTTTAGAAATGGCTAAATGAGTGGCATTATTATCCAGCTGGGTATAGGCGGTCATTTTAAAATCGCCCCATGCTGTTGGTAAATCAATGGTAACTTCTTGTTTAATTAAGCTATCGATTTTTAACCGGTATGCGATTAAATCCTCGATAGAAATAATTTTCAATTGATGCTGTTCTGCGATTTTCAATAAATCAGGGAGTCTGGCCATTTCACCATCCTCTTTTAAAATCTCTACTAGCAATCCTGCAGGTTTCATTCCAGCTAATCGGGCTAAATCTACTGCGGCTTCTGTATGACCTGCACGACGGATAACTCCGCCATCTTTAGCAATTAAAGGAAAAATATGGCCTGGTCTGCCCAACTCTTCCGGATTAGTCTTAGGGTCTACCAGCGCCAACATGGTTTTTGATCTATCGCTAGCAGAAATACCCGTTGTACAGCCATGCCCTACTAAATCTACCGAAACGGTAAAATTGGTTTCGTAAGCGGCGGTATTTTTACCAACCATCAAATCCAAGTTAAGCTCTTTGCAGCGCTCTTCTGTTAATGGAGCGCAGATTAAACCGCGACCATAAGTAGCCATAAAATTGATTACCTCTGGTGTGGCGTTCTCTGCAGCTGTTAAAAAATCGCCTTCGTTCTCTCTGTTTTCATCATCTACTACGATAATTACTTTTCCGGCTTTTATATCAGCTATTGCTTCCTCTATGGTATTTAACTTTGTTTGCATTTGTTATGAACAATATTTTTGTTGCTAAAAAGGGATTTATCTCCAAAACCATGCCTTTTCAGCTATACAAAGGTACGACCTATTTTAAGCATTATGGAGCTCCAAATATCATTTGGAAGTTAAATGATTATGATCCGACGGCCTTCTCTTTTTTCTTGAATAATTTATTAAAAAACAGCTTATAGGCATTAATATCAAATAATGCAGAATCTACAGTCGCCTTATAAGTTAAGAATACTGCCAGGGGCGATAACACAATGACGGCAATCCACATGGCAAATATCGGGTTCAAATTTCCTTCCCGTGCCGATTTCTCTGCTACAGTAGTAATAATGTGATAAACCAGGAAGAAGGAGATAGCCATTACTACCGGAAGTCCCATCCCGCCCTTGCGGATAATAGCTCCCAATGGTGCTCCAATAAAAAACAACAGGATACAGGAGGCTGCCAGTGTAAACTTACGCTGATACTCAATACGGGTAAAAATAATCTCACCCTTCACATCCTTATCTCTGGGTACCCAATTAGGTAAGTGTTGCATAATGCCCGCCACCGTATTGGCGGCATTCTCCAGGCTGGTTTTACGCGACCCATTGGGAATATCTCTCAATATCACATCATGTATTTTCTTAGGCTGTATTTTTTTTACTTTAGAATAGCCTGCAACTGCATTATACTGCCTGAAATTGCTTTTTAGGTTTAACATGGTATTGCGCTGAATGGTATCTAACTGCCGGCGCAGTGAATCGCCTTTTCTTTCAATCCCTTTCAGGTTAAGCATGGGTGTACTGTTCCCAAAGGCATTTTCGTCGGTACGGTTTAACTTAAACGATGATAGATCAAAGCGTGGGGCTGTTGCCTTAAAACGTCTTCTGGAAAAGGTTTGCCTCGGGTTGTACGTACCACTATTGCTTGATCCTTCTTCATATTGCACACCGTTTTTTAACTGCAGCACTAAAAATTCTCCATCATCTGTTTTCTCCATCTTCCCTTCCTTGGCGATGATAATTTTCGGGATCCCATTGCTGTTCTTCCGGTCGTAAATCATAATGCCATGTAACATCCCATCATTATCCTTACTATCTACCCGGATAGAATATTCGGGAATGCTGTTGTTAAATACTCCGGGTTTAATTAAAAAGGCCAGCTTTTTATTTCGGATATCGTAAAGCAGGGAGTTAAATTTAAGGTTGGCTTTGGGGAGCATATAGTTCGAAAATAGAAACGAACCTATGGTGAGCATGATAATCACCACAAATAAGGGCCGCATGGCTCTTTGTAAGGAAATACCTGCAGATTTGATGGCTACCAGCTCATAGTTTTCGCCGAGCGTACCGAAAGTCATGATAGAAGACAGCAGTACCGATAGCGGTAAGGCCATAGATACATTTGCCGCAGATGCATAGGCCATCAGTTCTAAAATGGTATACCATTCAAACCCCTTGCCTATTAAATCATCGATCCATTTAAACAGGAAAAACATTAAAAGAATAAACATTACCACAAAAAATGTGGCAACGAATGGCTTTACAAATGCTTTTATTAATAGAAAATGTATTTTTTTCACCCTACAAAGGTACGCAAAAGCGCAAGATTTTTAGGCACCCAAAACACTGATCAGATAATCGATCTGATTATCCCAAATCTGCTTTTTCTCTGCCAACAAATCGTCTGTAGTAAAATCGGTAATGGCCAGAGCCACATCGTTGGTTAATTCATCCTGCACAATTTCCATTTCGAAATAGCATTGTGGCTCGTCATCAATCCACTTAAATTTAACCGATTTATATTCTTTTATGGCTACCAGCTTTGCCTTTTGCTGTTCATCATCCCAAGTGAAGGTATATACCTGATCACGGAAATTTACGTCATCGGCAAACCATTGCGATAAACCATTAGGTTCACTAATAAAACTATATAATATTCTTGGCGACGATTTCACCTCGTACTCAAGCGTAAATTTCTTCTTTTCTGCCATGTCTAGTCGCTCCCAGAGCCCCTCTGGATTAATTTATTTGGTTTTTCTTTTTCTAAAGAAAGGTAATTTATTCTAAATCTGCAACTCTTCCAAATATCCACGATTATTTTTCCTGTTTCTTATTGAAACCTTAGTGCAAAAACCGCATTTCTGGCTCGCCTATAGGGTTTTTAGCGGTAATAATATTTGTTGGTAGAAAGGAGAAAAGGAAGCTGAAAGCTAAAACACGAAAGCTATACGCAGAAAGCAGGAAGAGGGTAAAGCCATCGCCATAAAATCAAAAGCCTGAAAGTTAAAAATTGAAAAGATCGTGCTATGCTAAACCTCGACTTTGGGTTAGGCAAAATAAGTAAGCTAAATGATAAAGAATAGCGAGAAGCATTGTGGAGTTAAAAAGATCGAGAGGCCAAATCAGAATACGGGCTTGATGTCTCTTGTTTAAAATAGCATGAATTATTTTAAGAATTGAGCCAGCCATTACCTGCTAGTGTTTATCTACCATAATTTATTTTCATTGATATTGAATGGCTTATGTTATTTTTTAAATTTCTTTTTTAAAAAACAATTTTAGTTATATCTTTGCAGTCCGAAATAACCAGTGTCGCTTTGACACACCCTTGGCGGGGTAGCTCAGATGGTTAGAGCGCAGGATTCATAACCCTGAGGTCGGCAGTTCGATCCTGCTCCCCGCTACATCAAAAGCCTCGAGAAATCAAGGCTTTTTTCGTTGTAAGGTATTTTGGGTGGGGTCTTAACGAGATGCATCTAGCGCAAGCGTCTCGCTTGTGTGTTTTTAAACTAAAGGCCGGCTATTATAAAAACGTATTTAGCTTTCTATTTACAATATTAAAGTTATCCAAATAATTCAGTTACTCACAAGCGGGGCGCTTGCGCCAGTGTGGGCGGCATCAGCCTACAGATCGCAAGAATATCAACAACCTCTTCTCTTTTAATTTTGCATGGCAAATTAATTTTTGTTCTTTTTTGTGCAAGCCAATGCTTAAATTGGCAGGTATCCAATAACATAATCTACCAATATGAGGTACGCTTTATTTCTCATTTTTTTCTTTCCCATTATTGTTAATGCCCAAAAGGTAGAAGTGTTGCTGATCGGTGTGTCACATAATTATGGTAACTACCCACAGCAGGATTTTTCAGGCATCCACAACAAAATCAAAAAATTTAAACCGACTGCTTTTTTTGGCGAATTTCTGAGCAAGAAGGATGAGCAGAATGTTATGGACTATTGGTGTAAAAAGGAAAATCTCAGGCGCATCGAAATCCTTAAAAAAAACAGAGCTATAGCTGAAGAAGCACTACCCAAAACAATAGACAGCTTAAAAAAACTGGCAATCTACAATCCAAAAGATTATCGGTTGAAAACAGATCTGGCCCATGTCTATTACCTCAATCAGGATGTTGCAAATGGCCATTATCAATATTGGCAGGTGTTTGATTACCTTCAAAAATCAGCAGACATTAAACTGGAAGATTATGTAAATAAAATACTAAGCCCGAAACTAGATACCGTTGGGAGAAGTATGAAAAGATTAAAAACCTCCGAATATGCCTTTATTGCATTCCCAATGATGAAGGAGCTGGGAATAGGCGAATTGATTGCCATGGACTGCCAGGATTATGATTTAAATTGGGGAGCGTCTTGGGGAGCTTTCGATGCAAAGTTCAATGTATTCAAAAAAGATACTTCAGCTATTTTCAGGAATGAACTGAAAGCAAATCTAAATGCCATTCAAAAAGGTTTCGAAAAATATGATAGTATAGAAAAAACTTCAAAAAATGTTACCGAATGGCTAAATACCGACGAAGCAGCCAAGATTTCCGCATCTGGAGATTTCTATCTGCCGGAAATGTATACCATGAAGAATTTCCCGAAACAAGAGATGCTTTCGAAAATCCACTGGTGGATGATGAGAAATATAGCCATGTGCAACAATGTAGTCAATCACGCCAGGGCCCAGAGGGCAGAAAAAGTTGTTGTTATAGCGGGAGCCAACCACAGAAAGTATATGCAGGATCTTTTCGAGAAAATGCCGCATGTAACCGTCAGAAATATAAACGAGATTAAATAACCATTTGACATATCCACTTCTTGTGCAGGCGTGTAGATTGTGTTTTTTAAACTGCGCATCAAATTAAGCTTTAGTCGCAAGCGGGACGCTTGCGCCGGAGGCGGAAGATGAAGGCTTGGATAAGTTATGGGATCGATTAATTATGAAAGGTGGAACTGAAGGTAAAACTTTCTTAGAGACATTTGGGCGCATAACTCCGGTTCAAAAACAAAAACAAGATATGCTAGATGCATTTCGTTATCGTTTAATCTCATAATAATTTGTTCTATAACTTTAAAATGAAAATACTCCACGAATTTTACTTTTATGCAATTTATAAGATCTATGGTAAAATATTTGGCATACGATGGGCATACGTAAAAAGTCCAAGTATTGTGCGAATAACTGATAGTATAGCAATTCTAAACTTGGCGTTTATTTTCTTGATCGTTCGAAAAATCACACCAAAAATATCTATAGTAGAGATTATAATTTGGGTTATATTATTGTTTTTAGAATTTTTTTATGCGGACAAAAACATACGAGGCGATAAGCATTTACAAGTAATCAATGAAATTGATTCAATACGAAGAAATAAGAATTACTTTCCTTTTATAATGATTTACTCAATTACTCCAATTCTAGTTTTAAGCTATTTTTTATTGCCAAGATATTTCTAATTAGACAGCATTTTTTTCAGCTTAATATTCCACTCTTTTTGCTTAGCTTGATTAAGGCTATGATTGGTCTCATCATCATACTTTAATTCAAATAACTTAAATTCATCAAATATTTTTTGAAATATTTTTTTTTGCCTCGATAATATAGTTTCCGTAATAAACTTTGCTCATTTTTTCTTCCAATTTTTTAGCAAGAATATTCGCAATTACTACATGACCTCTTTCATGTTCTGATATTTGTGATAATCGTTTCTTATCATTAAAAGACGTTTGTCTTGCCATGATCTTTCTTTCCGCATATCGCTTGTAATTTATACTTAACCATACCCCCCCTCCTGCTAACGGCTTAGTATTTTCAACATCATACAAGACGCTACAAGTAGTATGAGCTAGGATAGATTGGATTTATCTGGAGCATTGCCTTTAAAATCAGCTATGATAAGAGCTGGGATTCCGTGGCAAATTAATACCAATTCTATCCATGAAGTTTCCCCACCTGCGCGGGAATGATGGTTGGCAGAGAGTGTATAAAAATAAAACCACCCCCGCCTACGCACTGGCTAGCTCACCCCCTCCTTGAAAAGTAGGGGAGCTGGATTTATGATACGGGCGAGATGCAAAATGGTTGTGGCTTGCGTGTTGTGGGACTGGGTGCGCTAAACCGCTCTCCTTTCTCTGTGTAAATCTTGGTGATCTTTGTGGTAAAGTTTTTTATCACATCTAGCGCAAGCCCCCTCGATTGTGTTTTTTTAAACAACGCTTTGGTCACAAGCAGGACGCTTGCGCCAGAGAGGGGATTTACCACATTTTTTTCACCATGTAAGACATTTAAGCGATGGAAATTCACGCTTCCTGACACATAACTTATAACACTCAAATTATTTTTACCATATAAGCCAAATAAGAAAGATAAGTGCAGGCGGCTATGCTCCAAGCACATCTAACACAGAAGGCGTGCACTAAACCGCTCTCCTTTCTCTGTGTAAATCTTGGTGATCTTTGTGGTAAAGTTTCTACCAAACTAGCCACTAGGATTTTCCGTGCTTTCAGTGGTTCCGTGGCAAATTAATACCAATTCTATGTATGAAGTTCCCCGCCTGCGCGGGAATGATGGTTGGCAGAGAGTGTATAAAAATAAAACCACCCCCGCCTACGCACTGGCTAGCTCACCCCCTCCTTGAAAAGTAGGGGAGCAGGATTTGCGATACATGCATGAACCAAAAATGGTTATGGGTTGCGTGTTGTGGGACTGGGTGCACCGAACCTCTCCTTTCTCTGTGTAAATCTTGGTGATCTTTGTGGTAAAATTTCTAATCACATCTGGCGCAAACCCCTCGATTTAGTCACAAGCAGGACGCTTGCGCCAGAGGCACCACTTTAGGGTTTGATTTCATTAGGCATAGGTTTTCCATTGGCAAAAGCATCTGCATTTGAAAAGGTGATTTCGGCAATTTGTTGCATGGCCTCACGGGTGAAGAAGCCCTGATGGGAAGTAATGAGCACATTAGGAAAGGATATAAGACGGGCGATTAAATCATCCTGAATAACTTTTTCTGAAAGATCATGAAAGAATAGTGCCGATTCCTGCTCATAAACATCGAGCCCGAGATAACCCAGTTGCCCTGATTTAAGCGAATTAATCACATCTGCGGTGTTAATCAGTGCACCTCTACTGGTGTTGATCAGCATAGCGCCTTTTTTAAAATATTTAAGGGTTTGCTCGTTAATTACATGGAAAGATTGGTCTGTTAATGGGCAATGTAAGGAAACGATCTCTGCATCGCATAGCACCTCCTTTAAACTGGCATAAACAAGGCCTTCAGCACGTAATGTATCATCAGGGTAGGGATCATAAGCCAATATGCTACACCCAAATCCCTTCAAAATTTTATACAAAGCTTTTCCGATATTACCGGTACCAATCAAGGCCACCTTAGCATGGTTCAAATTAAACCCCATTAAAGATGCCAAAGAAAAGTTACCATCTCTAACCCGGTTATAGGCTTTATGGGTTTTACGGTTCAGCGTTAAAATCATGGCCATGGCATGTTCTGCTACTGCTTCTGGTGAATAGGCCGGAACGCGAAGGATTTTAATCCCGAGTTTGGCTGCGGCCTCCAGATCAACATTGTTAAATCCGGCACAACGAAGTAGGATAAGCTTTACACCGTTTTCTACTAAGGCGGAAAGTACCTTTTCATCTGCGCGATCATTTACAAAAAGGCATACGGCATCAAACGCTTTCGTCAATGCTACATTGTCAAAATTCAATGCCTGCTCAAAGAAAACAAGCTGATGGTTAGTATTATATTTTTCGAGAAATTCCTGATCATAGACACAGGCACTAAAAACAGCAATTTTCATATGGAGTTGAGATTTAATGTAAGATAGTGATAATTAAGTTGGAATTTGGATGGGTTATGTGTTGCGGGGCCTGGGTGCACCAAACCTCTCCTTTCTCTGTGTATAGCTTTTGGCCTTTGTGGTAAAGATGGATAAAAGAATGGATATCAATAGAAACCACCCCCGCCTACACACTGGCTGGCACACCCCCTCCTTGAAAAGTAGGGGAGCTGGATTTGCGATACAGGCGAGATGCAAAATGGTTGTGGGTTACGTGTTACGTGTTGTGGGACTGGGTGCGCTAAACCGCTCTCCTTTCTCTGTGTAAATCTTAGTGGCCTTTGTGGTAAAACTTTTTAATCGCTTTAGTCACAAGCGGGACGCTTGCACCAGAAGGGAGCATCTGGATTAAAAAATGATATTTTTTTAACCAAATGATCGATAAAAAATGCCTTTCACATTTGATAAATGGCTATCTTTAAATAAAAAAAACATGATCATAGACCCGAATAAAGAAGAACTTTCTGATGATAAGGAAGATGCATTAACCAGTGAGGAAGATGCACTGAATCAAACTGAAATCATCAGCGACAAAATGGCTAGCGAACACGATGTTGATTTGTTAGACCAGGCAGACAAGGCCTCCAGATCATCGTTCGAACTGGACATTTAGGCCAATTGTTATTTTAAGAGAAGGGCGCAACCGCTGAACCAGATTCAGCAGTTGCGCCTTTTTGATATACGCTAAGGTATGATGCGAATTTACTTACCTTTTAAAGTTTTTAAATAGCCATCTGCTTCTGCAACGGCTCCTTTACAAACCATTTCTAAGGCCGAAATCAATTGTTCAAAGTTTCGCCTGTCATTTTGAGGAAACTCCAATTCATCTAAGATCTGAACCGTCCTTTCTAAAACCCCCATAATGGCTAATGTGGTGCGTAAGCTATGGGCCACTTCTCTAATTTTTTGATAATCTTCAGCCTTCAATGCACTTTGCAAAGCAATCATATCTTCAGGTATCCGTTTGATAAAATGGCCAGTCACCTTCCTTTCGTAAGCCACATTGCCTTTGCCCATATCTTTAAGATAATCCAAATCCAGATATACAAAAGCTGAGGATGTATTTCCTACCACTGGATTTGGAACGGTTACTTTTTCAATAAGTCGTAAAAGTTCCTGCTCATTAACTGGCTTCGAAATATAATCGTTCATACCTAAAGTGATACATTTTTCGCGTTCTCCAGACATGGCATGGGCAGTCATGGCTATAATTGGAATATCAGATTTCAGCTCCTTCCGAATTTGGATTGTTGCCGAATATCCATCCATTTCAGGCATTTGAATATCCATCATCACCAAATCAAAATGCCCGGTTTTAATTTGCTCAACGGCCTCTTTCCCGTTTGATGCAATGGAGAATGAAAAGCCCCAATAGGCCAAAATATTAGCCATTAAATCCTGGTTCATCATATTATCATCTACAATGAGGATATGAATGGAGCGGCCAATCCATTCTGGCTCTACCACCTTGTAACGCACCACTTCACCTGCTGTCTGATCATTCGAAATGAGATAAGGAATTTCGAAGGTAAATGTAGTACCTAAACCTACATTACTGCTTACCTCAATGGTTCCCTTTTGAATTTCCAATAAATCTTTTACTATTGACAGCCCTAAGCCAGTACCGCCATAATTCCTGGTAATGGAATCATCGGCCTGATTAAACCGCTCGAAAATGCGTTCGAGTTTTTCAGCACTAATCCCAATACCCTCATCAGATACGATAAACTTTACCCTTATCGAATTATTATTTACCGAGGCAACAGAAACACCAACTTTAAGCCAGCCTTTCTCACTAAATTTTAATGCATTGCCTAATAAATTAACCATAATTTGAGTTAAACGGGTGGCATCTCCAATAAGTGTATCGGGAACATTGTCGTCTATTTCAGTCAGATAATTTAACCCTTTAGCTCGTACCCTTTCCGAAAAAAGCACTTCTACCGAATGTAACAAACCGCGCATACTGAAAGGTTTATTCACTATGCGCATCATACCGGCTTCAATTTTAGAAATGTCGAGAATATCATTGATAATAGCCAATAGGTTTTCTCCTGCCTGTTGTATGGAGGTAATGAAGTGCTGCGATTGGCGGTCTACCTCTTGCCGCTGCAAAAGGGTTGTAAAACCGAGTATAGAGTTAAGTGGTGTTCTAATTTCATGGCTCATATTGGCCAGAAAATTCTCCTTAATTCCCAGTGCCGCTCTTGATTTTTTTTCCGAATCATTTAATTGATCAATTAAAAGCGTTCTATGCCTAAATTGACGGGTAATAAACCAGCAAAGCGTTCCGCCACTTAAAAGAAGCAGGACAATTAGGGCATTTCCGTAGGCCCTGGCTTTTTGTCCACTCTCACTGATTTTTTGGGTAAGCGCCTGCATGCGTTGTTCCCGGCTATTGTAAATCTTGTGGGTGGTACCTGTAATTTCATCAGATGTAATTCTGGCCTGCGGATTTCCAATGGAAGTGGTATCATTCATCCTTCCCGTTCGGCGATAGAGATCCATCAGGTGATTTTTGGTTTTTACCTTTTCCTGAGCAAGAAAGTTTAGCCGGTCCAGATATTTTTTAATGGCCGGCTCCTCGCTACCATCATCTAAAGAATCAAGATACATACTCACAGCCTGGATTTTACCTTCTACCCCTTCCAGGTGGGTGGTATCGTCTGTTGCAATGGCCGCCCTAATTCTGCTTTCCACACCCAAAATGTCGCGATCTATTTCACGCAAATGGTTACTGGTACGCAACTCATCTAAAAGTTCCTTATTTCCCTCTATGAGGGTATTCATATTTCTCGATGAACTATATTGAACCAGAATCAGCAATCCCATACCAACCACAAAGGCCGAAAAAATAAGGTAATTGAAACTGCTGTCGGGCATTAGCGATTTATTTTTTTCCATAAATAACTGGTAGAATCTTTTCCTCGTTTTTAAATAATGTTCATCATTCGGTACAGATTTTTACGATAGCTATCGGCAATAGGCAGAAAACAACCATTAATTACCATGCCCCCCTCTTGTAGCGTACTAATGTGTTGAAGTGATACAATGTAAGATCGGTGGATCCTTATAAATTTATTTTTAGGAAGCCGTTCCTCCACAGATTTCAATCGGGTATGGATGGCAAAAAGTTTATCACTGGTATGAAACTTCACATAATCGCCCATCGCTTCGGCGTATAAAATATCATCAATACGTAAACGGCGAACAATATTACCATCCCGAACGAAAATAAACTCATCGTTTGCCAGCTCAACTTCTTCCGTTTTACTGCATAAAATATCGCGGGCTTTATCAATGGCCTGCAGAAAACGTTGAGAAGAAAATGGTTTAACCAGATAATCGGCTACGTTAAGGTCAAATGCCTCAATGGCGTAATCTTTATTGGAGGTGGTGAAAATGATGAGATTCTTTTTTCCGTTAAGGTTCCTGGTAAGTTCAATTCCCGTCATTTCGGGCATTTCGATATCCAGCAGAATCAGATCTACCTCGTTATTTTGCAAATAATTGTAAGCTTCGAAAGCATTTTCGCAATCGTTTAATACTTCTAAATCATCAATTTGTTGGGCAAGCATCATCAGGCTTTCCCTTGCAATTGGATTATCATCAACAATGATGCATGTTATTTTCTGCCCGTTTGGTGCCATTTGAGATTGCGGTAAATTTATTCGGTAACTATCTGAATTTTATGGTAATCAAAAACAATACCTTTAATCAAAACGCTAAAAAACAATGCATTACATCAAATCCCTGAAAATTCAATTACGTTATATCGTCAATTTACGCTCGAAGAAGGCACGAATATCGTTTAATTTAAAAAACGTGCCTTTTAGCTAAGCCCAATCTTTTAATTTTAGAATTGAGCGTTGTTGCAGGAACCCCCAATAATTTTGCAGCGCCATTAGCTCCTGATATTTTCCCATTGCATAATTCTAACACTGCAAAAATGTGATCTCTTTCGTTCTCGAAAATGGTTTTTACGGGCGCAATGACTGATAAAGATTGCTCAGTGTTTCCAGGGATTTCCACCTCTTTAATGATCGCTCCTTGCGCCATTACCACGTGTCTTTCTACAAGATGCTCAAGTTCCCGTACATTGCCAGGCCAGCTGTAAGCCATCATGGTGGAGATAGCCTTCTTAGAAAAGCCCTCTAAAGTTCTGTTCGATTTTTGGGCAAATTTCTTCAGGAAAAAAGTTGCGAGCAGGGCGATGTCGGTTTTCCTATCTCTCAATGCCGGCAGAGACACCGGAAAAACATTCAGTCTGTAAAATAAATCACGTCTGAATCTCCCCGCTTCAACTTCTGCCAATAGATTCCTGTTGGTGGCAGAAATAATGCGCACATCGGTTGAAATCGTAGTTTTACCACCAACCCGCTCTATTTCCTTCTCTTGCAAAACACGCAACAACTTTACCTGTAAATCGAGCGGCAGTTCACCAATCTCATCCAAAAAAATTGTACCCTTATGCGCTTGTTCAAACTTGCCAATTCGTCTTTCTGTAGCTCCAGTAAAACTTCCTTTTTCATGACCAAAAAGCTCTGACTCTATCAGGTTTGGCGGAATAGCCGCACAATTCACCTTAACCATCGCCTTCTGGCTCCTACCAGAACTATCGTGTATCGATTTGGCAATCAGTTCTTTTCCTGTTCCGGTTTCCCCTAAAATTAAAACAGTAGTTTCTGAATTGGAAATCCGATTAAGCAATTTGTAAACCTGCTGCATTTCGGGGCTACTGCCAACAATGTGCGTATGATTGTGTATTTCTGAAGCTTCTTCCGGCTTAAAAACCTGGAACTCGGCCAGTTGTTCCTTTAATGCTTCAATTTCATTTTCCAAAAGCCTCGTTTTCTCTTCAAAAATGGATGCCGATTGTAAAGCAATTATATTTTCTGCTGCATGATGCTTTGCAGGTGCCGGATCTGCCATATTTTTATCGGCCATTACAGCGAGCAATCCGGCAAGGAAATCGGCCATGTTACAGCAAAAGGTTAACCCTTCTGCACTTAATTCGCGATTATGGTTGTGCAGCTCGAAAGTTCCCCATATGCGGCCATTATGTTCTAAGGGAATATAACAATGAAAATGGTATTCGATAGGATGATTGGTTAAGCAATGATTCTCTCCAAAATCATCTATCCAGTCTTGTCGCGATTTGAGGACTGGAAAATCAAACCCAGAAATTTCTTTGGTAATAAGCGAAAGGCTAACCGGATCAGAAATGGTTTCGACACAAGAAATTTTACCCGAAACTAATTCCGAAAGATAAGCTCTTGTAATGTGGTTCATTTCTTCATTGTAAAGAACCAAGGCAGCGCAATCTATAGAAAACAATGGGCCTAACTTAGCAAGAACGCCTTCAAATAGCGCTCTTAAACTTATCTTTTTTTCAACTTCTGCTGTTGCTCCCGCTTGTTCTTCGAAATAAGAATTGGCCTTTGCATCAACATTCACGCTGGAAGTAAAATCGGATTCCTGTTGTCTCATTCTTTTTCAAAATTGATCTTCCACGAATAACTTACCCGGGGATGAGGGTGATTAAATCCACAGAAATCCTCATAAATATCAATTCGGCAATGAGGGTAATCATTACGGAGCGGCAGTGAATTGATTGAATAGGGATGACCTGCTTATTAAAATCCGCAATTTCAAAGAACATGCCAAAGGCAGGAATATGGCTTCAATCTTGGTTCAAGCGACTTTCTAAAACAAATCACTCACGATATTTCGCCAAAGAACGATTTCTTGATACGAAATATAGTAGTGCAATGAGATAATAATTGATTGAGTGAATTATTGAATTATTGAATGGTTAATTATTGACTGAATGAATCAATGAGGGGATGAATAATTTATATTAAATCCGAAACTTCAGTAAAATTTATTTTTCTGGAAGAAACTGCCCAGAAAATCCAAAGCAATACACAGATTACTAAAGCGAAATCCGGATAAAAGAATGAGAGTATAAAAGCGGCTAAATAAGTAGGGAAACCATAAAGATAATTGTTCCTCAATTGCCTGATGGCCTTGTTACTTATTCCTGGCCGCAATAAACGCTTATCTCTGCTGGCTTGCTCCCAGAGCAAGTTAAACGCCAGGTTAATTAAAACGAACAGCCCGGTGTAAATGGTTACGGAAAGCTGCCTGGAGTCGCTGAGAAAAAACCGGGCCAGCAGGGCACTTGGGTACGAAACAAGCGAAACCAGGAACAGAATGAGGCCATTGGCAAACATGAGCCCTGTATTTCGCTTGTAAATTTGTTTAAAAATTTTATGGTGATTTACCCATATTATGAAGATGCTGAAAAAGGAAATGATAAAGGCAATATAACCGGGCCACTGAAGTTGCAACTCCTGAAGCAACTGAGTAGGATTTTCTCCATTCTTCAATTCTGGAATATGAAGTTCTAGAACCAATAGCGTAACCCCTATTGAAAATACGCCATCACTAAAAGCTTCAATTCTGCCTGTTTCCTTTTCCATCTTATCGTTAATCTTTAAAAATCAACTTATTTACCTGGGCTATTTCTGCATGACTGATGGTATGTCCCATATTTTGGTAAATAATCTCGGTTACTTCTGCTCCCATCTCTTCTAACAAAATGGTCGATTCTTTTACCCTTGATACGGGAACATGCATATCGGGATCGCTACTACCTATGAAAACAGGTGTTCCGTCAAAGTTACCCTGATAGTTTCTATGGTCTACCCGGTCGCCAATTAGCCCTCCGGTAAAGGCTACCACCCCTCCATAACGGGCAGCATTAGCCGCCACGAAATCGAGCGTTAAACAAGCACCCTGCGAAAAGCCCAGAAAATAAATCTGTTCTTTTGAAAAGCCTTGCTTCTCTACATAAAGAACCGTATCCTTTAGGGTTGTTAAAGCTTTGGAAAGTGCCGGTTCATTATCGGTACGCGGTGCTAAAAATGAATGTGGATACCAGGTATTGCCCGAAACCTGTGGCGCTAGCAGTGCATAATCGGCAACATGTAGATGTTCGGCCAAGCTCAAAATATCTTGTGCAGTGCCCCCTCGGCCGTGAATCATGATCAGCACTTTTTCTGCCTGATCAAAGTTTTTTCCTGCTTTTATAATCTCTTCCATAATTTCCCCTTATTTTTTATCTCCCTTATTCCAGATATCTCCATATAAATCTTCGTGGCGGGTAAATTGCATATGTACATAAGGACACATGGCAATAACCATTAAATTATTTTCACGAACATGGGCTACCATCGCGTCGAGCAGCATTTTCGCGTACCCTTTTCCCTCTTTTTCAGGATCAACCTCGGTATGATAGACGGTTAAGTCCGAACCCTTGATATCAAAAATCATTTCACCAACTTTACCGTCTTCATCATAAATATCGAATGAATTAGGTTCGCCTTCCTGAATGTTTAATTTTACTTGTGCCATCTTTTTTAATTTAATTTTGGAAGCAATTTGTCTAAATCTTCACGTAAATGTTCATGCTGATGAGGCAATTTTAAATGCGTTCCCAACTCATTTAGCGGTTCATCTACCGTAAAACCTGGATTTTCGGTAGCAATTTCAAAAAGTACGCCTCCAGGTTCACGGAAATACAGGGAGTAGAAATAATCACGATCAATTTTTGGGGTGATCTGTAAATTTTTACTCAGAATCTGCTCCCTCAGTTCCATTTGAATTTCCTCGTTTTTAACACGGAAAGCCACATGGTGATTTGTACCCGCAGCATTTCTGCCTCTCTGCCCCGATGGATCTTCCAGTAAATCTACAATGGCCGCATTTTCCACCGTATCGGTAATGAAACGATAGCGGTTTCCCTCTTGCGCAAGCAATCTATAACCAAACAAATCGGTTAATACCTTAGCCGTTTCATCAATACTTTGCAAGGTTAAGGTAGTGCTGTGAAAGCCTCTTGTTGCTGTATCTTTTTTAATTTCGCTCGTTTCCCATGGTGTTCTGGCATCCGCGATTGTTGGCACAATTAAACTCAGTGATAGTCCATCAGGATCTTTAAAAGCCAGCACCTGTTCTCCAAAGCGTTCTGTAAGGGCACCCGATTGAACATTCGTTGCGCTAAATCTTTCTATCCAGAATTCATGACTGCCAGCAGGCACTGCATAACCGATTTCAGTGGCCATTCCAACACCTTCCGTTCCTTTCCCAATTCCATCCCAGGGGAAAAAAGTAAGAATTGTTCCAGCCGATCCGCTTTCATCGCCATAATACAGGTGATAAGTACCCGGGTCATCAAAGTTTACGGTCTTTTTAACCAATCTTAACCCCAGTTGTTGAGTATAAAAATTGAAGTTTTCTTTTGCATTTCCTGCTATCGCCGTAATGTGATGCAAGCCTAAAATATTATTTTTCATATCGTTCGATATTTATAGTTAACGATTATTTATTTAACTAAAATTGGTCCTCAGTCTAAAGTCCTGATTTTTTAGTCCTTATTTTATAGTCCTGAGTCTGAAGTCCTGAGTCTGGAGTCGCCACCGACAATAAACTTTTCATCGATTTATGCGCCCAGTCTTTGTTCCTTGCTCTTTGTATCTCAATACTTGATACTTATATCTTGCTACTTGCGTCTTGATACTAAATACTAAATACTTGATACTAAATACTAAACACCAGCATCCTGATACTCCCCATGTCTCACAAAGGAAACCTCCAGGGTCAAACCATCATCATTCCACATATCAATCTTTCCGTTAAGCTGATCTGTTAGCCCGGTCATTAAGCTCATCCCCAACGATTCTGTATCCTCGGGATTAAAATTTTCAGGTAGTCCTATCCCATCATCAGAAATACTGAGTTTGCAGGCATTGTTTTCCATCTCAACAAAGGCAATTCGCACATTCCCTTTTCTATCGTCGGGAAAAGCATATTTAATGGCATTGCTAATGGCTTCATTCAGTATTAACCCCAGTGGAACAGCCTGTGCTACATCTAGTTTAACTTCATCAGTAATTAATTCGAACTTGATTTTACGCGCTGTTCCAAAACATTCAATCATGTATTCTACCAATTCCTTGATGTACCATTTCATATCAATTTCGGCCAGGTTATCCGATTGATAAAGCTTTTGGTGTATGAGCGACATGGCATGCATCCGGTTCTGACTATTTCTAATGGCCACCAAAGCATCTTCATTGTCCAAATATGCCGACTGGGTATTGAGCAGGCTGATCACAATTTGCAGGTTATTTTTCACCCGGTGATGTATTTCGCGCAGGAGCCACTCCTTTTCTTCGAGAATTTTCCTCAGCAGCTCGTTCTGGCTATTAATTTCCGCTTGCTTTTGCTCCAAAACTAAATTACTCTGCTTTTTTAAGCGATAGCGGTTATAAATTAAACCAACCACCAAAACAGCGATAAAAAGACCAGCAATAAACATGTATCTCAGCCGGCCTTCGTTTTCAATCCGCACCTTTTGCAATTGATTTTTCTGGTTTAGCAGCGCAATGTCTTTATCTTTTTTCTCCGTTTGAAATTCAATTTCTAAACCCGCAATCTGCTTGTTCTTTTCATTGTTCCAAATAGAATCGGTTAGTCTTTTGTAGGTTTTATAGTGTGCTACGGCCGACCAGGGTTTATTCAGAGCAGAATCAACATCAAACCAAAGCCGGTGTAACTGAGAAAGGGCAAGTAAGTTTTTCTGTTCTATGCTCTGTTTTTCATGAGCCTTTAAATACCCGTCAGCAGCTACATACTGCTTATCGTGAATCAGCTTCCTGATAATACTTCGGTATAGATAAATTTGGTTCGGATCTTCATTGGGTAAATCACGATGAAATTTCATTAACACCTTAAAATACGGCGCAGCCTTGGCGTATTGTCCAATATCATAGTAAGTATTAAACAAAATATAGGGTATACGAAGTTTCATTTGAACATCCGTAGGCGGATATTTACTCACCATTTCTTTTAAAACGGTTATACCCTCGTCAAACCTTTTCATCCTCACCAAAATGGTAGCAACATTGGCAATAACCGTTTGCATGTAACCAGGATCTTTATATTTCTCTGCTATAGTTTTAGCTTCTAACCAATAATCCAATGCTTTCTGATCATTGCGTAAATAGTAATAAGTAAGGCCCAGATGGTTGCATATCGAACTTCTTTGCAAACTGGTATCACTCAGCTGCGCTGCGGTTTTCTCGGCCAACAAGCCATATTTTAATGCGTTAGAGAAGTTACCCAGGCTAATATTGGTAATACACATATTGTTGTAAACACCCTGCAACTCCTTAAATCCAATCGCCTTGTAAACAGAAAGGGAAGTATCCATTAATTTGATGGCATAAGCAGCTTGTCCCTTTATGTTGTAGTAGTCGCCCAGGTTTTTAAGTGAATTCCCTTCCTCTAGTTTGTTGCCTGTTTGGCGATATAATGCCAACGATTTTTCATTATAACTGATCTTCCTATCCAGATCTTTGCCTTCATTACCAAACAGATAGCCCATAGCCGAATAAGCTTCGGCCAACTCATCTTTTAGCCCCATCTTAGTGGCATAAGCAATGGCTTGTTCGTACATTTTTGTACTCTTAGGCTTATCGCCCGATTCGCGAACAATATTACCCTGAAGCACCATACTTTTAGCTATTCCTTTGGGGTATTCGATTTTTCCGGCAAGTGCAAAAGCTTGTTCGCGGATATTCATCGCTGTGGCTAAATCGGTTTTCAGTTCACCAGGCAGGTTCAGGTAATAAGTACCCAAATCAATCAATACATCTACCTTCCGCTCTGTTTGTCCTAGCCTTCTAAGCTGTTTATCTGCCTCTTCTGCCTCCAATTTAGTCCTAATGCCCTGTCCTTTGCTAAGAACAGGGCTTATTAGAATGACAATGATAAACAAGAATCGAAGATTCATACTTAAAATACTAATGGGGCTATTTCTGTTTAACATGCTTAAAGTTTAATCTCACTTTTACTTGAGTAGGTACTGTAGTAGCAAATAATCATGGCTATGCCGGGCAATACAATGCCCACCAATCCGAAAAGTTGCCCTACCCACGCACCAAGTACACAGCCAAGTAAAAAGCCGCCCAGCGTAATTAATCCTTTATTTACCCCAGAAAGGAAATCGGTATTTTTAAATCCAGAATTGCAGTAAGACCTGATGTCGAGTGCAAACTGGGTTACATTTCCGGTCATCATGGTTGTTGGCCCATAGGTTTCTTTAGCAAACAGTTTCCCGAAAGCATTTTGTAAGCCCATAGCAAAAACTACGATCATGGTAACCAGGTACATGGGCCAGGTAATTTCTCCATTATCAATGTAGCCTAGCGAATATGCTATTGCTCCACCAACCAACAGGATAATTCCCTCGCATAAAAGCAGAAAATGCCTGTTCGAAAATCTCGCCGATATCCAGCCACCAGCCATTACTGAGAGCATAAATATGGGAAAAGTTAGCAGCTTGATCCATGCATCACCACTAGAGCCTTTAATAATTTGATAGGCAAATACAATAAAGTTTCCTGTAACATGTGCCGAGAAAATTTTATCGGCAGCTACAAAGGTTATACTATCGCAATAGCCTGCAATAATGGTTAATACGAGGGTTACAAACCAGATATTGTTCTGTTTTTCTTCCATTTTTATGTTGATTATGATAAGTGAGCCCTTAGCATCCACGCCATTGTTTCATGCGTTTCCATTAAACCTGTAATGTAATCGCTGGTTCCGGCATCTTTTAATGTAGCCGCAAAAGTGTCGATATTTTCCCTTAAATGAATTAAAATACTTTCATGATCGGCAAGGAGGATTTTGATATAAGTTTGGGCATCATTTTTTCCTCGATCATCTTCAGTTAAGTGCGTTAATTCTAAGAATTGCTTAAGCGATGCAGGTGCATAATGTCCTAGCTTACGGATACGTTCGGCTACCGCATCAACAATATCTTCCAATTGTGTATACTGCTCTTCGAAAAATTTGTGTTTATTATAAAAATCTGGCCCTTCTACGTTCCAGTGTGCTTTTCTTGTTTTAGTATATAAAACGTATTCATCTGCAAGAATTTTGCTTAATGAATGTGCAACCTCGGCAAGGTTGTCTGAGCTGATTCCAATTTTAGCTTCCATGATATTGTTATTTTGATGTTTATGTATTAATTAAAAATTGTGTTGATTAAATAATGATCTACGGAATAAGTTCCGGGGCCAATTACCCACAAAAAAAGCATCGCCAGGGTGTACATATAGGGTACATCGCGAACTTCTATTGAATCTTTTCGGTGAACAACGAAGTAACCAATTGCTGTTACCCCAATGGAGGGCAAAAGGAACAACCTGGTTCCGAAACCTAAAGCCACCAGAAAAGGCACAACAGTATCTGAAAAAGTTGCTACAAAGCCATTTAACTTATCGGGTAAACCCAAAGGATTAGGCACATGTTCTTTCTCTCCGTTTTGAACGCGAAACTTTTTTAAACCATGAACCCTGAAAAGTTCGAGCATGAGCAGTACCCTGAAAACAAGAACAGCCCAGTTATTAATTGCTGATCCCAGATCAGAATAAAGCAGGTATTTGATAATGTTTTCCATGATTAAAAAGCAAAGCATGAGCAACCCAGCGCTCCCCAGAATGCGGTATAATTGTTTACAGGCAGGTTACTTGTTCGCACAGCATCGTGATTATGGTTGTGTACGTTACAGCTCCCTACACAAGAATGCACCATGGCCAGCACCGAACTGGCACCATTTGCACCTTTGGTTTTTCCTTGTTGATTGCTTTTATGACTGGCTGCAGAGTAATAACCATTGTAGCTATTGGTTGGCGACCAATCGGGTAAAATCGGAATCTTGGGTGGCGAGAATGAAGAAAAATCGCCCTTGGCATAAACAATTTTACCATCCACAAGGGTCAAATCAGATTCAATACCTTTCAGCTGTTCATCAGATACTTCAAAGTAATCATGGTTCAGAACTGCCAAATCGGCAAGCATCCCCACTTCAATATCGCCCTTTTTCTGCTGTTCATTCGAAAACCAGGCACTCCCCCTGGTATAAAGTTCTAAGGCTGTTTCACGCGATAAAACAGTTTCTTCATTATAGATCTTTAAACCACCAACGGTTTTACCTGCAGTGAGCCAAAACATAGAAACCCAGGGATTGTAGCTGCTTACTCGGGTAGCATCAGAACCTCCGCCAACCGGCACTTCCATTTCGAGCATCTTTTTAATGGGTGGCGTTTGTAGAGCCGCCTTTGCACCATAACGTTCGGTAAAATACTCGCCCTGATAGGCCATTCTACTTTGAATAGCTATACCACCACCCAATGCTTTTACCCGTTCAATGTTTCGCTCATCAATGGTTTCAGCATGGTCAAAAATCCAGGGTAAACCGGCAAAGGGAATATCTTTGTTTACTTTTTCAAAAACATTTAAAAACCTGCCAATACTTTCATTGTAGGTAGCATGAAGCCTGAATGGCCATCTTTTTTCTACCAGTAAACGCACAACACGTTCCAATTCCGGCTCCATATTATCAGAAAGATCTGGTCTTGGTTGCAGGAAATCTTCGAAATCTGCTGCCGAGAATACCAGCATTTCGCCTGCACCATTATGGCGGTACATATCATCGCCCTGGTAAAGTTTAACCGAGTTAGTCCAGTTTTCAAAATCTTCAAATTCTTGCTTTGGCCGTTGGGTAAACAGGTTATACGCAATGCGAACGGTCAATAGTTTTTGTTCGTTAAGTTCATTCACCACCTTATAATCGTCAGGAAAATTCTGGAAGCCTCCACCTGCATCAATTACGCTGGTAATCCCAAAACGGTTCAATTCTGTCATAAAATGACGGGTAGAATTCACCTGATGTTCGTAAGAAAGTTTCGGTCCTTTGGCCAATGTAGAGTATAAGATCATGGCGTTCGGACTGGCAATAATTAGTCCTGTTGGCTCACCGTTAGCATCCCGCTGAATTTCCCCTCCCGGAGGCGCGGGTGTATCCCTTGTATAGCCTACGGCCTTCAGGGCAGCACGGTTCATAAAGGCACGATCGTATAAATGAAGAATAAATACGGGTGTTTCTGGTGCAATGGCATTGATTTCTTCCAAAGTAGGCATGCGTCTTTCGGCAAATTGAAATTCAGACCAGCCCCCAACAACGCGTACCCATTGTGGCGAAGGCGTAATATCCACCTGCTCCTTCAGCATCCGCAATGCATCGGCAAGCGAAGGAACACCATCCCAGCGTAACTCCAGGTTAAAATTTAATCCGCCACGAATCAAGTGAATGTGGGAATCGTTAATCCCGGGAACTACGCGCTTTTTATTTAAATCTATAATTTTTGTCGATGAACCCGAAAAGGCCAGAATATCACTATCATTTCCTACGGCTATAAATTTGCCATCTTTAATAGCAACGGCGGTAATTTTCTCTTTACGCTGCGCAATGGTATGTATTTTACCATTGAACAAAATCATGTCTGCAGTCATTTTTTTCTATATTTAAATTGAAATAGCATTAATTTTTGATGGCACTAAGGGCTTCTTGTATACCTTCTCCCGCAGTAGTAAAAAATGCAGGGCCAGCCAAAAGAATTACTTTCGAAATGGGCTTAACAGTAGCCATTTGCTTGTCTTTTAACCACATCTGTGCGCGGTAAGCCTCAAAAACCCCTTTAACTACATTGCCGGCAACCAATGCTGTTGGCGAATCAATTCCGGCATCCTTCAGGTCGCTCGCAAAAGAAAAATTGCTAACCCCCAATTTTAATGCTTCTCGCATCGCCACACTGCCTACACCTGTCATCAGGTCGGGCGTAAATTTATTTCTGTCGCCAAGGCCGATTAATAACAAGCGCTTACCGCCGATGGTACCTTTTGGGGGTGTAATTAATAATGTTTCGTTAGCGTGCCCCAGAAATTTACCGCTTTTACGGATTTCGGTTAGCAAGCCTTTCATGTCGTGATCTAAATGAACCAGGCCATTTAATGCCGCTGGAAGTGCCGGTGGAGCGTTAAAAATATCTCCCTCAGTATATTCAAAAACGCAGGCTACCTGTAAATCGCTAACCTGTGCCGATGGCCCCTGAACAACGCCCTCAATAGAAACGCCATCTACTGTACCCCAAACCTTTGCGGTGCCAATGGCGGTAGTTTGTTGCGCAAATGCCGCTGTTCCTGTAATCCATACAGAAAATACAACCATGGCTATCCTTATACCTCGAATAACAGCTGATGATTGCTTAGTAAAGTGCTTTTTCATATTCCTATTGTTTAAAATTTGTATGATACCTGAGCATTAAAAAATTGTGAATCATCCCAGAGCGGAACAATGTCCTTAATAAAATTCCCAACCCTGAAATATTGACCTCCACAACTAAATGAAAGGTTATTGTTAAATTTATAATCTGCGCTTAACAGATATGTGGTACCGATAAACCGGTGATCGGATATGGAGCCCGCTGTGTTAAAGTTTCCTCCCGGCCGATAAATTCCATCGCCTGGCGCATACCTCCAGTTAAAAACCACATCGGCCTGCATACTTAATTTATCTGTTAAAGAAAGGGTTAAGTATGGATGTAGGTCAATTAAGTTAGCCGGACCAATGAGGGGATTAAATCCGAAATAACCACCTTTTGGATACAAAGGATTAAATGTTTGCAGCTTTCCGTCTCCAGCCTTTTGATCTCCGGAGATGTAATCATTGCGAAGGTTAATGGATGGTTTGAATTTGATTTGCTCAAAGGTATACCCCAACTCAATGGCCATGGTCCAGGCATCAATATTCCCCTTTCCAAATTTTCCGAATTGGTACGCCGCCTCTAAATTGTAAATAAAACCACCACCACTTTTCCAGTATCGGGTAGCTAAGGTATGTCTGATTTCCTTTTCTATACCCTCTTCAAACTCCGCACCATCTCGTCTTATTCCCAGATAATAGAAATCGAAGTTACCCCCTTTTTGGATATTGAGATTTGAATAAGCACCCCAAAGGTTTGCCTGGTGGCTGGGACGATTATCGAATACCCCAAAATTAACTTCATCGGCTTCTAAAACAAATGCGTCCAATGTAAACCGGGGTGTAGCATACATTAATTTAGCACCTGTAAAATATTGCCTAACCGTAGTGCCTTCTCTTACAGAAATGAGCCTGCCCGATCCATAGTTAATCTCCTGCCGCCCTATCCGGATAGCCAGTTGATGGGTGGTATCTTTAAGTATCCGATATTCGGCAAAGAGATTTTGAACTGCAAGCTGGTCTTCATCAACCGGAGCCGGACCATATTTACTCCCATTTTCCAGTCCACTGTTTAACTGGGCAAAAAACCTAAGCCTGTCGCCCATATGTATATCGGTGTAAATCGAGTAACGCTGTAAAAAAGAATAATTAAACCCCTGATCTTTAATCCAATCTTCGTTTATTTTCCCGCCATACTCCGCTCGAAGTTCCCCACCAAACGTGATGTACATCTTTTTATTAGCCGAAAGCGGCAGGAACTTTAGTGTGTTGTAGAAGTTCCTGCTCGAATCTTTCAGTTGGCTATAATCCTCATCGTAGCGCATAAGCTTGATGCCCTGGCCAAATACCGTTGCCGTTAAAAGGCAAAAACAAGTGGTCAATAAAATCGCCGAATGGGGATAATTAAGGCTCATTTTATTGCAAATGGAAATTAGTGTTTTACCATTTTATGTGCGTATTGGATACCAATTCCATATCCAGCACCATATTTTTTCATCAGGTTGGTTACCGGAACATAAGTTTCTGTTCTGGCCCAGTCTCTTTGAAGTTCGAGAATGTATTGAACAGAAGTTACGGGTTTTACACCTGCATGTACCATTCGCTGCACTGCACGTTCATGCGCTTCATCGCTAACATCACCGCAAGCATCGGTAATTACAAAAACGTCAAAACCTTCTGCCAATGCAGATAAAGCAGGGCCAACAATACATACACCTGTCCAAAGTCCAGCTAAAACAATTTTTTTCTTTCCAGTTCCGGTGATTGCCTTGTAAGCAGGTTCGTCTTCCCAGGTATTCATCGAAGTTCTATCGATATAATTTGAAGTGGCCTGAGGATAAAATTCTTCAATCTCTGGAAAAACGGGGCCAGCAAATGATTCTTCAGCAACTGTAGTTACAATAGTTGGAACATTGAAGATTTTAGATGCGCCACAAACAATGGCTACATTGGTACGAAGTTCGGTAATGGAGATGCTTTTCGTTGCAAAAGCCATTTGTCCTTCAAAATCAATTAATACTAATGCATGATTTTCTGGAGATAATAAGTCTGGTGATGGTTTCATAATTAAATTATTTTTTGTTTCCCCCACTGTTCCAAGAAACATACCATCCGTCAAAATCCTAACAACCAATTACTTAACACAAATTCAGAAAAATAACATTAACCATATATCGTTGATTTACGAATTGAGCCTGCTCCTGCCTTTACGAAACCGACTCGAAACCACCTTAGGCTTATTAGGCACCTCAGTTTACCTTCTGCCAAATTCGGCAATAGAAAGGTTACAGGCCAAGCCACCAAGCCAATAGCTCCTAACGCATAACAACCTAATTTCCTTCATCCTGGCTATTTTTTCTTTTCTAGTAACGAATTTAAATCAGCTACTACACTCAGCCAAAAACTATTCAAAACACTAATAATGAGACAAATAAATATCCAATTAACGAAATTTCGTGATCTATTTATTTCATCTAAAGTGATTTTTTAAAATTATAAACCCTACTTTTGCTGCATGGAAAGCAATGGCAATTTATCTGAAATTGAAAATCAAGAACATGCCTGCCTGGAGGATAAAGAAGAGAAGGGCTTAAACAAGAAAGAATTAATAGAAAAACTTGAGCAAAAAGAAAGAGAGAACAAAGTACTGCTTTCTTTAAGCAACTCTATTGCCTCCATACGAAACAAACTCGACCTCTTTGATGTAATAGACCAGAAACTCAAAAAGTTATTCGATTTTGATGATTTCGTGATTTGCCTCATCAACGATGATCAGCAAACACACAGCGCCTTCATTTACAACCAAAAAGAAGATTTCCTTAAAACAGCGGGCATTGCACCAGCATCTTCAGAAAAGTACACCCTTAACGATGGCATGTGCAGGGCAATGATCTCTTCCGAAAAGCCAATTGTTTTCAATGTAGAGGCTGTTTTAACCTGGCATGATGCGCCAGCCTGGCTCGGGTTTTGGCACAACAAAGGAATCAAAGAAATGATAGGGTTAAAAATGGTCGATCGTTCCAGCTGCATTGGCTTCTTCTACCTTTACACCAAAAATACCAATTCCGTTTCCAATGTTTATTTTGATTTACTTCATGGTATATCCCTGCAAATTTCTGTAGCTATATCCAACATTAAGGCCAACGAAAAAATCGAACAACAACTACAGGAAATCAATACTTATAAACAGAAACTCGAAGATGAAAAAACTTATCTTCAGGAAGAGGTATTACATAAATACAACCACTCAGAAATTATAGGCCAGAGCCATTCTCTAAAGGGAGTTTTCCATCTCATTGATCATGTAGCCAGTTCAGATAGTACCGTACTTATTTTAGGAGAAACCGGCACCGGAAAAGAATTAATTGCCCGGGCTTTGCACAATGCCTCTCCGCGCCACAAGGAGTTAATGGTTAAGATAAATTGTGCCGCATTACCACCAACCCTGGCCGAAAGTGAGCTTTTCGGTCATGAAAAGGGAAGTTTTACAGGAGCAACCGAACGCCGGATTGGCAAGTTTGAACTGGCACATAATGGCACGCTTTTTCTGGATGAGATTGGCGAACTATCGTTGGATTTGCAGGTAAAATTACTCCGGGCACTGCAAGAAAAGGAAATCGAGCGCATAGGTGGCAAAACAGTAATCAAAACCAACGTTAGAATTGTAGCGGCCACCAATAGAAACCTGTTAAAAGAAGTAGAAAAAGGAAATTTCAGAAGCGATTTATACTACAGAATAAACGTTTTCCCAATTTCTATTCCTCCATTAAGAGAGCGTATAGATGATATTCCTTATTTAGTATCTCATTTTATAGCCCGAATATCAAAAAAAACAGGGCGACAGGTAAATGCAATTTCAAAAAGTGCTGTTAATAAATTAATGGCCTATACCTGGCCCGGAAACATCAGGGAGCTGGAACATTTAATAGAGCGGAGTATTTTACTAAACCAGGGCAACATACTCAAAGATATTCATTTACCTAAAATAGACCGAACAGAATCGGTAGTTAATGGTACCGAACAAAAAATCAAAACCATACATGAGAATGAGCGCGATCACATCTTATCCATATTGAAACGTTGCAATGGCAAAATATCTGGCATTGGTGGCGCAGCAGAGGTTTTAAATATCCCGGCTACAACACTCAATTCCAAAATCAAGAAATTTAATATTAAACGAGAACATATGCTCAATAAGTAGCAAGAGGATACGATTAATAAAAGTTCCAGGCTCAAGAATTAACCTCCCAAAATACCTTTGTTTCTGCTAAATAATTAATAAATAATAATGACGGAGAAAATTCTAATCGTTGAAGATGAATTTATAGTTGCCCACGATTTGCAAATGATTTTGCAACGTGCCGGTTATCAGGTAGTAGGCATTGCAGATTCGGTAAAGCAGGCAGAAGCTATACTGGAAAAGCAGGCGGTTGATCTGGTACTGTTAGACATTTATCTTAAAGGCAGGCTTACCGGAATTGATTTGGCCCGGCACCTGATGAAAATCCAGATTCCCTTTATTTATATCTCTGCAAATTCTAACGAAAAAGTACTTGAAGCCGCAAAATCTACCAGTCCGTACGGCTTTATTGTTAAACCTTACCGAGACCGCGATATTTTATTAAGCATTGATATTGCAAGGTACCGCAAGGAAAACAGCCATAATATGAAAACAAGTAGTGAGCGCTTTATGCAGGATTTTATTGTCGATATTTCAATGAAATCCCTCACCTGGCAAAAGAAAATCATCGCTATGGCAAGTGCCTTTCAACCCTATATTCCTTTTGATTTTATTGTACTTTCTGGTATTGAAAAAGATGGGAAACGATACCGCGAAATTGGAATCACGAGAGAAAACTTCGATCAGTATGGCCTGCTATCCGTGTCAGAATTTATGGAACTTACCCATTTAAGCAGTACCCAATATGCCAATATTAACCAGCTATTACCCGAAACAACAACAGACTGTATTTACATAGGCGATGATTTTGAGAACGTAAAAAAGAGCGTTCCGATGAAAAATCTAATTGCCAATACCTACCAGCTTAACGCCAATCTCGTTAAAACCTTCTACCTGGAAAATGGCGATCAAATTAGCTTTTCCTTTTACAGCAGAACCCAAAACATCTATCAACAGGCACACATGGAGCTGTTAAGTTCCTTATCGGCTACGCTGGAGAAAAAATTGGCTCACATCATCGATCTCGAAAAGGTTGGAGCAGAGCCTGTCAATAAAAAGCCAGATAACATCCTACCCCCGGCTAAAACGGAATTCGAAAATATTATCGGCAAAAGCACGGCCATTTTAAGTGTCTTAGATAAAATTAAAATAGTAGCCCCCACCAATACATCGGTGCTCATAACAGGTGAAAGTGGAACGGGAAAGGAAGAAATCGCCAAAAGCCTGCACCGCCTCTCGCAGAGAAATACCAAACCAATGGTAGCCGTAAACTGCGCAGCCCTACCTTTCGATTTAATTGAATCCATTCTGTTTGGTCACGAAAAGGGAGCCTTTACAGGCGCAGTAAATACCAGAATAGGAAAATTTGAAGAGGCCAATGGAGGCACTATTTTTCTAGATGAAATAGGCGAAATGCCCTTCGACCTGCAGGCCAAGCTGCTTAGGGCATTGCAAGAGAAAGAGATTGAGCGAATTGGAGGCAAACAACCCATCGCTGTTGATTTAAGGATAATTGCGGCAACAAACCTCCATCTGGAAAAGGAAATTGCTAAAGGCAGATTCAGACTTGATCTTTTTTATCGTTTGAATGTTTTCCCTATTCATATCCCTCCACTTTGGCAGCGAAAAACCGATATCCCTTTATTGGCAGAGTATTTTGTAAACAAACATGCCAAAGTTATCGGAAAAAGTATTCCGTCAATACCTTCCGATTTTTTAGACCGCCTATTACAATACGATTGGCCAGGCAATATCAGAGAATTAGAACACATTATTTTAAGAAGTATCCTCCTGGCTTCAAATGGCAAATTAAATCCCAACGATTTAGAACTTGGAATGAAACATGAGGAGCCCGGCTTACCGCATGAAATTAAAACCATTAACGATAACGAAAGAGATCATATTATCAGGGTTCTAGCGCTGTGTAAAGGCAGGGTAGCCGGTAGCGGTGGTGCAGCAGAATTACTGGGCGTACCTGCAACAACTTTAAACTCAAAAATTAAAAAACTCGACATAAAAAGATAATGCTATTTGGTAAATCAACGATATATCATGAATTTACACACATAGAAATTAAAACAAAACACTAATAACCAGCAGCTTAACTATTGGTATTTTTCTTGAACAGATAAGACTGTATTAATCTGCTAAAACGATTTGTTGGCCTAAAATGATTTCCCTTTAAAAGATGTTATTCTTTACCAATAGCAATGTGGCTTTGCCGGTTTTTATATCACTCTCGGTTGAATAGAAAATGAAACAAAAAATCTTAATTGTAGAAGATGAATTTATTGTAGCTAACGATTTACGGATCATGCTGGAAAAGGCAGGCTACAAGGTATGCGGCATCGCTCCATCTGTAGTAAAAGCACTCGAGTTAATCGGTACAAAAGAACCCGATTGGATATTGCTGGATATCTTTTTGCAGGGCGATAAAACAGGGATCGATTTAGCCGGACAGCTTACCGAAATGGGTATTCCGTTTATCTATATCTCTGCAAATACCAACCAGGGTATTCTGGAGGCTGCAAAAGCAACCCTACCCTATGGCTTTTTGGTAAAACCCTTCAGGGAAAAAGATTTGATGGTGATGCTGGATATTGCCCGTTACCGGCATGAGCAAAACTTAAAATACAACCAGCACGAGGAACCTTCTCTACAGAAACAAATTGAACACATTACAGAAAAGAAAGAATCAAGCGCTGACCGATTAAAACAGGTGGCTGCGGCATTATATCCTGTGGTACCTTTTCAGTTCCTTTGGATTACCAAATCAAACCCACGGGTAACAACTAAAGAAACTTATATTATCCGCAGGGATGATGGAAAATTCAACACCCCGAATAATGAATCTCTATTAAAAGAAGCCAATATTTCTAGTCGCGATTTTAAAGCCTGGAATGCCACGGCCATCGTTCACAACGGAAAATCGATATTTAATGGATATGATTTTAGAAAACTGCGAATGGAAAACCCATGGATACAGGCCCTCTCTGATCATTACAAATTAGAATCGGCCATAGTTTGCGAAATCGAAAGAGATGGAGAAACCTTCCAGTTTGTTTTCTTCCACCATTTATCCGATTTATACACCAAAGTACATACCGGAATAGTTAATCAGTTTAAAAAAAGCTGGGAGCAGGTGTTAGATAAAATCATTTACAGCAAAGACGCGGTTACCGAAACCCCTTTGGCAATTGAAATCAGTTTAGAAAAACCCTTTATCAAAACAGAACAGCCACCAGAACCCAAAGATTTTAATGGTATTGTAGGCAACAGTAAATTATTGCATGCCGCTTTTAAAAAACTGGAATTGGTTGCCCCCGATGACACCTCCGTACTTATTTTAGGAGAAAGTGGTACAGGAAAGGAGAAAATCGCTCAAACCATTCACAAGTTATCGCCGCGCAAAAACAAGCCATTAATTACGGTAAACTGCGCAGCATTACCATTAACACTAATAGAATCAGAGCTTTTCGGGCATGAAAAAGGATCTTTTACAGGTGCAAACGAAAAGCGAATCGGTAAGTTTGAACAAGCAGATGGTGGCTCCATTTTTCTCGATGAAATTGGAGAACTTCCCTTAGAGGCGCAGGTTAAACTGCTGCGGGTATTGCAGGAAAAAGAAATTGAACGTTTAGGAGGGAACTATACCAAAAAAATAAATGTCAGAATTATTACCGCTACCAACCGAAACCTTGAAAAAGAAGTGGCAGAAGGCAGGTTCCGTCTCGATTTATATTATCGCTTAAATGTATTTCCTATCGAGTTGCCCGCATTAAGGCAACGAAAAGAAGATATCCCTGTGTTAACGCAATATTTCATCGATAAATATGGCAAAAAAGGTTCTTCTAATGTTTCCGCAATTTCTACTGCCGCACTAAACGAATTACAGGATTATGATTGGCCGGGAAACATACGCGAACTCGAACACCTCATTGAAAGAACCATGGTGTTAACTGAAGGAGATACAATAACGGCAATTGAACTGCCCGGTGTAACTACGCCTGCGGTATTTAACCAGGATAACCAGTTTAAAATTAAAACGATGGAAGAAATGGAAAGAGAACATATACTCAGCATTTTAAAAATGTGTAAGGGTAAGATTTTTGGTCCCGGAGGAGCAGCTGAAATTCTAAATATTCCATCAACTACCCTGAATTCGAAAATTAAGAAGTTGGGAATAAAGTTCGAATTTGTTAAATAGGTCCATTTGCTTGGGCATAGCCTTATAATTTGCTAGTTTCGGAACTTAAATACCTGTCGGAAAATCCCTGGGGCTGATATAGAGGAAAAGATTATGTTGAAGTATTTGAAAGTATTTTTGGTACTATGCTTGGTATGCTCATCCTTCCAAAGGCTTTTTGCGCAAACTGAGCTAAAATATACTTTACCAGAACTTCGTCAGCTACTTAAAAGTAGTAAAACCACTGCCGACCGCATTAACTACCAGATCCGCATTAGCAATTTCTATACCTTTAACAAGCTCTACAGCCGCAAAAACATAGATAGTGCAGTTTATTTTGCACATGCAGCACTTCAGGAAAGTGCAAGAGAACCAGCAGGCATCTGGTACGGCCGAAGTCAGTTGGCCATGGCCAAAGCCAAACTGGTAACCAATGAAATTCCTTTCATCTTAAATCAAATAAAAGCAAGGCGGAATGATATAAAAATCCAGTTGCTTATAGAAGTGGGCACCTATTACTTGTATAAACCTAAAGAAGCCAGGAAAGATTTAGACAGTGCACTGCTTCTGCTCAACCAGGCCATTAAACTTTCAAAATCAGCTTCACTACCCAATCTTGGGCATTTAGCCGAACTCTACATAAGCGATGTTTACCAGGAAAGGGGCGAAAATATCCGTGCCAAAATTGCCTTTGCCACCTTAATTGAAAAATGCAGCAAAGCAGGCGATTTTAAAACCGCAGCAGCAGCCAATTCCAGATGGGGAGATCACCAACCACTTACCCAGGAGAAAATCAATTATTATCAATCTGCCTCCCGCTTATACAAACAAATTGGCGATACCCAAGCATACATCGGCATGGAAAAGGCCATTGCCGATGTTCAGTTAAATATGGGTATGCTCAAAGAAGCAGAAAGGGGTTTAATTTCGGTCATTCAGCAATACCAGGCGTTAGGATATAAAAACCTTCAGTATACTTACGATTTGCTTTCAGTAGTAAATCGCCTGCAGGGCAACCTTAAAGAATCACTTTTCAACACCATCTTGGCTATCAAGTACATGGAAATTACCGAAAGTGATGTTTCCAAGGGTTATTTTCTCAGCAATTTGGGTAGCGCCTATGCAGAACTGGGAAATACGGCTGCCAGCGTAAAAGCCTACCAACAATCTTTAGAGGCCATGCAGTATCAGAATTCCGAAGCAAGAGCCACCAGTTTAAAGATGTTATCTGATGGCTTAATTAGAGAAGGCCACATTCGCGAAGTACTTTCCCTTACTAACATTTACGCTGCCGACAGTAAAACGCCGCTCGCCAGGGTAATTTTCGCAACCATAAGAGGCAACGCTTACAAAAGCTTAAAAAAATACAACCTGGCAGAGAAATACTACCTGCAAATGATTTACTGGGAATCGAAAATGCAATCTAACCTTTTCCACTCCGCAGAAAGCTTTTATACCATTGCGCAGTTTTATGCCATGAGAAAGGACTTCGCAAAATCCAATTATTACTACAACAAGGTTTTGGCACTTCCTAAAGGGGTTATGCCCCTCTCCAGCATCCGTAACATTTATTATAACCTTTATCAGGCAGATTCTGCCCAAAACAACCTCCAGTCGGCTATCGAAAATTACAAAAACTATAAGCGCATTAACGATTCCCTGGTTAATGCAAGAAGTAATCGTGATATGCAGGAGTTGCTTATTCAATATCAGGCCAATCAAAAAGAACAAGACAACGAGCTGCTACGCAAAGAAAGTATCTTACAAAATAACAGGCTGCAACGCGCCGAATGGTTAGCCAGGGTTACGGTTGTAGGTTTATTTGCCCTATTGGTTATCGTGGGCCTTTCCCTTTATGGCTATCGTAACCGCAGAAAGGCCAATTTCCTGCTCATCTCCCATCAACAGGAAATTGAGATCAAAAACAATTCCTTACAAAACCTTATCGATAAACAGGCCAAGCTTCTGTTAGAAAAAGAATGGCTAATAAAAGAAATTCATCACCGCATTAAAAATAACCTCCAGGTAATTACCAGTTTGCTCAACGCACAAAGCAATTACTTACAAAATGATGCGGCACTGGCTGCAATAAAAGATAGCCAGAACCGCATTCAATCTATCTCCTTAATCCATCAAAAACTCTTTCAGTCAGACAGTGTAGCTTTGATCAATATCCACAGCTATATAGTAGAGCTGATGAAATTTCTTTGCGATACCTTCCACGTAAACCAGCGCATTCAATTTGAATTTAATGTGCCCGAAATAGAATTAGATATTATACAGGCTATGCCACTCGGCTTAATCATTAACGAGGCGATAACCAATATTATCAAATATGCATTCCCAAACCATACAAAAGGAAAAGTGATCATATCATTTGATGATTTGGAGAATGGATTTTATCTTTTTAGCATAGCAGATAATGGCGTGGGCTTACCAGCAAACAGTACTACAAATACTTCAACCCTGGGCTTAACCTTAATAAAGGGTTTGGGTAACCAGCTTGGTGGAGAAATTGAGATCAAGTCTGATCAGGGTTTAAAAATTAGCCTGAAATTCCCGGCTTTAGAAAAAGAAGCATAAATTGACAATATGGAGTATCATCTATCCTTAACCACACTGGCATTTCTAAAACCATTAAGGGTTAATATGATCAAAACCAATACGGGAATCAGCAATGACCAGTTTACCCAATATTGAAAAACCAATGTATTGATTATAGCACCACCAATAAAGCTTGCCCATACCAGAAACAGTAAAATATAGCGCCTGGTATGCGTATCCCAAATGGCCTCAGTATCCGATGGGTATCGATTAAAAAGAGATAAAGCCAAATGCTTCGCCATGTTATTTAATGTCCCGGTTACAAAATCCGGGTTAATTGATTGTCGACCCACCTTTGAAGCGGCTGTATTCATATAGCCCATAACAGTCCCAATAATTACAATAGAAACCCAACTCCCCATAGCTAAAAAATGAGCCAGCAGCAAAAATAAAACTAAACCTCCAATAACCGGCACAAAGGGCATCCACTGCATTTTATAGTTTTTAATCTGACTGGCAACAGTCCCTAGAAAAACACCCATAAAAAAAGAAAAAATTGCCGTTAAAGGCAGTACAGCATGCGTAAAATTCCCTTTAGCCAAAAGGTTTCCGCTTTGTGTGGTATTTCCACTCATAAATGACAGGTAAATTTTGAATTTGATTAATCCAAACGCATCAATATAACCCGCGGTGGCCCCCAGGCACATTTGCAGCAGCTCCTGTTTCCGGGTCTCTATCAAATCTGATGGTAGAGGTGATTTATCAAGATTATTCATTTTATCGATTTTAATTTAGCGTTTCATCCTAATCATTCAGGCCATATTTATCAGGTATAAGCATACTGATCCACAACACATTTAACCACGAAGGACACAAAGTTTTTCACAGAGAAAATGAGATAAACCATATAAGCCATTCCAGAAAACATAAGTGGTATCAAGGTTTAAGCACCCTGACACACAACTCATAACACACAACCCGCAACAGATCAAACCCTGTGCTGGTCCGTGAGTCACGGACCAGGGGGTTACCAAAATTCTGTTTGTAGCTTATCAGGCCTAAGCACCCTGACACACAACACGTAACTCATAACCCACAACACATTAAACCCTGGTTGTAGCGTCTCCAATGCTATTAAGTTAAGGAGAAAACTAAAATGTATTGTCATCCTGAGCCTGTCGAAGGGCAATCTATTTTAGTTTTCTCCTTATTAGGAAGGTCTTCGACAGGCTCAGACAGGATAGGGTTTAGCTTAACTTAATAGCATTGGTAGCGTCTCGCTACGACCCTCTATTAATCATGTGCCGGCCCGTGAGTAACAGAGCAGAGGCTCTAAGCTGTTTGTCATTCTGAACGTAGTGAAGAATCTCCAAGCGATGAAACGCTAATGCGAATTTAGCACAGCTCTGGTATTTAGCCTATTACACCTTATCAGGCATAGACATCCTGACTCACAACCCACAACCCACACCCCGCAACACATTTCATTTTCACTTCCCTTCAGCCGGCCTGATAAATAATTTATTTTGCGGTAGCTTTGCTATAACCTCTTTAGCAACACCCATATTAGTAATCAATACATCATCAGGGTTAGAAGCCAGCCATTCGCTCAAATCAATGGCTTCGTAATTACCAGCGTTAAAGCCAATTAAGATTCGACAAACCTCGTTCCCAGTATTTTTAATGTAATGGCCGGCCCCCATGGGTACATAGCCTACATCGCCCGCACTAAAATTCTCGGTAACAGCAGTAGCTTCGGCCAGGAAAACGGTCATTTCTGCCTGACCAGAAATATAATATTGCCATTCATCAGCATTGGGGTGCCAGTGCATTTCACGTAAGGCTCCGGGCTCCAGTTCAAGCAAAGAGCCGGTTATGGTTTCACTAATCGGGAATTCTTTTTGAGAAACCACCCTTTGTTTACCCGCTCCTGGAATTACCCGGGGGGCTTGTGCATGTAGCGGATAGCGATGTTTAGAAATAAGTTCGGGCACTAAGCGGGGCTGCGCAAGGGCAGAACTATCATCAGGCACCTCGCCTAAGGCAAAATAAGCCTCGCCTTTAGGCAGAAGGTCTACTTCAGCTAAACTCAAGCCCAGGTTTTGTGCAACAATCTCTTTGGGCGTGTGGGCAATAAAGTCGGTAACACTAAATGTATGGTCTTCAGAAAAATTTCCATTGTCAAAAATCAAGATAAAATGGCATTCCGTTGTTCCGGTGGCCTGTAACGCATGGCCATAACCTTTCGGGAAGTACCAAACATCTCCAGGCTCAAAATTATCAATGTAGCTCGTTCCGTCAGGATGAACAAGGGTATTTCTCATGCTTCCCGTAATTACGTAACCCCATTCCGCAGCATTTGCATGCCAGTGCAATTCCCGCATACCACCAGGTGCCAGGCGCATAGATACACCAGCCAAACCTACAGATGCAGGGAAATCTTTTACAGAAGCCCCTCTGGTTATTCCTCCCGGTGCCAGTCTTGGTGCTTTTTTCTCTAATTCGTATTTGAAACTTAATTTTTCCTCGTTCATGATATTTGATTTTTAGATTTAATATAAATTTATAGATCGCCCCCAGCTTGTTCATGTCGCAATCGTTAGAACCAACACATCGATCGTTGAAAAGGCAAAATCTATCTTTAGTTATGGGCTTGATGGGGAATAACAAAACCGAAAATAGAACCTATCCCTAACTCGCTTTCGCAAAACACCGAGCCTTTATGCGATTCGATAATTTCTTTAGATAGGTATAACCCCAATCCATGACCTTTAACAGCGCCCATCCGCGGGTTATTAGCCCTATAATGTTTGGTAAAAAGATGTTGTAGATCTACCTGGGCAATGCCATCTCCCTGATCCATTACAGAAAATTCAACCCCGTTTTTTGCTTTCTTACAATTCACCTTGATAAAACAATTCCTGGGCGAAAACTTAATCGCATTACCAATGAAATTATTCATCACCTGGGTAATTTTATCACGGTCTCCATTAATAAAGATGGAGCCATTCAGTTCCATTTTGAAAACATGGTCAGGGTCTACCTCCGCATAATGAGAAACGGTTTCATAAACCAGTGCCGAAAAATCAAACCATTCACTTTGGATACAAAGACCTGTATGCGCAGTCATCGAAAGCTGTAAATAATTATCTATCAATTTGTTCATCGCCCAAACCTGTTCATCAGCTTTGCTCAGCTGGCTTTTCAAAAAATCCTCGCCTTTAAGATTCATAAATTTTGCGGCCGATTGAACATATAATCTCATCGTACTCAATGGCGTTTTCAACTCGTGGCTCATAAAAGCCATCAAATTCGCCTTCCTAATTTCCGCCATTTTAAATGCGGTAATATCAACCATAGTTCCCACTACCCGATGCAATCCATCCTTGTTCTGTTCTAAAACTCCGGTAAGCCTAAACCAGCGCGATTCGCCATCAGGCAATACCACATGCGCCTCCTGCTCAAAAGCCTGTTCTGCTTTTAATAAGCCTGTTATATTCAGGAAAAAGTCTTTTCGATTTAAGGGATGTAGCTGTTTAATCAAAGCAGATAGCCCCTCCATATTGCGAAGTTGGGTCATGCGGCAAGCAACTTTACAAAGTTCCAGTAAATTGCCACAACAATAAAAACTCCAGAAACCTACCCCTGCCAGGGCTAGCCGGTCATGAACATGATCTATCTCTTCATGTGCAGGCCATTCGTGCTGTAGCGTTTCATACTTTTTTATTTCAGGACTACCACCTTCAACAAACAACATGTGTTTTTCCGGCCATTTAAAATTTTGCAGCTGTAGAGAATATTTTTTCATCATCGGGGTTCTTTTGGTTACCCGAAATTAGGCCACCAAAGGACCTATCCACATAAATAATCGGCGAAATCAACTTTGCTATCGTTCAGCTGGGCAAATGTTCAGGTGAGTTAAAACCCAATTGGTTTTTACCTGTTTAATGATGATAATCTTACCTTAAGCCAAGGTTAGTATAGTTTACGTAAATTAACGAAATAAAGCGAAAAAAATCAGGACCTTAAACAACATAAATCATTAAAAAACAATAACTTAAGCAAGTGGTTCGTAAATTGCAATACAACATTTATAACAATTAACTAAAGCTGCGTAAGCAAGTTCGAAACCATTAAACTGGTTTAGAATAAGCCAAACCAAAGCCGATTTAAATAATCCATATTTTTAATCTAACAAAAAAACTATGAGTACTATTAAAGTAAAAGACGGAACAGAAATTTATTACAAAGATTGGGGTACAGGACAACCAATTGTTTTTCACCACGGTTGGCCATTATCTGGCGATGACTGGGATAACCAAATGATGTTTTTCCTGCAACAGGGATACCGGGTAATTGCACATGATCGTCGTGGCCATGGCCGCTCGGGCCAAAGTGCCAATGGCAACGATATGGATACCTACGTAGCCGATGTGGCCGAATTAACTGCAGCACTCGATTTAAAAGATGCTATCCACGTTGGCCACTCTACAGGTGGTGGCGAGGTAATTCGCTATGTAGCCAAACATGGTAAGGGCCGTGTAGCAAAGGCGGTATTAATAAGTGCCGTTCCCCCTATTATGGTTCAAAATGAAAGTAATCCCGAAGGTGTTCCCCTTTCTATTTTCGATGAAATCCGTCAAGGTACTGGCTTTACCCGTGCACAGTATTTCTACGATTTCCCGGTAGCATTTTACGGATGGAACCGCGAAGGCAAAACAGTTCAGGAAGGCATAAAACACAACTGGTGGAGACAAGGTATGATGGGCTCGGTACTCGCACATTACCAAGGCATTAAAGCTTTCTCCGAAACCGATTTCAGAGAAGACCTTAAAAGTGTAGAAATCCCAGTACTGGTTTTACACGGTGAAGACGACCAAATTGTACCTTTTAACCAGGCGCCTAAATCAGCAGCATTGTTAAAAAACGGAACCCTCATTTCTTATCCGGGTTTCCCACACGGAATGCCAACTACCGAGGCCGAAACCATCAATAAAGATATATTAGCATTTATTAAATCCTAATCCATCATATCTGGTTAGTTAACAAAAAGGCTCATAGCAATATGGGCCTTTTTCGTGTAACCGCCTTACGCTCAATCAGCAATACACGGCATTCTCCACAGTCATTTTTCTTGCTTAACCAAGCAAGAGAACGCAAGCATCCGGCCCACATCTCCCCCAATGCTATTAACTTAAGGAGAAAACTAAAATGGATTGTCAATCCTGAGCCTGTCGAAGGGTAGTCCATTTTAGTATTCGACTTATTAAGAAGCTCTTCGATTACTTGTCCAGATTTCATATCAAGAAGCTCAGGACAGCATTTAGCTTAAGTTAACAGCATTGACATCCCCCCTTTCCACTTCCATTAGCCAACCCATGTGCAGCCCGCTGTAAATATTTTGGTCTTTAAATATCACCCGTTCGTCGATTAGCTTTCCCCGCTGGTATAATACCCCCATCAGGCATGCAACATTTCTTTCCGCACAGCATCTTATTATCAGAACATTCAATAAAAATATTATAAAAATTTAAACCTAAAAGGATATGAAAACTTTATTCAAAACATTAATCGCCTCTTCTTTAGCATTAGTATTTACCACTTCAACAGCTTTGGTAAGCACAGCATCAGAAATTGTTAAACCCATTAACGCCGAGAAAAAAATCGCCTTCAAACGCATCCTCGTAAAAGGAAATGTAGAAGTAACTATCGTGCAGGGTAAACGTACGGGCATCAGCTATGCAGAAGAAAATAGTGGCAAGGTAAGGGCCACCCAAAATGGCGACGGCTTAGAAATTGTATCTCTAGATAATGCCCCTGCAAAAATTACCGTTTATGTAAACGATATCTACAGAATCCACGCCCTTAACAATGCCAAAATTAAAACACAAGGCAAAATTAAAGCACAATACTTGCAGGTTTTCTTAAGCGATAACGCTTCACTAGATTTAGATTTACAATCTGAAGGCTTATATACCGTAATAGAAAATGAGGCTAAACTTAACCTCAGTGGTTCTACTAACGATCATATGCTGGTAATGGGCAGAAACCAGAAACTAACTATGGATAAGTTTGCCGCTGCTAAAACCCAAACCAGGTATACGCCAGAAAACGGATTGGCTTTATTAAGTAAATAAACACAATATACGCCCGTGGTCCGTAACCCACGCACCATCACAATATTACACTTTTGGCTGCCGATACAAAAATATCCGCAGCCAAATCTATCTATACACCCATGGTCCGTGACTCACGGACCATTACAACCAACCAACCAACTAACCTTACTTAAAACTATATCCATAACCCAAAGTAGCGGTCATGTCATAACTTGTCCCTTTCGTAACTTGGTTTCTATTTTGATTCATCACACAAAAAGTCAAATTGTGTTTCTTCAGCACAGTATAAGTTGCATTTAACCGTACATTTAGCACACTACTTTGCCTGATACCTAACGAATTACTCAGGCTATAAGCAGTAGAAAGACCGGTTGATAAGGTTTTATTTAATAGTTTGGTATTTATGGATAAAATTGGCCCCATGGTAAAAAAGTTATTTTTCCCTATCGTGTTGTAACTGGAATTATAACCCAGGGTAACTCCCATCCCTTGCTTAATGAAGGCCAAATGATAGGAACCAGTCAAATTATAAAATTGAGAAGCGCTACCATTAACTACTACACCTCCTTGTTGATCACTAGCATCTTGAAAGCTCAGATTTAGGTTAAGCATTTGTGTTTGTTTTTCATTCTTCAATGTTAACCAATTAATACTTGCATTGGCATTTTGAGCAATCTGAACATAGTTAAGTGTATCGATATTTTCAAACATTGAAGTTTGATTGATATAATCGGATTGAGGTTTCATATTCATATAAGTTTGGAAACTAGAATAATTCAATGTAGCCTGAATCCTTTCTGTAGGAATATAATTTAGATTTACTGCCCCAACAAATCTTCTGGTAGCTGATGCTTTAGAATGATCCAGATCATCTCGTTGTAAACCAGTATTAATTGTTATAGTTACTTTATCCTTCAAAATGGCCTGAGAAACATTAACTGTTATATTCTCTAAGTCGCTGTTAAAATAGTAGGCTCCCAGCGTTTTATAGCCAGGAGCTACCCTCTCATAACCCAACCCGAGCGTGCTTTTTTTTAAGTGTAATTCATTTGCATTTTAAATGCAGTATAAAACGATGTAGTATGATTAGCTTTCGACAACCATCCCAGAAAATTTGTATGCCTTGGCTTTGGAGTCGAATCTCTTGAATCGCGAGTTAAAGCACTTGTAGCTAGTTCTGAAGAAAGTTCCAGACCTTTCAATGGTCTAATTCTCACCTCGGCACCTATTACCAAATTTTCCTGGGGGCTAATCATAAGACTATCAAGGCTTTTTGGGAAAGAATTTAGGTTATCCTTTGCTTGAAACAAATTCAAACCCAACATATATTTTGCTTTCTCAAAATTGAGTTTAACCCCGTATCCCATTTTCTTATAGCTTGGTAATACATTATTAACTTCTGAATGTTGCTCAACAGCCTTACTCAATCGGCCAAGCATTGCACTCAACCTCCATGATCCTTTCGGACTTAGGTCGAATCCAAACCCTCTAAACTGATGTCCATTTAAGCTGTAAGGTGAAAAAGTCATAGAGACATCCCCAAAGGTCAAGGGGCCTAAAAACCTTTACTTTTCTTAACCCCTTAATGTTAACCAAAAGTGTAAGGTAGAATGGAGGGCGCAATGGCTGGGTGTGGATAGTGCAGAAATGCTTATATTTTTTTAGGACCGATTTGGGCCATGGCATCCACCTTTAATAGCCCTATCCTCTCCGTAGAGTTAAGCGTAGCGCCTCTGCGGATTACAACATACCGTTGAGTTTCATAACTCAACATTAATTAAACCGAGTCTAAGACTCTCTTCCATTAAACAATCCGTAGAACTCCTGCGGAACTCGACGGACAGGATTGGAGGTAAAAGGCATAGTACGTAGGCCCTGGTTATAAAGGCTGGATGTAGGTAGCAGGATGGCAAGGGGTA
>NZ_FOGG01000013.1 GCF_900111155.1 Pedobacter rhizosphaerae | reverse complement strand
ATCCTAACCTGATAAAACACATGTTGCTTTCAGCCCCTGAACAACTATGGGTAAGCGATATTACCTACATCCGGACCCAGTTGGGCTTTAGTTATTTAAGTCTGATTACTGATGCTTATTCCAGAAAGATTGTATGATTCGCTCTCCATCCGAACCTTGAGGCTACTGGTTGCATCATCGCTTTGGAGATGGCCATCGCTGGAAGAAAGAAGGACTCACCCTTTATATTGGTTCATCATTCGGATCGGGGGATACAATATTGTTCTAAAAGCTATACTGAGCTTCTAAATAGGGATAGGATCGCAATAAGTATGACTGAAAGCGGTAGTCCGTATGATAATGCTTTAGCCGAACGTGTTAACGGAATAGTAAAGAATGAGTTTTTTCCAAAACGGATATACCGTGATCATAAAGAAGCAAAAAGAAGTATTGGGATCATTATCAAAAACTACAACGAAAAAAGACCTCATGGCAGCCTGGATTATCTTACGCCAAGCAAAGCACATGATATGAGCGGTGAAATAAAAAAACGCTGGAAGCATTACCCTTATAAGAAAAAGGATATAGAAAAGGATCAAATGGAGGCTGTTTGATTCAAATAAAGAAAAAATGAATAGGCTTTTCTTTTAATAATAAATTACGAATTGTACACTTGTAAAGTAATATCAGAATTACCAGAAATGAGATGTAAACTTATTCCAGTATTACCACCTAGAAAATGTAAACTTATTCTAGTATTACAACCCAAAAACGACAAGTAAATTCAGGACGGCACACCTGTTTGGGTATTTCGGCAAAAGTGTACGCGCGTTTCGCATTTATGCTGACACCCTGTTTCGCTCCAAACTGACGGGCTGTTTCGGATCAAGCTGTACGCACTGATCTTTGGATCGGTATTTCTTCTCTCAGCAATTCCTTTTAATTTTTTAAGTTCAAGCCAAATAAAGGGCTCAGCGGTTCAGCTGCTACTTGATGTGATCTTTGATCTGTCAATTGGGATTTGAGCGTTTCAGGGCTTCTTTTGGAGGGATATTTAGCTTTGCTTTCCAGTTCATGCTTTGCTGATCTTGTGAAGAGCTTTAGGTATTGTCTTTAAACTGGATGACTGGGAGTCTTTCCTGGGGGAAGGAAATTTGAGGTCGAGGCCTGTTTTTGTTCAGAGGGAAAGGGACAATTTAGGCAGCCTCCCGGCAATCGAATTCGCGTACAGTTTGGTCCGAAACGGACTGTACAGTTTCATTGAAATACGCAGTCTGAGTAAAGTATGTTGGAATTATTTCTGAATTATTTCGTAGAAGATGAAGTTACGGAAAAAGAAAAGCGGTGTCAAAAAGAATGCACGAAACAAGTTATAAATGATTCTAATCTTCATTATTTATTTGAAAATTTTGGAGGTAAATCATTCAATAATGGCATATACAGAATTCACAGTTTTGAATCTGGATTCAAATGGACAGAGATTGTCAAGAATGGATTTCCAGAGTTTGGCAAAAATATCTTGATATTTGGATATGACTGGTTAGGAAGACAATTTGGTATATCACTTGATAGAGAAAGGCAGATCATTTTTTTCGATGTCGCAACAAACGAGAGTTTTAATATCCCAAATTTAGATGTCTTTGAGTTTCATAATAGTGAACTTGTAGAATTTGAGGATGACGCTTTGGCGAAGATTGGTTTTGAGAAATGGCGAGCTGTTAATGAAGAACAGATCGGTTTGGATAAATGTGTTGGCTATATTGTACCATTATTCTTAGGGGGAAGGGATGAAATAGATAACTACGAGATATGCGATATGGAAGTTTACTGGGATTTGAATCTTCAATTAATTCAACAAATTGATAAATTACCTCCGGGTAGCAATATAAATAAGATAGGACTTTCCTAGTTTATCCCCCTAGCTGGAAGAAACTTGTCTATTCATAAATTTTAACGCAAGCGCCCCCGCTTGTGCTTTTAGGTGTAAAAAAAAGAGTCCGGTATTTGACCTGATTTCAATCTGGTCTTAGTGTCTTGCTAAGACCATTTTTGTTTCATTCAAAGCTTTGTTCTGTGCGGTTTAGACCCTTTTCGACAAAATTAAACAAATAGAAAAAAGTAGCGGAAACCTTTCCTACACCTATGATGCATCGGGCAACCGCGTGCGTAAAACCCTTAACAACATCAGTACCTATTAATGCGAATTATGGGGCGGATTTAATTATAAAAATAGGCATAAAACAGCAGGGGAGAAACCCTTTTTTAATGGAAATAGAATATTTAGCTTATTTACTATGATCTAGCTTATGGAACAGAAGTCAAAGTTACAGATGCAAACTTTATTTACAAAAAAATTGATTGCCCATCATAAGATAGATATGAAAAAAATAATGTTCTTGTTCTGGATTTTTATGGGCTGAAAGTCGATTCAACCACATATTAAAACCGATGACCGCCGGCAAACTGTTTAGATCAAAGGATATAAGAAGCTAATTACTTTTTCAGGTGATACTAGCCTATATCTCTATGAAAATTTTGTAAAGCAAAAGGCAAATTATGTCAATAAACCTCTGAATATCTTATTACAGCAACTTGAAGTCCCATTGGTAGGATACGCAATTTCTCCCAATGGGTCGAATATGTCTACCACAAAGGCGATAGATTTGCATACATATGATGCTCAGAAACTTTATCATATTCTAAAGGAAAAACGGAATCCTAATGTTTTAGTTATCATTTGGCCCAAACCTTTGCTCATAGAGGAGGCAAGAGCGATCATGGCTAAAAGTCTTGGTAGATGGGATAGTGATGCTATAGATTATTATTCAAATAAAACTGTCGGAGATATTGTTCTCACAGGCTTTTGAAATAGTAATAATCAGAGGTTTAAAGTTGAATTGTTCTAAAAAGGTAATTAGAAGATATCGACACAAATTAGTGTCACTTCAGTTAGGTAAATGAAGTAAAATATTCTATATTCCGAATGATCCTTAATTAAAATATTAAAAAGCTGTTAGTGATATTAGTTTGGACCATCATAAGCTGTAAATCTGTTCAACAACAGGCTAAAGTGCCAGAGCTTTCAGGAAGACAACAGAATGTTGATATTAAAGGTTATAAAAAGTTAGAAACGTTCAAGGGCGACACACCTGGTTATCTGCATGAAAATTTTGTAAAGCAAAAGCAAAAGTATATCAATCAACCCTTGGAAGAAATCTTGAAAGAGTTGGAGATTCCTATCGTGAAATATGCTTTCACCCCTAATGGGCAGGACATGTCCACAAGTCCCGCCATTATTCTTAAAATTTACGATGAACGCAGGCTTATTCAAATAGAAAAGAATAAAGGGAATCCGAATATCTTATTAATCACTTGGGCAAAACCTTTGCCTATTGAAGAAGCAAAAGCAATTTTAACTAAGAGTTTTGCCAATTGGGACATCAATGCTAAGGACTATTATTCGATGAAAATAGTTGGTAATGTCCAACTTACGGGGTACCCAGAGTAGTGATTGTTGATTGTTTATAGGATTGTAGAAGTGGATTATTGATTCAAATATGCAATAATTATTAATATTTGATTGCAACCTTTGCGGTACTTTGTTATTTCAAGTTTTGTTGGTCGGAAACACATATATTCATATCTGTGAGCATTGTATCGGATCATAGGCAAAAAGCAACGATTTCAAATTGGGGCGTATTTCTTATTGATATATTAAATACTATATTAGGAACGTAATTTGAAATTCTCAAAAATGAAGCATTTGTCTTATTCTGATCAGGAATTACTTGATCTCCTGAAAAAGGATGACCGCAATGCTTTTGAAATGATTTATTTCCGATACTGGGAGATGTCCTTTCAGGTTGCTTATAAAATTTTGCAAGATATCCCTGCATCTGAAGATGCTGTTCAGGAAGTGTTTGTAGAAATATGGCTCAAGAGAAATAAAGCAATTATCCTCAATCTTAAATCGTACATTTTCCAATCCATACGTTTTCAGGTATTTAAAATCATCAGGCACAACAAGGTAATCGCTGCACATGTAGAAAGAGATTTTATCTTAAATTTTTCTACCAATGATGGGGAAGATAATCTGGTTTTAAATGACATTAAACAGATTCTTGATGAAGCTGTAGCAAAGCTACCCGAAAAATGTCGTCAGATATTTAACCTGAGTAGAAATAAACACATGTCTACAAAAGAAATTGCTGCTGTGTTGGATTTGTCACCAAAAACTGTTGATAATCAATTGAATATTGCTTTAAAAAAGATAAAAGCTTCAATGGCCTCGTCGTTCGTTCTGGTGGAGGTTATCATTGCGGTGTATTCAGGGAGATAGGGTTCCCCCCATTCTTTAAAATAAAAATAAAATTTCTTTGGGTGATGCGCCCCACTTGGGGTACATGCATAATATAGGTTGATACATTCTTGTAGCAATAGCATTATGCCATACCAAATGAAAAAGAATTTTTTTAGAAAAATAGCTGGGAAATATGTTGATGGGACGGTTAATGATCGGCAGAAATCATTAATCGATGCTTATTTTGATGATAAACAAAATAATGCAGATTTATTGATCACTGAGGAAGGTACAAGCAGCCGCATATTAGAACGGATTAACCTTAGGATTACTTCGGCAGAGAACCGGGGTGCGAATAATTACCGGTATTACTGGGCAGCGGCAGCTATTATCGTTGTTGTTACTGCTGCCATCATTACTTTTAATTTAACTAACAATCCGGCTCCTCTGGTTAAAGATTTATTGGTAAGTACCAAAAAAGGAGAGAAGAAGAAAGTTATTCTACCGGACGGTTCGGTGGTTATGTTGAACTCGGATAGTAAAATGCACTACGCAAAAGGTTTCAGTGGTCCGTTAAGAAAAGTTGATTTGGAAGGGGAAGCTTACTTTGATGTAGTTCATAACCCGAAAAGGCCATTTATTGTGCATAGTAAAGCAATGGATATCAAAGTACTTGGTACTTTATTTAACATTAAGGCTTATGAGGGTGAAAAAACTGAAGCATCTTTGATCAGGGGGGCTGTACAGGTATTCCTCCCGGATGCGAAAAAAGCTTTGGTTACCTTAAAACCTAATGAAAAATTTATTCTTGGAAGCGGTATACCAATTACTTCCTCAAAACAATTGGTTGCCAAGGGAAAAGGTTTTATTGTAACCACTCCAAAGCAAATTATTGCCAACTCCGAAATTAAAAGTGTCGCCTGGGTGCATAATCGTTTAAGCTTTGATGATCAGGGTTTTAAGGAGGTTGCCGCTTTGCTCGAACGCTGGTACGATGTAACCATCACGATTGATAATCCTGAATTATTGAAATATCGCTTTACCGGAACATTTAATGATACCGGATTGATTGATGTTTTGGATGCCCTTAAAGCCTCTGAAGATTTTAAGTATAGAAAGGAGGGCGATAAAATACATATCTACTAAAAATAACAGGGAAATACCAAAGGTAAATCCCTGCCGATACCAGAATTAACCAAGCAGACAAATTTGCGATGAGGCTGCTTCAATTAACTATAATCTTCTTAAAAGTAAAAATATTACGCTTATAATCCGAATTTTATTAAAATGGGTTAGGGTAGGTTTTGCTTTTTCGACAATTAACCAAACATGAAAACCAGACTATTGATGTGGGCGTACCTGCCCGATCCTTTATTTCGTAAGATCATAAAGATGATGAAACTAACCTGTTTATTGTTACTGGCCGGATTACTGCATGTATCAGCAGCAGTATTTCCCCAGGGCAAGAAAATTTCACTTAACCTAAAGAAAACAAATCTGGAAACGGTTATCAAGCACATTGAGGCCAAAACCGGTTATTCTTTTTTGTACAGCAATAATAACTTCCCGTCAAATAAATTGGTGGATATTTATGTTTCAGATAAACCTGTTTCAAAAATATTGGATATCATTCTGAAACATTCAGGATTTACGTATAAATTAATTAATGAAAACCTGATTACCTTTACCAAAATCGAAATGGAGGCTGTAGTACCCATTAGAGGTAAAGTCGTAGATGAACAAGGCCTTCCGTTGGCTGGAGCTTCTATTAAAAATTCAGAAGGTAAGATATTAGCTCAAACCGATGTAGACGGTCTTTTTTTTATCAGTGATATTGGTAATAATAGCTCAATTGCAGTAAGCTATATTGGTTATGTAGATCAATCTGTTGCGATAGGTAATGCCAATACTTTAGTACAGGTGGTCCTAAAACAGCAGAGCGAGGCGTTAAAAACAGTATCGGTCGTATCAACTGGTATTCAAACCCTGTCTAAGGAAAGGAGTGCTGGCAGTTTTGCCAAGCCAGATATGAAGGTGTTTGCTGCGCGTACCGGATCAATGAATATTATCCAGCGGCTAGATGGGCTTATTCCTGGTTTAACGATTAATAATGCTCCAGGTGCCACACAGGTTTTGGTGAGGGGCTTATCTACTATTAATGCAGCAAGAGGCCCATTATATGTGGTAGATGGATTTCCAATTAGCGATGTGTCTACAATTAACCCAAATGATGTAGAGGATATTACAGTACTCAAGGATGCCACTGCTGCTTCAGTTTGGGGTGCCAGGGCATCAAACGGCGTTATTGTAATTACAACTAAAAAGGGCCGTTCTGGAGGTTTGGAGATCGAATACGACGGCTTTGCTAATTTTAGAGGTATGCCAGATTTAGCTTATGCCAATACGCTTAACAGCGCTCAGTTCATCCAGTCAGCAAGGGAAATCTTTAATCCCGGCTTAAATCCATTATCCTCAGTTGTACCCAATGGTTCACAGAGCCCGGTTTTGCCGCCACACGAGCAAATTCTCTACAACCTGAATAGTGGTGCGATTAATAGTGCTGTGGCTGATGCACAGCTTAATGCGTTGGCCAATACCAATAACCTTGACCAGATGCGAGAAGTTTGGTACCGGAACGCCATGCTCAGTAACCATACCTTATCCTTAAGGGGAGGCGGAGATCGTTATAAGATTTATAGTTCGTTGGCCTACACCAATAACCAAAGCATTTATCAGGGTGAAAAAAATAATGCTTATAAGATCAATGTGCGTCAGGATATGGATTTTAACAAGGTTTTCAGTGCCTATTTAATTACTGATTTAACCAACAATATCAGGTCATCAGGAAATAATTTTGCTCCTGATAGCCGGTTCCTGCCTTACGTACTTTTTAAAGATCAATCAGGAAATAGCCTTCCCTTGTCCTGGTTGAATATGGCCGATGCGGTTAGAAAAACTTTTGAAACCCAAAGCCAGGTTAGTCTTAGCTATAATCCCGTTGATGAATTTGATTTGCGGAATAGCAAAAATGAAGACTTGATCAATAGAATAGTTGCTGGTATCACCATAAAGCCTATCAAAGGATTAAAGTTTGAAGGAGTTTATGGCTATTACAAGGCTAATTCTAAGAACAGCACTTTTACTGATCAGAATAGTTATGCCGTCAGGTCAGAACTTGCAGCCTTTACCGTAGCGCCTGCAACAGCAGGAGGCCTGCCAACCTATTATTTACCAACAACAGGTGGCAGCTTGTCAACGTCTAATCAAAGTCAAAGAAACTGGAATATCAGAAATCAAATCAGTTACGATAAAAACTGGGATAATCAGAAACATAAGTTAACCGTTCTTGCTGGCCAGGAAATACAAAATCAACTGGGTATATCTAATAATTCTTATGTTAGGGGCTATAATCCAGATTTGTTGACTTACGGAGCCATTGACTACAAAACATTGGGTAATGGCATTGCCAATACTGTTTATCCTAATAGTGGTAGCAGAAGTGTTTTGTTCGATAATTCATATGGGGCAGGAGAACAGGAAAACAGAGTGGTATCGTACTATGCAAATGCAGGCTATACTTTTAATAATAAATACACCATTAATGGAAACTGGCGATTAGATCAATCGAGCCTTTTTGGTAAGGATAAATCTGCTCAGGATAGGCCTGTAGGTAGCGGTGGGTTGAGCTGGTACGCCAGTCGTGAAGATTTCCTGAAAAATATAAACTGGTTAAACCGATTGATTTTCAGGGGTACGTATGGTATTACAGGTTTATCGCCAACCATTGGAACGGCAGCTTCATATGATATTGTGATTGCCGAATCAAATTCTATTTTTCCCGATGGAAAAGGAGTTAGAATTGGTACGCCTGCAAACAGAAGATTAAGCTGGGAATCAACTAAGACATTAAATTTAGGCGCTGATTTTACCATTTTCAACCGCATTAATGGAAGTATTGATGTTTACCGGAAGAACACAGATCACCTTATCGGATATCTGCCGGTTAACCCTTTTACAGGGTATACCAGTATTACGGGTAACATGGGCGAAATTGCCAATAATGGTATTGAATTGAGTTTGAGCAGTCAGAATTTCAGCACTGATAAATTTAGTTGGACTACACTTTTAAATGTTGCCTATAACCGTAACAAAATAAAATCTCTAAGTACAGCAGTACCGATCAGCACTGGAAATGGACTGATTGCGCAAAGCTACCTGGAGGGGTATTCGGCATTTTCTGTTTTTGCTTATCAATATGCAGGGTTGGATCAATTGGGCGACCCTCAGGTTTTTCGTGCAGATGGATCGGTAACAAAAGCCATTAACGCAACTACTCCATCAGATATTCTTTACAAAGGCACTTTTCAGCCAGTCTGGAGTGGAGGATTGACAAACGTATTTAGCTTCCAAAACTTTAGATTAAGTGCCAATATTATTTACAACCTGGGGCATGTAATGCGTAGAGATGTTACTACACTTTTCTCAGGAGGCAGGCTATTGAGTAACGAAAATGCAGAATTTGCTAACCGGTGGAGAAATCCAGGCGATGAAATGATCACTAATATTCCTGCCTATATTGCTGCCATCGGTACCAGCAACAGCCAACGGAATGTAAATTATTATAAAATGGCTGATATTAATGTGCTTGATGCCAGTTTTGTAAAGTTGAGGGATGTCACACTTTCTTACGAGCTTCCCAAAGAATGGATAGCTAAAATTCATCTCAAGGGAATCAGTTTAAGGGCGCAGTTATCCAATGTAATGCTTTGGAAAGCCAATAATTTCGGCATAGATCCGGAGTTTCAGGATGCCAGCGGCCAGGCCTCAAATATTGGGAGCACTTCGGGTGGTTACAGAACCATGCCATTCAACCAAAATACGATATCAATTGGAGCTCATGTTAACTTCTAAGAAAATGAAAGCATTAAATAAAATTAACTATATAGCCATTACGGCATTTATTCTTGTAGCCGGGTTTTCTGCCTGTAAGCGGGATTATCTTGATCTTAGCCCCAAAGGAAAACTTATTGCACAAAGTACCTCAGACTATAATCTGCTTTTTAACAATACTGCACTGATTAATACAGGCGCAGGCGTTACTGAGTTTCCCAACGGGCAGTTGATTATGGGCGATGAAGTTTTAAGTTCAGAGCCTTATTTTTCCAGTGCGGCTTTAAGGACCCAGCGTTTCTTCAGGTATGACAAGGATACTTACAATCCTGAAGATGATAATGCCGAAATGAAAGGGATCATGACGCAGCTTTATACCTATAATAAAATTGCTAATGAAGTGATGGAATCAACGGGCGGTACAGACGACCAGAAGAAAGCACTTTATGCAGAAGCTGTTGCCAACAGGGCCTGGTGTTATTTTATGCTGGTTAATTTTTATGGTAAGCCTTACAATTCACTTACTGCAACAAGCGATCTTGCTTTTCCCATCATTACTGTAGCAGATGTAGCCGAAACGAAATTTACCCGTGCTACTGTTCAGGCTGTTTACGATTTTATGATTAAAGACCTTACAGATGCTATCCCTTCACTGCCAAAAAATACATCCATTCGTGCCCGCCTGGGCAAAGCTGCAGCCGAAGGTTTATTGGGAAAGGTCTTGGTTTTTATGGGGCGGTACACTGATGCACTGCCATACTTGAATAATGCTATTGATGATCTTCCTACCAATTATACTGTAGCCCTTTACAATTTAAATGTAACCATGGCAAATGCAGGAACAACAGGTGCTTGGGGATATAATCCAACAACTAATCCTTCCAGTTTCCAAAGCCTTTATCCAACTGCCTGGCTTAATACCGAAAATATCTTTTGTAAGCAGGTAAATGCTGGTGCTTTTACTGCCGACAGATCTGATATCCTGCTCACGCCAGAAGCGGCCGCACTTTTCAGGCCGTCTGATATGAGGGTCCGTTTTTTTAGCACAAAGGCAAGTGGTGGTGCAGCCTTGCCGGTAACTGGTGCGCTAAGGAGAAACAGTGGTACAGTGGTTCAAATCGGGATAAGATTGGCCGATGTTCAATTATTAAGAGCGGAATGCCTGGCCAGGACAGGCAAAATTGCAGATGCCATTACTATATTGGAAGCATTCAGAACCACACGTATGCCGGCAGCCGATGCGAAGGTTTCCATTAATGATCAGTCTGCACTGATCAGATTTATCATTGATGAAAGGACCAGAGAATTTGCCATTAATGGTTTCAGATGGTTTGATATGCGTAGGTTATCAACCGATCCATTATTTTCATCAACAATATATAAACACAAGTATTATGATGCTAATGGTAAATTAACGGAATATACGCTAACACCTGACCGGTTTACGCTTCGCTTTACACAAAAGGTGATAGATGCAAACCCTGGTATGCCTAATAATCCGTAATGATGAAGTTAATGAATTGCATACTTTGCATTTTGCTATTATCCAGTATTTTAGCATCAGCGCAGCAAGTGGTTATAGAGGGTAAATTTCGTTCAACCCAAAAAGAGCTGAAGGTTGAAGATATTTCGGCATTTCAATACCTGCAGCCACAGGATGAAAAATTACTGGTAAAAACTGATACTGGGGGAAACTTCAGTATCAGTTTTGCACTCAAAGTAGCTGGTTATTATCGTATTGGTCGTAACATTTTATATTTGAGTCCGGGGAATAAATTGAAGGTAGATATTAATCATGTTTATCCAAATCTTTCTACTTTCAGGGGGAGTGGTAGCGAGGCCAATACTTACTTAAAAGATACGCCTTTTCCCAAGGGGGGATCATATCTCGAATCAGGAAAAAATATTTTTCCGCAGCCAAATGATCAGTTGAAGAATATTCTAGATCTTGCGGATCAGAGAAGTGCAGAACTTGATAAATTGAAGGGCGTAAGCGGCACATTCAAAGCTTTAGAGTCTGCCCGCATCAGAGCTGATGTTATCAATAGTATTAACTCAGTAGGGTATTATGCGCCAAGAAAACTTAAGTTAAGCCCAGGTTCTGCCAAAAAATACCTGGAGCGTTTCAATAAATTATCTCAACCAACGGTAAATGCTTATTTGTCAACCTTAAAAAAAGCTGAAAATCTGCAACTCGTTGTTTTCAGGGATATTGCGCAACTGGTTATTGAAAATGAAGCTAAACAGTCCAATCCTGATGATACTTCTATATTAAAAATTAAAGATTGGGTTATGGCCGATTCTTTAGTTAAGTTGATGAATGGGACGGATGATAAAAACAAAATCGCGGCGTTTTCTTCGCAACTTGCTTCGATAAAATCCGATGATTACCGGTTAGCGGCTTTGAGGATGAAAAACAGTCTTTTACGATATGGCAATGGTGATGTGGCAATAGATTTTTCTGCCAGGAATTTGGAGGGTAGGGCAGTTAAATTATCAGATTTTAAAGGAAAAATTATTTTCATAGACTTATGGGCAAGTTGGTGTGGCCCATGCTTACAGGAAATGCCCGCCTTCGAAAAGTTGAGGGCACAGTATGCAGGAAATAAGGAAGTGATATTTATTTCGCTTTCCATTGATGAAAATATCGACGCTTGGAAGAAAAATGTAGCCCTTAGAAAGGCACAGGGTATTCAATGGCATATTCCCAGAAGTGGATTAAAGGATTATCAGGTAATAAATATTCCAAGGACAATTATTATTGATCAGAATTTTAAAATTTCCAATTTTCAAGCACCAGTACCCTCTTCATCAGATCATGTCAAGTTGTTGAATAAATTATTGGGTGATGAAAAAGGGCAAAATAAATTTACTATTAACGGAAAACTTAGCCATGTTTCTCAGGGTAGTATCTTGTTTTTAAATTATCTGAATAGAGATAATAAGACAATTCGAGATTCCGTAATAATAAAAGATGGGACTTTTCACTTTGAGGGAAGGGTTGAAGAAACCTGTCAGGCAAATTTACTTTTAAGCCATGTTGGTTTCTATTCTGTAAAGAAAAACTCAGATCAAACAGATATCTATATAGGAAAAAGTGCGCTTACCATTAAGGGTACCGATTCTATTTCGAATGCCACTGTGTTGGGTGATGATGAAAATTTAGCTAACCAACAGCTTAAAAGCGAACTTAATCCATTGATAAAGGCACAGCGTTCGCTTTTATACCTGCTTACTCCAGAAAATCGGGCTAACCCGGCATTTATGGAAGATGTAAAGCAAAAGAATAAGGGTTTAGTTCTTAAACAAAGAAATCTTCAGCGGGCATTCATATTAAAGCATCCAAACCTTATGGCCAGTCTATCAATCTTAAAATCGTATGCTGGTCCAGTAATAGATGTTCAGGAAATTGCACCACTTTACCATGGGCTTTCTAATGCCGTAAAGCAAAGTTTAGCAGGGATAGAATTTAGTAAAACAATAGCCATACTGAATAATACAACAGTTGGACAGCAAGCTCCTGATTTTCAGTTGCCTGATACACTTGGGAAAATAATCAGCCTGAGTGATTTTAAAGGTAAGTATGTTTTGTTAGATTTTTGGGCAAGCTGGTGTGCGCCTTGCAGAGCTGAAAACCCAAATGTAAGCGCACAGTACAAAAAATATAAAAATCAAAATTTTGAGGTTTTAGGCGTTTCCCTTGATGCTGCAAATGCCAAAAAAGCCTGGTTAAAAGCAGTTAAGGATGATGGCTTAACTTGGGCTAATGTTTCGGAATTGAATGGTTTTAATAGTTTGGCAGCTAAGCTTTATCACATACAAGCTATTCCACAAAATTTCCTTATTGATCCGACAGGAAAAATCATTGCCAGAAATCTTCGGGGAAAGGAGCTTGAGGATTCTTTGAATAAGTATATCAAGAAATAGAAATCCCAAAATAGGGAAATTATAATTTAGTTAATGATTATGGCAGTGCTGGATGGCCTGCCTTTTGTTTTATTGGTGGTGAATCTTCTATATAGTTTAATGAGCTGATAGATTGCAACGGCACTATATAGCCTACCTTCCCTGTCCCTTAGTATCAACTACTCCAGATAATGAATATTTTGTTAATAATGATCAAAATAGTACTTTTTTGAAATTCAATACGCTGCAAACTATTTTTATATATACAGAAAACAGAGTTCAAATTCGAGCCGAAAAACTTGCGATACGTTATCAAACCCTACTCAGTTCATCTCATAATCAGTTATCTATTGGAAAGAGTAGGTTTGCAGTGTCCGCTTTCCATCGCAGGCAAGGTTTTGTTCATTTGTAATGTAGTTTGCAGGATTAAACAAGTTTCGTTTGTCATTATAAATAATATCTATTGATTTTCTCGGCGTGCCTGTCATTTGACTCCTGAGATGGACCTGCAGCAAATTTCCGTTGACAATTACCAATATTGAATCATAGGGAGAATTTATCATGTTTCGAATGGGGATATCTTGGGTAACCGCACCGAATGATTGAGTGTCGTATTTTCCAGAACTGAAGAAACGAAATTCCAATTTATCATTTGTTTTGTTGTTTAATTTAGTTTCTGTTTCAAAAATGGCCTTGCAACAGGAAGATACAAACAAGGCAATAATTACAAAGCTCAGAAAGGTTATTCTCTTTTTCATGCATAAAAATTTATGGGTTCATAAAAATAGAAAAATCTATAAATATTTTTAAGTTGATAACGGGAGCTGGGGGAAGAGAATTTTCAATTTTCAGGATGTGTAATGGATATTGGACTGTTTAAAAAAAAACTTTTTTTGATAACAAAGGCATTTAATTTGCCCCTGGAAGTCGGTCCATAAACCATCCGCTGCAGCGAATGGATAACAGGAGTTTTAATGATATGGTACGTGATTTAGATATACATTTACGATATGGACATCGGACTTTGTCCCGTCTGGTTGTGCTGCATCAAGAGTGTCCAACGTATGGTTTCAATGAGATCATTTTTAGTGATTGAGGAGTCTTTATTGCCCATGGACTTCAGGGCAATTGAACGGATAATGTTAATAATATCCGCGCCTGAAAGTTCAAATTCTTGAGCAATATCACTTAGGTCGATATCCTCACATAGGTGCAGTTGCCCGGGGAGCGCTTGTTGCCATAGCTGAAGCCGCTGAGCTGGGTTAGGTAGTGGAAAATGGATGATGGATTGGGATATTCGAAGAAAGGCCTCATCTACATTCGCCTTTAAATCTGCGGATATGATGATTAGGCCAGGATAATCTTCGATACACTGCCGCAGGAATGCAGTGTGCAGTTGGGGGTACTGGCCGCTGGAATTACTGCCTGCTGTTCTTTTTCCAAACAGTGCTTCTGTTTCCTGGAAATAGAGTATCCAGTTTTGCGCTTTCGCTTTTTCAAAGAGTTTGTTTATGTTCTTTTCTGTTTCTCCGATATATTTGGAAGCGAGCAAGGTAAGGTCTACGCGGTAAATGTCCTGTTGGACAGATTTAGCGATTAGCATGGCGGCCAGTGTCTTTCCTGTTCCTGGTGGACCGTAAAACAGGCTGCAGTAACCAGGTTTCAGTAATCTTGACATTCCCCAGTCCTGCATGATCGTCTGTTGGTGTAATAGCCAATTATGGATCTCTCTGATCTGCTCTCTCACTTTTTTTCCCACAATCAGATCTTGCTGATTCAATTGGGTAATTAACTGTTTTGCAGGAAGGGATACGCTGTAAAGGGGTTTGGGTCTTTTGCCGGTTGTCAGCAGTTTGAGGTAGTCACTGTGGATGGAAAGCTTAGCGCTCCATAGGGGTTCACCCTGAGGTAATTCCGCTAGTAGTAAGATTTGCTGGCTAAAGAGAAAATGTTCGGTGTCGAAAATGTGGTATAGTTCAAATCTGTGTTCCAGGTCTGTGCCAAGTAAAAATGCCGCAGTTTCTGCAGTTGGAATAAATCCGGAGTGTTGGCTGGTCTTTGATCCGCCAAATTCGCTGAAGCCCCTGTCTAAATTTGAATTGCGGGTGAAGAACATATCCAGTATTTGCGGCTTGACTTCAGGTGCAATGGTCAATGCGAGGATCACTCTTTCTGCGGTATTGAGTTTTTTGGCGATTAGAAAATCATGCAGATCTGATGGATAGTCTGACTGATTTGGTACAGGAATTTCGTCGGGAGTAACAGGGAATTCAGCTTGGGCGAAATGATCTTTCATTCGCTGATCAATTAGCCTGCTTAGCCAGTCCATTTCTGCATTAATTGCCCTGGCATTGGCTTTTATCGAATGAGGGGGATAGGCTATTTGATCTTGCATGGAGGCTATGTTAAGGGTATTTGTTTAAAATTCGAACTGAAAGCTTTTAAAAGGTAAGATAAAAAAGGCATCATCATTCTCGGGCGATTGCACTGAGCTTAAGGGGTATTGGGGATGAGGGTATTTTTGCGCAACAAGTCAAAAGGGTTATTTAGTTTCAAGCGCTTCTTCTAATTGTTTAATTAAAACCTCCCTTTTCATGGGGTAACCGGCCTTTGATAATTCAAAACTTCCGTCGCTTTTGATAATGACGTATGTTGGATATCCGTCACCTTTTACTTTATCCATAATGTCTTTACTTAAATTTTGATTGGCTAAGATGTGGAGGCCTTCCATATTGAAATACGGGATTAAGCTTTTCCATTTTTTTTCATTCTGCAAATCGTGGTTGGCTATATATAAATAATCCAGACCTTTATCCTTAAAGTGTTTTTTTATTGCTGCAGTATTATTTTCAATCTCTTGCCTGCATGGGCCGCACCAGGTACCCCACATATCTAATAACAAGGTTTTTCCTTTAGTTAAGGCTAGTACTTCTTCAAAAGTATTCAGTTCCCGACCATTGTTATCTGCAAAAGTCATTTTATTGTTGATGGTATTTTGCTGTTTTCGTAGTATTTCTTCTATATGTGGCTTGATAGGGCCTAAATAAATACTATTTGGAAACTTGCGCTTAAAGCTAAGGTAGATTTCAGGGATATTTTCATTGTTCTTCTCTTCTAATGCGCTTTCTATTAAAACGGCATATAAATATTCGGCAGATTTATTTTTGAAATATCTGTTTATGATTTTTTCAGATAAAAGGTTTGTCATATCTTTTTTAAACTCAGGCCTGCCTTTATCAGGTGTCGTGCCATACCAATCCTTAAAAAAGGCAGTACTGTCACTATAGCTTAATTTCCATAATCTTTCTTTCTCCCGGGATAAAAAGTCGCCAAGGAGTTGTTTGTAATTATCAGAAACGAAGGCTTTATCATTACTCAGGTATTCTGCTTTAAAAAGGCTGTCCTGAATACGCTTCCATTCCCTTTCAGTCTGTTGATAGCTTTTCGCAATTCTATATTTATTATTTTCTTTAAAGGAAAAATATTCATGGGGGATTAAATATTTTAAATTAATTTTCCAGTCCCTGATGAAATCCTGAGAGGGTTTGTATCTGGAGAGGTATGTTGTGAATAGCTCGTTTTTTTCCGATTCTTCTTTTTTAAGTAAAGTCAATACTCTGCCGGGTAGGCTATCCCCATATAATTTCTGCAGATCGGTGTGGATTTTGTTCAGACCAATTAGCGGCTGATTATTCTCTGAGCCCTTACCTGTTACTTTCAGCCCTAAATCGGGTTTACTAAAATCTGCGCTTAGTTCGATATTATCTCCCGGGCGGATGTAAAGATCATAACTCAGGTCTTTTTCCTTTTCATTACATGAAAAAATAAAAAACTGAGGGGATTTGAGGTTTAGGATTTGTGTATTGTTACCCGGTTTTAAACTGACAAGTTGATCACCCATATTCAAATAATCATATCTGAGAACAAGTTTCCAGTCGGTTAAAGTATACTTTTTAGCTTTTGAATTGATAATATTTACTGTAAGCTTCGCATTTTGAGCAAATGTACACTGTATGGTTAAGCTGCAAATTAAGATGAGGATTGTTAATTTTTTCATGAGAACATATTTGGTACTGCAAAATAGAAAATATTTTTCTCTTATGTCGCTTTAGGTTAACTTAAACAATATTTATAATAAATTGGGCAGGAGATTAATCAGACAGATCATCCTGCCCACAGAATTATGTTCCTTTTGTTGGCCGATAAGAAAAGACAGGATAGGTCGCCTGATTTCGTTCCAAACAGTTTATCCAGATTTTATCTGGTTTTGAGGGTATGGTGAATATGGGGCCAATTTTTTTTAAATGATACTTTACAATTTATCTGCGCCGGTTTACAGAAACAAAATTGATTATTTGTAAATAAAATCTAAAGCTTTAACTTTACGCATGAAAACGATTGCATAAGATTCAGTTCTAAATGATAATTGCTCTTCATTTGACCAAATATTTACTGATGATACATAGTTGTTCTATTCTTTTAATCGGTAAATCTGATTGTAAATATTGTTGCTTGGGTTATTGCTGCGTTGCGGAAAATAGCAGGGGAGATGGAAGGGTTTTGAAATTAAAGTAAATGAGCGAATTAGAATTAATACAGGCATTCAGGGCTGGGGATATTAAGGCATTTGAACAGATATTTAATATCTTTAACAAACGCCTTTGTTACTTCGCTCAGCGTTTTGTTCAGGACGGTGCAACAGATATTGCTCAGGAAGTTTTTGTTAAACTTTGGGAAAGAAGGCATAAACATTTTGATCTGGAGTCTATAAAGGCATTCTTATATCATACAACCAAAAATCAATGTCTTAATGTGCTCAAGCATCAACATGTGGTGGAACGTTTTAATATTACTTCTGCTCCCATGGTCAGCGATATCGATGTTTCTCATAAGATTATCAGTACGGAAATTGCAAGCGAAATTCATGAGGCAATAGGGCTACTTGCTCCTGGATATCGTAAAGTTATACACTTGAGTTTTTTTGAAGAAAAAAGCATAAAGGAAATTGCAGAAATTCTGCACGTTTCTACTAACACTGTTAAGACGCAGAAACTAAGGGGGCTCCATCTATTGCGACACCTCTTAAGGAAGCCATTAATTGGGACAATAATAATTTTTTTATTCTGCCTTTGCCGCTTCACTGATTGCAGTTTTTTTTGCTCTGCCAAATCAACTGCAATCAGGTATTGTGAGAAGACGATGGTAAAGAATCGGGCATTTATCCCCATACAAATAATTAAAGTAGGTTAACTGTAGATGTAACTATTTTAATTTATTCTCTTGGGATGTCCATAAAAATAACCTGAATTTACCTTAAGGTGTTTGACTAGCAAACAGCTTGTCCATATTGTAATATTATCCCATTGAAGTTTAATCGCAAATTCCCGCATATTATAGGAGAATGTTTCAAGCGAATAAATGACCTCACATTTATTTTTCAATTTTTCCCACCACGCATCTACATCATCTTTGTTGATATATAAAGAGCCGGTGATTAGTGTTTTCTCAAATGGAATGTGGGCATTTGGTGCACAGAACATAATTTCAACATTATCTTTATGCGCATAACCCCAATCAACACTGTGCTCATAATGGATTATCGGGCGGAAATTTGTCAGTTTCATTATAATATTTACTTAATTTTTAGGGGAGTTGAAAAATGCATCTAATATGCTCAAAAACTGGTGGTAACTTTCTTGGAGGATTATTAAACTGGATTTCGGTTTTGGTGATTTTCCTGGATATTGCTGATGTTAATGTATCAATGGGTAAATCAATAACGAACTCCCGGGAGGTATTTTTATTTTTTTATCCAGGTCCGACAGAGGAACTTGTTGTTGAATCATCTATATTCTTTAACAATCTTTCTTAATAAAGATAAAAGGAAGGCGTTCCAGATAATAAATAACTTTAGTTTTGGCTATTTGCGATCTGTCCAACCAACCCTGAATGAATCTGGAACATGTTTTTTTGCGAGATGAAAAAAAAACATCCGGGCTGTCACCCAATTTCAAGATGAAGTTGTATTACTTATAATTAACCAAATATGATGCAAACTAAACATAGTCTAACCATCGCCAGATTGATTAGGAAAATCCATAGCGCTGAATTGACAGCGAAAGAACGGGTTTTAATAGATAAGTGGATCGCTGAAGATGAGAGAAACAAGCAGTTGTTCCTACAGCTAACCGATCCGGAATATTTAAACGCCCAGGAACTGGATTACCTCTCGACAGAGGAAGCGGATTGGGAAGAACTTAAAAGTAGAATCACGAATCACGTTCATCCCGTAAGATCCTGGAGATACTATGCCAGATATGCTGCTGTTATCTTTTTACCTGCTCTGCTGCTCACACTTTATTTTATCTATAAAAAGGACTCTTCTGCCCTTTACAAAAACGAGGTAGGTGCCATCTCAAAAATCAATAAACCGATCTTACCAGGTAGTAAAAGGGCAATTCTGGTATTGGGCGATGGAAGTAGGGTGGAACTGGAAAAAGGCATTGGAAAGGATATAGCAGCGAGTAACCATATCTCTCTGAATAGACAATCTGACATTCTTGTATATGCTGATAGAAGTACATCTTCTTTAAAAAAGCAAATCTATAATACGATTATTATTCCAAAGGGCGGGGAATATCAATTGGTCTTGTCAGATGGTACCAAAATCTGGATGAATTCCGAATCGCAAATCCGCTATCCGGTTAATTTCAATGGCCCTGAGCGCAGGGTCTACCTCAAAGGTGAGGCTTATTTCGAAGTGGCTAAAAATGCCCGTGCCCCTTTCTTTGTTCAAACCCAGCATGCCCAGGTTCGGGTGTTGGGAACCCATTTCGCCGTTACCGACTATGATGATGGTCAGTTAATCAAAACTACGTTGCTTGAAGGATCGGTTAAAATGAAATCAGGAAAAAGCGAGGTGAAGCTGGTGCCGGGACAGCAGGGGAGATTAGGCGATTCAGGTCGTCTTGAACTTGTTAATGATGTTGATGTTTTGGGGGAGATTGCCTGGAAGTCAGGGCTTTTCCAATTTAAAGATACAGATATCGATCAGGTAATGAGACAGGTATCCCGGTGGTATGATGTAGATTTCCTATATACAGGTGGAATCCCTAATATCCCAATTACCGGACGTATATCCAGAAATGTGGATTTGGGAGGCGTATTGGATATTCTGAAGTTTGCAGGTGTTAAGCTTAGGCTGGATGGCAGAACAATAAAGATTTCTAATTAACGCATTAAAAAGATTAAACATAAACCAATATAACAAACAACTAACCAAATAAACGAATGAGATAAACAAAGGCAAAATTAGGCCCTGTAATAATTCTTATGGGGTTTTTTGTCCTACAAAAAAGAGGCCGGTAAGTGGTGGAACACTTTACCGGCCGGAGTGAGGGCAAACCATAGCGTGAAATAAACCAAGTATAACCCAAACCTTTCAAAATTATGAATTTAAAATTGAAGTATAAGGCTTCAAAATTACTGTATGCGTCTAAAATTTTACCAGTAATGAGAGTAACAGCAATTTTACTAGTGCTGGCGTTAAGCAGGGTATCTGCGAACAGCGTAGCCCAGAGCATTTCTATAAATGAAAAGAACATTTCAATCGAAAAGGTACTCCTAAAGATTGAACAACAGAGTAATTATCATTTTGTTTACAGCAAAATCCCGCTTTTGAAAACGGCAACAGTAAGTGTTAATGTTAGTCAGGCATCTGTTAAAAGCATATTGGATGAGATTTTTAATGATTTACCCATATCTTATACCATAATCCAGCAAACTATTGCGCTGAAAACGCAAGCGAAAGTTAAGCCGGTTTTGACAGTCCCCAGGCAAAAATTGAATGGAAAAGTAACCGATGAATCAGGAAGTCCAATGCCAGGTGTGTCGGTACGTTTGAAAGGTACTACCCTGGGAACAGTTACCGATAACCAGGGAAGATATACCATTGATGTTCCCGGGAATGAAGGTACCCTGGAGTTCTCTTATATTGGATATGAGACCCAAACCATAAAGGTAAGCGGTCAGTCAGAGCTCAATATCCGATTGAGGGCTTCTCAATCGATTTTAAATGATGTCGTGGTAATCGGGTATGGTACTGCCCGAAAAAGCGACCTGACAGGCTCTGTGGGAAGTGTAAAAGCCAAAGACTTTAACAAAGGAATCACTGCCTCTCCAGAGCAGTTGGTTCAGGGCAAGCTTGCAGGTGTCCAGATTGGTTCAAACAATGGTGCCCCGGCAGCAGAAATGACCGTCAGGATCAGGGGAGCAAACTCCCTTAGAGCAGGAAATCAACCACTCTTTGTGGTTGATGGTATTCCCCTGGACGGCAGAAATACCCAGCCGTCAGCGAATGCCTCTACACTGGGTTCGACGCCAGGAAGCAATCCTTTGAGTTTTATTAATTCAAATGATATTGAATCCATTGATGTATTGAAAGATGCCTCCGCTACTGCTATTTATGGCTCAAGAGGAGCAAATGGAGTAGTCATTATCACCACAAAAAAAGGAAAAACAGGAGCTCCTGAATTACAAATCCTCAGTTCGGCTGGGATTGCGAGCTTAATGCGTTCTAATGTTCAGATGAACAGTGATGAATTCAGGCAAGCTTTAACAAACAGGAGTCTTACACAGTATGATGGAAAAGGTTCTACTGATGCCTTAGAGGCCATAACCAGAACTGCATTCAGCCAAAACCATAATATTGCCATTTCCAGCGGAAATGAAAAAGGAAATTATAGGGTTTCGCTGGGATATACTGATCAACAGGGGATCGTCCGTAAATCAGACTTTAAAAAGTATGTTGCTAACTTATCTGGTGGATATAATTTTCTTAAAAATGACCGGATCCATCTGGACTTTAATATTATTGCAGCTAAAACCAGGAATATTGGTGTTCCTATTGGCAATAACAGTAACCTGTATGGGAGTCTTATAGGTAATGCTTTAGAATGGAACCCAACTATACCATTGAAATATCCTGATGGGAGGTTTGTTCAGCAGAATTATACAGATGGAACGGTTACCATCCCAGGGTTTGGAACTAATCCTTTAGCTTTGATTGAATATTATAACGACAGATCGGATGTAACCAATATTTTGGCCAACATCTCTCCAAGTGTTAAAATTATTGACGGATTGGTATATAAATTTACGCTGGGAATGAATACTGTTACTGGAAACCGTACAACTGATATTTCTGGTAACTTGTTTCTTAACAACATAACCAATATCGGTTATGCCGGGGTGGCAACTAATCAGTTAAATACCACTACCATTACCAATACCCTGAACTATACCAAAGACCTAACGGCAAAATTAAGCCTTAATGCATTATTGGGCTATGAATTCATCGATTTTAAAAGAGCCAGTTATGGCGTTTCAGGAACGGGGTTTACTAGTTTTGATGTATTGGGTAGCAGTATTCTTCAAAACCCTGCAAGGGGTAATATAGGTACTTCTTCTTCCGTAGATCCAACAAATCAGCTACAGTCTTATTTCACCAGGGTTAACCTGAGTTACGATCAGAAATACCTCTTAACGGCTACTATGCGTTCAGACGGCTCTACTAAATTCGGTTCAAATAATCAGTACGGGTATTTTCCTTCGATAGCTGCTGCGTGGGTGGTTTCGAAAGAAGGCTTCCTGCCAGAAAAGATTAGCAATCTTAAAATCAGATTGGGGTATGGAAAAACCGGTAATCAGGAATTTCCTGCCGGTTCGGCACAGGACCGGTTTTCCTTTGGTCTGCAAAGTATCTCACAGGCCAATTATGGAAATCCAAACCTGAAATGGGAGACAACGGATAGTTATAATGCCGGAATCGATTTTGGACTATTCAATAACCGTATCTCAGGAACTGTAGAGTATTTTAACAAACAAACTAAAGATCTTCTTTTTCAACTCGCCCTGGTGCAGCCTGGACCTGCGGTAAATTATTTTACCAATCTTCCGGCAGTACTCAAAAATAGTGGCGTGGAAGCTGCATTGAATTTTGTTTTGTTTGAAAAAACTGATTTTAAATGGAACTTAGGCCTTAATGCGACCTTTCAAAAGAACCTGTTCACGAATTATTCCGGTCCGGTGGTGGTGACAGGTAATATTAACGGAAGTGGTTTGGCGAGCGGTATTCCTGCCCAGCAAATTGCCAATGACCAACCGTTGTTCGTTTACAATATGGTTCGTTTCCTTGGACTGGATGCGAACGGTGTAGCGCAATATAGTCCGGATAAACAGTATGTGGGTGACCCCAACCCCAAAACTCTTGTGGGTGCGTCCACCTCAATGTCCTATAAGAAGTTCTCGCTGGAAATGTCTTGGAACGGTGCCTTTGGACAAAAAATTTACAACAATACCAGAATGGTTAACCTGGCCCCGAGTGGCCTGGCTATCGGTAGGAATACCTCAGCAGAGATTGGTCTTGGTAACGAGCGGTTAACCAATGCAAATATCGTATCCACCCGTTTTCTTGAAAATGGTAACTATGTGCGATTGAACAATGCAACACTCAGCTATGCTTTGGGAAATATCGGTGAGTTTAAAAGGGCAAACATATTCCTTACCGGTCAGAACCTTTTGCTCATCACCAAATATTCCGGATTCGATCCCGAGGTAAGTACCGATAAATCGGTAAACGGAGTGCCTTCCTTTGGAATTGACTATGGCGCATATCCCTCATCCCGATCATTTCTAATAGGTTTTAATGTAAGTTTTTAATTTGGAAATCATGAAATTAACTCAAGTAAAAAATAATATTGCAGCGCTACTGATTATTCCTTTCATCATCACCTCATCCTGTAAAAAACTTGATGAAAATCTGAATTCAGAGCTTAACCGCGAAGAAGCAAAAACGCTTGCCAGTAAGACAACAACCTTTGCTTCTTTGATGCAAACCGTGTATTTGGATATGACTGTTCCTTTTACAGATTACGCACATCATTTTGGTTTACAGGAAGCTACAACTGATGAGCTCGTTGTACCATCCCGCCCCAGTGGATGGGATGATGACGGGGTATGGAGAAAATTGTATCTGCATAGCTGGGATGCAAACCACCCCTATCTGCTAGCGGCATTCAATTCACTCAACAAGGTTGTGTATGATGCTGGGAATGTTCTGACTTTTAATCCACCCAGCGATGTGGCTGCACAAGCCAGGTTCTTAAGGGCTTACAGTATGTACAGCATATTGGACTTGTTCGGTAAATTCCCTTATCGTGAGCCCGGATCAGATTTAATTTTGCTACCCAAAGTTTACAGTGGAACCGAAGGGATCAATTTTATTATTTCAGAGATCGAAACAATATTACCAGATTTACCTGCTACCGGTGCAGCCTATGTCCCAACAAAGCAGGCCGCCTATGGGTTTTTGGCCAGATTGTATCTTAATAAAGGGGTTTATCCGGATCGCTCAAAACCCACATTTGATAAGGTGAACATGGACAAGGTTATTGCAAATGCTGATAATATAACTGGCAAATCCTTTGATTTTTACTGGAATAATTTTCAACCTGGAAATGGGGATTTATCAAAAGAACAGATTTTTACCCTGCAGGGAGTAGGGGGTAGCAGGGGACTTTTGATCCAGTACTGGTGGTATGCATCACTTATCGGCTCCATGACCCTGCCTCAGGGTGGTGGATGGAATGGCTTCGCTACTACCCCGGATTTTTACGGTTCATTTTCAGAGGGTGATATACGCAAGAGCTATACAGATCCGGTTGTAAAAGCAAAAGGAGGCTTTAATGTGGGCTTTCTTGTCGGTCAGCAGTATGGTCCGAGCGGGGCTGCACTCCCAAATACGATCATTACCCCCAATATTACCACCTTACAGGGAGAAACGCTGTATTCTGGTGTCCGGGTAGTGAAGTATGTACCTGACTACACCAATATTGGTAACCCTGATAATGATTTTATGTTTATCCGGTATGCCGATATACAGCTGATGAAAGCCGAAGCATTGTTTAGAAATGGAAATGTGGCAAGTGCCTTGGTGATTGTAAACACATTGCGGGCAGCCAGATCGGTAACCCCGGGTTCATTACCCCCGCTTACCGCACTTACCCTAGATGATTTATTAGCGGAAAGAGGAAGGGAATTGTATTGGGAAGGTACCCGCAGGCCAGATTTGATCAGGTTCGGTAAATTTTTGAATGCCCGCCTGCTTAAACCCGCCTCAGACAATAAGTACCTGGTTTTTGCAATACCTCAAACAGCACTTTTAGCAAATGCCAATCTTACCCAAAACTCAGGTTATTAAAAACACTAAGCTTCTTGTTCCCCGTAGGGAACAGGAAGCTTGCTGTTTACAGTGGTAAATGCTGCCAGATATAGTTCAAAATTTATATACCAGGCTGATTCATTTTATAAATGATTTCTAGCTGTCTAAATGAAAAAAATGCAAAGGAAAATTTTATTTTATATACTCAGTTTATCAATTGTTTCACTGCAAGCATATGGACAAAAAGTAGCCGGTCAAAATTCCTCCACACAAAAGTTATTTAGGGGGAAAAAGGAAACTACAGGGGCCTTATTTACCCGCAATGCGGAGCAACTTAGGTTAGCTTTTGTGAGTCCGAAAATCGTACATATACAGTATGTTCCCCAGGGGGATTTTAAAAGCAATAAAACAGACATCTGTCTTCCCCGTAAGAATGAAAAAGTTGCTTTCGCATTTTCGCAGAATACTAACTTTTTTATCTTACAATCCAGTGCATTAATGGTTCGGCTAAATAAAATAACCGGTTCGTTCACTTACCTGGCAAAAGACGGTAAAAGACTTCTTGCAGAGTCCCCATCCCTTCCACGGTCGGCCGAACAGATCAATATAGAAAAGGTGGGTTTTGACGATAGTAAGAATAAGGTCGAAAAAACAGCCAACGGAGATTTAGTTATTGCCCATGTCGGTTCAAAATCAATTATAGGTACAGCATGGAAGATGATTTCCCGTTTCGAATGGCAAAGCGGTGAAGCACTTTTTGGACTTGGATCGCATGAGGAAGGTGATATGAACCTAAGAGGGAAAACCCAATACCTCTACCAGCATAACCTCAAAAAAAGTGTGCCCGTGTTAATGAGCTCCAAGGGTTATGGGCTACTGTTTGATGCCGGTTCAACCATGGTCTTTTGCGATGAGGCACCTGATAAAAAAATCCAACTGGATGCCGTCAATCAGCTGGATTATTACTTTATGTATGGGCCAGATCTGGATCAGGTTGTAGGACATTACCGTAACTTGACTGGTAAAGTTCAATTGGCACCACGATATGCTTTTGGTTATATCCAATCCAAGGAAAGGTATACCAATCCCAAAGAAATAGACAGTATTGTAACACGTTTCCGATCTAATAGCATCCCGCTGGATGTAATTGTTCAGGATTGGAACTACTGGGGGAATGGTCTGTGGGGGCATAAAAAATTCGATGAGAAATTTTATCCTAACCCTAAGGAAATGGTCACTAAGGTACATCAGAAGAATGCAAGGTTTATGCTGTCGATCTGGCCGAATGTTGCTGGAAACGAGTCGGTTGAAATGGGGGCTAAAGGTTTTGTATTGGGTAGATCCGTTTATGATGCTTTCAATCCTTTGGCAAGAAAAATGTACTGGAAAGACTATGTCAATAAAAATCTATTTTCATTGGGTGTAGATGCCTGGTGGTGTGATTCTTCAGAGCCTGTTGATGGGGACTGGAATGATAAAGCCAACAGTATTGCTAATAATCCCAGGGCCAGATATGAACTTAATTCAGCAGGATTAAATGAACTGCTTGGTCCTTTGAGGGCAAACCTGTTTTCCCTGAATCATTCGCGGGGAATTTATGAAAACCAGCGTCTGGTTACCGGGCAAAAAAGAGTGGTTAACCTTACACGGTCAGGTTTTGCCGGTATCCACCGCTATGGAACCTTCATCTGGAATGGGGATACTAAAGCTACCTGGGCAGATTTTGCAAGGTGGATACCATCAGGATTGAACTATATGGCAACCGGTAACCCTTACTGGACAATTGATGCGGGTGCATTTTTTGTTAAATCAAAATCACAGTGGTTTTGGAAAGGTGATTTTAACAAGGGGACCCAGGATGCAGGATACAGGGAATTTTATGTCAGGACCCTTCAGTTTGCTACCTGGCTGCCAATGATGAGGAGCCACGGGACCGATTTTGCACGTGAACCCTGGCAGTTTGGTGATCCGGGAAGTCCATTTTACGACAGTATTATTAGTCAGATTAATCTCAGGTATAGGTTATTGCCATATACTTATTCAGTCGCCGCCATGGTCTCCAATGCAGATTATACCATGACCCGCCCATTAGTTTTTGATTTTATGAAAGATAATTTGGTGTTTGACATAAAAGATCAGTTTATGTTTGGGCCTTCTTTTATGGTCTGCCCAGTAATTTCTCCCATGTATTTTGAAGCAAATGGAAGAGAAATTAACCAAGCTAAGACCAGAAAGGTTTATTTGCCCAAGCATAGCGCCTGGTTTGATTTCTGGACAGATTTGTCCTACAAAGGAGGTCAGACAGTTGTTTCAGACGCACCAATCGATCATATCCCCGTGTTTGTAAAAGCAGGTTCTATCATTCCGTTTGGCGTATCCCGGCAATATTCTGATGAAAAACCTGATGCTCCTGTAGAACTTAAGGTATATCCAGGCGAAGACGCTTCGTTTACGATTTATCAGGATGAGGGGGACAATTATAATTATGAAAAGGGCCAGTCGGCTACTACAACAGTAAAATGGGACGATAAATCTAGGATTCTTTCAATTGGAGAAAGAAAAGGAAGTTTTCCTGGTATGCCCGAAAAGCAGGAATATAAGATCATGTTGGTCAGCACGAATGAAGGTGCTAGGCCCGGCAAAAATCTGATAACTTTCAAGAAATTGATTTATACAGGTGAAAGTGTTAAAGTTAAATGGTGAGATTGCTTAACATCGGGTGAAAACCGGAGCATTTTTACCTTGAAATTTTACCCTTTTAAAATTTACTGGCCTTGACTTTAGACCATTGTATATTGATAGAGGAAGGGGCTTACTGGTATCTTTCCTCTATCAATTTAATCATCAAGTTTGCAGTTTAGGGATTATCCCTTAACTTAGGCTGTTATAAAATCCCTTGAAGTTTGAGCTTTAAAACAAAATATATAAGGACAATATTCAATTCTTCGATGTAAAGGATAAAATACGGTTTGATTGTGCATCAATTTATAGCCTATTTAGACTAGGGGCAATTTCAGTAAAATAAATTTCAGTAAAGAGGGGTAATTAGATAAATGTAGGGGGGGATTTGTTGTCAGCTCATCATTAATCTTATGGAGAGAAACCAGGGTCGTTCTAAAGATTTGATTACTACTCAGCAAATCAAGGGTAGGTTGTTTGAAAAGGCACTTGACATTATTTCTCTGCAATGCTGGACGTAACTTCACACTTAGTATTGAAAAGCTCAATATAAAAATCTGGTTACAATGGAGTAAAGCCGTTGAAAAGTCGGATTAGTATAAAAAGAAGTCTTTTAATTATAAATTTATGAACGCATCTATCGATAAATTTGTTTTGACACAAATATGCTAACCAAATCGATATGAACCGTAGAAAACTCATTCAAAGTCTCGCCGTAGGTATTCCTGGAATTTTAATCAGCAGCAAACTTTCTGCTTTTGCAGTAGCTGACGAAGCTGTTAAGGAATTCGTCGAGAAAATCATGGCAGGCCCTTTCAAGCCGACCTGGGAATCACTTTCCAATTATCAAACCCCTGATTGGTTTAGGGATGCCAAGTTTGGGATGTGGGCCCACTGGGGACCACAGTGTGAGCCTGAGGCAGGAGATTGGTATGCCCGGGAAATGTATATGGAAGGGCATTGGAAGTATAAATATCATGTCGAAAAGTATGGACATCCTTCTGTATTTGGTTTTAAGGATGTGATTAATGTCTGGAAGGCTGATAAATGGGATCCTGAGGCGCTGGTTTCATTGTACAAAAGCGTTGGGGCCAGATATTTTATGGCGCTTGCCAATCATCACGATAACCTGGATTTGTATGACAGCAAGTACCAAAAGAACTGGAATTCGTTAAAAATGGGCCCTAAAAAGGATATTATCGGAGGCTGGGCAGCAGCGGCGAAGAAGCACGGTTTGCCTTTTGCAGTGAGTGTTCATGCCGCCCATACCTGGAGTTGGTTTGAAACCGCTCAGCGGTCTGACAAAACCGGGCCTTTGGCAGGAGTTCCATATGATGGTAAATTGACCAAAAAGGATGGGAAGGGCAAATGGTGGGAAGGACTAGATCCTCAGGAATTGTATGCCCAGGACCATAAGTTGAGCGAAAACAGTGAGGATAACGGGATGATCCATAAGCAATGGCATTGGGGCAATGGTGTCACCCCTCCAACAAAAGCCTATATAGATAAATTTTACAACCGGACCATCGATCTCATTAATAAGTACAATCCGGATATGATTTATTTTGATGATTCACAATTTCCGATGTGGCCTATCAGTAATGCAGGTTTGAAAATTGCTGCCCATTTTTACAATAAGAGTATCAAAGACAAGGGTAAACTCTCCGCTGTCATTACCGGTAAAATTCTCTCAGATGATCAAAAAAAAGCAATGGTCTGGGATATCGAACGCGGCCAGAGCAATAGTATTGAGCCATTGCCTTGGCAGACAGATACCTGCATTGGCAACTGGCATTACGACCGTGGTCTTTATAACAGAAAGGGCTACAAAACTGCCAAAACAATTATTCATACCTTGGTTGATGTGGTCAGCAAAAACGGTAACCTGATGCTCAGTGTCCCTGTTCGGGGAGATGGTTCCATAGATGAGCTGGAACGTGCAGTAGTGGAAGATATTGGCATCTGGATGAAAGCCAATGGCGAGAGTATTTACGGAACTCGCCCATGGAAAATATTTGGTGAGGGCCCGGCACAGGCAAAATCTGCCGCCTTAACCGCCCAAGGATTTAATGAAGGTAAGGGCGCACCTTTTGGAGAGAAGGATATACGCTTTGCCGTAAAAGATAAAGCCCTTTTCGCCACCGTATTGGCCTGGCCGAAAAATGGATCGGTAATGATTACCAGCTTGCCCGAAGGAAGTGCGAACTATCCGGAAAAAATCAATAGCGTCAAGCTCGTTGCAACAGGACAGGAATTGAAATTTGAAAGAAATGCAGAAGGCCTTAAGGTATATTTTCCTCAGCAACAGCCTGCAGCTTCTTATGCCAATGCGCTAATGATTATTTAAAACCATAGCGAATATTAATTTTGGTTATCGTTCTCTGGAAAGGGCTGGCGTTTTGCCAGTTCCTTGGTTCAGAAACTAACAAATATCGTTATTCCGTTTATCAGTCAACTGTATAACCCACGGAAGAGTTTTCTGTCCTTTTTTCCGTTATAATTATTTTAAAATAAGCAATATAAGATGAAAAAATATGCATTGGCGCTCGATCTTATCGATGATGCTGAACTTATCGCTGAATATGAAAATTATCATAAAAAAAGCTGGCCTGAGGTAACAGATAGTATCATCAGTTCCGGAATTTTAAAGATGGAAATTTTCAGGATTTCAAACCGGCTTTTTATGTTGATGGAAACAACCGAAGATTTCAGTTTTTCCCGCAAGCAGGAGATGGACCAGCTCAATGAAAAAGTCCAGGAGTGGGAAAACCTGATGTGGAAATTTCAGCAGCCCCTGCCCTTTGCAAAGCAAGGGGAGAAGTGGATATTGATGGATAGGATATTTGAACTGGATAGTGTAAAGAAAAAAGATAAGGTAAGTGAGTAAGCAAGGACGGGCAACATTACAGATACCCCCATTTGTATTCGGAACCAGTGGGCTTGGAAATATTTACAAGGCTGAAACCTATGCGAACAAGAAGCTAATTGTTGAGGCTTGTCTGTCCTCTTCAGGGGATACCGCTTTTTTTGATACCGCTGGGAAATATGGTGCGGGGCTTTCTCTTGAGGTATTGGGAGCCTGTTTGGCAGATTGTAGGGCTGCACACTCGAAAGTAATCATATCAAATAAACTGGGCTGGTTTAGAACTGAACTTGTCGGTAGCGAACCCACTTTTGAACCAGGTGTATGGAAGGATCTTAAGTATGATGCTGTTCAAAGAATCAGTTACCAGGGGATCCTGGAGTGTTTTGAACAGGGTAACGAACTTTTGGGGGACTACAATGCCCAATATGTATCTGTTCATGACCCCGATGAATATCTTCTTGCAGCCATAGATGATTCCGATTATCAAAAACGTTACCAGGATATCCTGGAAGCTTATCGTGCCCTGATGGAACTTAAATCACTTGGAAAGGTGGAGGCAGTAGGGATTGGCGCAAAAGATTGGAAAATTATACGTAAAATTTCCAGGGAGGTTAGACTTGACTGGGTGATGATCGCCAATAGCCTGACCATTATCTCTCATCCAATTGAGCTGATAGATTTTGTATCCGAACTGGAAAAAAATAATATACCTGTCATCAACTCCGCTATTTTTAACGGCGGTTTTTTAACAGGCAGTGATTATTATAATTATCGTTTACTTGATATCAATGTGAAGGAAGACATGGAACTCATTAACTGGCGTGCTGACTTTTATGAAATCTGTGATCAGTATAATCTGTTGCCTGCGGTAGTTTGTTATCAGTATGCCAGGAGTTTCTCCGGGATAAAAAGCATCGCTATGAGTACATCAAAACCTCACAAGGTCGCTGAAAATATAGCAATGGCCCAACATGATGTTCCTAAATCATTCTGGCAGGAATTGGCTGACCGAGGATTGATATGTAATCTCTTTTAAAATATAGCCCGATCCTGGTTTAATGTTAAAAACCTCCTATCAGGCATATCATTTGCTGTAATTGTAAAGGAATCATAGTAAAAAAACTCTCTGGCAAATTTCCCATGAATAGCATTTTCAGAAAAAAAATAACAGTGCAGGAACTTGTTTCAAGTTAAATAATTATATTAACATTAAGGGATAGACCTTTATTCAATTATTATCTCTGTATTGGCATATCATTAAAATGTCTAAACCAAATATCTGACACACTATGATTATAATCAGGATGTTATTATTTTCATTTTGCCTGATCATGTTGAGTCTTAAGGTTTCCTTTTGCCAGCCTGCAGGCATAAGGGTGCCAGCAGAGGGAGATATCAAAACCTATAAGCTAACCGACGGGCTTCCATCAAAAAATACTACAGCAACACTTAAAGACAAGAGGGGATTTGTCTGGGTAGGGACAGAAAATGGGCTTTGCCGTTTTGATGGTTATCATTTCAAAGTTTTCTCTGCTAAAATTAACGATGATAATTCGATCACCAATAACTATATCAATGCCCTTTGTGAAGATCATAACGGCAGGATATGGGTAGCCACGATGGACGGATTAAATTTGTTTGATCCTTTGTCTGAAACTTTCACCAGATTTTTCCACAGCGAAAGTAAGCCCGGTTCTTTGAGTAATAATAAAGTATGGTCCCTTTTGTGTGATAAAAACGGGGTTATATGGGTGGGAACTGATGATGGGTTTAATGAGTATTTACCCCGGCAAAAAAGATTTATTGTTTACAAGCCAAACGCATCTAAAAAAGGAAGCATGATGGGTAAATCTGTCAATTCAATTATTGAAGATGAGGAGAATAACCTATGGCTCGGGAACTGGAGCGGAGGGCTGAATAAGTTTGACAAAAAAAACAGATCATTCTCGAATTTTCTTCAATATCAGGCAACGGGTGAGAAAAACCCCAATGACATTTGGTCGCTCTGCTATGGTACCGATGGTATGATATGGGTGGGTACTTATTGGAGTGGACTCTTTAAGTTCAATCCGGCAACTGCAAGATTTTCAAAAGTTAAACATGCTGAAAAGGGTAAATACACCGTTTTCAGCCTTATGAATGTTGACCAGCAATCTATACTTGTCGGGCAGGATGATGGTTTCTATTTTCTGGATACCCGTTTAAATGAATGGACTAAAATCGGCAACATCCAAAATTTTGCTTACGGGGATTCCTATAAAGATAATGAAGGCGTAATATGGATCAATGCCAGAAACGGACTCCATAAAATAAATAAAACAGCACATAAGTTCAGGCTTAATTCATTATCGCTCGTTAACCGGGAGGTGACGAGTATTGTTGTTCAACACCCGGTTATTTGGTTGGGTACCAATAATGGACTTTCACGGATAAATATAAAATCGCTGAAAGTTGAAACTTTCGTCAAGGAAGATAATAATAATAGCTTAACCAGTAATAATGTTAGTAGGCTTTATCTTGATAGCCAGAATACCCTATGGATACTTACCGAAGATGGTTTTGACAGCTATGATGAACGCGGGAAGCATTTTACCCACCATTCCCATCATTCTGTTCTTGGCAATCTTTTTAATGAAGATGTTTTTAGGGATATTCTGGAAGTAGAGCGCGGTATTTATGTGCTGGCAACAGACGCTGGAATAAAGGTTTACGATCTTTACCGGAACCAGTTTAAGCATTATTATAACCAACCGGATAATCCGCTATCTATAAATAATAACCATACCTATAATCTGGCCAAAGCGCCGGATGGGAAGATCTGGGTAGGTACGTATGGCGGAGGGATCAATATTTTTGATATGAAGACTGGCCATTTTCAGTCCATCATGACAACTGACCGCTACTATAAAGGATTAAGCAGTAATGTGATTAATGCCATTTATACCGATTCAAAAAAAAATATCTGGGTATGTACCACGGATGGACTGAATAAATATGACCTGAATAATCACCGCTTTATTACCTATGCCAAAAAGGATGGTTTTTCCAGTAATATATTTAAGGAAATCACTGAAGACCGGCAAGGTACAATATGGCTCACTACAGAAAATGGCGTATCTAGTCTAAACACCATAACCAAAGAGATAAGAAATTTTGATGAAACCGATGGGTTGTCGGTAAATACGGTAATAGCAAACAGTGAGCGAGAAATTTTTGTTGCCGGAAATAAAGGATACCTGTATTTTGATCCAAAGCAAATTTTAACAGATACCACTGTTTACCCTGTATATATCACCGATTTTCAACTCTTTAATAAAACTGTCCTTCCTGATCCGAACGGCCCTTTAAAGGATAACCTCAATATCGCAAAGGAGATTATCCTTGCCCATGACCAAAGTGTTTTTTCATTGGAATTTGTTGCCCTTAACTTTGCCTCTACCCCTAAGAATAGATATGCCTACAGGCTGGTTGGTTTTGATGAAAAGTGGAATGAGGTTGGCAACCAAAGAAAGGCCACTTATACAAACCTGAATCCGGGAAGCTACCGGTTTGAGGTTAAAGCATCCAACAATGATGGGGTTTGGAATAAGCAATTAACCACTTTGATTATCACCATCAATCCACCCTGGTATCATACCTGGTGGGCATATTTGCTATATTCGGGGCTTATAGTTCTGGGAGGGTATGTCTACATTTCTTATAGAAGAGAACAGGAAAAACTTAAATATGAAATAAAAATCGCACACCTGGAGAGTGAAAAGGAGAAAGAACTGAATGAAAAAAAACTTTCTTTTTTTACCAATATCTCTCACGAGTTTAGGACCCCGCTGACCCTTATTATCAATCCAGTAAAAGACCTGCTGTATCAGGATAACAAGAATTTAGATATAAGCAGTATGAATATTGTTTACCGCAATGCTAAACGCTTATTAAGTCTGGTAGATCAGTTATTGTTATTCAGCAAAACTGATGCAGAGGCTGATGCATTCAAAGCCTCAAAACTCAATATTGTTGATCTGGTTAAAGAAGTTTTCTATTGCTTTACAAATCAGGCAAAAACATGCCAGATAAATTATAACTTTTATTCCTCTTCAGAATGTGTAGAAGTTTTTGCCGATCGCGAAAAACTCGAAATTGTAATCTTTAATTTACTCTCCAATTCATTTAAGTTTACGCCTAACCAGGGAGAGATAACAGTAAGGGTACAGGAAAACCTTAATGATGTCAATATACTGGTTCAGGATTCAGGCTGTGGTATTCCCGAAGAATCGCAGGAAAAGATCTTTAACCGGTTTTATCAGGAAGACAAAAGTAGTTTTTTAGGAACTGGCTTTGGGATCGGACTATATTTGGTCAAAAGTTTCATAGAAATGCACGGAGGAGAGATCAATTGCCAAAGCAGTAAAGGTAAGGGTACTTTATTTAATGTTCTGCTCTTAAAGGGGAAAAATCACATCAATCCTTCGCTCTTAATAGCCGATGTACAGGAAGGTTCTAGGTTAATCAATGAGGTCAATGATTATGATCTGAAAACTGATACTGTTGATTACAGCCAGCCTGGACTCGGTAATAATCTCTCCGAGGAAAGGAAAACAATATTGATTGTAGATGATAATGAAGAAATTGCCAGCTATCTTCGGGAAATATTTAGCGCCAATTATCAGGTTATGCATACCTGGGATGCTGAAAGCGGATTGTTGACTATTCGTGAACTTTTACCCGATATTGTAATCAGTGACGTAATGATGGCCGGAATGGGAGGGGTAGAGCTTTGTAGTATTGTGAAAGAAGATGAATCTGTTTGCCACATCCCAATCGTTTTGCTCACAGGAAGTACATCGGCAGAAATTAAACTCAAAGGAATAGAAAGTGGCGCTGATGATTTTATCAGTAAGCCTTTCGACAAAGATTTGCTGATGGCCAGGATTGCCGGCATTTTAAAAAGTAAAAATAGCCTGCAAAAGTATTTTTATAGTGAGATTACACTCAATCCTAATAGTTCCAGGATTTCAGCTGAATATAAAGACTTTTTAAGCAACTGCATCAATATCGTGGAGAAGCACATGGAAAATCCTGATTTTAACATTAAAATTTTAGCCGAAGAAATAGGTATGTCGAGGGAAAATCTCTTTAAAAAAATTAAATCGATTTCTGGTCATACCTCAAACAGCTTCATCCGTTTTATCCGCCTTCGAAAAGCAGCTGAGATTTTTATCAGTACCGACAATACAATCAGGGAAACGATGTATATGGTTGGATTGAATGATATCAAACATTTTAGGGAACAGTTTAAAAAGGTGTTTTTGATGAACCCCTCAGAATACATCAAAAAGTATAGAAAAATATTCTCCCACAATCATTCGATAAATAGAGACTTAAAGCGGAATAGCTGATAGTGCCTGTCTTTAGATCATCAGAATCCTGAAATCAATTTCAATCCTCATTTTTAGCCGGTAAATTAATCTTTAGAGGGAAAAAATATTTTTTCCCCCTTTAATTTTACCTGTTTCCCCCTCCCCGAATTGTCCCTGTTTGTGGAATTTAGCAATGTCTAATTAAAAGTAAGCTGGTCCACAGGTCGGTTGAAAGACCAGGGTCATCATTTAATATTTTACTTATTATACCAAATTAAACAGCGCAGAGGCAGTATGACAAAGAATAAAAGGCTCATCAAACATTCCTTTCAGTTATTGAACGTCGATTATGTTAAACTCGGTGATAAGTGGAATTTTAGGAATGTAATCAGTCCGTATTACAGACTGTATTATATTGATGCCGGTGAGGGGAGTGTATCCGGACCAGATGGTTCAATCACCTTACGTCCAGGTTATCTGTACTTAATCCCAAGCTTTACCTTATGTAACCTGTATTGTGATCATTTTTTGAGCCAGTATTTCGTTCAGTTTTTTGAAGATTCAGTAGATAGCGTGTCCCTTTTCTCAAATTGCAGGAAAAGCCTGGAGGTAAAGGCTAACGAAAATGATGTTGCCAATTTTAAACGATTGATCGCTATCAATCCTGGGAGGGGGATTAACAGGTCCAATGATCCTTTGGTATATGAGAAAGATGTATACTATAAAGAATATACCGAGCTGAATAACCTTCAGAGTATTTCGGCACAATATGAAACTCAGGGGATTATTTTGCAGTTGATTTCAAAATTTCTTAAACCGGAACTGTTCATCAAAGATAGATCGGTTGTTAAGCCGTCAACGGTTATGGATGCTATCGGACATATTCAGATCAATATCAAAACTCCATTGAAAATTAGCCAGCTGGCAGCCCGCGCGAATTTAAGCACGGATTATTTTTCGAGGCTCTTCCACCGCTATACCGGGCAAAGTCCTGTAAATTATATCCTTCAGAAAAGAATTGAACGTGCCCAGTACCTGATTATAACCACTAAAAAGCAGCAGGAAGAAATAGCAGAACTTACAGGTTTTGATAACGTACACTATTTTTCAAGAGTTTTTAAAAAGATGACAGGCCTAACTCCCGGTGCTTACAGGTTACAGAATAAAACGCTGAATCTGATCGATTAGCAGAACCATCCCTTCATTTCCCATTTTTGATGAATATTGGTTATCCATGAAAGAAATAACGGTTCATAAAAGCCGGAAAAATGTAAAAAATGGTCTGATTATCATAAAGTAATTTTTTGTCTGGAAGATTAAATTTGATTGCGATCACTTACCCATGTAGTTCGCACTAACCAGATAAACAATTCAATGATTGCAGTAAGTTGACCGCAGGCAATGAAATGCCTGATTATCACTGCAGAAGTGTGCAGCCGATTATATTTTTAAAATAACCTGAACATAATATGTATAACCAAATAAATTCAGTTACTATGGACAAATAAGATTTACCCTAATCTTCTGCAGAACCAGGCAGCAATCCAATAATCATTCTTCTTAGAAACTATTATCCAACGCTAATTAGGCAGTTGACAGGACTTGTATTGACATTGTTTTACCCTAAAACCTTAAAAAATGAATCCAATTTTTCTCCTATGCTGATTCCATTAAAAATTACCGGTCTTGGTATATGATATGGATAAATTATGATCCAGATATGGCAGGGTTTTGAGCTTGATTTCAAAATTTTGAAGATGCAATTGTTGCCGGAATGCTCTTCAGCCTAAAAGGTGTTTCCAAAGGAAAAACTATCCGCAAATGGAACATTTTGATAATTAAAAACTCGGCAAATAACCAAATATAAACTAAATGAACGTGAGTACTTTAATTAAGTATGTCGCTATGAAGCGACGTTTAGCCTCCTTTTTTCAATCGTGGGGCGCAGCAGGAATCAAAAAAATATGTATCCCACTTGTTATCCTTGGATTCTTCTATCCAAAATTATCTTTTTCCGGCACAGGTTATGAAAGCACTTTTAATTATCCGCCACCCTTTCAGGATGAGATAATAGTTAAAGGAACGATAAAGGATGCCGATGGACCACTTCCCGGCGCAACAGTTACCCTTAAGTTTTCCAAGGTTGGAGCACAGGCGGATAACAATGGTAAATATAGCCTTAAAGTACCTGCCAACGGAACATTGATTTTCAGTATGGTAGGATATAAAACCAAAGAAATAGAAATAAAAGGGGAAAGCAACATCAACGTGGTATTGGAATCGCTTAATAACCTTGATGAGGTTGCCGTGGTAGCTTTTGGAACACAAAAGAAATCCAGTATGATCAGTGCCATCACTACCATCAATCCAAAGGAGCTTAAAGTGCCCTCCAGTAACCTAACCACAGCGCTGGCCGGTAAACTGGCTGGAGTGATAGCCTATCAGCGAAGCGGTGAACCCGGACAGGACAATGCATCGTTCTTTATCCGCGGGGTAACTACCTTTGGGTATAAAAGAGATCCCTTGATTATGATCGATGGGATTGAAGTGACCGCTACTGATCTGGCCAGGATGCAGCCAGATGACATTGCCAGCTTTTCCATCATGAAAGATGCAACAGCTACTTCACTTTATGGTGCCAGGGGGGCAAATGGTGTAATCCTGATTGTGACCAAGTCAGGCGAGGAAGGTAAGGCCAAGATTCAGGTACGTTTTGAAAACTCTACTTCCCAGAACACCAGAAACCTGGAATTTGCAGATCCGGTTACCTACATGAAACTGGCCAATGAGGCCGTAATCACCCGGAATCCCTTAGGTGTACTTCCCTATGCACAAAATAAGATCGATCAGACGGCGCTTGGGGCCAATCCGTATATATATCCCGCTAATGACTGGCGGCAAATGCTATTAAAAGACAGGACCAATAACCAGCGGATGAATTTTAGTACCAATGGAGGGGGGAAAATAGCCCGCTACTATATTGCAGGCACCTACAATAACGACAATGGTTTACTGAAGGTTGATCAGCGCAATAACTTCAATAGCAACATTAACCTTAAATCTTATCAGCTACGCTCGAACATCAACATCAACATGACTAAAACCACAGAAGTAATTGTTCGTCTGTCCGGTAGTTTCGATGATTACACTGGCCCGATCGATGGCGGTAGCGGGTTGTATACCAAGATTATGAGGAGTAATCCTGTGCTCTTCCCCGCTTATTATCCGGCAGATCAGATGCCAAAGACCAATCATATCCTGTTCGGTAATTCAAGCAATGGTTTGCTAATTAACCCTTATGCGGATTTAGTTAAAGGATACCGCGATTATTCAAGGTCCCTGATGAATGCGCAGTTTGAAGTGAAACAAGATCTCGCTTTTATTACCCCAGGGCTCTCAGCGAGAGGGATGTTCAATACCTCTCGCTACTCTTACTTTGATTTGAGCCGCAATTACAACCCGTTCTTTTATGCTGCAAGTGGATATAACAGCCTAAATAATACCTATGGACTAACGCTCTTGAACGAGGGCTTTGCCACTGAGTATCTGAATTACAGTGAAGGTGCAAAAGATATCAATACCACCACTTACATGGAAGCTGCAGTCAATTACGCTAAGCAGTTTGGAAAGGTTCACGATGTCACCGGATTATTGGTGTACCAACGCAGACAGCAGCTTTTTGCCAATAACGGAACATTACAGAAATCCCTGCCTTACCGAAATCAGGGGCTTTCCGGACGTTTTACCTATGGATATGATAGCCGTTACCTGGCTGAGGTCAATTTTGGATATAATGGATCAGAGCGCTTCTTTGAATCAGAAAGATATGGCTTGTTCCCCGCTTTTGGTATAGGATGGCTCATATCCAATGAGAAGTTCTGGAAGCCTATTAGTACTGTAGTGAGTAAGTTAAGGTTGAAGGCAACTTACGGATTGGTAGGTAATGATGCTATCGGTGGTCCGGAAGACCGTTTCTTCTACCTGTCTGAAGTTAACTTATCTGATCCAGGCAAAGGTGCTACATTCGGTGAACAATTCGCATACAACCGGCCCGGGGTGACCGTAAACCGTTATGATAACCGCTTTATTACCTGGGAAAGAGCAAAGAAGTTTAATTTTGGAACTGAGCTGACGCTTTTTAACGATTTTAATTTACAGGTGGATGTGTTCTCTGAAACCAGGGACAACATCTTGATGACCCGTGCTTCTATTCCAAGCACTATGGGACTTGCCGCTGCGATCAAAGCCAATACCGGTAAGGCAAAAGCCAACGGTGTGGATATTTCGGCAGACTATAGCAAAAATTTCAATTCTTCGTTGTGGCTGCGCCTTCACGGGAACTTTACTTATGCCCATAGTGAATTTTTACAGTTTGAGGAACCTGAATATAAAGAACGCTACCTTTCCCGAATCGGGCAGCCACTCAGTCAAACCTATGGGTTAATTGCTGAACGCCTGTTTATCGATCAGGCTGATGTGGCAAATTCTCCTAGGCAGACTTTCGGTGAATATGCCGCTGGAGATATTAAGTACCGAGATGTTAATGCTGATGGTCAAATCACAGACCTGGATAAAGTGCCTATAGGATTGCCTACCGATCCGGAGATTATCTATGGTTTTGGATTTTCTACCGGTTACAAGAATTTTGATTTGTCCGTCTTCTTCCAGGGATCTGCCCGTTCATCATTCTGGATTGACACCAGGGCTACCGCACCATTTGTGCCTTACAATTACCCCGGAGAATCGTTGGGTGGAACGCAAAACGCATTAATAAAGGCCTATGCGGATAATTACTGGTCTGAGGACAATCAAAACCTTTATGCACTATGGCCACGCTTAAGTGACAATACAAACTTAAATAATGCACAGACCAACACCTGGTTTATGCGTAATGGTTCTTTTTTGAGATTGAAATCTGCTGAAATGGGTTATTCGCTACCTAAGAAAATCCTAAACAAGATCAGGTTGAGTAATGCCCGTTTTTACGTTAGCGGCACTAATTTATTAAGCTTAAGTGGATTTAAGCTTTGGGATATAGAAATGGGGGGTAATGGTTTAGGTTACCCTGTACAGAGGGTTTACAATGTTGGTGTACAGATAGGATTTTAATATTATGAAAAAGATAAGCATATTTTTAGCACTGGTGGTTTTCGCATTCATCACTTCCTGCAAAAGAGACTTTTTGGATATCGTTCCAGATAATATCGCTACCATAGATAATGCGTTTACCAATAGAAATGAGGCAGAGAAATATTTATTTACCTGTTATTCCTATTTGCCTCAGGAAAGTAATATTTACCAAAATCCAGCGATGCTGGTTAGCGATGAGTTTTGGACTTACTGGCCTATTACCTCGTTAAGTCGTTTGCCTTCCGGGCCACAGCAAATCGCCCGGGGAAACCAGTCACTTACTTTTCCGCTACTTAATTATTGGGATGGTGAGTCAGATGGTAAAGCTATTTTCAGGGCATTGAGAGATTGCAATATTTTCCTTGAACATGTAAATGAGGTTCCTGATCTTGATGCCTCTCAAAAGACAATATGGGCAGGTGAGGTACAGTTTTTAAAAGCCTATTATCATTTTTATTTGTTACGGATGTACGGACCGATTCCAATTATTGATAAAAACCTGCCCATTACAGCAACAACTGAAGAGGTGAGGGTAAAGCGTGAACCGTTAGATAAAGTGGTGGATTATATTGCCAGTTTAATGGATACTGCCGCCACGAAGCTGCCCATTAGCATTCAAAACCGCTCTTCTGAACTCGGACACATTACCCGCCCGATTGCGTTATCCATTAAGGCCAGGGTGCTGACTTTGGCAGCAAGCCCGCAGTTTAACGGGAATTCGGATTACAGCGGGTTAAAGAATGCAGATGGTACGGCTTTGGTGAATACCACTTTCAGCGTTCAAAAATGGCAAAGAGCGGCTGAAGCCTGTAAACAGGCCATTGATCTTTGTGAAAGGGCAGGGATTCGCTTGTATAAGTTTAACGCTGCGGTGTCCAATATATCTGATCGGCTCAAACTGGAAATGAGTATCAGAAACAGTGTTTGTGAGCCATGGAACCAGGAACTCATCTGGGGCTTTACCAATGGTACCGGTTCGGGGATACAACTTCAGGCTATGCCCAGACTTGACGTGGCAAGATCCGGGAATGAATCTACGCTCGGTCAATTGGCCCCTACTTTACGCATCGCCGAATTATTTTATACCAAAAATGGTGTTCCCATTTCGGAAGACAAGACCTGGGACTTCTCTAACCGCTACAGTTTAAAAACAGCCACCGGTGCAGATCAGGATTACCTGCAGAATGGTTACATCACCGCTGCATTGCATTTTGACAGGGAACCGCGCTTTTATGCTGATTTGGGTTTTGATGGCTCTCAATGGTATATGCAAAACAAGACCTGGCCAGTTCAGGCCAAGGCGGGACAGGGTCAGTCCAGGAGGGCTGCTTTTGGTTACTCCATTACCGGATACTACAGCAAAAAACTGGTGAATTGGAAGTTCGTTATCCAGGACGGCTTAAGTTATACCCAAGAACAGTATCCATGGCCAATCATGCGTTTATCCGATTTATATCTTTTATATGCTGAAGCATTGAATGAAGCAAGTGGCCCATCTGAAGCCGTTTATCAATACTTAAACCTGGTGAGGGAAAGGGCAGGTTTGCAATCCGTTCAGTCATCGTGGGATACTTATTCGATAAATCCCGGAAAGTATAGGGATCAGGCAGGCTTGAGACAGATTATCCATCAGGAAAGGGGTATTGAAATGGCTTTCGAAGGTAGCCGCTTCTGGGACCTGAAACGATGGAAGGAAGCCTCTTCAACCCTTAACAATGGTGTGTACGGTTGGGATATAGAGCAAACTGATGCAACAGGATATTATAGACCAAAATTACTTTTCAATCAAAAATTTGTTGCACCCCGTGATTATCTATGGCCAATAAAGGAAAACAACACTATTGTAAACCCCAATTTAGTTCAAAACCCAGGATGGTAATTACTTAATAATTAAATGTTATGAAAAAAAATAAATGGTTTGTATTGTTGGCACTTTTTTGTGCAACAGTACTCGGTTGTAAGGAAGATATGCTGGCACCTGTAGAAAAGGATAGCGTAGTGCCACAACAGATCACAAATCCGGTAGTAGAACGCATGTCTGGAGCTGTAAAAGTAACCTATAACCTTCCATCTGATCAGGATCTGATGTACGTCATGGCTCAGTATACCAATAAATACGGGAAGTTGATCAGCGTAAAGGCATCTGCTTACACCCGCTCGCTTCTTGTTGATGGTTTTGCGGATACTGCCGTTTATAACCTCAATCTATATGCAGTAGATAAATCGGATAACAAATCCGCACCGGTGACCATAAAAGTGAAGGCGCTGGAACCCCCAATTTTTGCCATCAGGAGAAGCCTGGTTTTGGCCAGTGATTTTGGGGGGATAAACATTAGTTTTGCCAACCCTACAGAAGCTAACATTGCAGTAGTGGTAAATTATAAAGATTCCCTTGGCAACTTTGCAACGCGTGAAACCATTTATACAAAGGCAAAAAATGGCGTATTCTCCTCGAGGGGATTTCCGTCAAAGGAAACTATTTTCGGCGTTTATATTCGCGACAGATGGGACAACCGCACCGATACTGCAATGACTAAGCTTACCCCGATCTTTGAAAAGGAGCTTGATAAAAGTAAATTTAAAGTACTCACATTACCAACAGATGCCCCCGTAGGTTGGGGGCTGCCTATCAATAATTTATGGAATAAGGTAATTTCAGCCGACGGGAACATGTGGCACACAACCGATGTAGGCATGCCACTTCACGTCACCTTTGATCTGGGTGTCACTGCTAAAATCAGCCGATTTACCCTGTGGCAGAGACAAGGCGTTTGGATATACAACCATGGAAATCCCAAAAGATATGAGATATGGGGCTCGAATAATCCGGCCAGTGACGGTAGTTATACCAACTGGACTCAACTGGCTTCATGTGTTTCAGTCAAACCTTCTGGTCAGCCACTCGGCTCTAATTCCAATGAGGATGTCGCTGCGGCAGCTCGTGGTGAAGAAACCAATGTTCCTTTAAATGCACCTTCGGTCAGATACATCAGAATTAAGGTTTTGGAAACCTGGGCTGGCCCAGGAGGACTGGCTGCCCACGTTTCAGAGATGACCTTTTTCGGAAATGATAATTGATCTTTTACTAAATATTTTTTGACATGAAATATATTATTGCTTATTCTATGGTTGCTGTTGCTTTGCTGATGGCTTCCTGTAGCAAAATGGATGATTATAAAAAGCTTACTGACGGCAAAGAGATTACCTATCCTGGTAAAGCCGATTCATTAACTGTTCTATCAGGCCGTAACCGGGCACTCGTCAAGTTTCTGCTGATTTCCGATCCCAATATTACCAAGGCAACAATTTACTGGAACAATAAAGCCAACCATCAGGATGTTGCCATTACCAGGGGAAAAGGGATTGATACCATCAAAGTGATGGTGCCTTCATTACCGGAAGGTAATTACTCCTTCGAAGTTTTTACATTTGATAAAAATGGTAATAAATCCGTGGCTGCCCTTAAACAAGGTGCTACCTATGGGGATATTTTTGAAAAATCGCTGTTGAACCGTATCTTGGAACGGGCTGTATACCAGCCTTCCACCGGGGCCACCATTCTTAACTGGCGGGTTTCTGATGCCGGTTCTGTTGGCGTAGATGTTACCTATACTACTGTCAATGGGGTCTCCCGTACAAAAAGGGTAACCAAGGCCGCCAACCAGATTGTTTTGACAGACCGTAATCCCGATACTGACATTCAGTACAGAACTCTTTTTTTACCAGATTCCACTGCGATTGATACCTTTTACAGCGCTTCGGTAAGCAGGAAAATTAATGAATTCCTTTTGAAAAATTCCGGTGCGCCATTTATTGCGGGTAAACGGGATGGAAGGTGGGGGGATCTGGCAGAATGGACGACTAATGCCGCAGCAAAAAATATGTCCAATAAAACAATTGGGGGATTCGATTCCTATAATGGAGGTGGCTTTATCTCATTTGAATATTGGTACTCCCCCCAGATTTCAAATGGTAAAATATTTCAAACCACCACGCTTCCTGCTGGTAAATACCGTTTTGTTGCAACAGTATCTGAAATCAACAGCACTTTAGAAGCCACTTATTTAGTGGTTGATGCAGGGAAGACCTTGCCTGATGTCGCCAATATCTCGCAGGCCATAGGTAATTTCAGGTTTTTGGATAATTCGCAGAATGGAAAAGATTATGCTGTATCCTTTACACTTGCGCAGGCACAGGAAATATCGCTTGGCTTTGTTTCAACTATGTTTGTTAAACATGAAAGCAGTATTAGGATTAGTAAAGTGCGGTTGTATAAAGATTAAGATATTCTTCTTTACAGACTAGAAACATCTCTAATTTTTTCAATTTAGAAAAGAGCGTTCTTACAACAGGAACGCTCTTTTTTTGTCAAATAGTCATGTTCTATCTATCCAGGACAGGAATTGATGGCGAAAGGACGGAAAATTATAAAAACAGGTCTGAATACGTCAAATTAATTTGGCCTGCCGGATTTTATATTTGATTATGTTTTTTAACAGCTCAAAAGTATAGAAAAGCCGAATAGATTAATGTTAAGATGGTGTAGCCATGTTAAAAATAGAAATTGATTCTGTTCCCCTAAATACAGAGCATGCAGACCTGGTTAATCCAAACTTTTAATCCAAAAATTAAAATGGCCTATGAAAGGAAAATAAACTCATCAGATCTTTTGATTAATCCGCTTTCCGGGAAATAATCTTATATAAAACAAACTAATAACTAACCAAATATGAATAATAATCCAAAGTCGCCAGAAAACTGGTGGAAATTGCTTACGCTTTTTGGTATTGGCACAGTACTTTCAGCTACCCCTTTTGAGCAGGCAGTTGCCAATTCCGCAAAAAAATATCTAAATACTAATACTTTCCTATTTAATGAAAAGTCTGCTTCCCTGACCTATGCCAAAGTGGATATCAATATTAAGGGTAAGGTTACCGATCAAGGTGGAAAAGCCATACCAGGGGTGGTGGTCAAGCATAAAGAATCCGGCAAGGCTACCCAGACAGATACACAGGGGAACTACACCCTAAGCATACCCGACAGCAAAGGTACCCTGATTTTTAGTTACATTGGTTTTACTACTAAAGAAGTGCTTATCGGTGAACAGACGCAAATCAATATTCAGCTTACCGATGACAATAAAAAACTGGATGAAGTTGTTATCGTAGGATATGGCACACAGAAAAAAGTTAACCTTACCGGATCGGTAAGTACAGTGTCTTCAAAAGACCTGGATAACCGCCCCATTACGCAGGCATCACAGGCCTTATCCGGTTTATCGCCAGGAGTACAGGTACAGCAAGGCGGCGGCCGGCCAGGAAGTGATGGCGCAAGGGTAATTATCAGGGGGGTAGGTACATTTAATGCAGGAAGCAGTCCTTTGATATTAATTGATGGGATTGCAGGATCTCTAGATGATGTAGCCCCGGATAACATTGCCAGCATGACTGTCCTTAAGGATGCCGCATCAGCTGCTATTTATGGTAACCGGGCGGCCAATGGGGTAGTGTTGATTACGACTAAACGTGGACAAAAGGGAAAAACTGTAATCAGCTATAATAACTATGTGGGATGGGAGAAAATAACAAGCCTGCCCCAGTTCGTCGATTCATGGACTTATGCTGAACTGACCGGTGCCAGCGCTGATGTGGTGGCGAAGTACAGAAGCGGTACCGATCCTGATAACTTTCCGAATGTATTCCACCTGAAGGATTTATTAAATTCCGGATCAGGGTTTCAGCAGTACCACAACCTTAATGTTTCTGGTGGTGAAGGGAATAATGTGTATTATTTATCGGGCAGTTATCGTGACCACAATGGTTTGACTGCGGAGACCAATAATAAGAGATATGATATCCAGGCCAATATCGATACCCGTATCAAGGATAACTTAAATCTTAAAACCAGTATATTGGGATTTTCCCGGTTTCAAACCCAACCTCAATCCAATGCTGCTGGAATAGGCGGGATAATTGGTTTTGCTGTACGTGAGCCTAATACTATTGCCGGTTTAAGATCTGATGGCACTTATGGCCGCCAGGATTTCTATGCACCGGAAGCGTGGCTGGCCAGTGAAGGTTTTAATAATTTCAGGGCCAAAAATTTCTATGGAAATACGACGCTTTCATGGGATATTATTCCTGGACTGAACCTGAGCGGAACAGCAGGGTACCACTATTACACCAGCGTGAATACAACCTATATCGCTGATATAAACATTGATAGGACTACATATGTTGGCCCAAATAGCTTAAACGTAGAAAACATAGATGGAAATGAAGTTACACTGAACATGTTGTTGAAGTACACGAAAAGTTTTGGAAAACATAATTTCTCCATCCTGGGAGGTTACCAGCAGGAAGCACACCGCGATAATTATTCAAGGGCATTTCGGGATAAATTCCCAAACAATTTACTTTATCAACTCGATGCCGGCGCTACCACAAATCAGCAAACCGCAGGTAATGCGAATGAATATGCTTTCAGATCTTATTTTGCCCGTTTAAATTATGATTTCGGAGGTAAATATTTATTTGAGGCCAATATACGTTACGATGGTTCTTCCAGGTTTGCCCCGGACAACAGATATGGTATTTTTCCGGCGGTTTCCGCAGGCTGGAGACTTTCTGAGGAATCTTTTATCAAGGATAATATCAGTTGGATAGATGAATTGAAAATCAGGGCATCTTATGGTTCTTTAGGTAATGCGAATATTTCGGACAGGAACGGGAACCTCTTAAATTATCCATACCAATATAATTTCAGCACAAATCCAAGGTATAATTTTGGAGGGGTTATTGCGCCGGGAGCAGCAGTTACCTCTGCAGTCAATACCGGTATACAGTGGGAAACCACAACCACAACCAATCTGGGACTTGATTTTACAGTATTCAAAAATAAACTTAGCGCTACCGTTGATATTTATGACAGAACAGCCAAAGACATTCTTTATCAGGTGCCCGTATCCGCTACACTGGGCCTTACCGCACCAATACAGAACGCAGGTTCGATCCAGAACAGGGGTATTGAGCTGAGTTTAACCTACAATACTAAAATTGGTCAGGTAAATCTTGGCGTATCTCCAAATTTCTCTTACAATAATCAAAAAGTAATCAAAATCGCTGGTGATATTCAAAGTGTAATTCCCAATTTCTTTCTTGGAGAGTCACTTAATCCAATTTATGGTTTTGTAGCAGATGGCCTTTTTGTCGATGCTGCGGATGTGGCCAGTTATCCATCGCAGCCGAATGGTGGTGCGCCTGGGAATATCAGGTTTATGGATATCAGTGGCCCCAATGGCGTTCCTGACGGTAAGGTTGATGCTACATACGATAGAAAAATACTGGGCAATACAAATCCAAAAACCTCTTTTGGCCTGAATCTGACCGCAGCCTACAAAGGGATCGATTTGTCGGTCTTATTCTCTGGTCTAGGCGGATATACTGTTCAGATGGGCTCCTATCAGGCCTATGCCCTCTACAACGGTGGCAATGTTCAGCAATGGCAATATGAAAATGCCTGGACTGTGCAAAATCCGGACCGCAATGCAATATATCCACGGATTACAAACTTGAGCCAGGGGAGCGCCAATGTGCAGAGAAACTCTTACTGGAACAGGTCCGGAACATTCCTGAGGCTGAAAAATGCCCAGATTGGCTATACTATACCTGCTAATCTGAGCAAGAAAGTAGGACTGGAAAAATTGAGAATTTTCGCGGGAGGCCAAAATCTTTTCACCTTAAACGATTTTTATGAAGGTTGGGACCCTGAAAACGGTCAGGGCTCAGGAGATTCTCCAAACTTCTATCCACTCACGGCCATCTATACTTTTGGTATTAATGTGAAATTGTAATCTAATGTAGTTAGGACAATTAAATTAAATAAAATGAAAAATTATATATATAGATTATCAGTGGTGGTAGGTTGTACCTTCCTTACTGTAATTGCAGGATGTAAAAAAGATCTTTTAAATACCCAGCCGCTTTCAGCCATATCTGATGCCACTTTCTGGAAAACGGCCAATGATGCCACACTTGCTTTGAACGGCGTTTATGATAGTGGGGCTGGCTTCACCGGATATAATTTCTGGGCGGCCACATCCATGGTTAATTTGGATTTGATGGCAGGAAATGGTTCAGAAAAAGAGTCTATTCCAGATAATTTCACCAATGGGACATTAAATTCAACTTACGGGTTTGTGGGGTCTTATTATTCGCAGGCCTATTCACAAATTACCAGGTGCAATAATTTCCTGGCCAATATCGGCTCGGTTTCCATGGATGCTACCCAAAAAGCGGTGATGATTGGAGAAGTAAAGACTATCAGGGCATACAATTATTTTAATCTGGCCTTATATTTCGGAGATGTCCCTTTAGTACAGAAACTCCTGACGGTAGAGGAGGCAAATTCGGTATTCCGAACACCAAAATCAGAAGTTTGGGCGTTCTGTGAAACCGAACTGAAAGCGGCAGCAGCCGTACTTCCAGTCTCGGTAAGTGCAGACAGGCTTGGACATATGACCTCCGCCTCGGCCCTGGCCATATTGGGACGCTTGCAACTGGCCCAGAAAAAATGGGCCGAAGCAGCCGCTACCTATAAAGCCATTATTGATTTTAACTATTATACTATTGATCCCAGGTATCGTGAGCTTTTCCTGAATGCCGGAGAAACGAGCCGCGAGATCATCATGGCCATGCAATATATCAGAGACACCTATAACCATGCGTTACTACAATATCTGACCCCAGAAACCTGGGGCGGGTGGCACCAGTATTCTCCGTTCAATGAACTGGTAGAAGCATACGAATGCAAGGACGGGAAAACGATTGCAGAGTCTCCGCTATTTGATAAAAATAACCCTTATAATAACCGTGATCCAAGGATGGATTTTAATATTATGATTTCAGATCGCACCAGCTTCAGGGGGAAAGTGTATTCCGCTAAACCCGGAACGACCCTTCCAGATCGTTTAAACCAGTATCCAGGGGTGTGGAGTGGCTATGCAATTTATAAGTTTCTGGAAGATGATCCTGCAGTGGCAACCACAAACAATACCGGAAATAATTTTCCTTTGATCAGATACGCAGAGGTGTTGCTGGGCTATTTAGAAGCTAAACTGGAATCCGGAACGGGTGTGGACCAGGCACTATTAGATGCAACAATTAATAAGGTGAGGGGCAGGGCTGCCGTAGCGATGCCGGCAGTAACCACTACAGATCCTACAGCGCTTAGGGCCATTATCCGTAGGGAACGACGTGTGGAATTTGCTTTTGAAGGAATCAGGTATTTTGATTGTCTGAGATGGGGGATAATCGGAACAGAGAATAACCAGCAATTTACTGGTATGAAACTCACCAACGATCCAGCCAATTATAAGGATTACCCTGTTAATACCAATGGATATTACATTTATAAAAAACGAAATTTTGTGGTGGGCAGGAATGAGCTTTGGCCTATCCCTCAGTCGGAACGAGACCTGAACAAAAACCTGACCCAAAACCCGGGTTATTGAGTGATAGCAGGGTTAAACTTTTGTTTATCTCTGCAGAATATTTCCCAATAGATCATTTGGGGAGTTTAGGATTTAAAATAGTCATGTAGCTATGATTTATTCGTCCCGACAACTATATGACCGGGGTTAGGACATACAATATAGGAGAAACACCTTTTAAATCCGAAATGGATTGGGATTTAAAAGTGTATGATAACTTTTGCTCTGGAGAAGATCAAAATCAGAAGTACTGCGATTCCCTTTACGTTAAGGTCCTCCTTGAAACAAACAGGAGATTCTTGTAGGTTAGTTAGTTTGGCGTCATTCCTTCGGGAATGGCGTTTTTTATTCTTTCCAAACCCATTTATCATGATAAGCCAAAATATAAAAAATGAATATACCTGCTAAAATTAAACAACTATCACTAATGAACACTGCCCTGTATGTCAGAATGGTGCTGCTGGCTGTGCTACAGATAACTTCTGCCGGAATTTTATTTAGTCAGGAATTTGAGCCCGCTGCTGAAGATAATCAGGCTAAGGGGTATCTTTTCGCCTACTTTAAGGGAAATTCGACAATTGATGAGGCGGTATGTTTTGCCATTAGTACAGACGGGTACAACTACCGTGCTTTGAATAATAACCATCCTGTTATCGATTCAAAAATTATTAGTTCTACCGGTGGGGTAAGGGACCCTCACATACTGCGGGGAGAGGATGCTAAAACATTTTATATGGTACTCACCGATATGACCTCTGTCAAGGGATGGGATTCAAACAGGGCTATGGTACTGCTGAAATCAGATGATTTGGTGAACTGGAAACATAAGGTTATCAATATTCAGGAACGCTATGAGGGCCAGCAGAATCTGAAGCGCGTGTGGGCTCCGCAAACGATATATGATCCGGCAAAACAAAAGTATATGGTTTACTGGTCTATGCAACATGGGGATGGTCCGGATATTATTTATTATGCCTATGCCAATAGCGAGTTTAATGATTTTGAATCGGAACCACAGGTACTGTACCGCCCAAAAAATAATAAATCCTGTATTGATGGCGATATCATAAACAAAAACGGGCTGTTCTATCTGTTTTATAAAACAGAAGGCCACGGCAACGGAATAAGGTTGGCGATAACGGATTCATTAACCTCCGGGCGTTGGATCGAACAGCCGGGATACAAGCAGCAAACAACTGATGCTGTAGAAGGTTCAGGGGTGTTCAAACTTAACAACTCTGATGAGTATATCTTAATGTATGATGTTTATGGCAAAGGTAAATATCAGTTTTGCCAGAGTTGCGACCTGGATAAATTTAAGGTTATAGATCATGAGGTATCTATGGATTTTCATCCACGTCATGGAACAATAATCCCAATTTCGTTAAAAGAACTAAAAGCCTTAACCTCCAGATGGGGGATGCCCACAGATATTAAACTAAAGTAAAATGATAAAAAATACTAATTCTTGCGTTCTCTTGCTTTTTGTAACGCTGTTCAGTTGTTCAGCTGTTTTTGCGCAGCCCGGATTTGGGCAGGCTGAAAAGATCAATACTAACTGGCGGTTTCATTTAGGTGATCTGGATGGGAAGGCTGCAATAGATAGCGAAAATAAATCCTGGCAAAACGTAGAATTGCCGCATGACTGGAGTGTGAAGCAGGTTTTTAGCCCCACATACGCCAGCGCATCAGGTTATCTCCCCGGAGGGATCGGATGGTACAGTAAACAATTAAACATTGCCAGGGAAGATAAAGGTAAAAAAATATACCTTTATTTCGAAGGGGTCTATAACCGGAGTGAGGTATTTGTGAATGGGCAATCTGTAGGAAAACGCCCCAATGGATACATTTCCTTTAGCTATGAAATATCATCCTTGCTCAGGTATGGCCAGCAAAATCAAATTACCGTCAGGGTAGACCATAGCCTGGATGCAGATTCGCGCTGGTACACCGGATCAGGAATTTACCGCGATGTCTGGCTGGTTAAAGCCAGTGCAGTCCATTTGCAGCAGTGGGGGCTATATGCCTATCCGGTAGTCAGTGGCAATAAAGGAATCTTACATGTAAATGCTGAACTGGTAAATGATTCCCCTAAAAGTGCACAGGTTGTTATTTTACAGGAGCTTCTGGATCAGAGCGGAGCTGTGGTGTCCAGGAAAACACTAAAATCTACACTTCCCTCAGCTGGCAAAAGTGAGGTTAAATGTGAGCTGGAAATCAATAATCCCAAACTTTGGAATACTACCTCCCCTGATTGTTATACCTTGCGAACCACAGTGACCCAAAATAATAGGCTGATAGATCAAAATACTCTGGTTACCGGCTTCCGTACTTTCACTTTTGATCCTGATAAAGGTTTTGCGCTAAATGGCGTTCCTATGAAAGTCAAAGGCGTATGCTTACACCATGATTCAGGTGTATTGGGTGCTGAAGTATATCCAGAGGTTTGGCGTCGTCGTTTGCTTACACTAAAATCACTTGGTGTTAATGCGATCAGGACGAGTCATAACCCTCAGGCATCATCCCTGTATGACCTTTGTGATGAACTGGGCATGCTGGTCATGGATGAAGCATTTGATGAATGGGAGTATCCCAAACGTAAATGGCTTCAGGGCTGGAATGTTGGTGTTCCGGGATTTCAGGGTACATCAGATTTTTTCAGGGAGTGGGGGGAACGTGACCTTGCCGATATGGTAAAACGGGACCGCAACCATCTCTCCATATTTGCCTGGAGTATTGGCAATGAAGTGGATTATCCAAATGATCCTTATTCACATCCCATACTTGCCGGAGCGAGGGAAGGTGGGTTCACACAGCCGATTTTTGGTGGATATAAAAAGGATGCCCCTGATGCGATGCATTTGGGGGATATAGCCAAAATGCTCGCTGCCGTAGTTAGAAAATATGATGCCAGCCGTCCGGTAACTGCCGGGTTGGCCGGGGTGGCCATGTCCAACGAAACCGCATACTCGGCAGCGTTAGATATCGCCGGATATAATTACACGGAAAGCCGCTATGATCAGGATCATAAACGTTATCCTAAAAGGATAATCTTTGGCAGTGAAAATCGCCATGATTTTGATGCGTGGAAGTCGGTAAAAGATAATGAACATATTTTTGGACAGTTCCTTTGGACGGGAATAGATTATCTGGGTGAATCAGGCCGCTGGCCTTCACGTGGTTTTTATTCCGGATTACTTGATTTCGCAGGTTTTATTAAACCTCGGGGCTACTTCCGTCAATCTCTCTGGTCAGATAAGCCAATGGCTTACTTAGGCACTTACTCGCTTAATGAAGGAGGAAATGCCAAAGATGCATGGTCTGTACTCGAATCAGAACAGAAGCTAAATAAAAGTCAGGTTCCTTCTATGGATGCCTGGCCAATCTGGAATTACCAGGATGGACAATTAATTCGGGTTGTTTGCTACACCAATGCCCGGCAGATGCGCCTGGAGTTAAACGGAAAAGTTGTTGGAGAAAATAAAAAATATGACCAAAAACACGGAATCACGTACTGGGACATACCCTTCGCTCCAGGTAAGTTAGAGATCGTTGGTATGGATGCTGGCAACAATATCATTGTACGTCAGCAGCTACAGACGAGTAAACGTCCCACGGGCATTAAGGTTTTACAGGGAGATAAGTTACAGGTAAAGGCTAAAAAAGGAATAGCACAGCTGGAACTGCAGATTGTTGATGAAGAGGGTATACCTGTGCTTATTTCTGATGAAGAGATTACATGTGATATTACCGGTCCAGCAAGACTTCTTGGTATGGAAGCCGGAGACAATGCCGACATGGGGGATTATACAGATCATAAACAGCGCGTTTATCATGGGAAGCTGATCGTTTACATCCAGGCCAATGGCAAGCCTGCCCAAGAAGTATTGGTTCGTTTTACCTCTCCATGGTTAAAATCAGCAGAACTTAGGTTGGAGTTATTATAAATTAATCTCAGGATCATATTCTCCGGGGCAAATGAGTGTTCAGCAACATTGATTTTTGAGATGCAAATTTCGCAATGTGGGGATGGAAGTAGTGATAAGGTCGATCATCGACCTGAATTTATTTTCATAGCAGATCTTTTGGCCAGGTCTGTTTTTCTATTTCTCTATCCATCCACTCCAGAGAGATTAGTGCTATCACTCCTCCCGGTTCCAGGGGCATCGTGCTGCTGAAATGTTTGAAATTGTAGACCATCAGTACATAAAAATATATTTATGGAGATTACTCTGGATGAGTTGGAAAGATTAAAATGTAAATGCGTTTTGATGAATAAGTTTATGGCAGAAAATGGAGGGTTTACACTTGGTATGAGGCATTTGTTTGATGAGTCCAATAACAGGATCCTAGAAGCCCATACACTATTGAATATTAAGCTGCTTAGAAGGATGAGCGATGATTTAGACTATCAGATACTTAATAACATACCTTTGTCTTTAGCCTTAAAGCTGAAGGTTTTTTTTAGAGCAGAACGTCAAAAAGATATTGAAGCTGTGGATTTGTTGCAGGCCAGGACGATAAAGAAAATATTGAGGAATTCAGAAATTGCCAATGGGGAAGAATATCAACTTGTAAAAGGATACCTCAATGAGCGGGACTGTAAGAAAGGCAATGCAAAGGAGTTGGAGAAGCTAAGGGTCTTAATGCATAAATTTCTTCATTTTATCGGTTAATATTTTTCGTTATCATCTTTGGGCAGCCGGTGGTAATGCAATAAATTTATTATACAGTAAGGTTTACACCAAAAAGCAGGTTATATAAAATTAAAATAATAATGAAGGTACTTGTATGTAAAACTCCCGGTGAGTTTGAATATCAACAAAGGGAAATCCCTGTTCCAGGCACAAATGAGGCACTCTTGCGCATAAAAAGGCTGGGGATATGTGGTACAGTTGGTAAAAGACCTGGGCGCAGATGTATTAATCGACTACAAAGCACAGGATTTTGAAAATCTTCTAAAAGATTATGACCTCGTTCTAAATAGCCAGGATAACAAAACCCTTCAGAAATCGATTAACATTCTAAAACCAGAAGGTCAGATAGTTTCTATTTCTGGCCCGCCAACACCAGATTTTGCTAAAGAAATAGGACTTCCATGGTATTTGAGATTAATAATGTCGTTACTCAGCTTCAGTATCAGAAGTAAAGCGAAAAAACGAAACGTTAAATATCGTTTTCTTTTTATGAAAGCTAGCGGAAATCAACTAAGTGAGATTACAAAATTAATTGAAGCTGGTGTTATCAAGCCTGTAGTTGATAGAGTATATGATTTTGAAAAGGCAAATGATGCTTTAACTTATGTGGAAAGTGGGCGTGCAAAAGGTAAAGTAGTAATAAAAGTGAGGTAGAGAATCTGAACAGTAAATTATGTTCAACCAAACTCAAGAAAGTAAGTTTTGGATAAAATTTATCTGCTGTTCAATAGTCCCGATCATTATTTTAATGATGAGGGTTATAGTTTTTATCAACCTATAAATAATATTTATATCCAAGTACAAACTGATACTGGACTTGTACCGAAATACACCAGAACATGAATTCACTTTAGTGTTGAAGACCTGAATTGGGGATTTCGGTAGCAATAATCTATTCCTTTAGTTGTATAAATTAAGAATAAACAATGTCTTGTTTGATTTAAAAAAAGGAGATAAATTTAACTAATAATAGCTAATTTTTAGATCTATAGTTCCATCCATTTCTCACGAAATTCATCTCTGGCTATTGCGGGCGCAGATTTATCAAGTCGTGGTGAACATATTCTCCATATTCCTGCAAATAGACCCGCAGGTAACAGGTAAATTGCTTTGGCCAAATCTTTTGCTGTTGACTCAGTAGGAAGCGAATCAATCCAGCTTCCTATCAGTGGCGAATAATTGTAGGTACTTAGAGGAAGAAATATTCCAATCTAAAAAAAGATTAAAGCAATCCCGGTTATTGCAATTATAACAGCCTTTGTCCACCACCATATCATCTTATTGTTCACATCTTTTTCCATTTCATCTGCCTTTTCCTTTGCTTCCAGAAGTTCAGTTTCGAGCTGGCTTTGAGCAAAGTTTTTGGAGTGTTCTACTACTTCTTCATCCGTATACCCTTTTTTCACTATTCCTTTGAAATGTCCCAGGGAAATTGTATTGCTTTTATAAATGTTGTTTGGGAGGAGTAATTTTCTCTTATGCATTCTTTGGTAAAATGAAAACTAATTCTCGTCGGTGGCCACAGTCCTGCTCATCCGCTATATTCCGCTTTTACTAGGGTGCCGCTCCGATCAGGTTTATTGTCAATGCAGGTGTAATAATCTATTGAAAGTCCTGGAACGAAAGGGTGTCGAACCTTCGGTTTAAAATGTTATATTTCAGTATTTTAAATTTTGTTTTTTGATTTAATGTGCCAAAAACTCACCTTTATATGATTGGAAAAGATTGAAACAACCACCTGGGATAATCTTTGTCAAAATTGCCATTGGCAATTGGTGTTTTGCAATATTCTTTGTAATATGAGCCAACTAACCAACTTATCATGCATCATACTCTCCAAGCAACCATTGGAAATCAAGGGAATATTCGCAATTTAAGCTTTCGAAGGCTTTTTCTTGTCCTTTTTTGGACTGCTATATTCCTGTTTTCAACCAATTTACATGCCCAGGTTCCGCTTCAAATTGATGATAACATCCCACACCAGCTTTTCACCTATAAACAAATTGATATTCTTGAAGATCCTTTCGGTAAACTGGATATCGGTCGTGTCCTCAGCAAAGATTATCAACATCAATTCAGGCCAAGTAAAAACCGGATACCAAAGAATGAGCACCGAAGTTCTGCTTACTGGTACAGGTTTAAAATAGCCCACAATGAAGCGTCTAAAAAGAAATGGATCCTGGAGTTTTTTGATCAGTCTATAAATGATCTCAAATTGTATGTTTCTGAGGGAGGCAACAATTACCAGGAAAATTCATTCGGTACTCAATATGATTTTGCTAACCGGGTTTATGAACATAAAAATTTTACCTACGATCTCAATAACAAATCCAATAAACTGCTCACCTATTATGTAAGAATCAAGAGCGATAATCCTGTGAGTGCCATTTTTGTAGTCCGCGATTTCAGATGGTTTTTGGGTTATGCTACAGGAGAGTACTTCATATTCGGACTATTCTACGGCATGATCTTCGTTTTTTGTTTGTATAATCTATTGATGTACTTCGCTGTTAAGGGTAAACAATATCTTTATTATGTGCTCTACAATTTAGGGATCGGTTTGTATGAAATGTGTAATGATGGTATAGCTTTCCAGTATCTGTGGCCAACCTTCCCTGCATTAAATACATATGGATTTGGGCTTTCCCTGTTCATCAGCAGTATATTTGGAATGCTTTTTACCATCAGGTTTCTTTATCTGAAGGCGAAATCACCCCTTTGGTATAAGGCAGTTCTTTTTACCATTTTCCTCCGGAGCGGATTTTTTCTGGCCTGTCTGATTTTTCCCACACTTTTTAACCTTAAAGTGATTGAGCTTATCCCATTGATGATGGTGTTTTTTTCTGCATTGTCTGTTTATCGCAGCGGTTTTAAGCCTGCAATCTATTTAGTTTCTGGTTATGGGATTCTGTTGTTTGGTTTTTCAATAAAAATTCTATTACTGCTTAAATGGATTCCCTACGGTACGCTGGTTTACTATAGCTTAAGCATTTGCTTTGTGATTGAAATGGTGTTGGTTTCCTTTGCAATCGGAAACAGTATCCGAAGTTTGAGAAGGAAAAAGAACTTCGCTCAAAAGCGTATCATTGAGCAGCTTCAGGTTAACGATAAGCTCAACCAAACGCTTAACAATGAACTTACGGCCATGGTTGAATCCAGAACGCGTGAGCTTCGCGAGAAGGCAGAAATCATTGAGGCACAAAATGTGGAAATTTCCGTCATGAACGCAATGCTAAAACGGGATGTTAAAGCACTTAACCTGGACATTGAGCGTGTAAACAAAGCACGGGTAATGTCTAAAAAAGTCAATTTTGAAGAGTTCAGTAAAATCTATCCCGATAAAGAAAGTTGTTTTAAATATCTTTCAGAATTGAAGTGGACTGCAGGATATGTTTGCAAAAAATGTGGCAATCTTCATTTCTTAAGTGGCGCAACGCCCTATGCCCGGCGTTGTACCAGATGCGGTTATGATGAATCGGTAATTGCGGGAACGCTCTTTCAAAATAGCCGCATTCCAATTACCAAGGCACTTTATATGCTGTTTTTGGTATATAACTCTAAAGGTACGATATCCTCCTATAAGCTCTCTCAAATTCTGGATATCAGACAAGGAACCTGTTGGACTTACAACTCCAAAATCCAAAAGCTGTATCAGGAGAAAAAAGATATAGTTAAAAAGGCAGGGGAGGAAGGCTGGACCAAGCTTATTCTGGATTAGAGCGACTATCAATAAACTAAGTGGATAAATATTTTTTAAAAAAAATCTTGCTGTTGAAGCGTATTGTGACGATTGTAATGAGTAGCTATAGCACGCTAATAAACAGTTTTTTGTTCCTAATTTTTTGCGATTGAAGTGTGTTGTTATTTAATGTAAAGTACTGATATTTAGTGTTTTGACTTGTTTTTGAGTTTGTTTTTTGACTTTAAATAGAATACGTTTGTGTTCTTAATTTCTAAACCAAATAAAATTATGAGAAAAAAAATTACGCTATTTTTTAGTTTGGTTTGTTTTATGCTGCTCTCTGCATATGCGCAGGAAGTCAACATAAAAGGAACTGTAAAAGACAAAGCAGGAGTCGGTATCCCCGGTGTATCTGTCAAGATTAAAAACGCGAAAGCAGGTGTTTCTACCGGAGCTGACGGAGGGTTTTCCATTGTAGCACCAGCCAATGCTACATTGGTTTTTTCTTCATTAGGCTATACCCCACAAGAGGTTGCAGTGAATAAACGCACTACTTTTTCAATAGTCCTGGTTGATGAACCCCAGAACCTGAGCGATGTTGTCGTAATCGGTTACGGAACAGCGACCAAACGCGATGCCACTGGTGCAATTTCCAGTGTTAAGGCTACTCAGCTCGAAAACGAAAATCCGCAAAGCCTTTCTGATGTACTCAGGGGGAATGTTCCGGGATTATCTGTAGGCCTGAGTTCAAGTGCCAAGGGTGGGGGAGATTTTCTGGTGCGCGGGAAGTCAACTTTGAGTGCGGGAAGCTCGCCTTTAATTGTTTTGGATGGAGTGATTTACAACGGGCAGCTGGCAGACATCAACCCTAATGATATTGAAACTGTAGATGTGCTCAAAGATGCCAGTTCGCTGGCCGTGTATGGTGCCAAGGCCGCCACGGGAGTGATTGCCGTAACCACCAAGAAGGGTAAAGGCGATGAGCCACTCATTACTATCAATACCAATGCCGGTTTCGCAGAACTGGCCAAGAATATGCGCAGCTATGAAGGGGAAGGCTTCCTGGCCTGGAGAGGCGACGTTTTAAGGAGCGGCGCAACAACACCGGAATATCTGTACAATGATCCCAGAAATCTTCCTGCGGGCGTAACTTTAAACCAGTGGTTAAATGGCCAAACCGGCGATCCTGTAGATTTATGGCTGAACAGGTTAGGTTTGGTAGCCAATGAAAAGGCCAATTACCTGGCGGGTAAAACAGAGCCCTGGTATGATGATATTTTCAGAAAGGGCTTTCGTCAGGATCATACCTTAAGTTTGAGCGGGAGAAAACAGGAAATCAATTATTACATGTCTCTGGGTTATCAAAAAAACCAGAATTTGATTGAAGGAGGAGATTATACTGCCATCAGGGCCAGGATCAACCTGGAAGGTCAGGTCGCAAAATCGGTAACCCTTGGAATGAACTTCCAGTTCGCCGACCGTGATGAGGCCCGTACCGGCGATGGTTCGCTGGAGGCAAACTGGAACCAGCTGATTAACCTTTCTCCATATGGTGACCGTTATCTTCCAAACGGCGAATTACGTCGGATTCCTACAGATGATAGCGGACTGAACGCAAGAAACCCTTTCTTAAACATGACTTACAATGAAAGGATGAACAAACAAAATACCATTTTTGGGAGTGTATATGGAAAGGTAAAACTGCCTTATGGCTTTAGTTACCAGATTAACTTTAGTCCCGGGCTTGATTTCTACCGTACTTTCGATTACCGCTCATCGAGAAATCCTGATGTGGTAACACCTGGAGGATCGGCAACGAGATCAAACGAAACCCGATACAACTGGCAGATTGATAACCTCATCAAATGGAATAAAACCTTTGCCAATATCCATAATTTCGATCTTACACTTTTGGCGAATGCTGAAAAATATCAAACCTGGTGGACACAGGCTGGTAACGAGGGTTTTGTACCAGGCGATGTACTGAGCTACCATAACTTATCAAGTGGTATTAAGCCCACAACCAATAGTGAAGATAAGGTATACACAGGTGATGCCTTGCTGGCCAGATTAACGTATTCACTTTTACAACGCTACTACCTTACCCTAACCGTTCGCCGTGATGGATATTCTGTGTTCGGCTTAAATTCAAAAAGGGCAACTTTTCCATCTGCCGCGCTGGCCTGGGTATTTACCGACGAAAAGTTCTTTAAAAATCAAAAGTGGCTAAATTATGGTAAACTCAGGTTATCTTACGGGGTAAACGGAAATCGTGACTTGCGAAATCCAGATAATGGTACGGTGGATCCATATGCTGCACTTGCACAGCTTGCCAGTGGAAAATACCAGACGGTAACCCCTGGAGGAACAGCTTCTGATGTAAACACTGTGCAGATTGGCAGCAAGATGGCCAATTCTAATTTGAAATGGGAAGAAACCACTGCTTTAAATATTGGTTTGGATTTCTCACTGTTTAATGATCGGATTAATGGTTCTATTGAAGCTTTCACCAAAAAAACATCTGATTTGCTGGTGAGGCAAACGCTACCCAATGTAAGTGGTTATTCTACCGTGTATTCTAATCTTGCACGCATCAATAATAAGGGTGGCGAGTTTAATGTAACTACAAAAAATCTGATAGAAGGTCATATCAAATGGAGTACAAATTTTAATATTTCGTTTAACCGCAATAAAATCATCGCTCTGGCACTCCCAACTAACGACCCGGGTAACGGATGGTTCATCGGGAAAGACATTGATGTGATCTGGGATTATAAAGTAAACGGCGTTTGGCAAGTAGAAGAGATGGCTGAAGCAGCGAAATTTACCAAAGCGGCTATTAAAGCTGGAGATTTTAAACTGGAAGATGTAAATGGAGATTATGCTTATTCTGATGACGACAAACAATTTTTAGGATACAAAACACCCCGTTATTTTCTAGCGATGAGAAACGAGTTCAATATTTTTAAGAATTTTGATTTCTCCTTTCAGCTCCTATCCAATTGGGGACAAATGAAACAATATAACCAGGCAAAAAATCAACCTGGAAGTGTAGGTTTTGCCAGGTCGAATTCTTATGTACTTCCTTACTGGACACCTTCGAACCCAATCAATGATTATGCAAGGCTGAATTCAGGCTCCAGTGGAACCAGTTTTAACGTGTATTGGGATAACTCATTTATCCGCTTAAACACCGTTGCCCTTTCTTACTCGGTACCGGTGAATCTGTTAACTAAAATACGTGTTAAATCGGCAAAAATTTATGCCAACGTAACTAATGCAGGTTATTATGCACCAAGCTGGACCTTCTGGGATCCACAAAATGATGGGCCTACGCCAAGATATTATACTTTAGGCCTTAACGTGACGCTTTAATATTGATGATTATGAAAAATATAAATAAAAATATACTGTTCTTCCTGGGATTTCTCTCGCTGGTGGTAGCAGCAGGATGTAAGAAAACTTATCTCGATTCCGAGCAGCTTTCCGCTTATGCCCCAGAAAACCTCAATAATCTGGTGGCTATGAAAGCAGCCCTTAATGGTTTAGGTGCAGCAACAAGAAGAGAGTTCTTCGGCGATTCTGCACCTATGCTCACCGAATCAATTTTTTCGGACGTTGCCGTAGAGGGTACCACCGATAAAAATACCCCTGCTCAGGATTTGATTTCCAGAATAACCCCCGATGCGAACCTGAACAGTGATGACTATAATAAAATTGGGTGGTACTGGGATAATGAATTTGTTGCCGTTAGACAGGCAAATACCATTATCTCCAATATCGACAGGCCTACCTACAGTTCTGAGGCGGAGAAAAATCTGATTTTAGGATCTGCATTGTTTTACCGGGCCTATAACTACTACCGTTTAGTGCATCAGTTTGGTGATGTGCCGCTGCTTTTACAGGATCTTGAATCTCCTAAAGCCGATTTTTATTCTACCAAAAGAGAGGTTATCCTGGCTAAGCTGAAAACAGATCTGGAGTTTGGTCAAACCTGGGTAACTGATGGTGGTAATAAAGGAGAAGTTTCTAAGGGAGCCGTTAGTCACCTGCTCACTAAAGTTAACCTTGCCTTAGGAAAGTTCGATGATGCCATCGCTTCAGCCAATAATGTAATCAATGGCGGTAAGTATGGAATGATGACAGCCCGATTCGGAAGTACCGCTTCAGATGCGAGTAAAAACGTTATCTGGGACTTGCACCGTATGGATAACAAAGCCATCGCTGCAAACCGGGAAGCATTATTTTTAGTAATCGACAGGGAGAACTTTGTGGGCTTTACCGCTAACGGATCGCAGTTGATGAGAAATACCGTACCGGCATGGCATTTTGCGAATGTAAAAACACCATCTGGCGCAACGGCTATCGTAGATGCGGTAAGTGCTGAAATTCCCCTAACCAGAATGTATGGAAGAGGTATAGGACGATATCGCGGTACGCCATACAGCACCAAATACATCTGGACCGATAACACCGATTACAGGCATGCAAAGGGGATGTGGATGGATATGACTGATCTGGTTTACAATAACCCAGCGCTGAAAAATTCATCAAATGCTGCAGACAGAGCCCTTTATGGTCAACCCTTACAGCCCTATTCTGCTTCAAACCTGGCACAAAGATTTACCAATGGTGCGCTCGATACCATTCGCCACTGGTTCGGATGGCCACACTATAAAGTATTCATCAATTCTACCAACGCGCTGGCTAACGATCCATACTGGACCCCGCCACGTGGTACCAATACCGACTGGTATGTATTCCGTCTGGCAGAAACCTATTTGCTGAGGGCTGAAGCATATTACTGGAAAGGCGACCTTGGATTGGCCATGGCCGATATCAATGTTGTTCGGGCACGGGCGAACGCCACCCTGTTAACCAATGCCAGTGCCGTAACAATTGGTACTATTCTGGATGAACGGGCCAGGGAATTATATTGGGAAGAACCGCGCAAAACAGAGTTAACCCGCATTGCCTATATTTTTGCACAAACCGGAAAAGCAGCATATAACGGAAAAGTTTATACCACTGCTGCTTTCTCTGACAATAACTTTATGTACGACAGGATCATGGAGAAAAATGATTTCTATAAAAACCAGGTGCCAACCCTACAGGGCGTAAATTATAAAATTGCACCTTACCATGTACTTTGGCCGGTTCCTGCTTCAGCACAGCGATTCAATACTGATGGCCGAATTAATCAGAATAAAGGCTACGCGGGATATGAGCTTAATGTGCCAGCTCTTGATAAACTTCCGTAACTGATAAGAGAAATTAGGAGTAATAAACTAGATATGAGATATTTATCATTTGCCTTAATTTTTGCATTGCCCTTTACAGGTTTCGCACAGCATTCGAAGATCGACAAGCGGGTAGATTCGGTGCTCAAGCTGATGACATTAGAAGAGAAAATCGGGCAGCTTAACCAGTATACAGGTGATCGGGATGCGACGGGCCCGATCACTACCAGCCCCAATAAGCTTAAAGATATACGTGATGGGAAACTGGGATCTATGCTGAACATTCGTGGTGCCAAAGAAACCCGGGAGGTACAGCAGGTAGCGATGCAGTCCAGAATGAAAATTCCTTTGCTTTTCGGTCTTGACGTGATCCATGGCTTCCGGGTAACTTTCCCCATTCCACTGGCAGAGGCCGCAAGCTGGGATTTAACCGCAATTGAGAACAGTGCACGAGTAGCAGCCAGGGAAACGGCTGCTGCGGGTGTGCATTGGACCTTTGCCCCAATGGTAGACATTGCCCGCGATCCGCGATGGGGAAGGGTAATGGAAGGAGCAGGAGAGGATACTTATCTCGGTTCAAAAATTGCCTTTGCCCGGGTTAAAGGATTTCAGGGGAAGGGCCTGGGAAATCTGGATGCGGTAATGGCTTGTGCCAAACACTTTGCGGCATATGGCGCTGCGGTGGCGGGCAGAGATTACAATACGGTCGACATGAGTGAGCACAGCCTCTGGGAAACTTATCTGCCGCCTTTTAAAGCCGCGGTAGATGCTGGAGCAGCTACTTTTATGAATGCATTTAACACTTTGAACGGGATACCTGCAACGGCCAATTCCCATCTGCAACGTGATATTCTTAAAGGGCAGTGGAAATATCCGGGTTTCGTGGTGAGCGATTGGGGCTCTATCGGAGAGATGGTTGATCATGGCTATGCAGAAGATAAATCCCAGGCAGCCGAATTAGCCATTAAAGCCGGTAGTGATATGGACATGGAAAGCCGCAGTTATCTGCCGAACCTGGCCAAGCTGGTGCAAGCGAAAAAAGTACCCGTTAGTTTAATTGACGATGCTGTGCGCAGAATATTACGCAAAAAATTTGAGTTGGGGCTATTTGATGATCCCTATCGTTTCAGCAATGAAGCCCGGCAGGAAAAAGAACTGAACACTGCTGAGAACAGGCAGGCGGCCTTATCAATGGCCGAAAAAAGTATTGTGCTTTTAAAAAATGAAAAGCAGATATTGCCTCTGTCTAAAGAATTAAAGAAAATTGCTGTTATTGGACCTTTGGCAAAGTCGGAAAAAGATATGCAGGGCTTCTGGTCAATCAGCTGGCAAAATGATCAGTTGGTTTCTTTATTTCAGGGCTTAAAGAACAAAGTTGGCGATGGCACAGAATTGCGCTATGCTAAAGGTTGTGAAATTGCTGATTCCTCTACTACAGGTTTTGCTGAAGCAATAAGAGTTGCTAAACAAGCAGATGTAATTATCATGGCGGTTGGCGAAACGCTTGATATGAGTGGGGAAGCCAAAAGCAGGGCCCATATTCGTATCCCAGGTGTACAGGAAGAGTTGATTAAAGCCGTTCAGGAAGTGGGTAAGCCGGTAGTAGTATTGGTGATGGCCGGGCGACCTTTAATTTTTAATTGGACTGCCGATAATGTACCAGCTATAATGTACACCTGGTGGTTGGGTAGTGAAGCGGGAAATGCCATGGCTAATGTCTTGTTCGGCGATTATAACCCGAGTGGAAAACTACCCATGACTTTTGCAAGGGATGAGGGCCAGATTCCAATCTATTACAATGCTTTGAGTACCGGTAGGCTAGCTAAGAATGATACCGATACACGCTATCGCTCCGCTTACCTGGATATGCCTAATATTCCGAAATTTGCCTTCGGACATGGGTTAAGTTTCACTACTTTTGATTATTCAGGATTGATGTTGAGCAAGAGCGAGATTCGGCTCAACGAGAAAATTGACTTGAGTTTCATTCTAAAAAATACAGGTAAATACGCAGGAGAGGAAGTTGTTCAGTTGTACCTGCAAGATAAGTTTGCTTCGGTTGCACGTCCGGTAAAGGAACTCAAAGATTTTAAAAAGATCATGTTAAAGCCGGGTGAAAGTAAAACAGTAACTTTTACCATTGACCGGGAGAAGTTATCATTTTATGATCAACAATTGAAATGGGGGACAGAGCCAGGCGACTTTAAACTCATGATCGGAACAGCTTCCAACAACATTCAACTGGAGAAAGATTTCAAGCTGATCAACTAAACAAACAATGAGCAAGCAAAAAAGTACTGCCATAATGAGTCTGATAATTTAAAAAGAATCCTATGCTAAATGTGAAATTAATTGGTTACCATATGAAATTTAGAATTAATGCTGTTTTATTTATCCTTTTGCTTTGCCATGTTGCAAATGCACAAAAGGTTGATGTAAAGAAAGCCTTTGCATCTGCCGGAAAACAAACTGATTTGCTGATCCGGAATGTCGATTCTGCCCGACTGGTTAAACCCCAGCTTGTTTCTCCCCGGACTGTGGAAAAAGGTCAGTTTAAAATGGTCGGTTCAAAAGACTGGACCAGCGGTTTTTTTCCTGCCGAGCTGTGGTACTTTTATCAGTTCACAAAAGATGAAAAGTGGCTTAAGCTTGCCCGAAAGTACACCAATGATATTAAAGAGGAGCAATATAACCGGGGTACCCACGACCTGGGCTTTATGATTTATTGTCCTTTTGGAAACGGCTATCGTTTGACGAGAGATACGGCCTATCGAGCTGTAATCATCCAGGCTGCCCGATCGCTCGCTACCCGTTTTAACAAAACTGCGGGCGTGCTTAAATCCTGGGACCATAATGGTGACAAATGGAAATATCCGGTTATTATCGATAACATGATGAATTTGGAGCTGCTTTTCGAGGCCACTAAAATGACAGGCGACTCTTCTTTCTACAAGATTGCAGTTTCACATGCCGATCATACCCTTAAAAATCACTTCCGCCCAGATTTCAGTTCCTATCATGTAATTGACTACGATACAGCTCAAGCGGGGCATGTTTTGCAGAAAGTAACTGCACAAGGCTATGCTAACGAATCGGCCTGGGCAAGGGGACAGGCATGGGCATTATACGGCTATACCATGTGTTTTAGGGAAACTCAAAATGACCGATATCTTGCTCAGGCGGATGGTATCGCAGGTTTTATCTTAAACAACAAGATCACCCCAGCAGATGGAATTCCTTACTGGGACTATAATGATCCTCAAATTCCAAATGCTTCCAGAGATGCATCAGCCGCCGCCATTACCGCATCAGCATTATATGAACTCTCGAAATATAGCCGCAATGGAAAACAATATAAAGCAGCAGCAGATCATATTCTGAGTTCATTGAGTAAAAGCTATACCAGTAAGATTGGTGGTAATTACGGTTTTATACTGGAACACAGCACAGGTCATCGCCCTGCAAAGTCGGAAATTGATGTGCCCATTAATTATGCAGACTACTATTATCTTGAAGCCTTGTTAAGAAGCAAATAGTGTTCACATTATATCCCTCGCGAAAACAATCTGGCCTATGCCTTCTTCAACTATGGAATTCCGGGTAAAATAGATTAGGGGCAAGCGCTTAACAAAAAAAGGGGACGGAAGCTTTCCGTCCCTGATTGTGAAGGTTATGAAGCCAAAGCTGCGGCTTTTAGAAGGTCAGGCATAGTCACGATCGTTGAACCCTGATCGATAATCAGGTTTGCTATTTTATCGTCCTGTAATCCCGATTTACAAAGTTTATTACAGGCTTATGCTATTGCTCTGGTATGGGATTAAAATATTTATTCCCCAAGCAGGCTGAATACCATCCGTTCACCACATTTGGCTATCTATTAGCTAGCAGCCACCTTTGCGAGGAGCGCGTTCATAAATTATTGTACCCGCTCGTTCCACATAATCTCCAGATAAGATAGGATAAGCATATTTGGGCGCATGAGAAACATTATGGCTCTTTATGATTATCTTGTCGTTAACTTTTAAGCTATGCAATTGCTCAAACTCCTGATTAAAGCTCCAGAAATTCTTGGCAGATATTTCCGGTCCAAAAGCAAGGATATAATCCTCACCACTAATCCTGACCATCAAACCGAAACCCAATAATGAGCCTTTCGGAAGAGAAAGAGCGGTTACAATAGCTTCCATATTTTTATAATCCTTAACATTCCTGCTTATTTTAGCTGTACCAGCAAACACTTTCTCCCCTTCAGCAGTGGCTACCCATTTTTTATACTTTACACCATCGGGAGTAGCCTCCCAATTTTTCAATGCAACTTTCCTTTCAGCAGCAGAGAGTTGTTTTGAGGTTGAGTTTTTAGAAGTCTCCTCTTTAATTTTAAGATTGGCAAATACCAGTCCGCTTACCACAACCAGCGGTAAGATCAGTACATAATTAACTTTTTTCATATTTTACATGGTTTAACTAAAATAAATCCCCAGTCCATAGATCAGAACCGTTAAGGGTATTTCTACTTTTCAAATCTTGTGTATGAAACAAAAATACTTCTATATATTTCGGGACGAGGAACTTAGATTGTAAATAAAAATGTAACCTTTGTAAATAAATACTTGACACTATGCTTAATGGCCGAGATTTCATGTCCAGGAAAGGTAAGTACCTGGCAGGGACACTATTCGTTGTATTTGTTGCTGCAATCTGTGCAGCTTTCAGTATGGCTGATAGTGACGAATTCAATATTGCAAGAAGGGAAATCTTGCTTCGGAAGATTGCACATGAACTGCTTTTGCAGTCAGGTGATAGTACATCCAGGGTGCTTCCGATAAAAAATATAGCTGAAAATGAATATCAGATCAGGTTTGAGCATGCCTTCAGTTTTCAAGCCGATTCCCTTGTTAATACTACTCGGCGGGTGTTGGCGAAAGACCCGGATGCTAATCATTATGTGGTCACGGTATTGAATAGTGGCGAGTCTGGTATAGCTTATGGATATGCTATATCCAACAATAAAAAAGATGATATCGTAACCTGTGTAGGCAGAAAGCAGCCCCAGGCACATTACCTGATCAATATCAAATTCAAATCGACAGTTATACATACCATAAAGGATAAATATTTATTAGGCGGTTTACCCTTATTAGCATTTATTGGCTTTGTCTTTTTATCATCTGTTAAAGGGCGTAGGGTTGTACCTGAGATCCAGCATGATGGTATTTTCACTTTGGGTGCTATGTTGTTCGATGCAAAAAACCGTAAGCTCATGATCAATGGAAATACCATAGTACTCACCGGAACTGAAAGTCGTGTGTTGAATATTTTTGCGTCTTCCCCTAACCAAACGATAGAGAGAAGCCGCTTGCAAAAGGAAATATGGGAAGATGAAGGAGTTATTGTAGGGCGCAGCCTGGATATGTTCATATCAAAACTTAGAAAAAAACTGGAACCTGAGCCTGGTGTCAATCTTGTTGTCGTTCGGGCAAAGGGCTATAAGCTTGAAATTACTGCTGTCTGATTTTCTGGGCGAGGTGAAGGAAATATCCCTTGGAATGCATCGGATAGTGTGTATAAATTTGAAGTTATTGCAAGGGTTTTGCAGGATTTTCACAGTTGAAAAAGCTTATTTCAATTCAGCAATATAAAAAGGAAATATTGCTGACTGCATTTTTCATTAGCCCAGTACCCCTTCTGTTTTAATCGATTCTAAGATGGTATCTGGGGCATTTAGCGGATCATGTTTAAAAACAATGGTAATCCTTGTCCCATTTGTAACCTCAAAGTGCGTTTCAGCTTCGATGTCTTCGCTTAAACCCTTTATTAATCTTAATCCCAGGGATTCTGGTTCATCATCATAGTCGATTTGTGGCATCCCAACACCGTTGTCAGCTAGGGCCAACCTTATTCGCCTACCCTCTTCAAACATGTTAATGGTAATTTCCCCATTCCTGTTATCAGGAAAAGCATATTTAATAGAATTCGTAACGGCTTCATTGATAATCAAAGCTAAAGGTATGGCATGTGAAATACTAAGTGATATAGGCTGGATGTCCAGTTTGAACAGGATGCGGTCAGACACGCCAAAACCGTCTTGTAATGATTTTACCAGTTCGGGAATATAGGAGGCCATATCAATGGATTTAATATCATCAGATTGGTAAAGTTTCTGATGGATTAACGAAATGGCGTAAATGCGGTGTTGGCTGGTTTCTATAGCTTCCAGTGCATCATTTTTGAGGTAACGTGCCTGAGATTCGAGTAAACAGATTACAGTATGTAAATTATTCTTCACCCGGTGATGCACCTCTTTTAAGAGCCATTCTTTTTCTGTAAGCAGGTGTTGAAGGGAATTATTTTTACGGGCTATCTGATCGTTTGTTCGTTGTTTTAATTGGTAGCGGTTTATAATTAAGCCCAAAAGCAAGGCCAGTAAGCATCCTCCTGCAATCATGAGATTACGGATAACTTTTCCTTTTTTTAGTTCTGATTGCTGAATATCGTGCTGTTTACGAAGTAAAATGAGGTCCTGGTCTTTCTTCGCCGTTGCATATTTCAGCGTTAACTCATTTAGTTTTTTTTGCTGATCGTAACCAGCCAGTACCTCATTGGCTTTTTTAAATAATATATGTTTTTGAAGCGCAGCCTTATAATTTCCCTCTAATGAGTCTATCTTGTATAAGATGCTGTATTTTAAAGTATTGTAGCTATCAGGGGTTGAAGATTTTGAGTTTATTTGATTTAGAAATATACGGGCGATTGGAGTCTTTTTTAATCTAATATAAAATAGAGCGCACTCAGCATAGATTTCGGGTAACTCGCCATATGTGTCATTGTAATTTTTGGTAGCATAGAGTATTTGCCTGTATGAACGATCGGCATAGGAAATGTCATGCAAAATATTGTAACAGTAGCCCAGGGTTGCAAGTATCTGTACTTTTTCCCAGGTAGTTCTGGGAGGATATTTGGCAACTGTTAAATTTACCAATCTAATGCATTCTTTTGGTTTGCCCAGATCAGCAAGCGCCGTAGCCAGGTATAAAAAGCTCTTATACCAAAAGAAATGCGTCTCTTCACTTTTTATTTCAACCCCTTTTCTGTACCAGGGAATGGCCATTTCGGGTTTATTAACATGAGCATAAACTACGCCAACCCGCATGTTAAAACCTCCTGCAAATTGATTTAGTCCAGACCATTTCATGTTTTTGAGGCCTGCATAGGCCGCTTTTAAAGCTTCTGAAAATTTAGTATTGTTATTGTAAACAATAGTCAGGAGATAGTGAGTAAACAGTTCATGTCTATACCTGGATGAACGCTGCATGGCAAGCACCTGCTTAAAATTGTCTTCTGCTAAAGCCCTATCATTGCTCATGTAATAATCTGCAACGAGCCAACGCAAAATTATTTCATTTTCTGTCAGGTGGAGGCGATGGTAAATAGCTAACGACCGTGTCAGATAGGCCAATCTGGCGGTATCCCGCAAACCAAATGTTTTACTAAATTGCTGTAGTGCTGCTGCTGCTACGGCGGTTTCAGTTCCTGTTTTTAAAGGAGAGAAGATGCTCGAAAAAAAACGTCTGCTGTTGTCAATATTGCCTCTTTGAAATTCAATATCGCCCATGATCAAGTTTGATTCTTCATGCCATTTTTTTGAAGATCTTGCTCTTTTGATATTCCTGGCGAGGTCTACATAATGTTGTGCGCTATCCAGGTCACGCTGCAAGGCATGTGGCTGATGAAGGTACCAAAGGGATAATAGTAAGCATGACTTGATTTGCTCTTCACCTTTTAATTGTTTTGAAAGATTTTTGGCTGCGGATATTTTATTGCCGTTAATCAACCAGGTAGTAGCCGAAAGTTCATCACCCTCAATACGATCGGTGTAAGGCAGCATAAATGGCTGACCAGTAATTTTGGAAGCGATTAATTGAATACTGTCAGCATCCAGATGTGACTGTGTGATTGTATTTATAAAAATAGCGGTGTTTATAGACAAAAACCGCTTTTGTGCAATAGAGTATTTCTTAATTACTTCATGTGCCGAAATTGATTTCCAATAAGCAGGAGGCATTGAACGATCCGACCCAGGCTGAGCAGAAGCTGTGGTGACCAAAGCAGCTACACAGATCAATAAGGCCAAAATTTGAAAAAGCATGCGTACGGTAAAAACCAGTTTTTTCATAACTACCCGGGCTAGTTAATAATCCTATCTGCACAGTGCATCAGCGCACGCTCACTCGTCGATTTTATAAAAATGGAGTTATTTTAGGAGCTAATTGATCTTGGTGGCTTAAATCTTGCTGATTAACAAGGTGTTAAGTCCTGTTAATAATAAATATCCTAATTTTTTTCTTTAAATGAAAGCGCTGAAGCATATTTCGCAATTAATTGTGAAACAGAGGTTGGCGAAAATCAGGTAATTGAAATTTACGTTTATTACCTGCCTACGATTTCTCTTTTGCAGGCTATTTCCCGTGCAGATAATCCTGCAATTACTTTGTGGTGTGTACAGACAGGCTTCCTGAGTCAATATATACCTGTTGGCGGGCAACATCATGCACTTAATGAAAGGGTAAACTTCAAGCATTTTAACTTCAATCATTTTGCGTCAGATACAGCTGCATCTGATACCGTTCCCCTTTTTTATAATTTGAACTGAATCAGTTCATTATTGAGATCCTAAGCAATTTTTTTTCGCAACCATTTGCGCACCGGCTCATCATACCATTTTAATGCCTCATAGGCCAAAACTATTCCTCCAATTAAAATGAGCAATGCGTAGGGCCAGGCTTGTGCAAGTGTTACGCCTTTATGATTGCTGATCCAGGCCACATAAAAATAAACCAGTGGATAATGTACCAGGTAAAGCGGATAAGAGATGTCGCCTAAGAATTTACATATTCTGTTCTCTCTTTTAGTTTGCAGCACGCCACTGGCACCAAGGTATACTATAACCGGGAAAATGATTATGATACAAACAGATTCATAAAGCCCATTCATCCATGCCTGATTAGCCCCACCAATTCGCGGCATGTACAGCACAAGAACAATTAAAAGGCTGCACCATAAAAAGGCATTTTTAATTCGGGTAGGTTTCGCTATGCGTGAGAGCAACAAACCCGCAAAGAAAGGGTACATGGTTCGGGTGAGCCCAATCCTCACTTGTTCTACATTTAGTGTCCAACCACCACTAACATCGCCATTTGTAATGGCCAGGTGCGCAAGAGCAACAGCAGATACAGCTACCAGAATGGTCAACGCTTTTTTGAAAATTTCCTGATCCAGATGGCATAGAGAATATTGGCTATGTATTCAAAGAATAACGACCATCCTACGCTATTAAGTGGGTGCATCTCCTGCCAGCCACGTATATCAAGTGATAAGGGTACGGGCAGGATAGTATAGCCGATTAGCATAACCAACATCATTTTCCAAAGCGGCACAGTATGTATGAGTGGCCATAAGGTAGAATCGGTAAAATAGAATCCGATAGCTCCGAGCGTCATTCCCAAAATCACCATGGGCTGAAGTCGTTCGATCCGTCGTTTGAAAAAACTGCCAAAGGTAATTTTATGCCAGCGATCATCGTAGGCATAACCGATCACGAAACCTGATAATAAAAAGAATAGGTCTACGGCAAGGTAACCGTGATTAACGAGATTATCTAGATGGCCGGTTGCTAGTGGCTCCGCGAGGTGAAAGGTTACAACGATGATGGCAGCGATGCCACGAAGACCATCTAGTATGGGGTAATGTGGCTTGGTGGCCAATTCATTGTTTTGGTTAGATTTCATTCAATAGGTGTGAAGACGCAATTTGTAAAAAATAGCTAATACTATCCAACTGAAATTTAACTGTAGCATCATCACAATCAAATGAAGGCACTTTTCTATCTAAATTGATACGATTGGAGCGCATTCCACTGAAAATAAATGATAAAATGAGACTTAGTGGTCTGGCAGTAATGATCGGTGACTAGGCATTATCAAATTGCCCGATTATATTTTTCCAAGAAACATTTTTGCATCATATTCTAGCTTTACCTTACCATTTTTCTCAAAGCGATCAAAAATTGAGCGTAGGTTACTTTCAGCAGAAGTATATTCCGGATCGCCAGGAAGTGGAGCGTAGGAGGATGACCTGAAATAGCCCAGTAGTTCATTGAAATCAAGCAATCTGCTGTGATAGATTTCCTGAACAATGATTTCTGCACCATTAAAGAAGTGCTCAACTTGTTCTTTGTCGGCTTTGTCTCTGTAGGGTTTTGAAACCGAAAAACCTTCTTTAAATTGTTGATATGCCTTTAAGAAAGGTGTTTTATGTTGTAAAATGTTCCATACGAGTAAAACATAAGCGCCAGGTTTGGCTATTCTCAGAAATTCTGATCTTACCTGTTGGGTATCAAACCAGTGAAAAGCTTGTGCAACAGTAATTAAATCTATTGTTCCGGAGGGTATAAGTGTAGCTTCTGCTCTGGTTCCAATGCTTTTGAAGTGGCGGAAATAGCCTAAATGTTCTTCTGCCTGAAGCCTCATTTCGTTGTTGGGTTCTACTGCGGTAACGGGATAACCTTTTCTTAAAAATAGTTCTGTAAATATGCCCGTACCCGAACCTATGTCGGCAATATTTTTTTTAAGGTTTAAGCCAATGTTTTGTTCTAAATATGTAATAATGGCATCTGGATAGCCGGGGCGATATTTTTGGTAGTCGGAAGAATGGTCTGAAAATCTTGAAATGGGATCTAAGCTCATATAAAAATGTTCGTTCAATTTGAATTAAGTTATCGGATGATGGTAAGCCAATTTTGGGCAGAAAAGAAGCAGGGGCGTACATCCGTCTCGCCCCGGCTAACAACAAAACTGTTTTCTGATCTGGCGCAACAATTTTAATGCTTCACCAGATGTTTCAGAACTATGCCGACAAATATAATATTTATGTATATTAAATCTATAGAAAAAGTAGTTATTTTGATTTCGTCTATCTAGTTGCAAGTAGCAAGTATCGAGTATCAAGATGCTGGTATCAAGACTTCCGACTCCAGACTAAATTGCGATTAGGTCTCCAGAACCCTGATTATTTATCTTGTTTGTTGGTAAGTAATTAAAAATCAGAATGATAATGGTGTATTTTTTAAGTTGATGTTTGCATTAGACAATCGTTTATAAGTGAAAAAACATCTAAAAAACTGGTTTGTTAGAGGTTATATTTGGTTAGAGGAAGGGGATTTGTCTGGTTGGAAAATCTCTTTCTTTTTGGTCAGATTGGATTAGGTAGTTGGAAAGAATCAAGGTGTCAACTTAGATATCTGAAGTTTATAACCTAGTTAAATGAATTTTGGATTTAGATAGATTGAACCCTTATGCTGCTTCGTGTACTCCTGTAAGTTGATAATTGAATATAAATTGATTGTAGTATTTTGTAGATGCTTTTGTAGTTTTTGTTTTTGAGTCCAGAAAGTGAAAGAATATTAGCATATTTAAAATGCTACCTGTTTATGAGCATGTCAAACGTTTGTTTATTACCTTAAAAAAAGATACAAAATGGAATGTATATGAATCACAACAAGATAAAAATTGATCTGCAAAGTTTGCGCCTGGTTAAGTTGCCTTTTAGAGGGGGACTTTGGTTTTGAACCTATATTAAATCTTATAAATTTGTTCTCCTCATCAACTAACAAATGAAAAAGACCATAATTTTTGTTTCCCTATTAATCTCTCAAGCATATGCTCAGAAAAGTATCGTTACCATTTCGCCCGGCGATAGCCAAAGTACAATAATTGCCAAAGCAGCAAATGTAGTCCCATCACCAAGGCAATTGCGTTGGCAAACGCTGGAATTAACAGCTTTCTTCCACTTCGGTATCAATACTTTTACCGATAGAGAATGGGGCGATGGGAAAGAAGATATCTCTAAGTTTAACCCCGAACAACTGGATGCCGAGCAATGGGTAAAAGCCATTAAGGAAGCAGGTTTTAAACAAGCCATTATTACAGCTAAACACCACGATGGTTTCTGCCTGTGGCCAAGTAAATTTACCGAACATAGTATCAAAAACACTCCTTACAAGGAAGGAAAGGGTGATATTGTAAAGGAAGTTGCTGATGCCTGTAAAAAATACAACATCGGCTTTGGGGTTTATTTGTCGCCATGGGACCGCAATCATGCATCATACGGAACAGCTGCTTACAATACGTATTTTGTTAATCAATTAACGGAGTTGTTGACTCAATATGGAAAGGTAGACGAAGTTTGGTTTGATGGTGCAAATGGGGAGGGACCCAATGGTAAAAAGCAAGTGTATGATTTTAATACCTGGTATGCCCTGATTAGAAAATTACAGCCTCAGGCCGTTATTGCCGTTCAGGGACCTGATGTACGCTGGGTAGGAACAGAAACTGGTGTTGGAAGGGAAACAGAATGGAGCGTATTGCCTATGGCAGAACAAAGCCAGGAAAAAATTGCTGCCTTGTCACAGAAAGAAGTGAATGTAATCCCAACCTTGTCCGGCTCTTACAAAGATCAGGATCGTGGAAGCCGTAACAAATTGGTGAATGCTACAGGCTTGGTATGGTACCCTGCAGAAACAGATGTAAGCATTCGTCCGGGATGGTTTTACCATACCAACGAAGATGCAAAGGTAAAAACACCTAAAAAATTAATGGATATCTACTTCACTTCTGTAGGTAGAAATGGAGTTTTGCTTTTAAATATTCCACCCAATACCAAGGGCCTCATAGCCGATAGCGATGTTAAAAATTTAGCAGCCTTCGGAAAGAAAATGAGAAATACATTCTCCAATAATATCGCTAAAACAGCTACTGCCAATGCAAGTTCTGGTAAAAATGTTAAAGCCATGTTCGATGGAAAATTGAATACTTATTTTAAAACAGCAGGTGAAGACACCACAACATCCATCGAATTCAGCTGGGCGAATAACGTAACCTTTAATGTACTCTCGCTGCAAGAAAATATTGCAGTTGGACAACGTATAGAACAATTTGAAGCAGCCTATTTTGACGGTAATGAATGGAAGAATTTTGCTGTTGGCACCACCGTGGGCTACAAACGACTATTAAAATTTGATCCGGTAACTGCTAAGAAAGTAAGATTTAAAATATTATCCTCCCGGTTGAACCCAACACTGGCAGAATTTGGATTGTTTCTTTTAGGAAATGAATGATAGCAGTATAGAATTATTGAATGACTGAATGATAGAATGTAGATAGATTGAATTATAGAATGGAAAGGTATTCATTCATTCAAAATTAATGATAGATTGATAGAATGAGTGAATGATAGAATGTAGATAGATTGAATTATAGAATTATAGAATGGAAAGGTATTCATTCATTCAAAATTCATTCATTCAAAATTAATTATAGATTGATAGAATGAGTGAATGATAGAATGTAGATAGATTGAATTATAGAATGGAAAGGTATTCATTCATTCAAAATTCATTCATTCAAAATTAATGATAGATTGATAGAATTATAGAATGGAAAGGTATTCACTCATTCAAAATTCATTCATTCAAAATTAATGATTGATGATTGAAAAGGCGATCGCTTTGCAATTCACTAATTCACTCATTCGAAACTCAATCATTTAAAATTCAGTCATTCAAAACTCAATCATTTTAAATTCACTCATTATTAAGCTCTCGCGAGGCAGGTTATTTACACATTTGCCAATTTTTTAGCATTAAATTTCTATATTTCGAGCAAAATTGATCTAATTTAACCAAATACCTAAATAGTAACGCATGGATAAGAAAAGCCTTTTTAGTGAAATTAAGGCCTTAAGCATGATTAATTCTTTCTCCAAACACGAGCAATTGGTACAAGGAATCATCAACGGTTTGAATCATAAAATGATTGCCCGGGGAGATATATTACCCTCTGTAAATGAAATGATGAGAGAAACGGGTTTTGCCAAGGAAACGATAGGGAAGGCTTATAAAGAATTGATTAAGAGGGGTATTTTAGAATCAAAAAATAGAAGGGGGTACTTCGTCGCTACCGATAATACAGAGCAACACCTTAAGGTTTGCTTGTTAATGTATGCTTTTGATACTTTCCAGGAAACCTTTTACCAGCACTTCCGTAATCACCTGGGCGAGCACATTCAGGTCGACGTTTATTTTCACCACAATAATTTCAGTGTTTTCGAATCGATAATCAATAACAATAAAGGACAATACGGCTTATATGTTATTGCACCTATGGAAAGTAAGGAAGCCATTGATTTATTAGAAGAGCTTCCTAAAGATAAACTACTCATTGTAGACAGGTATGTAAAATTGAAGGGCGATTATTCTTACATCGTACAGGAATTTAAAAAGGCCTCTTACAATGCCTTTGAAGCATTAGCTCCTCAAATCAAAAAGTTCTCGGAGTTTGTTTTCTTTTTTAAACCCTCCTCTGCCGAGCCCGAAGAAGTTTTGGTTGCCTTTAAGAAATTTATTAAGGCTTATAACATCAACGGAAAGATTAAAAATCATTATGAATCGGGGAGTATAGAGGCCGGTAAGGTTTATTTTACCATTCATAATCTCGAATTGTGGGAAATCTTAAAAGACGCAAAGGTAAAAGGCCTGCAGGTGGGTAAAGATTTAGGCATTCTCTCACATAACGATGATAATGTTAAAGAGATCATTTTTGATGGCATTACCACGTTTTCGATTGATTTTGCAGAGATGGGCCGATTGGCGGCTGAATTTGTACTTAGCTTAACACCTGTTGCGGTGGTCATGGAAAATAAACTTATCAGAAGAAATTCTTTATAACAAATAAATTGGGAGCAATAGCGATTATCAGCTTTGTGTTGTTTACGGTTTTGGCCGCAACCATTTCTTATTTCAAGTCACGAAAAACGCAAAGATCTACCGTAACCGGATTTCTGTTTGCCAACAGAACCAATGGGTTTATCTTGATAGGCGCTTCATTATTTTTCAGCAATATCAGCGCCAATCAGTTTATTGGAGAGAATGAATCTGTGTACATCAATAACATGTCGGTAATTGGATGGGGAATTTCCTCCATTCTGGCGATGATTATCGTATCCGAATTTTTCATTCCCATCTACTTCAAAACCGGTATCCGGACCATTCCCGATTTTTTAGAAAAAAGATATGATCCACAGGCGAAAACCCTGGTTTCCGTGATTTTCCTTTTCAGTTACATCATCAATCTCCTGCCATCAGTATTGTATGGCGGTTCGGTTGCTTTTAGTAACCTGATCGATTTATCTGCCTTTAAGCTATCCTACTGGGAGAGTATTTGGATTTTTGTTTGGGTTATGGGGCTTATTGGTTCTATTTACACCATTTTAGGCGGATTTAAAGCCATAACCATTTCTGATACAGTACTCAGTGCAGGTATGTTGGTACTCATTGTGGCCTTACCTTACTACGGATTACGCTATTTAGGGCATGGCGATTTCTATACCGGACTTCACACCATACTATCGACTAAAAAGGAACATTTAAACGCTATTGGCAGCAGTAAAGATGCCGTACCTTTTCCAACACTTTTCACCGGCATGTTCATTATCAACCTGTATTACTGGGGCATGGAACAGTATATTATCCAGCAGGTGCTTGCCGCAAAAAGTTTGGAAGAAGGCCAAAAAGGCATTGCCTTAACTTGTTTTGCTAAACTACTTTGCCCCCTGTTAATTAATGTGCCCGGATTAATCGCCGTGCATGTATATCCCGCGTTAACCAATACCACTCAGGTTTTTCCCATGTTAATTAAGGATGTACTACCTCCTGTACTAACCGGACTTTCTGCCTGTGTATTGTTCGGAGCAGCCATTACCACTTTTAATGCGGGATTAAATAGTTCCAGTACTTTATTTATCCTAAACCTGTATAAGCCTTTTCAGGAGAAGCGAGGGAAGGAGTTATCGGATAAAAAGCTACTGCGCGTAGGCAGGCTATTCCAAATTGGTGTTTCGCTTTTTGCTATGACGTTTGCACCATTTATTATTTTCTCCAAAAATGGGTTTTACGAGTACCTTCAAAAAATAAGTGCCATATTTAGCTTACCAATCTTTACCATTATCTTTCTGGGCTTTATCACCAAAAAAATGCCGCCCATTGCAGCTAAAATCGGAATGATATTTTTTATTACCTGTTATGTATTAAGCGAATGGGTGTTTACCGTTCCGCTCCATTATTTGCACGTACTGGCCATCATTTTCGTGGTAACTGTTATACTCATGTTGAGCATATCCAGGTTTTATCCCAATCAAAAACCTTATCAACTGGTGCTCAATAATAATATTGAAATTGTACCATGGCATAAAAGACATTATTACCACATCGTTTTAATCGTACTCATGGCCCTGGTTTTCTTCCTCTTTTCACCCTATGTATTAGCCTAAGCAGCTAAAAAAATCTCTTATTTTCTCTAAGCGCTTGTATTATAATTTTTTTTACCTATAATTGCATACGGAAAAAGTAGGATAGTATAGTATAGGACAGTTGGAGTGATTGATAATGAGTATCATATTAATCAAAAAACCATGCCGGTACAATTATCCTGTTTTCCCTAACCAAAAAAACATTTTATGAGAAAATCTACAACTAACTACCAAAAAAGTACAGGGCTTCTATTTTTTTTAAGGGAGAGCAAATTGATTTTACACATTCTTCAAAGATCATAGTAGGATCAAAAACCAATCATTTCCAAAAAAAACTATTTGAATTCAACATTTAAAGGCTACAAAGCAAATGAAGCACTTATTTTTCTTTTGTGGGTATTTAACGATGCCCAACAGGATTAAAAATGCACTGATCGTAACTGGATCAATCGTGGCATTTTTCCTGATTTTTACCCCTGTAATTGGGGCAGCCCAGCAAACAACAAAGAAAACCATCACCGGAAAGGTTACCGATACGCTCGGGTTAGGTTTGCCAAGTGTGACCATTGCTGTGGTTAACAAAGCCAATGTAGGCACACAAACCGATGCCAACGGAAAGTTTGTATTGGATGTGGCGGTTGGCGATGTCATCCGGTTCTCGTATGTGGGCTACAAAGAACAGCGCATAACAATAGGATTATCCAGCGTGATCAACATCAAATTGCAGGAAGACAACCTGCTCTCAGAAGAAGTGGTGATCACGGCCCTGGGCCAAAAACAACGCAAGGAAGCTTTAGTTGGTTCGGTTACTACGGTTAAGGTAGCCAATCTTAAAATTCCATCAAGCAACTTAACCAATGCACTTTCAGGGCAGATTGCGGGGGTAATAGGCTATCAGCGCAGTGGGCAACCTGGACAAGATAACTCGCAGTTCTTTATCAGAGGGGTAACAACCTTCGGTTATAAGCAAGATCCATTGATTTTGATTGATAACGTAGAGCTCACCAGTTCAGATCTTGCCCGCTTACAGGTAGATGATATTGAAAGCTTTTCTATCTTAAAAGATGCCAGTGCCACCGCATTATACGGTGCGCGCGGTGCAAACGGTGTAATTTTGGTGAGTACCAAAAGTGGTAAGGAGGGAAAGGCCAAGATTAGCTTCAGGCTGGAGAATTCTTCTTCCCAATCTACCCAAAATCTCGAACTGGCAGATCCGATTAGCTATATGCGACTTTATAACGAAGCTAGTATTGGTAGAGGAATGGATCCTAAGTTCACACAGAATCAAATTATCAATACACAAGCTACAGTAAACAAAAGCCCAGGATATAATGAATATGTTTATCCTGCGGTAGATTGGTTGGGCTTATTGTTTAAAAAACGTACATCCACGCAAAGGGCCAACTTAAGTGTGAGTGGGGGTGGCGGTGTTGCCAGATACTACATTGCTGGTTCTTACAACCTGGATAATGGGGTGCTCAATCAGGATGAACGCAACAACAACGACAACAATGTTAAGTTTAAGAATTATCAGCTCCGTTCTAACATCAACATCGATTTAACCAAATCAACCGAATTAGTTGTAAGGTTAGCAGGAAATTTTAGTGAATATAATGGCCCTTTGGCTACAGACGGTGGATTTTCTACCGATTTGTATAATGTTGCCGTACACACCAGTCCGGTGCTGTTTCCAGCTTATTTTCCTGCCGATAAAGCCAATGCCAATGCACAGCATATTCTATTCGGAAATGTTGGGGGTACCGGCGTAAACAGTATACTCTACAACAACCCTTATGCGGCGCTTTTGCGTGGTCATAAAAATTCTTCCGAATCCCGGATGTCGGCGCAGTTTGAACTCAATCAAAAATTTGATTTCATAACCCAGGGATTGTCATTCAGGTCTATCTTCAGTACCAACCGGTATTCTTATTTTGATTCGCAAATGGCTTATTCGCCATTTTACTACAACGTAGGATCATATGATCGCCAAAGCAATCAATATGTGCTCAACTGGTTAAATTCCTCGGTGGTGAATAATGCACCGAATATTGCCCAGGAGTATCTAAGCTATAATGCAGGTGAGCCTAACATCAATACCTTTTTATACGGGCAGGCCGCTTTGAATTATGATCGTACTTTTGGTAATCATTCGGTAAGTGGGGTTTTAATTGGAACTGGCCAACAAACGGTATATAATAATGCCAAGGATCCTAAAACCGAACAGCGAACGTTACAGTACTCACTTCCATACCGTAATATCGGTTTAGCGGGAAGGCTGACCTATTCCTACAAGGGAAAATATTTCTTAGAATCTAACTTTGGCTATAATGGCTCTGAACGTTTTTCAGAAAACCATCGCTTTGGCTTTTTCCCAACCATTGGTGCAGGATGGATTGTATCTAATGAGAAGTTTTGGAGTGGATTTTCAAACGTTGTTAATCGCTTAAAATTAAGAGGAAGCTTTGGTTTAGTGGGTAATGATGCCATTGGTTCTCAACGTTTCTTCTACAAATCTGATGTAAATCTGAATGGTGGTGGAAACTATGCAGAGTTTGGGTTTAATAAGGGTTCTAACCGCCCTGGTGTATACATCAATAGCTATGAGAATACCGATATTACCTGGGAAACTTCAAGGCAAACGAATATTGCACTCGAAATGACCCTGTTCAAAAACATGAACATCATTGCAGAGGTATACAATAATTTGCGCTACAATATCTACATGATTCGCAAGAATGTACCGAGTACCTTAGGCTTAGAGGCTATTGATCCGAAAACAGGCGTTCCGGATATCGGTGCCAACATCGGTAAGGCACGTTCAAGAGGAATAGATCTGTCGTTGGATTACAAATTCAATGTAAACGATTTTTCTTTCGCTGTGCGCTCTAACCTCACATTTGCCAAAAACAAATACATTAACTACGAAGAGCCACAATGGGCTGAAGCTTACCGCTATACCACTGGTCAGGCCATTAGCAGAAACTATGGTTACATTGCCGAGCGCTTATTTGTAGATGATAAAGAGGTGGCGAACTCGCCAACTCAGATTTTCTCTACCGGAGGTAAGCCACCAAGGGGTGGAGACATTAAGTACAGAGATTTAAACAACGACGGAAAAATTGATGATGGTGATAAAGCTTACATCGGTTTCCCGCAATCGCCAGAAATTGTTTACGGTTTTGGTTTTAGCTCCTCGTACAAAGGATTTGACCTTTCGGCTTTCTTTACCGGGCAAGATAGAATGACATTTTTTATCGACCCGAGAAAGGTGAGTCCTTTTGTACCGAGCGATCAGGAATGGATTTTAGGTAATACACAACTGTTAAAGGATTTTGCTGCCGATCATTGGTCGCCAGAAAACCAGAACCTGTATGCCCTTTATCCAAGGCTGGCAGTTAACCCTGTAGATTTAGAAAACAACGCACAAACCAGTACCTGGTGGATGAGAAATGGCCGGTTACTACGTTTGAAATCTGTAGAAATTGGTTACACACTACCACAACAGTTTTCTAAAAAAATTAAACTTTCATCTGCCCGGATTTATTTTAACGGATTGAACCTGTTAACCTGGAGCCCTTTCAAAATGTGGGATCCGGAGCAAGGCGGAAATGGCTTTGCCTACCCAATTCAAAAAGTATTCAATGTTGGTCTTAACGTAACCCTGTAATGAAAAAAGCTTTAAAATATACCTGCGTTATTATCTTGTTGTTAACAGGAGCATCCTGCAAAAAATACCTTGATATTACTCCAGATAACCTGGGGACGCTTGATTATGCCTTTAGAAATAGAAACGAAGCAGAAAACTACCTTTATTCCTGCTACGCCTACCTTCAGCGCATGGCCGATGTTTCGTCTAATCCTGGATTTACCACTTCCTCCGAATTGATCTATTCTAATACACTGGATAATTATCAGGGATTCAATCGGACGGGATTTAACTTGCTTCGTGGAAACCAAACGGCTGCAAATCCAGGTTTAAATGCCTGGGATGGACAGGAAGGCAGTTATAGCCTTTTCCGATCTATCAGAATTTGTAACATCATGCTGGAAAATATCGATAAACCCATCGATTTGTCAGAAACGGAGAAGAAAAGATGGATTGCAGAAACCAAATTCTTAAAGGCGTATTATCACTATGTGCTTTTTAAAATGTATGGCCCAATTCCGTTGATCAAAACCAATTTATCCATTTCTAGCACTACAGACGAGGTACGGATTAAAAGAGCAACAGTAGACGAAAGTGTGGCTTATATTGTATCACTTCTAGATGAAGCAGCTCCGGATCTTCCGCCAGTCATCACCAGTCAGGCCACGGAGCTTGGACGGGTAACCAGCGTAATTGCCTTATCGGTAAAAGCAGAAGTGTTAACCACTGCGGCAAGTCCCTTGTTTAATGGTAATCCAGATTATGCAGGCTTTAAGGATAAAGATGGAGTAGCTTTATTTCCAGCTGCTTTCGATGCGCAGAAATGGAGAAGAGCAGCCGATGCCGCGAAAGTGGCAATCACTGCTGCAGAAGCCCAGGGTATTAAATTATATACTTTTATTGCACCAGCAACGGTAGGTAAATTGTCTGATTCGTTAAAGGTAACGTTAGACGTTCAGAATGCCGTAACCGAACGCTGGGAGCTAAATAATGAAGTGATTTGGGCCACCAACCCCGAATTTGCTCACCAGGGTTTTGCTACACCGAGGTTAACCCCAAAATCGGCTGTAAATGCCTTCTCTAATCCTTCTACTTTTTCTGCACCAATAGCTACCCAGGAACTTTTTTACACGGCTAATGGTGTACCAATCAACGAAGATAAAACCTGGGATTACACCGGAAGAAATACCATTAAAACCGGAGATTTTGCCAGCAGATATTATATCAAAGAAGGTTATGAAACTATAAAGGGACATTTCGGCAGAGAAGCCCGCTTTTATGCAGACATCGCTTTTGATGGCGGAATCTGGTTTGGAAATGGCCGTTATAACCAGGACGATAACAGCAATCCATTGTACCATGTTTCTGCAAGAGGAAATGGCCTGGCTGCACCCAGTGATAACATCAGGCTGAATATTACAGGCTACTGGCCTAAAAAACTGGTGAGTTATGCCTCAGTATATGATGATGGTTTTCAACAATCACAGTTTAGGTTGCCTATTATCAGGTTAGCCGGATTGTACCTCCTTTATGCCGAGGCATTAAACGAGGTAAACGGGCCAACTGCTGAGGTTTTCTCTTACCTGGACTTGGTGAGAAAAAGGGCAGGGCTAAAAGGTGTTCAGGAATCATGGGCAGCTTTTTCCAGAACGCCTGCTAAATTTAATACCAAGGATGGCCTGAGGCAGATTATCCATCAGGAAAGAAGAATTGAACTGTGTTTTGAAGCGCAAAGCGGATGGGACCTTCGCCGCTGGAAGGAACTCCAATCGGTACTTACCGCGCCAATTCAAGGATGGAGTATCAATAATGCCGATGCTGTAAATTATTATCGCCCGGTTACCCAATTTATCCCTGTTTTTGGAATTAAAGATTACTTGTGGCCAATTAAAAGCTATGATTTGATTGTAAATCCAAATTTGGTCCAAAATCCATTGTGGTAATAAAATATTTAAGCTAAATGAAGATGAAAAATATTAAAAACAGCCTGTTGATGGTAATCATGTTTTCTGTTGCCATACTAACAGCTTGCGAGAAGATGGAGGATTATAATGATCCAGCTTCAACAGATATGACTAAACCCGATGTGGTAAGCAATATCAAGGTCGATAATTTTAATGGAGGAGCATACATTACTTATACGCTTCCCAATTCTAAAAACCTTTTGTATGTTCTGGCACGTTATAAAATAAATGGCGTTACCACCCGGGAAACAAAATCCAGCTATTATTCTGATTCGATTATGGTGGATGGTTTTGCAAAGAAGCAAGCTTATGATGTTACGCTTTATGCGGTAAGCAGGGCTGATGTAAAATCAGATCCTGTTGTGGTGAAGGTAAATCCGGATACCCCACCTTATCTCTTATTTAAGCCAACAGTTGATGCACAAGCAGATTTTGGCGGTTTTAAAATTACGGGGAATAACGCTTTGAAAAACAATTTAGGGATTATCTTACTGGGCGTGGGTGCCGGAGAGACATCAGATGTGATTGATCAGCACTACACCAAATTACCTGTGGTAGATTACTCCGTTCGGGGATACGAACCCGTACCTAAGAAAATAGGTTACTACGTAATGGATAGCTTTGGAAATATCTCCGATACGACCTATAAAACAATCACACCATTTTTTGAAACGCTACTGGATAGAAATAAATTCTCTGCTTATCGATTACCTTCAGATGGGGTAATTGCCTATGGCTGGGACCTTCCATATTTGTGGGATGGCAAAACGGATGGTAGTTCTAATGGTTGGCATACCGAACCAGGAGCGCCTATGCCGGCAATTGCCACATTTGGTTTAGGGGTTAGTGCTAAGCTAAGCCGTTTCGTTTTATGGGAAAGACCAGATGGTTCTGATAAATTTGCCTTTGGCCACGGAAATCCAAAAGTATTTTCGATCTGGGGTTCTAATGTTGCTGCTCCGCGTGATGCCAAACTTCCGCTTTCTGCCGCCGAAGGAACCGTAATTGGCGATTGGACCAATATGGGCAATTACAATTATCCAGATCCACCTTCGGGCGCAAAACCGGTAGCCCACACCGCTGCCGATAACGATTTTGTTAAGGCTGGAGTGAGTTTCAATTTGCCCCTGGCTAGTCCTAAAGTGAGGTTTGTTCGCCTTTCGGTTAGCAGCACCTGGTCTAGCGGAACATTTGCTCATGCTATGGAAATGGCTTTCTATGGCGATCCAAGATAGGTTTAGAAAAGTAATTGATCTTAATATCATTTCAAGATGAAAAGTATTTATAAAAATATTGGTTTGATAGCCTTACTCATTGCAGTATTGATTGGCTGTACCAAAGATGATCTTGCTTTTAAAGATTATCTAAAAGATGGAGAAATCGTTTATCCGGGGCGTGTGGCAAACATCATCAGCAAGCCTGGTAATCTGCGTACCGCATTATGGTGGAATCCAAGTCCCGACCCAAGCATAAGTAAATATGTAGTGTATTGGAACAATAATGCCGATTCTGTAGTGGTGCAGGCTACCAGCCATAAACCAACAGATACCATTAAGGTTACCATTCCCAATTTAAGGGAATACACCTATAATTTTACGATCTATTCTTATGATGGTAAAGGCAATCGCTCTATTCCGATAGAAGCCAAAAATATCAGGGTTTTTGGCCCATTGTACCAATCTGCCTTACTTAACAGGCCGTATAATGCCACAACGCCTTATGTGGTAAACAGTAATGGTTCCGTTCAGTTAAATTTTAATACCCCAGACACGATTAATGTTTCGACGGTAATTAAGTACACCAACACGGCAAATGTGGTTTCAGAGAAAATTTTGTTGCCGAAAGACAATTCCCTGGTACTTGCTGATTATAAACTAGGTACAGAGATACAGTACAAGTCGTCGTATATCCCCGGACAGGGTTCTTTAGATGTGTTTGCGGTTTCAGACTATTCTGTTTTTCCAAGGATTTTTACGCTCGAACAGTGTGATAAGTCGTTGTTTAGAGAGGTACGATTGCCAAATGATGTGAACTATTACGAATCAGGAACCAGTATCAGTAAGCTTTGGGATGGCAGCGTTGGACCACAAGGGTATCCAAATATTTTCCATAGTGATGGCAGCTACATCGCGCATGTGCTTACTTTCGACCTGGGTAAAAGTTATGCTAATTTAGCTCAAATGGAAGAAACCGGACGGGATTGCTGTAACAACCCTGATAAGTTTGAAGTTTGGGGAATTAACGATATTAGCAATGCCGCTACCACATTAAGAGCAGATAATGCAGGCTGGAAAGCAGAAGCCATTGCAAAAGGCTGGACTTTGTTGAAAGAGGTTAGCCGTACGGATGACGGGAAAAATGCAATGAAATTTGACTTGCTTGCTGATCCACCTCCGGTAAGATATATCCGCATCAGGGTGTTGCATACCGTAACCGGATCGGGATACAGTAATATGAGTGAATTAACCTTTTGGAATAAACAATAGATGCCTGATTTTCACCTGTAGTATGTTAATTTACAGGTGAAAATTAATTTGAATATTTTTAAACTAACCAGTACAATGATGCAAACCAGACTAAAAGTAGGTTTTTTAATCACTTTTACCTTCCTTTCTACACAGCTTATAGCACAAGAGAAATTACGCTTATGGTACGATAAGCCTGCGCAAAAGTGGGAAGAAACGCTCGCTTTGGGTAATGGCCGTTTGGGTATGATGCCCGATGGCGGTGTAAAATCTGAAAATATTGTTTTAAACGACATTACACTTTGGTCTGGTGCGCCACAGGATGCCAATAATTATGAAGCCAATAAAAGCCTTCCTGAAATTAGAAGGTTAATTTTAGAAGGGAAGAATGATGAAGCCCAGGATTTAGTGAACAAGAATTTTATTTGTAAGGGCGAGGGCTCTGGGGGTGCAAATTATGGTTGTTTCCAGGTGTTGGGAAATTTAAAGATCGATTATCAATACGCCAATCAAAATGTAAACCCAAGCGAGTATTACAGGGAGCTTTCACTTGATCGTGCCGTAGCTAAAACCACTTTTAAGGTTAAGGATATTACCTATACACGTGAGTACTTCACCAGTTTCGATAATGATGTGAGCATCATCCGTCTTACTGCTTCTAAGCCTAAACAACTCGGCATTGAACTTTCTATTTCAAGACCAGAACGTGCTGATACCCGGGTAGAAAATGGTGTGTTAGAACTTTTTGGTCAGCTGCATAATGGCATCGATGGTAAAGGGATGCGTTACTCTGCCAAGGTAAAAGTGGTAACCAGCGATGGAACACAGCAGGTTAACAAAAATACGATTCAGGTTAAAGATGCATCAGCTATATTGATATACATTTCTGCAGGAACGGATTTTAAAGATGCTGATTTTAAGACCAGGCAAAACCAGCGTTTAGCCAAAGCAAGTGCCAGAAAATATACGGAGGAACTTTCAGGGCATATTCGCAACTACCAGAAGCTTTTTAATCGCTTAAGTTTAAACATTGATGGCACAAGCAACGATCAGGTTCCAACCAATCAGCGTTTAATTAATTATCACGCCAGGCCACAGGACGACAATGGTTTCCCGGTGCTTTTTTATCAGTTTGGACGTTATTTAAGCATTTGTAGCACCCGGGTAGGTTTGTTACCCCCTAATTTGCAGGGACTTTGGGCAAACCAGATCCGTACACCCTGGAATGGCGATTATCACCTTGATGTGAATATTCAAATGAACCAATGGCCTGTAGAGGTGAGTAACCTTTCAGAACTGAACTTGCCACTGGCAGATTTGGTGGCGGGAATGGTTAAACCTGGAGAACGAACAGCAAAAGCTTATTACAATGCCAATGGATGGATAGCCCATGTCATTACCAATGTTTGGGGATTTACCGAGCCCGGAGAAAGCGCTTCGTGGGGTGCATCAAATGCAGGTTCGGGTTGGTTGTGCAACAACCTTTGGGATCATTATGCTTTCAGTAACGATAAAAACTACCTCAAAAAAATATATCCGATTTTAAAAGGATCGGCTCAGTTTTATGCTGATGCTTTGATTAAAGATCCACAAACAGGCTGGCTGGTTACCGCACCTTCTGTTTCTCCCGAAAATACTTTTTATCTGCCTAATGGTAAAACTGCCAGTATTTCTATGGGACCAACCATCGATAATCAAATTGTAAGAGAACTTTTTACCAATGTAATTGATGCCGCAAAAGAATTAGGAGTTGATGCAGACTTTAGAAAAAGTTTGTTAGAGAAATTGAAATCAGTTCCCCCTGCCGGAAATATCAGTGCGGATGGTAGAATAATGGAATGGATCAGAGATTATAAGGAAACCGATCCACAACACCGTCATATTTCTCATTTGTATGGTCTTTATCCAGCATCGCTGATAACCCCAAGCAAAACACCTGCCCTGGCAGAGGCAGCCAAGAAAACCCTCGAGGTTAGGGGAGATGATGGACCAAGCTGGTCTATTGCCTATAAATTGTTGTTTTGGGCAAGGTTGCAGGATGGCGAACGCGCACAAAAATTACTGGTAGAATTGTTGAAGCCAACCGAAAGGACAGATATTAATTACGGTGCCGGAGGTGGTATTTATCCCAATTTGCTTTCTGCGGGTCCGCCTTTTCAAATCGACGGCAACTTTGGTGCAACTGCCGGCATAGCCGAAATGTTGATCCAAAGCCATGAGGGGTATATCGAATTTTTACCTGCTGTTCCTGCCAATTGGAAATCGGGTGGTAAGGCAAAGGGAATTCGCGCAAGAGGCAACTTTACGGTAGATATGGAATGGAAAGCTGGCAAGGTGGTAAATTATAAAATTACCTCAAAGCAGCCACGTAAAGTAAAAATTAAGGTAAATGGCGTGGTTAAAGAGATAGTGGCAGCAAAAATATAATGATGAAATATTTATCAACCAGCAGCATACTGATGGTAGTTTTGGTGCTCTTTTTGAGTGTGAAAACGACGGCGCAGGAGATTTCCTTTGGAAAGAACGGCATCATCAAAATTGATCGCGGGCAGGGGAATATCAGTGCCTGGCTAAATGGCCAGGAAATCGCATCAAATATCACTTCATCGTTAGAAATTGATGGAAAGACAGTTAAATCCAGCCAGTATACTAGTCGCAGTTATTCTAATCAGGCTTACAGCGATGCTTTGGGCAAGGGAAGGAAACATGTGATCAAGCTTTCAGGGGTTGGTCTTCCCAACCTCCAACAGGTTATTTATACCTATCCGGGCCATAATTATTTCGTGATGCAGTTGGTTGTTACCGGAGAAAATTTAAAAACGAACCACATCATTCCAATTCATGCATCGCTTAAGGCAGGTTTGGAAAATCCGGATTTAACCACCTTAATCGCGCCCTTTGATAATGATACTTTTATCAGCTATGAAGCGAAAAGCTGGGCTCAAACAGATCAATCCATCAGCGCAGAGCTAGGTGTTTTATACAGCAATGCTACTCGTAATGGGCTGGTAATGGGTTCGTTGCAACAGGCCGACTGGAAAACAGGAATTAAAACGCAAAAGCAAAACGCAAATGCCGAAATGAGTGCTATTTGTGGTTATACCGCTTATGAATTAACCAGAGATCGACTGGCACATGGTTTTTTAAGTGGAAATACCATTGCTTCAGCTAAAGTATTGTTTGGTTATTTTCCGGATTGGCGCCTGGGTATGGAAGAGTTTGCCAAAGCAGTTAAAGCCAACCAAACCAGAGTAGTTTTTAAATGGAACAAGCCCACGCCAATCGGTTGGAACAGTTGGGGCGTAATGCAGGAAAAAATATCTCAGGAGAAAGCCATGAAGGTGGTCGATTTTTTTGCCGATAGTTTAAAAAATTTTAGAAATGATGGTGTATGTTTTGTTGATCTGGATTCTTACTGGGATAACCTGGTGCAGCATGAAGATTATTCCAAACTCAAAGCATTTGCCGATTACTGCAAAAGCAAGGGGCTAAAACCCGGTATTTACTGGGCACCCTTTACCGATTGGGGTTTTGCTGCCGGAGGCGATCGTAAGGCAAATGGTGTAGATTACAATTTTTCAGAAATGTGGACTAAAATAGGCAAGGGCTACCACGATTTTGATGGGGCCAGAGCATTAGATCCTACCCATCCGGGCACTTTGCAGCGGATAAAATATATGATCGGGAAGTTTAAAGCCTGTGGTTTTGAGATGATTAAAATAGACTTTTTAGGTCATGCTGCGGTAGAATCCGATCATTTTTATAATGCCAAAATTCAAACTGGTATGCAGGCTTACCGATTTGGAATGGATTTTTTACTCCAGGAACTGGATAATAAAATGTTAGTGTATGCAGCAATATCACCAAGCCTGGCCACAGCTCCATATGTGCATGTAAGGCGAATTGCCTGCGATGCTTTTAAATCTATTAACGATACTAAATACACCCTAAATAGTGTAACCAATGGCTGGTGGCAAACCCATCTTTATGATTATGTAGATGGCGATCATGTAGTGTTGGGTACAGAATCTTACGAAACCAATGTTTCCAGGATGCTTTCAGCAATAGTTACGGGTACTTTTATCTGTGGCGATGATTTTTCGCAGCATGGCCCCTGGACTGAAAGGGCTAAAAAATTATTCCAAAATCAGGAAGTGTTAGCGGTTTTAAAAGATGGAAAAGCCTTTCAGCCGGTAGAAGGGGCGCTTCAAAAAGAAGCTTCCAACTTGTTTATAAAGCATTTTGGAAATAAGAAATACCTGGCCATATTCAATTACAACAAAACAGCGCAGGAAATTCCAATCCATTTTGAGCGCTTAAATATTGCAGGAAGTTTTGTTGAAGCTAAAGAACTAATCAGCGGAACACCGTATCACATTCAAAATCATACTACTATTAAACTGCAACCTGAGCAGGCTATTTTACTCCAGGTTTCATCATCACATTAATCTATCTATCAATAACCTAAACAAAATAAAATGTACAGATCTGTTCGTCTTAGAAAAGTCTCCCGAGCTACAGTTTTACTCGTTTCATTACTTTTTACGGGAAAGCTCAGTAAGGCTCAAACCATTATTCCCATCGAAACCGAAAATCAGGCACTGGTATTGAAAGCCGTTAACGGTGGCGATGTTACCATTCAATATTTTGGTCAGAAGCTAGTCTCAACAAAGGAGTATGGGTTAATTGGTGGCACTTATAAGCAAACAGAAGATTATACCGGTCAACTAAATTCAGTTTACACACCATCAGGTTCGAGAAATTTACTGGAGCCTGCCATTTCGGTGGTACACAGTGATGGGAATAATAGCTTGAACCTTTCCTATGTTTCACACGAAACCAGAAAGATCAACGATAATACCAGCTTAACCAAGATCCTCTTAAAAGATCCAGCCTATAATTTTCAGGTGGAGCTATATTATCAGTCGTACTTTAAAGAGAATGTTTTTGAGCAATGGACGGAAATTAAACACCAGGAGAAGGGCAATGTCATATTGCAGAAATTTGCATCAGCTAATCTTCATTTGAAGGCCAAAGATTATTACCTGAAGCAATATCATGGCGATTGGGCCTTAGAAATGCAGCCTGAGGAAAGTCGCATTACCCACGGGATTAAAACTTTAGATAGTAAGCTGGGTACAAGAGCCAATCTTTTCCAACCTTCTGTTTTTATGGTTTCACTGGATGCACCTGCTACAGAAAATAATGGAAGCGTGCTTTATGGGGCAATGGAATGGAGCGGTAATTTTAGGATAGATCTGGAAGTAGATTACCAGGATAACCTTCGCATAATTGCCGGAATGAACAATTATGCCTCTCCCTATAAATTAAAACCTAATGAGGCTTTTGTAACCCCGAAATTCCTGTACACTTTTTCTAATCAGGGTAAGGGCGCCGCCAGCAGACAATTACAAAACTGGGCACGTAACTATCAGATTTTGGATGGAAAGGGAGACCGTTTAACGTTACTGAACAACTGGGAAGCCACTTATTTCGATTTTAACGAGCAGGTGCTTGCCGCTTTGCTGAAAGATACCAAGAAGCTGGGGGTAGATCTATTTTTACTGGATGATGGTTGGTTTGGTAATAAATATCCGCGAAATAGCGATCGCGTGGGCTTAGGCGATTGGCAGGAAAATAAAAGCAAGTTACCAAACGGAATCTCCTCACTGGTTAAAGAAGCCGAAGGAAATGCGGTAAAGTTTGGGATCTGGATAGAACCTGAAATGGTTAGCCCGAAAAGTGAACTTTATGAAAAACATCCGAGTTGGGTAATTAAACAACCTAAAAGGGCAGAGCATTATTTCAGAAATCAATTGGTTCTGGATTTAAGTAATCCTGAGGTACAGGATTTTGTGTTCGGAATTGTTGATGGTCTTTTTACTAAAAATCCTTCGTTATCATATATCAAATGGGATTGTAATGCCGTAATTTACAATGCTTATTCCGCCCATTTAAAAGAAAATCAGGCTGCCTTTTACATCGATTATGTGAAAGGTTTGTATCGTGTTTTAGAAAGAATACGAACCAAATATCCTAAAGTGCCGATGATGTTATGCTCCGGTGGAGGTGGAAGGGTAGATTATGCCGCCCTGAAATATTTTACCGAATTCTGGCCAAGCGATAATACCGACCCCATGGAAAGAATCTTCATGCAATGGGAATATTCGTATTTCTATCCTGCCATTAGCAGCGCTAACCACGTTACCGACTGGGGAAAACAACCCATCAAATTCAGAACAGATGTGGCCATGATGGGCAAGCTGGGCTTTGATATTGTGGTATCGAAATTACCCGAAAAAGATTTGCTGTTTTGCCAGGAGGCGATAAAAAATTATAATGTACTTAAAACGGATATCTGGCAGGGAGACCAATATCGCCTGGCTAATCCAAGAGAGGGAAGTGTAGCGGCCATGTTGTATCTGAATGCAGATAAAGCATCGGGGGTGGTTTTTAATTATCTGGTGAATAACCGATATGAAGAAAAGAGTAAATTGCCTATTAAAATGCAGGGGCTCAATCCCAATAAAAATTACAAACTAACAGAGATCAATCTTTATCCGGGAACTAAAAGCACTTTGGATGCGACCCAGGTTTACAGTGGCGATTTCTTAACGAAAATTGGTTATAATCCAAACGTTAACGCAAGCAGAACCAGTGTAGTGCTTAAACTAGAGGAGGTAAAATAATGAATTTAAAATCGGCGGCAATTATTATTGTAGCGACATTTCTCTTAAATAGTTTTAATCTTTCAGCGAAGATTACCCTTCCTGCTGCACTTGGCTCCAACATGGTTTTGCAGCAAAAAACAAAGGTTACGCTTTGGGGAAAGGCAACACCAGCAAAAAATGTCACTGTAAAATGCTCCTGGAACAAATTATCCTATGCGGTTAAAAGTAATGCAGTTGGCAAATGGGAGATTAAGGTGGCTACACCTGCATATGGAGGCCCGTATACCATTACTATTTCTGATGGCGAAGTATTGACCTTAAACAATGTGATGATTGGGGAGGTTTGGTTTTGCTCTGGCCAATCCAATATGGAAATGCCTTTGGCACGCTGGGGAAAGGTAAATAACTATGAGGAAGAGATCCGTCAGGCCAATTATCCCAATATCAGATTGCTTCAGGTTAACCATGTAACGGCTGATTTGCCCATTGAAGAGGCGAGCATTTCTTCTGGAGGCTGGCAAAACTGCTCGCCAAATACGATCTCTGAATTTTCATCTACCGCGTATTTCTTTGCAAGAGAAGTTTATAAAAATACAGGTATTCCCATTGGCTTAATTCATGCTTCATGGGGTGGTACAATTGCTGAGGCCTGGACAAGTGCCCAAACGCTTAAAACACTTCCAGATTTTAAAGCAGAAACCGAACGCATTCAAACTGAGGCATTGCTGAACAAAAATGTAGATAAAGAGAAATTACAAGAAAACTGGGAGAAAAAGGTTAGGGAATCAGACCTCGGGTTTAGTGGCGGTAAATATACTTGGACTACTGATGCTACCGAAAAAGATTGGAGTAGAATGACTGTTCCTGCATTGTGGGAAGATACTGCACTGCCCGGGTTTGATGGTATTGTTTACCTTAAAAGGAAGATTGTAATTATCGAGCAGCCGAAAGAAGATGCAAAACTCAGCCTGGCGCAAATTGATGATAACGACATGACCTTTTTAGATGGTAAACTTATAGGTGAAACTGTAGGTTACAACCAAAATAGAAAATATAAAATTCCAGCTGCAAGTTTAACCCCTGGCGAGCATTTATTGGTGGTTCGTGTAATGGATAGTGGCGGCGGCGGCGGAATTTATGGCGAAAAAAGTCAGGTGTTTCTAGATTTGGGCAATGCCGGTAAAATAGATTTGAGTGGAGATTGGCTTTATCGTGTAGCCCTGGATTTAAAAAAGGTTGGTCCTTCACCTTCATCTAACCAAACCGCTAACCGGCCTACCGTATTGTTTAATGCGATGGTAAATCCTTTTCTGAAATACACCATCAAAGGCGCGATCTGGTATCAAGGCGAGTCGAATGCCGAACGTGCAGCGCAATACCGTACACTTTTTCCTTCTCTGATAAAAGATTGGCGTAGACATTGGAACATAGGTGATTTCCCTTTCCTCTTTGTTCAATTGGCCAATTTTAAAGCGAAAACTTCCACCCCTGGTGACTCACAATGGGCAGAACTTAGGGATGCGCAATTGAATACGTTGGCACTTCCAAATACTGGCATGGCGGTAACCATTGATATTGGCGATTCTCAGGATATTCATCCCAAAAACAAGCAAGAGGTGGGCAAGCGTTTGGCCTTAATTGCACTGGCTAAGGTATATGGAAAGCATATTGCTTATTCTGGTCCTCAGTATAGCAGCATGAAAGTGGTTAATCAGTCTGTTGAACTTAGTTTCAATTTTGCCGAGCAACTCAAATCTACCGGAAAAAGCCTAACCGGATTTTCAATTGCAGGCCAAGACCGTAAATTCTACTGGGCAGATGCAAAAATTATTGGCGATAAGATTATCGTAAGCGCTCCCGATGTGCCTCATCCGGTAGCGGTACGGTATGGCTGGGCAGATAATCCAGAGGCAAACCTGACCAACAAATCGGGCTTACCCGCCACGCCTTTTAGAACGGATGATAATTAATGAGTGAATTAGAGAATGATTGAATGAGAGTCTGTATTAGAACAGTTTACTAAATTTAATTGCTCACTCCAGTAAAGTTGAATAATTATTTATTAAGTAAAACCTTTTAGTTAAGTTTACTGAACAGTTTCTTTAGGCGCTGTAATTCATTTACTCAAAGTTCATTCTAACCAAAATGAAAGTTACCATTAAGACAATATTGGGCATCGGAATTCTGCTGTTCATTTTTCAAGCCGCTGTTGCGGATGACATTACCATTAAGATTACTAAAAAATACCTCAATCTCCCGGTATCCCAAAAACAGGAGCGGGGAAATATGAAATTTGAACTGGGTGGTAAAACGGAAAGGGTTTTTAAAATCCGGTTATCCGGAGATGAACCAGAGTATTGGGTGTTTTGTGATGTGACTGCCTTAAAGGGTAAAACCATCAAAATCAGTTATGACGGAAAATCCTCCGGACTGCAAAAGATTTATCAGCATGATGAAATTGAAGGTCAGGAGCTCATTTATAAAGAGAAAAACCGGCCCCAGTTTCATTTTACTTCCAGGAGAGGGTGGATAAATGATCCGAACGGATTGATCTTTTACGAAGGAGAGTATCACCTCTTTTATCAACATAACCCTTACGAACGGGAGTGGGAAAATATGTCATGGGGGCATGCAGTAAGCAAAGATATGATCCATTGGCAGGAGCTGCCTGTGGCACTTCTTCCGGATGAACTGGGAACCATGTTTTCCGGATCAGCGGTGATCGATTACACCAACACAGCGGGTTTTAATAAAGGAAGTACACCAGCCATGGTTGCCGCTTACACGGCTAATACAGCCGATAAACAAACACAATGTATCGCTTATAGTTTGGATAAGGGACGTACCTGGGCTAAATACAGCAAGAACCCGGTAATTGATTCGAAAGCAAAATGGAATAGTGTAGATACCAGAGATCCAAGGGTGTTTTGGTACAAGCCAGGAAATCATTGGGTTATGGTGCTCAATGAAAGGGATGGGCATTCTATTTATACTTCTAAAAATTTACTCGACTGGACTTACGAAAGCCATACTACAGGTTTTTGGGAGTGCCCGGATTTATTCGAATTACCCATTGATGGCGATAAAACTAAAACCAAGTGGGTAATGTACGGCGCATCCAATACCTATATGCTGGGTTCGTTTGATGGGAAGAAATTTATGCCCGAAACCGGCAAATATTACTATGTAACAGGGACCATTTATGCCGCACAAACTTTCAGTAATATTCCAGAATCGGATGGAAGAAGAATTCAATTGGGTTGGGGTAGAATTAGCCATGAAGGCATGCCTTTCAACGGGATGATGTTATTGCCAACAGAACTTAAGCTTAAAACGACAAAAGATGGTGTAAGACTGTTTAGCGAACCAATCAAAGAAGCTGAACAGTTATTTAGTACCGAAAACAAATGGGAGAATTTAACTGAAGCAGCTGCAAATGAAAAGCTGAAAACATACCAGGGAAGCGATAAACTGCGCATCAAAACCAGGATTAAATTATCTCATGCCACCAGTGCAGGGCTGAGTCTTAACGGCCAGCGGATATTGGATTATGATATGAACTTTAACCTGGTAAACGGTGTGTTTTATTCCCCTCAGGATATGGCGAGCATGGAAATTTCTGCTGATATTTATATAGACAGAACTTCTGTAGAAGTGTTTATTGATGGCGGCGCTTATTCTTATTCTATCCAGCGAAAATTAGATGCCAATAACAAGGAAGGACTTCGTTTTTGGGGAACCAACATAACAGTGAAGGATTTAGAGGTGTTTTCGGTGAAATCAATCTGGTAAATTATTTAAAGTATGTAAGATGTGTTGATGTAAGATGGACTTCGTGGCATCTTGGCAAATCCATCTTCCATTTTTCCCTCTTACATTAATTGAGATAGATGTGATGTGAGATGGACTTCATGGCATTTTGGCTAATCCATCTTCCATTTTTCCCTTTTACATTAATTGAGATAGATGTAGAGATGTAAGATGTACTTGGTGGCACTATCATTAGCCCCTCTTCCATTATCTTTTATTCTCATATGGGTTTGGTGGTATCTAAGTCTTTTTAATTAATTTTGAATTTCCCAATCATCCATCAAATTCAATATTTTGTATTCTCAGATTAACCATAGTGTTTTAAGTAAGATCTCGTTTAAAGAGGACGAGTTACTGGTTTTTAATCAACTGCTCAAGTTTAAAACTGTGCCAAAGAAAACCTATATGCTCAGGGCAGGGGAAATCTGTCATTTTGAAGCCTTTGTAAATAAGGGTTGCTTAAGGAAATATTACATTAATGAGCAGGGGCAGGAAGTAATTATTCAGTTTGCGATCGAAAATAACTGGATCAGTGACATACCCAGTTTCTCTACACAACAACCAGGAAATATTTTCATTGAAACGCTTGAGGATTGTGAGCTGCTTTACCTCAGTCCCCAAAGTAAAGAGGAGCTTCTAAATGCAGTGCCCAGATTTGAACGTTTTTATCGCATTTTGGTCGAACGTTATCTTAATGTATTGCAAAACAGGTTGTACTTCAGTATTTCGAAAACGGCACACGAAAAGTATCTCGATTTCTTAGCCCATTATCCTACTATCCCTCAGCGCGTACCTCAGCATTATATCGCATCCTATCTGGGCATGTCAGCCGAGTTTTTGAGCAAAGTACGTACACGAATGGCCAAAGAAAAATAACAGGACTCCGAATATGTTAGAGCCCTGTTGATCAAAACGAAAAATTATAAGGTAATGAAAATGCTGGATCTCAGACTGGACTGAATATTTTTTGTTCTATGACCCTTTCCCCAGGTATCTTCTACCAGCAGGATTTGTCCTCCGGTAAAGCTTCTTTTTTCTCCGGCAGAGGTTTCAATCTCGATTATTCCATCCAGTAAAACGATGTATTGTTTCTGCGGCGCATGATGGAAATCAAAATCATAATCAGGTTTTACCTTCCTGAAGATAATACTCTTGGTATTTTCTGCCTCAGAAAGGAATCCGATTTCCCCATTGGGCAATAAAGGGATGGTCAGGTCTTCAAAATGACTTTCGCCATTTTCATCCGCATAGATTCGGGTCAATTGAAAAGTTTCCATTATTTAAAATTTTGGTTGAACCACCCCACTGCAAGCTCTATATCTTCTTGTGTAAGGCCATGGCTGGTATTGATTTGGTGCAATGTGGCGTTAAAACCTCCATTATTCAATGCCTCCTGATAACCTTTTACTGATGCAATGGCTACTGTATGATCTGATTTTCCCGAGCTCATAAAAACCGGTATACCTTTCTCATTCTTAACTGCAGGCATTACCTGGTAGGGTTGCATCGGTCTGAACAGTATGGCTCCACTCCATAAATCAGGATGGGTAACCAATACAGAACCGGCAATATTTGCTCCGTTAGAATAGCCTAAGGCAATAATTTTGTTAGGGTCGAAACCTTCTTTGGTTGCCAGCACTCCCAGGAAGTGAATTAGCTCTTCTGTACGGAATTGCAAATCTTTTTCATCAAATACGCCCATGCCCAAGCGCTTGAAAAATCTGGGCATACCATGCTCGCTTACATTTCCCCTTACCGAAAGTACATTGAACCGATTGCCGAAATAATCGGCAATCGGTAAGAGGTCTTGTTCATTGCCACCCGTTCCATGCAAAAGGAGTAGGGTATTTGCACCTTCAATTCCTGAAGGTTTATAGATGTATTTTAAGGGTTGATATTCCATGGTATTAGTTGTCTAAATCAACAAGTGTTTCAACTATTTCTGCTCTTCTGCTTTCGTATTGAGCAGGTAGTTTAAGGTTTTTGCCTAATTCTGCTAATGGCTCATCTACAGTAAAGCCAGGATTTTCGGTAGCAATTTCAAATAATACACCTCCTGGTTCTCTGAAGTAAAGTGAATGGAAATAATTCCTGTCGATTTGTGGGGTAATGTTAAGTCCTAGTTTTACAATTTTATCTCTATACTCCATTAAAGCTTCGTCATCTTTTACCCTAAAAGCTACGTGATGCACTGTTCCATTGGCATTGAAGCCTCTTTTTTCGCTTTCGATCTCTACTAAGTCAACAATTGCAGCTTCATTAACCGCGTCAGTAATATAGCGTGATCTGTTGGCTTCTTTTGTTAGTAACCTGTATCCAAATACTTCAGTTAGTATAAAAGCTGTAGCTTCAATATTTTTTAAGGTCAGGGTAATATGGTGAAAACCCCTTGTAGCAACCGCTGTATTTACTTCTGCAGTTTCCCAGGGTTTACGGGTATCATTCTTAACTTCTGTTAATTCTAGTTTCAAACCATCTGGGTCAAGAAATGTTAAGTATTTTTCGCCAAATTTAACCGCAGGCTTATTATAAGTAACATTGTATTTCTCGAAACGTTCTATCCAAAAATCTAAACTGTTTTCCGGAACGCTGTAGCCGATTTCTGTAGCCATTCCAGAACCTTTACGTCCTTGTTGGATTTCATCTCCCCATGGGAAAAAAGTTAAAATGGTTCCGGCACTTCCTTGTTCATCACCAAAGTAAAAATGATAAGTGTGTGGATCATCAAAATTGACTGTTTTTTTGATGAATCTTAAACCTAAAACTTTGGTATAAAAGTCGAAGTTACGTTTTGCGTTTCCTGCTATGGCAGTGATGTGGTGGATACCTAAAATTTGATTTTTCATTTTCTTTTTCGTTTTTGATAATTCAAAGTTATGGCGAACAAAATCCCTGGACATTGAACTAGTTCAAGAAATGAAAAACATTGATAGAGGATGTTAAACTTAACTGCCCTTACACCATTTTAAAGTTAATTTGGTTTTTGTTGATGAATACCTTTACTTTATACCTATAAATCAACTCATTCCTGTAGTTATAGTATAAATACAGACTTTTTTTGCCCCATCCCATTTAACAGTTTAGTTTACGTTGTGCCATAAAGGCGATGGCTTTTCTTGCTGTGCATACAACGTTTTGACCATTTCGGATGGCCTGAACAGCGTGTGCTTTAATGCGTTTGTTTTTGTCCGTTCGGCAGAACGATGAAACATGACTAAAAACCAAACGCTCTTTTTCTCCCTTCCACTCAAGTTTTTCCTATTTCTTTTTTGTTTGTTCTCTGCAGCGCAGGCACAGATTTATCCCGTCCAGGTAACACCGGTACTGGTTCCGCCGTACCCTTTGCATATCAACGAATACTATGGGGGTGCAACCGAGCGGCTTGCGGTAATACTAACCAATACCGACCTGCAAAAGCCGGTGCTGAACGTGCGGCTGCGGATGTACATTGAGGGCCAGAGCCTAAAGCTTAAGAGCCGTGAGGGAGGTTACTATCCCAGCATCAGCCTTGATGCCGGGATTGCCCAAAGGATTTCACTGGCTGATCTTAGCCCTTATTTTCAGGCCGGTAACCTTGATTTTTCAGGTCTTTCGCGCACAGCTTATGAACGGGAGGGGCGGTTACCCGAAGGGATGTATACTTTCTGCTTCGAGGTTGTTGAGGCCAATACCGGGCAGCTGCTTAGCCGCAAGAGCTGTGCGATGGCTTACCTGGCCCTGAATGATCCGCCGCTGCTCAACCTGCCGGCTAAAGGCGAGCGGATAGCAGCGCGGGAAGTGCAGAATGTTGTTTTCCAGTGGACACCCCGGAACATGGGAAGCCCTGCCGCGGCATTCCATACCCGGTATGAGTTTACGCTCAAAGAGCTTTGGGACAGGGGGATGGCCCCTTAAGCGGGGTTTGAGAGCAGTAAGGCGTTATACCAGGGTACTGTAAACAGCACCACACTCTTGTTAGGCCCTGCAGAACCCCAGCTGATCCCCGGGAAGCGTTATGCCTGGCGGGTGCGGGCCATCTCAACTTCGTCAACAGGGGATCAAACCGATAACTATCGCAACCATGGGTGGAGCGAAATCTATTGGTTCGATTACCAGGACGACTGCCAACCACCTTCTGCTATCCAGGCGAGTATTACCGGTACACAGGCAACCGTGAAATGGGAATCTCCCCCGGGTACCAGACCTGCCGGTGGCTATACGCTGCAATACCGGGAGCAGGCTTTAAGCGGGGGCAACTGGTACAGTATCAACACGCTGGAAACGGGTACAACCCTGAATGGCCTAAAACCGGGGCTGGTTTACGAATACCGTATCGGATCGGTTTGTACAACAGGGGGCTTTAGCGCAGGGACCGACAATGGCACTTACTCGCCTGTTCTTACGCTGGAAACGGCTGCAAATGCTACAGATGCGGTAACCACAAACTGTGGGATGATTGCTGCAGAGATCAGCATCAGCAATAAAAACCCCATTTCCTCCCTCGCAGCCGGCGAACTGTTTACCGCGGGGAAATTCCCGGTGCGGATAACCAGGGTATCGGGTAGCAGGAGCTTTAGCGGAGAAGGCTATTTGACCATCCCGATGCTGGGGCAGGTTAATGTAAAGGTGCGGTTTAAGGGGATTGGGATCAACACCGACAGGCAGCTTTATGATGGGGTAGTTGAAACGAGCTATGAAGAGGGAGAGCTGCAGGTTGCAGATGTGGCGGGGGTTTATGAAGACCTGAAGGAACTGGTGGGGAGTATTGTTGACCTGGTTAAAAAACGTACAGATTACCTGGAACATTATTCGGGCAGTGCCAGCGATAAAAAAGCGGCATTGGAACGGGAGCAGGAAGAGAACAAAGCCTACGATGCACTGGCCGAAAGTCCATACCTCAGCGAGGAAGAAAAAAAGGAACTCAGAGCTGAACAGTCGGAGAAATCGGCAGGTTATAATGGCCTTGCGGGCGATAAGGATTGTAACGGGAATACGGTAACGCCGAAGAAGGGGCCGGATGGAGGCTTTGGGGATATGGACTGCTATACCCAAAAGGTAGCGGGGGCTACGAAGCTAAAAAGCTATGCCGAAAAGGCACAGGCACGGGAGCGGCAGGCGAATGAAAAAGAACAACGCGAGCTGGCCAGTTCCTGGGTCATTAATATTGACCGCAAGCCAACAGAAAAAGAAAATATTGCGGCCTTTGCCACGCCAAATGGTGTGGCCATCTACCTCGACCGGGAGCAGGTAAGCCGGTATACCGCCCACAGGGTAACGGGAGCACTGCTAGGCTTTCAACTTCGGAGCGGGGAGGCCTACGCTTATGACGGAGCTTCAAAAACTTACAAAAGCCTTAGCGGGGAAGCATTTAAAGCTGTTCGGGAGCCTGAAAAGGGCGAAGTTGAGGTGCTGTTGTTTGAGAAGCTGGGCTGTGAAGTAAAGTTATACGCGGTTAATATAGGCAACACCAATAGCCAGCTAGGCCTACCCGATCGTTCGGGGGGAAAGCTGAAAGAATATTTCAGTGTAGGCTGTCTGGAAGGTTTTTTTAAAGAACAGGGTGCCGCATATGTTTCCCGGCTGGAGAAGCTGCTTAAAGTAATCGAATTCTTTAAGAAATGTGCGGCGGAGGATTGGGCACCTTACGAAGAGGGGATTGTTCCTTACTGCTTCTGGAAGAACTCCAATACCGACCCAACCTTTTACTACAGTACAGTGGATGTGCCTTTTAGGGCAGGGATGATCGATGGTGCCTATGGCCAGGTAAAGGGGCTGATGGATCTGAGTGAAAAGCTATCTGAGATTACCTATGCCTATACCATCGGTTTACTAGACTGTGATGGCCTGCTGGATAATGTGAAGGAGTATGGCGAGCTAATGGCAGAGATCAGAGAGCTGAGCAAGGAAGCCGCGATTGAAAAGCAGGTGCAAAAAGCCTTTGCCGAATTCAAGGCTCGTCGTTTGGAAAGCCATACCCGCGATTGCCTCAAAAACAAGAAGATCATTCAAGAGACCGAGGAAACGGTAAAGGTACTCTGGGAGATCATCGAAAACGAAGGAAAACTGAAAAAGGCCATCGCTTCTATCGGAGAAAGATTAAAGGAATATTTCAGCAAACTGGCCGATACCAATGAGCTGGCCCGGTACAAACAGGGCAAACTGGTAATAGATGTGGCCGCAATGTTCATTGGGGCAGGGGAGGCCAACGGGGCAAGGAAAATTGTTACTTTTGAGGAGTATCTGGTAAAGGCTGGAAAGGCTGATGTAGAGGAAGTTGTAGCGGAGCTAGGGGAGAGGACGAAGAAGGTTGAGGGAAAAGGGGTGATAATCGAAGCTCTTAAGACTGAGATATTCAAAACACTTCCTAAATCTTATGCAGATGAATTAATAACAGAATTAGGTACAAATTTTAGACTAAAGGTTGCGCTAGAATCTAATGAAGTAACTATAGATGCATGGAAACGAATAGCTGAAAGTATTCCTGATTTCAAAAGCCAAAATAGCTATGTTGATGCATTGAAAAAACTGACTCAATATCAAGCAGGACTAGGAGGAAGTGGAACTGTAAAATATTATAGGGTGCAAGGAGGGCAAGGAGCAACAGCAGGACAAATTAGTAAGGAATTATTAACTCTTGAATCTAATGGTAATTTGACGTTCAATAACACCGCATCGGATTTAAATATTAGTACAAATAATAAATATCATGCTGATTATTTTGTAAGAAACAAAAGATCAGGCGGTGAAATTATTGAATTCGAGGTGCCGAAATGGTTAGATGATCAAATTAAAGTTTCAGCTGTTACTCAATACAAAGCACCAAGTAATTTAAAGAATTTGACTGGTGATGCGCCTAAAATAGTGGATTTTATGCAGCCTGGAAATCCATTTGAACTGCCATCAAAATGGCATAAGCTTATTGAACAGAATTACATTAAAGGCACTGCTAAAATTGTTAAATAATGATGTTAAGTTTAGAAAATAATAATTGGGTAACTAAAATTATTGCTTTTGGAAAAAGAGGAAATGATACAGGATATTATTTCAGCGATAAGGAATATTGGATAGTTGAGTGGTGGGATAGTTATGGCGAGATCAAAGACGTGTCACAAGTAAGTTTAGAGGAACAGTATTATAACTTTATTCAAAGGTTTAGAATAGACATTAACGAATTGAAAAGAGCGTATAAATTGCTTGAAGAAAAAGGTTTAATTTATGATATTAAATGCAATATTCCTTGTGTATATGTAGATTTTGATAATGAGTTATTCCTTTCTACTTATTATGAACAAGCGTTAGAAGATAAAATGATAGGAAACTGGCGAGGAAAATATGAACCGTTTTTACATTTGATTCCTGAAGAATCTCATTATTGGGTTATTGATGGTATCGACTATTCTAAAGAAAGCAATGAATAACTTTACTTACCTCTTCAAGTAGTGAGTATAAATTTTCAAGATAGAATTTTGATTACACGAATAATCAAAACAAGAGAGCATAATACTCTAAAAAAGAAAGCCAGCGGGATATTATCCTGCTAGCTTTCTTTAAGTATTAAAATGCCAGTAATTTCTATCAAATGCTGATATTATGCCGTTTGTTTCAGGGGAAGGCTCTCTTGGGCAACAATTACCTCAAAGCCGCCATACATGGCCATTTCTGCCGTATGGTTTACCGTTAACTGCAACTTCATTTTTTCAATTAATTCTTTAGCAAAATTAATGCTGCGGTACAGATCCCGGCTTCCTCTGATCTCTATTCCTTTGGCTAACAACTTAAACTTATTAGGTTCGAACTTCTCTATGAATTGCTGAAGATCTGTGCTGATTTTAGTCTCTGTTTTATGCATAATCTAAATTTTTAGTTCAAGCATAAAAACCTGAGACCTTTAAAATGTTTGAAATAAAATATTAACAAATACGTCCTTTTAAACATTGTTGTGGGTAAATGACTGTTTATGAGGTGAGAACGCTTTTGTTTTTTATTACTCCAATTTCATCCGTCAACCAGACTGAAGACTAAAGACTGTCGACTCAGGACTAACCAACGGTCTTCATTATAACTTCATAAAACTGTATTTATTTCGTGTCAGTATTGAATCAATGGGTAACCTTAATTTATTGAAACTAGGAGTTTAGATATTAATCAAACACCGAAATCGGTAATTGGTTGCCCACAACCAGGAAAATTAGTAAGAAAATAAATCAGATTAAACTATTCAAAAAAAGATGAAGAGAAATGTCATATGCTTAGGCTTGTGTGCTTTGCTTTACGTAACAGGTTGTACCGCTAAAAAAGAAGAAAAAGAAGAGGTTGTAACCTATGCCGTTACCAGTCCATTAAAAATCGATACCTCCTTTACCAAAGAGTATGTTTCGCAAATTCGGTCAGTAAGAAACATTGAAGTTCGCGCTCAGGAAAAGGGTTATCTCCAAAACATTTATGTAGATGAGGGCCAGCATGTGCATGCGGGTCAATTGTTATTTCGCATTATGCCTACCATGTTACAGGCAGAATTGTTAAAAGCACAGGCAGAAACCAAAGCCGCAGAAATAGAACTTCAGAATACGAAGTTGTTAACCGATAAAAATGTAGTTTCTAAAAATGAACTGGCAATGGCGAAGGCAAAATTGCAACAGGCCAATGCAGAAACATCCTTAGCAAAACTTCACTTATCATTTACTGAAATCAGGGCACCATTTGATGGTACAATTGATCGGATCCCGCTCAAGTTAGGAAGTTTAGTTGATGAGGGCGCTTTATTAACCAGTCTATCTGATAACAGTCAGGTGTTTGCTTACTTCAATGTGTCTGAACCTGAATACCTAAATTATCAAAGTTCTGCTAAAATTAAAGGACAGCAAGAAGTTGGCTTATTATTGGCGAATAATGAATTGCTGAAATCGAAAGGTAAAGTGGAAGTAATTGAAAGTGAGTTTGATAATGAAACCGGAAACATTGCATTCCGGGCAAGATTTACCAATCCAAATAACCTGCTAAGAAATGGTGAAACGGGAAAAATACAGATGGTTGTTCCACTTAAGCAAGCTTTAGTTATTCCACAAAAAGCCACTTATGATATCCAGGATAAAACCTATGTTTTTGTGGTAGATAAAAACAATGTTGTCCATTCTAAAGCCATTAACATTGCCGGTGAGTTGCCTGATCTTTATGTGCTGGGTGATGGCTTGGATACCAGAGATAAAATCTTGCTGGAAGGTGTTCAGAAAGTTAAAGATGATGATAAGATCACTTTTAAATTCCAACAGCCTCAGGAAGTAATCAAACAATTAGGACTAAAAACCGAATAACCTAACCCCCATACTTATTTTATGTTTGGCAAGTTCATACAAAGGCCCGTCCTTTCTATAGTCATATCACTTATTATTGTGTTTCTGGGTGCGCTGGCCATCACCTATCTGCCCGTAACACAATTCCCTTCCATTTCTCCGCCAAAGGTTAATATCACGGCAGAGTATCCGGGAGCAAATAACGAATTATTAATTAAATCAGTAGTAATCCCATTAGAACGGGCACTTAACGGTGTTCCGGGGATGAAATACATTGCTTCAGACGCAGGTAATGATGGTGAAGCCACTATTCAGGTGGTATTTAATTTGGGTACCGACCCCAACCAGGCTTCCCTGAACGTACAGAACCGCGTAGCTGCGGTGACCAACAAACTCCCGCCTTTAGTGGTGCGTGAAGGGGTGAAAATCAGTCGTGAGGAATCCAACATGCTGATGTACATTAACTTGTATAGCAAGGATCCGAAGATGAATGAAAATTTCCTGTACAATTATGCCGATATCAATTTACTTTCAGAATTGAAAAGGATTGATGGAGTAGGTTTTGCAGATATTTTGGGTAACCGGGAGTATGCCATGCGTATTTGGTTAAAGCCCGATCGTATGCAGGCCTATAAAATCTCTGCCGATGAAGTGATGAAAGCGCTTGACGAGCAAAGTTTAGAAGCCTCTCCAGGTAAAACAGGAGAAAGTTCTGGTAAACGTTCGCAAGCTTTTGAGTATGTGTTAAAATATCCCGGCAGGTACAGCACTAAGGAAGGGTATCAAAATATTGTATTGAGAGCCAGTAAAGATGGCGAGTTGTTGCGTTTGAAGGATGTTGCCGATATTGAATTTGGAAGTTCGATGTACGATTTGTACTCGAATTTGAACGGACGTTCTTCTGCGGCTATCGTGTTAAAGCAATCTTATGGTAGTAATGCCAGTCAGGTAATTAAGGATGTAAAGGCGAAAATGGCTGAGATTAAAGAAAATTCTTTCCCTAAAGGATTGGATTATGAAATCAGTTATGATGTTTCTAAATTCTTAGATGCTTCGATCGAAAAAGTGGTTCACACATTAGTGGAGGCCTTTATTTTAGTAGGTTTAGTGGTGTTTTTATTCCTGGGCGATTGGCGATCAACGCTAATTCCCGCCATTGCGGTACCCGTATCGCTTATCGGAACTTTTGTATTTATGCAGTTCTTCGGGATAACGCTCAACTTAATCACACTATTTGCATTGGTGCTGGCCATTGGGGTAGTAGTGGATGATGCGATTGTGGTAATTGAGGCGGTTCATGCCAAAATGGAGCATAACAGCAAGCTATCTCCATTAAAGGCCACACAAGAAGCGATGAAGGAAATTAGCGGGGCTATTATCGCCATTACTTTCTTAATGGCTTCGGTATTTATCCCGGTAACTTTTATGTCGGGGCCGGTAGGGATTTTCTACAGACAGTTTTCCATTACTATGGCCACAGCCATTATCCTTTCGGGTATTGTAGCGCTTACGCTTACGCCAGCCCTGTGTGCCATTATGCTTAAAAACCATCATGGTAAGCCTAAAAAGAAAACTATCATCGATAAATTCTTAGATGGCTTTAATAACTGGTTTGGCCGGCTTACTGGTCGTTACATGAAGGTGTTAGATAAAGTGGTGAGCCGCAGGTTACTTACTTTCGGGGTATTAGCTGGATTTTGTTTTGGTGTTTACCTATTAAATGGCAGTGTACCTTCGGGTTTTATCCCCAATGAGGATCAGGGAATGGTGTATGCCATTATTCAAACCCCTCCGGGATCTACCTTAGAGCGTACCAATCAGGTAGCAGAGAAACTTCAAAAAATATCAGAAGATATTGAAGGTGTAAAATCAGTTTCTTCTTTAGCAGGATACGAGATCCTGACGGAAGGAACGGGTGCCAACTCCGGAACTTGTTTAATCAACCTGAAGGAGTGGCATGAGCGTAAAAATTCAGCTCAGGATGTGATCAGAGAGCTGGAAGAGAAATCGAAATCCATACCAGGTGCAACTATTGAGTTTTTTGGTCCACCGGCAGTACCCGGATACGGTGCCGCAGGCGGTTTCGAATTGCGTTTGCTGGATAAAGCGGGTAGCGGCGATTATAAAAAGATGGAAACAGTAAGTAAGGATTTTGTTCGCGAGTTGAACAAAAGACCAGAGCTGGCTTCTGTTTTCACCTTCTATAGTGCCAGTTTCCCTCAGTATATGTTGCGTATAGATAACGACATTGCGCAACAAAAGGGCGTAACCATTGATAATGCGATGAATACGCTTTCCACCTTTGTAGGAAGTAATTATGAAACGAGTTTCATCAAGTACGATCGCCAGTATAAGGTTATGGTGCAGGCTTTGCCACAATACAGGGCATTACCACAAGATATATTGAAGCTTTCGGTAAAGAACGATCGCGATGAAATGGTGCCATTTTCGGCCTTTATGCGCATGGAAAAAGTATATGGTCTATCAGAGATTACCAGACATAATATGTACAATGCATCCGAAATTAGCGGACAATCTGCACCAGGTTACAGTTCTGGCGAAGCCATCAAGGCGATTAATGAAGTGGCTAAGAAAACCCTTCCAAGAGGATTTGGGATCGACTGGGCGGGTATTTCTAAGGATGAGGTATCGAGAGGAAATGAAGCCATTTATATCTTCTTAATTTGTTTGGGATTCGTTTATCTGGTACTTGCAGCACAATACGAGAGCTTTATTTTGCCTTTGGCAGTTATCCTTTCTTTACCCGCAGGTATTTTCGGGGCCTTTTTGTTCTTAAAATTACTGGGCTTAGAAAATAACATTTATGCACAGGTAGCGATGGTGATGTTGATTGGTTTGCTGGGTAAAAATGCGGTATTAATTGTAGAATTTGCCGTGCAGCGCCATAGTCAGGGAATTTCAGTGCTTAAATCGGCATTGGAAGGTGCTTCAGTGCGTTTTCGTCCAATTTTAATGACCTCTTTTGCCTTTATTGCAGGTTTAATTCCATTAATGATTGCAACAGGACCGGGTAAAATTGGTAACAGAACTATTGGTTCTGCCGCTGCGGGCGGGATGCTTTTTGGTACTTTATTCGGGGTGGTTATCATTCCTGGGTTATACTACATCTTCGGTAGAATTGCCGAAAAGCACAAACTGATTAAGATTGAAGAAGAGCATCCATTAACTGAAGAAATAGAACACAATGTTTAAAAATAGCATCTATAAAAGCGTTGGCCTGGTTTTAATATGCGCTGCATATACGGCTTGTAAACTGCCGGAGGTTGCACAACGGAATGAAAATAAAAATGTACCTGCGAGTTTTAGTCATTCACAGGACAGCTTGAACAGTGCCAGTATTCAATGGCGCAAGTTCTTTACCGATCCACATTTGATTGATCTGATTGATACTGCACTGAAAAATAACCAGGAGCTTAATATTACTTTACAGGATATAGAAATTGCAAAAAGTGAGATCAGGGCTAAAAAAGGCGAACTGTTGCCGAGCGTAAACTACCGTGTAGGAGCGGGGATAGAGAAAGTAGGGCGCTATACCAGTCAGGGTGCCGGTGATGCCTCTACCGATATTGAACCAGGCAGAGAAGTGCCAGATCCGCTACCGGATTATGCTTTTGGGTTACAGGCGAATTGGGAGGCCGATATCTGGCATAAACTCCGCAATGCAAAAAAAGCTGCAGTAAGCCATTATCTTTCTACTGTTGAAGGTAAAAACTTTGTAGTGACCAATTTGGTTGCCGAAGTGGCTAATTCTTATTATGAATTGCTGGCGCTGGATAACCAGCTGGATATTGTAAAAAAGAATATTGCCTTACAGAGCAATGCCCTTGAGTTAATGAAGATTCAGAAAGAGGCTACACGGGTTACTGAGTTAGCTGTTCGTAAATTTCAGGCAGAGGTTTTAAGTTCTAAGAGCCTGGAGTTCGATATTGAACAGAAAATAACTGAGTCGGAGAATAAGATTAACTTTTTATTAGGCCGGTATCCGCAGGCAATTGTAAGAGATAAAGGCAGTTTCACCGATCTTGTTCCTCCAACAATACAGGAAGGGATTCCTTCGCAACTATTGGCTAATCGCCCGGATATTAAACAAGCTGAATTTGAGCTGGCCGCTGCCAAGTTGGATGTGAAAGTGGCGAAGGCTCAATTTTATCCATCATTGGGCATCTCTGCAGGAATAGGTTATCAGGCATTTAATCCGAGCTATTTGCTTCGTACTCCAGAATCTTTATTGTACTCTTTAGCAGGGGATTTGGCTGGACCGCTGATTAATAAAAATGCCATTAAAGCAGAATACATCTCGGCCAATGCCAAACAATTACAGGCTGTTTACGAATATGAAAAGAGCATTTTGAATGGCTATATAGAAGTAGCCAATCAACTTTCCAGTATTGGTAACCTGCAGAAAAGTTATGATCTTAAAGCTAAACAGGTGAAAGCTTTAACCGAGTCAATTGATATTTCCAATGATTTGTTTAAATCTGCCAGGGCCGATTACTTTGAAGTGCTGATGACCCAGCGTGATGCTTTACAATCTAAATTAGAGTTGATAGAAACTAAAAAACAGCAGCTTAATGCAGTGGTTAATATCTACCATGCTTTGGGTGGTGGCTGGAACTAATTTTTTGGTTAGGTTGGTTCAGGGGATGTCGATTCAATTCGCCATCCCTTTTTTATGCTCCTATTTATGGAATGCGTTCTAATACTATTTTATAAAGTTTTTCAATTCATCACTGGTAATGTATAGCGGCCTGAATGAAAGTTCATGAATGTTCTCTTTTAAAATTGCCCTTCAATCTCATGGCTTTTTCGGCTTTTGAGTTCAGCTAATCTACCGTTTGGTTAAAGTTTAGAAAATATTTAGGGGTCTAAAATACCATTCTCCGGGAAGCGATTATCGAATGAAGTAGTCTAAACCGATAGCTATTTTGGCCCTAATCTAATTCTAATACATCCGTAACAATAAAAATAAGCAATTTTAATTCCTTATTTAGACTAAATCTTGTTAATTTTAGCGCAGATTTTTATAAAACCTCTTATCACAATAACCCATAAATGAAAAAACTATTATTGGCCCTTACTGTACTGTGGTCCGTTTCGGCCCAGGCCCAAAAAAATACGCTGTTAGATCAGTCATTTTGGCAAGGAAAGGCAGATGTAAATGCAGTGAAAGCTGAAATTGAAAAGGGAGCCAATCCGGCTCAGCTAAATGGTATGAGTTTCGACCCCGTGGTAATGGCCATTAATGCCGAAGCACCAAACGAAACCATTAAATTTTTATTGGCCCAACCGGGGAATGTGGTTACAAAACCTACTCACGATGGCAGGATTTATCTGCACTGGGCTGCAAGTAGAGGCAACGAAGAAATTGTTGGTTACTTAATCTCTAAAGGTTCAAATATCTCTTTAAAAGATAGCCATGGCACAAGCCCGCTAATTTTTGCAGCCTCTGCGGGACAACCCAACACTAAAATTTATGACTTGTTTTTGGCTAAAGGTGCCAATTTAAAAACAGATTTAAATGGAAATGGGGCAAATGCCTTACTACTTGCTATTGGAAATGATAAGGAGCTTAAGCTAACTGATTATTTTATTTCTAAAGGGCTTGACCTGAAAAGTACCGATGCAACAGGTACAAATGCTTTTGGCTATGCGGCAAGGGCAGGAAATATTGATGTGCTAAAAGCATTACTTCAAAAAGGGGTTTCCGTAGATAAAAATGCCTTGATTTCGGCTAGTGAAGGTGGTCGCAGAGGAAGTGCGCCAGTAGAGGTATTTACTTATTTAGAAGGCTTAAAGGTTGACCCTAAAGCTGTTAATAAAGAGGGTAGAAACGTACTGCATGCTTTAGTACGCAGACCCAATCAAAACGAAATTATCACTCATTTTCTTGCTTCGGGTGTAGATGTTAATCAAGCTGATAATGATGGGAATACGCCTTTCATGAATGCAGCTGCAACAAACAGAGACACCGCATTATTGGCTTTATTATTACCTAAAGTTAAAAATATCAATCAGGTAAATGGAAAAGGACTAACCCCCTTAGCTATGGCGGTAAATAGCAATTCTTCTGCGGTAGTGAATTACTTAATTGCTAAAGGAGCAGATGTGAATAGTGTAGATCGCGATGGAAATAACATAGGCTATTACTTAATCCAGTCGTTTGGTGGTGGAGAAGGTGGTCGTGGTGGTTTCAATCAAAATGCCCCTTCTAAAGCGGTAGAGTTTGGAAATAAATGGAATTTATTAAAGGCAAAAGGACTTAATTTATCGGCTCCTCAACCCAATGGAAATACATTGTACCACTTAGCTGTAACTAAGGGAGAGCTTAGTTTAATTAAAGACCTTCAGCCTTTGCAAATTGATGTAAATGCTAAAAATAAAGAAGGAATTACCGCTTTGCATAAGGCAGCCATGGTAGCTAAGGATGATGCCATTATGAAGTATCTGTTGTCAATCGGGGCAAAAAAGGACATTAAAACCGGTTTTGATGAAAGTGCTTTTGATTTAGCCAGTGAAAATGAAACGTTGAAAAAAGAAAATGTATCCCTTAGCTTCTTAAAATAATATGAACAATATCTTTAAAATAACATTAATGCTGATTGTATTGGCATTTTTTAAACCTGCTGATGCTCAAGCTCAGGAAACCGCTAAATACAAATGTATGATACAAATGACCAATTATATGGGCGAAGGTGCATACATTGTGATTTCGTTAATTGATGCTAAAGGACAATACAATAAAACACTTTATGTGTTAGGCGCTGATAAAAAATGGTACAATAGCTTAAAAGAATGGCATAAATACAATGCGAAGAAGCCCGCTAATATCAGTGCCATTACGGGTGCTTCACTAACCGGGGGTGATCGGGGCGTTTCGGTAATTGAGATTGAAAAATCTAAAATCAATGCCGGCTATAAATTACGCTTTGAAAGTGCCGTAGAGGATAAAGAATACCATGTAAAAGATCTGGAAGTACCTTTAACTACTGCAACACTTTCTGCAAAGAATGATGGCACAGGTTTTATCAGATATGTACGTTTTAGCCCTAACTAATATCAGGGCAATATGATTAAATCTATTTGGAGATACAGCCACCTCACTTTGGCTGTATCTTCTTTTCTTTTTTTATTATTAGCCGCAGTTACAGGCATTATTTTGTCGGCAGAGCCGATAAGTCAAAAAAACAAAAGCTACGGGCAGGGTAACCTTGATGAAATCACTGTTGCTCAGTTGATTCCTACGCTACAAGCTAAATATGATGAAGTAACCAGTATCTCTGTAAGCCACAAGCGATTTGTAGAGATTCAGGCTATTGATACGGCAGGCGGGGATGTTAAAGCGTATATTAGTCCTGAAACAGGTAAAGTATTAGGCCAGATCGAGCAGAAAAATGAATTCTTTCAATGGGTAACCACACTTCACCGATCTCTTTTTTTACATTCAGCCGGGCGGATTGTAATTGGTCTTACTGCTTTTTTACTGATCCTGATTGCCATTAGTGGTATTTTATTAACCATACAGCGGCAAAGAGGTTTAAGGCGTTTATTTGCCAAAATCCATAAAGATGATTTTTCTCAATATTACCATGTGGTTCTGGGTCGTATATTGCTTATTCCTATTCTTATTATAGCTATTTCGGGCACCTATTTATCATTAAATACCTTAGGGGTATTGAAAACGGCTAAGAAAGGTGTAGAGGTTAATATAGATGAAATTAAATCTGGCCCTCAGAAAAAAATAAAGGATTTCGAAGTTTTTCAGCAGATCAGTTTATCTGATGTGGAAAAGATCGAATTCCCGTTCTCTACCGATATTGAAGATTATTATATTTTAACGCTTAAAGATCGGGAAATAGCCGTTAATCAGGTTACCGGCGTATTGCTTGCAGAAAGTAAATATCCTTTTGCCTTGCTGGCTACCAATCTGAGTTTAGACCTCCATACCGGGAGGGCAAATTTGATCTGGGCTTTGGTTTTAGCCATTTCTTGTATCGGAATTTTATTCTTCATTTATTCGGGCTTTGCCATTACTTTAAAGCGATTATCTAAAAGAACCCGAAATAAGTTTTCTGCAGCTGAAAGTCAGTTTATTATTTTGGTAGGCTCTGAAAATGGGAGCAGCTATGGTTATGCCAGCCATGTTCATCAACTGCTCATTAAAGCCGGTAAAAAATCTTATATCACTACCTTAAATCAATATACAGTTTATCCGAACGCCAGCCAGCTGATCATCTTTACCTCAACTTATGGATTGGGTGATCCGCCCGCAAATGCAGGTAAGTTTTTGCAGTTAGTGTTAGAAAAGCCCCAGTTGCAGCCCGTACAATATAGTGTTTTAGGTTTCGGTTCTAAAGCCTATGCCGATTTCTGTAAATTTGCTTTTGATGTACACAATGAACTTGGGAGGCAAAACTGGTCTACGCCATTAATTGATATCCACACGGTAAATGATAAATCATTGCAGGAGATTTCACTTTGGGCAGAGGCCTGGTCGCAACAAAGTGGTATAGAGCTTCCTGGTTTTCCTAAACAAAAGAGGTTAAAAACAAAGTCTTTGCAGCAATTTGTTGTTCGTTCAAATACTGCAATTGGTACCGAAACAGCTACTTTTCAAATCAATCTGGATGCAAAAAGGAAGTTAAAGGTGAAATCTGGTGATTTACTGGCCATTTATCCTGCAAATGATCATAGAGAAAGACTTTATTCTATTGGTGTAGTAGCGGGAGCTATTCAATTGAGTGTTCGGCTTCATCCTGATGGATTGGGCTCTGGTTATCTCCATAAGTTAAAGGCAAAGGAAGATTTAAAGGCCAAGATTATTCGAAACCCACACTTTTATTTTCCAAAACAGGCCAGTAAAGTGATTATGATATCTAATGGAACAGGTATTGCTCCTTTCCTGGGGATGATTGACGAAAATGAAAAGCAGGTGCCTTGTTACTTGTTTTCTGGTTTTAGAGCATCAGCTTCTTTCGAACCATTTAAATCTTTCCTGGCCGCTAAAATAGAGGACCAAAAGTTAACCAGGCAGCATATTGCTTTCTCAAGGGAAGGAGAGAAGCAGTATGTAAGTGATCTGATTAAACTAGAAGCAGATTGGATAGCTGAAAGTTTGAAAAATGCAGCCGTACTGATGCTTTGTGGGTCATTGGCGATGCAAAAAGACATATTGGCCATATTGGAAACGATATGCCAGGAAAAAACCGGACAATCCATTTCTTTTTACCAGTCGAGAAATCAGGTGCTAACAGATTGTTATTGATAGGGTTATCGGTTTGTTGAATGAAGATTTAAATGTAGATCCTTCGATGAAATAACGGTGCCTTTATCGGTAATCATAATATAGCTGTAAGCCGGGTATTTCTGAATAAACAATTGCCCCGCTTGTTTACCTAAAACCATAATAGAAGTACTTAAACCATTGGCTACCTCGGCACTTGGGCCAAAGATGGTTACGCTAATTAATCCGGTTGCAGGATAGCCTGTAGCTGGATTAATAATATGAGCATATCTCTTGCCATTAAATTCTACAAACTTTCGGTAACTGCCAGAGGTAACTACAGCTCCATTTTTTAAAGGTACTATTGCCAATAATGTATCCTCTTTCATGGGGTTGGTAATTCCAATAGACCAATCAGTTCCATCAGGTTGTTTGCCCCAGGTACTCATGTCGCCCGAAGCATTTACGATTCCGGCATTTACGCCCCTGGCCAGCATCATTGCCCTGCATTTATCAGCAGCATAGCCCTCGCCCAATGCACCGAACCCAATTTTCATGCCTTTGAGTTTTAAAAAAATCGTAGAATTGCCCTTGTTAAGGATAATGTTCTGATACCCTACCTTTTGCACGGATCTTTTAATGGCTTCTGCTGAAGGCATTTTAGTCATGGAGCCATCAAACTTCCAGATTTTATCCATGGCGGCAAAGCTGATGTCAAATGCTCCTTTTGTAGCTTTTGATAAGGCAATAGCCCTTTCTGTTAAAGCAAATACCTCCGCATCTACCTTTACAGGCCTAATGCCTGCATTGCGGTTCACTTCCGAAACCTGCGAATCTGCTTTCCAATCAGAAATCAGGCGTTCTATTCTCGAAATTTCTGCAATCACGCTATCAATGTTCTGTTCTGCACGAAGTGAATCCTTCGCCACAAGGCTGATGTCAAATCTTCCGCCCATTAAAAGCGTAGTCCTTTTTCGTAGGGTTTGGGCAGTTGAACTGAGCGTAAACAGGATAAGGGAAAATAAAATAAAATTTTTCATTAAAAGGCTTTGCTGGCGTAAAAATAAGATTTAACATCGTGTTCCTGGAGGTTTTAGTTAGAATAAAATCTGGATCATAGGATAACTTATTTAAATCTGATTAAACATTTTTTTAATTTCTATGTTGAATAATTATCAAAAGCAGTTCAATATGGTAAACGAAAAGTTAGGGGAAAACCAAGTAGCAAATTTAGAAGGACAAGAAATGGGTAATGGCAGATTAAATCATGATATGATAGAAAAAATCAGCCTGCAACTCTGGAATCAGATTAGTGAGGAAAATAATGGTACGGACTTAAAGGATTGGCAAATGTGGCGGTAACGGCTCGCTTTTTGTTTTAATTAATGGGGCAATTTCTTTTGGAAAACACCGTATAAATAAGTGCCTAAAAGTGCACCCATAATTACAATAATAAGGGTAGGGTATCCATTACCTAAATTAACAAACATAGGACCTGGACATGCGCCTGTGAGTGCCCAGCCCAAACCGAAGATAATGCCTCCAACAATATACTTCTTGTAGGCTTTGTCTTTATCCTTAAACTGGATTGGGGCACCACTCATATCTTTTAGTTTTAATTTTTTGATGACTAACACAGATAAAACACCCAGAATCACTGCTGTACCTATTATGCCATACATGTGGAAGGACTGAAACCTGAACATTTCCTGAATTCTAAACCAGGAGACGGCTTCTGATTTAGTCATCACTATTCCGAATACAATTCCTGCCAGTATAAATTTGATCGATTTCATATCACTTAGAAAATTAAGGGGAAAAGGAGAAAAGTCATGATTAATCCGCCTATAAAGAAACCGATTACGGCAATTAAAGAGGGGAGTTGGAGGTTAGATAATCCGGATATGGCATGTCCTGAGGTACAGCCCCCGGCGTAGCGCGATCCAAAACCAACTAAAATTCCACCTAATAATAAAAGTAATATCGTTTTAGGATTTTCCAAAGCCGTTAAGGAAAAGAGCTCATCGGGATTTAGTTTTCCGTTAAATTGAATGCCTAATTTATGGAGGTCATTTTGTGTTTGAACGGACAGTGCCACAGGCTTCGGGTCACTCAGGTAATGGGTTGCCAAGTATCCGCCTATAATCGAGCCTAGCAGAAAGAGTAGATTCCAAATTTGTGCCTTCCAATCAAAATCAAAGAATTTGACCCTTTTCCCGGCACCTGCCATACTGCAAATGGTACGGAGATTGGACGAAAAGCCAAAAGACTTTCCAAAGAAAATCAATACGAGCATGATTATAACAATCATAATGCCCGAAAAGTACCAGGGCCAGGGCTGTTTAATAAATTCTACCATCTTGGTTTCATGCCGAATCTGTATTAGTCCTTAGCAGATTTATTCGGCTTCTATTTGAATCTTAAAGTTAATTATAGTTCAGTTACATTCAAATAGAAGCTTGGCTTAAATAATCATGGGGGAAGTAGCTGGTTCACACAACCATCATGGATTAGAGAATAATCATGCGGGGGGTAAAACTCCTGATTATGTAAAATGGTTTGATGTAAGATGGACATCTTTCTATGTCACTATCCATCTTCCATTTTCCCTCTTACATTTTATTGCAGGGTTGATTTATGGAGGGACGCTTTTTAAGGAACAGTCCATCTTCCATTTTCCCTCTTACATTTTATTGCAGAGTTCATGTAATCAGGGGCGCTTTGTAGGCAACAGTCCATCTTCCATTTTCCCTCTTCCATTTTATTGCAGGGTTGATGTAAGGTGTGCCGCTTTGTAAGGCAACAGTCCATCTTCCATTTTCCCTCTTACATCAAAAAGATACTAATAAAGGTCTAAACCAACACCCCTTTATGATATAATGCTTTAATGCTGGAATTTCTGGCTACTGCTTCGGCAGAACAACTGGCATCTATCAGGTTAAAATCGGCATTATCGCCTACTTTTGGCCATTGCTGTTCGCCTGCTTCATTAAGCGGAAGAACATCATTGGTAGCAATGCGTAAACATCTCGAAAGTTCAAACTCAGAAGAAGAACCATAAAGCTGCGCCATGAGGTTAGCTTTTTGTAACATGCTTCCAGAACCGAACGGACTCCAGTGATCCACCACACTATCCGTTCCTGTCATCACTTTAATACCATGTTTGTATAAAGTTGGAATTGGCATGATTAATCGCCCAAAAGGAATAGTAGAAATGACCCCAATTTGAGCTTCTGCCAAACCTGTACAGGTTTCTTCCAGTTTTTTAGATTCTAAATTTCCGAGTGCAAAGCAATGGCTCAGAAAGGTTTTGCCTTTTAGCGCAGGGTTTTCTTTTACTTTGGCCGTTAAATATTCAATGGTTTTTAATCCACTTTCTCCCGATTCGTGTAAATGGATATCAATGCCTTTGTTATGATCCAAGGCCAACTGAACGGTGAAATCTATCGTTTTTTCAATGCTTCCGTCAATACTGAAGGGGTCTAAACCACCAATAAAATCAATATTCATTTGAGCGGCTTCTTTCATCCATGATTCTGATTTGGAGTAAAAGACCCCATGCTGCGGAAAAGCCACGAGTTCCGTGCCGAAACTATTTTTTTTATTTTCTATCGCCTTGTTCAGGTTTTTCAAAGAATCTAATTTCGATGTCGGCTCTATATTCACATGACTTCGGGCAAAATTACTGCCTTTAGATTGTAGTAATTCAATAATTCTTTCTGCGTGTTGGGTAGAGGTTTTCAGCAATTCGGGTAATATTTGCTCCTCCAAAGTAATCATGTCTTTTACCGATTTCTGACGCTTAGATCTGGCTTTCCATTTGCCGCCATAGAATGTTTTATCCAAGTGGATATGCATATCACGCATGGCCGGTAAAAGAAGATATCCTTTAGCATCTATAGCTCCAGCCAGGTTGCTGTTTGCCTTGATAGATTTAAATTTACCGTTCTCAATGGTTACTGTAAACAATTCTGTTTTGGTACCGGTAATTTCAAAGTCATCTCGAATAAAGCCCGTTTCTAACCTTACATTCTTTAAAATCAACTCGCCTTTTCCCTGATTTTTTGCCGCAGTTTCCATGGCAAGTATCGAAGTAGGTAAAGATGAAGCCAGGATACTACCACCCACAGCGCCCATAGTTTGCTGGATAAATTTCTTACGGCTTAAGGCATTCATTGTCATACGCTAAAATATTTTTACAAGAATAGGTTTTTTAGCCCTGTATTTACTTGTAAAAAAAATGCTATAACTTGTAGAAATTATAACTTTTCTCTAAAGTCTCTTGGCGATATCCCGGTGTGGGTTTTGAAAAAATTGGAGAAATAGGCTAAATCTTCAAACCCAAGATCGTAGGCGATTTCTTTAATGCTTAACTTGGATATTTGTAATAAACGCTTTGATTCTAGAATAACTCTGTTTTGAATCAGGGTGTTAGCAGAATGATTTGCGTTTTTTCTGCATAAAATATTAAGGTAGTTAGCGGTGATGTTTAATTTCTTTGCATAGAATGATACCTTTTTACTTTGCTTGTAATATTCATCTATTAGTTTGAGGTATTGGCTAACGATAGGGTGGGGTTTGGATAGATTTTTATCGGTATGGCTACGCGCTGTTTCATGAGCGATTAAAGCGGAGATTATTCTCCACCGCAGTAAAATCATATCCCACAAGCGCTCTTCTTTTTTCAGCTCATGATCTAGTTGGTTATATTCATAGTTCAGTAGCTGAAAGGTTTCTTGATTTAAATCGATAACCGATGGAGATTTAAACGGGTAAGAAGCCGAAAGATTGATAGCATTTGGAAAGGAATCAAATAGGTTTTGCGTAAACATCAGCTGAAAACCTTTGGTATCATCGGCTAATTGCCAGTGATGTACCTGACCGGGCAGTAAGATATGGAGTTGATAGTTGCGTACGGGATAGTCTATGAAATCGATATTGTGTGTTCCATTACTTTGCTCGATTAAAAAGAACAGATAGAAATCATGTTTATGGGCTGTCGTGATATGGTTATTTCCCTGAGTCACATGATCCAGCAGGTAAATGTCTGCATGGTAGCTAGATTGAAAGTTATCCAAGCCTAAAGTCTGAAATTCTGGTATCGTAGCCATTGTTTTCGAAATTAGGGAATTTGGAAGAGAAACACAATTTAGTGATTGTGTTAGCGGTCTATTAAGAGAGCCTATTTTACAACTCGTCTTGCTGAGTTTAGCTCAGCATCTTTAAGATAAAGCCCTTAAGTAAATTCAGGGTGACGCGCGTGTTAGAGATTTACTAAGGGACCCCATTATAGATTCCGTCTTGCTGAACTTGTTTCAGCATTTTTAAGATAAGGCCCTGAAATAAATTCAGGGTGACGCGTGTGTTAGAGATTTACTAAGGAATCCCATTAGAGATTTCGTCTTGCTGAACTTGTTTCAGCATCTTTAAGATAAGACCCTGAAATAAATTCAGGGTGACGCGCGTGTTAGAGATTTACCAAGGGATCCCATTAGAGATTTCGTCTTGCTGAACTTGTTTCAGCATCGTTAAAATAAGACCCTGAAATAAATTCAGGGTGACGCGCGTGTTAGAGATTTACTAAGGGATCCCATTAGAGATTCCGTCTTGCTGAACTTGTTTCAGCATCTTTAAGATAAGACCCTGAAGTAAATTCAGGGTGACGCGTGTGTTAGAGATTTACTAAGGGATCCCATTAGAGATTTCGTCTTGCTGAATTTAGCTCAGTATCTTTAAGATAAGGCCCTGAAATAAATTCAGGGTGACGGATCTTGTTAGAGGTTTATGAAGATATACTAATCTGGCTGGTGAGGACTCCAGCCAGTAGGTGAATAGACCCCATTAGAGATTCCGTCTTGCTGAACTTGTTTCAGCATCTTTAAAATAAGACCCTGAAATAAATTCAGGGTGACGCGTGTGTTAGAGATTACTAAGGGATCCCATTAGAATTTTGTCTTACTGAACTTGTTTCAGCATCTTTAAGATAAAGCCCTGAAATAAATTCATGGTGACTGATTATGAAGATATACCAATCTGGCTGGTGAGGACACCAGCCAGTAGGTGAAATTCATGGTGACGATCGTGTACAAAAGATTTCTCGTAATCATCTTGCTGAACTTGTTTCAGCATCTTTAAAATAAGACCCTGAAATAAATTCAGGGTGACGGATCTTGTTAGAGGTTTATGAAGATATTCTATTGATCTGACTGGTGAGGACACCAGCCAGTAGATGAAGTTCAGGGTGACACGTGTATTTCTAACTCCGAACCTTTTTCTGATAAGACCAATAAAACACAATTGGATAAACAAATAGATTAAACAAGGTATTGGTAACCAAGCCTCCAATAACCACAATGGCTAAAGGTTTAGAGGCTTCAGAACCAATGCCTGTAGAAAGCGCAGCTGGCATCAAGCCGATAGCGGCCATCATGGCGGTCATTAATACCGGGCGGAACCTGCTGGCAACCCCATCCCTCATGGCATCGGTGAAAGTCCAGTTGGGATGATGTTTAAGTTCGGCGATATTCGTTTTAAAACGTGTAATCAGAATCACCCCATTTTGAACACAAATCCCGAACAATGCAATAAAGCCAATTCCTGCTGAGATGTTGAAATTTACACCCGAAATTAATAAGGCCAATACACCTCCAATAATGGCAAATGGAACATTGTTTAAGACTAATAGTGCATCTTTTATATTGCCAAAGAGAACGAAAAGAATAAAAAAGATGAGTAATAAACTGATGGGAACGGCCTGAGATAATCTACCTATTGCGCGTTGCTGATTCTCAAAATCTCCTGCCCATTCTAAAGTATAGCCTTTGGGCATTTTGATTTTGGCATTCACTTTTTGTTGAGCCTCTGCAATTACACTTCCCATATCTCTTCCTCTGATAGAAAATTTAATAGCACCATATCGTTTATGCTTATCCCGGTAAATCATACTGGGGCCGGTAATCTTCCGGATACTCGATATTTCTCCTAACTGCACATTTGACCCGGAAAGGGTAGGGATTCTGAGTTTTCCTATTGCTGTTTCGTCATTTCTGAAGTCTTCCGGGTAGCGGATAATGAGGTCGAACTTGCGTTCTCCTTCATAAATCTGGGTAGCTGCTTTTCCGCCTATGGCCATTTCAATTACTGCATTGGCATCGGCAATGCTTACGCCATAAAGGGCCATCTTTTTCTGATCCAGATTAATCTGTAATTCGGGTTGTCCTAAATTTCTTAAAATGCCTAAATCCTCAATTCCCTCTACTGTTTTTAAGATACTTTCTATCTTTTCTTCTTCCTTTTCAATATAATCGAAGTTTTCTCCAAACATTTTGACCACAATAGAACCCTTTACACCCGATACGGCTTCTTCAACATTATCAGAGATGGGTTGTGAAAAGTTTAAGCTGATACCGGGAAAGCTTTTGAGTTTCTCCTGCATTCTTTCAATCAATTGTTCTTTGCTCTGTTTGCGTTTCCATTCTTTACGGGGATAAATATCTACGTGGAACTCCATATTATAAAAGCCTGTGGCATCGGTTCCGTCATTTGGCCTCCCCGTTTGCGACATTACCTGTTTTACTTCGTCGAAGCTCAAAAAGATTTTCCTGATATCATTAGATAGTTTCTTGGTTTCATCAAGCGAGATGCTTAATGGACCAGTGGCCCGCACGTAAATAGAACCTTCATCTAAGCTGGGCAAAAATTCTGTTCCTAAAAATTTGAAGCTAAATGCACCCAGGGCCAAGATAATGATTGACAATCCAAATACCAGCTTCTTGTTCCTGAAGCAAGCATCATAGCATTTTAAGGTCACCCTTGTCATCCAGTCTAAAAAGATGTTGTGCTTTTCCCTCACGTCTTTTTTCAATAAAACACTGGCCATGGCAGGCACTAGCGTGAACGTTAAGATTAATGCTCCCAAAAGCGCAAAACTCAATGTCCAGGCTAGGGGAGAGAACATTTTACCCTCTACTTTTTCAAAAGTGAAGATAGGCAGGAGGCCTGTAATAATGATTAACTTGGCAAATAGAATCCCCTTTGCATTCTCCATACAAGCTTTTTTTATGAAACCCAGCTTGCTCATTTTATTAAAGCGCTCCATACCTACCTTTTTGGCATGATAATCCAGTGCAACGAAAATTCCCTCTACCATCACTACCGCTCCATCGATAATAATTCCGAAATCTATAGCCCCCATTGATAGCAGATTGGCGGGCATTCCTTTTAGTTTTAAGCAGATAAAGGCAAAAAGGAGCGCCAGGGGAATAATGATAGATACAATTAGCGTGGTTCGCCAATCGGCCATGAAGAGAAATACAATTAGCGTTACAAAAAGGATTCCCTCCAGCATATTGCCCATTACGGTATGAACCGAATAGTTAACCAGGTCTTCCCGGTCGTAAAAAGGTTTTATTTTGACATCTCCCGGCAAGATATTCTGATTAATATCTTTGATTTTTTCTTTTAACCTGGCAATTACTTCACTCGGATTTCCCCCTTTACGCATCACAATAATGCCTTCCACTACATCAGGATCTTGATCTCTACCCACCTGTCCTAATCGGGGTAGTGCAGATTCTGCTACATCAGCAATGGTTTTTACATAAACAGGCGTACCGTTAATGTTGTCTACTACAATGTTTCTGATCTCATCAATATTGTTCAATACCCCAATACCACGTACTACATAAGCTTGTCCGCTTTGCTTAATTACATCTCCACCTACGTTGATATTGCTTTTAGAAACTGCTTCAAAAAGTTCATTGGCACTTACCCCATATTGAATGGCTTTCTGCGGATCAACCGTAATCTGATAAGTTTTAACCTCGCCACCAAAGCTCACCACATCAGCTATGCCCGAAACGGAAAGTAATTCGCGTTGGATTACCCAATCCTGCAGGGTTTTAAGTTCTCTAACTGATTTTTCATCACTGCTTAGCGTATATCTGAAAATCTCTCCTGTTGGGCCATAAGGCGGTTGTACTTCTGGTTTAATACCTTCTGGCAAGTCAGCTTCATCTAAATGATTATTCACCTGCACTCGGGCCTCGGCGTAATCCACATCATCTTCAAAGCTTACTTTAACAATCGACAATCCAAATAGGGAGGAAGAACGGATACTGGTCCTTTTTTCAGTTGGATTCATGGCAATTTCCAATGGCCTGCTTACAAACTTTTCAACTTCCTCGGCACTGCGGCCAGGCCATTGGGTTATGATAGTGATGTTGGTATTGGTTACATCCGGAAAGGCATCAATGGTGGTTTGTTTAAAGCTTAAATACCCCGCCAAAATGAGAATGAACGTAGCAAAAAAGATGAAATATTTATTTTTCAGGGCAAAGCCGATGATACTCTTAATGAATTTATTCATGATGCAAGAAGCTAAAGAATTGAAGTTTTATTGAGATTTTAAGCTTTCAAAGAGAAATACTTGCTTGGAAGCAATTATATGATCTCCTGCATTTAAGCCTTTGCTGATGTAAACCTTGTCGGCAGTTTTACGACCAATTTCAATTTCCTGAATTCGCACTTTTCTATCGCTACCCAGCACCAGCACGTAGTTTTTATTGTCATCGAAAATAACGGCTCTCGAATTTAATACCGGAAGGCTTGTGCCAGAACTTGCAGAAACGCTAACCGTACCCAACATGCCTGGCTTTAATAAGAAATCCGGATTGTTAATCACCACACGGGCATTCATCACCTTGCTTTCCTGATCAATCAGGCTATAAAGTTTATCAATCTTTCCCTTAAACGTTTGTTCAGGATAGGAGAGGGTAGTTAAACTCACCTCATCACCCGTTTTGATTCTGGAGATATCTGATTCATAAATATTGATCATGGCCCAAACTTTAGATAAATCGGCAATCGTGAAAAGGCTTTTGTCGTTATCGCTGCGGAGTTGCATATGATCGGTTACATTTTTCTCAATCACAAAGCCATTGATAGGCGATTTTATAGCATATGAACCATTTTTACTTCCACCATTTAATTTTAGCACGGCGTTGGATCGCTTCACTTCCGCCTTTTTTATGCGGAAATCGTTTTGGGCTTCTTCCAGTTCTTTAGCCGAGGATAGGCCGCTTTGGTAGAGCTGCTCGGCTTGTTTTAGTGCCCGGGCCGCATTATTAAGTTCTGCATCTGCAGCAATTACTTCTTTGTCAAATCCAGCCATTTCTGCACTTTGTACAGTAGCCAGCGTTTGTCCACTACTTACCTGGTCGCCCAATCTCACACCAACACGGCTAATGGTACCGCTTACCATGGGGAAAAGCTCTGATCTTTTTTCTTCATTTGCGGTAATCTTTGCCGAAAATATCAGGTTAGTTTTTCCTTTCGCTTGTTCTACGGTATCAATTAAAAGCCTGTTCAATAAAGAATCTGTGATGGCAAATTTTTCAGGGGCCACAGGGGTAGAATGATTGCTACAGGAAATACCCAATCCAATTATTGAAATAGCGATGCCTTTTAGTATGTGTTTTTGTAGGGTTTGCATTTGTAGTTATTTAAAGATGTTAGCGCCAGTTACATAGTTAATCTCCGCTCTGGAGTTCATCCGTTCTAAGCCAATATTATTGAGTTGAAGGGTGTTTTCCTTGTATGAATCATAGAGGTCTAAGAATTCAATTAAGCTAATATTGCGGGCCTTGAAGTTGCTGATGAGACCGGTAATCAGCTTGTTGAAATCTGAATAGAAACCGGGGTCGATCTCCTGATACCGTTTTTCATTACGCAAGGCAGTTAAATAGCTGTTGTAAACCTCGTTTTCGAGTTGCAGCTCTTGCTTTTTGATATTCGTTTGTGCAGCAGCTATACCAACCTTAGCTTTTTTAATCTCGCCCTGATTTCGGTTAAATAAGGGGATAGGGATTTTAAGCCCCAAGCCAGTATATTTTTCTGGATAGTTACCCTTTAAATCGTAACTCAGAGATACTTCTACATCAGGAATGGCCATAGCTTTTTGTAACTGGAGTTGTTGCTCGTTATACTGTAATGTGCCTTGTGCAAGTTTCAAATCTGCCCGGTTGCTTCTTGCCGAATCGAGCAGATTGATATAGCTGATTTTTTCGATGGGTTGATTGGAAAGTTTAGGGTCATTTAATAGCGGTTTAATAACAACTGTAGGGACTATTCCGCAAAGTAGCTTCAGGTCTCTGTTATCATCTTCCAAATCATTTAACAATGAAGTAAGTTCTGATTTTAGACTAATCACTAATGACTTCATGCGGATAACCTCTTTTTGAGCCACGTTGCCAACCTGTAGCTGAAGGTTGTAAGCATTTAAAAGCTGTTGCGCTGCATCAATTTGTTCCTGATAAACCTGAACTGACTGGCCGTGGTAATAAGCTTTATAAAAAGTGCTTTGAAGTTCGAATTTAAGAGTTCTGATCAGATCAAAATATTCGAATTCAGCCAGCTTTATTCCTGTTTGGGCGAGCTTAATATTTTTATTTCTTTTACCGGCAAGTTTAACCAGTTGCGAAACTGAGGTTGCAAATTGGCCGTAGGCATAAGAGGTTTGAAGAAATTTTTTAGTCTCGTGGTTGTAAAATAGATTTTCGTATTCTAGCTCCGGATTGTCGAAAAGCTTAGCGGTAATTAAATCGGCTCTTGCCTGATCAATCTGGTAGTTGCTGGCCAGTAATTCGTAATTATTCCTTAAGAAAAGCTGTTCAACCTGATGGAGATCTAACTTTAAGGTATCGGTTTGCGCAAAGGCAGAAATGGAAATGGAGGTTAAAACAACGCATAACCACAAAGAAATTTTGCTCATGCAGCAAAGCTATTTCAGCCAAATTAAAGTCGAATTAAATCGAAATTAAAAGCGGATTAAAGCTTTGGAAGTATTACAGAAAATGTACAGCCAGGGCTTTTTGTATCAGAAACAGCTATTTGACCGCCAAAAAGGTCGATAATTTTATGGGTCATATACAGGCCCATACCTTCACCCTGGTAACCTGAATCTTGTGATCGGGTGTAAAAAGCTTTGAAGACTTCATTTCTTTCTGCTTCTGGAATCCCTGGGCCAAGATCATGAATGTGAATGATATAGTTGTTATCTAGATGGCTCAAAGTGCAAGTTACCTCCTGTTTATCGGAGAACTTAAAACCATTAGAAATAATATTATTCAAAGCAATTTGCAATAAAACGGTATTGGCAGTGATGAGCGGAAGCTTCTCATTTGGTGTATTAAAAATTAATTGAACAGGAAGATTTTCCTGCTTGCGCCAATAGGCCTGAATACTTAATAAGATAGATTGAAGGTTTACCGAATCCATTTGAGAGCGGATCAGTTCCAGGTCCATTTTAGCTAAAGTTAATAGCCCCGTGATGATGTGCTCCATTTTTGAAGTATCGTCCAGCATGGTATTTAACACTTTTTGATACTCTTCTGGTGTTCTGTCTTTCGTTAAGGCCAGCTCAGCTGTCATCATCATTCGGGTTAAGGGCGTTCTAAGCTCATGCGAAGCATTGGCAACAAAAGTTTTTTGAAGGATAAAGGCCTGTTCCAGTTCTTCCATCAGCTGATTGAAACTCTTGGCGATGAGGTTGATCTCATCTTTGTTATTTGTTTCTGCTACCCGTAGTTCCATGTTTTTCGATCCTACTTGCTTTACTTCGAGCACAAATTGATGGAGTGGCTTAAGCATTTTGTCTGCTATCCATCGGCTTAGCAGCAGCACAACGATAAAGATGAGCAGAAACACAAAAATCATGATCTTCAGAAGCTTATCTAAGCGGTTGTGGGAGCCACTATCATATGCAGAAGCCAGGATGACGAAGTCGCCTTGATTATCTTTATAATAAATGCCAACTACCTGTCTTTCCCCGTCGGTATATTGTAAACGCCCATTTTTACGCACCTTTTCAATGGTGGATTTAGTCCAGTACTGGGCAGAATCGCCTATAAATGTCGCCCTGTTTTTATAGTCGTAAATCCGGGTAACCTCGCCATTTAGTTTTTGCAGGTACTTGTGCCTAACATTGTTCAGCGCATCTCTACTAATTTCATCCGCTTCCAGGTAAAGTTTAGCGGTAACCATTGTCCGGTCGGTAAGCCGCTCAAAAAAGTCGGCCTGTAAAAACTTCATAAAGGTAAGATAGATTGTAAAAAGCACAGCAAACAGCATGGTGGTGCTGATTAAGGTAAAATATAGTGCTATGCGATCTTTTATCTTCATTACTTTAAAATGTATCCCATGTTTATTTTAGTATGGATCAGTTTTCGCTCAAAATCTTTGTCAATCTTCTTTCTCAGAAAATTAACATATACATCAATTACATTCGTTCCAGTGTCGAAATGAATGTCCCAGGCCTGTTCTGCAATGTATTGTCGGGTTAACAGCCTGTTGGGATTCCGAAGAAAGAGTTCGAGTAAAATAAACTCTTTCGCACTTAGCTCGATGGTTTTTCCTGCTCTTGATACCTCTTTGCTATACGTATCTAAACATAAATCTTCAAAACAGAGCTGGTGTGTGGTTGTAGGGGTGTTGGCGGGATGCCGGCGAAGTAATGCTGCCACTCTGGCCAGCAATTCTTTGAGGTGAAATGGTTTTACAAGGTAATCATCTGCCCCGGCATCTAATCCGGTTACCTTATCATCTACCGTTCCCATCGCAGTAAGCATTAACAGTGGTGTAGCAATTTGGTTATCGCGGATTTGCTTACACAGCTGGATGCCATTTAATCCGGGCATCATGATATCAACAATGAAAAGGTCGAATTTTTCATGGGTAAAAAGCTCCAGGGCAGCAATTCCGTCATGAACATCCACCACCTCATATCCATTTTCTGTTAAGGCCGATGTTAAAAGCGCGGCAATTTTATGATCGTCTTCAGCTATTCCAATTTTGGGCATAGTAGCAAAAGTAAGGAAAAGCTATTAAAGCGGTAAAATTAGTGAGAGTGATGCGGGAGATTCATGAAGAAATCCCATTAAAAACCTCATCTTGCTGAACTTGTTTCTGCATCTTCGCCGAGCGGTTCTATTTCTGCTACCTGGCTTGAAACTTATCGCGATACTGCGTAGGGGTCATGCCCACAGTCTTTCTAAAAACCTTCCTGAACGCTTTAGGGTCATTGTATCCTGAATTGTATATGATCTCTGTCATTTGCTGGCCCGTTTGTTCCAAAAGCTTTTTAGCAGCCTCAATTCTGGTTTGCTGCAAATATTCTATTGGCGTAATTCCGACAACCTGTTTAAAACGGCGTACTATATTTCTCCTGCTTGAGGGGATATCTTTAATCATTTCTTCAATAGTGGCTACCTCCTGATAACAGCTTTCGATTTTGTCTTGTGCAGAAGCGACCAGATCATCGTTGTGGTGCCGAAAGGGTTGAAAGGAACTGAAATAGGATTGATTGTTTCTGTCCATATCAATGGCAAATACTTTTGCCGCCTTAATGGCCGTGTCTTTTCCACAATGATTTTGCAACAGGTGTAACAACAAATGAAAAGACGAGGTTGCACCACCACTGGTATACAATCTGCCATCCTGGGTAACTGTTTTATCTGCTTTAAGTTTTACGGCTGGAAAGGCTGTTGAGAAGGCCTTACTCGCATCAACGTGTGTGGTGGCCACCTTCCCATCTAATAATCCGGTAGCCCCCAGTAGGAATGCGCCCGTACATACCGTGGCAATTTCTGCTCCATGCTGGTACTGTTTGGTTAACCAGGGAATGAAGGCGGCATTTTGTGAAACTGCGTTTCGGATATCGTCTGTTGTAAATGCTGGAATAATAATCAGCTGATATGAATGATCATCATTTAAAGACTGCGTAGCATAAGGCTTGAAAAAACCATCTTGATTTTCATCCAGTTTAATCAAATTGAGTTCATAAGGTTTATCAAAGCCCATTTCGAGTTGAAATCGATTGGCTGTATCAAAAACATCTAAAATTGCGGCAATGCTTAATAATTTATATTGCTTGGTAAGTAGAATGCCTACATTTTTCATATTTAATTCGGTTAGCTTATCAGTAAATATATAAAAAATGTCTTAAACACCCCCTAATATTGACTTTTACGGCAACTGCTTTGGGTAAAATTTCAACGTAACTTTAGATTATACTAATCAACCAGAAAAACAATGAAAAATGAACCCAAAAGCAGTAAGTTGTATGGAATATTGGTTTTATACGAAATGCATACCGATTTCTTATTACGGGCATTAGCTGGAATTGACCAAAAAGATGCTCAAAAAAGACTGGACACCAAAGCGAATCATATCGCATGGATTACAGGAAGCATAGTTCAGGGCAGATTTTTTCTTGCTAAATCTCTTGGAAAAGACCTAAAAGCCAAAACCGGAGAACTGTTTGTAGATAATAAAGGAATTATCGATGATGCCAGTTACCCTTCACTGGAGGCATTTAAAGAAGACTGGAATCTTATCTCCCCGGTTTTGCTAGAGGCCTTACAAAATATGGATGAAGAACAATTGAATCAACAGTTTGAGATGCCTGGTATGGAGATGACTATTTTCGACATGATTTCTTTTACCACCTATAGAGAAGCAAACTGCATTGGGCAGATAGCCCTTTGGCGCAGGTTGTTAGGCTATCCGGGAATGAATTATATGTAAAGCAATGGAAAATCTAATCAAAGAAATGCAGGAGAGTTTAAGCACTTTCGAATCTACTTTCCTTTCCTGTCCTGAAGAATCGATTAACAAAGTACCTTTTTCAGGAAGCTGGACGGTAGGACAGCTGGTACAACACATGACCATGTCTAACGACGGTTTTGCGGATTTATTTAGTGGCTCTACCACAGAAACGAACCGGCCGGCAGATTTAATGGCAGAGAAAATTAAAAACATTCTGGAGGATTTTAACTATAAAATGGATGCTCCGGAATTTCTTTACCCGGCTTTTAAAGACTATAGCCATGAGGAACTGAAAACGGCTTTGGGAAGTGTAGAAAGTAAACTTGTAAATATGGTGGGTAAATTAGACTGGACTAAAACCTGTACCGCCTTTGAGTTGCCTGTGCTGGGAAATTTAACACGTTTGGAGGCTGCCTATTTTATCATATACCACACCAAAAGACATACGAAACAATTAGCGAACATCGTACAGCAACTAAAGCAAACCAATATTGGAACTGCATGAGAAATAAAGCTTTAGATCTGCTCCATGCATACGCCGGGAGCTGGAAAACAGTGGGTACCTTATGCGATGGAACTAAAATTAGCGGGAAAGACGTTTACGAATGGGTTGATGGCCAGTTTTTTATGATTCACAGTGTTGATGTTAGGATAGGTCGGAAATTGGTAAAATCGGTGGAGATTATACATTATGATGAACTGGAAGAAGTATTTAGAGCCCAGTCTTTTGATAATCAAGGAAATATTTCTATTTCGTCAATGAAGATTGAGGCTGATAAAATTAGTATTGAGGCCGATGATCAACGATTTTATGGTAAATTTAACAGGGAAGAGATTGTGGGGATATGGGAGCAGTATCAGGATGGATGCTGGAAAAAATGGATGGATATTAAACTGATTAAAACTTAATTAAAGCCATGACGATTCGCAATAAGCTTTCGGGTAAGGAGCAGGTGGATGCATTTATGGAAGGATTAGAGCATCCTTTTAAAGCTGAGATAGAAAAGTTAAGGGGAATTATTCTACAGGCTAATAATAAGCTGGAGGAGCGGGTAAAATGGAATGCCCCTAGTTTTTATTACCAAAGGGACATGGCTGCCTTAAACCTGCGTGCAAAGGGGTATGTACAAATCATCTTCATTTTTTACGAAGGCAATATGATCGATTCACCTTTGTTACTGGGTACCTGGAAGGATAGGCGAGAGGCCAGGTTTTTTAGCCTTGATGATATAGATGTACAAACAGAGGCTCTTCAAACCGTAGTCAATCAATGGGTTAGTTTAGCGGGAAGCTAAAGAGTTAACATTTTTAATTGAAAAGATAAATAGTTAAGCTACTGATAAAAAGCAAATTTATTAGTGCTTTTTATTATTTTTAATCACACAAACCAAAATCAAAATATATGAAAATCGCTGTTATTATTGTTAGAGTGCTTTTAGCCGCTATGTACCTTTTTGCTTCAGTAAGTTATTTCATTAAATACATGCCAGAGCAACCCAAAATGACCAACGAACAAATGACTTTTATGTCTGGAGTGATGGCTGCTGTTTACCTGATGCCATTAATTAAAATTACCGAGTTAGTAGGTGGAATCTTATTGTTATTTGGAAGAACAGCACCTTTAGGCGCATTAATCATCTTTCCGGTAACCTTAAATATTTTTCTTTATCATGCCTACCTCGGGCCTAAAGATTTACCCATGGTTGGTGTCATGTTGATTTTTAACTTATTCCTTTTTTACGCTTACCGACAAAAATATTTACCGATTATTTCGAAGTAGTTCAGTTGGCAGTTGACAGTTTTCAGTTTTCAGTTGGCAATTTGCAGTTGTCAGTTAAACAGTTCAACGATTAAGCAATTGGACAGTTTTCAGTTTTTAATTGGCAATTTGCAGTCAGTTAAACAGTTCAACGGTTAAGCAATTGGACAGTTATCAGTTTTCAATTAGCAATTTGCAGTTTGTCAGTTAAACAGTTAGACGGTTAAGCAATTGGACAGTTTTCAGCTTTCAATTGGCAATTTGCAGTCAGTTAAACAGTTCAACGATTAAGCAATTGGACAGTTTTTAGTTGGCAATTTGCAGTCAGTTAAACAGTTAAGCAATTAAACAGTTTTCAGTTTTCAATTGGCAATTTGCAGTTGTCAGTTAAACGATTAAGCAATTGGACAGTTTTCAGTTGGCAATTTGCAGTTGTCAGTTAAACAGTTCAACGATTAAGCAATTGGACAGTTTTCAGTTTTCAATTGGCAATTTGCAGTTGTCAGTTAAACGATTAAGCAATTGGACAGTTTTCAGTTGGCAATTTGCAGTTGTCAGTTAAACAGTTCAACGATTAAGCAATTAAACAGTTTTCAATTGGCAGTTAACCAGCTCACCAACTTACCAGCTCAGCAGTTAACCAGTTTTTAGTCAATTAAGCAATTAAACACCTCACAATCCCCTCATTTCCTAAAAAACCTCGGCGTGCACTGCATCTGTCGCTTAAAGAAAATATTAAAGTTGGCAGGGTATTCAAATCCGAGGCAATAGGCAATTTGGGCAATATTCCATTCTGTATGTTTCAATAGGGCAACAGCTTCAGTTGCAATTCTTTTAGAGATATGTTCTGAAGTTGTTTTTCCTGTTACTTCTTTTACGGCATGATTAAGGTGATTTACGTGTACCGAAAGACGGCCGGCAAAATCATGTGCGGTTTTAAGCGTGAGTGTATGGTCGGTAGAGCCGATTGGAAACTGTCTCTCCAGTAATTCGATAAATAAAGAAGTTAAGCGAACGGCAGCTGTACTTGGTTTGGCAATGTTATCGGAAGGCATTATTTTTAAGGCTTCATGAACAATTAACTGTACATAATTTCTTAAAAGATCGTACTTATGTACATACTCCCCATCCATTTCTTCCATCATTTTAGCAAACAAGGCACTTAAACAATGCTCCTGATCCTCATTTATATCTATAATCGGGTAATCATTAATGCGATATAAAAGCGACTCCCTCAAACTTTCATTGCGGTTATGGATAAAATTTTCGGTAAAAAGGCAGAAATATCCCGCTTGTACTTCAGAAATACCTTCCCAAGCGTATGGAATATTGGGATTTGTAAATAATAAAGCACGTTCCTTCACCTCAATACTTTTATCGGGGTAATGCAGAATTCCGGAGCCAATAATGAGCGAGATCTTATAAAAATCTCTGCGGTTGTAAGGGGAAGGCGTTAGGGAGCAATAATTCGACCGCCTAAACACATTAAAATGCCCCATGTCGTTAACCATGCTCAAGCTCGGGATAACCATTTCAGGTCGGTTAATTTTTAACCGATTATAGAAATCCTCCAATGATTCGCTCTTATTGATCGTATAAAGTTCTTGCTGCTTGGTTAACATGATTAAAACCGAATTAGAAACAAATTTAAAACTTAATGCTCATTCCGTCGTGCATTTCTTCGCTAGGTTCTGCAACTAATTTGTCACCTTCACTTAAATTTCCAAAAATCTCTACCTGATCATCTGTAGCTCTGCCTTTTTTAACGGCAACTTTTTCTATTTTATCATTTACTATTTTAAGTACGAAAAGCCCCTCGCTGGTATCTAGCATAGCTTTTTTATTCACAATAAAAGTACTTGCATTTGCTGGTAATGGAATATTAATTTCTGTAACCATACCTGGTAACAATACTTTGCCAGCATTAGGAACATCCATTTCTACGCGTTCAGAACGTAAGCGTATGTCTAATGCGCCCGACATCCGTTTTACTTTAGCTTTGAAAATTTGGCTGGGCAGTGATTTAACCGTAAAACTAACTTCATCGCCAGCTTTTAAATAGCCAGTGTAAATTTCTGGAATGGAAACCGCCAAACGTAAGTTGCGTTGATCCTGAAGGGTAAATAAAGGTAATTCTGAACCTTTCCCCGATGGACCAACATAGGCGCCTAAGTTTACATTTCTAGCCGAAATAATGCCACTGAAAGGCGCGCGGATTTCCAGGTAATTTTGTATTGCACCTACTTCTTTTAATGCAGCTTTAGCCGCTTCATACTGCGCCAAATCTGAGTTTCTTCTCGCTATGGCCTGGTCTAAATCGTTGGTTGAAATGGTACCAGGTGTTTTACTGGTTTCATATAAGCGGTTATAATTAGCTTTACTTGCAGTATAAAGTGCCTCTTGCGACTTGAGTCTGGATTTTGCCGCGGCCAGTTGAGAACTTAATTCGGGTGCCTCCAGGGTCATCAACAACTGCCCCTTACTTACTTCAGAGCCAATATCGACTTTTAAGGTTTGAACAAAACTGCTCACTTTAGCGTAAAGATCAACCTGTTGAAGCGCAAACAATTCACCTGGTAAGTTTAAAGCAGTTGAAAGTTTATCTTTCTTCAAGTCAAATGTGGCAATTGTCGTCTTTTTTTCTTTAGCCGGTTCTGCTTTAGATTCTGCACTGCCACAGCCATATAAGGTGGCCATTGCCATTAAACCCGTGCTTAAAAATGCTGTTGTAAATATGTTTGTTTTCATTTGTGATGATCGTTTATTTATTTTCTTTTAAACCGTTAATATAATGCGTACTCTCTTCATCTTCCGGGTCTAAAGAAATAGAATCGGTAGACACTTTGCCCTGCACCCAGGCAAATACCAGTGGAAGAATAATCAATACCGCAAAGGTAGAAGCAACTAAGCCTCCAATTACGGCTCTTCCTAAAGGAGATACCTGATCGCCTCCTTCTCCATGTCCGATGGCCATAGGTAACATACCCATTACCATGGCCACACTGGTCATAATAATCGGACGTAACCTTAGTGCTGCGGCTTCTCTGGCAGAGGCCAGGGCATTGCCATTGTGCTTTCTCAACTGCTCTGCATTGGTAATTAACAATACCGCATTCGCGATGGAAACCCCTACCGACATGATAATCCCCATATAAGACTGAAGATTTAGGGTTGAACCTGTGAGGGTAAGCAACAACAATGAGCCCAACACAACCGCAGGTACAGTGGCCAGAATAACCAGGGGTACTTTAAACGATTGGAAGTTGGCCGATAGCATTAAAAATATTACCACAATGGCTACCAGTAAACCCGACTGTAAACTGTCGAGGGTTTCTGTAAGCACCTTGCTCAAACCAATGGGCGTAATTATTAATCCCCTTGGCAATTCTCCCACCTCCTTAATGGCCTTATTCACATCTTTAGTGGCGGCACCTAAATCGGTATGATATAAGTTAGCCGTTACTGACAGGTAAGGGGTAGAGCCCAGATTATCGTTTTCTCCGTATGTGGTATCAGCCTCAATGGTTGCTACATCGCTAAGCACCGGACGGGCAGTGTTTTTCAATAAAGGAATTTCACCAATATCATCCTTGCTGTGCATTTGATTTAATGGAACTTGCACCTGAACATTGTAAGTCAGGCCTATCTTTTCATCTAACCATACATTTTTATCGGTATATCTGGATGATGAAGTAGAGGCCACCAATGATTTAGAAATATCACTCATATCTACACCCAGTTGTGCCGCCCTGGTTCTATCAATATTGATATTTAAGGAAGGATATTTAATCGGTTGAGCAATTTGAACATCGCGCATGTAGGGTATTTCCTTCAATTCAGCGAGGATTTTATTGGCATACTGTTCATTTTGCTTTTTGTTCTTGCCGGCTATTCTTACTTCAACAGGAGTAGGAGAACCCTGACTTAAAACTTTCTCTGTTAACTCAATCGGTTCAAAGGAAAGCTTCACATCGGGCATAATTTCTTTAATTCTCGCCCTCAGCTTATCCTTAAAATCATCCATATCTACATGGTAATCTTTTAAGCTCACCTGGAAAACGGCTTCATGAGGGCCACCCATGAATAGATAAATGGGATTAACCGAGAATAATGCCGGGTGTTGCCCCACGTAAACGGATGAAATGGCAAGGTGTTCTGCGCCAACCATATTTTTAAGTTCGGCAAGAACCTTATTGGCCTTTTCTTCCGTACGCTCTAAGCGGGTTCCATCAGGTGCCCTTAAACGAAGTTGAAATTGACTGGAATTAACCTTTGGTAATACATCCCGGCCAATGTTGGCTAAAAGTAAGGCTGCGGAACCAATCACTAAAACGAGGTACACCAGCACTACAGATTTACGGTGAGGCAAAATGCGATCAATAAACCGCATAAAGCGATTTCTGAAACGTTCAAAGTAAGAGATTTTGCCATCATCGTTAAAATCTTCACGTTCGACCAGAATTTTCTTTTGGTTTAGTGTGTCCTGCTCCGTTTCAATCGGTAAACCTGTCGCTGCGAAATCCGCTTCATCTTGAGTTATACCCGGATGATGTGCTGCTCCCTTTTTCGGATGTGCTACCATCAGCCAGTTGGCCATAATCGGAACAAATGTTTGCGATAAGAAGAAGGAAACAATCATGCAGAAACCAATAGCCAGGGCTAAGGGCAAAAATAAAGCTCCTGGTATTCCCGACATGGTAAAGGCAGGTGCAAATACCGCCAGAATACAGAAAAGGATCAATAATTTAGGAAAGGCTATTTCCTTACAGGCATCCCAAATGGCAAGTGCCTTGGGTTTACCCATATCAAAATGTTGGTGAATATTTTCAATCGTTACTGTCGATTCATCTACCAGAATACCAATGGCTAAGGCTAATCCGCTCAACGACATGATATTAATGGTTTGGCCAAAAAGCTTGAGGAATAAAACCCCTGCGATAATCGATGTTGGGATGGTTAAAATAACAATCAGTGCAGCACGCTTATCACCCAAAAAAAGCAACACCATTAAACCAGTTAAAATGGCCCCGATGGCTCCCTCGCTGATTAAACTTTTTACCGCATTAATTACGTAAACCGATTGGTCGAATTCATAAGAAAGCTTAACATCTTCAGGGAGCGTATTCTGAATTGCTGGTAAATTTTCTTTTAACTTTTTAACCACATCCCAGGTGGAAGCATCTCCCGATTTAGCGATACTCAGATAAACTGAGCGTTTTCCATTAATTAAGGCATAACCTGCGGTTAAATCTGCTCCATCTTTAACTGTGGCTACATCACGTAACTGAAGATTTTGTACGCCACCCTTAAACAGCGGAATGGTTTCAAAATCTTTGATTTTTTTAATGGTGTAGTTAGTTGGGGTAATATAATTCTTATCACCAATCCTAACGTTTCCTGATGGTGCAGTTTGATTATTCAGGCGGATGGCTTCCACTACCTGGTCTACAGTAAGATTATGTGATCTCAGCAGGGTTGGGTCTACGTTAATTTCGATGGTACGGGGACTTCCTCCAAATGGTGCCGGTGCTAATAATCCTGGAATAGCCGTAAAAGAAGCGCGTACATAGATATTCGCCATATCCTGTAACTCATTATTGGTTCTTACGGGGCTACTTAATACCAATTGGCCAATGGGAAGTGATGAAGCATCAAAACGGATGATGAACGGAGGTTGTGAGCCCGGCGGGAAAATAGCCTGTGCCCTATTCGAAAGTGCACTCAGTTCTGAGGCCGCCTGTGCCATGTTAGTGCCTTCATAATAGGTTAACTTCATGAGCATTAAACCCTGTGTGTTTTTGGTTTCAATGCTTTTAATGCCATTGGCAAATAATAAAATATTGATGTATTGTTTCCCAAAGTAGGCCTCCATTTGCGTAGGCGTATAGCCACCAAAAGGATGGGCAATGTAAATTACAGGCAAATTCATTTGAGGCAGAATATCAACCTTGATTTGCTTAATGGCACCAATACCGAAGAAAAATAATCCTGCCACTAATACCAGGATGGAAATGGGTTTGCGAAGTGCGAAACGTATTAAGTTCATGTATAGATAGCCGGATTAAAATTCGTTGATAAATAAGTCGTAATTCCCTAAAGCAGCAGATTTAAGTAAAAGTGCCTGCCAAACGTTGGTGTAAGCAATATCACGGTCTGTTTCTGCCCGGTTAAGGGTGAAAAGTGCCTGGGTAAGGTCTACCAGTGTGGTTAACCCATTTTTGTATAATGTGCTTTTTTGCAGATAAGCATCTGAAGCCGCTTTAACTTGGATAGGGGCTTCCCTGTAGTTGTTTAAAGCATTTTTTAGTTTAGTATCTGCCAGCGCCAGCTGAGATTTAAGCTGTTGATCTGCAAGTTCGTATTCGTTTTTTAATCCCTCACTAATGTAATGCTGCGACCTTACCTGCGGTGCGTTTTTTAAAAGGCTGGAAAGATTCCAGGTCATTCCTATTCCAATCAAATAGTTTCCACGCACAGGATTGATGCCATCAAAGTAATTTCTGGTATATGCGTTTTGATTAGAAATGTAGTCTGAACTAAATCCGGAGCCCCTCCCTTGAAATACACCAAAAAGAGAAAAGCTAGGGTAGTATAATCGACGGTAATAACCCAGTTGCTCATTGCTGAGATCAATACGGTTTTGGTAAAACTTTAAAATAGGATGGTTGCTTTTTATCGTGGTATCATTGAGCATATCCATTGGGATCCTGGTAATCGAAGTGGTATCCAGGGCATATTGTGTTGCTGTTTCACCCATTAAAACGCCTAATCTATTGGCCTGTTCCTGCTCTAAATCCTGTGCTTTGGTTAACGCAATTTTGGCGCTCGATACTTCGGCTTTGGCCAAGGAAGAATCTACCCCGGCAATTAATCCATTTTTTGCCCTGATTACCGCTGTATTTTTAAAGGTTATGGCACGCTCTAAATTTCTTTGTTGCGATTTGGTTAAGCGTTGAGCCGCTAATAAATTTAAATAAGCCGCAGAAACCCTAACTTCTTGTTGAAATTTCTCCTGCTCCAGATCATTTTGATCTCTTTTATATGTGGCATCAGCAATTTTAATGCGTTGATTAATTCTGCCGAAAGTGAAGAAATCCCAATTCATATTGGCAAGGTAGAGCCCCCCAAAAGCAGCGTTCCAGTTCTGTCTATCTAAAGCAGGTCCAGAAGATGCTGTTCCCAATCCCCCTAACCCATATTGAGGTCCGTTTTGGCCATTAATGGTTCCGTAATCTTGTTGTGCACTGAGACTAAGATTGGGTAAATACTCTCTCTTAGCCTGGACGATACCTGATTTAGAGGCATTAGCGTAATTGTTTTTAGCCTTAATAGTGCCGTAGTTAGTAAGGGCAGTATTTACGGCCTGTTTTAAACTTAATGTTTGTGCGTTTGAGGTTAAAATGTTGAAAAAAAGTAATCCAAAAGCAAGATAAAGTATTGATGTTCGGGACATAGTGTGAAAATTACACGGCAAATTTATTATAAGGTGGAATAATCAAAGTATTTGGTTCAAATCAATAATTATGCAAATCAAATAACGCAGAATTGTTACTTTACAATGATTAATGTCACTGTTTTAAATTTTCTGAATCATTTTGGGATAATTTTTTGTTTTGAGATAGATTCAAATCATTATCTTTAAAAACTAACTAGAAATGAAAAATATGAGAAAGCTTCCATTGTTTATGTTGCTGTTTGTAGCGATGTCCTTTTCAGCACTGGCACAAAATAAAGATGCTATTGTAGGTAAATGGCTTAATCCATCAGGAGAGGGGCAGATTGAGATCTATAAAAAGGGAGATAAATATTTTGGTAAATTAGCCTGGATGAAGGAACCCAACCTCAATGGTAAGCCCAAGCTAGATACCAAAAATCCTGACGAAAAGTTGCAAAAAAGAGCTTTATTAAATCTGGAGATTTTAAAGGATTTTAGTTATGACGATAAGAAATGGACCGATGGAACCATTTACGATCCGAAGAGTGGAAAAACCTATAGCTGTAACATGACATTAAAGGGAAATGATGTGTTGAATATCAGGGGATACATTGGAATCTCACTTTTAGGACGTTCGGAAACATTTAGAAGAGTAAAATAATCACATGAAGAAAATATTATGGTGCCTGCTTTGGGCACCTTTTTTTTGCGCTGCGCAGTCTGTTACCTTTAAAGCACTTACAGAGAACAATAAAACCAGTTTGCGTGGTCTAAGTTTGGTGAACGAAAAAATAATTTGGCTAAGCGGAAGTAATGGCTCGGTGGGGAGATCTGTTGACGGTGGCGTTACTTTTGAGTGGCTGAAGCCCAAGAGATATGAAAAATTGGATTTTAGAGATATAGAAGCTTTTGATGACCAGCAGGCTATTATTGTTAATGCCGGATCACCTGCCTACATTTTGAAAACAACTGATGGAGGTAAAAACTGGACCGAGCATTACAAAAACTTAGATTCGGCTATATTTCTGGATGGCATGGGGTTTTGGGGCAAAGATAAGGGCATTATTTTCGGAGATCCGATTAATAATAAAATGCAATTGCTTAAAACAGTAAATGCTGGGCGGAGCTGGGAGGATATTACTTCAAACTTGACGGTTAATATGGCTGAAGGTGAGGCTGCTTTTGCTGCAAGTGGTTCCACTATTAAAACACTGGCGGGAGGCAAAGTATGGATCGCAACAGGAGGAAAAGTTTCTAATATTTATTTCAGCTCCGATTATGGTCAGCGCTGGAAAGTTTTTAAATGCCCGATTTTGCAGGGCGAAAATTCAACAGGGCCATTCTCTATCGATTTTTACGATGCAAAACATGGAATTGCCGTAGGAGGAAATTATCTCAAGGATAAGGAGAATGCGAACAACATATTGCTTACGGCAGACGGAGGTAAAACCTGGACAAAGCCCCGTATACCTGTATCAGGTTATCGCTCAGGCGTTACTTATTTAAATGCTAAGGTTCTGGTGGCAACGGGAACTTCAGGCACAGATATTTCCTACGATGGAGGCTATACCTGGAAGAAGATATCCGATAAGAGTTTCAATGTAATCCAATCTTTAAAGAAAGAGAATGCCTTTATTCTGGCAGGAGAGAAAGGGAGTGTTTACAAGTTAGTATTAAATTAGTTTAGACTTAAACAAACCTATTGTTCTGCTCCAGGCAAGTTTTGCTGCGGCTTCGTTATATCTGGTAGGAGAGGTGTTGTTGTTAAATGCATGGTTTACGCCATCGTAAATGAATATCTGATAATCGATATGGTTTTCCTTCAAAGCAGCCTCATAGGCCGGAATGCCAGCATTAATGCGTTCATCCAAACCACCATAATGAAGCATTAAGCTTGCTTTAATCTTCGGAACATCGGCAGCATTGGCTTGTGATCCATAATAAGCTACAGCAGCCTGTAATTTAGCATCGTTAACGGCAAGTTTATTGGCCATAGCTCCACCCCAGCAAAAGCCTACACAGCCTACTTTGCCATTTCCATCTTTTCTATTGCGCAGGTATTCCAAAGCCTTGAGGTAATTCTGCAGGTTTTTTTCAGGATCAAGCTTTCCTATCAGTTCTCGTCCTTTGTCTTCATCGCCAGGCGTACCCCCTAAAGGAGATAAGGCATCTACCCCCAAGGCAATAAAGCCCTCGGCTGCAACCCTTTTGGTTACATCAATGATATGTGGGTTCAATCCACGGTTTTCATGGATAACCAGTACGCAACCCAATTTCTTTTTGCCTTTTGGCTTAGCTAAAACAGCCTTCATTTCGCCTTCTACGCCAGGAAAGGTGATGTTTTCTACTTCTATGTCATCACTTTTGAAATCTGCGGCAGCCACATAATTGTTCTCCAGCATCGGTAAAATGGTCATCGCTAAAGCGGTACTTCCCGCTAGAATGGCCAGCTTTTTCATAAAGTCCTTTCTGTTTAACTGGCTATGTGTGTACTGGTCGTAAAGATTGATGATTTTCTGATCCATAGAGGCTGGTTTTGAATTGTAATACAATATAAACAAGTGTGGCCAGATTAAGAAGCGGTTTCTTAAAAGTTACAATACATTTCCACCCATTTTTGGATGAGGCTAATGCGGTGTTTGGTGTATTTGGGAGTTAAAAAGATATTAGACAAGTCGTCGTAATTATCGTAAAAAAACTTTAAAAAGAAAACGTGGAAACAAATGCCTAGATAGGGAATAGCTTCTAGCTCTTGCTTTGATAATGATTTTGTTTTTTGATAAGACATTAAAAAATACTCAAAATCTATTTTTGCCTGTTCAGGGCTGATTAGATTATTTAATGTATGGAAGAAATAGTGGTTTAAGAACGACATCAGATCATTAATTAAATAGCCTTGTCCTGCAAAATCAAAATCGAAAAAGGTGATATTTCCCTCATCATCAAAATGGAAGTTTTTAGGGAAAAGGTCGTAATGGCAATAACCATAACTGAATTTGCTGGTGTCAAATTCTTTAAATTTTTGAATTACCTTTTGAGCAATTTCTGCCAGATAAACCAGTTCATCAGCTAATTCAGGAACTTTAAGTTTTAAAGTTTCAATGGGTTGCAACAGTGTCGTTTCGAAATTGAAAATAGGTCTGTTGTGTTCAATTTTAATTTGTTCTGTAGTTTGGTGGATAGCTGCAAGGTCGCTACCCAGGCGCTTCAGGTGCTGCTGTTCCAGGTTATGCATAACTTTTCCTTCAGCATAGCTGAAAAGGACCCCGTTTCTTTGGCCTTCTATAGCCTCAAAATGTTGAATCTGATTTCCTTTTTTATCTTTTATCGGATAAGCAACCTGATGCCCCTTTGATCTAAGGATGTTGAGTAATTCCAATTCCCCCTCAATCTCGTTTAGTTTACGATGGGCATTCCGGTAAATTTTGAAAATATATCGTTCTTTGCCGTTCTCCAAAATATAAGTATCACTTACATTTCTAATCAATAAGCGACACTGTAAATCATCATTGAAGGCATAAGTTTCAATGATGTAGGTTTGTAATGCAGCAGATGAAAGTGTAGAATACTGGGCCGGGAAAAAGTTCATGGGAGAAGATTGCAAGCTAAACTGAAGTGTCAAAGTTAAAATAAATTGGTAATTGTGCTATTCTAAATAGATGAAGCTTTGTTTCCCAACTTGAAATTTCAAAATCGATTATCGGTTTGGAAAGACGCTCAACTCCCAGCCCCATGTCCCAACTAAAATCCCTCTACATACTTCTTAAAGTTATTCAAAATCGCTTGCCAGCCTTCTTTTTGCATCTCCACGGGATTGGTGTTTTCTGCATCAAAAGTTTCGATAATTTCAGTTGTATCGCCATTGCCTTTGAATTGTACAGATACTTTTCTGCCATCGGCCATTCCATACTCAATTAACTCATTCACTACAACATTACTATAGATGCCTTCAAAATCAAAGCTCATGCTACCATCTTTGGCGGCCATTGTTGTTTTAAATTTACCATCTTTACGTAAATCATTATCACCGTAAGGCGCATGCCAATCGTCGGAAGCATTTGTCCATTGGGTAATATGTTCTGGTTCCGACCAAAACTCCCAAACTTTACTTACTGCTGCGTTTACTGTTGCAGATACAGTGATGCTTATTGTTTTTGCTGTTTCCATAAATGTTTAAATTTTATGGTATAAAAGTAGCAGGTGAATTCTGTTTTCGGAAGAGGTAAATGCGACAAATGTAGGGTGTGAGATGGGTGGGTATATTATTTTTGATCAGCATTCGTTAATTCGGGAGGTGTTCAAACATGATATTGTCTATTCCGATGGGGCATGTCGAACACCTTCAATAAATCCAGTATTCGCGCATAACGTGTTGATATTCAAAGAGAAAGGGTTGCTCTTTTTGGAGCAACCCTCTTCAGAAATGGGGGGAATTCCCATTCGTACTCGGGGCGGGAATCGAACCCGCACGACTTTTAGGGTCACAGGATTTTAAGTCCTGCGTGTCTACCAGTTCCACCACCCGAGCAGGTGATTAACCTTTTAAATTTAAAAGCCTCCGTTTAAGAAGGCTTTTGGAGCGAAAGACGAGATTCGAACTCGCGACCCCGACCTTGGCAAGGTCGTGCTCTACCAACTGAGCTACTTTCGCCTGAACTAAAAACATGTGCTATGTTTCCGTTGGGGTTGCAAATATAGATATTTATAATTTAAATCAAAAAATAAATAAAAATATTCTTCCCTTTTTTAGTTCTGTTTTGACTTTAAAGATTGTATTTAATTAGTTATAAGTATTTTAATAGAAATGATTTTTGAAGAAATAAGCGTGAAATAATTAGATAATGTGGCGTGTTTTTCTAAAATGGCAAGAGAATAAGGAAATTGTAAACGTCAACTTGGTTTTAATTACATAAAAGTTTAATGGAAAAGGTACAATTCAATGATTAGATAGGCTGACAAAGCGATGCCCAGAAGCCATCAAATTGCTGTTTTCATGATTTTTTTATTGTTCTGTATTTGGCTTTGGCCTGACGGGGGATGCTATTTAATCTTCAAATAACGGTTAAATAAGCTGTTGCGATTTGATATCGTGTTCCATGCAGGCATAATTGACTTATTTGTATCAAAAGTATCCATATTCGTGCTCATTTGTATTAAATCCCTGGTCAACTCATTTGGATAGGTAGTCTTAGCAGCTAACGTTCATCTCAGGCCAGAAAATTTTTAAAACTTTCTTCACTAAAAGGGATTGTTTAATAGAGAAACAAAAACATCACCATGAGAACGATATTCACCATTTTCATCATCGCCGCATTTGTAGCAGCCATATTCGCGGCATGCCAAAATCCTACCGAAAAAGGGAAGGGCAATATTCATAAGGATTTGAAGGATACCATTAAAACCAAAGATTCTACACAGGCACCTAAACGGGTAAACCCTGAGGATACCATAAGGAAGTATTAATGGCTTAGTAGGGGGTAGGGTTAAAGCCTCTCGACTAACCTGACTTGCCATTCGCTCTTTCGCAAGTAAAAACTTTTAATCAAACCCACTGTTCATTAAGGGAATACAATATCATAATATTTAACTCAACAATCATGGAAAATCCCGATACAAATGAAGATATAGCCTATTTAAAAACCAAGTTCAATAAGGTTTTAATAGAAACTTTGTGGAGTGATAAGGGCGAGATTTCTTATGTAATTGAAGATGGTTTCGATTTGCAGGAGTATGCACAGATGGCCAAGCGTATTCTGGAGGCAGACCGGGATATTGCACATGATTTTGTTGGCACAGTGATGAATAAATCACAAACCGAAGTGGTGGAATTTCAATACCGCTCGGGCTGGTTTTTGGAGGGCATTGCTGATGGCGAGTTGGAATAGAACAACCCATACAAATTGGAAATACCTGTACTGAGCACGAATTTGATATAATGCAGATAGTTGCTAAACTTTATTGAATATATAGTGTTGTTGGGAGCATATATAAGTGCAAAACCTAAATAAAATAACAGATTTGAGCAATAATAAATACTTGAAAGTAGCCATTCTTGGCGGTGGACCTAGTGCACTTTTTATCTATAAGCGATTCATCGAGCTTTCCCGGCAGGAAATTGAGATCGATATTTATGAGAAAGGAGACCGTTTGGGTGCAGGCATGCCCTATAGCACAAGCGGATCGGGTGATGAACATATAACCAATGTATCCGGGAATGAAATACCAGACATTGTAAAGCCGATAGCGGAATGGATTCATACTGTACCTCAGGATACACTCGATAAATACGGAATCAACCCGGAAGAATTCAATGAGTTTAGAACGCTTCCCAGACTGCTCTTTGGAGATTACCTCCGCGATCAATTTGCCATGCTTCAGCGTAGCGCAAAAGAAAAAGGGATTTCAACACGGGTGTTTTACGGATCGATGGTTACCGATATTCGAGATGATGTGCCAGCTGAACAGGTTCATGTTGAAATTAATGAAAGAGAGGAATACAGCTACGACCGGGTAGTAATTTGCACGGGGCATTTATGGCCCAGGAAGTATGAAGGGCAAATTCCAGGCTACTTTGATTCGCCTTATCCTCCTGCCAAGCTTGCACTGCAATCAGCACACCCCATCGCTGTTCGGGGATCATCACTCACGGCCATAGATGCCATCAGAACATTAGCCAGAAGCAACGGATACTTTGAGAGGGATGAGCAGGGAAGGGCCAGTTTCGTTAATCAAACTCCGGGTTTTCGGATTGTGATGCATTCTAGAAACGGTTTACTGCCAGCTTTGCGGTTCCATCTTGAAGATCCTCATTTAGGCAAGCAAACTGTACTTTCTCCTGAAGAAATTGCCAGCGTACGGTCCGAAAATGAAGGTTTCCTGCCTTTAGATTATGTGTTTGAAAAGAATTTTAGGGCGGGGATACGCGAGAATGATCCGGAATTTTACGAAAAGATCAAAGACCTTAGTTTAGAACAATTTGTGGCGCTGGTGATGGATTTAAGGGAAAAGTTAGATCCCTTTGTGTTGCTCGATGCTGAATATACCGAGGCCGAACGATCAATCAAAAGGCGGGAATCCATTTATTGGAAGGAGATGCTGGGAGTACTCAGCTTCGCGATGAATTATCCAGCTAAATATTTTTCTGCCGAGGATATGATTCGGCTTCAGCAGGTGTTAATGCCATTAATCGCTGTAGTTATTGCGTATGTACCGCAGAATTCTGCTCAGGAATTGTTGGCCATGCATCGTGCAGGATGCCTGGAAATTGTAGCGGTGGGTGAGGATAGTGAAGTGTTACCTCAAACAGATGGCGGTATCATTTATCGCTATAGTGATGGCGATGGTGTAACCAAAGAGGAGTATTTTCACCTTTTTGTCGATTGCATTGGGCAGCCCCACTTATCTTTTGAAGAACTGCCATACCCAAGTTTGATTGAACACAAGACCGTAAGCCGGGCGAAGATTTATTTTCGTAAAGCAGCCGCCGCCAAAAAGGAACTGGAGAACGGAAATCCCAAAGTTTTTATGGATCATTCAAACAATTATTATCTATTGGTACCAGGAATATCCATTAACGATAGCTTTCAGGCAGTTGACGATTTTAACGCTCTCAATGAAAGAATCTATGTCATGGCTGTTCCTTTTATAGGCGGTTACAATCCGGATTACTCGGGTCTGGATTTTGGGGAAGCAGCCTCAGCAGTAATTGCAAAGGCACTTTTAAGCTAAATCCCATTAATGTATAAAGTCAGATATTATGGGAACTGAGCTCAAGTTATTTATGGTTTTACTCGGATCCAAAGCTCCTGGTAGAGTTGTTGAACAGCATGACTATTTCTTTGGTATTGCTACCAAGCTAAAAGACCTGGTGCCCGATATGCATAAATTCTGGCCAGAAGCTGGAAACAGCCTGCATATTGATGGCTGGCGGGAGGTTACCCGGGTGGAGGGCTACAATGTTAAAGTTGTTGCGGGCCGCGATCAGGCACATGCTGAAGCCAACCGACTGTTTTTTATTAATCTGGGCGGATACCAGAGCGGAAAGCTTGAGGAGCAACATTACATCTTGCTTACCGTTCAGCCCGATCGTAAAGGGGCTGTAAAAACATCAACATCAACAGCCTTCTTTAAACAGAAAAGTATCGCTGCCGTTAAAACCGCCAGTGCACATATTGATGAGAAATATGGTATAGATGTAGACGATGTTTATAGAATTGAAGATGTTTTGTCCGAAAATTTTAAACATCATTACCATATTGAATTAACAGAATCGCCGGAAGGAAGTGAAGACGAGATTAATCTGGGCTATTTCCGGCTGGATAGAATCTGAGTCATAGCCTCTCTTTTACTGTGCCTTGCTTAAAAAAAAGACTGCTAAATCAAACCTTTTCAAGGTTATACATGTTGTAAGGAAATAAGTTGCGTATTATATGGAATATTTAAGAGAAGATATCATTGAGGGGCAAACCTGCCTTTGCAATAGCGAAGGAGCTGAACTTACCTATGGCTACACCATGAGAGATGCAAAAGCATGGCTAAGGGAAGAAGTCTCTGTAGCTGATGAATTTGAGGATTAACAACTCAAATATCAGCGAAATTACGAGTTGTAGCAGGTGTGGTGGCTTTCAGTCCTGTCGTGTTCGTGAGCACCTGGGACTTATCTTTTATGATGCATTTGCTTAGGGCCGCCGATCCTAATTTCTTTTTAGGTTAAATCATCCACCTTACTTTTCCGGCCAGACTGTATCCATTAAATCGGATCTATACTTTAGGATAGACACCATCTGAAGCCTATTGTTATGCCTTGAAAATCATTCAATTTGTACAGATCTACCACATATCCAACTCCTTTCTTCATATTAGCGTTAATCACTTTTCAGAAATCAATCTGCATACTTGCTGATATGCTCAAACTCCATCCTAATTAAAAATTATTTCCGATTGCTTTCGGACGATTAATATCACTAGTTTAACATAATAACTCATCAATTTTATCGACAGGAAAAAGTTTTACAGGGAGCTTAGCATTTAGATTGTCTAATTCAGTCTTGGATTTGCCGGTTTCGGCTAAACATCCCTTTTTCTGCCACAGTTTTGAAAGTAGATTCGGACTATAATTATCGAAATCTAAATAATTAATTGTACAGAGATGAAAACTTATAACAACAAACTTTTTAAAGTAGCTACAGGAGCATTGGTGATGTTTAGCACACTAGTGTCTGCACAGACAGTACCAGCCAGTGAAGATATCCGTCCCTTCAAAGTGAGCATTCCCGAAAAAAAAACTTGCAGATCTTAAACGCAGATTGTTGGCTACAGAGTGGCCTGAGCAAGAAACCGTAAGTGACCAGAGCCAGGGCGTTCAGCTGGCTACTCTTCAGAAACTTGCAGATTATTGGGCGAAAGATTATGATTGGCGCAAAACAGAAAAAAAACTGAATGCCTTACCGCAGTTTATCACTAATATTGATGGGCTGGATATTCACTTTATCCATGTCCGCTCTAAACATAAGAATGCACTTCCTTTAATTATTACCCATGGCTGGCCGGGATCTGTAATAGAACAGTTAAAAATTATAGGCCCACTCACCGACCCGACTGCATTTGGCGGTAAGGCAGAGGATGCCTTTGATGTGGTTATCCCATCATTACCAGGTTATGGTTTCTCGGGTAAGCCAACAGCTACAGGATGGGATCCTCAGCGTATTGCCAGGGCATGGGCAGTTTTGATGAAGCGCTTAGGGTATCAGCGTTATGTTGCTCAAGGTGGAGATTGGGGTAATGCCGTAACCGAGCAAATGGCACTCCAGCAGCCGGAAGGCCTGATCGGTATACACACCAATATGCCTGCTACAGTGCCCCAGGAAGTAGCCAAAGCCCTTCAGTTTAATGAAGCTGAACCTGCCGGACTTTCTTCAGATGAGAAACAAGCCTATAACGAATTAGACTATTTCTATAAACATGGATTGGGATATGCCAACGAAATGGCTAACAGGCCTCAGACACTTTATGCCATTCAGGATTCACCTGTTGGGCTGGCCGCCTGGATGTTAGATCACGATGCAACAAGCCTTGCGTTGATTACCCGTGTTTTTGACGGACAGCCAGAAGGAATGAGTCGCGAGGATGTTGTAGAGAATATTGCACTGTACTGGTTAACTGGTACAGCAGTTTCTTCCGCCCGGCTTTACTGGGAGAGCAAACTCGCTTTTTTTGCTCCAAAAGGGATAAAATTGCCTGTTGCAGTGAGCGCTTTTCCCGATGAGCTTTATCAAGCGCCACAGAGCTGGACGGAAAAGGCGTATCCAAAACTGATTCATTATAATAGGTTATCAAAAGGAGGGCATTTTGCTGCCTGGGAACAACCTAAAGTATTTGCAGAAGAGCTCCGAAAATCTTTTAGCACACTGAGATAGTTTATAGTTTCTGGTGGGGGGATTTTTCACCAGACTAGAAGTTTTGGTGCTCTGGAAGCACCGCAATTATGATAGAGGTCAACACCTGTTTCATCATTATTGGCTATTGGTGAGTCAATAGCCAATAATTGAAAATTTAACAGGCAATGCATCAATCGGCAAAATAAAGTATTCATTTGCTTGCCTCTGCAGCAAAAAAAAATAAATCATGAAAAAAATATTTCCCAAAACCTTGTCGTTAATTTTTCTGAGCATTATTGTAGTTAATGTTCAAGCTCAGGGACTCCAGGCAAAAAAACTTGGACAGATCCGCCCAGACAGTATCACCTGGCAGTCTTTTGCTGCATTTCCTCCGGAGGTTAGGTTGGCGGTACTCATTGGTAACCCTATAACTGCGGGAGGTTATACCGTTCGGGTAAAGGTTCCTGCCGGAGTAGTGCTAAAACCTCACCGCCATCCGGAGGATCGGATTTATACAGTTATATCGGGTGTTTTTTATATCGGTATTGGAGAAAAGTACGATCCTGCAAAGCTTATAGCCTTTGCGCCCGGCAGTGTATTTGTGCTTCCAGCAAATACGCCTCATTTCCATTGGGCAAAGTCAGGGGAGTATGTAAGCCAGGTATCGGCAATTGGTCCCCTGGGGCTAGAGTATGTGGATCCCTCAGATGATCCCCGGAAAAAGAAATAGTTTTGAATCCGAAATTTCTCTACTGGTTGATGACCCCACCGACCAGATTATTGTGTTAATAGAAATATCAAAATTTTAACATCCAGACTTAAAACTTATTACTTGCAACCTCATTTTTTCCACTGGGGACGATGGTCTAAAATTTTTGTAAATATTGTTAGCTTATTCATCTTTGATCTAGTCTCTGACTTCATGAGTATTTACAATTTTCGCTTCACACCACCAGAAGCTTTCATGTATCTTGTTGTTAGCGAATATGTATTTAAACGCAAATTACTTTTCATCGAAGCGGATATAAATGCCCTGAATTTCGGTCGCTGTGTTCTATGAATGTGCACTACATGCGATTAGTTTAGATAATGAAATGAATCTTCCAATTTGTATTTGGGGCTTCTTTTCAAGAAGTCATTGAAAAACGCAGTATGCGTTCCACCCATCAGGATAAATATGCGGTCATTTTTGTCTAAAGGAATCTGGTTTAAGTTGGAGAACATGACCAGGTTCCTATGGTAGAATTTTCCGGCTTCGTCAGCACCTTCCGATTTTCCCTGGCTTGAGATGTAGGTCAGCATATCCGCATTGATATTGATCAGGCTCTGTAGGTATTGGGGGTGGTTGTTAAGCTTGAAAAGATCATAAAAGAGAATGCCCTCCTCTGGGTTGTTCTTTTCGTTCTCGTCAATAAGTTTCCAGTATCTGTTATTGGTGCTCTTGTCTACAGTATGCTTTACCTTGCCGCCGATCTGGTAGTCATATCCCTCTTTAAAGTCAATTCCATATATTTTTTCTGCTCCACTTAACCTTCCAACTTCATAGGCGAGCAGCTCTCTCTCATCTGGATTCTCAAATCTCTTTTTCGGATTTTGAAGGTAATCGAAGTAATCCGCCTTTCTTACCGGATCATTTTTTGGGCGGTCTTCGATGATGATAATGGTCGGCCTGAATGCTGCCAGTTTCTTTGCCAGGTCTCTGATGTCTTTCTGGTTTTTTGAGTCTTTTTCATCGAAAGCTGTGGAACTTGCATCGGAGGTTTCACCCATGTGGAAAGTTGCGATATTGAGCACAGGCACTGCATCGTCAAATTTATCCTTAAAGATTTTTTTCTTGCTGTAAGCGATTTTACAGGAACACGAAACCAGGCTCAAAAGTAAAATGAGGGCAGTAATCTGGAGATTGTTTTTCATTGATAGGAAAGGTATGTATTTCGCTGATCTCAGGTTCGCTGATTTCTTTTGACTTTATCTCAGCATTCAATGTTTTAACCCTTAAATAGACTGGAAGAAAACCTAGAATAATGGTAACCGTAGGAAGAAACAATGCTACGGTGCCTTTTTTGTAATAAAAGTAAATGGCGGCAGCGAGTATACATGGCCAAAGTATACAGACACCAATGAGCAGGCCTTTGAAAAAATCTCTTTTTTTGATCAGGGTTTTGAACTCTTTCGGAGTGCATGGGTTTTGTGTTATCATATAATTTCTCTGTTTTTCTGCCTGGATATCAAGAGCAGATATTTATTGCGCCACAATTGCCTGGCGGGCTAAAATTAACAAATATTATTTATATCACAACTATGTGATATAAATAATAAGATGTTTTTCCCGGCAATTCGCTGATTTCTGTTTCATTTTGATACTGGATTGTATATGCCCCACTCTGGCGCAAGCGTCCTGCTTGTGACTAACTGTGTTTTATAATATGCCAGCCTTTTTGTTTAAGAAATAATAGGCTAGACGTTTGCAATAGATGTGTATCGCTAAGATCCCAACCGAAAACTTAAGGATTTCGGAGGAACCACTGATGAAGATTGGTACAATATGTTTGAGGTTAAAGCTTTTAGAGCAACATCGAGAGGTGTAAGGGATATTAAATTCTTCTTATTCAGATTATCGAAAATATATGCTTAAAAGATGTTCCCCCAACTTTTCCGCTTGATCCTG
>NZ_FOGG01000016.1 GCF_900111155.1 Pedobacter rhizosphaerae | reverse complement strand
AAAAAAGAAAGCAAAGGTGTCATGATGTTGAACCAGTGTTCGGGAATATTAAACAGAACCACGGGTTCCGCCGCTTCATGCTTCGGGGGAAAGAAAAAGTGGCAATAGAATGGGGATTATTGGCAATTGCACAAAATGTTAGAAAAAAAGCAGCCTAAAAAGACTTGCTTTTGCTCTTTTTAAAAAAATGCTGGATAAATAAACATTTCTAGCCAGCAACAAAGAAATAACACATAGGATTTATTTAAATACAAAAAAGCTGCCTCATTTATTTTGAGACAGCCTCTTTCTTTTTATCCACTTTAAACTTTAAACTTTCTACTTTTAAGTTTACACTTTATACTTTCCAACCCTTTAAGTTGCTACGTAATAAATCAAGTTAACCATTATTGTTTCGGTGATACTGAAAGCCAATGCGTACAATATAAAGATCCAGATCATCTTACCGATAATACTTTTGCGGCTTCGCTGATAGAAGACCTTCAATGAACTATACATGTACCAACAGATCCAAACGATTACACCCAGCTGAATAATACTTCCCATTATACTATGCCCACCGAAAACATATTTGAGCAAAGGCGAGGTGAAAATCTGTACAATGAAGTAAGCAGTCATCCCGTGGATAGTAAAGATCAGGTGATCTAAGTAATAGATATGATTCTTACGGAAATTCAGCATAATAAAAAATGCTAAAAGTGGCATGAGTAAGAAATATTGTTTTGGGCGGTTATGTTCCAATGTTTCCTGAATTACTTCTGACTTTTGCCCGATAGAAATAGACCTCTTTTTGATCATCCGCTCAAACCAATTGTCTTTTTGCAAGAGCGGAAGATTCTTTTGCCTGATCAGGTAGGCTTCATAAGTACTATCATTCCTTTCGTCGTGAATGATACTAAGCTTGGTTATAACTTTTTTTAAGGAATCGGAATAATTAGCTTTATTGAGCTTTTTGAGGTCTGTAAGCACTATTTCCTGTTGCTTAAAATCCATTTGTTTGAATTCAGAACGATCCAGGCCTTCCTGTATGCTTCTTTTGGTTCTACTTACAATGGCAGAAGAATCACTGAAGCCAATGCGGTTGAGTCCATGCGCGGCACTATCTAAAACTTCTTTTTTTTCGGAAGATTTCACATCCACAACCTCTTTTTCCGAATGTTTTGGAGAGTAAACTACTAAGAAATAAACAATGGAAACAAAGATATACATGCTTACCGGATTGATATATCTTGCCCGCTTTCCAGCCAGATAATCAAGTGTTACCTGTCCGGGTTTAGTTAACAGGGGAGTTAAGGTCTGGAAAAACTTATTGTCGAAATGAAAGTAATGCGCAATACTGTGGCTCAAAAAGCCCCAAAAGCTTTCTTTTAATTCTAGATTGGGTTGACCGCAATCACTACAGTAATGTTTTTCTACATGCGAACCACAATTAAGACAGTTGTGTTCTTTTCTGTATTTACCTGAAGACATAGGGAGATTAATTGAGATAAGTTATTTTTTAATGGTTGATGGCTTCGATTGCTTTTTGTTCTGCTCGGGTATGTTTATGCTTAAACATCAAGGCAAAGAGTACAGTTATAATTAGTGCATAAATGGTGAAAGAGAGCCAGATGCTATGCCAGTCCTTTACGTCAATTGCGCGGCTTAAATCGCCATTGGCTAGTACATTTATGCCTTTATTGCTTAAGAAGGTTAAAAGGTGCTGATCATTGGGCTGAGAACCTACTAATTCTGCTGTTGCCTGAATATTGGTATATGCCTTGGTAAAGAATCTATCAATCATCCAACCGGACACTAAGCTTCCAAAAACGGCACCAAAACCATTGGTCATCATCATAAATAAACCCTGTGCCGATGAACGTGTTTTAGGAGTGGTTGATGTCTCTACGAATAGTGAACCTGAAATATTGAAGAAGTCGAAGGCCATTCCGTAAACAATGCAACTTAAAATAATCATCCATAACCCATCTGCAGGGTTTCCAAATGCAAATAAGCCAAATCTCAATACCCATGCCGTCATGGCGATAACCATTACTTTCTTAATTCCAAACCGCTTTAAAAAGAAGGGAATGGCCAAAATAAACAGGGTTTCTGAGATTTGAGAAATAGAAAGAATTAATGTAGATCGCTTAACTACGTATAAGTCAGCGTATTTCGGGAACATTTTAAATTCATCTAAGAAAACATCTCCATAAGCATTGGTTAGCTGTAAGGCGCCTCCTAAAAACATAGAAAAGATGAAAAATAAGGCCATTTTATAATCTGAAAATAGCTTGAATGCTTCTAAACCAAATTTTTGTACAAAAGTCGTCTTATCGCTTATTAATTTTGAGGGCTTACATGCAGGTAATGTAAAAGAATATAAGCCTAAAGCTAAGGCACTTACGCCGGCTATATAAAACTGATTTGCACTAGCCTTATTTCCTGTTAAATTGGTAATCCACATGGCTACAATAAAGCCGATAGTCCCCCATACTCTAATAGGAGGAAAATCTTTTACTACATCAAACTCACTATTTTTCAGTGTGGTGTAACTAATGGAATTACTTAATGCAATGGTTGGCATGTAAAAGCACATGGCTACCAGTATCACCCAAAAAAAGGTGTGCGGATCATTTACCTGTGGCAGATAAAACATCACTACAGCATATAACAGATGTAAAATACCGTATAGTTTCTCTGCATTTATCCATTTGTCAGCTAAAATTCCGGTGAGTGTAGGCATAAACAAGGATGCGATACCCATTGTAGAGAATATGATTCCAAAATCGGCACCTGCCCATTGTTTGGTTCCAAACCAGTAATTTGCAATTGTAATCAACCATGCAGCCCATACAAAAAATTGCATGAAGCTCATCAGAGTTAAGCGAAACTTAACGTTCATAATAATAGTTTAGTTTGATTTTTATAGTAAAAGGTTGAATATAGTACTATTTGAAAAAATACGCTAAAAATAAACCCAAATTATTTTAAACAATTTGGGTTATGATAATTTTAATCTAAATTCTGTTGGGTTTTGATCAAAAACAAGCTGTTTATTTTCAATTTCCCTAATTTATTTAGCGTTTCTTTTATTCAGCTCATCTCTTAAGCGTGCAGCCTTTTCATAAGCTTCGTCTGCAATGGCTTCTTGAAGTTTTTGTTGCAGTTCTTCTAACGACAGATCTGAGAACCCTTGCTGTTTGCTTGTCGAGCTTATACTTTCTGTATCGGGTTCCTTTGCGATGGAATCCATATTTTCTAAGAAAAGAAAATCGTTTCCTTCAATCACTATACCTGCTGAGGCCAAAATAAACTCGTATGTATAGATCATCGAGTTAAATCTAACTGCAATGGCTATGGCATCAGAAGTTCTGGCATCAATTTCATGAGTGTTTTTTCCATCACTGCAGATCAGTTTGGCATAAAATACACCATCCACCAGGTTGTAGATAATTATCTCTTGTACGGTAATATGAAAGGTTTCAGCCATTGATTTAAACAAATCATGTGTAAGTGGCCTACTGGGAGTCATTTTTTCGATCTCAATTGCAATGGCCTGCGCCTCAAACGCACCAATGATGATGGGTAAACGTCTGCGTCCATTCACTTCACCTAAAACCAATGCATATGCTCCCGATTGCGTTTGGCTGTAAGATAAACCTACAATATCTAGCTTTACTTTTTTCATATTTGCTGATGTCATGTTGAGCTTGTCGAAATATGTTTTTCCATCCTCCGACAGGCTCAGGATGACAAAATTTATCCTTTGTGTGCTTTTAAAGCTTCGATTAATTTAGGTACTACTTCAAAAGCATCACCAACAATACCATAATCGGCTACTTTAAAGAATGGTGCCTCAGGGTCTTTATTGATTACCACAATTACTTTTGATGAACTTACACCAGCCAAATGCTGGATAGCGCCAGAAATACCAATAGCAATATACAAATTAGGGCTGATAGCAATTCCGGTTTGACCAACGTGTTCTGAATGCGGTCTCCAGTCTGCATCACTAACAGGCTTAGAGCAAGCTGTTGCAGCTCCCAGTAAACCAGCTAATTCTTCAATCATGCCCCAGTTTTCTGGTCCCTTCAAACCTCTGCCAGCAGATACTACCAATTCTGCATCTGGAAGAGAAACTTTATCCGTTGCCCTAACAATATCCTTAATAACAGTTCCTAAATCTGATTGTTTAACATCTGCAGCAAAATTCTCAATGCTTGCATCCGTAGCATTTTCTTTTACGCCAAATGCATTTGGATTTAAAGCGATCACTTTAATGGCTGAAGTTAATTCGGTAATGGCAAATGCTTTTCCTGAGAATGCAGTCTTTTTAACAGAAAATTTTCCGTCTGTACTTGGCAATTCTACCGCACCATCAGCTAAGCCTGCTTTTAATTTTACAGCAATGCGGGGAGCAAGGCCTTTACCCGAAAATGAATTTGAAAGCACCACAACATCAGCGCCTTCTTTCTCTGCGGCTGCTGCAATTACACTTGCATAAGCTTGATTAACAAAGGTTTTTAACTGATCTGTGCTTACATTTAATACTTTAGCGGCACCATACTTACCTAATTCTTTTAATTCGGCTTCTGCAACGTCGCCAATAGAAATGGCAGTTAAGTTGGTTGATTTTTGATCTGCGATCGCTTTTGCATAAGAAACAGCTTCGAAAACTGATTTTTTAAATTTACCTTCGGCTTGTTCTACATATACTAATACTGACATATATTTATTTTTTTCTAACCGGAAATTTCCTCTTCTTAATGGAATAAATTATCCGATATATAAATCCTTTATTAATTGTTTCCTGTGCTAATATTTAATATCGCCCGGATGGCATTAGATTACTTTAGCTTCACTATGCAATAAGCTGATTAATTGCTCAGGCTGATCCGCAGAAATAAGTTTCACCGTACCACGTGGGGCAGGGGTTTCAAACTTAGTTACTTTCGTTACCGCTTCTATATCAACAGCTTCTACCACGTTAAGCGGTTTAGTTCTTGCACTCATGATACCTCGCATGTTTGGAATTTTAGGCTCAGCAACGCCTTCTGCACAGCTCGCAACAAATTTTCCAGATACGGTTACCACCTCTTTACCGCCTTCAATTTCTCTTTCAACAGTTGCAGAATCGCCATCTACATCTAATTTCTTAATAATAGAAATTGATGGGATATCTAAAAACTCTCCAATCATAGCCGCAACCTGGTTACCATTATAGTCGATAGACTCACGTCCTGTTAAAATGATATTGAAATCTTTATCTTTTGCATATTCTGCAATTTGCTTGGCTACGAAATAAGCATCACGAGGTGCCGCATTAACACGAACAGCATCGTCAGCACCAATAGCCAGTGCTTTTCTAATGGTTGGATCAGTAGCAGCCTCACCAACATTGATTACGGTTACTGTTCCTTTGCCACCCTCAGTTAATTCAATGGCCCTTGCCAAAGCGATTTCATCATAAGGATTAACAATATACTGTACACCTGCTGTATTGAATTCGGTATTATCGTTGGTAAAAGTTATTTTTGTCGTCGTGTCGGGCACGTTACTGATACAAACTAATATTTTCATATGTATTAGGTTTAAATATATAAGGTCTTTCTGCAAATTTAATTAAAAAAGCAAGGAAATAAAATGTCATCAACCCGTATAAGCAAGTTATTAGAATTTTTAGAATCAGAACCGAATGATCCTTTTATCCTATATGCCTTAGCCACAGAGTATAACAATGCAAACGATAAAGAGAATGCCTATTCTTTTTACCTGCAACTAACGGATAAACATCCGGATTATGTAGGAACTTACTATCATTTGGGCAAACTTTACGAAAAAGACGGAGATAAGGAGAAAGCTATTGCTATCTATCAGAAGGGAATGGAAGTGGCCAGGAGTAAAAGAGACATGCATGCATTTTCAGAGCTTCAGGGAGCCTTTAACAGTGCTTCAGGATTAGATTACGAAGACGATTAATCCTAATCATGCAAACGAAACCCATCTCTGCTAAAAAACAATTACTTTTCATCAGAAACGTTGTTTTCTTTACATTTACTTCTTTTGGTGGGGCCCAGGCACACCTGGCCTTGTTACTGAAATACTTTGTTCAATCTACCAAGTTTATCTCTGAGGAGGAACTGTTAGAGTTAAATGCGTTGGCACAGGTTTTACCTGGGCCAGCTTCCACACAAACCCTGGTTGGTATAGCCTGGAAAGTAGGAAAGCTTAAGCTGGCTATTCTTACTTTTCTGATCTGGATTTTCCCTACGGCTGCAATCATGACTTTTGCTGCAATCAGCTATGCGATGTTAGATCAAAAGCAGAAGTTTAATGATATTTTAGAGTATATGCAGCCTATTGCATTAGGGATTGTAGCTTATGGGGCTTATAAGCTGGGCGCTAAAGTGCTTAAAACCCAGGTTTCTATCTTTCTTGCTGTAGGGGCGGTAATTGCCACATTTGTATTAAAAAACGCCTATGTGTTTCCTTTGGCTATTTTAGTAGGAGGGATGATCTCCTCAGCAATTGAAACACCTAAGGAAGAAACGGAGTTGAGGGTAAAATTATTCTCTAATGTTAATCCGAAAAAGCTGATTTATTTTTTGGGAGCCTTGCTCTTATTTGCTTTGGTTGGTGCAATAATCAACAGAACTTCTCCATTTAGTTTGCCAATACGTTTGCTCGAGAATTTTTATCGTAACGGAATATTGGTTTTTGGGGGAGGGCAAGTACTTGTACCGCTGATGTATACGGAGTTTGTAGAGATGAAGCATTATTTGCATGCTTCGGGCTTTTTATCGGGCTTTGCACTACAGCAGGCCTTGCCGGGTCCAACTTTTTCGTTTACGAGTTATCTTGGTGCCTTGAGCATGAAAAATTTTGGTTACGGTTTTTGGGGACAGATTTTAGGTGGTTTAATCGGTGTAATCGGGATTAATTTACCCGGACTGATTCTGGTTCTTTTCATTGTTCCCTTTTGGGACGATCTGAAAAAAATATCCAGAATCCGCTATAGCCTTTCTGGTATCAATGCAGTAAGTGTAGGTTTTATTATTGCTGCATTTATATTGTTACTCATCCCCATGGGATTGAATTGGTTATTTCTGCTTATTATGGTGATTACTTTTTTATTATTGAATTTTACAAAGGTGAGCCCACCAGTTATTGTACTCGCAGGGATAGTAATCGGGTATCTGTTTTAGTTGGGTTGTAAGTTGCGTGTTGTGAGTTGCGTGCCTGGGGGCTTAACAATAGCCATGGGCTGTGTAATGACTGGCTACAACAACTAAATCCTAGCCGTTATAATAAAAATGCATATTTAATGCAGGTTTTTCAAGTTACATTTAGACCGATAACTTACAACCCGTAACCCATAACAAAAAAGCTGTATCATAAAGATCAATTGTCAATCCTGAGCTTATCGAAGGACCTTATTCAGCGCTATTACTGCGTTTCGACAGGCCCAAAGTTACAGATCTGAATGAAAATTTAATTTATGATACGGCCTCTTTTACTAAAACGGTGGATCGTCATCATTGTAATCGTCCATTTTAGAAGGACGTATAATTACATTTCCTTGTTTTTCAAAATCTTGTGATGGATACATACCCGCGGAAGGGCTGTCATCTGCGAATGAATTTGGAGCACTAAAATCTTCTTCCAAATCGGCAAACTTCACAAACTTACCAATAAAGCGAAGTGGAACAATACCAGTTTCACCGTTACGGTGTTTTGCGATAATTACCTCTCCAATACCTGCCTGAGATCGGCCCTGCTCATCTTCAGTAATACCATAATATTCCGGACGATACAAGAACAGTACCATATCCGCATCCTGCTCGATAGATCCCGATTCACGCAAATCGGACAACATAGGTCTTTTACCTTGTAATCCTGGTCTACTCTCTACTGCACGACTCAGCTGCGATAGTGCTAAAACCGGAACGTCTAATTCTTTAGCTACCGACTTTAAGGCTCTTGAAATACTACCGATTTCCTGCTCACGGTTACCACCACCTTTACCTTCGCCTTTACCATGCATTAACTGAAGGTAATCCACAATAACCAACTGGATATCATATTGCGCCTTTAATCTCCGGCATTTTGCTCTAAATTCAAAGATATTTAAAGCAGGGGTATCATCAATTAATAGCGGAGCTTCGGTTAACCTACCTATTTTACTATGGAGCTGTTGCCATTCCCATTCCGCTAAATTTCCTTTTCTAATTTTTTCCTGCTCAATTTCTGCTTCCCCGGCAATCAAACGATTTACAAGCTGAACTGATGACATCTCCAGGGAGAATACTACACAAGGCTTCTGAAAATCTACCGTTGCATTACGTGCACAGGTAAGTACGAATGCGGTTTTCCCCATTGCAGGACGCGCAGCAATAATTACCAAATCTTGCTTTTGCCAACCACCTGTGATACGGTCTAAGCCGGTGAAGCCCGTTGGAACACCCGTTAAACCATCTGTTTTAGTTCTTAACTCTTCAAGCGTAGCTAATGACTGTTTAATAATGTCATCCATTTTCTGAGTATCGCGACGGAGGTTGTTTTGTGCAATATCAAAAAGTCCTTTCTCAGCATGATCCAGCAAATCGAAAATATCAGTAGTATCTTCGTAAGCATTGCTGATAATATCAGTGGAAATACGGATTAACTCGCGTTGTATATATTTTTGAGAAATGATACGCGCATGGAATTCAATGTTTGCGGCAGAAGCCACGCGATTGGTTAAGTTCGTAACATAGTATGCGCCCCCAACCATTTCAAGCGCCCCCATCTGTCGAAGCTCAGTAGTTACCGTTAAGATATCAACCGGTTTTGACTTTTGAAACAACAAATGAATGGCTTCAAATATTTTTTGATGTGAATCCTGATAAAATACTTCGGGCTTTAAAATATCGATTACGGCCGACAGTGCATCCTTTTCCAGCATTAAAGCCCCAAGAACTGCCTCTTCCAAATCTAATGCCTGAGGAGGGAGTTTACCTAATGAACTTACTGAATTACTTATTCGTGCTTTTCTAGATGTAATGCTGCCTTTTCCGCCTTGTTCGTTTTCCATACTCATAGCTACAAAAGTAGTCAAAAGTTTTGCCTATTAATTTAATTAGTTACTAGCTCTTTGTTAACAAGTTGAAGCAGAATTCAATTAAAATTTTCGCCCTTTTGAAATTCTCAGAAATTTTTGAACAAATAAATGTTAATAAGCAGTTCTCCGATTATGGGTACTAGATTTATTTAAATACTTTTGCCTAACAATTTTAATACATGGATAATCACAGAAGACCGCAACGCGTAAAGGAGAATAATGAATTCGTATTTGGCATCAGAGCCGTAATTGAGGCTGTTAAAGCTGCCAGGGATATTGAAACCATATATGTTCAACGTGGCTTAGGCGGAGAATTGTTTTTAGAGTTAAAGGCACTTTTAAAGGATACATTAATACCGATCAATTCAGTTCCCATTGAAAAATTGAATCGGATGTCGCAAAAAAATCATCAGGGCGTTATCGCTGTTATATCACCGATTACCTATCAAAATATTGAAGATATCGTTCCTGCAATTTTTGAGAAAGGAGAAGTGCCATTGGTATTAGTTTTAGATAGCGTTACCGATGTTAGAAATATGGGGGCTATTGCACGTACTGCTGCATGTGTAGGTGTGCACGCCATTGTAGTTCCACTAAAAAATGCCGCTCAAATTAATGCCGATGCAATCAAAACATCAGCTGGAGCATTATTTAATATTCCAATTTGCAGACACTCCAATCTGCACAAAACCTGCCTTTTTTTACAGGAAAGCGGTTTGCAAATTGTAGCTTGTACAGAAAAAACTGAGGATTTAATTTACGCACCTGATTATACCGCACCAACCGCAATTGTTATGGGATCAGAAGATGAAGGGATTTCCAATGAACTGCTTCGGGTAGCCGATCATCTGGCTAAAATTCCCATGGCTGGAAAAATTGAGTCTTTAAACGTCTCTGTGGCCGCAGGAGTAATATTGTACGAAGCAATCAGACAGAGAACTAACTAGGGGAAGGGAAATGTAAAATGGTGGGATGGAAAATGGATATAGCGATCACTGAGTTGATCTCCACATATTCCATTTTCCATATTTCCATCTTACATTGATTTTATGTAAAATGGTTGGATGGAAAATGGCTATCGCGAGGTTATGCGCTGCATTAATTCCATTTTCCATCTCTCACACCTTACATTTACCTATATAAATTTATTACCGAATCTAGACTTCACTTCGGCTACAAATTCTTTTACTTTCTGCTCTTCATCTCTAGGACAAATCATGAGCATGTTATTGTTTTCAACCACAATGTAGTCGTGCAATCCATTGAGGATCACCAGTTTTTCTTTGGGTACATTAACCATGCAGTTAGAAGAATCAAACATGATTACTTGTTCAGAGGGGATTACGGCATTGCCAACATAGTCTTTTTCAACCATATCGTAAATTGATGCCCAGGTGCCTAAGTCTGACCAGCCAAAATCTGCAGGGAGAACATAAACATTATCTGCCTTTTCCATTATTCCAAAATCAATGGAAATATTAGTACACTGGAAATAGGCATTATTAATAAATTCCTTTTCACCAGGCGTATTTAATTCCGCTCTTCCCACATTGAAAATCTCATACATATCTGGCAAATGTTTCTCAAAAGCCATGAGGATAGATCGGGAAGACCAGATGAAAATGCCTGCATTCCACAAAAAATCTCCGCTCTGAATAAAAGATTTGGCCAGCTCTAAATTGGGCTTTTCAGTAAAAGTTTTTACTTTATGGAGGTCCGGGTCGGTATTTAATACGTATTCTGTATGCTGAATGTATCCATAGCCGGTATCAGGCCTGTTGGGCTTAATTCCTAAAGTAATGAGGCAATCATTTTTAGATGCCGCTTCTAAAGACTGGTTAATAGAAGCAATAAATCCATCCAAATCTGCAATGGTATGGTCGGATGGTGCTACAACAATTGTGGCATCAGGATTTAACTGCGCAATCTTTAAACTGCCATAAGCAATACATGGCGCTGTATTGCGCATTAAAGGCTCTGCTAATATCTGGTTATCACTTAATTGGGGAAGCTGCTCCTTAACCTTATCTGTATAAATTTCATTGGTAATGATAAATATATTCTCTGGCCTGCAAATCTTCAGGAATCTATCGTAGGTACTTTGGATCAATGTTTTTCCTACACCAAAAAAATCGATGAATTGCTTAGGATAATCAGTTCGGCTAACTGGCCAAAAACGGCTGCCTATGCCGCCAGCCATAATCAAGGCATAAAAGTCTTTGTTCATTATATAATTAAAATTTACACTATACCTTCATTAAACAGGTCGTGTAAGTGGATGATGCCAAAGTAAGTATTTTGTTCTAAAACCAGCAATTGTGTGATGTTATTTTGCTTAATAATATCTAAAGCATCTACTGCCAAAGCATCATGCTGTATGCTTTTTGGGTTTTGTCCCATTATATCCTTAGCCATTAAATGCTCAATATCAGTATAATGCTCCAACATCCTTCTGATGTCACCGTCTGTTACAATACCGATTACCTTATTCTTGTTGTCTATAACAGCAACTGCACCCAAACGGTTTTTGCTAATTTCAATCAACACTTCCTTTACCGAAGCTTCAGGTTTAATAGATGGCTTTTCGTTAGACAATGCTAAGTCTCTGGCCTTTAAATATAGCTTTTTTCCTAAGGATCCACCAGGATGATACTTGGCAAAATCGGACTCGTTAAATTCCCTGCACTCTAACAAACACACTGCAAGTGCATCTCCCAGGGCAAGTTGGGCTGTGGTACTGGTGGTGGGTGCTAAATTGTGTGGGCAAGCTTCTTTCTCTACCGTAGTGTTTAGAATTAAGTCAGACTGGTCGGCTAAAAAGGAGTTGATATCTCCAACCATTCCAATTAAGGTATTTCCAGCTGTTTTGAGAAGTGGGGTAAGAACCTTAATCTCCGGTGTATTTCCACTCTTGGAAAGGCAAATTACCACATCATGAATTTGAATCATTCCTAAATCACCATGAATGGCATCTGCCGCATGCATGAAAATTGCAGGTGTTCCGGTTGAGTTGAATGTAGCTACAATTTTTTGAGCGATAATGGCACTTTTACCAATTCCAGTTACAATTACCCTCCCTTTGCATTCTAAAATAGTGGATACCACTTTTTCAAAATCATCGTTAAGGTTTTTTGCAACATTTAAAATTGAAGCGGCCTCAAGCTCTAATGTGCTTCTGGCTGATTGGATAATTGATTTTTTACTTTTCAAAGAGAAAAAAATTGCTGGTTAATACTTGAAATTCTTGTAAAATTATGTTATTTTGGATACAAAAATAGCATCGCATATTTTATTACACAAAATGGACGTGAAAAAGTCGTTATTTGATAACCTGCAAAATTTCTTTGGGTTTGATAATTTCAAAGGTGATCAGGAGTCGATCATTACAAATATTTTAGAAGGCAATAATACATTTGTGATTATGCCAACAGGCGGGGGGAAGTCTATTTGCTACCAACTGCCCGCATTAATGAGTGAAGGAACAGCAATTGTAATTTCACCCTTAATTGCATTAATGAAAAACCAGGTGGATCAATTGAGAGCATTTGGTGGAAATGACAGTATAGCCCATTTCCTGAATTCTTCTTTAAATAAATCGGAAATTACACAAGTTAAAACCGATCTTTTAAGTGGACAAACGAAATTACTCTACGTAGCACCAGAATCTTTAGCCAAACAAGATAACATCGATTTTTTAAATCTGATAAAGATTTCTTTTGTTGCTGTTGATGAGGCGCATTGTATTTCAGAATGGGGACATGACTTTAGACCGGAATACCGTAAAATAAGACAGGTAATAGGAGGCTTAGGTAATAATATTCCAATTATTGCTTTAACTGCTACAGCTACTCCAAAAGTTCAGCAAGACATTATTAAAAACCTGGGGATGAGTGATGCGACTTTGTTTAAGTCCTCATTTAATCGCCCCAACTTATTTTATGAAATCCGCCCGAAAAGGGATATTACAAAGGAGATCATCAAATATATCAAATCCAATACAGGTAAATCTGGGATTATTTATTGCTTAAGCCGGAAAAAAGTAGAAGAGGTTGCCGAAAATTTAAACCTGAATGGTATAAAGGCGCTTCCTTATCATGCCGGATTAGATCCAAAGGTAAGAGCAGATACTCAGGATAAATTCTTAATGGAAGATGCTGAAGTAATTGTGGCTACCATTGCTTTCGGTATGGGTATTGATAAACCGGATGTTCGATTTGTAATCCACCATGATGTACCCAAAAGTATGGAAGGATATTACCAGGAAACCGGACGTGCAGGCAGAGATGGTGGAGAAGGCGTTTGTATTGCTTTCTACTCACAGAAGGACGTAGACAAGCTGGCTAAGTTTATGAAAGATAAACCTGTTTCTGAAAGAGAGATAGGTACACAGATATTAAAGGAAGTAATCGATTATGCCGAATCTGCTGTTTGCAGGCGAAAACAGATTCTACATTACTTTGGCGAAAATTTTAATGAAACGGGCTGTAATTGCATGTGCGACAATTGCAAAAAGACTAAAAAGCAATTTGATGCCGAAGAACAATTATCTACACTATTAAAATTTGTAGAGAAAACAGGAGAGAAGTTTGACGATACTCACTTACTCAATGTATTCTTAGGTCTGGAAACAGCACAAACAATAGCTTACGAGCACAGTAAAGTACCTGAATTTGGAGCGGGAAAGCAAGAGGGTGAATTGATGTGGAAATCTATTCTCCGCCAGGCCGTATTAAATAATTTCTTATTTAAAGATATTGATAATTATGGCTTGCTGAAGTTGACTAAACATGGAAAAGATTTTATTGTTAATCCGTACAGCTTAAAATTTGTACTCAATGAGCCTATTGAAACGGGTGCCGATGAAGATGATGACGAAGTAAAGCAGGGACCTGGAGCTTTGGATACGCAGCTTTTGCAACTGCTTAAAGATCTTCGTAAGAAAATTGCCAAACAAAAGAATGTTCCTCCTTTTGTAGTATTTCAAGATCCTTCGCTAGAAGAAATGTGTACACATTATCCAATAGCTATGGAAGAGCTTCGCCAGATTTCTGGTGTAGGTTCTGGAAAAGCCATGAAATTTGGAGGACCTTTTATCGAACTGATTAAAAAGTACGTAGAGGATAATGATATTGAACGTCCTATTGATCTGATTATTAAGACGCAGGCTAATAAGTCGCAGATGAAAGTATCGATCATTCAAAATATTGATAGACAAATCGGACTGGAAGATATAGCAGACTCGAAGGGAATTACCTATGAGGAAATTCTTAAAGAAGTAGAATCCATCGTAAATTCCGGCACCAAGTTAAATCTCAATTATTTTATTGACGAAGTAATTGATGATGATAGACAGGACGAGGTTTTCGACTACTTTAGAGCAGCGGAGAGCGATTCTATTGATGACGCGCTCAATGAGCTGGGTGAAACCGATTATACCCGGGAAGAAATTCAGTTGATGAGAATTAAATTCATGTCAGAGCTGGGAAACTAGCTGATATGTAAGATGGTGAATGTTAGTCGGTATAAACCCCGACTTAGATACTCGGCTTTAAATTAGAGTATTTATCATAATCATCTTACATTTTTCATTTTAAAACCTTTTTACATAAACAATTAGATGCTTAATTATTTAGATAAGTTAAAAAATAAAGATTCGGGTAATTTCTTTTTAATGGCAGGACCATGCGCCATAGAAGGAGAAGAAATTGCACTCAGAATTGCAGAAAAAATTATTAAAATTACCGATAAGCTTCAAATTCCTTACATTTTCAAGGGCTCTTACAGAAAGGCTAATAGAAGTAAAGGCAGTTCATTTACTGGTATTGGTGACGAAAGAGCCTTAAAAATTTTAGAAAAGATAGGTAAAGAGTTTGGGGTTTCAACGGTAACAGACATTCATGAAAGTGACGAAGCAGCAATGGCCGCGGCTTATGTGGATGTGCTGCAAATACCAGCTTTCCTATGCAGGCAAACCGATCTTTTGGTTGCAGCAGCGCAAACCGGTAAGGTAGTAAATGTAAAAAAAGGCCAGTTTCTTTCTGCAGGATCAATGAAGTTTGCTGTAGAGAAAATCGTCGAAGCTGGGAATGATAAAGTAATTTTAACTGATCGGGGTAATACCTTTGGCTATCAGGATTTAATAGTCGACTACCGCGGTTTACCTGAAATGCAAAGTTTTGGAGTACCTGTAGTAATGGATTGTACGCATTCACTACAACAACCTAATCAAAGTAGCGGTGTTACTGGTGGTAAGCCAGAGTTAATTTCTACTATCGCAAAGGCCGCTATTGCTGTTGGGGCAGATGGTTTGTTCATTGAAACACATCCTGATCCTGCAAATGCTAAGTCTGACGGTGCTAATATGCTTCATTTAGATTTACTCGAAGACACTTTAACCAGATTAGTTAAAATCAGACAGGCTATTCTTTAATTTTGAGCAAACCAGTTACCTTTTTATCAGCCGAATGGCGCAAATTGGCATTCGCCAATTATGCTGTTGACAAAGATATTCTAACAAAATATTTGCCACCTCATACTGAACTGGATGATTGGAATGGCAAATATTTTGTAAGCCTTGTGGGTTTCATGTTTGTTGATGTAAAACTAAAAGGTTTCAATATTCCCTTTCATACTACTTTTGAAGAAGTAAACTTAAGGTTTTACGTTAAGTTCAAAGATCAGGGAGGCTGGAAAAGAGGAGTTGTATTTATCAAGGAATTCGTGCCGAAACCTGCTATAACTTTTGTAGCGAATAACATTTACAAGGAAAATTATCAAACCTTACCGATGAAGCACGTCTGGATTGAGCAGGTGCATCAATTGGAGGTTGATTATTTTTGGAAGAATAACGCCTGGAACAAATTTTCTATTACGGCTGATTCAAAATTGAAGGAAATTGAGGTTGGCAGTGAAGAGGAATTTATAACAGAGCACTATTGGGGCTATACCAAGCTCAATGAAAAAGTATCTTCAGAATATGGTGTAGAACACCCTCGCTGGCAGGTATATCCGGTAAAGGATTATCAAATAACAGTTGATTTTGAAGCAAATTATGGAGCTGATTTTGGCTTTTTAAGTCTGGCTAAACCTGATTCAGTAATGCTTGCTGAAGGTTCTGAAATTAGGGTTTTAAAAGGAAAAAGGGTAACTGGATAATCTCATAATTTCGTTCTATTTGAGGTCAGTTCTAGAATCCCGTCTTGCTGAATTTATTTAAGCATCTTTACTGTAATTGCGTGGCCGTAAAGAATTGGAGAGCTACGAAGTAAATAAATTCAGGGTGACGTATTGCGTAAGAGATCCCCTAAAAATCCGATCATAAACCCCGTGTTGCTCGAGATTCCGTCTTGCTGAATTTATTTAAGCATCTTTACTGTAATTGCTTGTTCCGTAATGAATTGGAGAGCTACGAAGTACAGCTCAGGAATGACAACCGCTCATTCATAACCTCACTTTTTATTCCTTGATATCTTCAAAACACTTTTAATGTGCCTCGCAATTTTCATGCTATTTCTATCTGCACCAGTTTCTATACACCGCCTAACACCTTCTCCGCATTTAGCACATTTACCCTTTAATATAATGTCATTGGTATTATCCAGGTACGACTTATAATTTACGATCGTAGTGGTATCCCCACAATTGCCGCAATAGCAGTTATCCAGGATCATACTAAAATATTGATAATCATTAGCCATGATTAACTCTACATCAAAATCCTCGATTTCCACTTCCATAGCTTAAATTTTAGTAATTACAAATGAAGTTCTGCGGTTATTCTTTCTTCCCAATTCTGTTTTATTATCAGCAATTGGTTTACTTGCACCAAAGCCTTTAAAAGTCAAACGATTTGCTGCAATTTCATGCTTAATCAAATATTCGTAAACAGCATTGGCCCTGTTTAAGGAAAGTTTTTCATTTAATTTATCGTCGCCCACATTATCTGTATGACCTTGAATCTCTATGGTTACTTTTCCGTTTTCATTTAAAAAGTTAATCAATAATTCTAATTCTCGTATGGATGCAGGGAGCAGATTAAATTCATTAGTGTCAAAGAATATATTTTTGAGCGTTACATTGGCACCGTTTTTTATCTTCTCCATAGATACATCAATTTGATAGGGCTTGCTCACATCTGTTGTTTTGGGCTCGAAATTCTCCGAATAAAACAGATAACCTTCTGCATTTACGTTAAACAGATAATTCCCTCCAACAGGCATAACCGCTAGAAATTCTCCAGTTTCTGCATCTGTATAATCGTCAAAAACTGTTTTATTGCTTTTCAGATCAACCACCTGAACATTACTTTCAATGGTCTTTTTGGTATCCCGATCTCTCACGATTCCTTTTACATAGGTCACTTTTAAAGGCTTAACTTCTGCAGGAATTCCAAAACTATAAATATCCTGCTTTCCGAAACCTCCACTCAGGTTACTCGAAAAAAGCCCTAAATTTCCATCTGCACTTACAATAAGCCCACTCTCATCTTCAAAAGAATTGATGGGGTATCCAATGTTTATTGGCTTTTGCCATTTTCCTGCATCATCCATGCGGCTGTAGTAGATGTCCTTGTTACCAAAGCCTGGCCAGCCATTGGAAGCGAAATACAGAGTTTTGCCATCTGCATGAAGGAAAGGCGTATTTTCATCAAAAGGTGTATTAATATCAGGCCCTAAATTAATCGCTGGTCCCCACTTAGCATCGTCTGTAATGGTACTTTTCCAGATATCATACCCACCAGATCCGCCCGGCCTGTTGCTGATAAAATAGAGTGTTCTACCGTCAGGACTAATAGTGGGTTGCGATTCCCAAAATTCAGAATTTACGGGAGCACCAACATTGTAAGGTTCACCCCAGTCGTTACCTTCCCGATGGGAAACATAAATATCACATCTTCCTAATCCATCTGGGCGATTACACCCGGTAAAGAAGAGGTATTTGCCATCAGGAGAAATCGTTTGAGCACCTTCGTTGTATCGGGGGGTATTAATTTTGGAGGAAAGGGGAACGGCAGTACTCCAAAGCTTGTCTTTAAAATGAGACATCCAGAAATCTTCATTTTCATTAATTTGCCTGGTAAAAATCAACGTTTCGCCATCAGCTGTAAGTGCTGGAAAGTATTCTGCATCTGTTGTATTCACGCCTGAGCCTAAATTCTGTGGCAGGTACTTAACAGGCTTTTTTATCGCTTCAATGGCAAAATCACAGTCTGAAAGATACTTTTTTGCTTTACTTAACCTATCAGGTGATTTTTCTAAAGATAAGAACTCTTGAAAATGAAGTTTTGCATTGGTATATTCACTTATCGCAAACTCAGTTTCCGCCAAATAGTATTTCACTAAAGGTTTCACATTTGAATTGATCGCTATCGCCTTTTGATAAGATTCACGAGCTGATGAATACTTTTTTTGCATCCGATAGGCATCAGCCAGCAAAACAAACGCATCCTGAAATTTCGGATCGATAACAATAGCTTCCTCTAATGTAGCTGTTGCTGCTGCATAATCTTCCTTTTGAACTAAAGCATTTGCTTTATCAAATAAGTTTAGAGCCTTTTTGTTAGTAGAACCTTGTCCGAAGCTGAGCAACGAAAAGCTGGTCAATAAAAAGAATAAACAATACTTCATTACAATAGCTAAAGTTATATTAGCTAATGTAAACTATTTAAGGAATATTTAAAAACTTATGTGTCTGCAATGAGATCTCCCATTTTGGATTAGCCATTACGTAGTCAATGATCATTGGTGTAATTTCCTTAGATTTAGACCATTCTGGCTGAAGGTATAATTTGCAGGTAGGTGAAACCATTGCAGCGTATTCTTCTGCCCATTTGAAATCACTTTTGTTAAAAACGATAACCTTTAGTTCATTGGCAAAAGGGGTAATGTCTGGGCGAGGGGCTTTAAATTTCTTTGGCGATAGGCAAATCCAATCCCAGTGGCCAGATAGTGGATAAGCTCCCGAAGTTTCGATAAAGGTAAGAATGCCACGCTCTTTGAGTTTAAGCGTTAAATAATCCAGATTATAGATAAGCGGCTCCCCACCTGTAATCACTACCGCTTTTCCCGGGAATTGATCAGCATTCTCTACAATGACATCAGAAGGCGTTAATGGATGCATTTCAGCATCCCAGCTTTCCTTTACATCACACCAATGGCAACCTACATCGCATCCTCCCAGGCGAATAAAATATGCTGCTTTACCTGTGTTAAATCCTTCACCTTGAATAGTATAGAACTCTTCCATTAGTGGAAGTAATGTGCCGTCTTCTGGAATTTGCTGTTTCATTTTTGAGGTTGCAAATATCCTAAAAAAATATGGTCAAAATGCTTATGATCTGGAAATTAATGTAAAGATGAAATAACACTGATATTTATTTGTGTAATTTTGGTGTATGCGATGGCTCAAAGTTCTAAATAAAGCACAATTACCTGTAACCGATTCAATTAAAACAGTTAAAATTGAGGGTAAACAAATCTGTATCATAAACGATGGCGATCAAATTTATGCCACACAGGCTTTCTGTCCGCATGCTGGTGGTCATTTTGATGGAGGATGGTGTAAAAAGGGTAACCTGGTTTGTCCAATACATCGTTACGAGTACGATTTGAAGACAGGGAGAGGGGCAGAGGGGCAGGGCGACTACATTGATATTTATCCTACCGACAATAAAGAAGATGGGCTTTATGTAGGCTTTAAAGAAAGCTGGTGGTCTAAGCTTTGGAGTTGATAGCTCAATTCAATAAGTGCCGGTCAAAAAAATCTTTACAGTTGAGTACCTCTATAGCTGAAAAGTAGAAGTCACTAATATCTTCAGTAATGATACAAGTACAGCCAGAGCTTAGGGCAGCAAAATATTCTAAACCGTCTTTAAAATCATTAATCCGCTTGTCGCGCAATGTTGAAATGACACCTTCGGCAGTATTTTCGGCTAATTTTATGTGCTGGCAAAGAATGTTTATTTTCTGCTTAGCCAATGTTGTGCCGTGTTTTTTTTCAGCAAAATAGAAGGCAATTGCCAGGCAAAGCGGTGTGGTATATACTTCAAATGCCGGGTGACTAGCCAGGCTCAAAATTCTTGAAGAATAGCTGAATACGGGATATTCCTTATTAAGTACAGAAACCAAAACATTAGCATCCAGAAAAATTTTTTTCATTATTTTTTGCTGGAGAAGAAATCCTCTTTGGATGATTTTCTAGATGGTGGAGGTGTTTTTTTATATTCAACTTCTCCTTCAGAAACCATTTGAACCCAATCTGAGATAGGGAAATCCTCTAAAGATGGATAAGGTTTAGCGGTAACCTGGGTTAATAGATGCTCGATAAGACGAGAAAGGCTTATATTTTGCTCAGCGGCGTACTGCTTTGCCCGATCTACAACTTCTTTATTAAAACTTAAGGTTAATTTCGCATCCATACTCAAAATTAGTAAATACGTACTGAAATTGCAAATGATACGTAAATAAAAAAGCGAATCAATCGATTCGCTTTCAGTGAATTAGTAGGATTCGTTTCTACTAGTTGTATATTTCTTTTCTAGCTGATGCCAGGGTATTTTTCAATAAACCCACAATAGTCATTAATCCAACACCCCCTGGTACAGGTGTAATGTAAGATGACTTAGGTGCTACATTATCAAAATCTACATCCCCAAAAAGCTTGAAGCCAGATTTAGTTTCGGTTGAAGTTTCGCGATTGATCCCTACATCTATAATGATTGCCCCAGGTTTAACCATATCAGCAGTAACAAAATTCTTCTTGCCAATTGCTGCAACAATAATATCTGCCTGTAAAATCTGCTCTTTTAAATCTTTGGTTCTGGAATGGGTAAGGGTTACCGTACAGTTGCCTGGATTAGCATTACGAGCCATTAAAATACTCATTGGGCTACCTACGATATTACTTCTACCTACTACAACGCAGTGTTTTCCTGTAGTATCAATATTGTATTCCTGCAACATCAGTAGTATTCCGTATGGAGTAGCAGGAATAAAGCAAGGCAAATTACGCATCATTCTACCCAAATTAACCGGGTGAAAACCATCCACATCTTTGCGATAATCTATTTTCTCTGTTACTTTCTCCGGATCAATGTGTTTTGGCAATGGTAATTGAACAATTAACCCATCTACATCGCTGTCCTGATTGATTTCTTCAATTTTAGCCAATAATTCGGCTTCGGTTACTGAATTATCGTATCGATGAAGGGAAGATTTAAAACCTACCTTTTCGCAGTTTTTCATCTTGCTGGCCACGTAGGTTTCGCTACCGCCATCATTGCCGACTAAAATTGCCACCAAGTGCGGTTTTCTACCTGTTTGACTTAAAAAATCTGCTGCCTCTTCAGCAATCTGAACTTTAACTTTTTCTGATACGTATTTACCGTCTAATAATTTCATTCTTAAGAGAGATATGAGATACTAGACATTAGATTTGAGATCAGACGGGAAACATCTCAAATCTCAAATCTAACATCTCAAGTCTATTTAATCTAATTTCAAAACTGCCATAAATGCGGTCTGTGGAATTTCAACGTTTCCTACCTGACGCATGCGTTTTTTACCTTTTTTCTGTTTTTCCAATAACTTACGTTTACGGGAAATATCACCGCCGTAACATTTTGCAGTTACATCTTTTCTTAATGCACTAAGGGTTTCTCGAGCGATAACTTTAGCACCGATAGAAGCCTGGATTTTAATTTCAAATTGCTGACGCGGGATCAACTCTTTTAGTTTCTCGCAAATTTTCTTCCCGAAATCATAAGCATTACTGCGGTGAATCAATGAAGATAAAGCATCCACTGGCTCGTCATTGATTAACATATCTAAACGAACCAAATCCGATTTACGGTAACCAACCTGATGGTAATCAAAAGAGGCATAGCCTTTTGAGATCGTTTTCAATTTATCGTAAAAATCGAATACAATTTCGCCCATTGGCATTTCAAAAACCAACTCAACTCTATCAGATGTTAAGTAGGATTGATTTACAATTGTTCCTCTTTTCTGAATACAAAGTGACATTACTGGTCCAACAAAATCGGCCTTAGTTATAATGTTAGCTTTAATAAATGGCTCCTCAACAGAATCTAGCTTACTAGGATCAGGTAAATCAGATGGATTATTGACGAAAATTTCATCGCCTTTGGTTGTATAGGCAACGTAAGATACGTTGGGAACGGTAGTGATTACCGTCATGTCGAACTCACGCTCTAAACGTTCCTGAATAATCTCCATGTGCAGCATCCCTAAGAATCCGCAACGGAAACCAAAGCCTAATGCGGCAGAACTTTCTGGCTCGAAAACGATAGAAGCATCATTCAATTGTAGCTTATGCATGGCTTCACGAAGTTCTTCAAACTCATCGGTATCAACTGGATAAATTCCAGCGAAAACCATTGGCTTAACCTCTTCAAATCCTTGAATTGCATCTAATGCTGGTCTTGCTGTAGTGGTAATCGTATCACCAACCTTTACTTCTCTTGCTTCTTTAATTCCAGAAATAATGTAACCCACATCTCCGGTTTTAACCACATTACGTGGAGCCATATCGAGTTTTAAAATACCAACTTCGTCAGCTAAATATTCTTTTCCTGTATTGATGAACTTTACTTTATCACCTTTTTTAATCTCCCCGTTAACAACCTTATAGTAAGCGATAATCCCCCTGAAGGAATTAAAAACGGAGTCAAAAATTAAGGCCTGTAAAGGTGCTTCAGGGTCGCCAACAGGTGCTGGAACGCGGTCTACAATCGCTTGAATAATATCAGGAATACCCATTCCGGTTTTACCTGATGCAGGAATAATATCCTCCCGTTTACAGCCAATTAAGTCAATAATCTGGTCTTTAACTTCCTCAGGCATCGCCCCGGGCAAATCCATTTTATTTAAAATCGGGATAATTTCAAGGTCGTGCTCTAAAGCTAAGTATAAGTTTGAAATGGTTTGAGCCTGAATTCCCTGTGAAGCATCAACAATGAGCAATGCACCTTCGCAAGCCGCAATAGAACGTGAAACTTCATAAGAAAAATCTACGTGCCCAGGTGTATCAATTAAGTTAAAATTGTACTCAATATCTCCAACTTTGTAGTTCATTTGTATGGCATGACTTTTAATGGTAATGCCTCTCTCACGCTCTAAATCCATATTATCGAGCAATTGCGCCTGCGCTTCACGCTGCGAAATCGTCGCTGTATATTCTAATAACCTATCAGCCAAAGTACTCTTACCATGGTCGATATGTGCAATAATGCAAAAATTACGTATATGCTTCATCTTTGCGCAAAGATATGCTTTTTAAGGTAAATAAATAAGTGCTCAGAAAGTAAAACGGAAGATGAGAAAATAAATAGTATAAAAGTCTTTGTGAGGCACAATAACGGCAAAGAACTATCAAGAAATTACAATATGAAATGGTTCAGGAAACAAAAATAAACGGAACTGCAAAATGCGTTTATAACTGGCTTTGCAGCTCCGGATATTGTTTCTAAACAACTGTTTTTTTCCATTTACCTCGCTTGAACAAAATAAAGGCAGCAATCGCAATACCTACTTCAGCCGTAGGAATGGCAATAAAGACACCCGTTGGTCCCATGTTCAAATATTTAGCTAAAAGGTAGGCGAAAGGGATCTGAAATAGCCAGAAAGCAAAAATATTGATTTTGGTAGGTGTCCAGGTATCGCCTGCTCCGTTAAAAGCACTGATTAATACCATTCCCATACCGTAAATGATAAAGCCAATACTCAGAATTTTTAGCGCCTCACTGGCAATAGCGATCACTTTTTCATCAGAGGTAAAAAAGGCAGCAAATAAATGCCCGCAGGTTAGAAATAGTACACTCACTACCGCCATAAACGCAACCGTATACTTCACAGTATGAAATACCGATTTCTCTGCTCTATCGATATGACCGGCACCCAGGTTTTGCCCAACCAATGTGGCTGCTGCATTACTTAATCCCCAGGCAGGTAATAAAAAGAACATCATTAACCTTAGTGCTGTTTGATAGCCGGCAGAACCTTCTTCGCCACCAGTGGTGGCGACTAACTCTGCTAGAAATACCCAACTGCAACTTGCGATCACAAATTGAAAAATGGCGGGTGCAGCGACTTTAACGATAGCTTTAATCTGCTCCAAATCTGGAATGAAATGGCTCAAGCTAATTTTTAAAGCATTTTTTCCATTAAAAAGATTATACACCTGATAGGATACACCAATTCCACGACCAATAGTTGTCGCAATTGCCGCGCCGGTTAGGCCAAAGGCAGGTATTGGGCCCAATCCATTAATGAAAATAGGGCAGAGGATAATATTAGCAATATTCGCGATCCATAAACTTCTCATGGCAATTGCGGCATTACCAGCTCCTCTAAAAATACCATTAATTAAAAATAAGAGCACGATGATGATACTGCCACCCATCATAATGCGAACAAATGTTGTTCCCTGGTTTGCTGTTTCTGAAGATGCCCCCATTAATAGTAATATATCTCTGGCGAAAATTAAACCTAGAATACTGATAACCAAATTAACGGCTACAGCAATAACTATAGTTTGCATTCCAGCCCTGGAAGCTGCTTCTGGATTTTTCTCCCCAATTCTACGGGCTACTAATGCTGTGGCTGCCATACTTAAACCGATAGCCAGTGAATAAATAATGGTTAACACAGATTCGGTTAAACCAACGGTTTGAATAGCGTGACTGCTATTTTCTAAATGACCAACAAAATATAAATCGACTAAGGCAAAGACAGATTCCATGGCCATCTCCAACATCATTGGGATAGCCAATAAAATGATAGCTCTTTTAATACTAATTGCTGTTAAATCAACCTCATGGCCTTTTAATGATTGCACTAAAACATCAAAAAAAGAGGATAGTTTGCCCTGGGTCTTTGTGGACTGTGACATATAATAAAATAATAATGTAATGAATAAACCAAAAGATATGCAGTAGTATTACTGATATCTGAAATAAAAGTAAAAAGGAGGGAATCCTCGGTTTTTAAGACCTCAAGCGGATCGCAGATACTATCATGGTTCTGTTCGTTTTGATGAAAACAAAGATAGTTATTTTTTTAAATTGTCAAATTTTTATGACTATTTTTCTATGAATTGATTAGTTAAGCTGAAAAAATTCCATTATATGCTATAAGCTTTGATCATTTCCTCGGTAACTTTTGTTCCACGACTGGTATTCAGGTCAATTAATACGTAATCGAAAATTCCATCAGAGGCTACTTTGCCAGTTTTTTTATTGATGATTTCAAACTGTACAGCGCAACCTTTATCATTCATGGTTAAAATTCCGGTTCTAATGAGCATTAAATCATTCATTAAAAGGGGGCGCTTGAAGTTGATATCTACATGGCTTACCACCCAACCTAAACCTTGCCTGGTGAAATGTTCCCAGGGCATTCCATAGTATTTCTCCATTTGCTCGTAGCGGGCGGCCAATACATAATCAAGGTACTTACTGTTGTGAACATGGTTAAACATATCTATATCATCTGGACGTACACGTAATTCACTTTCAAAAATACTGTATTGATTCTTTTCCACGGCTGAATGTTTTATGCAAAAGTATAAATAAGGATATAATAACATCTTTTATTTTCTTATTTTTGGGAGATGGGTAAATTGAAGCTATATGATCTTAATCTATCTCGCGAGCAGGTTCTTGCCGAGAGAGAAAGCATATACCTTAGTTTAACCGCTCAACAACGTTTTTTCAAAACATTGCAGCTTAATCATACTTCGGTAGCTATGAATGGTGGCCAACCTATAAAAACGCCTCAAGGTTTAGGATTGGTCATTCGCAAGCCAAAAGCTTAAAATACCTATGTCTTTTGATAAAGAAAACCCCGAAATGCTTCTCTTGCTTAATACATTCCAGCAATTTGAGGTTCATTACCTAATTGTTGGTGGATTTGCAGTTAACCGATATGGGTATAATCGTACAACAGGCGACCTGGATATCTACTTAAAGGATACGCAGGAAAACAGGCAAAACTTAATTTCTGCGATTGAAGAAATGGGGTATGGCAGGTATGATATGCTACTCACTATTCCGATCATTGCGGGGGTATTGTGAAATTTTAATGGATGATGGTATGTATGCCGATCTAATGACTGACATCCCTGGCCTGGATAAAAGTAAGTTTGACGAATACTTTGAAATGGCTACTGTTGATGAAATTAATGGCATTAAAGCCAGATTTCTACATTACAATCATTTAATTCTCAATAAGAAAGCCACAAACAGGCCAAAAGATCAGCTTGATGTTTTAGAATTGGAGCGCTTAAGGGCAGATAAGCTTTAGGTATTAATTTTAATCTTTTCGCTTAATGTTCATTCACTTGTTTATAATCAAAAATACCCTTATCTTTGCGGCAATTAATTAATTTTTATTGCTTTAATATAATTCAAGAATGTATTTAAGTTCAGAAAAGAAAGCCGAAATCTTTAAAACACACGGCGAAGTAGAAACCAACACTGGTTCTGCAGAAGGTCAGGTAGCGTTATTTACATACCGTATTGCGCACTTAACAGAGCACTTAAAGAAAAATCGTAAAGATTTCTCTACACAGTTATCACTTCAAAAATTGGTAGGTAAACGCCGCGGTATTTTGGCTTACCTATACAAAAAAGATATTGAGCGTTACCGTGCTATCATCAAAGCTTTATCGCTTAGAGATATCATTAAACAAAAATAAGCGCAAACTTATCAGCGAAAGCCATTCTTTAGGGAATGGCTTTTTAATTTTTCGATAATTATTTTTGCATAAATATCATCAAAAGCATTTTTTACGCTATCTTCGTTAGCAAAAAATAATATACATATATAACCCGATGTGTAGAAAGAGGAAAACACATCATAATTAACTTTAAATGAATGTAATAAAAAAATCGTTCGATTTGGGCGATGGAAGAATGGTAGAAATCGAAACTGGTAAATTAGCTAAACAAGCTGATGGTTCAGTAGTAGTGAAAATGGGCGATACCATGTTGTTAGCAACAGTTGTATCAACTGTAGGTGCTAAACCAGGTACAGATTTCTTACCCCTGTCAGTTGATTATCAAGAAAAATATGCGGCAGCAGGTCGTATTCCGGGAGGCTTTTTACGTCGTGAAGCTAGATTATCAGACTATGAAGTATTAATCTCTCGTTTAGTAGATAGAGCGCTACGTCCATTATTCCCTGATGATTATCACGCAGATACGCAAGTAATGATCTCTTTGATCTCTGCAGATAAAAATATTATGCCTGACTGTTTAGCAGGTTTAGCAGCTTCAGCTGCATTAGCTGTTTCTGATATTCCTTTCAATGGTCCTATTTCAGAAGTTCGTGTGGCTAAAATTGATGGTAAATTGGTAATCAATCCTTACCTAAGCGATTTAGAGCGCGCTACTTTAGAATTTGTTGTTGCTGGTTCTGCTAACGATATCGTGATGGTAGAAGGTGAAGCTGACGAAATTCAAGAAGAAGAAATGGTAGAAGCATTAAAATTTGCTCACGATGCCATTAAAGTACAATGTGCTGTTCAGGTAGAATTAACACAAGAAACTGGTAAAACAGTTAAACGTGAATACAACCACGAAGAGCATGATGAAGATTTAAAAGCTAAAGTTTATGCAGATACTTATGATAAAGTATATGCAGTAGCTAAATCTGGTTCTGGTAAAGATGAGCGTTCTGCTGGTTTCACTGCCATTATCAATGAGTTTTTCGAGGCAATGCCTGAAGATACTGCTGATTTAACTAAAGCATTGGCTAAACATTATTTCCACGATGTTCAATATGATGCAGTTCGTAACCTATTGTTAAACGAAGGTATTCGTTTAGATGGTCGTTCAACTACTCAAATCCGTCCAATCTGGAGTGAAGTAGGTTATTTACCTGCTGCTCACGGTTCTGCTGTTTTCACCCGTGGTGAAACGCAATCACTTACCTCTGTTACCTTAGGTAGTAAAGATGATGAGCAGATGATTGACGGAGCTTTCATCAATGGATACCAAAAATTCTTATTGCACTATAACTTCCCGGGTTTCTCAACAGGAGAGGTTAGACCAAATAGAGGCGCTGGTCGTCGTGAAATTGGTCACGGTGCATTAGCGATGCGTTCATTGAAAAAAGTATTGCCACAAGGTGCTGAGAATCCTTACACTATTCGCGTAGTTTCTGATATCTTAGAATCAAACGGTTCTTCATCTATGGCTACTGTTTGTGCTGGTACATTGGCACTTATGGATGCTGGTATTAAAATCAAAGCACCTGTATCAGGTATCGCAATGGGATTAATTACCGACGAGGAAACTGGAAAGTATGCTATCTTATCTGATATTTTAGGAGATGAAGATCACTTAGGTGATATGGACTTTAAAGTTACAGGTACTAAAAATGGTATTGTAGCTTGTCAGATGGACTTGAAAATCAACGGATTATCATATGAAGTTTTAACGAAAGCTTTAAACCAGGCGAAAGAAGGTCGTTTACACATTTTAGGTGAAATGACGAAAACGCTTAGCGAGCCTAATGTAGACTACAAACCACATGCACCTCGTATCGTATCGTTGGTAATTGATAAAGAATTTATCGGTGCTGTTATCGGCCCAGGTGGTAAAATCATCCAGGAAATGCAACGTGAAACCGGCGCTTCAATTTCTATCGAAGAAGTTGATAACAAAGGTAACGTAGAGATTTTCGCTGATAACAAAGCTTCAATTGATGCTGCTGTTGCGCGTATCCGTGCAATTGTAGCTAAACCAGAAATTGGTGAAGTTTACACAGGTAAAGTAAAATCAATCATGCCGTTTGGTGCATTCGTTGAAATTATGCCGGGTAAAGATGGGTTGCTACACATTTCTGAAATTGATTGGAAACGTTTAGAAACTATGGACGGTGTATTTAAAGAAGGCGATATCGTTGAAGTTAAATTACTAGACGTGGACAAACAAGGTAAAATGAAACTTTCTCGTAAAGTATTATTGCCTAGACCAGAAAAACCTGCGACTCCACAAGCTTAATTATCAATCAGTCATGCTGACCTGATTTAGCATCTGTTTAGTAGACTCTGAAATAAATTCAGAGTGACGTATAAAATAAAACCCCTTCCAGTTTACTGGAGGGGTTTTTGTTTTTTAATTAAAAACGTTTTTCATAGCTTTATTAAAGTTCTTAATCGCTTCTCAGATATGAAAAAAAATATTCTTCTACTGTTGTCTGCAGTTTTAATTATGGCATGCAATCAGCAAAACACTAGAAGTAAAAAACATATTTCTAAAATCATTGAACGAGAGCAGGTCAATTCTAGTGAAAATAGGTTGATTACATTCATGGATAGTGTAAGAGGTCTTTCAAGAGATTCATTAGTGAAAAAGGCTTCTTTTTATGCCGATTCTGTATTTTCAGATATCGAAGAAATTAACCGTAAACTAACCAAAACCGATTTTAGGATTTTAGAAACTGCTATAAGCCAAAAATCAATAACCATCAATCAAGCTGAGGAGATATTTGGTAAGATCGATTTGGATAGTTGTTATTTGGGTAAGAGGCTTCTTCCAGTTAAATTTTATGCTTTTGATAAGGGGAATAAATATGATAAGGAATTTGCCATCTCGTTTAATAAGGAAAATGCACACGGTAGGAGTAATCTTTACTTCTTTAATTCTGATTCTCTATTAGCAAAGAAAGCGGTATATAATCATTACGGACTCACCGTTAATCATTACAAAGACGCGGATGGTAAAATAATAATTTATTACAAAGAAGATTATATTACCGGTACGGGAATTTGGTGGAGCAATTTATACTTCTATAAATACTATAATAATCGTTTAATCCCGATATTAAATGAATTATCAAATGGTAACGTTCAAAACGACATTTGGGGAGTACGTGTAAAATGGTTGGAGTCAATCAAAATGAAAACAAATCCATTGGTTTTAAAAATGATTTATTATAACGGTTTTAATGAATGGATGAATGATAACCCAAATTTAAATTACTTGTTAAAAGATTCTACCATTGTTGAATATGCTTGGGATGAGAAGAGTAAAACATTGAAAGGCGCTTACGAAAAGTCCAAGATTACAAAACCTCAGCTCTATACTTATTATGTTCAGGATAATGAACTGTTATTTATAAATGTTTATTACGACCTTTTAAAGCGTTCGATGAGAGATAAACGAAAAAGAAAATTAATTCTTAACTATTTGAGTACAATAAAAAAACACGAAGAGGATATTGAAGGCAGGTGATTTGAACTTTAGAAGCGAAAGCTTTACTTTTTCAAATGGTTAACTTCAGTATTGTAATGAAAAACTTTCGCAGTTCTTTTGTAACTTGCATTTTTAGTAAATCTTATAAAGAAGTTGTTATTGCGAGGTACGAAGCAATCTTCAGGCAGATCAGTTTAAAGGATAGCTTTGTACCTCGCAATCACAGAAATATAATAGAAATGAACTACATAATAGCACCTTCCATTTTATCAGCCGACTTCGGTAATTTACAACGTGATATAGAAATGATTAATCAAAGTGAGGCCGATTGGTTTCATGTTGATGTAATGGATGGTGTTTTTGTTCCCAATATTTCTTTTGGTTTCCCCATTATGGCTGCAGTAAAAAAGCACGCAAAGAAAACACTTGATGTTCATTTGATGATTGTGGAGCCAGATAAATACATTGAAGCCTTTGCTAAGGCAGGGGCAGACCGTATCACTGTTCATTATGAGGCTTGTACTCACTTACATAGGACTATAGAGAATATAAAAGCTAACGGTTGTAAAGCGGGTGTAGCCCTCAATCCTCATACGCCTGTTACACTTTTACAAGATGTTATTGAGGACTTAGACCTGGTGCTAATTATGTCGGTAAACCCGGGCTTTGGCGGTCAGCAGTTTATTCACAATACCTATAAAAAGATTCGTGATCTCAAAGCTATGATACAAGGTAGAAATGAAGATTTGGCTATAGAAGTAGATGGAGGTGTTGGTTTGCAAAATATTGCTACATTAGTGTCAGCCGGAGCCAATGCTTTCGTTGCAGGAAATGCCATATTTGCTGCAGAAAATCCAACAGACATGATTTCTAAAATGAAAAGCATAACTACCAGCGCTATACAGATTTAGTTCGCTCATGCTTAAACTTAGGCTATTTTTCTTTCTATTGATTGCAGGATGGGGTATAGCCCATGCTCAACCTGTAGTAAGGATTTCAGGAATAGTTTATAATGAAGAAAAATTACCCTTATCAAATGTTACGATAATTGTATTGGGACAAGCACAGTCTACCTCTACTGATGAATTTGGAGTCTATACTATCTATGCTAAGTCCAGGAGTTTCAGTATTAAATATTCACTTTTAGGTTATCAACCCCGAACTTTAAAATTTAGTGAGCGATCTGGGGCAAGAATTACTCAAATGGTGAGTTTAGTAGCCAATATTAATGAATTGGATCAGGTTAATATAACCAATAAACAGAATCAGTTAAGTAATACGACTACGATCAATATTGCCGATATTGCTGCTATTCCGCTGGTATCAGGAAATTTCGAAACCATGCTAAAAACACTGCCTGGTGTATCCACTAATAATGAATTAAGTGCTCAGTACAGCGTTAGGGGAGGGAACTTCGATGAAAATCTAATTTATATCAATGATGTGGAAATTAATCGCCCTGTGCTCATTCGAAACGGGCAACAAGAGGGCTTGAGCTCTATAAATGCTGATTTAATTAGCAAGGCTAAATTTTCTGCCGGTGGTTTTGAAGCCAGGTATGGCGATAAGTTATCTTCCATTTTAGATATTAAGTACGATAAGCCAGATAGTAATCAGACGATATTTAGCACCAGTTTGCTCAATACTTCTTTATCTACTAAAAGGTTATTCAAAAAGGGGTTTTTACTAGCTGGTGTACGGTATAAAAATAATTCAAGCGTACTCATCAAACAAGATGAAAAGGGCAGTTACAGCCCGAATTTTGCCGATGCGCAAGTCTTATATCAATATGATTTTTCTACCAAATTCAACATCAGTTTCTTAGGGAACTTCAATATCGGGCGGTTCAAATTGGTGCCCACAAATAGGGAAACTAAGTTTGGAACGCTCAATACTACCTTACGACTAGATGTGGATTATGCTGGTCAGGAAATAGATGATTACCAGACGGTTGGCTCTGCGCTGACGGCAACCTTTATACCCAAACCCAATTTAAACATCAAATTCATTAACAGCTATTTCAATACTACAGAAAGAGAGCGATTTGATATTGAGGGAAGTTATATCTTTCAGGAAGTGGATAATAGTCTCTCTCCCGAAGATTTTGGTTTGGTTAATAAAAACAAAGGCATAGGAAGTTATTACAACTATGGTAGAAATAGTTTGAATACCCAAATTTTCAGCTCGGAAATCAAAGTTGATCAAAACTACGATAATCATGTTTTTTCCTGGGGATTGAAGTACAATCAGGCTAAATATGATGATCGGCTGAATGAATATAATTACACTGATTCTGCTGGCTATATTCTTCCTAATAATGGCAAAGATATTGTTCTTCAGAATGTTATTAACACAGAGAATTACATCGATATTAAAAATTATAGTGCTTATATTCAAGATAGTTATTCCCTTTCCAGTGATGTGGAATTACAGTTGGGTGCAAGGTCTACTTATAGTTCCTTAAGTAAACAGCTGTTAATTAGCCCCCGTTTGTTAATTGCCTATCGTCCAAATTCTAATAATAAAATATTAAGATTTACGGCAGGTGTTTACAAGCAACCACCATCATACAGGACTATCAGGGATTTTTCAGGGGTATTAAATATTAAACAAAAGGCACAAAGATCTTACAATGCTTCACTAGGTTATGATTATGCGTTTGATGGTTTCGGAACGAGGCTAAAGTTTACCTCGGAAGCTTATTTTAAATATTCAGATCGGCTAATACCCTATAAAATTGATAATTTAAGGATAAAATACCTGGCCAACGAGGTATCTAAAGGCTACGCTTACGGAGCTGATTTCAGCATAGGAGGGGAGTTTGTTAAAGACCTGGTTTCGTATTTTAGAATGTCGGTAATGCATGCCAATGAGGATATTATTAACGATAGTTATATCCAGAATGGACAAGCAATTTATCCGGGCTACATCAAACGTCCTACAGATCAAAGGCTGAATTTCTCGATTTTTTTTCAGGATAAACTATTAAACAGTCCAACCTATAAAGTGCATTTAAATGCACTTTATGGATCAAGGTTACCTATCGGGCCTTCTCAAACGCCACGCTATGCCGATAAATTCTATATCCCTTCCTACAAGCGTGTTGATATTGGTTTTTCTAAAGACTTTTTAGATGACAGCGCTTTGCATAAGCCACAATTTCTGGATAAAAATTTCAGTTCTGTTATACTGTTTTTTGAAATTTTCAATCTATTAAATGTTGACAACACTGTTTCTTATTTATGGTTAAAAGACGTTAATAATGTACAGTATGCCATTCCAAATTACCTAACCGGCAGGCAATTTAATTTAAAATTAATTGTGAAATTCAAAAACGGTAAATAGGATAATTCCTTGCGATTAAGAAAGAATTATGGGCGATTGGGCGAATAACTCCCATTTGATTAGTAGTCATTTTGGCTTCTTTTTTAGCTTCCAAAAAACGGATAATATAAGTTTCGCTGCACTATCTTGAAATGATTGCAAAAACTGCAACGAATTTGACGATTTTCATTGATTTTTTAACAAAATTTAATTTTTTATGATACGATTTTATAGGCATAACTGCTTTAAAAATTTTACATTTACGGCCATAAAACATTATATAATAACATGAAGCATAATTTCGGCGCAGGCCCATGTATTTTACCTCAAGAAGTGTTCAAACAAGCCGCACAGGCTGTTTTAGATTTTAACGATGGATTATCAATTCTAGAAATTTCACACAGAACATCCGAATTCGAAGCGGTTGTAGCTGAAGCTGAAAAATTGGTGAAGGAATTATTGAACGTGCCATCGGGTTATTCCGTTTTATTCTTACAAGGTGGTGCAAGTTTACAGTTTGCAATGGTGCCAATGAACCTTTTAGGTGATGGACAAACTGCAAGTTATTTAGATTCAGGTGTATGGGCAACAAAAGCACTTAAAGAAGCGAAGTTTGTAGGTAACGTTAATGTTGTGGCTTCATCTAAAGAGGCTAACTATACTTATATCCCTAAAGATTTCGAAATTCCTGCTGATAGCGCTTATTTTCACTATACCTCAAACAATACCATTTACGGTACTGAATTATTTGATGTTCCTGCAACCTCAGTTCCAGTAGTATGTGATATGTCTTCTGATATTATGAGCCGTGTAATTGATGTTTCTAAATTCGATTTAATTTATGCTGGTGCTCAGAAAAATGTTGGTCCTGCTGGTTTAACTATTGCTATCGTTAAAAACGAAGTGTTAGGTAAAATAGACCGTAAGGTTCCTTCAATGCTTAACTACCAATCTCATATAGATAATGGTTCAATGTATAATACGCCACCAGTTTTCTCTATCTATGTAGCGTTATTAAATTTACGTTGGTTGAAATCTAAGGGCGGTGTGGCTCAAATCGAAGCAGAAAACAAAGCTAAAGCAGAAGCTCTATATAGAGAGATCGACAGAAATCCATTATTCAAGGGAACTTGTAAAGTAGAAGATCGTTCAAGAATGAACGTTTGTTTTGTGATGGAGAATCCTGAATTAGAAAAACCTTTCTTAAAATATGCAGAAGAGAATGGAATTGTTGGAATTAAAGGACACAGAAGTGTTGGTGGTTTCAGAGCATCTCTTTACAATGCATTACCAATTACAAGTGTTCACGCACTGGTAGAGGCTATGCAATTATTTGAAGAAAAACAAGCAAAAGCAAACTAATATAAATGCCATTGCCGGTTAAAAAAAGCTTGATTTTTGAATATTGAATGAGCGATATACGGTTCAATACTTATTCCTTGTCTCATTCAATAATTCACTCATTCAAAATTATAGCTGGTACATTTAAAATATAACCATGATTAAGATTTTAGCAAACGATGGGATTGATCCAATCGGAAAAGAATTATTAGAAAAAGCAGGTTTTACTGTAGATACTGACACTGTTCCTCAGGATCAGTTAGCTGAAGCATTAAAGAACTATGATGCTATTACGGTTCGTAGTGCAACTAAAGTTAGAAAAGAGCTAATTGATGCCGTACCTAACATTAAACTGATTGGTAGAGGTGGCGTAGGTATGGATAATATTGATGTGGAATATGCACGCAGCCAAGGTATTTCTGTGGTAAATACACCTGCAGCTTCTTCATTATCTGTAGCTGAATTGGTTTTTTCTCACCTATTTACGGGGATTAGATTTTTACAGGATGCCAATCGTAAAATGCCTGTTGAAGGATCTACTCAATTCAATAACCTTAAAAAAGCATATGCTAAGGGGACTGAATTAAGCGGAAAAACTATTGGTATCATTGGTTTTGGCCGTATTGGTCGCGCTACTGCAAAGGTTGCCTTAGGTTTAGGTATGAATGTTTTAGCCTACGATCTTTATCCTTTGGAAACTGAGATTACATTAGAATTTCAAGGCGGAAAATCAATAAATATTCCAATTAAAACTGTTGCATTGGATGAAGTAATTGCCGGAAGTGATTTCATCAGTTTACACACGCCATTTGCTGACAAACCTATTTTAGGTGAAGAAGAGTTTGCGAAAATGAAAAAAGGAGTGGGGATTGTAAACTGCTCTCGTGGTGGAACAATTGATGAGCCTGCTTTAATCGCAGCCTTAGATTCAGGTAAAGTTTCATTTGCTGGTTTAGATGTATTTGATAATGAACCTACACCATTAGCAGAAATTTTAACACATCCAAAGATTTCTTTAACACCACACATTGGTGCTTCAACCAATGAAGCGCAAGAACGCATTGGTACCGAGTTGGCTACCTTGATAATTGAGCACTTCAAAAAATAGATAATAAGTTATATTGAGCTTGCCGATTAGTTTTAATTTGGCAGGCTCAACATAATATTTGTTAATCTAAAGCCTTCGTTAACACCCAATACCGATATCCCAAAATTGCCTTCTGAAAAGTACTCAGCTTATTGGGATCTTTTTTATAAAGACTTGGCAAAACAGTATTGTTAATTTTAACCAAGATTTTGAACAGTGCCTTTTTCATTCTTTTTATATTGTTGTATTTTCTTGAATAGAAAGTAAAACCCTCCTGCCATTACCAACAGTAAAAATACAATTATGTAGGTAGATATGTTTCTAGACTTCACTCTGCTTTCTGTTGCTGCTTTTAATTGCTCATTTTGATCCTGAAGTTTTTTTATGGTTTGCATGTAGCGTTCCATGCGTTCTTGCGAATGATCTGCTACCGCCACCTTCTGTTGGTTCTGTAGATCTTTATAATCCATTAAGATTTTTAATTCCTTAAAGATGTTGTTATCGGTAATAACCACCTGGCGAAGAATTTCATTAGAATTTTTGATGTCTCTTTTGGTTTGCCAACCAAATATGCCAGTTCTTTGGTTTAAGCTTTCATCGTATTGTCCAAATTTGGCGCTTCTTTCTGCTAATAATGCATTTACCTTTGCCCGTTGTGCAGCATAAGCTGATGTGTCTTGTTGTGCGAAAGTTTGAAGAGATACTGCGAGCGCAATGAATAGATAAATAATTTTTCTCATGGCATATAAACGAAAATGCGATGCGTTTGTTTTCAACCAGGCTAAAAAGGAATCTTTCTAAGAATATGCCTTAAATATTAAGGTTTTGTATTTTGGCCTTTGCTTAAGGATGAAATTCAACTCTAACGATATCTCCCAGGTGTAATCCTAAAAGACCGCTTGCCTTACCTTTATTGATCGCAATTTCGAGGTGGTTACTGATTCCAAAGAGACAAAGTTTTTCACCTTCCTGAACTTCGTTATAGTGCCAGCTTAACTGAGTAATGGTTTCACTTTTTCTAAAGTAGAGCGTAAAATCTCTATTCTTTTGAATTTTGGTAAATAAATCTTTGGTGATGTTTGTGATTACATTGCTAAAGGTATCGATGTAAATAACACTTCCCCTTATTACATCTCGCTCAATAACAGGATGTAAGAGCATTTTGTGTTCAATTTCAGCAACTGGTAAGCCAATATCCTTAAGCTTGCCGCCTCTGGCTAAATGAGTAGCCGCTTTTACGAAAATATCCACCAATGGAAAATGGAGATACTTAAGGTCTTGCATGATATTAAGCTCTACAACATCCTCAGGTGTATCATCAAACAGTAGTGAAAAGATGCCATTATCTGCACCAACAAAATAGTGGTCTTTATGCTTCACAGCCACATACTTGGTGTTCTCACTATACACCGAATCAATGCCTATTAAGTGAACCGTATTTTTTGGGAAATAAGGATATGCGTTTTTTAAAACGAACGCTGCATAGGAGATATTGAAAGCCGGAACTTCGTGGGTAATATCGATTAAATTAACATTTGGCATCAGACTTAACAAGCTACCTTTTAAGGCAGACTGATAAAAATCCTTAGAACCTAAATCTGTTGTTAAAGTAATTATACCCATTAAAAATTCATTAATTATGCTTATTCTTGTGTAGATGGCTAAGCGCCTACAAATATTCAAATTTAAATTAATATTAGCCCGAAAACTTAAAAAATATACAGCTTGAACGAATTAAAATTAACTCTGGATACCGTGAACCCAGCTCAGTTTTGGGGTCCGAACAACGAAAATTACGAAATGATTAAGGGTGCTTTCGCCAAGCTAAAAATCGTAGCAAGAGGGAGTGAAGTAAAGGTTCTCGGTGATGAACAGGAACTTAAGTCTTTCGAAGATAAATTTAACCAACTCGTTGCGCAATTAGAAACCTACAGTTCTCTTAGTAGCAATGATGTTGAATCTATTTTAGGAGCCAAAGCAAATGGTGTTGAAAAAAAAGAGATCGCAGACCCAAAATCGGGGGGAGGCGAAGTAATTGTTTTCGGTACAAACGGACTTTTGGTGAAGGCAAGGACGGCAAACCAGCGAAAAATGGTGAGCAGTATCGCGAAAAATGATATTCTTTTTGCTATTGGTCCGGCAGGAACTGGAAAAACCTATACCGCCGTGGCGCTTGCCGTTAGAGCTTTAAAGAATAAGGAGATCAAAAGAATTATTTTGACCAGACCTGCTGTTGAGGCTGGAGAGAACCTGGGTTTTCTTCCGGGTGATCTTAAAGAAAAGATTGATCCTTATTTAAGACCGCTTTATGATGCCTTGGATGATATGATCCCAGCCGAAAAGTTGAAATTCTATATAGAAAATCGCACGATTGAAATTGCACCCTTAGCATTTATGAGGGGACGTACATTAGACAATTGTTTTGTAATTCTGGATGAGGCTCAAAATGCTACAGATATGCAGTTAAAGATGTTTTTAACGCGTATGGGGCCAACTGCCAAGTTTATTGTTACGGGTGACGTTACTCAGGTAGATTTACCTAAAAAACAGATGTCTGGCTTGTTTAACGGATTAAGAATCCTGGAAGACATTAAAGGAATTGATATTATCTACCTTAGCGGAGAGGATGTAGTTCGCCACAAACTGGTAAAAGACATCTTAAAAGCATATGGAGATATTCAGTAAAATAGTTTAACATCTAAAGTCTGAAGCGTCGTGTCATTTTTAGGATTCGGTGCTTCAGACTTTGACTTTTTATCGGGTTTTTTGTTTTAAAGTTGTATTTTTATGGCCTCATGAAAGCACTAAAAGAAACCCATTTTAATTTTCCAAACCAAAGCAGTTTTTATAAAGGAAAGGTACGCGATGTTTACACCATAGCAAATCAGTATATGGTGATGATCGTGTCAGATCGCATCTCCGCATTTGATGTTGTTTTACCAGAAGCCATTCCTTTTAAAGGACAAGTGTTGAACCAGATTGCAGCCAAGTTTTTATCTGCAACACAAGATATTGTTCCTAACTGGGTATTAAATGTTCCAGATCCAATGGTAACTATAGGTCGTATTTGCGAGCCTTTTAAAGTGGAGATGGTTATTAGAGGTTATCTTGCAGGTCATGCCTGGAGAGAGTATAGTGCTGGTAAACGTTCTGTTTGCGGCGTTGCCTTACCTGATGGACTTAAAGAAAACGATAAGCTTCCTCAGCCAATTATTACCCCAACAACTAAAGCTGCTGTAGGTCATGATGAAGACATCTCCAGAGAAGATATTTTAGCGAAAGGCATTGTTTCTTTAACCGATTATGAAAAGTTAGAGCAATATACTTATGCACTGTATCAGAGAGGAACCGAAATTGCAGCTAAAAGCGGATTAATTTTAGTTGATACGAAGTATGAATTTGGCTCTGCTGATGGGGTAATTTATTTAATTGATGAAATCCACACACCAGATTCTTCGAGATATTTTTATGCTGAGGGATACCAGGAACGCCAGGATAATAATGAACCACAAAAACAGCTTTCGAAAGAATTTGTTAGAAAATGGCTAATTGAAAATGGTTTCCAGGGAAAAGATGGGCAACAAGTTCCTCAAATGACTGCGGAAATTGTTAACTCTATTTCTGACAGATATATTGAGCTTTATGAGCAGATTGTTGGCGAAAAATTTATAAAAGCAGATGCAGACGCAATTTCTGCACGTATTGAAAGCAATGTACTAAAGGCTATCGAAACACTTTAATTCGAAAGAAATTTTATACATTAGTAAACTTAAAGATAGAGAGAGATGAAATTTTCAGTAGATAAACACGACAAATACGTAACCCTTAAGTTAAAGGAGGCTGAGTTTACTAACGATAATGCGCCTGGGGTAAAATCTGAATTATATTTATTGAATGCCGAAGGGTTTAAAAATATTATAGTAGATCTTAGTCATGTTAAAGAATGTAAAGATGCACAAGATTTAAGCTGTTTATTGGTAGGAGATAGATTGTGTAAAGCTGCAGGTGGTTTATTTATTGTGACCGGAATTAACGATGAAATTGCTGAAATCATCGAACTTTCAAACATATTTCAATCTGTAACGTTTGTAAATACACTAGAAGAAGCAACTGATTTCATCTTTATGGATGAATTGGAAAAAGAATTTAGAGGCGAAAAATAACTCACGTTTAAATAACTTAAATTTAAGCCTCGTAGTTTATTTATCTACGAGGCTTTTTATATATTACTCAATGAGATTTGAAGTTACAATTTTAGGAAGCAGCTCGGCAACACCTGTATTTAATAGAAATCCAACGGCACAACTATTGAATTGTAATGAGAAGTATTATTTAATTGATTGTGGGGAAGGTACCCAACAACAGCTCATTAAATACAATCTGAAAGCAGCTCGTATTGATTATATATTCATCAGCCATTTACATGGAGATCATTATTTCGGTTTAATAGGATTGTTATCTAGCCTGCATTTAAATGGCCGCATTAAACCTATTCAGATATTTGGTCCTGAAGCACTATTGGAAATATTAGAAGTTCAGTTTAAATATTCAGATACTGTATTGAGATATCCAATTGAGTTTTTCGCCATTGATCCCACTCAACCTGCTCAGATTTTCGAGAATTCGGAGTTAACTGTAGAAACGATAGTTTTAAATCATAGAATACCTACAACAGGTTTTATTTTTAAGCAAAAACAAAGACAGCGAAAGTTGATCAAAGAGAAAGCAGATTTAATTCCGATGGCTTATTACACGGCCCTAAAAAAGGGAATGGATATTGAAACTCCGGGCGGTGAAATGCTTTTGAGTGAAGACTACACCACCCCGGCAGAACCACCAAGATGTTATGCTTACTGTTCAGATACGCTATACGATGAGCGTTATTTTGAAAGTATTAAAGATTGTGATACGCTGTATCATGAAGCTACTTTTTTGCATGAGTTGCTTGATCGGGCAAAGGAAACTCATCATACTACCGCATTACAAGCAGCAGAGGTAGCTAAAATTAACAACGCCAAGAAATTGCTTATTGGGCACTTTTCTTCCCGGTACAAGACCTTGCAGATGCTTTTAGAAGAAGCGCAATCTGTTTTTGAAAATACAGAATTGGCCCTGGAAGGAAAAACCTTCCCATTGTAATTAATGATGTTTGTAAGGTTGCAGCAAAAGGCTGTTAATGTGTAGTTTATATTAGTTCGATTTCGGTTGTTTCGGCCTCTAAAGTTCTACCATCTGATAATGCGAATACAATCTTAAACTTATGCTTTTTACTACTCACTGGGGCTGTTTGTAAATAGATACTCTCAAAGAAGTATTCATCATAGATATAGTTTGCGTCATTTAAAATCTTAACGTAGTCAGCTAAGGTGGTCATTCCCTTGTATTGTTTAACTTTAAAATAAACACTAAGATCAGTTCCTTTTGGGTGACTGGAATCAAAATCATTATTAGAAAATACCCTGATTGCAGAGATGTTCTCTTTGGACATAAAATAATTCCCTTCGCAGCTACACGCATAAGCTGCCTGCATAAGTCCCCATTTTACAGGTTTTCTTATCGCAGTAATTTTCTCATTTAACATTTGAATCTGAATGCCATAATTTGCACTGTTAATAGTACCAGCACTTGAAAACATGGGGGCAGGCAAAGCAGTATCTATATTTTTAAGAGCAAGCCCCTTGTTGGTGAAGTAGAAGGTTTGAGAATCGGGGCAATTACAATCTACACAGGCAACTATAAGCTGTGACATCAAGGCTAAACCTAAAACAAGAAATACTTTTTTAATCATGGAGAAACGTAAATTGTTTATTTCAAACATAATAAAAAATTCGCTGCCTATGAGGAGAAGTATGCAAATTTTCAGAGAAGCAGGCTATAAAATAAGATTATTCCAAATTATGTCAGAAGCGCTTAAGAATCGGCCAGAGTCTACGAGAAAAAAAAAAGCCTTGAGATCAAGATCCCAAGGCTATCATTTTTATAAAGAAATTAATTACTTATCTTTTTTATTTCCACCACCAAAAACTGAGAAGTGAACGTAGCGTTTAGGATTAGCTTTTAAATCGATCATTAACGCATCTAAATTTTTAGAAGCACTATTTAAGTTATCGTACATCTTAGTGTCGTTTAGTAAAAGACCTAAACTTCCTTTACCGTCTTTAATTCCTGAGATCACCGTTTGTAAATCCGCAATAGCAGTGTTAGCATTATCAATAGTTTGCTTGAAGTTAGCTGCTGCAAATTTATCAGTCACGGTATTGATATTGGTTAATATAGCACTTATCTTCTGGTTGTTGTTGTTTAAGTTAGCAGTAATTCCTTCTACATTTTTGAAAATAGCAGCAATTCTTTCACTTTCAGAACCCACAAGATTATCCACTTTTTTAGAAGTTGTTTCTAAAGAAGCTAAAGTTCCGGCAATACTATTGAAGCTCTTATCCACATTCTTTTGGAAGTTCGGATTTAAGATAGAATTTACACTACTTAAAATAGAGTCCATTTTACTGATGATTAATTCAGCTTTCTTTTGAACAGGCTGAACCTGTTCCATCAGGCCTTTTTCTACGTTGGCATTTAAAGTAAAGCCTTCTTCGGCCATTTCTTTTGAATTGCCCAGCTCCATTACAATCGCCTTGCTACCCAATAAATCTGTTCCTTCTAAGCGGGCAATACTATTTTTAGGTATTTCATATTTGCTGTTGATGCTAAGGGTTGCTAAAATAGTTCCCCCGGGCTCTAATTGTAATTTGGCTACACGGCCAATTTGGTAACCATTAATCAATACAGGTTTAGATACTGTTAATCCATCAACCCTAGTGTATCTCGCAAATAAGCTGGTTTCACTTGAAAAAATGGAATTACCTTTTAAAAAGTTATATCCAATTATTAATAAAGCAATTGCAAATGCAGCTAAAATACCTACTTTGGTTTCGTTCTTAATCTTCATGAGTGTTTCTATTTAATGGCCGCAAGTTGCAAAATGATTAACCTGCCTGAGCGCAATTTTTTTAAGACGATTTACATATAAATGTTTTCATCGCCATTTTGTTTGGTATTTATGTTTAATAATTCAGTAAAGTTAAATCAACCATCATTTATAATGCCAATTATCTAACTTCTATATTTTTCCTGTATGTTTTAATGGCCGCTAAAATGGAACTTGCAATTTCGTTTTGACCTTTGTCAGAATTAATATATCTCTCTTCTTCCTTATTGGAGATAAAACCAACCTCTGTTAAAACTGCAGGCATTCCACATCGCTGTAAAACCAACACACCTTGTTCCTTAACCCCACGACTTAATCTTTCGTCTCTATTGATGTAACTCGTTTGGATAAGTTTGGCAAATTTAATGCTTTTATCTCTAAAGGTGTTTTTTAATAATGATAAAAGAATAAAAGTACTCGGATTGTTTGGGTCATATCCGTCGTACTTGCTCTTATAGTTCTTTTCCAGCTTTATATCTGCATTCTCTCTAATGGCGGCATCTTGCTCTTTTAAGCGGTGCGAACCAGCCACAAGTGTTTCTGCTCCTTTAATATGCTTGTTACCCGGAGGCATAGAGTTACAATGGATACTAATGAAGAGATCGGCATTTGCTTCATTCGCAATTTCAGCCCTGCGATATAAATCTACATCCACATCTTTGGTTCGGGTATAGATCACTTTGATATCAGGCATTTCCTCCTTTATTTTTGCACCTAGTTTTAAGCTTACCTTAAGTGCAATATCCTTTTCTTTAGATATACTTCCTGAAGCACCTGGTTTTCTACCGCCATGACCAGGGTCAATCACAATGGTTTTAATTCGGTAACCCTGCGCAGTAGATTTTTCTGTAGAGAGTAGTAAAATAGAAAGAAAGAAAATTAAAAGAAGTTTGAGCTTCATCAATATTGGGGATGTTTAAAATGACGTTTCTACAAGACGTTTATAATTTTTGATTGCTTTAATAATACCATTAACAATTTCAGTTTGTCCCTCTGGAGAGTTCATATAATCTTCTTCTTCCGGATTACTTACAAAGCCTATTTCAGTTAAAACTGCAGGCATTGCTGCTCTAGCCAGAACGGCTAAGCTTTTTTCCTGAACTCCACGATTGATCCTTCCGGCATTTACATACTCCTGTTGCATGAAAGATGCAAATTTTAAGCTTCTATCTCTGTTGGTTTGCTTCATTAGGGAAAGCATGATATCATTTTCTGGTGTGTTGGCAATAAAGCCTTCGTAATTCTTTTGGTAGTTATCCTCTAAAAACATCGAGGCATTCTCCCTTTTAATTACTTCATCTTGCTCACCTAAACGGCCAGTACCGGATACAAAGGTTTCAGTACCTCTAGTAGACGTACTTTTTGAGGTTACCGTTCTATAAACAGGAACTTTTCTACCTCTAACTTTTTTGTAATAGTCTACAACTTTTGAAACACGCACCGGCATATCGTTTAAGTGAATAGAGATAAACAAATCAGCCTTGGCATTGTTTGCGATATTGATACGTTCGTATAACGGAATAAAAACGTCGGTTTCTCTGGTAAAGATAATTTTCAAATCAGGAAGACTGTCTTTGAGCGCTTTTCCTAAGTTGAGTGCAGTTTTAAGGGCCACATCTTTTTCCTTAGAATAAAGGCCGTGAGTAGCACCGTCTTTGCCACCATGGCCTGCGTCGATCACAATTGTTTTAATTTTGTATTCCTGTGCAAAAGCCTGATTATCAATAGAATTGAAGAGCGCTAAACAAATAAAAAATGTTAAAATGGTTTTAAGGTACATCAATGGTATATTTTTCACTAATTTTGAACGTTTTTGATTAAACATCTTTGCAAAAATAACATTCAAACACGAATTTGAAACTTCTTAAGAGCTCTATTTTACTAATTTCTGTCATTTTATTAACACTTGTTGTTAGTAAAGCTAACGCATTTCCCGCTATTTCATTGCAGCAGATCATCAAACAAGATACTTCTAAAAAGGATACAACCAAAAAAGAAGGCAAGAATAACAGCAGTTTAGATCAAAAAGTTGAGTATAAAGCCGACGACTCAGTTAAGATGAGCGCTGATAAGAATATTGTTTATTTATATGGAAATGCACGTGTTATTTACGGCGATTTTGAACTGGATGCGAGCTACATTAAATATGACAAGAAAAGTAATACCATCTTTGCGAGTGGGTTAAAAGACCCTAAAACTGGTCGATATTCTGGCAGACCGATATTTAAATCGGGAACTGACGGAACAGCGATAGCGGATTCTATTTATTACAATTCGGAGACCACAAGGGCAAAGGTTTTTGGTGTCTTTTCTGAACAGGAGGGTGGTTTTTTCTCAGGTGGGCAGAGTAAGAAGCAGATAGATGATGAGCTTCACATCAAGAATGTGATGTATAGTACCTGTAATTTGCCACATCCACACTTTGGACTCATGATTTCTAAAGGGGTAGTAACCGAAAAGCAGATCATTACAGGCCCTGTTTATATGATTATTGAAGATGTGCCTACATTTTTAGGCTTACCATTTGCATTCTTTCCGAAACCAAATAAACGAACGTCGGGGGTAATTTTACCTACACCCGGAGAAGATGCCACACGGGGGTTTTTCCTTCAAAATGGGGGATATTACCTGGGATTGAGTGATTATTGGGATGCAAAGCTCATGGGCTCTATTTACACCAACGGCTCTTTTGAAACCAGTGTGTTGAGTAATTACACCAAGCGCTATAAATATAATGGTAATATCAACTTAAGATATGCCAGTTTTAAGGATGGTTTAGAAGGTACTGATGCTTTTGCCAATCCAACAAAGAGTTTTAACATTACCTGGAGCCATTCACAAAATGCGAATGCGAAACCTGGAACAACATTTAGTGCCAGTGTTAACCTGGTGTCGTCTGGTCGAAATAACTACTACAGAAGTACGGCAGCGGGTACCACCTATGACCAAAACACCATTGCTACCAATACCACATCCAGTAGTGTAAGTTACTCGAGAACATATGACAATGGTATAAACTATTCATTAACCACCTCATCCAACCAGTCATTAGGTACAAGAGATATCAGTTTAAGACTACCCGAATTAACTTTTAACGTTCCAACTTTCAATCCTTTTGATTCGAAGAATCGGGTAGGAGAACAAAAATGGTATCAAAAAATTACGGTTGGATATGGAATGAATGGTTCAAACAGTATTGAAACAAAAGACAGTTTGCTATTCGATAATAACGGCTTGAAGCGGCTGAGAACAGGTTTTACGCATACTATTCCTGTAAATATGTCTTTTACGGCACTTAAATATTTAAACTTTAGCTTGGGTGGTACCTATAATGATTACTGGAATTTTCAAACTGTTCGTAAAAGGTTCACTCAGTTTGAAGATGACACTTACACCGCCAGAATTGATACTATAGCAGGTTTCAAACGTGCTGGTAGTTATAATTTATCCACCAGTCTTTCAACCAAAATATATGGGAAGAAAGAATTTAAAAATTTAGGTAAAATTAAGGCGATGCGCCATGTGATGACACCAACCATGTCATTTACGTATTCACCTGATTTTACACAACCAGGAAAGGGGCCATATGAAACAGCGCTTAACCAAAACGGACAATCATTTAACGATCCCTCTACCAACCTACCTGTAACCTATTCTATTTTTGATGGGATGGCGGCTCCCGGCTCATTTTCTACGAAACAGGCGGCAATTGGTTTTGGTTTAGATAACACCGTGGAGTTAAAGGTAAAGTCTGATAAAGATACTACGGGCACCGGGGAGCGGAAAATTCCAATTATTCAGGGTTTAAGTTTCAATGGTTCATATAACTTTGTTGCACCATCCTACAAACTATCACCAATAAGTTTTAGTGGAAGGTCTCAATTCACAGATAAGCTAGGGATAAATTATAATGGAAGCTTTGATCCCTACGTACTTGAAACAAATGAGGAAGGGGTACTTACCCGCGTAGACAGATACTTTTTTCAATCTGGAAAATTTTTACCCAGATTGACAAATTTTGGATTTTCTTTTGATTATAGCTTGAATCCGGAAGCATTGAAACGCAAGAACGAAGCAAATGATAAGATCAATGATGCAGCGGGTAAAAATGGATTGAGTGAAATGCAATCTGCTCAATTGGCCGCAATTAGCAGAGATCCTAATGCATTTGTTGATTTCAATATTCCCTGGAACTTTTCTTTCGCTTATAGTTTCCAATATTCCAATAACCTGGGCGTAGGTACTACTTCCAATACTTTAACTTTCAATGGCGATATGAACCTTACACCAAAGTGGAAAGTTACTTTCAATTCGGGATATGATTTTCAAAATAATGGTTTAACTCCAATGAATATAGCCATTTACCGCGATTTACATTGCTGGGATATGAGTGTAAACTGGGTTCCATATGGTGCCTACAAGAGTTATTCGCTTACCATTAAAGTTAAAGCTTCAATTTTACAGGATTTAAAATTGAGCAAGAGACAAGGTTTCTATACCACTTATTAATAAACACATGTTAGCTGAAATTATCACCATTGGCGATGAAATCTTAATCGGTCAGATTGTAGATACCAACTCTGCCTGGATGGCCAGGCAACTGAATTTGATTGGTGTTTCTGTAAAGCAGATTACCTCTGTTTCTGATGATCAGGAACATATTTTAGATGCGCTGGCACAGGCAGAAAAAAGGGCAGATATTATTTTGATTACCGGAGGTTTAGGACCGACAAAAGATGATATTACCAAAATAACGCTTGCTAAATACTTCGGTATGGGCTTTCGTATCGACGAAGGAACTTTAGCCATTGTGACAGAGATTTTTAAGAAATTTAAGCGGCCTTTGCTGGATATTAATATTAAGCAGGCTGAGGTACCCGATGGCTGTGAAGTTATATTGAACAAAAATGGTACCGCCCCATGCATGTGGTTTAACAAGGACAATAAGATCTTCGTTTCTATGCCAGGTGTTCCATTTGAAATGATGTACTTAATGGATGAGCAAATTTTGCCAAAAATTAAGGCTCAGTTTAAGCTACCTGTAATTGTACATAAAACTATTTTAACTGCCGGTATAGGCGAATCTTTCCTGGCTAAGGAGATCGAGGATATTGAAAACGATTTGCCAGAAAACATTAAGCTAGCCTATTTACCTAAGTTAGGGCAAGTGAGATTACGTCTGTCTGCAAAAGGGAAAGAGGAAGATACCCTTCGCGCTGAAGTAGAATTATTCGCTAAAAATATTATCGAGAGAATAAAACAATTTGTTGTAGTGGATGATGATATCCCACTGGAAAAAGCCATTCTGAATATCATGAAAGAGAAAGGTTTAACCTTATCTACTGCAGAAAGTTGTACTGGTGGCTACATTGCTCATCTGATTACGCAACATCCTGGTAGTTCATCGGTTTATTGGGGAGGTGCTGTTAGTTATGCAAATGAACTTAAAGAATCTATTTTAGGTGTAAGGGAAGAAACATTGGCTGGTTATGGAGCAGTTAGTGAGCAAACCGTTATTGAAATGGCTGAAGGTGCTGTTGAGCATTTCAAAACAGATTATGCTATTGCCGTAACAGGGGTCGCCGGACCAGATGGTGGAACCGAAGACAAGCCTGTAGGAACTGTGTGGATTGCAGTTTCCAATCAAAGCAAAACTATAGCTAAAGTGTTTAATTTCAGTAACAAACGAATTCAGAACATTGAGCGAGCGGCAATTTCGGCCTTAACAATGTTATTAAATCTACTTAAAGAAGACTACCTTAAAGAATAAAAACCGTATTTTTGGCGCAATACCAATATAAAATACTGGAATTTAATATGGCTCAATACGAATTATTGTTACCAAAAATGGGTGAAAGTGTTGCAGAAGCAACAGTTATTAAATGGGTTAAACAAATTGGTGATTCCATAGATTTGGATGACACCATTTTAGAAATCGCAACCGATAAGGTTGATTCTGAAGTTCCATCCCCTGTGGCAGGTAAACTAATCAAGCAGCTATTTAAAGAAGATGAAGTAGCACAAGTAGGAGATGTAATTGCCATTATTGAAACAGCTGCTGAAGTTGGATCAAAAACCCCGGAAACAAGTGCTGAAGCTCCTGTTGTAAATGAAAAAGCTGAAGCTATTCCTGGTATAGACCAATTACAAGATAAACCTGCTCCTACAACTGATTTTAGCAGCTCAGATCGTTTCTATTCTCCGCTGGTTAAAAGCATAGCAGCACAAGAAAATATTTCCTTAACTGAGTTAGATTCTATTAAAGGATCTGGTGCAGATGGCCGTTTGAATAAAGACGATTTACTGAATTACCTTGCCAATAAAAATGGCGGACAAAAAAGTACATCAGAACAGCCTAAGCCAGCTCCTGTAGCAGAGGCTCCGGCAGTTAATACACCTACAACAGTTCAAGCGCCCAATAAACCGGCAACTACCAGTGTAAGCGGCGGCGACGAAATTATAGAAATGGACAGGATGCGTAAACTGATTGCCGATCATATGGTGATGAGTAAAAGCACTTCTCCGCATGTAACTTCCTTTGTTGAAGCAGATGTAACCAATTTGGTATTGTGGCGCAATAAGGTTAAAAATAGCTTTGAAAAACGTGAAAATGAAAAAATCACTTTCACCCCGATGTTTATAGAAGCTGTAGCCAAAGCCATCAAAGATTTTCCGATGGTTAACGTTTCGGTAAACGGCACTCAGATTATCAAAAAACGCGATATTAATATTGGCATGGCGGCAGCTTTACCAAGTGGCAACCTCATCGTTCCGGTGATTAAAAATGCCGATCAGTTAAACTTGGTAGGCCTAACTAAAGCTGTAAACGATTTAGCTTCGAGATCAAGAAACTCTAAACTTAAACCGGATGAAACTCAGGGTGGAACTTTCACCTTAACCAATGTAGGTTCATTTGGAAACGTAATGGGTACACCCATTATAAACCAGCCGCAGGTTGCTATTTTAGCTGTAGGTGCCATTAAGAAAAAACCAGCAGTTTTAGAAACCGAACACGGCGATGTAATCGCTATCCGACATATGATGTTTCTTTCCCTATCATACGATCACCGTGTTGTGGATGGATCTTTAGGAGGAATGTTTGTTCGCAGGGTAGCAGATTATTTAGAAAACTGGGACTTAAACAGAGAGATTTAGCTTAGCTTTACAAGGTAAAATAACTGTCGATAAAAGATGTTGGATTCAATTTTAAGGGCTATAGTTTCTGATAAGGTGTTACATGCCAAATGGTTGAATACACTTTCCTATATGGAAAATGCAGGTGCGAAGAAAATCTCAGCCTCTGAACATAAGGAGCAGGTAAACCTCATTATTCTAAAGCATGCCGCAGAAGAACACCGACATGCTTATTACCTTAAGAAACAGATTTCTAAAATCGACGAATCGCTTTGCAAAACCTACACTAATTCGGAGCTTTTATCTCCAAACCATACCAAATATTATCTCCATGCATTGGATATCGCTGTATGCAGATATTTAAAAGCGGCTTTTAATCTCTCTGGTTATGATTTAAAGTTTGGCGCATATTTATTTGTTACATACGCCATAGAGGTGCGTGCAGATGAACTTTATCCGGTATACCAGGCTGTTTTAGATGAAGCCAAAAGTAAGGTAAATGTGAAATCGATCATTTTAGAAGAGGAGGGTCACCTGGAAGAGATGATTAATCAACTTGTAGAATTTGCTCCAAATTGGGAAGGGCATGCAGCCAAAGTTGTAAGTATGGAAAAGAATCTTTTTGAGCAGTGGGTGGGATCCTTAAAGGATGAATTATCGGTTACTGCATAATCCAGACTTGTGATTCGGATTATCAATTGTCTTTAAAACTAAAATCCTGTACTTATTGTTTCCATTAGAAATAGAATTATGGCTAAGTTTTCAGATTTAATAAATGGAGATAAACCAGTATTGGTTGATTTCTTTGCTGAATGGTGCGGTCCGTGTAAAATGATGGCACCAATTTTAGAACAAGTGAAACAACAGGTTGGTGATAAGGCTTCCATCATTAAAATTGATATTGATAAAAATCCTCAGGCAGCAAGCTCATTAAATATCCAGGGTGTTCCAACCTTAATACTATTCAAAGGCGGGAAACAGCTTTGGCGTCAAAGTGGTGTGATTCAGGCCGCTCAGTTAAAGCAATTAATTGAGGCAAATATTTAAGCTCACAGACTAAACCTCAAGTACATTTTTAGGCGTAACCGCAAATATTCTTTCGTTTACTTTAGGATAAATGTTATAAAGTCCTGTAAACAGGCTGAACGCAGGTAAAACAGCGTAGTCTTTGCCAAAATAGAAACACGGAAACTTTAACCGCTGTTTAGCCTTGCCCACAATAGCCACTCCGGGATGAATGTGCCCACTAATGGGATACAACTCTTCTTTTACATTTTTAGGAGCATCGTGTATGAAGCAGAAAGGACCCAAACAAAAGCTGGGCTCATGTATTTCAATCTGCATCGATTCGTAATCTGCATTGGTAAGTTTATCGTGATTTCCTTTCACCAGCAGGAATCTGACCTGATCATATTGTGCCCGCCATTTGGCGAAAATCTGAATGTCAGTATTAAGACCGTGATGAAACATATCACCGTTAATCAGTAATGTTTTAGGATTGTATTTCTCAATCAGCAAACTCAAACGGTGTAAATCGCTAAGTCCAATGGTTGCAGGAACCTGTAAACCAGCCTGGCGAAAGTGTGCCGATTTTCCCAGATGTAAATCGCTAATGGCTAATAACTGATGTTTGGGCAGGTATAAGGCACGTTCTTTATCTAAAATCAATTCTTCACCCTGACTGGTAATCGTCATACTTTACTTAATTTTTTCAGATTCCGCTTTCATTCTTGCAATTCTTTGCTCCAACTCTTCAGAACTCATATTTTCTCTTAAACTATCTACTTTAATCGGGAAAGATAGCGGTGTAAAACTCTTCGGTTGCGTAATAATTATGGCTCCGTTTTGAATGCGTTCTAGTGCCGCTGCCAATCTGGGCTCCTCTAATTGCTGATAAAACACTTCATCGTAAGCCTGACGTAAAAGTAAATTATGTTTATCATAATCACTAAAAACATTAAAAAACAAACCTGCCGATGACTGGAGATGTTTATTTGCTACATATTTTCCCGGATAACCTTGAAAAACAAGCCCGGATATACAGGCAATATCCCTGAATTTCCTTCTGGCCATTTCTGTGGCATTAATGCTTGATGTAATGTCCTCCGTTAAATTTTTAGGGGAGAAAACTTCGTATGCAATTGATTCATCCATAGGGATTTCGGTTTCACTGAGCAGTTCAAAACCGTAATCGTTCATGGCAATTGAAAAACTGATTGGCAATAACTTGCTTAACCGATAGGCCACTAATGCAGCCAAAACCTCGTGAACCAGCCTGCCTTCAAAAGGATAGGCAAAAAAATGGTAACCCTCTTTATTGTTAATCAATTCTATTAAAAGCTCATCGTTTCGGGGTACGTGCGAACGCTGTTCCTGTAGTAAAAAAAGTGGATATATAGCATCCAATTCTTCATCAAGATGAGTTTTGTCCAGCGCCTCATTGTATTTCTTTCGGAGAACTGCACCTAAGTTTGAAGATAGGGGCAAGCGTCCGCCATTCCAACTGGGTGAAATTGCATTCTTTTGTTTGCTATTTCTCACCATTACTGTCATATCTTTCACTTGGATGAATTCCAATACACGTCCTGCCAATCTGAAATTATCTCCAGCTTTAAGCCTGGTTACAAAGTATTCTTCTATCATTCCCACATATCCACCAGATATAAACTTCACTTTGAGCATGGCATCGCTCACAATTGTACCGATATGAAGCCTGTGGCGCATAGCCAATTGCCTGCTCTTTACTTTCCAGAGGCCATCCTCATCTTTAACCACTTTCTTAAACTCATTGTAGGCACTTAAACTATCGCCACCTGAGGTGATGAATTGCATTACCCAGTTCCATTCTTCAGGAAGAATAAGCTTAAAGGCATAGGTGTTTTTTATTTCTTCGTAGATAATTTTATCATCAAACCCATCTCCTATGGCCAACGTAACCAGGTACTGAATTAAAGTATCGAAAACCATTATATAGGGTTCGCGACTTTCGATGTCATTATTTCTTGCGGCTTCTTTTATGGCAGCAGCTTCTACTAATTCTAAGGCATGAGTTGGCAAGAAGTAGATCTTAGAAACTTCGTGAGGAGAGTGCCCGGAGCGCCCGGCTCTTTGTAGAAAACGAGCTACACCCTTAGGAGAGCCTACTTGAACAACGGTATCTACTGGTTTGAAATCTACCCCCAAATCGAGGGAAGAAGTGGCAATAACCGCTTTTAATTGTCCGGTATGTAAAGCATCCTCAATCCAATTTCTCAATTCAAAATCCACAGAACCGTGGTGAATGGCAATTTGTCCGGCCAAATCAGGTTCTATATTGAGTAAGTGCTGGTACCAGATCTCTGATTGTCCCCTGGTATTGATAAATATTAAGGTAGTTTTACTCTTTTTAATGATGGGAAGTAACTTATAGGCCAGTTTTAATCCGAGGTGACCAGCCCATGGCAAAGTTTCATCGTCATCTGGCAAGATAGATTTTATTTTAATTTTCTTCTCCAGATCGGCTCTTACGATAATTCGTTTCACCTGATCATTGGGTTCTAAAACTTCTAAAGCTTCCTCTATATTGCCAATAGTAGCAGATATACCCCAAACCCTTAGTAGCCGGTTATTAGCACCACCTTGAATACCTTTTATTCTGGAAACGGCCAATTCAACCAAAACACCTCTTTTACTGCCCAAGAGCTCGTGCCACTCATCGGCCACAATGCATTTTAGTTTTTTGAAAATAGTTGATGTACCTTTTTGAGCGAGCAGAAGGTGAAGACTTTCGGGAGTTATTAATAAGATCTCGGGCATCGACTTCTTTTGCTGTAATTTTTCCGCCTGTGAAGTATCTCCATTGCGAACACCAACCTGCCAATCGAGGCCAATTTCGAGTAAAGTTTCTCTCATTGCCCTGGCGATATCCTTGGCTAAAGAGCGGAGGGGAGTAATCCAGATCAGCTGAAGTCTATCTTTGTTTTTAGCATTACTGCTTGCCGATTCGTTTAAGGCTTCTATGGCAACAGCTAAAAATAGAGAGAATGTTTTTCCAAAACCCGTTGGCGCATTAACCAAACCGCTATAGCCGTTGAGGTAATATTGCCAGGCATCTTCCTGAAATTTAAATGGCCTGCGCCCATTAGCCTTTAGCCATTGTTTAATTTTTCGATATCCGGGCGTTTTAGTTTGGTCCATTGTTTTTAAAAACAGCTAAGAATGGTGTTTTGTGTTGACTAAATGTTTTTTTAAAATTTCGCTGAGTAATGGTTAGGACTTTCTATTTTAGCGGTCAATAAACTAATCTATTAATTAACAAACTCAAATCATGAAAAAAGCGCTTCTTTTTTTACTAAGTCTTTTTATTTATTTTCAATCGACTGCCCAAACTCCCGGAAAACGATCTTACATCAGTATTGCCGTAGGACCAAGTTTACCGATTGGTGATTTTGGAAGCAAAGATTTATCTGATGAAGATTCTGGTCTAGCCAAAATGGGTGGATTTGTGAATATCAGCTACGGATACAAATTTACGGAAAGCATAAGCATGTTAGTGCTTTTAAGGGGAGGTATTTACGGCGTGGATACAGATGCTTTTTTGAAGGGATATGCTACTCCAGACGGGTCTGCTGCAAGCCTTTCTGTTAGTACAACTACCTGGAAAACGGGTGCTATTATGGCCGGAATACAGCAAAGTTTACCTTTGAATAGTAAGAAGAGCCTGCTTTTAGAGACCAGGGCTGCCATTGGAATTCAGAAAAGTAAATCGCCAGCCACAACAATTAATATGTCTATTTCAGGGTTTGGTAATTTCAGTGGTAAGCAAGAACCTATGTCATCAACTTCTGCAGCGTATTTCTTAGGCCTCAGTTTAAATTATAATTTAGGAAGCAATATCAGTTTAAAGTTTAATGCCGATTATACGGGAGCTAACCCCAAATTTGAATATACACTTGCCACCAACAACACCATTCAAACATCCACAAAACTGAAGCAAAATATCAGTGTAATTGATTTGGGAATAGGGCTGGGAGTAAGTTTTTAATCTAGTGTAGACTGAAGTAATTGCCTTAAATCTTCCAGCGTATTAATCTCACTTGCCTTTTTATCTGTTCGCCAGCGAAGAATACGGGGAAAGCGCAGTGCTAAGCCAGCTTTATGACGTTTACTTTCTGCAATTCCTTCAAAGGCAATTTCAAAAACTAATTCGGGTTTAACGGTACGTACCGGCCCGAATTTTTCAATTGCATTTTTATTAACGAATGAATTTACAGCCTTAATTTCTTTATCTGTTAATCCGGAATATGCCTTTGCAATGGTTACCAGATTTTCTCCATCACGAACGGCAAAAGTATAATCGGTAAAGAAATTGGCACGCCTGCCGCTCCCTTTCTGAGCATAAATCATTACTGCATCAACAGTATAAGGATTAATTTTCCATTTCCACCAGTCGCCACGTTTACGTCCACTATGGTACTGAGAATCTAGCTTTTTGAGCATAATACCCTCGCTGTTTATAGACCTTGAATCTTGTCTTAATTCGGCTAATTTCTCCCAGGAAGAACAATCTATAACCGGAGATAGCATAACTGAGGATTCTGCTAAGCTATTAATGAGTTTTGCTAGTTTTTGACGTCTGTCTTTTAAGGGCTGTGTTCTTAAATCCTGAGCATCAAACTCTAATAAATCGTAGGTGAAAAATCCTATCGGTGCATCATCCAGTTGCTTCTTACTAATCACCTTTCTATTTAGCCGTTGTTGTAGGGTGCTAAATGATAATACCTGCTTATTTTTAACTGCTAATATTTCTCCATCTAAAACAGTACCATCAGGCAAATCATCAATCAGAAAATGTAATTCAGGAAACTGTTCCGTTACCAATTCTTCACCTCTCGACCAAATAAATAATTCGCCATTACGCTTAACAATTTGCCCTCGTATACCATCCCATTTCCATTCTGCTTGCCAATCTTTAATATCTCCCAGTTTTTCAGGCTCGTTTTCGAGTGCATAAGCCAGGCAAAACGGATAAGGCCAGGAGTTATCGGTATTAACATGGGCACCATTCACCAGCTCCGTAAAGGTAATCTCATAAGGATTCCATTTACCCATAATGCTGTGCATAATTTGGGTGCTTTCCAAATCACGCTGCTTAGCCAAAGCGTTTACGAGCATTTTATTGGAAACACCTATTCTAAAGTTTCCTGAAATTAATTTGTTAAAAATGAACCTTTCCTGCGTCTCCAGACTATTCCAGGCGTTTAAAATAAACTCCTTCTTAGCTTCGTCTGTTTGGCCTTCAAGCTCTTGCAGGTTTTCAATCCAGGTATGAAGCTGAAGATCTATTCTATGTTCTGCAGGAGGGAGCAGCAAGGCAATTGTTTCGCTTAAGTCTCCTACATTATGATAGCTTTCTGTAAATAGCCATTCTGGAGTTGCTGTAATTTCTATAGCCCAATATTTAAGCAGGGCAGACTTGATGGGCCTTTTAGGCTTCTTTCCTGTAAACAAGGCAATAACCCAAACCTTATCCTGATCGTCAGCGGTATTGAAATAGTTCACCAGGGCGGCTATTTTGTCGTTGGTTTTGTTGCTTAATTCAAGCTGTTGGATGAGTTGGGCGAAGCGCTTCATAATTTATGATTTATTGATTTGCGCCTCAGCAAGATCTGCTTTATTTTCTTCATCATCTTCCTGTCCAAATTTGGTTGTAACCTCTACAGATGATAATCCGTTGTCGTTTAAATACCTGCTAAAGGCGGCAGTAAAACCATGAGTAACATATACTTTTTCGGCACCCGTAGCGCTTATCGCTTCAAGGAGACCAGGCCAATCGGCATGATCACTTAAGGCAAAGCCGGCATCTGCGCTTTGCCAGCGCCGGTGTGCCCGCACCTGCATCCAGCCCGAGCAGATTCCGGTAACCGGATGATTTAAGCTTTTAATCCATTTGCTGTCTCTCATGGCAGGAGGAACAATTAAAATTCCTTGTTGTAATTCATCTTTGGTGTGGGCAGGGGTAATTCTTATCGTTTCTGGTAGGTTTACGCCTGCATTGATAATGACTTCATTTAAGTTGGCAATACTATTGTGAACGTAGATGGGAGCGCTGCCTGCCAGGTTCTTAATTAAGCGTTGTGCTTTTCCTAAGCTATAAGCAATAAGCACACTTGTTTTTTGTTGTTTGATGTTGTCGTTAACCCAATTCTTAATTCCATTAAAAACAACATCTTGTTTTTGCCATTTATAAACGGGCAACCCAAAGGTACTCTCCGAAACAAAACTATGGCATTTAACCGGTTCGAATGGATCGGAAATGCCATCGGCCTCAATTTTATAGTCGCCCGAAACCACGCAAACTTCTCCCTTATATTCTAAACGAACCTGGGCAGAGCCTATAATATGCCCGGCAGGAAAAAATGAAATATCTACGCCGTTCCTTTTGATGTGCTTGCCATAATCAAGCGTATCTACAGAGAGATCTTCACTTATTCTACGCTTAATAATAGGCTTGGTTAAGGTTTGACAGAGATAGTGCTTGTTTCCAAACCGCACATGATCGCTGTGGCCATGGGTAGTTACAGCATAATCAACAGGCCACCAGGGATCAATATAGAAATCTCCTTGTTTACAATAAATACCCCTTTTGGTGAATTCAATTAACGACATGCTTATTAAACAAGAAATAAGGACATAAGTTTTAGTGCGTTATCGGGTGATTACCCGATAATGGTTTTTATCGGCTAAAAAGCCGATATTTTTTAATATCGTGCAATTAACCGATAATTTGAAATATCGGCTAAATAGCCGATATTATTTGGAAGTTAGCTTTATTAATTCGATATTGTATTATGGTTTGCATCATTACAGGAGATATTGTAGGTTCAAGGAAGCTGAAAGAGACATGGCTTGAGGGCCTAAAAACTGCTTTAAAAAAAGTGGGAGGACATAAATGGGAGATATACCGAGGTGATAGCTTTCAATTAGAGGTAAAGGCAGAGGAGGCCCTTAAAAGCGCCATATATTTAAAAGCCTGCATCAGAACCAATAAAGCAGCCGATGTGCGAATGGGGGTGGGTTTAGGCAATATAAAGACTAAGAGAGCGAAACTTACCGAAGCCAGTGGGGATGTTTTTGTGAACTCAGGTATTGCATTTGACAGGTTGAAGCAGAGCAAGGTAAATCTATCAATCAAAACTGATTTTCCTCAATTTGATGAGGAAATTAATGTTTTACTTAAACTATCGCTAATTGCCATGGATAGTTGGGGAATAGTAGCCGCTGAAATGGTTAAACATGCACTGGAACATGAAAATATACTGCAAAGTGAGTTAGCGGTTATTTCAGGAAGAACACAATCTTCTGTAAGTGAGGCACTAAAACGTGCTCATTTTTCGGAGATTATGGAAATGGATAAATTATTTCGTAAAAAATTAAACCAACTATTGTCAGTATAATGGATATCTACCTTGTTAAACTTATTCTTGCACATTTAATAGGAGATTTTTTCCTGCAACCCAATTCATGGGTAAAGGACAAAGAGCAAAAGAAGTTAAAATCCTGGAAATTATATCTCCATGTTGGAATCCATGTGGTTTTAATTTTCTTAATCTTTTTTGATCTCTCCATTTGGAAAGTTGCACTGTCAATAGGAGGGCTACATCTCCTTATCGACGCACTGAAAATCCTGTTTCAAAATAGGAAGAATGCAAGAATTTTGTTTTTTATAGATCAGATTCTTCACTTCTGCAGCATTGTAGTGGTTTGGCATTTTGCTTACAAGGGAAAAATTAACATCAGTTATATTAATGAGATCAATACCTGGATTATCATTTCAGGACTGGTTTTTCTAACCATGCCTACATCCATCATTATGCGTGTAATCATTGCCAAATGGCTTCCTCCTAATCAATCGCAAACACCACAATCGCTTCAAAATGCTGGGAAATATATTGGAATACTAGAACGCGCACTTATTTTTCTGTTCATACTCACTAATCATTTTGAAGCTGTGGGGTTTCTCCTGGGAGCGAAATCAATTTTCCGCTTTGGGGATCTAACGAAGGCCAATGATATCAAACTCACAGAATATGTACTTATTGGCACGCTATTAAGCTTTGGAATAGCCATTGCGGCCGCGATGTTTACTCAATATTTAATTGCATAAAAAAAGCAGCCCTAAAGCTGCTCTGTAATATTTATTTTGCTCCCGGAGGACAATTATCTCTCAAGAACTTGGTAAAAGTTAAGGCTAAATGCTCACTGGTCCCTTCTCCTTCAGAAATACTGTGCGTTCTGTTCGGGTAACTCATTAACTGGAAAACCTTCTTGTTTTTAACTAACTCATTAATCAGCATTTCTGCATTTTGATAATGTACGTTATCGTCACCAGTGCCATGGATATAAAGTAAATTTCCTTTTAAATTTTTAGCGTAAGTAATTGGCGATCCTTTTACATAAGCTTCATTACTTGGGAATGGTGTACCCATGTAGCGCTCCTGGTAGATGTTATCGTAAGTTAACTGATTTCCAACCGCAGCAATAGCAATTCCCGTTTTATAGATTTCAGGATACTGAAATAAGAGATTTAAGGTAGAAGAACCACCTCCGCTCCATCCCCAAACTGCAACACGGTCTTTATCCATAAATGCATTTGTAGCCAATAATTTTTTAGCGGCCATTGCCTGGTCGCGAACGTTTAATATACCAATATTCTTATAAATGCCTTTACGCCAGGCACTACCCTTAGGTACTGGTGCCCCTCTGTTATCCATAGAAATATAGATATACCCATCTTTAGCCATATCGCCAGCATATAAAAAATTCTTTCCGGCACTGTAAACATCAGTCGCGGTAGGAGAGGCTGGTTCTCCATAAACATAAAACACTACAGGATATTTCTTATTTGGATTAAAATTATCGGGCTTTTTCATCCATCCATCCAGTTCAATACCATCTTCGGTAGTTACCTTGAAGAATTCAACCTTGTTTTTTGGCGCCTCTTGTTTGGCCAGTTGACTTGTAATGCTTCCATCCATGCTTAACGGATTCCCTGTGGTAAAGTTCATCCATTCTGTTACCGGCCTTACTACCGAACTGTTATAGTTGTGTATAGCAAAAGCTGCATTTGGAGAGATGTCGTAATTATGAGTGCCAGGTAAAATAGAAGGAGTAACCTGTTCTAGTTTTCCCTTTCCATCTAATTTGGTTTTGAATAGATATTTCTGCGTGGCGTTGGTTGGCGAAGCCAGGAAATAGACCACATTATTTTTTACATCAATTAACTTTACCTCTATTACATCATAGTTGCCTTTAGTAACCAATGTTTCTTTTTTTCCATCTAAACTGATTCTGTAGAGGTGGCTCCAACCATCTTTATCTGATAAAATCGTAAATTCTTTATTGTCATTTAACCATTTCCAATCATTCTGTGCATCGATCCAGGCTTTAGCTTTTTCAGTGTAAATTGCTTTAGCTGAACCGGAATTGGCATCGCAAATAAATATTTTGCTTTCATTTTGTTCTCTGTTCAATTGTTGCAAAATAATTTCATTGCTGTTTGGAACCCATTGCATCCTTGGAATATAATGCTGAATGTTATCTCCAGGTACGGCTAACCATTTGGTTTGGGCAGTGGCCACATCTACTACACCCACTTTGCAGGCAGATGGATTTTCTCCTACTTTAGGGTATTCTACAGGGATGGTGTAGGGATAAATAGAATCGGTATTGTTAATCATTAAAAAGTTTTTGATTTTAGTTGCATCAATCTGCCAGTAGGCGATAGATTTTCCATCCGGGCTCCATCTAAAGCCATCTCTGCAATCAAACTCTTCTTCATAAACCCAATCAAACGTACCATTAATCATTCTGTCCGTACCGTTGGTAGTTAAAGCTTTTGCGTTACTTCCGTCTACATTTTCAACATATAAATTATGCTTGCTTACATAAGCTACCTTACTGCCATCTGGCGATAGCTTGGCAAACATTAAAGAAGATGCAGGTTTATCTTTACCAATCTGTGTTAGCTTGTTTGTTGTTAAATCTGCCAACCAGTAATCGCCACGGGTATCATAACGCCAAACTTTTTTACTATTCGTGTAAATAAGCGCTTTGGTACCATCGTCTGAAAGCTGAAAACTTCTTACTGCAATGGCATTACCAGTACCAGCTGGCGTTAATAATGAACGAGATATAACCGTTTTACGTTCGTTTTTAGGTAAAGTAACCGAAACGATTTCTCCACCCGAATTTTGGTAGTAAGCATTACCATCTTTGGTCCAATTGATTCCCTGAGCATTGGCCTTAGAAAAACCGCATATAAAGATGCAGGCCAAAGATAATCTGAATAGTAAGTGTTTGATCATAAATTATAAGTTATAAAAAAAGCCTTTTAACTTTTTGGCTAATTTAATAAAATGCCAGCAGTTAAAAAGCCTTTAAAGATTTGTTAAGAATAAAATTACTCGCCGCCGCTCATCGACATTAATGCCTGCATGGTGGTTTCTTCATATCCTGCCGGAACAGCAATAGAAATAGCACCTACTTTAGCTTCAGAAACAGCTTTTAGAGTTGTGGTAGTTAAAACACCTCTTTGGGTTAAAGTATATTTAACCGGGAAAGCATTTAAACCAGGGAAATAATTTTGTGCGCCAACATTTGGAAGATCTAAATCTTTAGTTGCCCAAAGTTCTAAAGTAGCACCTTTATCGTCTTTAAAAGTGTATTTTTCTGCACTATAACCTGCAATGGTTTGTTTTTCGCCAGAAGCTTTAAAGTCAGAATATTTAGGTAAATCACCCATCGCTTTTGCTACATCTTCTTTAGATTGTTTTACGGCATACTGTTTTTGAGCAACCGGAACATCCACTAAGATTAATCCTGTTTTTTGATTATTATCTGAAATAATACCAATTAAGGCAGGACCTTGTTCCATTTCGATTTTGGTTAAACCATTGTTGAATTTAACTTTTAACTCTGCAGGTGGTTCTACACCGCCCATCTGAGATTTTTGCTCATCTGTTAATTTATATTCTAAGCCATAGGTTAAAGTACCTTCTGTTAGTTTCTTTTGGGCATGAGCAATAATAGCACTGCCTACTAAAATTAAAGCTATAAAGCTAGTTTTGATTGATTTGAACATGATATGATGTTTAGTTTTTGTTACCAATTAATTTTCTCTTTGTTCAGAAAAGAGGCGATTCCTTTTTTGAAATCGTTACTGTCTCTCACTAATGCATTTATTTGAGCAGCAGTTTCCAAACTTCTTTCTAAGGTAGGGTTTATAGTTTGAGTAATCAGCTGTTTAGTAACCATTAATGAATTTCCTGAACTCTCCCTGCACAAACTTAGTGCAAATTCAGTTACTTTTTGATCAATATCAGCACTGTTTGTTACAAAGTTTATCAAATTATATTTTAAGGCCTGCGCTGCATCGAAAGTTTTGCCTGTTAGTAAAATCTCTTTTGCCACGGTTTCATTTACCTTTTGCATTAAAAAGCAAGAAACAAGTGCCGGAACAAAACCAATTTTAACTTCCGTATAACCGAAATTGCTCTCTGGTGTGGCAAAAATAATATCGCAAATGGTGGCCAGCCCGCAACCTCCGGCAATGGCATGTCCTTCTACCTGCGCAATAACGATTTTTGGCAGGTAATAAATAGTGGTAAATAGTTTCTTTAGTCGATTGGTATCTGCAACATTCTCTTCAAATGAATTGTGCTGCAATTGTTGCAAGTATTCTAAGTCTGCACCAGCACTAAAAGCATCACCATTGGCCTTTAAAACAATAACTTTTACCAAATCATCTTCTGCCGATTGAATAAATGCTTCTGTTAAGTCTGAAATTAACTGCGGGTTTAGCGCATTCCTTTTATCGGGCCTGTTAAGGGTTATGGTGGCAATCCTATCTTGAACACTATACAAAACCAAGCTTTCCATATTTAAGGGGTTAGTTGTACCAAATATGCTTTATTTTTCTTTAAAATATGTGCATTGAGGTGAATATTTTTGGCAAAGGCTACAAATTTTTCTGTCTGGTAATCTTTATTTGTCGCATCAATAATAATAGATTTAAACTTTAGCCGGGAGGGGCGTTTATTTAAATTAAACCGGGTATTTTGATGAAGCCATAGCGCTGAAAACTCGCCATCAATTTGGAGTTCCTTATAGTTTAAACGCTGATCTATGAATAACATTTTATACCCTTGAAAAACAACCTGATGATCTCTAATAATAATTTCTCTGGTAACGGTGTCTCTATTTAAAGATAAAAAGTTGACGTTTAATATCTGTGCCTGATCTAAAGCTGGTTGAACATAGAACTGATAATTTTTATCATCTTTTTTTAAATCTGTTATAAGGAAAGCAGATCTTTCTTTTATAAAACCTGCTGCATAGTTTTTTCGCAAAGAGAAGAAAATAATCTGATGTTGACTTAAAGCCTGTACATCTCGATGTAATACAGAGATTTGAAAACTGATGAATATCACTAAGGAAGCAAAAAGCCATTTTTTATTAAATCGGGTCAAGGCATATATCATAAAGACAAGGCCAGGCTCAATAAAATAAATTGAGGAAAGCTAATCCAAACGGAGGAGATAGTGGCAAATGGAAGATTAGCCATCCATTTCAAGATCAAATTTGTACTATTAATAATCCATTCGAGAATAGGAGATAGAAATCCCATTCCTGGAATTAAAATAATAATGCCTAAGTACATCATTACCACTAAGGGGAGAGAGATAAACAGATTTGCCAATAAAAAGTACACTGGAAACTGGTGGAAATAGTACAGGCTAAGTGGAAAGCTAACCATTTGTGCGGCCAAGGAAAGGGCAATAAAGTTCCATAATTTATCAAGCCATTTATGGCGGATGAAAAACCAGTTGTAAATTTTGGGTTGTAAATAAAGTAGTCCAAAAACAGCTAGATAAGAAAGTTGGAAGCCAACATCCCATAATAGGAATGGATTGTATATTAATTGTAAGAAAGCCGAAAAAGCAAGGATATTATAACTATTGCCAGTCTTCGCAAAGGTTTTGCACACCATAAAGACGGTAATCATGATCGCTGAACGAATAACAGAGGGCGATAATCCGGTTATGAGTGCGTAATTCCAGATGATGGTACAAATGAGTATGAGCTTTAATATTTTTAAGTTTTTTCTTCGATCCATAAAGGAAAGCAAGAAGTTGATTACTACATAGATAATCGCTACGTGGGCACCCGAAACAGAAAGGGCGTGGATTGTACCTGTTTTAGTATATGCAGCCAGGGTTTGGTTACTCAAATCTGCCCGGTAGCCTAAAATCAATGTGGAAGCCACTGCAAAAGCTTCGTCATTTTTAATCAGGTTTCTATATTTATTGATTTGATTTTTCCAGAGTTGAAGGGCAAATTGTACCAATGTATTTCCTACGTTCTTATTCGTCTTAATTACCTGTTTGTGCTTTACAAAAGCTTGCAAATAAATGTTTTGATTGGCAAGCCAGGACTGGAAATCAAACTCTGCGGGGTTGTAAGGAGGCTCTACAGGAAGGGCTGAACAAGAGATCACCAGCTCCTCGCCATATTGATATGGCATAACTTCGGTACTGTCTAGTTTTATTGCAATAAGCAAAGTACCAGAAACCTGCTCGCACTTATGGCCTTGATAAGCCATTGTTACCCTGCCTTTAAACCGTGAAATATGATTGGTTATTTGTGGCTCGTCAGTGATCCAGATTTTAAGGGCAGTATATTGCTTTTTTCCAAAATAATCCTTTTGCATACTTTGGCAATTCATTAAGCAGATGAGTGCGCCAAGGGAAAAGAAAAGCAAAAGAAATACAACCCCAATTGTCCCTTTAAAACGGTATAGGCTTAACTGCTGATACTTCAGATTAGCCACAATTAAAAATGATAGTGCGATTAAATGGATTAGGGCAAACACCCAGAAGTACCGGTCTGATTGCAGGAAATAAGCTAGGCCAATTCCGATTACAAACGGAACAAGGATACGGACAAAGATATATTCAGCTTTAAACATGCTCTAAAACTGACATCTGAACTGAAGTTTGAAATCTGCTTTCTTACTGCCTTGTATTTCATCCAGATAAGTGCCTACAGTTTCTACACCGCTATACTTAAATAATGCGTATCGCATCAAAAGTCAAATCTTTGATCAAATTTGTATTTTAAATTGATGTAACTTCTAATTCCTTTTCCATTGTACATTCCAAAGGCAAAACTGTAAAGCACATCGTCTTCATAGGCATAAATCCGACTATTGTAGGTTGGGACATTAAAATAGGCGATTCTCGCATTGCCGTTCATTTTTTTAAAAAAAGTAGGTGAGTTAATATCCTGGTAAAACAGATAACCCAATTCTCTTTTAGCATTGCCTTTTTGATACTGGGAGATTTCCAACCGATTCTGAAATTTCCAGTTCTTATTCATTTGCCAATTCACTTCCATGCGATATCCTTCTTTTTTTACGCTTTCTAAGAAATTAAGTGGTAATTCTAAATCTGTATTCTGTTGTTTCATTTCCAGTTTATACCTCAGTAGTATTTTGAAGGCTTTACTTGGGCTGTATGCCGTTTGACTTAATATTTCGTAGCCTTTTGAGGGTGCATCTGTTCTATATTTTAACCATGGGAATTGAAAATAATCGGCATAAAAAGAAACAGACCATTGCTTATTTGGAATTATGTTCAAGCCAGCATAAAGCCCTTTTTCATTTGTCGGTTCGCTACTTTCTGATGTACCCTGGTTAAAAAAGCAATGATAATCTTTTGCATAATTTCTATATAACAAGGCTAGAGAAGTAGTTCGCGACAAACTGATTAGCGCACCGCTATTAAAGGCGATCCCACTCTTCAGGCTTTTGGCTCCTTCACCAAAGAAATAAATGTTTTTAAAGCTGTAGTTATAGAAAAATCCAAGGTTAGTTAATGATTTGCCTGTAAAACTAAAATGATCATAAAGGGCTGCCTGACTGATAAAGCGATCATCAAACTGAGTTTTGTAAGCTATTGCGCCAATATTTAGGGTATTCGTATTGTATTGAAGAACAGTTCCCAACACAAGCTGACTTAAAGTGTTTTTGTTTTTTATCTCTGTTGGGGTTCGATGGAGTCCTGTTTGGTTGATTGTAGACTGTATCAGGTTACCCTCAATGTCTAAAGTTTGACTGGCATCCAGATTCCTCAACGAAACAAAAGGAGTGAATTCAAAATTTTTACGTAAAGATATCGTGGTAGCAGCTCCCCTAAAAAAAGCATATTCATTTGATGAGGTATAGGCACGTAAGCCTAAATCTTTTTTTACTGTAGTGGTCACATCCGGGCCTTTCCCAAATGAAAATCCAGACCATAAGGTTAGCCCTTGTCCAAATTGCAGGGTATAATCGCCAATCACCAATTTCTTTATCCTTCCTTGTTTCAAAATCGAAATGTTGCCAGAGTAAAAGTCAAATGGTTTGCTAATGAATTTTTCTCCGGCATCCTTATCAATTGTAAAGGATGCTGTAACTACATCATCAAAATGATATCTGTAGCGCAACTGCAATCTTTCTGGAGTACCCAAATATTTATTTCCAGACAAATCATTAAAGCCCTTTAGTTTTTGAAGTGTCCGGGCATACCTGATAAACAGATCATTTTCAGCCTTCTGTAGAATATCCTTCAATTTCAATTCATTTATCAGGAGGTTTTGATGGATAGTAACAAAAGGAATCAGTCGCTGAATTGTCTCTGTGTCAAATCCATCTATTGCCTGCAATTCCATTACATCTAATAATTCTCCATTCTCCCGGAGGTGATTGAAGAAGTTGCTGATTTGCAAAGGGGAAAGAAAAACAAGATTTTTTAGTTCATCTACGGAAGTGTTATTTAAGTTTATGGGCCGCTTTTTTAATCGAGATAATACCTCTGTTAATTCAGTCATGTCATAATCTTCAGGTAGATTTTCCGCCACACTTTCTATAATATCCTTTATTTCTACTTCTTCCTGATTTTGAGCATATCCAGCAGATACCGAGATCCCCAGGATTAAAAAGGCTAAGATTTTAGAACGCATAACTGATGGCCATTTGAGGTGAATACCCTAGGTTGGCATCAAAAACGCTTGCCATGTCTAATGTGAAATGCTTGTATTTCAGCCCAAAGCCGCAATACTGTTTAAATGGGTTTACTGTTAGGCCACCCCGCAAACCAAAGAAAGGTATAATCTGGTAATCTATTCCGATGCCAACATCTACGCGTTCCTTCAGCACCTTGTTTATAGTTGCAGCAACTAAAACCTTATCATTAGGCGAGTAGGATAGTCCAATATTATAGGATACAGGTATGTATACGCTGGTTTCTTTATTGGTGTAGTTTTGTTTTGAAACGTTAGCGGCAAATGCGCCAAAGGCGAGTTCTTTTGTCAGTTGATAGTAGGCTCCGGCATCTAAAGAAAAACCAGTGGTTACACCGTATCCTGCAATTTTTAACTGGTGATAAGTGGTTTTAAGACCAAGTGTTAAGCGTGGCCCAAAATTCTTGGCATAAGCAAAACCCACTTTACTTTCCTTGAATTCAGAAAAGCCATAACCCTGAAAACTTGTAGCAACAAAATTATTTTTGATGGGCAATACCGCCACAAACGCCTGCGTACTAACTTAATGAGCGTATAGATTTCTAAGATAGCTTCCGGATAGGGTAAAAGCGGTTACACTATGAAGTGCTGCAGGGTTGGCTTTTATACTCCAGGCATCCGAAACAGCAGTGCCAATGTTGCCCATAGCAGTTAAACGAGGGCCCAAATTGTTTTGAGGAAAGAGAAATAGCGGAAAAAGGGAGATAAACAATAAATACCATATCTTCATAAAAGGGCGTTAAACCAGTTAAAAAAAATAGGGTGATTTTTGTTTGATTACTCTAATGTAGGGAAAATATTAAAAAATGCAAATTTAAACAAAAAAGCCTCAAATTTCTTTGAGGCTTTCTGTGATCCCGCTGGGATTCGAACCCAGGACCACTACATTAAAAGTGTAATGCTCTACCAGCTGAGCTACGGAATCATTCCCGTTTAAGGAGGTGCAAATATAGAAATAAATTGTACTTTTTCAAATAGCTGTAAAATATTTTTTATTTTTTATTGAATTCACGATTGGGATGATGAAAATACAGGTATTCTAGTTATGTTCTATTTATTGTCATTCAGTTTTTTAAATCTTACATGATGATATTAGAACAAATATTTTAAACCCAAACGAATAAGTCTGAACCTGAATCCCGGCTGTAGCGATTTGGCTTCCATAAATGTAGTATTTATAAATACATACAATTTATTATTTTTATCTCAAATCTAATATTTTATGGAAGCGCTTTATTATAACATTGCCAAACATTTTAAGGAAGTTTATTTTGGTGGAAACTGGACAACAGTAAATCTAAAAGACACTTTAAAAGATGTTGTCTGGAAAGAAGCTTTAAGAAAAATAGCTGATCTGAATACAATTGCTGCATTAACGTATCATATTAATTATTATGTGAGCGAAGTTTCGAAGGTTTTGCAGGGCGCAAAGCTTGAAGCTAGCGATCAGGTTAGTTTTGATCTTCCACCTATAAACAATGAGCAGGATTGGATTCAGCTGGTAGAGAAAGTTCTCTCTGATGGCGAAAAGTTTGTAAACTTAATTGAAAAAATTGAAGTAGAAGCAATATCAACTGATTTTACAGACCCCAAATACGGCAGTTATTATAGGAATCTCCATGGCATTATCGAACACACGTATTATCATTTAGGGCAGATTACAATAATCAAAAAAATACTGAGATAAATTACCGCATCGGCATTATAGGTTAACATGGTTATTAATAACCATTTTCTTTCCATCATTTTAAGCGCATATTTATATGATGAAAATGTATAGTTATATTTTGTTCCTTACCTTTTCCAGTTTAACCAGTATAACCTTTGCACAGGCTACAATAACATCTGGAATGGATTTTTTCAAGGGAGACTGGATATTATTATTGAAAGAAGCCTCCCAAAAAAAGAAACTTATTTTCGTAGATTTATACACCGACTGGTGTGCCCCTTGTAAACGAATGGAGCAAGAGGTGTTTCCTTTAAAAGAAGTAGGGCAGGTTTATAACCATTCATTCCTCAATTACCGTTTAAATGCCGAACGCGGCGAAGGAATAAAACTCGCAAAATATTACGCCATTAAATCTTATCCAACATATTTGTTCTTAGATAATGCAGGAAATTTAATTTATAGAAATGGAGATTATCTTAAAGCAACTGAATTTATTGCAGCAGCTAATGAAGCGCTAAAACAATATCAGGTACAGGATTTAAGCAAATTGGAAACCCGTTTCAAAAACGGTGATAGGCAGCCTGAATTTTTGCGCCTGCTGATCGAAAAACGCAGTAGCATGCAATTAGACAATACCGAGTTCCTTAATGCTTATGTCGCAAAGGTTTCCGTAGATAAATTAAGCATGCCTGAATCTTTGCTCTTTTTGAGTCGTAACATAGGTAGTACACCATCTGATGCGCTACCGGTTATATTAAAACACATCAACAAACTTCCTCATAACGACCAGCGAAAGGTGGCGGATCAGTTGTATAATAAATTGCTCTATTATGCACTGGGAGCAGCCATCAAAGAAAATAAGCTCAAGGATGCGGCGAAGCTTTTAAGACAGTTAGATTTAATTAGGCCAATACTCGCAGAAAAAAATCTGCCTTCAGCTGATAATCTGGCCCTACATTATTTTAAGGCCGCCAGAGATACTGCAGGCTTGAAAAAGATTGGATATAGCATAGCCAACCAACAATTCACTATTCCTATAGATTCTATTAAAGCAAAAGACCGTTTACTGTACGAAAAGGCAATGAAGCCATTCTGGAATGGGAGCGAAGACAGTACCAAAATTGTTAATTTTCAGGACGAAAAAAGACTAGCCAGCATCCAATATTCTGCTCATATTGCCACAACACTTTACACCGTTTCTGATTTTTTCAAGCAAACTTTGCCTGCTCAGGATAAGTCTCTTCTGGATGCTTTAAAATGGATGCAGTTCGCCTGCCTGATTTATAAAAATGAAAATCTAACGCGATTAAGGACGGAATTGGAAACCATGACCAGATAACATCTTAAATCTCTTCTTTTATGTAAGAGGGAAATATGGAAGATGGATTGAATAGCGATTGCAAGGTATATCGTCCATTCTCACATCAACACATCTTCCATCTTTTCTATGATGTAAAAGGTAAATATGGAAATGAATTATAGGGCGATAGAAAAGGTACATTTTCCATCACTACATCTTCCGTATTTTTCTAAACAGCGCGATGGATAGAAAAAGCTGTATCATAAATCGATTTCTGCTAGATTGTCACGTTGAGCTTGTCGAAACGCTTAAAAGCAGCTTTTATCAAACCTTCTAATGCTGCTGAAAAATCAATTTATGATACAGGATCTTTTCTGGTTATGAAGAGACTGCTTTAATTAATTTCCTTATTTGAAACTGGCATTTAGTTCCTCTTGAACTTTAAGCGTATCACTTTCGATTGTTTTTCTAACCGTTGCATCAAATGATGAGGCAAATTCTGGTGAAACTAAAATCTGATCTGCATCATTTATCAAACTAAGAATAAAACTATTGTTACCAAATTTTAAGCTAGACTTCAATTTGTTACCCTCTTTTTCGATTGTTTTTACAAACTCATAACTGTTGCTGATCTGATCAAATTCATCCTTTGCCTCCTCTAATATGATTTGAGTTTCTACATCAAGGTCATTTATAATCACTGTTGTATTTTGTAATTCAAGCTTTAAATCTCCTGAAGTTCCCTGATGTAAATTCTTTAATGATGGAAACAAGTCCTCACTGAAGATGATATCCCTCGGATCTTTGATAAATATGGTTGCAAAATTCCCGGCACCGTCATTTTTTTGCTCTAAATGAATGGTATCGTTACCATCCTTTAGGGTTACAACACCTTCGGCAGTATACTGAATTTTAATGCCGCTAATAACATTTTCGATCATATTGACAACGTGGGCCAATACAGGATAAGGAGTAATATTGTTCATTTAAATAATTTTGTACAAAGATAGAAGATGTTACCCTTTGAAAAACTGCCATCATACAAGTATAAAGGCTTTTTTATGTAAATGGGTCATCATCAGTGCATAAATTTTCTGCTAAACCTGAGCGCTAAGATGCAAATGGAGGCCAATATAAATGCTAAGTATCTAAAACCTCAATGCCATTTCCAGTCATTCTTTTAGCTAGTAAGCAAGGAAGCTTATGGCTTTCAGTCTATAGTTCCTGTGAAATATTCAATAAAAACGATTTTAATTTTTCCAGTGAATCAATAATCTTTTGGTTCTCTTTAACATCGGATTTATTATTTTTTAAATGCTCTTTTGCACCTTTAAGGGTGAAGCCCTTCTCGTCAACCAGATTAAAAATAATCTTTAAATTTTCTATGTCCTCCGGAGTAAAAAGTCGGTTGCCCTTTTTGTTCTTTTTAGGCTGAAGGATATCGAATTCCTTTTCGTAAAAACGGATTTGTGAAGCATTTACATTAAACATTTCGGTCACTTCGCCCATGGTATAATACATTTTATTAATATCTCTTTCTTTATACGGCATATTTGGAGCTTGATTATGAGTGTATTACATCGATTAATTAAAGTGTTCAAATGTAGTTCGATTTTTCCTTATTAACGCAATAAAATTTTAATTTTGTTCTCCAATTAATAACGTAATGACAGCAAAAGAGATAAGACAGGCATTCCTCAATTTTTTTGAATCCAAACAACATCATATTGTTCCTTCGGCTCCAATAGTAGTGAAGAACGATCCTACTTTAATGTTCACAAATGCGGGCATGAACCAATTTAAAGATCTCTTCTTAGGCGAGGCCACTATCAAGTATCCTAGGGTAGCTGATACTCAGCGTTGCTTACGTGTTTCGGGAAAACATAACGATTTAGAAGAAGTAGGTATAGACACCTATCACCATACCATGTTTGAGATGCTTGGCAACTGGAGCTTTGGAGATTATTTTAAAAAGGAAGCTATTGCATGGAGTTGGGAGCTGCTAACAGAAGTATATAAAATACCTAAAGAAAAACTTTACGTTACTTACTTTGAAGGTGATGAAAAAGAGGGCTTAGCAAAAGATCAGGAGGCCTACGATTTATGGAAACAATACGTAGATGAAAGCCACATTCTTCCGGGAAATAAAAAAGATAATTTCTGGGAAATGGGCGATACTGGTCCCTGCGGACCGTGCTCTGAAATCCATGTAGATTGTCGTACCGATGATGAGAAAGCGTTGGTAAATGGTGCTACCCTGGTAAACGCAGATCATCCTCAGGTGATTGAAATCTGGAATAACGTATTTATGCAGTTCAACCGTTTAAAAGATGGTTCATTGCAAAGTCTTCCGGCAAAACATGTTGACACCGGAATGGGATTTGAACGTTTAGTACGTGTGCTGCAAAATAAAACATCAAATTACGATACAGATGTTTTCCAACCCTTCATTCAGTTTATTGCAGAGAAATCTGGAATAAAATATGGAGCTGATGAGAAAACAGACATCGCTATGCGGGTAATGGCCGATCATATCAGGGCTATTTCATTTGTTATTGCCGATGGACAGTTGCCATCAAACAACAAGGCTGGTTATGTGATTCGCAGAATCTTGCGTCGCGCTGTACGTTATGCTTACACTTTCCTCAACTTTAAAGAGCCATTTTTAAATCAGTTAGTGCCTTTATTAGCCGATCAGTTTAAAGGTGTTTTTGAAGAACTGGTTTCTCAGCAGGATTTTGTTCAAAAGGTAATTTTAGAGGAAGAGGTAGCTTTCTTAAGAACGCTTTCAACAGGTATTCAGCGCTTTGAAAAATATCAGGCAAAAAATAACGTCATCGAAGGTAGTTTTGCCTTTGAACTGTCTGACACCTTTGGTTTTCCAATTGATTTAACCGAGCTAATGGCTAAAGAAAAAGGCTGGACAGTAGATTCAGAAGGGTATGAGCTGGCCTTAAAGAAACAAAAAGATGATAGTCGGGCGGCTACAGCCATTGATACAGGCGACTGGGTTGTGGTAAATGCAGATGATCAAAGCGAGTTTGTAGGTTATGATGATTTGGAAATTGAAACGGAAATCTTAAAATACCGTAAGGTTACTGCAAAAGGGAAGGAGCAATATCAAATCGTTCTGCGCCAAACGCCATTTTACGCAGAAAGCGGTGGTCAGGTTGGAGATACAGGTCGTTTAGAAGACCACAGTCGCCAGTTTTGGGTGGATATTACAGATACCAAAAAGGAAAATGGCTTAACAGTTCATTTTGCAGATATTCTTCCCGATAATTTAGAAGGTAAGTTTTGGGCTGTTGTAGATGAAGATAAACGTATTCTAACAGAAGACAATCATTCGGCAACACACTTATTGCATGCAGCGCTTAAACAGGTATTGGGCAATCACGTCAACCAAAAAGGTTCATTGGTAAATGCCGATTACTTAAGATTCGACTTCTCACATTTCGCTAAAGTAACAGAAGAGGAACTGGCACAGATAGAGGTTATTGTTAACCAAAAAATCAGAGCGAATATCAAATTGAAAGAGCAACGAAATGTTCCTTATCAGGATGCTATTGATAGCGGTGTTACGGCACTTTTTGGTGAGAAATATGGCGATTTTGTACGCATGATCACTTTTGATGACCATTTTTCTAAAGAACTTTGTGGCGGAACACACGTTAAGGCTACCGGTCAGATTGGCTCCTTCAAAATTATTTCTGAAGGCGCTGTTGCTGCAGGTGTTCGTCGTATAGAAGCCATTACCGCAGATAAAGCCGAACAATTTTTCCTTGATCAGAGAAAAGAAATTGCACATTTAAAAACTTTACTAAATGGCAGTAAAGATTTAGCTGCATCAGTTCAAGCCCTTTTAGATGAGAACACTAAGCTTAAAAAGGAGATTGAAAAATCTACAAACGAACGCGTAGAGAATCTAAAACATGAAATCGTTCACCATGTACGAGGCATCAGAGGATTTAACCTGATTGCCCGTCATATAGATTTGCCTAATGCTGAGGCGATTAAAAATCTTGCCTTCTCTTTAAAAGGAATGATTGACAACCTGGTATTGGTATTTACCTCCGAGATTGATGGCAAGCCTAGCATTACCGTTATGCTTTCTGAACACCTGGTAAAAGATAAAGGCTTAAACGCATCAAACATTGTTCGCGAGTTGGCAAAAGAAATTCAAGGTGGCGGAGGGGGACAACCTTTCTATGCGACTGCAGGAGGGAAAAATGCTACAGGTTTAAAAACCGTTTTAGAAAAAGCAGAAACTTTTATCCCCTAGATAAACTGAATTAAAATATAATGCATAAAAAAAGAGGCACTAGGCCTCTTTTTTTATTTCTTAATGTCTTCCTTTACCATGTCCGTGGCCTCTGTCATGACCTTTATCGCGACCGCGTCCGCCTCCATAACTGTAGTGACGATCTGATCTGCCATGTCCTTTATATCCATATAGCATTGCGGGGCCTCTATCACTTCTGTATGAAGAGCGAATCACCCTGTGGTTGCCATAATTATTGGCATATCTTACTCTGTGGGTACGGTAACTGCGGTATGGACTATTTCCATACATCACAATTTTTCTACCATGATGAAGATCATATCCTCTATATCTTGCTGGTAAATATCTAGATCTTGTCCAACGGTTCCCACTTAGAAAAACAAATTGTCTTTGGGGAACATAATAATAAGATTGAACTTCTGGTAAATAATAATAGTCTACACTTTGATAACCTACCGGAACCCATGAAGGTTGGGCACCTATATTTACATTGATACTAACTTGAGCGCTTGATTGATTAGATGTTAAAGCTACGATACTTAAAATCGCAGAGATGATAAATAACTTTTTCATAATCGTATTAATTTGTGTGTGTGTTCGTGAATTCAAACGCTGTGCCAAAAAAACTATTGTATCAAAATTTAAATGGAGAAGTTTTTTTATGCTTCTCCATTTAAACATTCCATCTCTATTTATGCTTTCCTTTACCGTTTCCATGCCCGTTAGCCTTATTTCCTTTGCCATAAAGCTTTTTTGCTTGGCCTGGAGGCATACCGTGTGGATGACCTTTTACCACATAATATTTACTTTCTCTGCTACCCCGAATCACCATCTGTTTCTTTCCATTTCCTTTAAATTTGGCATATTTAACTTTATCATTCCTAAAGTTTAAATATGGCCGGGGAGAATTAATCACTACTTTATAACCATTATATAAATCATAATTTCCATATCGGGAAGGTAAGTTATTTGCAAATACCCAGTCGTTACCGTTCAAATAAACAAATTGCCTTTTCGGCACATCATAATAGCTCTCCACATCAGGAAGATAATAATAGTCTACATGATCATATCCTGTAGGCCCCCAAAGCGGTTGAGAACCAATGTTTACACTCACATTAACCTGGGCTCTTGTACTTAAGCTTAGCAATGATACCATCACTACTGTAGCTACTAAAAATAATCGTTTCATAAGCGCTTTTACGTTAAAAATTGTTTGTTTGTTGATCAATATTCATTTTACGTGCCAGTTTAATTGTGACTGTCTGTTTTTGGAGTATTTAACTATCTTTGCTTTATAAATAAATTGAAGCACATCCATCAAATATGAGTTTAGGTACATCCGAAAACAAATACGAACTCGTTTCAGGACTGGAGATACACGTCCAGCTGAATACGAACACTAAAATCTTTTCTGCAGATAGCGCATCTTTTGGAGCATTACCTAACCAAAATATTTCTACAGTTTCTCTGGCTTTGCCTGGGGCCTTACCTAAATTAAATAAGGAGGTTGTAGCAAAAGCCATACGTATTGGGTTGGCTTTAAATTGCACGATTAACCAAACCAATCATTTCGATCGTAAAAATTATTTCTACGCTGATCTTCCAAAGGGATATCAGATTACGCAAGACAATCAGCCCATTTGTATAAATGGCTTTCTGGAGATAGAACTTTCAGATGGAAGTACCAAGAAAATCGGTATCAATAGGATTCATTTGGAGGAGGATGCCGGAAAAAGCATACACGATCAGGATGACAACTATTCGCTTGTTGATTTAAACAGAGCCGGTGTTCCGCTGATTGAGATCGTAACGGAGCCGGATATCAGAAGTGCAGAAGAAGCATCAGTACTTTTGGCTGAAATCCGTAAGCTTGTTAGGCACCTCAATGTAAGCGATGGCAATATGGAAGAGGGGAGTTTGCGTTGCGATGCCAATATATCGGTGCGTAAACACGGCGAAACGGCTTTCGGAACGAGATGTGAGGTAAAAAACCTCAATTCTATGCGAAATGTAAGAAGAGCCGTAGATTTTGAATTTAGCCGTCAGGTAGAAGTAATTGAAGCTGGAGACAAAATTATTCAAAGCACACTTAACTTTGATGCAGAAAAAGGGACCACTTCGCCCATGCGTACAAAGGAAGAAGCAAATGATTACCGTTATTTCTCAGATCCTGATTTGCAACCCATCTATATTTCAGATGATTGGCTAGCCCAAATCAAATCGGCTATGCCGGCTTTGCCAAATGAAATTTCTAAGCAATTAGTAGCAGAATTTGGTATTAGCAAGGCTGATGCAACCTTATTTGCAGAAGATCTCGATTTACTGGGTTATTTCAATCAGGCACTCGACCTGGTAGCGAATAAGAAAACGCTAATCAACTGGTTAATTGGTCCTGTAAGGGCTTTGCTAAATGAAAAGAATATTTCGATTGCTGAATTTGCCGTTACACCAACTCAATTGGCTGAAACCATTAATTTAGTTGATCAAAAGAAACTCACACAACAGATTGCCATACAGCAACTACTTCCAGCACTTGAGAAAGATCAGCGTTTAAAGGCCTCAGAATTAGCGCAGTCTTTGAATCTTTTAATTTCTGAAAACGGAGACGAGTTGACCACTTTTATTGATGAAGTGTTAAATAAATATCCACAACAGGTAGAAGCATATAAAAAAGGTAAAAAAGGCGTTTTAGGCTTGTTTGTAGGCGATGTAATGAAACTCGCCAAGGGAAAAGCAGATGCTAAGAAATTAAACGAACTGATACTTGAAAAATTAAAATAAGAAAGCTCTGGGTCATCAGCCATTGTCTACCTATACCATAAAAAATATACACATGAAACTTAAATCATTAAGCTTAATATTGCTAGTTGCAATAGCCTTTACTGCTTGTAAACCCAAAGATAGCTTTGTTATTGATGGAAAATTTGAAAACCCAGGAACAGAGAAAAAAGTATTTCTTTATGGCATGCAGAACAGCAACATGGTGGCTATCGATTCTACAAATCTTTCAGAAAAGGGAGAGTTTAAATTCATTAGAAAGACTCCTTCAGTAGATTTCTTCAGGGTTTCTGCCGGTAATCACGAATTTATGCTTATTGCGAAAAACGGTGATGCCATTAAGCTGGAAGCCGACTTAGCCGATAAAACACTGGCTTACAAAATCTCAGGTGCGAACGAAGTGGAGAAACTTTCAGAACTGAATACCATTAGAAATGATTTTGCAAAGCAGGCCGAAAAACTTCAGGCAGAATTAGAGTCTAAAGTTGCAAGCCAACCTCAAAACAGAAGTGCCATTTTAGAACAGCTGAAACCCCAGTACGAATCGTATATTAATCAGCTTAATGAGAAAATATTAAAATTTGCCAAGGATAATAAAGGTACTTTGGCTAGTTTTTACGCTATGAATACCCTTAGTCCGCAAGAGTTTGAAGCGGAGTTAGTGAAGTTTAGCGATGAGATCAAGGAAGATATTAAAGGAAACGCTACCGTTGATACATTCGTAAAACAAATGGCGCTGTTAAAAACGGTTCAGGTGGGGCAACCCGCTCCAGGATTTACCATCAATACTGCAGAAGGAAAACCTGTTAGTTTATCAGATTATAAAGGTAAATATGTGCTCGTTGATTTCTGGGCTTCCTGGTGCCAGCCATGTCGCCAGGAAAATCCTAATGTTGTTAAAGTATACAATAAGTATAAAACTAAGAATTTCGATATTCTGGGCATTTCATTAGATACCGATAAGGCAGCCTGGTTAGGAGCTATAAAAGCGGATGCTTTAACCTGGACACACACCAGTGAACTAAAAGATTTTAATGGCGAAACGGTTAGAAAATATCAGGTTCAGGCTATTCCGACTTCTTATCTGATTGATCCCAATGGTAAAATCGCAGCCAAAAACCTTCGTGGAGACCAGCTGGATGCGTTTCTAGCCAAAACGTTACGTTAAAACAAAATGAATGTTAAACTAATCTAATCGGTTAACAATTTCTTAACTTAGGCTTAACCAATAATTACATCAGAGACACTACTTTCGTAACAAATATTTAACTATGAATAACGCAGGTCAAAAAATTTTAATTGTCGACGATGAACCAGATATCCTGGAACTGATTGAGTACAATCTAAAGAAAGAAGGATATCAAGTGTTTTTAGCATCAAATGGCCAGGAAGGTATCAGCGTAGCAAAGAAGGTGCACCCGGATCTGATTATTTTAGATATCATGATGCCTAAAATGGACGGAATTGAGGCTTGCAGATTGATGCGTGCCATTCCAGAATTTAAGAATACGTTTATGGTATTTTTAACTGCCAGAAGTGAAGAATACTCAGAAATTGCTGGTTTTAATGTTGGCGCCGATGATTATATAGCCAAACCTATTAAACCGAGAGCTTTAGTTAGCCGTATCAATGCTATTTTGCGTAGAAACACAGGAACGGAAGAAGTATCTGAAAATAAGTTGGAAATAGGCGATTTAGTAATTGATAGAGAAGCTTATTTGGTATTTCAGGCTGGGCAAAAGGTAGTATTAGCCAAGAAAGAATTTGAACTACTATATCTTTTGGCATCCAAACCCGGAAAAGTTTACACCCGCGAGTCTATCCTTAAAAATATCTGGGAAGACTCAGTAGTGGTAACCAACAGAACGATTGATGTACACATCAGAAAGTTGCGCGAGAAATTAGGTGAAACTTATGTATCAACGGTTAAGGGTGTTGGGTATAAGTTTGAACTGTCTTAAATACCATTAAAAAAATATAAATGCCTCAGGATTCTATCCCTGGGGCATTTTGTTTTAGGGCATCTTCCAGAATTGACTTCAACCTAATAAAATAAATTGTATTTTTGCAGCTCATTAATCACATTACATATTGAAGTTCCCAAATTTTAAAGATCTTATCCTTTTCGAAGACAACGATTATATTGTTGTAAACAAACCTCCATTTCTGGCTTCTTTAGATGAGCGTACTGCTCCCGGAGAAATTAATGTACTCAGATTGGCACGTCAGTACACGGAAGACGCACAGGTTTGCCACCGGCTAGACAAAGAGACTTCTGGAGCATTAATTATTGCTAAAAATTCAGATGCTTATCGCAATGCATCTATCCAGTTCGAAAAGAGAAAGGTGAGCAAAACCTATCATGCTGTTGTTGATGGACATGTTATTTTCGACGACCTGTTGGTTGATCTTCCCATTTTAAATGCTGGGAACAAGAATGTAACTATAGACAGGGCAGAGGGAAAAAAGGCCGAAACGATCTTTAATTCACTTAAATATTATAAACATTACACCCTGGTAGAATGTAAACCCATCACCGGAAGAATGCACCAAATCCGCATTCACTTAGCTACTCAAAAGGCAGCTATTGTAGGCGATGATATGTATAAAGGTAAGCCGGTGTTTCTTTCATCCATTAAGAGAGGGTTTAAGCTGACCAAGGGAGAAGAAGAACAGCCTATTATGAAGCGTTTTGCGCTGCATGCCAGGCATCTTGTATTTAAAGGTTTAGATGGAAATGATATTGTAATTGAAGCGCCATACCCAAAGGACTTTGCCACATTAATTAAGCTTTTGGATAAATTTGATGCCTAGAGAAATCAACTAGGAATCAATTTCTTTAATATTAAAATCATTGCGCTCAGTTAATCTTCGATATCATGTACATCAGATTTGTAAATTACCTGGATGCTGTAAATCAATACAGAAAATCCAAAGTATCAAACCGTAATTTCTTAATCATTTTGGCTGTGGTGGTGGGAATACTGGCAGGCTTGGCTGCCGCAGTACTCAAAAGCCTCACGCATCATATCGAAGAATTCCTGCAATCAGACTGGCATTGGAAATATAAATACTATTTATACCTGTTTTTTCCGCTAATTGGTATTTTTCTCACGGTACTTTATGTGAAGTACTTTATCCGGAAAAGTAAATTTGAAACAGGCCTGACACCATTACTGTATGCCATTTCTAAAAAATCGAGTAGGGTTGAGCCTCACAATATATATTCTCAGGTTATTACCGCAGCTGTAACTGTAGGCTTTGGTGGCTCTACCGGCTTGGAGGCACCTATTGTAACCAGTGGCTCGGCCATTGGATCAAACCTAGGCCGGATGCTCGGACTTTCGTACCGTGAAATTACAATGTTGGTTGCTTGCGGTGCAGCCGCAGGGATTGCAGGCGCTTTTAATAGTCCTATTGCCGGAATTGTCTTCGCCATCGAAATTCTTCTTCCTGAATTTACGATTCCAGCTTTTATTCCGCTACTACTTTCTGCTGCAACGGCTGCTGTAGTAGCCAGACTTTTTTATACGCAACAGTTATTTTTCCTGGTTACAGAAGGCTGGAAGGTGAATGCACTGGCATACTATGTAGTTTTAGCTCTACTAATTGGCCTATTCTCCATCTACTTTACCAAAGCCAACTATGCCATTAAAGGTTTTTTTTACAAGGTTAAACACCCTTATGCTAAAGTTATAGTTGGCGGAATTTTGTTAGGCGGGATGGTTTTCTTATTCCCAACCCTTTATGGAGAGGGCTACATCACCATTAAAAGTCTCTTACGCGGCGATTATTTAGCCGTAATAGACAACAGTATATTTGCCGATTATAATCAAATTCCTGCTTTGGTTATTCTTTTTACCGTGGTAACTATTTTTGCCAAGTCTATTGCAACGCTGGTTACTTTGGGCGCAGGAGGGAATGGAGGAACCTTTGCCCCAAGTTTGATTATGGGCGGATTGATTGGTTTTATCTTTTCTTATACGGTAAATCTATCAGGTATTGCTCAGCTTAATACGGCTAACTTTATTGTTGCAGGCATGGCCGCTGCCCTGAGCGCTATCATGCATGCGCCATTAACAGGTATCTTTTTAATTGCCGAAATAACCGGTGGATATGTGCTGATGGTACCATTAATGATTACTTCAGCAATTTCTTATGCGATAAACAGAGGAGTGCAGAAACATTCAATTTATACTAAAGCTTTAGCGGATAAGGGCGAACTGCTCTCTCATGAAGATAAAGACACCACCGTGTTGAATCAAATGAAATTAAAGTATTTAATAGAGAAAAACCACATTCAACTGCGCATGAATGATTTGCTATTTCTTAAAATGAATGAGATCTTAAAATCTCATAAAAATATCTGCGCAGTAACCGATGAAACCGGTGATTTTAAGGGTGTAATTTATGTAGAAGAGTTGTTCAGGGAAATGATGCAGATTGAAGAGAGAGAAAACATTACAGCTCAGCACCTTGTGCAGCCTGCACCAGCTATTGTGTACGAAAACGAAGACCTGAAACTGGTATTGCAAAAAATGGAGCAAAACAATGTTTGGTTGCTTCCGGTGGTAACCGACCAGAATATTTATAAAGGTTTCATTTCTAAAACTGCCGTTTTTAATAAATACAGAGCTCTATTAATGCGCCAGGCAGATTACATGAATTAAAATCTGAAAAAATAAAAAGAGGCTGCATCATTATTATTCAGTGTCCTGAAAGATGTAAAATGGGATAAGTATGTCGAAACTTTCTTGAATCTAGTTTCTTGATCCCTTCTACAAGCTCAGGATGGTAAATACTTGCTGACACATCCTCCTTTTTTATGTTACGCTCCTATTCAGCTCTTTTTAGGCCAAATTTTTCTATTTTACTGTATAAGTGACTGCGTTGGATATCAATTTCATCGGCTGTTTTAGATACATTCCAATTGTTTTTTTCCAATTTGAACTTAATAAACTCACGCTCCGCATGATCCTTGTAGTCCTGGAAATTATTAAAACTATCAAAGGTTGATGATAGGCTAGAACCTCCGTTATTGGCTATTTGAGATGCAGTAGCCGAACCAATATTCGTTCCTCCACCAGGATTGGCAAAGGCTCTTACATCATGTTCGGTAATTACCTTATCGCTTAAAATAATCAGGCGTTCTATCATGTTGTGTAACTCTCTCACATTACCTGTCCAAGGTAAAGCTTGTAAAGCAGACATTCCCGCATCATTAATCTTCTTCACAGGCATACCATAATCGCCACAAATATTCTCTAAAAAGTTTTGTGCAATTACAGGAATATCGTCAACACGCTCAGTTAAATGAGGTACATGAATATTGATAACATTTAATCGGTGGTACAAATCCATACGGAAATTACCGTCTTCAATTTCTTTTAATAAATCTTTATTGGTAGCCGCCAGTACGCGAACATTAACCTCGATCTCTTTTTCGCCACCTACACGGGTAATTTTATGCTCCTGTAAAGCCCTTAATACTTTAGCTTGGGCAGATAAGCTCATATCCCCAATCTCATCTAAGAAAAGTGTGCCACCATTGGCCAGCTCAAATTTACCAATACGCTGCTTTACCGCAGAGGTAAAAGAACCTTTTTCGTGACCAAACAGTTCACTCTCAATGAGTTCTGATGGTATTGCGGCGCAGTTTACCTCAATTAAAGGGCTTTCAGATCGATTAGACTTTTCATGCAACCAACGTGCAACCAACTCTTTACCAGATCCATTTGCGCCAGTAATTAATACCCTGGCTTCAGTTGGAGCCACACGCTCTATAGTTTCTTTAATTTTGGAAATGCTATCAGATCCACCTAAAATCTCTCTGGTTTTACTGGCCTTACGTTTTAAAACTTTAGTTTCAGTAACTAAGGTACCTCTATCTAATGCATTTCGAACTGTAATTAATAAACGATTTAAATCAGGTGGTTTGGAGATAAAATCAAATGCCCCTTTTTTACTGGCCTCAACTGCTGTTTCTACAGTACCATGGCCAGAGATCATAATAAATGGAAGATCGGGCTTGATAACCTGAGCCTGCTCAAGCACCTCTAAACCGTCCATCTTATTCATCTTAATATCGCAAAGTACTAAGTCGAAGTTTTCCTTTTTGATCATCTCTAATCCATCGATACCGTTGTCAATGTCTTCAACATCGTAATTCTCGTATTCCAGGATCTCGCGAAGGGTACTCCTTATCGCCCGCTCATCATCAATTATTAATAGTTTGGCCATTAGTTTTATATGATTCTAATTTGAAATGCTAATATATTATTTTTTAATTAATGTATAGTTTTTTATACAATTTATAAGCTATAAACGAGAAAAGGGGAGAAAGGTTTTAAGAAAAGGTAGAATAAAAAAATGCAGGTCTATAAGCCGGGTTCTGTGTTCCGTAAACGGAATTTCTATCATTAATCCACTATAAATGTTGCCATTTATCTCTAACGACCTACCCACTAACATCGGACGGGCAGCCCTACATGCGTTAGCCTATTTGGTCTTTCAACTCTCGGGGTTTACAAACCATTACAGTCACCTGTAATGCTCGTGCGCTCTTACCGCACGTTTTCACCCTTACTCCGATAAATCGAAGCGGTATATTCTCTGTTGCACTATTCCGTAATTCAGGTTTTCAATCCTAAATCCCTTTCCGTTAGAAAGCGAGATGCCCTGTGTTGCCCGGACTTTCCTCTCTCTCGATTTTACTCGAAACAGCGATAGAACAACCTGCATTTTCCGCAAAGATGGTTTTTTTTAATGAATAAATAACACAGATAGACGTTTTTTACTAAAAAGCCATCACAATTACGCTCACCTTTATCGCTTTGTGTCATTATGGTGATATCGATGTTAAAAGGTATTAGCGGTGTGATACAATCAGAGCAGCAATAAGGCAGGAGTGGAGTACTACACAATAGAATCCATTTTCCATCACACCATCTTACATTTATTTACACTTTCCTAACTCCTTAGCCACTTGATGATAGGAAGAAAATCCCTGGTTGTTACCAAACGAATTTGTGATGAAAACCTTAACCTGAGCCACTTCAATATCAGTCAATTCAGGAAAGCCAGGCATTTTTTCTTTGTAGGTTTTATCTAATATGGAAATTTCTTCGTTTAAACCATTCTTGATTATACAGGCTAAACGGGCTTTATTGTTTTTCAGAAAAACGCTATCTGTTAATGGAGGAGCCAATTGACCTAATCCTTCACCATTTTCTCCGTGGCAGTTTTGACATTTAGCCTTGTAAATATCTTTGCCACTGGATAGATAGTTCTGTAAATCGATAGTTTCCTGATTTTGACAAGATGCTATTATTCCAGCAATGGAGAAGATAAAAACAGATCTGATTATGTGTCGGCGCATTTGTGTTTCTTTAAGAAGATATTACCCCAGCAATCTTAAAAGACAAGATTGCTGGGGGATGGAGATTTATTTTTTATACTCTGCCAATAATAATGGAATATCCTGTTTAAGCTTTTCAACTTCTTCTGGTTTTGTTCCATCGTATGCACCTCTAATGTGTTTGTCCTTATCGATAAGTACCAGGTACCCCTGATGAATATAACCATCTTTTGCTGTACTATCTTCACCAACAGCAACCAGGTAGCTTTTTTCTGCTAAGGTATATACACTGTCTTTTGAGCCATAAAGGAACAACCATTTCGGTCCGTCTACACCCAGTTTTTGAGCGTATTTTTTTAGGACCGAGGGCTTATCATATTTAAAATCAATCGTGTGGGATACAAACGACACATCAGGATTCGTTTTAAATTCGTTATACACACCCATTAAATTGCGGTGCATGGTAGGACAAATGGTGGTACAGGAAGTAAAGAAGAAATCTGCCACATACACCTTACCATCTGTACTCTTATTGGTCGTAACCACACTGTCTTGATTTAAAAATGACCAGTTGGGAATGGTTTGATATACTGTATCTATTTTTTCAACTCCAGCGGCATCTCTTACCGTTTCGGCATGTCTTTCACCATAATAAGGGAGTTTTTTATTTTGAGTACAGGAGGAGAGTAATGCAACAACTAGCAAACAGCTTGCAATGGAAAAAATGATTTTATTCATAATGTGATTTTAAATTGTAAATATACGACCTCTGCCGGGCTGAAGGTAATTAATTATGGTAATGTTACTTTATATAGTTATTCCCGCAGATTAAAGAGATTCTTTTTTTAATCTGCGGGAAACAAACTAGTGTTGATGTTGATGCACCCCGTTCTGATCTTTTAAAGGGATAACCTGATGACTTTTTAGCGCCGAATCAGATGCTCTGATGACGTTAATATACTCGTCTTCAACAGCACGAATTTTGATCATCTGTGATTTATAATACGCCATATCATCTTCAGCCGTTTTACCCTTAAAATCAGCCTTAAAAAAATGCATCCAATCCATCATTTTCTCATCCGCTTGATTAAGTCTTGAAATTAAATCAGCTAATTTCGACGAGTCGGGCAATGATTTTGCCTTTTCATTCAATAATATGGTATCTAGCTGCATTTTGTTTCGCATCAGCTTCTGTCCGTCAACCATTAGCTTATCATGTATATTTAGCACTTCCTTGCGGATCGCCTTTGCATCTGGCTCCGTATTGCAGGCCACTAGTATTGAAATTACAATCGGAAGCAAACCTGCATTAATATTAAATCTTTTCATATGGTATTAAAAATTATAAGTAACTCCTAAATAAACTCTTCCGGCACTCATTGGATGATCCGTTTTAGCTTCCCAGATGTTTTTTTGAATGCCTGCATTTAAGGCAATGTTCTTGTAAAAAACATCAATTCCGGCACCGCCCATTAAATTATTCATCACATGTTCGCCTGTTTTTTGCCCTTTGTATTTTTCTCCACCAGAATATTCGTAGAAAAATTGCGCAGAAGGCATTAGCTGAACATCCTTGCCAATACTTTGTACATAAAAGATATTTAAGAAGCTTGTGGTACTATTGGCAATACCTTCATCCCGGCTATTTTTGCCATTTACTTTATAAGAGGTATTTAAGCTCGCACCGAATTTACCTAAACCTACCATATAATTCAGGTAAACAAAGGCATCAGTACTTCCTGTACCGCCCTGCATTAAAGATGAATAACGAATGCCCTCATTGTTTTTAAAATCATTCTTACCTGTAGGAAGCTTTATTCCTGCACCTGCAATAAGCTGCTGTTTAAAATTATCCTCGAGCTTTTGAACCACATGGTATCCCGCATATAGATTTACATCTCCAAGTCCGGAAATAGAAGAGGTGTATCCATTATACCTCTCACTATTAGCTACATAGGGTAAAATGGCATTTATTTCCAGTCTGCTATTGATGAAATATTTACCTCTTATTTCCAATGAGCGATAGAGCTCATAATCGTCGGGATTTCCTGCGTGGTTGGTAATTGGAGAATTCTGACTTCTTGCCGGGATAAAGAATTTCCCTCCATTTGGAAATAAGGAATGAGCTTGTCCTTCGTATCCACTAAAGGAACGATATCGATACAATAAGCTGATACTATTACGATTATAGTAGGGCGTAATTCCCATAAAACAACCGCAAATATCGCAGGCAAATGCCTGGCTACCCACCAAAACCAGCAGTAGGGTAAGCCATTTACGATTCACTATATAATGTATTTTTAATAAATTCATGATCTGTTAATGTTTTTAAGAATGCTTTGATCTGTTCCTTTTCGAGCGTATTTAGCGGGATGCCATTTTTGAGTAAGGGATCCAGATTGCTGGCAGGCTTTACGCCAGAATTGTAGTGTTCTAATACTTCATCTAAACTATAGAAACGACCATCATGCATATAAGGGGAAGTATATTCAATATTTCTCAATGTAGGCACTCGAAATTTGCCAAAATCGGTTGCTACCCCGGTAATGTGCGAACGACCTTCGTCTGCGCTCTGTACATCAAGGCCATTACTTCGATATGAAAAATCGGTGAAAAATGGCTCCGTATGACAGGACGCGCATTTATCTTTAAATAAATTGTAACCAGCCAATTCAGTACTTGTAAATGCGGCTGAGTTCTCTTTTCTTACAACCTGATCGTATTTAGAATTCCCTGAAACTAAAACACCAGTAAATTGAGCGAGTGATTTTAAAATCAGCTGGGAATTGATATCTGTTGTTCCAAATGCCTTTTGAAATAATTCGGGATAGGGGGCAGTTTGCTTTAAAAAAGCAATTACTGTTGCAATATCAGTCCTCATCTCGCAGGTATCGGTAAAGGCGTTAAGCGGAGAAGTTTCCAGGTTCTTCACACCACCATCCCAAAAAAAGGCTTTTTGCCAGGCCAAATTAAAAAGTGGCGGGGCATTGCGCTTACCTTGACAATTTTCTACTCCATGGCTAACCTTATGATCCAGGTTGGCAAAAGCGGCGAATTGCTGGTGACAACTTCCACAGGAAACGCTTTTATCTGCCGATAAGCGTGCATCATAGAACAGTTTTTTGCCCAAGGCAAAACCCGCATTTGTTAGCTTATTATCTTCGAAATGATATGCTGGCGCAGGAAAATTAGCAGGAACACGAAAGGCAATATTCACATCTGCCGGTACTTCGTTGTCCTGGTTTTTACTGCAAGCATACATCATCGCAATACACAAACAGAGTACTGCGATGATATAAGTTTTCTTCAGCATTAATTATGAATATGATCTAACCTGAACATACCATTTGCATAGTTATCTGCAACCAATACCGAGTTTGCACCCCCCATGGTAAAATTTAAAGTACCAAAATTAATGTTGGTTTTTCCGGTAAAGAGGGCACCTGCATTGACGATAAAGTGCATATTGGGTTTTCCATCAGCTCTAACCCTCAATGGATTAGCCGCATTAATGTCTGTAGCAAAGGTTCTAATGGTATTGTTGGGATCAACCACACCACCAATGTGAAAGGTAAGTAAGTTATTCGCCGCTTTAGATTGAGGTGAAGTCCCTTCTAGTTTCACAAAAATATAACCACTGTTCCAGGTCCAGAACATGCCATTAATAGGATCTAGCGCTCCCGTTTGTGCGCCTGCAAAGTTTCTGGCATAATCTACACCAATAGTATATTCAATTTTAGTATAATCACCTGCAGGAACGTCGTTTAACGTAATATGAGTGCTTTCACTTTTCGAGGCATCAATGAGGAAATAGCTCTCGGGAATGGCATAGCTACTACCATCGGCTTTGCTCAATTTGATATTGCTTACATAATATTTGAAAACATTGATTTTAAAATCATCGCCATTGGCATTTTTATAAGTTGCTGTGTTAAGAACCAAAGGACTACCACTTACCTGGTTCTCAAATTCAATGGTAAAGCTGGATTTAGTATCGGGGCTAATCTCATCGTTACTTTTTTTGCAAGAAGAGAATAATATAATAGGGCATAGGCATGCCAGTAGATAGTATGAAAATTTCATGGTTAAAATGGTCTTAGTAATAAAATAGTTATTGGCTGTTTTGGCAGATTAAGCTATCTGCGGGGCAAATAGCGCACAAATATTTACAGTTGTATGTAGATACAACGGCAATAACAGCAAGAAAATCTTAAATAAACTAAGCCGTTTTAGGCGGATGAAATATTGAAATGGAAAGATCCTTAACCGGCTTTTCCAAATAGCCATTAGGCATGTTGATGATAAAAGAAGGAATTTGATGATTAATTGCTATCTGTTGAAACTGTGGTTCAGCCTCGATAACTCTTTTTAACTGATCTTGTACCTGTTTGTTTTTACTATCCAGATCTTTCAGCTTCCTTGCTAAGAAACATTGTCCATCGCAATGCAATTCCGGATGCTCTTTATTGATACAAAATACACTGGTAATGTATTCCTTATTCATTTGATATCCTGAATATATAACCAACTGCATAGCACCATTAGAAACGGTAGCCATAATTAGAAAATATATCAGAATTCTTTTAAACATGTGCGATTGCCTGCAAAAGTATTAAAGAATATCAAGAATAAAAACATTTCATACAGGATATTTAAATAAGTGATCTAATTCCTGCCCGCCAAACCCTGCATAGAGTACATTAAATCTAAATTCTTTTGCTTTATCACCTCTGGCTCTTTACAACATTAAACTAGTTTTAGATTTCCCTGTTTAAATAGAAGGACCTATATTTAAACTTCCATAATGAAACATATATTTTTATTTCTATTTTTCTTGAGTACAAAACTCTGCCTTGCTCAAAATTCAAAATTAGATTTCATCGGGCACTGGACTTTTAATGATGGGTATGTAGATTATACATTAGATATCGGCAAACCTGTAAACGGTAAGTATCCTTGTATTATGGATGCGGAGGGCATCCAAGCTTCCTATCAGATAAAATGCTCGGCAATCCTCAAAGAAAATACCTTAAATATTTACTATATCAATGTTTTAGAAGGAACGTTGTTAAACGAAAAGAGGATAGATAAATCTAAACCCATTCTAAATCTAACCGCCAAAGGAAGCAAGATTGTATCTTACTGGAAGCAGATTTACAATAACTTAAACACAAATGGGGAGGGAGAGGTTACCTTTAAAAAAGCTAGTCAATAAGCACTGAGTTTTTTGCTATGTTAGTTTAAACCATGGTTTAGATTGTAACAGCCCTGTTGGAAATATGCATTTAAAATCATATTTCTTACTTTGCTGTACACAAAAACCTGAAACCTATGAAACTAATTAAAGCACTGGCCATTGCGATGGCTTTTTCCGCTTGCTCTAAAAAAGAAGAAATTAAAGAACCTGATACATTTAACCATGCAAACTGGACCAGAATAGAAATTGAGAATGGCAAGGAAGCGCACGCGGCGTTTGGCAATATCGACGACACTTTAATTCTTTCTTCAAAAACCAGTATTTATCAAACCACAAACCAAGGAAAAACCTGGCACAAAACACAACAGCATAATCAACCCACCTACGGATTTTTAGCTGTAAAGGATAGTTTATTTGCACTGACTGCTGCTTACTCAGACGATCTGATTTCTCCAAAAATAGCCAGATATGCTGATTTTTTTAGTTTAGATAAAGGGCAAACCTGGTTATATGCAGATCAGTATAAGGTAAGTAAAAAGAGAGAACAGGAATACGCTGTGGCCAGCTTGAAAAATTTGACTGTAAAAGTAAAAGAACATATCCAACATTTTAGGGGCTCTAATTTGGTATTAAAAAGTACCATTGAAATCAGCAATGGTCAAAATTTTAATAAAACCTTATCACTGCCTTTTGATAATCAGATTAATAATGTAAGCATTGATTCTAAAGGCAGGCTATATGTTTCTGCATCAAGTGCTATATATGATAAAAATACAAGCAGATATTTAAAAGAGGAAGAGGGCCAACCAGCAATTTTATATGTTTCTAAAAAGAACATAGAACAATTGATAATCGAATAGCTAGGGCAAAAAAAAGCCTTCTGAAGATTTTCAGAAGGCTTTCACAAATGTTATTTACGATTAATATAAAGTAAATTCTACACGACGGTTTTGTTGACGTCCAGCTGCAGTTTTATTGGTTGCAATTGGTTGATCAGGACCGTAGCCAGTTGCCTCAATTCTTGATGCATTAGCCCCTTGAGACACTAAATAAGCTTTTACTGATTCAGCTCTGTCTTTAGATAAACGTAAGTTTAACTCTCTACCGCCAGTATTATCAGTATGACCAGCTAATTTCAAGCTAAAGTTTTTCTCTACTAGTAATGCTGCAACGCGATTTAAGGTAGCATAAGATTTAGAACGGATAGTTGACTTACCTAAATCGAACTCTAAGTTAGAAATAGCATCTCTTACCACTTTGCGATCTGCCTCAGTAACTACAACTTTGGTTTCTTTAACAACTTCTCTTTGTACTTTGATTGGGCAACCTGAACCATCAACAACAGTTCCAGAAGCTGTTCCCGGACATTTATCAAATTTGTTCGCTACACCATCATTATCATCATCGCCCATATCTTTAGCGTATTGATCTCTGTCTCTTTGTGCATTTTGCTCTGCTGTAGATAAAGCTCTTCTTAATTCAGAACTTTCTTCGGCGCTTTGTTTACGCAAATCGGCCAATGAGCTGTAGTTTTGTAATTGTGGTTTTTCCTTGCTTCCAATTGCAAATTCTAAACCAGCATGTGCGTAAGCAAACTTATCATTTGTAGGTCCGTTGAAACCATCAAATTTGGCAGATTTAACAAAGTTAACATCGTAACCAAAATCTAAGTTGATTCCTTTAGCTACGCCCAATTTAAATCCGGCACCCACTGGAATAAACCAGCCATCTCTGTAAAAACCCTGATCATTTGTAGCAGGAGAAGTTGTAGCTCCAGACGACAAGTAACCAGCACCTGCTTTTAAGTAAGGGATTAAAATCGCATTCTCATTGTTGATGTTTACGTTGGCTACGTTCCAAACCGCACTTAAAGCACCAGACCACTGGATATTGGTTTTGTAACCTGTATTGGCGATAAATCCACCCGCTCCGTTAGAAGCTCTTAATTCTTCCACCTTACCTGCTAAGAAATCAGCCTGAATACCCAGTGATGGTAAAATTTGTTTTTTAACGTAACCACCATAACCGATGTGTTCAACCGGTGTTTCAAATGCATGGTTAGAATTTCCAAATATTGTTCTTGGCGTTAATAAACCGCCGTGCACACCAACCGACCAGGTTCTAAAAACTTTAGGAGAAAAACGACCGGTTGTCGTTGAAGTTTCCTGTGCAAATAACTGTGATGATAAACCTAATAAAGCAATCAACATTGTTGATTTAGTAATTTTCGAATTCATTTTCTTTTGTATTTTGTAGATATAACCTCTAAACAGCGTTTATATGATTCTGTTTAGCTTCGACTAAGAAAAAATCTTGCCAAAGACAGGAAAAACACTACAAATACCATGTAATCAGATCATTATAATATCAAATTTATCTTACAAAAAAGTTACCTTAAATGAGTGAAGGGCCGAAAAATTGTACTGTATACTGTACAAAACAGCGCGCCACTTTTATTTTGAACTTGGATTTTTCTTCTCAGCCAACAACAAATCAACTGTTTTTTTGACTCTGTTTTGCCTCGTTTTCTCTTGCTTTGCACTCAAAATCCAAAGCACATATTCTTTCCTGTTGGTATAGGATAAGCTGGAGAAATGATCCAGCGCATTCGGATGATCAATTAATGCTTCTTGGAGATCAGCGGGAAGCCTGACTGTTTTGGAATCAGGGTCTATGAATTCGCCAAATGGGTTAGCTTTTATATGTTCATTTCTCATGCCTGAAGGCTTTATGGCTGAAATCAATTTCAACCGTAAGGCAGTCCAGGTTTCATCAACTGCTGCAGATGCACATGGCGACAAGCCGAAGGTGCTGAGTTCTTCCCAGCTATTCATTAATGCTAAGTCTGTACTTATTTTGGAAGATTTCTTCGGAAAGAAAACCCAGAACACGGTTTTCAATGAAATGAGAGGTAAATTCCTTTTTAGTTGCTGATGAAGTACCTCCTTACTTTTTGCGAAGATAATTAGTGCATCTATCTCATCGGCTTCAGCATAGGTAAATTGAATTTCCACTGGAATTTCACCAAAGATATTCGCTGCATTTCCCGGCGCATTTTCAACTCTTACCTTAAAATTTGATTTGATCTGAAGTTTCTTTAAAAAGGAATTTACCATGAAGCAATCTTTATAACCTTAATTTCGCAAAGAAATCCCAAAGCACTATACCGGCAGATATTACAATATTGAACGAATGTTTAGTTCCAAATTGAGGAATTTCAATACACTCATCTATCTTCGCCATTACTTCGTCACTCACGCCATCAACCTCATTACCGAATATTAAAGCATATTTTTTAGTAACATCGGGCGTAAAAATATTGAGCATGGTACTGTTTTGAGCTTGCTCTATGGCAACAATCTCGTAACCTGAAGTGCGTAAATCATCAACAGCACTTACTGTATCGGCATAGTGTACCCAATCTACCGACTGTGTAGCACCTAAAGCTGTTTTTTCTATTTCACGGTGCGGTGGTTGAGCGGTAATTCCACAAAGTATCACCTTCTCCAGTGCAAATCCATCTGCAGTACGGAAAACCGATCCAACATTATGCATACTTCGCACATTATCTAAAACCACCACAACCGGTAATTTTTCCTGAGCTTTAAATTCTGCTATATCTGGTCGATTTAATTCTTCTAGTTTTAATTTCTTCATGCTATTCCAGTCATACAATAAGGAGTAAGGTAATTACTTCCATATTTTAACATATCTATAATTTTGTTGGTCCGTTTCCTATTTCGCTGATATAGATGGCTGCATAATAACCTATTCTTTCGAAATAATAGTCAGATAGCTGCTTGGCAAAATCCTCTTCAGATCCTTTTTTAAGTAATGCCATTGCACAACCACCAAAACCAGCTCCTGTCATCCGAGCGCCAATAACAGGTTCGTAATTGATGCAAAAATCTACAATCGTATCCAATTCCTTTCCGCTTACTTCGTATAAATCTTTTAGTGATTCGTGTGAGGCATACATTAAACGTCCGAATTCCTGGAGTTGTCCATTATTTAAGGCCTTAGCAGCCAGGTGAACCCGATCATTTTCTTTTATCACATGAGTAGCTCTTTTCAGAATCGTTTCATCTTGAATTAAATGGCTATGAAGCGCAAACTTCTCAAAAGTAAGTTCACACAGGTTGTGTAGTGAAATTTCTTCGTTAAGCAACTTTAAAGCTGTTTGACATTCGGCCACCCGTTCGTTGTACTTTGATTCTGCCAGTGCCCTTGGTTTATTTGTATTAATAATGGCCAATACATAATCGCCTAAATCCATTTCCACCAGTTTGCTCTTCAGCGTATCGCAGTCCAGTACAATGGCTTTGTCTTTTTCACCGAAGGCAACGGCATATTGATCCATAATTCCAGAATTCACACCAATAAACTCATTTTCAACCCGCTTAGCCATTTTTACCAATTGCAGTTTATCATAGCCCAAAGCAAGAAAATCATTAAGCGCGAAGGCTGTTGCAATCTCAATAGAGGCAGAAGAAGACAGGCCAGATCCAATAGGAACATTGCCATAATACAACATATCTAAAGTTGGAATTTGATGCCCATCATTAATCATTTCATTAATAATTCCAACAGGATAATTAAACCAAAAGCCTTGGTTTTTATTTTGAATCTCGGCTGGCTTCATCTCGCCATGCTCATCAAAATTTAAACTTTTAAATCTGATTTTGCCTTCCTGATTTGGGCTGAGGGTTAGCCATGTTCCCATGGTGATGGCACAGGGCATTACTAAGCCACCGTTATAATCAATATGCTCACCAATTAGGTTTACGCGTCCGGGAGCAAAGTAGGTTGCCACGGCATTCTGATTAAATAACTGTGCAAATTTCTCTTCGAGGTTAAACTTCATTTAGCTTAAAAAATGTTTATAAAAGCAAACAATAATGTTATGTTTGTTTGGGAAACAAAAGCCCTAAGTTACAATTTATGAAAGTAAAGCAAACACCTACAGGTAATATTATTGACGGCAACGAAGTTGTTGCTATTGAACTCACCAATAACAAAGGCACTTACGTTAAAATATTTAATTACGGCGCAATCATTAATAAGTTCGTGGTTAAAAACGCAAAAGGAGAGATGCAGGATATTGTATTGGGTTTCGACACCTTTGAAGAATATCTGAGTGAAGAATATTTAAAAAATGGTGCTTATTTAGGTGCTGTGGTGGGCAGATATGCTAATCGAATTAAAAATGGAAGATTTACCATTGACGGTGAAACTTATCAAGTAGCCCAGAACGCTGGCCCTGATGCTTTGCACGGCGGAATTGAAGGTTTCGATAAAAAGGTATGGGAAGTGATAGATACTACTGAACAACCTCAGGCCGCTGTTACGCTGTCTTATGAAAGTCCTGATGGTGAAGAAAATTACCCTGGAAACTTAATTGTTGATTTAACATTTGAGCTTACCGATAATGATGAGCTAATATTAACTTACGAAGCGGAGACAGATCAGGCTACGGCTATTAATTTAACGCACCATGGTTACTTCAACTTAAATCCAAATGGAGGAAGCATTGCCAATCATGTTCAGCAAATATTTGCAAGTAACTATTTGGAGCAAGACGACAACTATTCGGTAACAGGTAAGCTTATTCCCGTTCAAGGTACAGCACTGGATTTTACTGTAGCAAAAGAGATTGGAAAAGACTGGAATCCCGAAGAAGGTTATGACCAGACTTTTGTTTTAGATAAAACTTATGGCGATCTAACTTTAGCCACTAAAACATTTGAGCCCGAAAGTGGTTTAACATTAAGCGTGTATACTACCGAACCTGTAGCTCATTTATATACGGCTAAGTATTTAAGTGTAAAAAATGGTAAAGGAGGGAAGGATTACAATGGTTACGATGCTTTTTGTGTAGAAACTCAACATCATCCTAACGCAATAAACATTCCTGAATTTCCTTCTACTATCTTACAGCCAGAAGATTTATATACACAAACCACCATTTATAAGGTTTCTAACCAATAAGATTATGTTTAAAGTTGATGATATTAAAGCAGCAGAATCAAAGATTAAAAGCGGGGCAGATTTTCCCGAATTTATCAAAACGCTTAAGTCTTTTGGGATAAAGCGCAACGATGTTTACGTGACCAACGGTTTATCTGTATATTTTGGCGATGATCAAACGGAACAGGTTAGCCCTGACGAATACCCTGACTTGCTTATCAATGAAGAATCATCGGCAGATAAATTAAAGCATGCCTTAAAAATTCATCAGCGTGGCGAAACTGATTTCGCTACCTTTTGCAAGCAAGCTGCAGATGCGGGAGTAGAAAAGTGGGTTGTAGATTTAGAAAACATGACCTGCAGCTATTTAGATAGTGAACAAAAGGAATTGGTTTTAGAACACATCACCGAAGTTTAGAACGCATTGCCGAAGTTTTCTAAACTTCGGCAATGCGGCTTAATACAGTCTTAATCGCTTCATCTACAACCTTATTTGGCTCCTTGCTAAACTCAAAGTTTACGCGACTAGCCAATATAGCATTAACAGACAAAGCCTGATGGCCTAAAACCTTTGCAAGCGCATATATACCGGCAGTTTCCATCTCTAAGTTGGTGATCCTGTTTTGATTGCTCCTGAAACTGTTGATTAAACCGATAAAATCAGGAACTGAATTTTTAGCACGCACTATCCGGCCTTGTGGAGCGTAAAATCCAGGGGCTGTAATCGTTATTCCTTTTGCCATATCCTTACCTATAGTATTTAATAATTTATCGCTGGCAGCAGTTAAGTATGGATTAATATGCTTTAGATGGGCAAAATGAGATTTAATATCGTCTAGCAGCAAACGTTCATCTCCAGATAATTCATGCACATAGTAATTCATCAGTGCATCCATGCCTAAGCCATAAGCAGAAGCTAAAATTGTTCCCATGGGTACATCGGCTTGTACAGCTCCAGAGGTACCAATACGGATAATATTTAAGCTGGTTAGGTTCTTTTTAATCTCCCGGGTTTGAAAATCAATATTAACCAACGCATCTAATTCATTAAATACAATATCGATATTATCCGTTCCTATGCCGGTAGAAAGTACAGTTATCCTTTTTTGACCTAAGTAACCAGTGTGGGTTATAAACTCTCGCTTACCTTTTTTGAGCTCAATACGATCGAAGTATTTACTCACCTCGCTAACCCTGTCCGGATCACCAACAGTAATAATGGTATCGGCTATATCTTCAGGTAACAAGTTCAGATGGTAAATGGTGCCATCTGGATTGATAATCAAATCACTCTCTGATATCTTCATATGGGTTTTGATTAGTGGTTTTAAATCGTTTGCAGATATTGGTGTTTTAAACCTTCAATTTTATCAAACTTAGCCAAAACCTGGTTGAGTTGTGCCTTTCTAACTTCAAATTTTAATACACAGTGGGTATCGAAGTTTTGAGATAATACCATTAATCCTTCTTCTTTTACCAGGCGCATCACATCGTTCATCTGTAGATAATCGAATTCAATCTGGTAAAGATCATTTACGGTTTTATTAACGATGGTAGCTGATTTTAAGGCCTCAATGCTGGCATTTTTATACGCTGCAATCAAACCAGGAACGCCCAAAAGTGTTCCACCGAAATAACGCACCACTACCATTAAAACATTGGTTACGTCTTCGGATAAAAGACAATTTAAAATAGGTCTTCCAGCAGTACCAGAGGGTTCACCATCATCGTTTATTCTAAAAACAGAACGATCCGGACTGAGGCGGTAAGCGTAACAAAAATGTCTTGCTTTTGTATGTTCAGCCCTTAAATTCAATAAAATGGGTTTCACTTCCTCTTCTGTACGAATAGGATAGGCATAAGCGATAAACTTACTTCCTTTATCTCTAAAGATTCCCTCTGCATTGCTTTCTATTGTTTTATAGGTATCGTCAAACAGCATAAATCTGAGATAAGGTGATTAAAATTACAGCAGCAACGGCGAGCAAAAGTCCGAGGTAATTGATTTTCGATAGCTTTTCTTTAAAAATAAGCACGCCTACTAAACTTCCCACTACAATTACACCCAGGTTCATTGCTGCAAATACCGTTGATGGATTTTTAGCGAGTGCCTGGTGTGCCTTAAGATAAAATAAGATATTACCGAAGTTAAAAAGTCCCAAAATTACCCCACAGGCTAAATTAACCAGTTGAATTTTTGTTTTCTTTGTAATTGCCATTATACTCACTACAACTAAGGAAACCACAAAAGCCATACTAAAAACGACAAATAAGGAAGTAGTATAGGGGAGTGCTTTGTGTAAGGCAATTTGCTTAAAAAGTACATCAATTACACCAAAACCAACAAAAACCATTATTGGGTAGATCCAGTTTCCTGCTGTAGGCTGCCTTTCCGATTTACGGATAAAGGTTAAAAAGATAGCCGGGAATCCAACAATCAATCCGGCCAGCTTATATTGATTAAAATCCTCCTTAAAAATAAAGTAAGCGGCTAAAATCGGAATGAAAAGAGAAAGTCTTTGTGCAATATCTGTTTTTACAATTCCTAATCTTTTAACCGAAGCGGCAAGAAACAGGAAGATGGTTGGCAGTAATATGGCTAATGCAGTATAAACAGGCCAGGGAGCAGCTGACGAAATCAATGAAGTATCAGGCTTAAAAAATAAAAAGCAAAGTATCAGTGCAGTAAGGTAATTTACTGTAACCGCTTGTATAATACTGATTTGGTACCGCTTGGCTAACTTTAAAAGTATGGCTACAGTTACGCTACAGCTTATACTTAAAATAATGTATATCATTTATTTAAGCTTGTTTATATAGATAGATAATTTATCCGAATCGAGTGCTATTTGCTCCTGAAGTGTACCGTTTATAGTTGGTGCAGCAATACCGTCCGTCCAGCTATTGGCTGAGGTAAAAATTCGGCACTCATCCCAAAGTTCAGCATCAAGAAATTGTTTTAAAATCTGAGCCCCGCCTTCAATAATTACCGATTGTATATCCATTAAATACAGTTGGAACATGATCTTTTGCGGTAAATAATACTGCATATCTTCCATTTGAATATAATGAATGTGCTCCTCTACATCTGTTTTAATCTCGTTAAAAATGATGGTTTTAGCCTCCTTGTTAAAAAGGTGATTACCTGGTGGAATTGCTAAGTTTTTATCAATAACCAGGCGTATAGGATTCTTTCCAGCCCATTCTCTTGCTGTTAGCTGAGGGTTATCAATAATCGCTGTTTGCTTACCAATCAAGGTGGCATCTTCTTCTGTACGCCATTTATGAGCCAGGCGCTTTGCTAAAGAGCCACTGATCCATTTTTGGTGTCCATCCTTCGCAGCGAAATATCCATTTGCAGTTTGCGCCCATTTCAATACTACATAAGGGCGTTGTTTTTGTACTCGTGTAAAAAAACGCCTGTTAAAAAAGCTGCATTCTTCTGCTAAAATACCAGTGGTAACCGAAATACCCGTATTGTTAAGTTTCTCAATTCCTTTTCCATCCACCGCAGAAAAAGGATCAGTATTACCAATAACTACACGCTTAACCTGGTGCCTAACCAACAAATCTGCGCATGGGGGAGTTTTACCAAAATGGGCACAGGGTTCCAGATTTACATAAACAGTTGCTTGTTTTAACAGTTGTTCCGCATTTTCAGGGTGTTGATCAAAAACTGATTTGATGGCATTAGGTTCGGCATGAGCCTGCCCATATTGTTGGTGATAACCTTCGCCAATGATCTTGTCATCAACTACAATTACACAACCCACCATTGGATTAGGACTTACTTTACCCATTCCAAGTTCTGCTAATTCTAAACAGCGTTTAATGTAAAATTCATCGCTCATTAGGGCAAAAATAGGAAAAAATGAATGATGAGCAGGAGAAATTGAAATTGATATCTGGTTAAATTGTAATTTTGCAGCGATGAAACTTAACGAGCTAGAAGAATATTACCAACTGGAGTTAGGCCAGATATATGAGGAAGATGAAACAACCGCTTTGTTTAGTCTGGCGGCAGAACACGTGCTTCAATTGACGCAAATCAAGCTTAGAATGTCTCGAGATAATGACTTATCGCACATTCATCTCCAAAAAATGCTCAGCATCCTGAACGACCTTAAAATGTACAAACCTATTCAGCACATTTTGGGTGAGGCACATTTTTATGGTTCCGTTTATAAAGTAAATGAGAATGTATTGATTCCCAGGCCAGAAACCGAAGAGCTTGTAGACTGGATTATTGCAGATCATTCTTCCAGAAAGGACCTAAATATTTTAGATATTGGAACAGGTTCGGGCTGTATTCCAATTAGCTTAAAGCGGTTTCTGCCAAGGGCGAAGGTTAGCAGTTTAGATATTTCTGAAAAAGCCCTGACTGTGGCCAGAGAAAATGCGCAGTCCTTACACACAACAGTCAACTTTATTCAGGCCGATATTTTGACCTATTCTTCTGAAGATAAACTTGATATAATGGTTAGTAACCCACCATATATCAAAGATTTAGAAAAAGAGCAGATGCATCAGAATGTATTGAGCCATGAGCCTCATTTGGCGCTATTTGTATCAAATGAAAATCCATTGGTATTTTACAAAGCTATAGCCGATTTAGCCATTAAAACCTTAAATCCAGGTGGTTACCTCTATTTAGAAATTAATGAATATTTGGGAGAGGAAACCATTGATATGCTCAAGGGTAAAGGTTTTTCTAATATAGCATTGAGAAAAGATATGCAGGGTAAAGACAGGATGATTAAAGCTGGTTATTAAGCCGTAAAAACTAGCTTCTGGGATGATATTGCGTAACCACTTCTCTTAAGTAATCTCTATCCAGGTGCGTATAAATTTCGGTTGTAGTAATACTCGAATGGCCAAGCATTTCTTGTACGGCCCTTAAATCGGCCCCACCTTCAATAAGATGCGTAGCAAAAGAATGGCGCAAGGTATGTGGACTAATTGTTTTTTTAATCCCGGCTTTAAGGGCCAGTTGCTTAATTAAATTAAAAATCGATATCCTTGATAACTTCGCTCCAAAACGGTTCAGAAATACATAATCTTCATTTCCTTTTTTAACGCTTAAGTGTACCCTAACTTCATCTAAATAAATGGTCAATAGCTTAATGGCTACACCACCAATGGGAATTAAACGTTCTTTGTTACCCTTTCCAAGTACTTTTATAAATTCTATCTGAGAGAATAGGTTAGAAATTTTAAGGTCTGTTAATTCCGAAACCCTTAAACCGCAGCCATACAAAACCTCAATAATCACTTTATTTCGCATTCCCTCAGGTTTCGAGGCATCTATGGCATCAATCAGACTGTTAATTTCGTAAATATTTAAGGTATCGGGCAGTTTTCTTGCTATTTTAGGCGCTTCCAGCAGGGCAGAGGGATCAATTTCGATTATATTCTCGAGTAACAAATAAGTGCAGAAGGCCTTAATTCCAGAGATTACACGCGCCTGTGTAGTGGCTTGCATACCCAAATCATGAAGCCAGGAAATAAACTGACGAAGGTCTTCCTTACTGATTTCTGTAATTTTAGGTTCTCTATCAATAGAAAAATAAAACTGCTCCAGTTTATTCAGGTCGTTTAAATAAGCAGCTATTGAATTTTCTGAAAGAGAACGCTCCAGGCGTAAATAAGCTTTGAATCCTTTAAGGTATGATTGCCACATAATCTGCTCCTGATACATTGAAGTATAACATCGCTTTAATTTAGAGCACTAATATCAAGATTTTAATCTAAATAGTCTGTTAAAATGTCAATGCGCCAATTATTTTCTCATCATTGTGTATTATTGCAATCAGAAACTTATAAATATTAACTTCAAGCATGAAAATACAAATTATTAACGGACCTAACTTAAACCTTCTTGGCGTTCGTGAACCTTCTATTTATGGTAATATCAGTATCGAAGATTATATCAAAGCGCTAAAAGAAATATATCCATCGGTAGAAATAACGTATTTTCAAAGTAATGTAGAGGGCGAACTGATTAACAAGCTTCATGAGGTAGGTTTCAGTTTTGATGGTATCATTTTAAATGCCGGTGGTTATACGCACACTTCGGTAGCTATTGCCGATGCTATTGCCGCCATTAAAACACCTGTGGTAGAAGTACATATCTCTAATATTTATGCCAGAGAAGAATATCGCCATGTATCGCTCACGGGAAAAAATTGTAAGGGGGTACTAACCGGTTTTGGTATGAAAGGGTACCGCCTGGCACTAGAAAGTTTAATTATAGAATCATAAAAAACAATATTATGCTAAAGAACACGCTCTTTTTCTTATTAACGCTTGTCACATTAAACCTTTGTGCACAAAATGCAAACCCTACCAGAAACATGCTCAATGAAAGCACTATAGTTAGGGGAGATGATGGTATGGTATATCCATATAAAACCTGGAAGAACCTATTGCTTACCGGAAAATACGCCATTAAAAACAGAGGCACTTTTACCGATGGCGGAATACCCGAGTACCGGATTTACGAACTATCAAAAGAAGAACAGCAAGCACATTTTAATAGAATGGCTAAGCCCCGCCCAAGCGAATCTTTTACTGAAGGTGAGATGTTTAAAGGGTTTAAAACCACAGATATTAACGGAAATAAATTTGATTTACGGGAAGCCACGGGGAAAGTAATTGTACTTAACTTTTGGTTTATTAACTGCCCGCCTTGTAAACAGGAAATTCCTCAACTAAACGAACTGGTGGCCGAATATAAAGATAATGCTGATGTGGTTTTCTTAGCCATAGCATTAGATGAGCGATATGATTTAAAAGCTTTTTTGAAAACAAACCCTTACCATTATAATGTTGTGGATGGAAGAGCAATTGCCAATAAATATAACATTAGGTTATATCCAACGCATGTCGTGATAGATAAAACCGGTAAAATTAAATTTAGCACCGTTGGTTTGGCATCAAATACCATGCATTGGATAAAGAAATCGATTAATGAATCTTTAACGGGGAAATAGCTGGTAGATTAATCTTTGTCCAGGCTTTGTTTATAAGAAAAGCAAGATATATCGCATTAAGATTCTCTCCTGCGGGGGAATGAAAAAAAAGAATCTCTCCTGTCCTGGCCAGACGGGCTCTTTTCTTTTGACACCAAAAGAAACAAAAGTGTCGGCTTAAAACTTTTCTTCTAAAGTCAGTATGTTGGCTTGGTCAATGCATCCCGAAAACTTTATCAGGCCGATCCAAGCGAAACGGAGAAACGGTACTTTGGCCTAGCTGGATGGAAAAGCATGGTGTGGCTACTCTATCGCATTAAGATTCCCTCCTGCGAGGGAATGACGACCGTTGAAATGTTACAAGTTGCGTTTTACACATCATAATAACATCTATTGGCCTAACCCAGCCCGTTAAAATATTTGATTTTTTTAATGAAGAACGCCCATACAATACTACTATTATAAACACCAGCATGCTCAGCATATGGCTTTTGTATTTGTTGTCTTTTTTGGGCTGTTTTAAAGATAGCTTTAACAAAATGCCAGTGGCCTTTAGTTACTGCCAGGGTAAACTTTGGCTTACCCGTTAACAAGAAATGCCACCAGGCAATGAAATCAATCCACATTCTGATTAAAATGCGAAAAGCTGCATCACCGGCAGGAAGGTTCTTTTGCATAATAATGAGGTTGTTCCTGAAGTTAAGATAAGTTTTAAAGGGGTTCTCTGTTTGCAAAGTTCCGCCACCAACGTGGTAAACCTCAGCATCGGGGCAATACATTATTTTATACCCTAAGTTCTTCAATCTCCAGCAAAGGTCTATCTCTTCCATATGGGCAAAAAGATCGGCATCTAAACCTCCTGTTTCCTTCCAGTATTTACTTTTGATAAAAAAGGCTGCACCACTTGCCCAAAATATTTCCTTTTGTTCCTCGTATTGTTTTTGATCTTCTTCGTAAACATTAAAAATGCGCCCACGGCAAAAAGGGAAAGCATAAATATCAAGAAAACCACCAGCCGCACCAGCATACTCAAACTGATTTTTGCTATGATAAGATTTAATTTTAGGTTGGGCAGCGGCAATCTGGTCGTCTGCTTCCATTAAATCAATTACGGGTTTAATCCAGTTGGGTATTACTTCCACATCCGAATTTAGCAAGACATAATAATCGGCCTCTACACGTTCTAAAATCCGGTTGTAACCACCAGCAAAGCCATAATTTATTTCGTTGGTAATAATTTCTATGGAGGGGAAATTCGCTTTAACAAAGGCTATAGAATCATCGGTAGATGCATTATCACCCACAACAATTTTTAAATTATCATATTCAGAACGGAGTATACTGGGTAAAAACTGTTCTAAAAATGCTTTACCATTCCAATTTAAAATAACAACGGCTACCGAAGGATTCATCTAATTTTATCTGTTCTTTAAAATCAAACGCTAAAAAAATCGTAACCTGGTCTAAAAAATGGATAGGTTAGTGTATTTTTGCCGATATTTTAACGTTTGGGCTACAAACATAAATTTTCAAATGCAGAATACAGCTATACTTCCATTATTTTATCTTCCACCGGTTGGTTATTTTAGTTTATTACAAAAGTTGAGTCCTAACTTGCTAATAGAAAAAAGCGAACATTTCCCTAAACAAACGTACCGCAACAGGGCAAGTATTTACTCGCCAAATGGAAAGTTAGATTTAACCGTACCTGTAGTAAGAGGTTCAAAAATGCATACCGTAGCCAAAGATGTAAAAATTAGCAACGATTTTAACTGGCAAAGACTGCACTGGATGAGTTTGCAAAGCTGCTACAGAAGCTCTGCTTATTTTGAATTTTACGAAGATGAGCTATCTAAATTTTACACCCAGCGCTTTGATTATTTATTCGACTACAATTTAGAATTGCTTAACTGGCTAAATAAAAAGCTGAAGCTCAACGTAGAAATTGATTTTACAACGGAATACATCAAGGAAATAAACCCTGAATTAGACTTCCGTTCGATGATGAATCCGAAAAAAACAGAAGATATCGTAAACAATAAACCCTATTATCAAGTTTTTGAAGATAGGCATCAATTTTTGCCTAACTTAAGCATTGTAGATTTATTGTTTAATCAGGGGCCACAATCCCGGTTGTATCTTTAACATATGGCAAAAAACAAACCCCGCCACAAGCATAAACATTATAAGGTTCCTGAACCAGGAACAAGCCCGGGCCTGTATGCTATAGATGATGACGCATTAAAACCCATTATTACGCTCCACATTTATAACGAGAAAACGTACACCAAGGAGGAGATAAAGAATATCAATAATATTGAGAAGATCATTCAGAATAAAGAATTTTCTTATTGGTTTGATATTAAAGGTTTGGCAGACCCTGGAATTTTTGAAACACTATATGAGAAGCTCAATGTTAGCCGATTGGTATTGGAAGACATTACCAGCAGCTACCAACGCCCTAAGCTGGATGAATACGACAACGACAAATATGTTTTTGCCGTAAGCAGGCATTTGTATTTAGATGAAGAAAACGGATTGTGTAATGAACAAATTTCGTACATTTTAAGCTCAAATTGCCTGATTACCTTTCAGGAGGATTACCAGGATTGTTTCAATCCGGTACGGAAAAGGCTGGAGGTAGGCAAAGGCAATATTCGCATTGGCGGGAGCAGTTATTTAATGTATGCCATTATGGACGTAATCGTTGATAACTATTTTTCGCTGCTTAATTTCTGGGGAGAAGAGCTGGATGCCATTGAAGATAGGCTTTATGATAATCCCGACAGGCGCATCATGTATGATACACAGGCCATTAAGCGCTCATTAATCACCATTAGAAAAATAGCCTGGCCCGAAAGAGATAAGCTGAACGACATTATTAGAAGTGATAGTCCGCTAATTAGCGATCTTACCAAAACTTATATGAAGGATGCTTATGATCACTGTATCCAGATTATTGATTTTATAGAGTCGCTCAAAGAAATTGCATCGGCCAACATTGATATGAACCTTTCTATCATCAGCAACCGGATGAATGAGATTATGAAGGTTTTAACCATCATCTCCTCTATTTTTATTCCCCTTACTTTTATTGCAGGTATTTATGGAATGAATTTTAGCAGGGAAGATCCGGCAACCGGGAAAGTTTTGAGAGATAATATGCCCGAGCTTTATGCAGAACATGGTTATGTATATACCTGGCTGGTAATGGCGATAATTGCGGTTATACAAGTTATTTATTTTTGGAGAAAAGGCTGGTTTAAATAGCCTAAGCCAGATAAAGTTTAAATTAACTTATTAAATTCCCTACTGCTTATTAAGCGTATTTTCATACATTGGTAGAAAAATTAAATCCCGGTGAAGGATTAAGTATTTATGCAGTCATTCGAAATAGATAAAAGCGACGTACTCAAGGTTAAAAATGCACTTTTAGCTGGTGATGAAATTTTGAAAGAAGTTTTAGAGGATTATCATGCCTCAGAAATCGCCATTATTTTCGAACGTTTAGATAAATCCGAAAGGCAGCATATCATTAATTTATTGCCTTCAGAAACAGCTTCAGAAATTATTTCCGAGATGGATGAAGAGTCTCATCCGGAAGACATACTTTTTCAGCTTCATCCAGATAAAAGAACGGAGATTGTAGAGGAGCTGGACTATGACGATGCAACTGATATCATTTCTCAATTAGAAGTTCACGAACAGAAGGAAATTCTGGAAGATCTGAATGAGGAGGATGCTTCCAATATCCGGAATCTGTTAACTTACCACGAGAAAACAGCCGGGGGTTTGATGAATACAGATTTAATCTGTGTAAACATCAATCTGACCAAGAAGGATGCAATAGACGAAATCATCCGCCAAAGCGAAGAGATGGAAGAGTTTTACACCATCTATGTAGTAGACGATGAAGAAACTTTTAAAGGCATTGTTTCTTTAAAAGATATTATCAAAGCCAAGCATAATGCGCAGATTACCGAATTGGTAAAGGTTGATGCCGTTTATGTTCACCCAGACACTGATCAGGAAGAAGTAGCCAATCTAATATCCCAATATAATTTAACCAGTATACCGGTTATTGATAACCATCAAAAATTACTTGGAAGGGTAACCTTCGACGATGTTATCGACGTAATGGAGGCAGAGAGTACCGAAGATATCCTGAAAATTTCGGGGGTATCTGAAGACGAGGAACTAAGTGGTAACTGGGTAGAAGCGGTTAAATCTCGTTTACCCTGGCTAATTATTAACCTGGGAACGGCTTTTTTAGCCTCATCTGTTGTACGCTATTTTGATCCCACCATAAAACTAATTCCATCGCTTGCAGCCTACATGACCATTATTGCAGGTATGGGCGGTAATGCTGCTACACAAGCACTGGCCGTAACCGTACGTCGTATCTCTTTGTACGACCTGACTGATAAACAGGCTTACCGAACGGTATTAAAAGAGTTTACTGTAGGCTTAATTAATGGAGCAACCAATGGATTAATTGTTTTTCTTTTTGCTTTCCTTTTTGATGGCAATCCGATGCTTGGCCTGGTTATATTTCTGGCTATGACCGGTAATTTGGTTATTGCAGGGGTTACTGGTGCCGGAATTCCATTAATTTTAAAGCGAGTTGGAATTGATCCAGCCATTGCATCTTCTATTATTATTACTACTTTCACCGATGTTTTTGGCTTCCTACTGATATTGGGTCTAGCCAGCAAATTATTGTTATAAAGTTTAACTGTTGTTTAATACAACGTGATAATAGCTAACCAAACATTTAGATTAAAATATGCAAACCACTAAACACGACTGGAGCAGGGAGGAGATATCAGCCATATATCATAAACCATTCCTGGACCTGGTATACGAAGCTGCAACCATTCACCGAGCCAATAAAGATTATAATGAGGTTCAAATCAGTTCATTGATCTCTATCAAAACTGGCGGCTGTGCGGAAGATTGCTCTTATTGTCCTCAAGCTGCCCGATACCATACCAACTTAGAAGTGCAACCCTTAATGCAGATAGGGCAGGTAGTGAGTGCTGCTGTTAAGGCTAAAGAAGGTGGCGCATCTCGTTTATGCATGGGCGCAGCCTGGCGCGAAGTGAGAGATAACCGTGACTTTGATCGGGTTATAGAAATGGTTAAAGCCGTAAATGAAATGGACATGGAGGTTTGTTGTACCTTGGGTATGCTCACCGAAAATCAGGCTCAACGCTTGGCAGATGCAGGTTTATATGCTTACAACCACAATATAGATACTTCTGAAGATGATTATAAGCGCATTATTTCTACCAGAACATATGACGACCGTTTGAATACGATTAAAAACGTTCGTAAAGCAAAACTTACTGTATGTAGCGGTGGTATTATTGGTTTGGGCGAAACCGTTGAAGATCGTGTTTCTATGTTACAAACCCTCTCAAATATGCCTACACATCCAGAATCAGTTCCTGTAAATGCGCTTGTGCCAGTAAAGGGAACGCCATTAGAAGATCAACCAAGAGTTCCGATTTGGGATATGGTTAGGATGATTGCTACGGCACGTATTGTAATGCCTAATTCCGTTGTTCGATTATCTGCCGGAAGAAATGAAATGAGTACTTTAGAACAGGCATTCTGCTTTATGGCTGGTGCAAGTTCCATCTTTGCTGGAGATAAATTATTAACCACTCCCAATCCTGCTTTTGTAGATGATATGGCTATGTTTGAACTTTTGGGACTAAAAACCAGAGAAGCCTTTAAAAATGGCAGGCCAGCCAATACCCAGCAAAAAGAAGAAGTTTTGTAATCAAATTGGTTGTGGGCTATGAGTTGCAGGTTAAGGGTCTAACGCCCAAATGGCTTTGGTAAACCTGCAACTCACCGCCCTTTATATACAACCTTTTACATTTCCTATGGGCCGATTCCCATTCCTTAAATGGCGGTAACCCTTACTTCTATATTTCCTCGGGTTGCTTTTGAGTAGGGGCAGGTTTTGTGTGCCTTATCTGCTATTTGCTGGGCCTCCTCGGTGGTAATATTAGGAATATGCACATCCAGATCGGCAGAAAGTACAAAGGCATTTCCATCCTTATTAAAAGAGATTAAAACATTAACCTGTGCTTCGCTGGTATCTACACCTTCACGCTCGGCAATAGATCCTAACGCGCCTAAGTAGCAGGCTCCCCAGGCAGCAGCAAATAGTTGTTCTGGGTTTGTGGCTCCACCTTGTCCGTCAAGCTCTTTTGGTCGCCTTAGCTCTAAATCTATAAGTCCATCGCTCGATTTTACATGTCCGTCTCTTCCCCCTGTGGCAGCAACTTCTGCCGTATATAGCTTTTCCATAAATTTAATATTGATTTCATTAACAACAACGGGCGTTAGTCATTGTTTGGATGCGGAATAGCGTTTGGGAATCAGATCTTAATTTTAACCGATAACTTATAAATATCGTAAGCCACTTTTTGAATCAAATCAAATTGTTCGGGTACAAGATCTTCACCCTTTTTAATGGCTGTTGAGCTTTCTGCCAGTCGAATAAGCGGGACATTATCAATAATGGCCTTTCCCTGTTCCAGGTTTTCTATTGCAGTATCCAGCAGGTAAATGGTGTTATTCGAAACAGGCTTTAAAGTATCAAAGTTCTCGAATACAAAATCGTGCTCTTTGTTATATAATGAAAGCGTTGCAACATAAGAAGATATCAAATGACTGAGTGCCGTAAACTGGTGAACTTCTTTGATAAACAGTTGTTTGCTTTTCGGCTCAGAAAACATCCTTTGAAATAAGGAAGCTAAATTTGCCGTGCTTACATAAACTTCTTTTCTGGCTAATTTATATTCTGTTCTTTGGTAAGTTTTTTCAAAATAGAGCCTCGCTACCTGTTGATAATAAGCCCGGTTTGCCTTTAAGATATCAATCATAGCCTCCTTAAGTTTTTCATACTCCCAGGTAGGGAATAAAGAATAACTAGCCAGCAGGGCAATTCCTGAACCTATAAAGGTATCGTAAATTCTTTCTCTAGCCAGTGCTATGGTACCCATTCCTAAAAAATCGAACAAAATGAGTATGTAAGGCGTCATGAAGAGTACGCTAACTACATAGTTTTTTCTTTGAAAACTATAACAGCCAATCATACAAATAATCAGGATGATAAAGAGTGTGTCTTTGTCGTGGATGTAAGATACTACGCCCATTCCGATAAATGCCCCAATGGTTGTACCAATTAACCTTTGATAATTGCGCTCTTTAGTTAAACTAAAACCAGGCTTGGAGATTACGAGTATGGTGAGTAAAATCCAATAGCTATGTGAGAAATTGAGGATTTGAGCGACTACAAAACCCAATAACATTACCACAGTAACCCTCAACGAGTGTCTGAAAGTAGAAGAACTGTAGGTTAAGTTCTCAGTAAATAGGCTAAGATCAAACTTTTGGCGGGTAATAAATTTTTCCGCATCCACATCGGCTTTACGAATTTCTTCTGTACGGCGCAGCTTAAAATAACTGAATATGGTTTTTACTCTCGATAAAATATTCTCAATATTAACCTCAATATTCTTTAATGCAATTATCCCTAGCGTGTTGTACTCCTGGTTTTGATTGTCTTCTTCCAGTTTATTGATCTTAATTTTTAATCTTTCTATTTCGATCAGCAATCGCTTAGATATAGTTGGTGTTCCACCACTTTTCAAGGCAAATGCAATATCATCCAGGGCGTATGAAATCCTTTTTATGGCCATTTCATAATCTGATAAGATTCCTGCCTTATCAAATTGATCGTGAAGCTGCTTATAATTATAGTAAGTAGACATTACCTGTTCAAATAGGTCAACCATATCTACAAATACCAAAAGCAGAAACCTGCCTTCTGGCGTAGAGTCTCTCACAATTTCCCTTGTTCTAAACAACAACTCGCGAACAGCGTCTTGCTTTTCATGAACAGAAACCTGCAGTTGAAGCAAATCTGCATAGGTTTTATCATAATTATTGTTGTGATGATAGAATTTAGCTTTTTCCCTGAGAAATTCTGCTACTTCTAAGATAGAATCACTTAATGATTGCTGTACCAACCTAAAAGGACGTAAGCGATAAACAAAATAGCTTAAACCGGTATACCATAAACTTCCGGCTAAAACCAGAAACGCATGAAGTAAAACTTCCTGCCAGGGCCTGATATCATCGATACTGAGTACAATAATTAAAAGTGTTGCCGTTCCTATAGATGCCGCCCGAAGCCCATATATATAGAACATGGAAAATATAAAACTGGAAATGGTAAGCAAGAAACCAATAAAATAGTGGTTTCGATTGGTTAAGCCAGTTAGAATGGAAAAAACAAAGATCAATGCCGTGGTTACCAGCATGGCGTTCCTGCGGTGCACCATAGGCCCCGGACTATCTACCACGCTCACACACAAGGCACCTAACGATAAGGTCATCCCATATTTTAACATTCCATACTGTGCAAATATGAGCGAAGGCAACAATACACCAATGGTGATGCGTAAGCCATCTGCAAAATATGTACTCAATAAAAAGTCCTGAATGTTTCTGATGGGTTGCCTGATCTGCATAGGACAAAAATAACATATTAAGCGCTTTTTTTGTTGGCTTTTAAATTAAGTTTTATGGAATAATCCTGGTTTTAGGCAGAAAGTTATTAAAATTGATAAGCTTAATTTGTATCTACCTGTTAATAAGATAAATACATTAAAATGTTAATATACAATAAAAAGTGGTTTATTGAGCCCGAAACATTGTTTTTACTAATTTAAAATGTTGATAACCAACGTTTTTAGGTTGATAACTATGTTTATAAAAAGCATTAGATTTTACTTGACAACAATGGCTTTCTGTTGTAAATTAGATTATATCAAATACGAAGTACTTTGAAATCTGATAAGATGATCTAAAAGAGATAACGAACCGAAAGGGGAGTAGCTCGGATCTCTTCCACTGGGAAAACGATTAGTTTCAGAAAGGGTTAAACCGAGTAAGAATATAGAATAGCCATCGAAAGATGCTGATTCTGAAAATCAGATAGACCCGACAGATAATATGGAAAGCTAAAGAAATCTATGGATGGACATAGCTGGAAATAAATTTTCACGAGTTGCAAAAGTTGCAAGACCAAGCAAGAACGGAAAAATCAAAGTAATTAGAATTAGATGCCTTAAATGCAGCTACGGTTGTCTTAAGGTTAAAAACGGGGAACTTAATCGAAAGAAGGCTTCCCCGTTTTGCTTTTTAAAGATTTCTTAATCGGGATATTTATCTCATTCACTACCATTTAAAAAAATATTAAAAAATGCAAATTAAAACAAAAAAGCCTCAAATTTCTTTGAGGCTTTCTGTGATCCCGCTGGGATTCGAACCCAGGACCACTACATTAAAAGTGTAATGCTCTACCAGCTGAGCTACGGAATCTTCTTTATTAAAAACGTCTATCCGTTTCCTTTAAAGTGGTGCAAATATAGAGTTAAAGAGTATTCCCTGCAAATAAATATTTACAAAAAGCGCTACCGCCTTGATTTATAGGTCGATTAATTAACATGCAGTTTATTTTTAATTTAAATTGCTACTTTTAGCCATGTTATTTCTGCAATTGTGATCTTGAAAAAGTTGATTATGGCTTTAAAATTATAGGTCGCAGGAAACATTAAAATCTTAAAGTTTATTAAATTTAGTACCAAAAGGATCAATTAGAATATTCCATCAATGTTAAATAGCCGTACCGTTGCCTACCTTGCAGCCTTAGTTATGCTCAGCGCCTGTCAATCTAAACCAAAGGAAGAACTTAGTCAACATCAAAAGGACTCTTTGGCTTCATGTGAAATGAATTTGCCCAGCAGATACGGCAAAGGTTTAGATACAACGAATATAAAGGGAGGAAAGGCCAGTCATGACGGAATGATCTTTATTCGCGGCTCCGAATTTGAAATGGGGGCTACAGATAAAGAAGGTAGAGCCGACGAATACCCGCAACATCGGGTGAAGCTAGCGTCTTACTGGATAGATGCTACAGAGGTAACCAATGCCAGTTTTAAGAAATTTGTAGATGCAACAGGCTATGTAACCACGGCCGAAAGGAAACCCGATTGGGAAGAGATGAAAAAGCAATTACCTGCGGGAACACCCAAACCACCAGATAGTGTATTGGTAGCCGCATCGTTAGTTTTCTATCAACCTAAATCAATTACTTCATTAAACGATGCTTCACAATGGTGGCGCTGGGTTAAAGGGGCCGACTGGAAACACCCACATGGTCCTAAAAGCAATATTAAAGGCAAAGAGAACTATCCTGTAGTACATGTATCCTGGGATGATGCAATGGCTTACTGTAAATGGGCTGGAAAGCGATTGCCAACTGAAGCCGAATGGGAATATGCTGCCCGAGGTGGATTAAAAAATGCTTTATATCCCTGGGGAAATGAAGATGTAGAAAAAGGAAAGGGAAAAGCAAATACCTGGCAGGGAAATTTTCCTATCAAAAATACCGATTGGGATGGCTTTTACGGCTTAACCGCAGTCAAAAAATTTAATCCTAATGGTTACGGGCTTTACGATATGGCAGGAAATGTATGGGAATGGTGTAGTGATTGGTATCGCCCAGATTATTACCAAACCTTAACTGCAGCAGCAGATAATCCGCAAGGCCCCGGAGACAGCTACGACCCGATGGAGCCTACAGTGCCCAAAAAAGTGGTTAGGGGAGGTTCATTCATGTGTAATGCCTCTTATTGTAAGGGCTATCGGGTTACTTCGAGGATGAAGACTTCGGTAGATACCGGATTAGAACATACCGGTTTTAGATGCGTAAGTAGTAATTAAACGGAGTTAAAAATGTTAAATTGAAAATTACGCAAACGTTTGAGTGTAAATTTGAAAAAATATTTCAGTAGATTGGCGGCTTCAACTTAAACAGACCAAACAAGATGCTAAACACCACTCAAGCGGGTTCCTCTAAAGGACCTAAGCCACTGATCATCATTTGCGCGCTATTCTTCATTTTCGGATTTGTTACCTGGGCTAACGGTACCTTAATCCCATTCTTCAAGCTTTCATTCGGATTATCAGATCTTCAAGCGTTTTTAGTAACTTTCGCCTCATACATGGCTTACTTTTTTCTTGCGCTTCCATCTTCATGGATTCTTAAAAAAGTAGGTTTTAAAAACGGAATCATTTTGGGATTACTAATTTTAGGGTTAGGATCTTTAATCTTTATTCCAGCAGCTCAAACCCGTACTTTTGGAATGTTCTTAACCGGCATTTTTGTTCAGGGGGCAGCATTAGCGCTGTTACAAACAGCTTCTAATCCTTATTTAACTATTATTGGTCCTATAGATAGTGCAGCTAAAAGGATTAGCATGGCCGGAATATGTAATAAATTTGCCGGAATGATTGTGCCAATAGTAATGGGCTCTTTATTCCTTAAGAATGCCTCCGAGGTAGAGAAACAAATTCAGGCAGCTACTGGTGCAGCACACGAACAACTGCTTAATGATGTACTGGGACGAGTTAATATGCCTTATATTGTATTGGCAATTGTTTTCTGCTTATTTGCTATAGTAATTAAATTTACCGATTTACCAGAGGTTGAAGTAGAAGAGGATATTGTGACTGATGATGACCGTACGGTTGTTCACAAAACCAGCATTTTCCAGTTCCCCCATTTATTCTTAGGTGCCTTATGTATTTTTGTTTACGTAGGAGCAGAGGTAATGGCTGGAGATATTATCGGTGTTTACGCCAGAGAATTAGGTGTAAGTGCTGAATTGAGTGGTAAACTTACTTCATTAACACTATTCAGTATGTTAATTGGGTATATTGTAGGGATTGTTGCCATTCCAAAATATCTGTCGCAACAAAAGGCCCTGAGAATTTGTGCTATTTTGGGACTGATTTTCACCCTCTTGTCGGTTGCTATCCCCAATTATTTTGCTGTATTTTTTGTGGCTTTACTGGGTTTAGCTAACTCTTTAATGTGGCCAGCTATTTTTCCGCTTGGCATCAGTCACCTGGGAAAATTCACTAAAATTGGTTCAGCAATTATGGTGATGGGTATTGCTGGAGGAGCTTTAATGCCGTTTGTATATGCCTTTTTAAAGGATAATTTACATATGCACTTTCAAATCGCCTATTTTGCAACGGTTCTGCCTTGCTATCTGTACATCCTTTATTTTGCAATCAAAGGTCATAAAGTAGGAGTACATACGAAATAATTGTTTTTTTTGTCAAGAATGAGCCCGGTTTAGTAATAGATCGGGCTTTCTTTTACCATTAATTTTCAGTTATTTTGGCAAAATATATCAGAGGTTAGTTGAAACCTCACATCTCAATACATATCTAAAAAATGAATAAAGCTATTTTTCTTGACCGTGATGGTGTTCTAAATCACGAAATTTATGACTACATCTGTAAAGTTGAAGATTTTCAGATCCTGGATTACCAAATTCCTGTTTTAAAGAAACTTTATGATGAAGATTATTTATTGATTGTAATTACCAATCAGGGGGGGATTGCTTTAAAAAGATATACTGAAGAAGATTTGGGTATAATGCACCAAATGCTTAGAAATGCCTTTGCCAAGAAGGGTGCTGAAATCGCTGCTTTTTATTACTGCCCGCACCATCCAACAGTTGGTGGAGAATGCAAATGTCGCAAACCTGCATCGGGGATGATTTTAGATGCCATTGATATGTTCGATATCGATCCGGCACAATCTATCATGATCGGCGATAAGCCTCGCGACGTGGAAGCGGCTAATGGAGCAGGGGTGAAGGGCATTCTAATCGAGCCTGATGAGCAAATCAGCTATGAGAAAATTAAGGAAGCGCTCGGTTCTTAGAGGAAGAGAATTGGTTGTTGATATTTAGCAAATAGCTGAAAGACGAAGGCTTCTGAAAACGAGATTGATAGTACATCGTATTTAGTCTTTAGTACTTAGATAAGGCGCCTATTCAAAGGCATACCGTCGTAAAGTACAAAGCATTTGGTCGTTAGTAATTAGACAGGGTTCTGATTTTGGGTGCTAAATAACGAAAGTTTGAATTGAAGTTCTTCTTCAGTGAATGCCCCCTCTGAATCCAATCTTGATACCTGATACTAACTACTTGATACTAAAACAAAAAATCCCAAACATCTCTGCTTGGGATTTTTTGTTTATCCATACTCAGTACAGAAAACTTCCGACTGAGGACTTATTTACTTACCAGCTGCTTTCGCGTGATCAGCAAGGAATTGAGCTAAGCCAGAATCTGTTAATGGGTGTTTCAATAAACCAACAATCGCAGCTAAAGGACCAGTAATTACATCAGCACCTAATTTAGCGCAGTTAACGATGTGCAATGGACCACGAATAGAAGCTGCCAGGATTTGAGTTTCGTAACCGTAGTTATCAAAAATAGTTCTGATATCTTCAATTAAAGTTAAACCATCTGTAGAGATATCATCTAAACGACCTAAGAAAGGAGACACATAAGTTGCACCTGCTTTTGCGGCTAATAATGCCTGACCAGCAGAGAAAATTAAAGTACAGTTTGTTTTGATTCCTTTAGAAGAGAAATATTTGATGGCTTTAACGCCGTCTTTGATCATCGGTACTTTTACTACGATTTTAGGATTTAAAGCAGCAAGTGCTTCACCTTCTTTGATAATTTCTTCGTATGTAGTAGAGATCACTTCTGCACTTACATTATCCTCAACGATATCGCAGATTGCTTTGTAGTGGTTAATTACATTTTGATCGCCAGTGATACCTTCTTTAGCCATTAAGCTAGGATTAGTAGTTACACCGTCTAAAATGCCAAGATCTTGAGCTTCTCTGATTTGATCAAGATTAGCTGTGTCGATAAAAAATTTCATGATTTATAAATTCTTAAAATGATTATTAGGTTCTGCTGTTAGAACCCCTGAAGAATTTAATATCCCCCCTTCAGGGGGTTAGGGGGTAAAAAAAAGGGCAAGCACCTCTTATCGCACCGCTACAACCTTCTACCCTTGCTGCGTTCCCACCCTGGGGGAATTCAAAGGGAGCTGGTCGTAAAAGACTTGCCCGCCACAAAGGTAGAAAAAGATGTTGTTATGCAAAATGCATTTTCTTATTTTTTTTGGTATATTAGCTATCTAGCTGATTCCTAAAATTATAATTTTTCTTTTTGCGCTAAATTGATGCGCTTATCGGCGTATATATATTCAAACGAACATTTTTGTATTCATCAGGATAGCAAGTCCAAAATAGATAGAAATGTTTACTTATAAAGAATTGATTTAAATATAAATAAGTAAGCCAAAACATTTTTTTATTAAACGCTATTGTAAATACCCTTTTTACGCTGTTTTTGGTCGTTATAATTCTGTTAACAAAAGACATTTTATATTGAATATTTGTTAAAATATAGTCTTTATTTTGTTTATAAACTAAAATAATTCAAAAAATTATGCCAAGTCTATAATTTGCAGAATATTTTCCTTATCTTAGTGTTTCCTATACACTAACAACTAACGAGCAAAAAATGAAACCAAACAGTGGATTGTACGATGCGCAATTTGAACACGATGCCTGCGGTATTGGGTTTGTTGCGCATGTGAAAGGGCGAAAATCACATCAAATTATTTCCGATGCGCTTACTATTTTAGAGAACTTAGACCATAGGGGAGCCTGTGGTGCAGAACCCAATACTGGCGATGGTGCTGGTATTATGATTCAGATTCCTCATGAATTTTTTTATGACGAATGTCTGAAAGCTGGATTTAGCTTACCTGAAACCAACAACTATGGTGTAGGTATGTTGTTCATGCCTAAAGATATCAGAGCAAGAGAAGAGTGTCGCGAATTAATTTATCGCGCTGCAGAAAAACTTGGCCTGGAAATTTTAGGTTTTAGAAAGGTAGATGTAGACACTACCGATATCGGTAATATGGCTTTATCTGTAGAGCCAGAAATTGAACAGGTATTTATTGCTCGTCCGTATGCTATAGCACCTGGTGCCGACTTTGAAAGAAAGCTATATATATTCAAAAACTATCTGATTAAGCTTATCTCCAATACGGTGCATGGCGGAAAAGATTTTTATATTGTTTCTTTATCAGCACAGACCATTATATATAAAGGTCAGCTAACTTCATTGCAAGTACGTACATATTTTACTGATCTAAGTGATAAGCGAATGGTTTCTGCTTTAGGCTTGGTTCACTCTCGTTTTGCAACGAATACTTTTCCTTCATGGAGATTAGCACAACCTTTCCGGTTCATCGCTCACAACGGAGAGATCAATACCTTACAGGGTAACTTAAACTGGTTTAGGGCTGGTGTAAAATCGCTTGCTTCAGCATATTTTACCCCAGAAGAACTTGATATGTTACTTCCGGTGATCGATGAAACTAATTCAGATTCAGGCTGTTTGGATAACGTTATCGAATTATTATTCCATTCTGGAAGAACGCTGCCGCATGTTTTAATGATGTTGGTTCCAGAAGCCTGGGATGGTAATGAAGACATGGATCCTGTAAAAAAGGCGTTCTATGAATTCCATGCTACATTAATGGAACCATGGGATGGACCTGCAGCAATTGCTTTTACAGATGGTAAATTAATTGGTGCTACTTTAGATCGTAATGGTCTTCGTCCTTCCCGTTACGCTATTACTTCTGATGACCGTGTAATTATGGGTTCGGAGGCTGGTGCATTGGCGATTGATCAAAGTACAGTAATAGAAAAAGGCCGATTAACACCAGGAAAAATGTTCGTGGTGGATATGGAGCAGGGTAGAATCATCAGTGATGATGAAATTAAAACCCGCATTTGTGGTCAAAGTCCTTATGCTGATTGGATTAATCAATATCAGATTCGTTTAGAAGAACTGCCTGAGCCTCGTTTAATGTTCACGGGTCTATCAAGAGAATCCGTTTTTAAATATCAGCAGGTTTTCGGTTATAGCAGAGAAGATGTTGATTTATTATTAAAACCAATGGCTTTAGAAGGTAAAGAGCCAATTGGTTCCATGGGAACGGATACACCTCTAGCTATCTTATCTAAACAGCCACAACACCTTTCTTCTTATTTCAAACAGTTGTTTGCACAGGTAACCAACCCACCAATCGACCCAATTAGAGAGAAAGTGGTAATGAGTTTAGCCAGTTTTATGGGGAGCAATGGTAACTTATTGGATGAAAACCCGAAACAAGCACATTGTGTTGCCATTAAACACCCTATATTAACCAACCAGGAACTAGAGAAACTTAGAAGTATTGATACTGGTGTTTTCCAGGCGAAAACCCTTCAAACTTACTTCAGGGCTAACGATAAACCAGGCTCAATGGCTAAGGCATTAGACAGACTTTGTCGCTATGCAGTTGATGCTGTTGAAGATGGCTTCCAGGTAATTGTACTTTCTGATAGAGCAATTGATTCTGAGCATGCTGCAATTCCTTCATTACTAGCCGTATCAGCTGTACACCACCACTTAATTAGAAAAGGTTACCGTGGTGCGGTAGGTATTGTTTGTGAAGCTGGAGACGTTTGGGAGGTACACCATTTTGCAACCTTATTAGGCTTTGGTGCTACCGCAATTAACCCATATTTGGCTCTAGAATCTATTGATAGCTTCAAAGAAGAATCGGGTTTAACCACAGAGCAATTAACTAAAAACTATATCTACGCAGTAAACAGTGGTTTATTGAAGATCTTCTCTAAAATGGGAATTTCAACCCTTCAATCTTACCAGGGTGCACAGATTTTCGAAATCTTAGGTATAAATAAACAAGTGGTAAATACTTACTTCACTGGTGCTGTTTCACGTATTGGCGGATTAGGTTTAGATGAAATCGCTTACGAAACCTTAATCAAACACCGTCGTAGTTTTGGTCCGGTTACCCAGGTAGAAAGCTTATTACCTGCCGGTGGTACATATAAATACCGCAGACGTGGAGAACAACACTTGTTTAATCCACAAACCATTCACTTGTTGCAAAATGCAACCCGTAGAAATGATTATAACATCTTTAAGCAATATTCTAAACTGGTAAATGAGCAAACACAACAAGCTTACACCATCAGAGGATTGTTTGAATTTAACTATAGCCGTCCATCAGTTCCTTTAAATGAAGTAGAATCTACAGCCGCAATCTTGAAGCGTTTCGCAACAGGAGCGATGTCTTTCGGTTCCATATCACACGAGGCACACTCTACTTTAGCAATTGCCATGAACCGCATTGGCGGGAAAAGCAACACCGGAGAGGGTGGTGAAGATGAGATGCGTTACACTAAATTACCTAATGGCGACAGCATGCGCTCTGCCATTAAACAAGTAGCTTCTGCTCGTTTCGGTGTAACCAGTTATTACTTAACCAATGCTGATGAGCTTCAGATTAAAATGGCTCAAGGTGCTAAACCTGGAGAGGGTGGTCAGTTACCGGGACACAAAGTGGATGACTGGATTGCAAAAGTTCGCCACTCTACACCTGGAGTAGGTTTAATTTCTCCTCCACCTCACCACGATATTTATTCGATCGAAGATTTGGCTCAGTTGATCTACGACTTGAAAAATGCAAACCGTGCGGCGAGAATCAATGTGAAGTTGGTTTCAAAAGCTGGTGTAGGTACAATTGCAGCGGGTGTTGCAAAAGCACATGCTGATGTAATCTTGGTATCTGGTTTTGATGGTGGTACAGGTGCATCGCCTTTAACTTCTATTCAACATGCAGGCTTACCTTGGGAACTTGGTTTAGCAGAAGCACATCAAACTTTAGTTAAGAACAAGCTACGTAACCGTATTGTTCTTCAAACAGATGGACAACTTAAAACAGGTAGAGATATCGCTATCGCAGCGCTTTTAGGTGCTGAAGAATGGGGTGTTGCAACTGCGGCTTTAGTAACTGCTGGCTGTATCATGATGCGTAAGTGTCACTTAAATACTTGTCCGGTTGGTGTGGCTACACAAGATCCTGAATTGAGAAAATTATTCTCAGGTGATCCTGATCACGTAGTAAACTTATTCTATTTCTTAGCAGAAGAGTTGCGTGAAATCATGGCTGAATTAGGCTTCAGAACGATCCATGAAATGATTGGTCAGGCTGATGCTTTAAAAGTACGTGAATTGCCTGCTGAAGACTGGAAATTGAAGCACATCGATGTATCAGGTATTTTATACAAAGCAGAAGATAATGGCTTACCTCAGTACAATACTGAAGAGCAAGACCATGGTTTAGATCAGGTGATTGATCACCAGTTAATTGCTGCCGCATTGCCAGCCATTCAGAACAATGAACCGGTATTTGCAAGCTTTAACGTGAAAAACACTGACCGTGCTATCGGTACTATGCTTTCTAATGAAATCTCTAAAGTTCATTTAGGAGCAGGATTGCCACCAGATACGATAAACTTTAAGTTTAATGGTTCTGCCGGACAAAGCTTTGGTGCATTCAATACACGTGGAGTAACGTTATCGTTAGAAGGTGAGGCCAATGACTACGTAGGTAAAGGTTTATCAGGCGCACGTTTAGCCATTTATCCTTTTGCTAATGTAACTTATGTTCCGGAGCAAAATATCATTATCGGGAACGTAGCGCTATATGGTGCAACTTCCGGAGAATTATATGCACGTGGTAAAGCAGGTGAGCGTTTCGCAGTAAGGAACTCTGGTGCTACGGCAGTTGTAGAGGGCGTTGGAGATCACGGTTGTGAGTACATGACTGGTGGTGAGGTATTAATTCTTGGAGATACCGGAAGCAACTTTGCTGCAGGTATGAGCGGTGGTATTGCCTGGGTTTATGATTCTAACGGAACTTTTGCACGCAAGTGTAACAAGGAAATGGTTGATTTAGATCCGCTATTGGCTGAAGATGAAGAAAGAATATTGGCTTTGTTGAAAACACATATTCGTTTGACTGACAGTAAGGTAGCTGAATTTATCTTAAGCGATTGGAAAACACAATCAGGTCATTTCGTAAAAGTATTCCCTAAAGAATACAAAGCAGTTTTAAGCAAACGTAATACTCAAGTAAAAACACACTAAGCCATGGGAAAAGTAACAGGATTTCAAGAATACGATAGAGTTGCGCCCACCAGAGAAGAGGCTACAACTCGTGTTAAACACTACGGGGAATTTTTAAATGAATTGCCCTCAACAGAATTAAACAGACAAGCTGCCCGTTGTATGGATTGCGGCGTTCCATTTTGTCAGTCGGGTTGCCCTTTAGGTAACGTGATTCCAGAATTTAACGATGCCGTTTATAATGCAAAATGGGAATTGGCAGCCAACATATTATTAAGTACTAACAATTTCCCGGAGTTTACCGGAAGAATTTGCCCAGCACCTTGCGAGTCTGCTTGTGTATTAGGCATTAACCGTCCACCGGTATCAATCGAGGAAATTGAGAAGCATATTATCGAGATCGCCTTTGAAAAAGGTTTCATCAAAGCGAAAGCACCTTTAATCAGAACAGGTAAAAAAGTAGCTGTAATTGGCTCTGGACCTGCGGGAATGGCTGCAGCTGCTCAGTTGAACAAAGCTGGTCACGAAGTAACTGTTTTCGAACGCGATGACGCTCCAGGAGGTTTATTAAGATACGGTATTCCGGATTTTAAACTTCAAAAGAACGTAGTAGATCGTCGTATCGACTTAATGAAAGAAGAAGGCATTATTTTTAAATGCAATGCCAATGTAGGTGAAAACGTGGAAATCAGCACCTTGCTAAGAGACTATCAGGCAATTGTATTGGCTGGTGGTTCCACTATCCCTCGTGATTTACCTATCGAAGGTCGTTCTGCTAAAGGCGTTCATTACGCAATGGATTTCCTAAAGCAACAAAACAAGCGTGTCGCAAACAGGCCTGTTGAGTTTGAGGATATTATGGCTACCGGTAAAAATGTTATCGTGATTGGTGGTGGTGATACAGGATCTGACTGTATCGGAACATCAAATCGTCATGGTGCTAAATCGGTAACTCAATTCGAGATCATGCCAATGCCACCTTCAGCACGTAGTTCAAACATGCCTTGGCCAACTTATCCAATGTTATTGAAGCATACTTCATCTCACGAAGAAGGAGCAGAAAGAGCCTGGTCGGTTAACACGAAAGAGTTTATAGCAGACGAAAATGGCAATTTAAAAGCATTGAAAGTAGTTGACGTAGAGTGGGAGATTGATGCCAATGGCCGTCCGGTAACATTTAAAGAAGTAGCGGGTTCTGAAAGAGATCTACCTTGCGAATTGGTTCTTTTAGCAATGGGATTCTTACACCCTCAAAAAGAAGGATTAATCGAAAATTTAGGCGTAGAATTAGATAACCGCGGAAACGTTAAGGCTTCTGAGCACACTTATCAAACCAATATTGCTAAAATATTTGCTGCCGGCGACGTTCGCCGTGGTCAATCATTGGTAGTATGGGCTATCTCTGAAGGAAGAGAAGCCGCTCGTAAGGTAGACGAATACCTCATGGGCACCACTAAACTCGCATCAAGAGATGCAGTTGCTTATGCATAAATAGGTTTAAAATTTATATTTTAAAGCCCTGGTGAAAGCCAGGGCTTTTTTTATGGTGCGCCGGGCATGGCAATCGACTATAGGGTTAGAGTCCCGAACACGCTTTGCAGTAGGAAGTGTTAGCTA
>NZ_FOGG01000035.1 GCF_900111155.1 Pedobacter rhizosphaerae | reverse complement strand
TGAGGCGAAAAATAGTGAATTGAAAAATGTTCATGGATATGACAGGGCAAACTCCTATGGCCTTGAAAGCATGAAAATGCAAGGTGCAATAGCGATATTCGTGGTAAATCTAAAAAGAATACTAAAATTCTAAAGCGGGATCACTTTTGCAAAAAAAAACATCTTGAAAAGGGTCCTAAAACGCTATAAATCGGGGAGAGATCTTAATAAATTGGAATCAGTAAAAATATAAAAACACTCAAAAACAAAAAGCGGATGGAGATCTTATGACCTACCCATCCGCTAATCTTTTTATAGACCATTTTAAGCCTACTTTTTCAGTGCCCTCCTTTTAAAGCTAACCGGCTTTTTTATTTTCTTATTGCCGTGTAAGTTCCCACTTCTGTTCCGGAATCGCCTATCATGCTCACTGTAATTTTATGCTGACTAGCTTTAATTGAGGTAATTGTTCTGGTTCCTGCTTTAGGACCACCCCCAATAATTAAAGGATAACGATTTAAATTTTTATCCGGCTGATGAACCATGTATTTATGGGTATGTCCGCTTAAAACCAAATCAACTTTGCCTTGGTTAAGCAAGGGCTCAAACAACTCGGTACAATGTTTTGGTCCATGTGCATCACCTGAAAAACGAGGTGGGATATGCATTAAAACAATCCTGAACGGCGCGTTCTTAAAGGCCTTGGTATTGATCTCATTTTTAAGCCATTCGGCCTGCTGGGCTCTGTAATCGTCAAAATTAACTATGCCTGCGTAAACAGGGTGAGCATCCTCTTTATCTTCTCCCGTATCTAAAATCACAAACCTTACTGGCCCCAGGGTAAATGCTGCATGGCCAACATGCATGTAGTATTGCGAAAACTCACGGGCAAACTTCCCCCTGGTTTCATGGTTACCTCTTACATAAACAAATGGGGTATGCCTGGCAAAACTATCCACACAGGGTTGCAGCATGTGATCTATAATTTGCTTTTCATCGGTTTGATAATCAAATATATCTCCATTAAAGAACACGAAATCCTGCTTTCCTTTCGGAGCAAGGTTTAACAAAAATGGAATAGATTCCGGACGATCATGAATATCGTTCATCATTAAAAAAGAAACCTCTTTCTTACTTACATCTGCATTTTCAAACTGATCTACCCCGCTACTAATGGTTTCACCATAGGTCAGTTTATAAGGCTGAAAATCTTTAATTTCTTTGGAAACAATTTTATAAAAATATTTCACCCCAGGCTTTAAGTTTTGGATCGTTACTGCATTTAACTTGGAATTGGCCTGCATTAAACCCAGTTCCTCCTTTCCATAAGCCTTTCTGTCTAAATTACCAGCTGTTTCTCCAAATTCTACCCAGCCTGCAGCGTTTTTGTTTGTGAGCCAAAGAATGGTTATCGAATTATTAAAGTTGCTTTGAAGATAAGGCCCTACGGCAATCTTAAATTCTTCTTCCTTTACATTTGCCGGCAAGCTCGCCATGGTAGCTGATGGGGCAACTAATGTTGCAGCACCAAGCGTAAGACTTGTTCTTAAAAAACTTCTTCTATTATTCTGATTTTCTGCCATTTATTGATTAGTCTATCTGATTAATCAAATATAAATCGACAATACGCTAATTTATTCGTGTAAGATTAAATTTACTCAAACGTTTGATATACATTCGATCATTATATTGCCAACTTATAAAATCAGTTTTGCGTTAATCATTTCGGCAATAAAGGTCTATAACTTAACATGATTGTATCCTGCGGAAAATATTTGAGCCCCGAATCTACCACTTTTTTAACCTCCGCCCTGTTGGCTTTAGAATAAAACATTGTTAAGGCATAATAAGACCACGACTGCTGGTCGTTACGGTAGGTATGATAGGTTTTAAATAACTTATGCACCCCATCAATATCATTGTTTACCCTGGCCAAATAACTGGCCATTCTGTAATAGTAAAAGTTACGGGGCTTAATAGATGCTGCTTTCTTCCCATACTTAAACGCACTATCCAATTGCTTCGTTTCCAGGTATATATTACACCTCAAGTCGTCGCTATATGGCAGGTACGGGCTTTGGTACTGAACACTATCCAGCAAATGTATAGCCTCTTGATATCGCTTTTCTACCCTCAGGTATTTGGCTTTCTTAAAGGCTATGATTTCAGAATTCTCTGCAATTTGCGGATAGTCGGGAAGCACGCTATTCACCTGAGCATACTTCAAATTAGGTATGGCTCCCGGTAGGTTATCAATACTGTTTAGGTCATTATCAACCACCCATTGCACTTTCATAGATTGAAACGCCAAAGTATGCACGTAAACCGTAACTATTCCGAATAAAATGGTGGGTACAATAAAGATAAGCTTTGATATCGGCCTATGGCTTTCCGAATGTCCGCCTGTTGAGGCAAAATAGTTAGTGAGAATCACACCTAAAATAAAGGCAAATAACACCTGGATATTAGGTCTTTCAGATGGGAAATTGAAAAACGCATCAATAAAATACCCCGCTAAGCTCCCCAAAATAATGATTGCAATCAACTTGATCTCCGGGTCTCGCTTAGACCTTATTATGCTTAGTGCAGAAAAGAATGCGCATATGAAGATGGATAAAAATATAATACTGTTTAAAATACCTGATTCGCCCGCAATCTCAATAAAGTCGTTGTGCGGATGTTTAGAAAACAGATTGTCGTTTATTAACGGCCCCGTGTACAGTGGGGAGTAAAGTTTCCAATTCCCATACCCTACCCCCGTTAAAGGTCGCTTTGAAATTAAATTAAAAGCGCCTTTCCAGTATTTCAAACGGATATTTGTTGCTTCATTATTTGTATCGACTACCGTTCCGAGCCGATCTCCAAACGTTCCATAAACAGTGGTTTGATTGAACAGCTTAGCCTTGTTTAGTGTATTCTGACTAATGAAAAATGCCAAGACATAGATACCCAATATGAGCAATGAATTGAGCTTAAACTGAGCCATCGCCTTGCTTTTAAGTTGCAAATAAATGGTCAGGCCACCTACAATCAGAAAACTTGATATTAATCCTAAATAGGCCGACCTTGCGTTGATAAAAAAAACAGGGAGAACAGCCAGAAAAAGGGTTAATAAGCCAAGGTATCTGAAAATCCCCTGCCGCTTCAGTATGCAATAAATGATCAATGGTATTTTAATCACCAAAGCAGCGGCGAAGATGTTTTTATTACCCGTAGTACTCTGTAGGCTATTAACCAATGTAGACAGGTCGATCTTTCCCAACCCGGCAAAAAACTGCATCACCCCATTAAATGATTGCGCAAGCACAATCAACATCACTACAACCACCAGGTCTTTAAGCAGATTTTTGCGATCATAAAAGAGGATACCAAAAATAAAAACGGTTATACAAATAGTGAGTAACCGAGCATAAATGACCAGGCCTTCGCTCTTATTTAAGGCAAAAAAAATGGAAATGCCTGAGATAGTCACAAAAGCCAGATAAAGCCAGGTAACCTTATTTTTGAATAATGACTTTATTCCGTTTAAGAATTCATTACTCTTCAAAATGAACAAGCCTGCAATCAAATTGAGTAGCGCAATCAATAGCCAGTGGATACCCATCTGATCAATAATTGCTACTTTTGGAACACAGTCTACCAGAAAATACAAACTAACAATAACCAAAATGATGTTATTGGTTATCGTGGATGGCTTGCTCGTTAAAACTTGGGATGATTTAACTTTTTGCTTTTCGCCCTGCATGAATAAAAAATATCTGTTAAAATAAACATTTCTCCTTAATAATTAAACCTCCGATATCTATTTGTATAGAATTGAACGAAATATCTCGTCACATTATCTAATTTTGAGTTTCAACCTATTGATTTAACTAAGTCTGCGATATGCCCGAATTACTCCGTAACATTTCCTATTACCAGAACGATGAATTAAAAACCAATCAAGAAATCGTAATCAGAGATTTTAATATTGCAGAAATAAATGAAGCAACCGGTACGGGCGAATACTTAGCTGTTCCGGGCTTTATTGATTTACAGATTTACGGTGCCGGAGATCGGCTTTTTTCTGCCCATCCTTCTGTTGAATCGCTTCAAATCATGGAAAATGATTTACTTAGAAAAGGTACTACAGGCTTTCTAGCCTGTATGGCAACCAATACGCCAGAAGTTTTCAACAATTGCATACAGGCAGCAAAAGAGCATCGTAAATACGCTAAAAACTGTCTTGGATTGCATTTGGAAGGACCATTTTTAAATCCTAAGCGTTTAGGTGCTCATGTTCCCGAATATGTGAGGAAAGCCAGCCTCGATGAAATCAAAGCATTGCTCGATTTTGGTGATGGGGTGATCAAAATGATGACCATTGCTCCCGAACTGCAGGATGATGAGGTAATTCAATACCTTTTAGATCATGATGTGGTGGTTTCACTGGGCCACAGCAACGCTACTTTCGAGGAAGCTACAGCAGCTTATAATAAAGGGATTCAAACCACTACGCATCTTTTTAATGCCATGAGCCCCATTCATCATCGTGAACCCGGCATTCCGACTGCAGTATTTAATCACGATAAAGCCATGGCGAGCATTATCGCAGATGGCAGGCACGTTGATTTTGAAGTGGTCAAATTTGCGCAAAGGCTTTTAAAGGAACGTCTTTTCTTAATTACTGATGCGGTTACGGCCTGCGATAGCGGTCCTTATCAACATCGCTTAAGCGGAGATAAGTTTGTAATGCCCGATGGAACTTTGTCTGGTTCATCTCTCACTATGCTCCAGGCGGTACAAAATTGTGTCACACATTGTGATATTAACTTAAGTCAGGCGCTGAAAATGGCAACTGTATATCCAGCAAGGCTTTTGGGCTTACCTCATTTACTGGGGGAAATAGCTCCTCGCCAACAGGCCAACCTGGTCATTCTGGATCAAAACCTCCAAATCTTGGAAGTCATTTTCAAGGGAGAAATAGTATCAAACTAAATATTTACATCAATTGTTAAAAAGCATAGTCGGTAAGTAAAAAATTGTTAATATTTTTGAGGTCATGAAATACAAACGCATCCTACTGAAGCTTAGCGGCGAGTCGCTAATGGGCGACAAACAATATGGCATTGATAATGAGCGTGTAAGACAATATGCAGAAGATATTAAAGCTGTACACGATAAAGGACTTGAAATTGCAATCGTTATCGGTGGAGGAAATATATTTAGAGGGTTAAGCGCCGAGAAAAGTGGGATGGATAGAGCCCAGGCAGATTACATGGGGATGTTGGCTACGGTAATTAACTCTATGGCATTGCAGGATGCATTAGAGAAAGTAGGAATTAAAACCCGTTTGTTAACGGCGATCAAGATGGAGCAAATTTGCGAACCATTTATTCGCAGAAGAGCTGTACGTCACTTAGAAAAAGGCCGTGTAGTTATTTTTGGTGCAGGTACAGGAAATCCTTATTTCACTACCGATTCTGCAGCTGCACTTCGTGCGATAGAAATTAAGGCCGATGCAGTGCTGAAAGGAACCCGTGTAGATGGTATTTACACTGCGGATCCGGAGAAAGACCCTTCAGCAACTAAGTTCGAGCAAATCTCATTTAAAGAAGTTTATGCTAAAAACTTAAACGTAATGGATATGACTGCCTTTACCCTTTGTGAAGAAAACCAGGTACCTATTATCGTTTTTGACATGAACAAGCCAGGCAATTTCATGAAAATTGCAGATGGGGAAACCATCGGTACACTCGTTAAATAAGCTTTAAAAATTTTATTATTTTTGTAGAAATACACGCAAATATGAATGACCTCATAAAGTTACAATTATTAGATTCTCAGGCTTCTATGGATAAAGCCATTGATCACTGCGAAGCTGAATTAACTAAAATTAGAGCAGGAAAAGCATCTGCAGGAATGCTTGATGGCATTTTTGTTGATTACTATGGCTCATCTACCGCTTTATCTCAAGTGGCTAGTATCAATACACCTGATGCCAGGACATTGGTGATCCAGCCTTGGGAAAAAACCCTTTTAACACCAATTGAAAAAGCCATCCAGGAAGCAAACATTGGTATCAACCCGCAAAATGATGGTATTGTTATCCGCTTGTTAGTACCTCCTCTTACAGAAGAGCGTCGTAAAGACCTGGTTAAGAAGGTAAAAGAGGAAGCAGAACGCGGAAGAATCACCGTTCGTAACATCCGTAAAGATGCCAACGAGAAGATCAAGAAATTGAAAGGCGAAGGCGTATCTGACGATGATATTAAAACTGGCGAAGGAGAAGTTCAAAAGTTAACTGATGCATATATCATCAAAGTTGATAAACACGCAGAAGCGAAAGAAAAAGATATCATGACTGTTTAATTAGAACAGCAGGAAATAAAAAAGGGGAATAGCTTTAAAACTGTTCCCCTTTTTTATATTATATCTTTTTTAGGCTCGAACCCCTTATCTTCAAATGAGCGGGTAGCTTTACCTGGGTGTTTCCGGTCGCTTGTCCGGCTTTATTTAATCTGGACAATAAAATCTTCATCACATTATCTGCTATGGCGTTCAGGGGCTGTACAATTGCCGTAACAGGTGGATCGCAAAACTCCAGCAACTCAAAATCATCAAAAGAAACAACAGCAATATCCTGATGTATCTTAATTCCCATTTTCTTAAATGTTCTTAAGCCATCCATACAAATATAGTTTGCTGCAAAAATAACAGCATCCAACTTCCGCTCCGTTTTAAAATAGGTAGTCATCTGGGCTATAGAATCTGCACCATTTTTATAATCTACTTCTTTAACAGAGGTAGAAAGGCCTGCTTCGGCCATCGCCACCTGGTAACCGGATAAGCGATCAATCATCTGACTTTGAGAAGTTTCAAGCGTTACAAAGCCAATTTTTTTGTAACCATTATCAATCAAGTGTTTTGTTGCCTGATAAACACTCTCCTGGTTATCAATAATAACGTAATCCGTTTTAACATCCGGCACATAACGATCGAAAAGCACAACTGGTGTTTCTGTTTTAATTAACTTTTTCACCTCCTCTTCTAATCCTTCAGGGAGAGCCATAATATAGCCATCCACGTGCCTGTCTTTCAGGATTTGCAGCAGTTCTATGGCCTTTTGAGTATTGTTTCTGGTACTGCTAAATAGAATCTTGTATCCTAAGTCGGATGCGATTTCATCCAGATGTCTGGCAATTGCAGCAAAAAAGGGCTCAGAAATATCGTCTACTAAAAAACCTAAGATTTGAGTTTTACCCGTACGCAAGCTCTTGGCAAGGGCATTGGGTTGATAATTGAGCTCTGCAACTAAATCCAATACCTTTTTGGTAAGCGACTCACTGATATTCTTTTCTTTGGCTTTGCCATTAATGACAAACGAAACAGTCGTAATAGAAATATTAAGCCGGCTCGCGATATCTTTTATGGAAGGTTTCTTCATTAATATTGATGCAGCATTTAATTAAATATCGTGAAAGATACGATATATCGATTCAATAAAAAAATATGCTTTAAATGGGAAAGGTGTAAAAATAAAAAGAGCAACCTATCCAGGATTGCTCAATTAACTAACTTATTATTCATAAAAAATGCTGTTGGGGAAGGAGTCGAACCTTCAAGGGGTAGTTAGCTACAGTTCAAAAAATTAATTTGTGGTCAACCCAATAAGCTGCGTTTATCCCATTATTCCCCACCACCGAGACAAGGAGGCGTGTCTGCCAATTTCACCACCCAACATTTCAAAAGTTAACAGTTTCAATCATATAGTTTTCAATTTTAAACTGCTAAACCGTACATTGCAAACTGAACTGGCTGTAGGGGAAGGAATCGAACCTTCAAGGAGTGGTTAGCCATTGCTGGTTTTCCATGATCTCCGCCACCGAGACAAGGAGGTGTGTCTGCCTGTTTCACCACCCTACATTATTAATGTTCAGCAATTGTGAAAGAACATTCCCTTTTTGTTAATTGCTTAATACAAATGTAAAAGAACAACCATTGCCTTGCAAATATTTTAAACATTTAATTTTATTTTTATAATATTGATAAATTTTACTAAATTCGCTTATCATAATTCAAAAATATGCTTAAAAAAGACAATTCCAATTTAGAAATTGACAACCTGGACATCGACATATTAAAACAATTGATGCAGGATGCTACAAAGCCTTACACTGAAATTGCTAAGGATTTGATCGTTTCTGGCGGAACTATACACGTTAGAATGAAGAAATTACAAGAAATGGGCATTATTAAGGGATCTCATTTAATCATCGATCCGCAGAAGGCTGGATATGACATTTGTGCTTTCTTAGGGATCTATTTAGAAAAAGGAATTCAATACAAAGATGCAGTAGCCCAGCTAAGTAAAATTAAGGAAGTGGTGGAACTTCATTATACAACAGGGGCCTATAGCATGTTTGCAAAAATAATTTGCAGGGATACTAACCACCTCAGACACGTTCTAAACGAAGAAATACAAGCCGTGAACGGAATCCAGCGTACAGAGACTTTAATCTCCTTAGAAGAGAGCATTAAGCGTCAGATTGAGCTAGGGTAAGTGGTTTGGAGTCTTCAGTCTGGAGTCCTTAGTCTCGAGTGTTGGTGTTAAGTTTGGAGTAGGGAGTTTGGAGTATTAAACGCACAACCCAACTCAGCAGCTCAACACCTCACCAACTAAACAAGCATGGAGTAGGGAGTTCGGAGCTTGGAATATTAAATGCATAACCCAACTCAGCAGCTCAACACCTCACCAAATGAACCAGTTCGGAGTTTGGAGTATTAAATGCAGAACTCAACTCAGCAACTAAACATCTCACCAACTAAACCAGTTGGGAGTTTGGAGCTGGGAATACAACTTACCACCTCACCAACTAAACCAATCGGAGTAGGGAGTTCGGAGCTTGGAGTATTAAACGCACAACCCAACTCAGCACCTCACCACCTTCACCAAATAAACCAGTTGGGAGTTTGGAGCTGGGAATACAACTTACCACCTCACCAACTAAACCAATCCGGAGTCCTGAGTCGGTAGTCATCAGTCCTGAGTCTTCAATGATAATTGAGTTCAGGCTGGAGGCTCTACATGATACGCACTCCATCTTGATACCTGGTACTAAATACTTGCTCCTCGATACTTGATACTAAATACTTGATACTAACTTACCTCAGCAACTGATAAGCTACGAGTGCTGCAACATAAGCCATGGCCGTCATGTATACCAATTGAATGACCGGCCATTTCCAACCTTTGGTTTCACGATATACAATGGCAACGGTACTCATGCATTGCATTGCAAAGGCGTAAAATAGCATCAGGGAAATCCCCGTAGCAAAGGTATAAACCGGCAAGCCTGTTTTATTATTTACCGATGCCGCCATGCGTTCGCGAATGGTTGCACTGTCTTCATCGCCACCATCCACACTGTAAATAGTGGCCATTGTACCTACAAAGGCTTCACGCGCTGCAAATGAAGTAATTAATCCTATCCCAATTTTCCAATCGTAACCCAAGGGGCGGATAGCAGGCTCAATAAAGTGTCCCAGAATCCCTACGTAAGAGTTCTCCAGTTTCTCTGTGGCCACAAGAGTTTCAATATGTGTAGTGTTTTGGGTCGTATCGGCTAATGCAGTGGCGTATTTCTGATCGATTTTCTCAAAGCGATTTCCAGGGCCAAAAGATGCCATTACCCAAAGGATAATTGATATCGCAATAATCACCTTTCCAGCTTCAAAAACAAAAGTCTTCGATTTTTCATACATGGTAAAAAGAACATTCTTCCATCTTGGCATACGATAAATCGGAAGTTCCATAATGAAATACGAACGCTCTTTCGTTTTGATAATGACCTTCATTACCCAGGCTACCGCAACCGCAGCAACTACCCCAACCAGATACATAATCATCAGGGCCAAACCCTGCTTACTAAAAATACCAAAAACTGTTTCTTGCGGAACAATTAATGAAATAATTAAAATATAAACCGGAAGGCGGGCACTACAGCTAATTAATGGCGTTACCATGATGGTAATCATCCTGTCTTTCCAGTTCTCGATGTTTCTCGCCGCCATAATAGAGGGAACGGCGCAAGCCAAACCACCAATCATGGGCACAACAGATTTGCCATTTAGGCCCACCTTACTCATGATTTTATCCATCATAAAGGTTACCCTGGCCATATAACCCGTATCTTCCAAAATGGAAATAAAGGCAAAAAGAATAGCAATTTGCGGGATGAATACGAAGATTCCGCCAAGCCCTGCAATTACACCATCCAACAATAAGTCGGTAAGCATACCCGCTGGCAAATGCTCATGTCCAAGGGCTGTTAACCATCCAAAAGTAGATTCAATTAAATCCATAGGATAGGATGACCAGGCAAATATGGCATTAAAAATGATGAAGAGAATCAATAAGAAAATGGCAAACCCCCAGATTTTATGGGTGAGAATACCGTCTAACTTATCGCTAAAAGAAAACTTTTTAGCTGTTCCTTTATCTACCACGACATCGGAAAGAATGGTGCTTAAATGTTTGTAACGGGCAATAGTTTCTGCCGCCTGAACCTTTGCAGATTCAAATCCATGAGATTGCTCAATCTCTTCAATCTCTTCTTGCTGCTGATCGCTAAAAAAAGTTAAGTGTTCGTGCTGATGCAACACCTGTAATGCATAATAATCATTGTCGGCATTAATATGGCGCTTAATGGCATTAATAGCCGCTGGTGCTAGAAAATTAACGTCTACTTCCAGATTTTGTGTTGCTATTTTATTCGTATTGGCAATCGCTTGTTTTAATTGATCAATACCGATATTATTTCTCGCTGAAATGGATACCACCTGTATTCCCAATTTTTCGGCCAGCCGATCAACATTAACTTCTATACCCTGCTTTGCTGCAACATCGACCATATTCAAAGCCAAAACCATCGGAATACCTAAATCTGCTACCTGCGAATAAAGTAGCATATTTCGTTTCAGATTGGAAGAATCGGTAACGAGTACAATGACATCGGGATGGCTGCTATTTTTTTTATCGGCTAAAACCTGGAAGACAATGCTTTCATCTTTACTTTTTGGATACAAGCTGTAGGTACCCGGCAAATCTATAATCTCAGCTTCTTTATGACTATCTAAACGGCTAAAACCTGTCTTCTTATCGACCGTTATACCCGGAAAGTTTCCAATTTTTTGATTCAACCCCGTTAAGCGGTTAAATAGAGTAGATTTACCTGTATTGGGATTACCAACTAACGCAACTTTAATATCCAAATCAGCCTAATTATTGTATGATAATGACATCAGCTTCGCTTTTTCTTAAGCATAACTGATAACCTGCAACACGAATAGCCATTGGATCGCCAAGAGGAGCAAAACGTTCAACTTCTACCACTTCACCTGGCAAACACCCCATCTCCATTAACTTCACAGATAAATCAAGATCCGTGAAGGCAACAATGGTGCCTGTTTCTCCTACTTTTAGATGCGAAAGTTTCATCTGTTTAATATTATTTTTTTAGTCAGACGAGCTTCAGATTTAAAATAAAAATCCTAAACCCAACTGGTTTCTCATGTGCTGAATTTGGTCGCAAGTTAACCTTTCTTTAGATTTATTCCAAATAACCTGACCCAGAGATTCTGTACAAAGCTAAGGATTACTTTAGTATGATTTAAAATCGTTGTCTGCCACCACCAAAGCCTCCGCCTCCCCTTCCTTCTCTTCCACCCTCACGACCTTCGCCTCCTCTATTCCTATTTTTACCTCCCATTCTGTTTAAGGAATAAGTAAAAGAGAACATAAAGTATCTTTTCAATACATTAAAGCTCACATCCTGTATGGTGTTGTTATTGGCTGTACGGCTTATGCCTTGATTTTCATTCAATAAATCATTCACTGCAGCCTTCAAAGTTCCTCTGTTTTTAAAGAATTGCTTGCTTACATACGAATTTACCAGGGTAAAATATGTATCATATCCCTCCCCTCTACCTGTATTTTGGTTATAATCTGCATCTACAGCAAAACGAATATCTCCCGGAAATAGATAACTCACACTAACATTGGGCGAAAAAGTATAATAACGGGTATTGGATTGTGGTTGAGCAGAATAGGTAGCGCGGTTAATGGTTGCATTAATACCGGCGGTGAGGTCTAATTTATCCAGATTGGATACTAAACGATAGCCATTGGATATAGACCAGCTATTGGTAATATTTTTTAAATCTCTTGTAAAGTTTACATCGCGGTCATAGCTACCTCCAACATTAATATGGAAGTTCAGTTTATTTTCTGCCATAATCGGAAGGCTAATGGATGATGAAATGGAACCTGAATACACGCCGTTAACATTTACCGGAAGTACTGCCAGCTTCCCTTCGTTAACACCCGTATCAATAACACTGGTACTATTGGCAATTCTGTTGGAGGTTTGCGTAAAATTCATATTGATAAACAAGGAACGGTTTTTCCCTACCGTAAAAGTATTGTAAGCCAGGCGCAAAGTATTGTTAAACTCCGGTTTCAGATTTGGGTTTCCAACAGGGATACTTTGTGTATTGGTATTGTTGGGTATAGGCTGCAATTGCTGAATGGTTGGCTGATTGGTACTGCCCCTGTAATTAACTACAAACCGCTTACTATTGCTAAAGTTATACCTGAACATTGCCGATGGGGTGTAGTTAAATATATTTTGCTTCAATACAAATCCACGGGTAATGTTGTTGTTGGTCCGATCGGTATTCTGCACGGCCATGCCGATATTCCAGTTGTATTTTTTGGCCATTTTATTGAAACTGAAACCTGCTGTATTGGTCAGGATCGTATTTTCATAGGCGTTACTATAGGTTTGATCTAGCAAATCATATGCTAATGTTGCCGGATTAAAATTGTAGGTAAAACGATCAGATGTATTATGGTTATATCCATTTTGATAGTTAAATTCTATACTTAAACTATTAGAAAGCGGTTCTGTATAAACTAATCGGGTATTATGATTTAGTGATTCGCTTTCCTGATCGTTAAACTGATTCGTTATCTTCTTCGTCGTAACACTGTCGGTTCGGATATCTTCGATATTGTTATAGTTATCGGCATCGTTATTATTGATATTGGTATTCAGATTTAATGATAAGGTTCGCCCCCTTTTCCTAAACTTTTTTCTCAGTAGAATATTATTACTGAAGGATGGGGCAGTATTGTGATTGGTGATGGTCTGGCTTCCATCAATTTTGTATTGGCTATAACTTCTGGAATATTGACTGTAGTTTAAGCTTTCGTTATCGGTATAACTGAGATTGGGCTGTATTTTTAAAGAAGTTAAAGAATCCAGCTTGGTATCTACCATAAAGTTTAGGCGATGGTTCAATCTATCTGCATTATTATTCTGGTTGTTATTAAAAATCGTGATTTCATCTCCCAGTAAGTTTTGCGTAACACTATTTCTGAGAATTAAATTATCCGATTTATTGACAAAATAACTCAGGTTAATTTCTGTCTCATCAGCATATTCATCGCTGAAGTTGAAACCACCCGCATTGGTATTACTTATCCCCTCTCTTCCGCCATTGCCACCGCCGTTTCCACCACCCAAACCGCCGCCAAAGTTCTGCTTGTTTACATTGTTGAACTGCGCAATAACGCTCAATTTACGGTCTTGATTAAAGTGATTGATGTTTGCTCCGATATCATACCTATTGTCTGACCCATACCCTGCGGTAGTATTCCCAAAATAGCCATTCTTACGGTCTTTACGGGTGGTTATATTGATGATTTTTGTTCTTGATCCATCATCTATTCCTGTAAACTGAGCCTGGTCCGATAGTTCATCAATAATCTGAATCTTATCGATCATATCTGCTGGCAGGTTTTTGGTAGCCAGAAGGGGATCATTTCCAAAAAACTCCTTTCCATCAACCTTTACCTTGGTAATGGTTTCTCCCTGTGCCTTTACTGTTCCGGCTTTATCAACTTCAACTCCCGGTAGCTTTTTCAGTAAATCTTCTACCACGGCATTTTCTACCACCTTAAATGAACTGGCATTAAATTCTAAGGTATCTTTCTTTACCACAATGGGTGGAACCTCTGCTTTAATCTCTACGGTTTGTAAATCAATTGCCCCTCCTTCTAAAACAATATCACCCAGGTTTATATCTGATTTATCTGCAGTAATGGTAAAATCCTTATTTACGTTTTTTAATCCTAAAAATGCAGCATACAAGCGATAGCTTCCTGGTTTAAGATTTTTGAAAGCAAATTTTCCATCCTCACTTGTATTTATTGCCCCCACCACACTAGAATCGCTAGTATTTTTAATGGCTATTGAAGCGTAATCTATAGGCTTTTTATCTTTTGATTGAATAACACGACCGGTAATGGTTCCTGTTTTTTGCGCATAAGCAAAGGTGGTACATAAGACAAATAAGAGAGTAAAGAATTTGTTCATTTGGTTAAATTAATGTGTGTTGATGGTTAAGACTAGGAACCTAACCAAAGGTTTGCTTGGCTTTCGTAACAATTGAAATACATGAATTGTCATTCGCACATTTATTAAAATCTGAGGCAAAAAAAAAGACCCGCTAAACGGGTCTTCTTATGATTTAGGTTTAATGCCTTACATTCTCATGCGCATACCACCGCCACCACCGCCCTGGCCAGGCATCTGCATATCTCCGCTCATATTTCTTCCGCCAATGCGGGTTAAAGAATATGTGAAAGAAAGCATGTAGTAACGTTTTAATACGTTGGTAGTTAAATCAGTAATGGATGTGCCTGTTGCTGTTCTGCTTACGCTGGTATTTTGATTAAGTGCGTCATTTACAGAGAACTTAAAGGTTGCCCTGTTTTTGAAAAACTGGCGGCTAATGTATGGATTAAGAATCGTGTACTCCTGATTGTATTGATCCCCGCCACCAAAGTTTCTGAAATAATCCAGATCTATGGCCAACCTAACGTTTCCAGGCAGTAAATAGCTCATATCAAAACTCGGATTAATAGTGTAAAACTGTGTATTTGACCCAGATCTTGCAGAGAAAGTAGAGTGCGTATAGCTTCCGGTAATTCCTCCGGTTAAATCAAATTTATCTACATTGGTAACCAGTTTATATCCGTTAGAGATGGTGTAAGTGTTGGTGATATTTTTTACTAAATCGCTCGTGTTTCCAACCGTGATGAAGTTAACGTTTCTGTTGTAGGCACCATTACCAGAAATGTTTAAAGTTAGCTTACGCTCTGCCATTAATGGTAAAGACAAAGTAGCATTTGCATTTCCGGCATACACTCCATCCACATTAACATAACTAACCTGTTGAGCACCGTCTGCCAGAGGTATTACGGTATTTCCAATGCTATTAAACGTTTGGGTTAGATTTAACCCGGCAAAGAAAAATCTTCCCGTTTCGATATTAAAGTTATTAAAGTTTACCCTTAACTGGTTGTTAAAAGAAGGCTTTAACAATGGATTACCTACATAAAAGGTTTGTGAATTGGTATTATCGGGTATAGGCTGAATCTGATCTATACTTGGTTGCGTTGTTGAACCACGGTAGTTTATAAATAAGCGTTTACGGTTACTAAAATTATACCTGAACTGTGCAGATGGCGTAAGGTTGATAAAATTCTGTGTACGAACTAAGCCCGTTGTTAAGTTGGTATTTACCCTATTCGTTTGTTGACCAGCGACACCAATATTCCAGTTATATTTTTTTTCTGTTGTGGTAAAGCTAATCCCTACTGCATTCGTAAGCGTTCTGTTGTTATAAATATTTGAAAATGTATTATCAACTAAATCGTATTGTAATGTTACTGGATTAAAATTATATACATCCCGATGAGAATCACTATTGGAATAACCATTCTGATAATTAAACTCGACACTTAAAGTTTTATTAATGGGTTCGGTATAAACTAACCTGGTTGTATTGCTAACCGCATGGCTATTGGTATTATTTAACTGGTTGGTTAAAGAATCTGTAGTTACTCCAGATCTGGTGATTTTATCTTCTCTATAGTTAAGATTAGTACCATCATTATCATTTATACTCGTACTTACGTTGAGTGAAAGTGTACGGCCTCTGCGTTTAAAGCTTTTACGCACCAATAAATTATTGCTGATTGTTGGGGTACCAGCTGTTGTAGTATTGCGCTGTAACCCTTTGGTTAAAGTGGTGATATAGTCACGGGTATAATCCCTAACACTATTGCCATCCGTTTCGGTATAAGCAAAGTTAGGTTGGATTTTGATAGATAGAGATGGATCTATTTTCGTATCCACCATAAAGTTAAAGCGGTGATTTGTACGATCATTGGTACTATTTAAGTTTTCGTTAATATTAGATGTACCTATCCCTGAAAGATTTTGAACATTTGAAGTTTGTATATTATCTGTACTTGCTTTATTAAAGAAATAACTGGCCTGGAACTGAGTTCCGTCTTTGTAGGTATCGGCAAAGTTAAGCCCTGCTGCATTGGTGTTGGTTATTCCGCTGGATCCTGAACTAGCGTTACCACCACCGCCGCCACCGCCAAAACCACCTCGACCGCCTCCGCCGCCGCCAAATCCGTTACCTACACCACCACCCTGACCGAAGTTTTGCTTGTTTACATTGTTAAACTGTCCGATGAAACTAATCTGTCTGTCTTCATCAAATTTATTAACGTTTAAACTGGCATCGTAACGATCGTCTGAACCATACCCAACGGTACTATTTCCAAAATAACCGTGCTTCATTCCACTTTTGGTGGTAATATTTAAAATTTTATTTCTGGTACCATCATCAATTCCGGTAAACTGTGCCTGTTCGGATAGTTCATCAATCACCTGAATTTTATCTACCATATCGGCAGGCAGGTTTTTAGTTGCCAAAAGTGGGTCATTGCCAAAAAACTCCTTCCCATCTACCTTCACTTTGGTGATGGTTTCTCCCTGAGCCTTCACGCTACCATCTTTGGCAACTTCTACTCCAGGTACTTTTTTCAATAAGTCTTCTACAACAGCATTCTCTCTTACCTTAATTGATTTGGCATCAAACTCTAAAGTATCTTTCTTCACCACAATAGGAATTGTAGCAGTTACATTTACGGTGCTTAAATCTACACCATCATCTGCCATTGAAATATCTGGTACTGTAACAGCTGTCTTAGCTACTTCAATATCTTTCGTGGTGGTTTGTAAACCCAGGAAAGCGGCATAAACCCTGTATTTACCCGGAGCAATGCCCTTAAAGGTGTAAGTTCCATCAGGATTAGTTTGGCCGGAGGTTACCACGCTGGAGTCTTTAAGGCTTCTTATGGCTACTGTAGCAAAGTCGATTGGCTTTTTATCCTTAGCGTTAATTACTTTACCTGTAATTGAGCCTGTATTCTGTGCCTGAGCTAGGTATCCACAAAAAATAAGAACAATAAAAATTGCTCTCTGAACGTTTCTCTTCATCAAATTTTTAGATAATATTATAACAAAACTATGCTATCAGACTAAGCAAAGCCGCAAAGGTTTGTTAAGATGTGTTAAATGCTTGGTAACATTTTAAATACAGCCTAAAGGCTATTTACAAATCTTTTGGGATGATTTGTTTGATTAGTGTTGTGCAGGATAGTTGCGGTAATATACTTTAGGGCAGTTGCAATCTTTCTTGAAGATACTGCATCCTGATAAACTTATCATCACGATTAAACCAATTATACTAGTCAGCTTTTTCATTGAAATTCAATTTATGGAGTAAAACGTAACTGAAAACAGCCATCAATGCGCCTAACATGTCGCAGGTAAAATCCCACCACTCTGCAGAACGATAGGTGAAAACTTTCCATTGCAATACCTCAATGCCTCCACCAATTACTGCATTGATCAATAGAATTTTGAATATCGTTAAAGTTCTGAAACCAAAACTATGCTGATATCTTATTTTGCCATAGAACAACAACACACTTAGTACAAAGAAAAAACCAAGGTGTGCCATTTTATCGAAGCCTTCGAAGAAGAAACCATCTCCACCAGCCGAATCTGGCATGTGTATATTACAAAGCACTAAAATAACTGCGGTCCAGAGAATGGCCCATTGTTGTCGTTTTAGTGCTTTGTACAAAATATTAAATATTATTATGCTCCAACTAATGCCTGGTAAGCTTCAGCGCTAAGTAAGCCTTCTACTTCAGCAGCATCTGCTAAAGAAACTTTTACCATCCAGCCTTCACCATAAGGATCAGAATTTACCAATTCAGGGTTATCATTTAAAGCTGCGTTTACTTCCAATACTGTTCCGGCTACAGGCATAAACAAATCAGATACTGTTTTAACGGCTTCAACTGTACCGAAAACTTCGTCTTTCGCTACATCTGAACCTACAGTATTGATATCTACATAAACAATATCACCTAATTCGCGCTGAGCAAAGTCAGTAATACCTACATATGCTTCATTACCTTCAACCTTAACCCATTCGTGGTCCTTCGTGTATTTTAATTCTGATGGAAAATTCATTTGTCTTTATAAATTAGTTTTTCAAAGTTAATTATAATGTTGGAATGATGAAAAGATAAATTACTGAGATTTAATGATTGAATTTTGAGTTTTGAATGAGAGTGTTTGCTAATTTTGAATGAGTGAGTTTTGAATGAGTGAATAGCAATATGCACATTCACTCATTCACTCATTCACTCATTCATTACTTCAATAATTTTAATTCAACGTAAACCTTAAGCTAAATCCAAAATTGCTAAACGAGGTATTAAACGTTTGAGAAGTATAAGGTTTGGTGATATTAGAATCATAGAAAAGTTTGATATTGAATTTCTGATTCAATACATAATCTACGCTTGGTCTGAGGGTAATGTTCTTGGCTCCAGAAGAAACTTCTGCATCCTTCACATCAGCGCGGTGTATAACGGTCTTATTATCACGAATGGCAACATCCAGTTTAAAGTCCATATTGTTATCCATTTTCAGACTTTTAAACATACCAAAAGGAAATCTGAACTTATTGGTACGGTAACCCAAACCAAAAACCATATTGTTTTCTGATAGTTGGGCAAGTTGACTATTGGATAAGCTCAGGGCCAATAATCTAGATCTGTTCAATTCAAATGAAGCCGTTAAATTATTTTTAAAACGGGTATCTACTCCCACCAATGGAGAGAAGTATTCTGATACCGTTACCTGGGCAAATTGAAATTCTGGTAAAAAGTTATTGTTTGCATCTCTGTTACTCGAGAAACCATTTACTTCTGTGTATCTGATTAATGAGTTAAATCCGTTCACATTATAAGCCGAACGATACCCATGCCTGATGTCCACAGAAGAGAATCTGTCTGCTACAAACGGAATGCGTGTTAAGCCACTATAAGTCAGGTTCCAGTTTGGAAGTGGGATTTTAGGAAAAGCATTCATGCTGATCTTATTCGGATCCTTGCCCGCATACGCAGCCATAAAGGCCGATATAATTACATCCTGACTTTCTTTTGAATAGCCATCTGCAAAGCCTCCGTTACTACCAGAAGAGTTCGGGTTTTGCGCCCCCAATCTTCTTGAAATAAGAATTCTATTCGCCATAAACTGCTCAAACAAAGTAGAGATGGTACTCGAGTTACTTTCTTTAAAAGCAGTTCCGATGGCAATGTATGAAATGCTGTAATCACCCTGGGTGGTCGCACTCAGGTTCTCAAAGCCCGACTGGCTTTCTACATACCTAAAGTTTGAAGAGAAATTCTTCGTTTGGGCCTTATTGGCCTTTAAGGTAATTCTTAAGTCCTTAAACGGTTCCAACTGGCCGGTTAAGCTCAAATCTTCTCTAAGAGTGGTAACATAGAATTGTGTTTGCAAGGTGTCGGTAGTTAGCCATCCGCTTCCAAGCGCCATATCTCTAATATCTCTCTGACTTCCAAAAACGAAACCTAAGCCCGGTGCTCCCGTAACATTATCTATTCCGAAGTAAGAAGTTTTAGGTAAATAGCCCGGTAAGAATGTTCCCTTTGTTTGCGTGTAAGCCGCATTAACATTCTTTAAACTGGTAAGTAGGTTGATAAAGAAATTCTTTATTCCCCCACCTTCCTGGCTATTCCCCGACTTTCGGACAAAACCAAACTTATTGTATAAGGTTGTTAAGTTTAAAGTTGGGTTAACCTGTACGGTTCTACTGTTTTGAACCGTATTTCCTAAATTGATATTGGGATCTCTTAAGGTAGCCAATGGCTCCGTTTGCCAGTTGAAATTGGTACCATAACGTGTTTTTACCACTACCCAATTAAGTCCTGGTATTTTATCAATAGGCAGATTATACGTTACGTTTAAGTTATGGTTATAATCTGTAGTTCGTCCTAATCGTTTTAAGTTCTCCCATACGGTATCGCGTTTCAAGCCTTCTATCCTACCGTTTGGTTCATCAATGATAGAGTAGTTGGTAGCATTAAAATCCAGCTGTAATGAACGGGTAAGGTTCCAGGCAATACCATAAATTCTACTCATGGTAAAGTTCTTATTGAAAGTGGTACCATAACCATTTCGAAAAACACCAATGGTATTATTCGGATCGTTATTACGCAAGGTATTTTCTGAATATAAACGGTCTACATCAATTCTAAAATTAATGGCACTTGGGAATATACTGAAATTAAAATCCTTCAAAATAGCCAGCATATTCGACTTGATAATCTTTTCGAAAGGCGCAATTGTTTTAGCTTCCTTTGAATAATTATACTGTAAGGATGCCCGGTAAGTATTTTGGATACTGCTTTGGTTAATAAAATCGCGGTGATTGTATTGCGTATACGCATAACTCGCCGAGAAGTTTTCTATATCCCAAAGATGTACGGGTTTAGCGGTATTGGTTCGCTCTTTACGCACATTGGTAAAGTTAATCCCTCTTCTTATGGTATAATCCTGAGCAAAATTCAGTATCGAGTCTTTTTGTTCTTTAGTTGAGTTATCGAGTGCGTTCTTCAGTTCAATATCCGGTGTGCGTGGATTGAATTGAGGCGTTGATACTTGTTTAGAGTAACTCACAAACATTGGAATCTTCACCCCTGATTTTTGAGGCAGGAACTTGCCCAATTCTACTGAAGAAGATACATCCAGCAATACATTGTCGGCACGGTTACGCTCACTTACTTTAGAATCTATGGTACCAAATCCAATGGTCGATTTACTTCCTGAAATATTAACATCAGCAAAATCGGCCAGTTTCAAATTTAAACGTGCCGTAGCTGCCCATCCACCTCTTTCATCAAACTCTGTTAATCGCAACTCATTAAACCAAACTAAAACTGTTTTATCCAGACCATCATCACCTTCTCCCTGCGCCAGGTTCCTTACCGGGTTTTTAACCCCCAGCATGTACACGCGAACTTTACTCATATCGGGCTGTCCCTTTACCACAATAGTTTTGGTTCCATCCGAATAGGTAAAAGGTACGTTTATTGGCCAAGGTTGACCATTGGCCTGGCGGGCATTATTTCTGGCTAACTTAGCGTTTTGGAATAAGGTTAAATCAATATCCATGCGGTTAGCTTCCGGCCAGATTGCATCCGGATCACTTGTGCCCGGATTGGTGATCTTTAAAGGCATTACATACTCATAATAGTTATCCAGGTTATCTGTTCCTATTCTTAAGAAAGCCGACACATCCTTATCATATACCGGCTGATTATTAACCGCCTCTGCATGGACGTACATCTCCAGGTGTTTATAAGAGCGGAAATCACTGTAAGCAGTTTTGAACGCAGCCCTTCCGTACCCATCTCTTAAGTTTTTAACCGTTACCGAAAGCGATTGCTCATTTAGGCGCGTATCTCCACGGTAGTTGCTGTAATCGCGTTCTCTTAAAATTCCCGGAGGGGTAACATAAGGAATTGGCGAACGCTTACCGTTCTCTTCGATGTTAACCGTAGAAACTTCAATCGTTGAATTGTCTGGGGTTAAGGCTGGTAAAGATGGATCAACGATAACCTGAGCAGCCTCATTTAAGGAGTTAAATGCCCTCCACTCTCCTCTGATCAATTGCAATTTTGCGAAACGCATTACAGCGGTATCGGTGAAATTGGTCATAAACATCCTGATGAAACGAATGGATTTAAAATCCTGAATCCCACCCACTTTTTGCTGATAGTTTCCGATCGGAATTCTGAACTGGTACCAGGAAACTGCTTGCGTATTTCCATTGGCCAATTTCACCTGTGAGGTAACTTTATCGGTAATGAAGTTTTGGCCGACAACTAAATCCGCAGGGCGCATCGAAACTTTGTATTGAAAATACTCATCACTTTGCGTCATGTTGTTGTCGCGGTTGATGTCTTCCCCGTCTGGTAAAGAAGTAGAGGCTGAGTTTTCTAAGCCCAGTTCTTCCTGAGATTGTTGCGAGGTTTTAGAGTTACCCTCCGGGCCATTGTATTTTTCATAACGTTTTAAGATACCCGCATTGATCTGGTCTAAGGCCGGGCCTCTGAAATAGGTATAGTTATCTGATGACGGATCGGCCTCTAAAGCTGCTGCTGCCGCAGGACTTAACTGTGATTTAATGATATTGAGATCGGCAGCAAACTTTGCGCGCTCATTGGCATCAGATAAACCATCTAAACCAACATCCTGAGCACGCCTGGCATTCGGATCATTATCAAAAGCCTGTATTACCGGTTGCAATTTGGGTACCCTTCCCCATTTGGTTTCGTCGTATTTACTCGGATCGTCAGTTGCAGGCAAGCCATTTTCAAGTGATTTTCTGCCATCCTTTAAGATGTCCTCTGAGATGTTACCCAGGTTAAAATAAACATCTCCCCCGGTCGAATTAGGTTTATAGATAAATGGATCCAATACCCAAAACTCAATAAAGCCTACGTTTAAAGCTTCAAAGTCATTCGTCTCAATTTTACGTTGAAAACCACCCCAGTTATTTTGAGGCATAAGCAACGAACCATCCTGTTTAAATCCACTGGTACGGAAGTTATAAGGACCGCGTACTGTTGGATAGTAGGCAACATCTAAAGTGTTAATGTTTAATGCCTGCCCTGTTGCCGTTTCTTTAAAAGGGAAAACCTCTTGTTCGATAATTTCCCTTACGTAATGATTAGAAAGTTCGTTTCGGTTATTCCGGATGTTAGCCGGCGTAGTAGAAGCTGCTGAATTGTAAAAGGTAGGATCGATATTATAAAAAGCTACCCTGGCCCTGTTGTAACCATAAGCTAAATCATCTACCAATTGTGATTCGCTGAACATTTGAGGTGTTCCGGAAAGCTGCCAGGCTATGGCGCTTTTTAAATCGATAACAGATCTGGATGCTTCAAAATCGTCCAGGTAACTCACACCATTTTCACTTCCTGCAAAGTTTAATGCCCGTGGGTGTCCTGGAACCAGCTGGGCAAACTCTCCATAAAAAGTAACGCTGGAAGGTACTTTAGTAGAAATAAATGGAAGCTTATCTACCAACTTGGTTAAAAATCTTGATGGCGAACTGTAGTTGATATCTGCGCCCCATATGGTGTTGGAAATAGGTTCATCGCCAATATTCACTTTTTGCGTCAATGGCTTCTCCGTTAAATTCATAAACGTACCCCCCAGATTCAACTTATTATTAACCCGATAATCTAAACGGGTTCCAAAAAGTGATTTCTGTTGAAGTCCGAAAAGTTCATTGTTTTCAGTGGTAATTCTAATGGGCTGACCAGATACTAAAAGTGCCTGATTGATGATACTTACCCGGCCTCCCTGATAATCTACTGTAAAATCTACCCCTTCTGTTAGTGGCATGGTTCCGGCAAAAACCTTTACCGATCCTTCCGGAACATTGATTGCATTTAAGCTAAATTCAGATGAAATTTCAGATTGGTAGTTAACTTTTATAATGTATCTGTTCTTATCTTGAAAAAGCTGCTTGGCTATAGTTTGAGTAGAATCATACAGGGCAGTAAAAGTATATTTATCAACTAAAGCCTGCTCACTCGGTAAAAATCTGGCGGCAAGATCCTTTCCAAAAGGTTCGATGATGGGAAAGATAATCCTTCCATTGGCCGGATCTATGGTAATATATCCCTTATTCGTATTGGTTACCAAAGAAGATAAACCCGAAGCCGAAAGATTAGAACCAAAAGGCGTGTTAGTAGCATTGGCGCTGGTAGAATAAGCTCCAAAAGCATTATTTGAAGCCACAAAATCGAAAATCCCGTCTGGCTGGCGCTCGTTTTGCTGGTTCAACCGGTCAAATTCTGTTAAGGCTATCCATTGTTTGTTTGCCGTATTCTGCCCCTCTGTCATTACTGGATTTTCAACCCCCGTACCATTGTCGATACGATAGATATCCAATCTGAAGTTTTGGGTGCTGATCTGATATCCGCCAATAGAATAGATGTTTTTCATCATTAAATCCCAGGTTGGCAAAGCAATCTTTGTCGTTTCGTTTTTCAACAACTTGGCATACAACATTTTCGGATTACCAGAATCAAAAGAAACGTCGGTAGAAAATTCTCCTACCTGATACTCTACGCCATTATAGGTGTAACGATATGCTACTGCTAATACCTCATCAGCATTTAAGGGGTTATTAAGGGAGATGTACCCCAGCTGTGGCTGAAAAGTAAATTCCCTTTCTGTAAGTTTACGGGCATAGATTAGCTTGGCAAAGTTATCTGTACCCCCAGAGCTCTGGAAATAGTTAATAACGGCGTTGTCATTAGTAAACCTTGCTGCAGCGGGAAGTGAAGCCAATAAATTATTAGATTGTTGCGGGAAACCTGTAGCGGTAGTACCGCCTGGTAAGGCAGAACCATTACCTGCGAACAGTGGGTTATAAGGTTGATTTTCCCCCAAATCCAAAAGCCCCAACACATCCCTTGAATCGGTAGTACTTCCGGCTTTATTGGTAATCCAAACTTCTATTTTTGTAATTTGAATGGGTGAGGTAATAATGGGAGCATTGGCGAGGTATTTATTGTAGTTATTTCTAAAGTACTGTGCCAAGAAATAATGCTTGTTGGCTTCGTAGTTATCAATACTTACCGTGGTGGTATTTTGTTGAGCGCCATTGGTAATCCGCAATTCTCGCGATTCAGATTTTTGCTGAGTGTAAACACTGGTCACATTCAATTTACCAAACTTAAGCTGGGTTTTAACCCCAAAAAGCGCCTGTGTTCCGGTAATTAAACTGGTATTAAGAGGTAAACTAACGTTACCTGCCTCAATTTTCTGGATAATATCATCAGGACCGCCGGTATAATCGAGTTTGATCTGATTTTCAAAATCAAATTGTGCTTCTGTATTGTAGTTACTCTTAATTTTTAACTTGGTTCCAATGTTCCCCACAAGGTCCATCTGAATGCGCTGGTTAAAATCAAAATTAGTTTGTACGCGCTGGCGCTCGTTAAAAAGTGGGTTTTCGTTTTTATTAATTCGGCCTAAGAAGGTTAACTCGGCCTCTCCTCTGGGCTGAATATCAATGGTTGATCCACCAAACAGCTTTTCAAAGGATTTACTATTAATTTGTATCGGTGGAATAATGCCTGTACTTCTGTAATCGCTAACCTCTGCATTAGAAATACTTCTCCAATTCCCTCTTTTAATTTCGCTGTTCATTAAACGCTGGTACTCATCCACCGTTAAGTATTGGGTTTGGGTGACATATTTATCCCCAATCAGTTCTTTTACAATGTACCTTTTATTCTTGGCATCGTATTCTACAAGCCTTTTGGAGCTGCTGGGCAGAGGATAAAAAGGGTTTGTAGATGGACTAAGCCCCAATAACTGCTTTTCACGTAAGCTAAAATTATTTTTAGACGTGGCAGTATCAGTTTTGCTCGGAACAACTTGAGAAAAGGCGTTTTTAGAAGCAAGCAGGAAGATTGGGATGAGAAATAGGAGTGTAGAAATTCTCTTCAAAGGCGTTACGATCTATAATTTTTTTAAAGCTTGTTTAATTAGTTGCTCTACCGAAAGTGTCCCCTCTGTCACTTTTAAAATCTGATCTATAGTTTTTTCGGCGGTTTGTTTGGCGAATCCGAGCATTACCAATGCTGATAACGCTTCATCTTTAATTGTATTGTGTTGAGGGATAAAAATTAATGAATCTGATCCTTCTTTTTTCAATTTATCTTGTAATTCCAGTACTAAACGTTGGGCTGTCTTTGCTCCTAACCCTTTAATACGCTGTATTAAAGGCAGATCAGCTTTCACAATTGCAGTTTGGATTTCCTCGGGAGTGATGGAGGATAAAATCATTCTCCCGGTATTTGGCCCAATGCCAGATACCGAGATCAGATGTAAAAATAAACGGCGTTCGCCTTCATCAGCGAAGCCGTATAAGGTGTGTGCATCTTCTTTAACATGTAACCAGGTGTATAATTTACACCTTTCGCCATCGCTAAGATTGCTATATGTATTGAGAGAGATGTTAATATGATAACCTATACCTCCAGCTTCAACCACAACATAGGCCGGGTTTTTAAATGTAAGTTTACCATCAATATAGGCGTACATGTAATTCTACTTTTTAGTTGTTTTTCCAAATATACCTTTTCGTTTTGATGTTCCTGCAATTTCTTCTTTAGCTTGAACATCTACTACTGCAATAGTAACCATATTTACGATCTCCCGCACTGAACTTCCTAACTGAACAATATGAACAGGTTTATTTAATCCTAATAAGATTGGACCAACGGCTTCTGCGCCACCCAGCTCCTGTAACAATTTGTAAGCAATGTTACCAGATTCTAAGTTAGGGAAGATTAATGTATTTGCAGGTGCATCTGCCAGGGTACTGAATGGAAAATTATCTTTTAACAATTCGTTGTTAATGGCGAAGTTACCTTGCATTTCTCCGTCAACTACAATTTCAGGATAGTTTTTATGCAATAATTTAACTGTTTCGCGAACTTTATTTGGAGTTACGCCATCATTTGAACCGAAGTTGGAGTAAGACAATAAAGCAATACGCGGTTTAATATTAAACTGCTTTACAGATTTATCTACCAAAAGAGTAATGTCTACCAATTCTTCTGCGGTAGGATCTACGTTTACAGTAGTATCACCAAAGAAAACAGGTCCTTTTTTGGTCATCATCATGTACATACCCGCAACACGTTTAACGCCTGGCTCTACACCAATAACATGAAGCGCAGGCTTAATAGTAGAGCCATAGTTCTTCGTTAAACCCGAAATTAAAGCATCTGCTTCGCCAAATTCTACCATTGAAGCACCGAAATAGTTACGATCTCTCAATAATTTAACCGCATCACTGGCTGAAACCCCTTTACGCTGACGTTTTTTATAAAGCGCATCTGCATACTTCTTGGTTTTTTCCGGCTCCTGCATCTGATCAATGATCTGCACGCCATCCAGTTCTAATCCATGCTCATCTATAATGGCCTGAATTTTCTCTTTATTTCCTAAAAGGATAGGAATGGCGATATTTTCATCATTTACAATTTGAGCTGCTTTTAAGATTTTGTAGTTATCGGCCTCCGCAAAAACAACACGTTTCGGATCAGTCTTTGCCTTGGTGGTAATGGCGCGCATAATCGCATCATCCAAACCTAAACGTTTTCTAAGTTCCTCGGTATAAGCATCCCAATCGGTAATAACTTTGCGGGCAACACCACTTACAATCGCTGCCTTGGCTACTGCTGTAGAAACTTCGGTAATTAACCTGAAATCTACAGGCTTAGGGATGATATAATCTTTACCAAACTTAAGATTACGGGCATTGTAAGCCAGGTTAACCGCCTCAGGAACAGATTTTTTAGCGAGTTCGGCAATTGCTTTAACCGCAGCAATTTTCATCGGTTCGTTAATGGCAGTCGCTCTAACATCTAGCGCACCACGGAAAATGTAAGGGAAACCCAATACGTTATTAACCTGGTTAGGATAATCAGAACGGCCAGTAGCCATAATGATATCTTTACGGGTTTTGATTGCTAATTCGTAGTTAATCTCCGGATTAGGATTCGACATGGCAAAAACAATAGGGTTTTTCGCCATCGAATTTAACATCTCAGCACTAACACAATCAGCAGAAGAAAGTCCGATGAATACATCAGAATCAACCATTGCCTCGTCTAGTGTATTGATTTTTCTATCAGTAGCAAATTCAGCTTTTATCGCATCTAAATTCTCACGGTCTTTACGGATAACACCCGAACGATCGCACATCACGATATTTTCTTTCTTTGCACCTAAAGAAACATATAATTTGGTACAAGAAATTGCAGCAGCTCCGGCGCCATTTACTACAATCTTAATCTTGTCCATTTTTTTCTTTTGGATTTCACAAGCATTTATCAACGCCGCAGCAGAGATAATTGCTGTTCCGTGCTGATCATCGTGCATAACCGGAATGTTCATTTCTTCCTTCAAGCGACGCTCGATTTCGAAACATTCTGGTGCTTTGATATCTTCTAAGTTTACACCGCCAAAAGTTGGCTCTAATGCTTTAACAATCTTTACAAAATCGTCTACATTCTTGGTATCCAATTCTAAATCGAATACATCAATATCAGCAAAAATCTTGAAAAGTAAACCTTTACCTTCCATTACTGGCTTACCAGCCTCAGGGCCAATATCACCTAATCCTAAAACGGCTGTACCGTTACTAATTACCGCTACAAGGTTTCCCTTAGCCGTATATTTATAAACATCTTCAGTATTTTCTGCAATTTGCAAGCAAGGTTCAGCAACACCAGGAGAATAGGCTAAAGTTAAATCTCTTTGCGAATTCGTAGGTTTCGTAGGTACTACTTGTATCTTCCCCGGACGACCCTGTGAGTGGTAATCAAGTGCATCTTGCTTTCTATTCGTTTTACTCATTACGTAACTTATTAGTGACCGGGGCAAAGGTACAATTCTTTTACTAGGCAGAAAATAAATATTCCCGGCAAATGAGTGAATTGACATCCCTGCTACTCTTTATTTCAGTTAGTTAATCGCTAATAGGCAACATTGGGTGGATCTACTGCCGATCTTTTGTTCAGTTTATGGAATAGATGGTTAAAATAATGGAAGAAGACAAGAAACAGGAGGTCTAGTCAAACACAACTTATAAAAGATGAAAAAGGGAGACAGCTGAGATTAATGTGATAAAGATTATACCTCTAAAATGTAGTCATTTCATCTAATTTGAGTTTGGTTTACAATGCTTGCCAAGGATAGTTTTAATTAAAAAAGAATAAGCAAATAATAGTGTTATCAGCACCACCCTCCTGTACGGTTCATTTATAAAGCCCAAAAGATTTTCTACACTAAAAAAAAACATAAAAAAAGAAATACCGAATATTAACATGGTTAAGAATTTACTTCTTTTAAAAAATTCAAATTTTTCCTTTTTTACAACATACGTAATTAAGATTAATGGCAACAGACTAGCAACGTAATATATTTTAATATCAAACAGCTTTACTATGATAGAAAGTGCGACTAAAAGCAACCAAATTATCAGGTGGAGTAACGGTGAAGAAATTCTCATTATATATTTTATTATCAGTCTCCTAATTATTCAGCATTATCACCCAAAGGAATAAACTCATTTATCTCTGGTGACAGGCGAAACATCTCCATGAGCAGCTATACCGGAAATATCAGGTTATAAATTGGAGGGGCAATACAAACCTATGGTCGTTTACATGGGTTTTTAATTTCAATTAAACCATTCATAAACGAACCATATACTTTTGTTCTACCTTTATCCCTTTCGCCTTTAACCATTGGAATGCTTCATCTGAATGTGTATAATCCTTATCGGCATAGTATGCTTTGCCCAACCAGTAATAAGCACAATAAATAGAATCATCATTTGTACTCTTGTAGCGTTCAACAGCCTTCTCACCATTTTCAATGGCTGACTTAAAGTGACCGTGATTGAAATAAACGAGCATAAAGGTAAAGTAACCATCGGGATCATCATCATAAGACCTCATGTATGCCCTGGCTTTTGAGCAGGCTGTTTTATAATCTCTTTTAGAGGAATAACACATAATGAGGTTTTGTTGTGCAAAACGATCGTCAGGGTTGAGCTTAAGTGCTGTATTAAAATAGGAAATAGCGGAATCAAAATCCCCGATCTTAAGATAAGCCCAGGCTATAGCGGCTTTGATCAGGGGATTATTTTCCTCCATAGCATTAACCTTTTTAAGTAGGCTAAGACCATCATTATATTGAGATTTAGCATAATAAGCCTTTGCTTTCCTGCATAAACTATCTACCTGCGGAGATGCTGATAGTTTTTCTCCTTTAGGCCCAATCAACTTATTATTGGGATTAAAATCTTCGTGATTTAATTGCTGCGAAAAAGTATTTGCATAAATTAATATCAGGATTAAAGAAATGATTAGCTTTTTCATGGGTTTTAGCTTTTGGTATCAGGGCGCTAGGAATATCCAGGTGTACAGCATAATAACTATTAAACAATATCTGGAACAGATTTGTGTTGCGCTTTGCAAGGAGCGATTGTTTTCTATAACAGATTTGGCATAGGTACAGAGGAGGATCAGTACCATCACTATGATCGTTATACCAAAGTAGGATGATACATGCCGGAAAGGCTGGTTAATGCCTCGGTAGAAAAAGAGGTAAACTTCTATTAGAAACGCCAGTATGCTTACCAAAATGAATCGGATAACAAATCCAGAAAAAAATGTGCTCCCCATGCCTAAAGAATAATGCTGCTTAAATTATTTCAGCAAGCCGGGTCCTAAAAACAGTTTCGATCAGGCTTGCTGTAAAGGCTAACCATAAAATAAATGTGCCAATTAATTTTTACGGACTATATAGGGGGAGAATAGCGCGTAAGACATCAGATAAACCTTTCTTAGGCAGGAGGAACTAATTCTTACCGCCACAACAACGGGGAAATTTGTCACGGTTTTATCGATTGTTGTGGAAGAATATCTACAATTATCTAATAATGTCTGGCATCAGCAATACTTATTGGGGATAGAGAGCGCACAATAAACTGATCTCTCCACACCGGGGAACAGTCTTCCTTATTCAATAAATACACTGACTTAACGACAATAGATTGCTTCAGCTCAGGCCTCGCCGCTCAATAGAGATGGTTTCTTACCCTTTACTGATTTTTAATACCATGCCAGGCTGTAAAGATGCTTTGTTTAAGCCATTATCCCGTCTAATGCTTTGCACGGTTACGCCATCAAACTTTTCGGCAATACCAGATAGCGTATCGCCAGCCTTTACAGTATAACTTAAGAAAGATGCAGGTGCCTTTAAAATATTGCGGTTCTTGGTATATATTTTCAGCTTTTGCCCGGGCACAATGGTTTTGCTTTTTAAGCCGTTCCAAACTTTTAAATCCTGCACTTCTACACCATATTTAATAGCTACCGCAGCAAGGTTTTGCCCCGAAGTAACTTTATGGTAAACCATATTTTTACCAACCGTTGCCGTTCGCTTCTTTCTCAGTTCACGAACATCATCAGTGCTGGCCTGAATAATTCTCATATCCACTTCAGCATCATTGTTCAGCACTTCATATACACCAGCATAGTCAATCCCTTTTAGCTTAGGCATTACAATACGCTTGGGATCATCCTCTGTACCGTTTACTATTTTCTTTTTATATGAAGGGTTTAAAGCAAAGAGTGCGGCTTCATCTACATTTAATGCTTTAGCCAGCATTTCCAATGACACAAAACGATTGGTTTGCACCGTATCTGTTTTTAAGAACATGTTGCAGGCCTGCGCAGTAATCTGATGTTTACCTGAATAGTTCATTACATACATGGCCGCAATAAATGCCGGCACATAGTTTCGGGTTTCTTTAGGTAAAAACTGCCTGATCTCCCAGAAATCTCTTGATCCCGCTTTATCTATAGCACGGGTTACATTGCCCTTGCCGCAATTGTATGCAGCAATAGCCAATAACCAATCGCCCAGTTCTTCAAAAGCATCTCTAAAATAGGCTGCCGCAGCATAGCTGGCCTGAATAGGGTCTTTGCGTTCATCTACAAAGTTATCCATCTTTAAGCCATAAGCTTTTCCGGTACCGAACATAAACTGCCAGATTCCTGTTGCGCCCACCCGAGATATGGCATGTGGGTTCATCTGCGACTCTACAATGGTTAAGTATTTAATCTCCGTTGGGATGTTGTACTCTCTTAAAGCCTTATCGAAAATAGGAAAATAGTAGCTGGAAAGGCCCAGCATTTTGCCAAACATATCTTTGCGCTTGGCATAAATATCTATATACTGTTGAACGTATTCGTTGTAAGGAAGGGGAACTGATTTAGAGATAGAATCGAGCCTGAGCTTATAAATATAATTCTGGCCCATCATCAATGGATTTTCGATCACCTGCGGCATGGCAATGGTATCGGTATTGATGAAAATGTTGTTCTGCCCTTTTGGAAGGCTATCGAGTTTGAGGGTTTGTTGCGCTGAAGTGTAAGTTACAAGTCCTAATAATGCACAGATAGAGGTAAAAAGTAATTTTTTAATCATGGGCTATTTGTTTAATTCAGCAATGCTAATACCAACCCGCTGAACCTCCCTTTTGGGGAATTACAGCTGTTCGACATAGGCAAATGCTGGGCGTAACTTTATAAAAGTTACGCTTATTTTAAAAAAGCCTGAGAAAAAGCCAGGAGCTTATCTTCCTCAAAATGTTTGGCTATAAACTGCATACTTAACGGCAAACCATCCGTATTATTGCCTAAAGGCAGTGCAATGGCTGGATTCCCGCTCAACGAAGGTAACACGGTAAAAATATCGGCCATATACATCACCAAAGGATCCTGCATATTATCGCCAATTTTAAATGGTGTTGTAGGTGCTACCGGAGATAAGATCAAATCATATTGAGCAAATAGCTCATCTAATTTTTCTCTGATCAATCTTCTTACTTTTTGTGCCTTTTGATAATAAGCATCGTAATATCCGGCGCTTAACACAAATGTTCCCAGTAAGATTCTGCGTTTCACTTCTTCTCCGAATCCTTCTGCACGAGATTTTTTATACAGCTCGTTTAGCGATTTGGCTTCCATATTACGGTGCCCATAATGAACGCCATCATAGCGGGAAAGGTTAGAAGAGGCTTCTGCCGCAGTTAAAATATAATAAGCCGGAACGAGATAATCTAACAAGTCGAAAGAAACATAATCAACAGTATGTCCATCGGCTTTCAAATCATCAATAGCGGTTAAAATGGCCGCTTTAATTTCCGGGTCTAAGGCATCATTTTCAATGGTTTCCTTTAATACAGCGATTTTCTTTTTGCCATCCTGCTGAAGTAAGGCTGAATATTCGGGTACTTCGATAGGCGAAACGGTAGAATCGTTATCATCGGCACCTGCCAAAACCTGTAAAAGAAGCGCAGCATCGTCTACAGAAGAGGTAATTGGCCCTACCTGGTCAAATGATGAAGCATAGGCTATAACACCATACCGGGAAATACGTCCATATGTAGGTTTTAAACCAATCTGACCGCAAAAGGCAGCTGGTTGCCTAACCGAACCTCCAGTATCTGTTCCCAAAGCCGATAAACACATATCTGCCTGTACAGCAACAGCCGACCCTCCCGATGAACCACCGGGAACGAGTGCATGATCTACAGCATTTTTTACTGCCCCGAAATAAGACGTTTCATTAGAGCCACCCATTGCAAATTCATCACAATTTAAGCGGCCTATAATTACAGCATCTTCTTCCAGCAAGCGCTGAACCACTGTAGCAGAGTAAGGCGATACAAAGCCTTCGAGCATTTTGGAAGAGGCGGTAACTACATGATCTTTATAACAGATGTTATCTTTAATACCGATAACCATACCCGCAAGCTTACCTGCCGTACCTGCATTTATCTTTTCCTGTACCGCTTTGGCTTGAACTTCGGCCGAATAAAAAAACACCTCGTTGAATGCATTGAGGTGTTGATGTTCTTCAATTTGCTTAAAGTAATAAGCCAATAAATCCGGTAAAGTTAAAGCTCCTTGCGAAATGAGTGCTTGTATCTCTTTAAGAGAGCTGTATTTCTTCAAAACTGAAATGATTGAAATTAAACGGTTTTATCGCGGTTTGATGGATCAACCTGATCGCCATCTACACCATCTTTACCTTCTTTAAATTCTTTAACACCTTTACCTAAACCACGCATAAGTTCAGGAATTTTTTTACCACCGAACAATAAGAGAACCACTACTCCGATAATGATCAGTTCTGGTGTGCCAAGCATTGCTGCTATTGTTGTATTTAACATAACTTTTTTGTTTAAACTTTTTGGTTGTCAGTTTCAATTTTTTGGTCAACTGGAGTACTTGAAGGGGATGGTACATCTGAACCGACTTTTTCATCAACCGGCGCTTCGTCTGTTGGGTGATAACGCTGATTATTTCTAGCTATATTTTCTTCTTCCTCTTTATCTAAATCCATCGCATTGATGTTTCTATGGATTTCACGTTTAACACCATCAGAGGCATCTTTAAACTCTCTGATTCCTTTTCCTAAGCCTCTTGCCAATTCAGGTAATTTTTTACCTCCAAATAACAAAAGTACTACCACTAAGATGAGCACAATCTCCGATCCGCCCATGTTTAAAAACTCTAATAACGTGCCTTGATACATCACTAATATAATTTATACAAATATAGACAATAAATATGTCTAATGTTTACTTACTAATCCAAGCTTCGGGGTTTAACTTGGTTTGTCCCCGCATAATTTCGAAGTGTAATTCTGCCACATCTCCGGTATTGGCCAACACGCCAATGGTCTGTCTAGTAGATACTTTATCTCCTTTACTCACACTTGCAGACCTTAAATTCTGATAAATGGTGAAGTAATTTCCATGCATAATGATCACAACATATTTACCATAAATCGAACTTACTGCCAACACTTCCCCATCAAATACTGCTCTTACAGCTGCTCCTTCTGAAGCGGTAATATTTACCCCTTCGTTATTCATAGAGGCTTGATCTACCTTGTGTACACCAAAATGTTCGGTAATGGTACCTGCCACTGGGTAAGGTAAGCGCCCTCTGTTATTTTCAAATCCTGCGGCCAGCTTTGCCGATCCGGCATCGTTGGTTAATAATTCATTGGTTGTTTTCTCCCTTACCGGCGTTGCAGCTGGTGCAGGTTTATTTGCTGCTTTAGCATTTGCTGCTGCAATTCTGGCTTCTTCTGCGGCTTTTCTTCTCGCTTCTTCTGCTGCCTTTCTTCTGGCTTCTTCAATGGCGCGTTGAATGGCTGCACGAATAGCTTTATCAATCTGAACCTGTTGTTTCTTACGGGTAGCGATATCCTGTTTAAACTGACTTTCCTGTTTACTTAATTTTTTTAAGGTTACCGCTTGCTCACTTTTATCTTTACCTAATTTTTCCTTTTCTCTTTCCTGCTCCTTTAAAAGGTTACTTTTCTCTTTTAGGGTTCTATCTAATATTTTAATCTTACCGTTTAGTTCCTGTTGGGTATTTTCAATATAACCGGCCTGTTTTTTACGGTACTGGCTAAACTGTTGTAAATATTTTATCCTTTTGTAAGCCTGGTTAAAATCTCTTGCGGCAAAAATAAACATCATCTTATCGTATGCGTTTCTGTTTCGTTGCGCAAAACGGATCATCGCAGCATACTCTTTTTTAAGGTCGCCAAGCTGACCTTGTAACGTATGTACGGTATTGGTGTTCTGAGAGATTTGACCATCCAGGTTTTTTATTTCAGAATTGATGGTTCCGATCTTATCCTGACGCAATCGAATTTGCGCATTAATGGCATTGATTTGCTGCAAGGTTAGTTTTTTACCGCTCGCTGCTTTATTTAAATTCTTTTGAAGTTGTTCAATTTCACGTTGGATCGCTTCTTTTTTACGCCTAAGCTGACTCTCGGTTTGTGCATTAGCCGAAAGGGCACATACGCTTAAAAACAGGATAAATACAAGTTTGTGTAGCTTCATTAAGCCAAAAGTATAAAAATTTTACAGTAAAAAGTATTAAAATTGAGATACTCAAGCCATAATCCACATTGTGGAAGCCCTCTTCATCTATTCTTCATTCAAACGGCGGAAAAACTGAATCGCTTATTAGTTAGCCAAAGTAAATCTCTTTGGTACTGTAAACGGAAAATCTACAGGAACATTGCCGTCTATTTTGGTAAACTGCATGCTGATGTTGATTTTCTTCGCTTTGGAAAGGGTATTGATTTCCAGTGTACTTGGAAATAACGAATCGTTTAATTTTTGATATTCACCATAGGTCACTTTAAGTGCCTGGCCATTTTTAGCATCATTCAGATTGGTTTCAGTTACTTTAAATAAGGTATTAAATAATAAACGGTAATCCAGGTCTTCTTTTGTTCCCGAAAGCGTCCAAACTCCTGCATTCTGCTTAAGATCAGATTTCTCGGTCATAAAACAATCTATGGCATTTCCGGTAAGAATACTTTGCAGCGTATTGAAGTTAACCTGTTTGTTGGTGAATTTATAGATATAGCTAAATGGCTTATTTAAATAGGTGCTGGATAATCTATTGATAATTTTGATGCTATCAGGCGTAATTAATGCTCTTGCTACCTCGGCCATGCCGCCCAAAGCTGTAATGCTCACCCAAATGGTTTCCTTATCTTTGATGCGTAAATTCATCGTCACATCGTTTGATTTTCCATCCAAATCTAAAGTAGCCTTGGCCTTTGCAGAAAGGGTATTGAATTTGAGTTGCTTACTATTAAGCAGGGTTAATGTTTCTGCTTTGGTATTGTCTACTTTAGTTTCCGGTTGTTTTGGCGGGGCAACTACAATTTCTTTTTTAGGTTTACAGGCCGAGAAAAAAGCTACGGCAGTTAATATTAAAACGCTATTTAAAATACTTCTTTTCATTTATTTTCTTAATTAATAACTCAGAGTAGTTTCCTGCTTCTTTGGCTTTATTCCATTGGATGATTGCGGCCTCCTTTTCACCTTTCATGAAAAGAATATCTCCATATCGCTCCAAATAAACACCATTCTTACTGCTATTGTTTTGCAGCGCCTTTTCTATCCATGTTTTGGCCAGCTCATACTTTTGCTGTTTAAAAAGTATATACGCATAAGTATCGGTTACGGATGGATTATTGGGCATTGCATTTGCGGCAGTTTCGGCATATTTTGCGGCCTTTGTTAAATCATCGTTTCTTAAGGCCAAATAGTAGGCGTAATTATTCATGATTAAATAATTATCGGGTTCTGCCGCAATTGCTTTCTCAAATGATGTTTTGGCTGCGCCAAAGTTATTCTGATTGATGTAGATATCTCCTTGAAGGGCATATACCTGCGCCTGTAAACTTTTATTATCTACATCTAATTGCAACGCCGTTTTCAGGTTACTTTGTGCCGCATCCAGCTTATTGGTTTTAAATAAGGCATAAGCCATATAGTAATAAAGGCCGGCCTGGTTGGGGTAAATGGTTAATGCCTCATCGCCTACTTTTACCGCCTCGCTGTAATGCCCCAGTAAAGTTTGAATATTGATAATCTGCTCCCAAACGGCATAAATCTGCTCGTTTAACTTTAATGCAGCCTGATATTGAGGAAGTGCTTCTTTAAGCTTGTTCTGCTGATAAAGTACATCGCCATACAGGGCTAGGGCTTTAGCATCATTGGGGTTTTTTTCTGCTACCAGCTTGCTTAATTCTAAAGCATGTTTGGCTACGGCAGGCTGGTTCATTTTAGGAAAAAGGCCGGCAATAATCTTAACTTTTTCTGTTATCGGCATCTGGTCACTTTGAAAAGCCAGTTCCAAGGATTTAAATGCTTCTTCGTCCTTTTGCTGTTTGCGGTAAATATCTGCCAGACCCAGGTTAACTTCAAAATTCTGAGGCTCTAGTTCGTGCGCTTTTACCAATACTTTTAATGCTTCCGGATGATTGCCTTTCTGAAGCAGTAGGCCCGCCGCATAGAGGTAGTTCTTTACATCGGCCTGGTTACCTTCCAGTAGCTTAACAATATCGCTTTCTGTGGATGTACCTTGCTGCAGAAAACGTTTCCGGGCTTGGGTTAGCTCCCTGCTTTCTCCAAACCGGGATTCAATTTCACTATAGGTTTTCCTGGCTGCCTCTGGCTGGTTGGCTAAATATTGTGCATTGGCTTTATCAAAGTAATAGGCATCGTTATCTGGCTCTAAGCGAATAAGTTGATTAAACACTTCTACCAGCTCAGTCATTTTATTTGTACGCTTATGCAGCTCGCCTAAAAAGCGCCAATACCATTTGTTATCTGCATTTAGCTTGATGGCCTTCTGAATATTAAGTTCTGCTTCGGGCAGCTTATCGAGCTTCAGGTTAGCGTTGGCCAGCTCGAAGTAAGCCGCATGGTTTCTGGGATCGAGGGTAATGATTTTATTAAAGCTGGTAGATGCTGAAACATAATTCTCTGACATTTTCTCGCGCAAGCCGGCAAAAAACAATTGTTTTACCATATTGCTATCCCTATTGGTAGCAGGTAAAGTGGCTTCCTGCCCATAAAGCTGAGCGCTTAAGCAACTTATTGCAAGAAATAAATATCCTTTAAACATAGCAACATTCAAAAATTCAACCCTTCATTCAATCATTCAAAATTCACTCCTTCAAAATTAATCATTTCAGCTACTTCCCCGTATGTCCGTACCCACCTTCACCACGAGCTGTTTCCCCAAGTTCTGCTACCGCCTGCCAGGTAACCGTTTCATGTTTCGCTATCACCATCTGGGCAATCCGGTCACCATCATTAATACTGAAATCTGTATCAGATAAATTTACGAGTAAAACTTTTAATTCTCCCCGATAATCTGCATCGATAGTTCCGGGGGCATTTACAATACTGATTCCATGTTTGTAAGCCAAACCACTCCGGGGCCTGATCTGTGCTTCATAGCCAACAGGCAACTCGATAAAAAGTCCTGTGGGAACCAACATCCGCTGTAAGGGCTTAAGTATAATTTCTTCGGCAATAGAGGCCCTTAAATCCATGCCAGCAGCATGAGCAGTTTCATATTGCGGTAAGGCATGTGCCGATTTATTGATGATTTTGATTTGCATGGTAAACTGATATATACTAATCCTAATTGCCCTTTAATAGTTTTTTAACTTCGTTTTTCTCCAACAAGAATATGCTTACCATAAACAGGAGAAGTAACCCATTTCCGATATAAATGTTCCTTTCAAATACCCAGAAAGATAAATAAACCAACACCAGCGAAGCCAATAAGTAAGACCCCATCTTTTTAAGATTATAGGGAATGGGATAATACTTTTGTCCTAAAACGTAGGAAATAATCATAATGATGAAATAAGCCAGCATAGAAACAATGGCAGAGCCTATATAACTGTATTTTGGGATAAGAATAATGTTCATGATGATGGTGAAAACAGCACCTACCATAGATATGTAAAGTCCAAAACGGGTTTGATCAGAGAGCCGGTACCAAACAGACAAATTCATATAAATACCTAAGCAAACATAGCCAAACAAAAGATATGGAACGGCATTTAAACCTACCCAATATCTTGAATTGATAAAATGCTTAATGATTTCGATATTGGCAGTAAGTCCTACAAATAGAATAGCTAAAGCCAATACAAAATAATACAGAATAGTTGCGTAAGTTTTCCTGGCATTTTCATTCTTGGCGTGACTAAAGAAAAAAGGTTCGGCTCCAAGTCTGAAAGCCGTATTAAAAATGCTTATAAAAACAGCCAGTTTACAAACGGCACCATAAATACCGGTATCGTGATCGGCTATAGACTGCGGCAAATACTTACCCAGTAAGATTTTATCTAGATTTTCATTAATAATAAAGGAAAGATTCGCCACCAGAACTGGCCAGCTATATCCAAACATATTACTAAAAAGCGCTTTGCTGAATTTAATTTTTATTTGCAAAAACTGAGGAATAAGCAAGATTAGTGTAAGAACACTTGCTGCGAAATTAGATATAAACACATAACCCACCCAATTTGGGCGATACCACGATGAAAGCCATGCTGCACCGTATCCCTTTTGAATGAGGAAAGGAATAACATAAATAAAAACCAGATTAAGGCCAACAAAACATCCGATATTAATGAATTTCAAAAGGCTGTATCGAAAAGGCTTTCCGTCTGCACGGAGTTTAGCAAATGGGATAACTGATATAGCATCGATAAACAATACACCAACCAGGAGCTGGATGTACATTTTTTGATCGGTCAGGTTTGACAAATCGCTATTTAAAGTAAACTTGGCAAAATAAGTAGAAAAGGTTAAACCCGTAATTAAAAATAAGGAAGATAGAAATGCGATAACTAAAAAGCAATTGTTATAAACCTCTTGCTTTTTATCTTCATGCTTATTTAAGTACCTGAAAAAAGTGGTCTCCATTCCGAAGGTGAGTACAACATTGATCATCGATGCGTACGCAAACAACGTTGTAAAAATCCCATAAACACCGGTTGCAAAAACGCCGGTATAAATGGGAGTCAAAATAAAATTGAACAACCTGGAGAATATGGTACTTAAACCGTAAACGAGTGTTTGGCCAGCAAACTTTTTATATACAGACAATGGATTTAAATTTTACGCTTATCTACCAGATGCGCCAGTAGCATAAATCAGTTTTACAGTATTTTATTTAGCTCAACAGGAATTACCACAGCAGGTTTTTCTTTACTACATCAAAGTTTTTAAAGTCTTTAAGTTCGGCTTCGGTAACCGTTACTTCTTCTACTTTAGCTTTTTCAGGTCCTTCCTTGCACCAATCCAGAAATGCATCTAACATTAACGGTTTACCCTCTGCTTCGATATAAACGGTACCATCCTTTTGGTTTTTCACTAAACCTTTAATACCCATTTGATCGGCAACAGCCTTTGTACTCGCCCTAAAAAATACACCTTGCACTTTCCCGGTAACCACAATATTGAGATGTTTGAGTCCTGATGAAGCGGGATGTTCTCTTTGTTTACTCATAGATTTAAGCCTGAATGCTGCGTTCAAAAGTAAAACTAATTTCTGATTTTATCTTTTAAGGCGAATAGATTTGCTTTGGGTGTTTAAAACGCCAGTTTGGTAACCCGATCCTTTTCGGCCAGAAATTCTTGCCAGATGTCTTGTAAAATCTCTCCCGCCGGTTTAATTTCATTTAGCATGGCCGATACCTGGCCAATTTCTAACTCGCCATTTTCCATATCGCCTTCAAACATCCCTAGTTTAGCTCTAGCCCTACCCAACAGCGCGATCAATACTTCTCTGTTTGCGCCATCAGCCTCTGCGGTTGCCACAGCCTCAGCGAACTCATTTTTTAACAGCCTCACCGGAACCAGCTTCTTCATGGCCAGTCTGGTATCTCCTTCTGTTGCTGAAATGATCTTATTTTTGAATGCCGGGTGTGCAGAAGATTCTTCGGCAACAGCAAATGCAGAGCCTACCTGAACGGCATCGGCTCCAAGCGCGAAAGCGGCAAGCATGGCTTTACCACTGCCTATCCCCCCTGCTGCTATTACAGGAATTTTTATCGCAGATTTAATTATTGGGATAAGACACAGGGTTGTGGTTTCTTCTCTCCCGTTGTGCCCTCCTGCTTCAAAACCCTCGGCAACAATCGCATCTACCCCGGCTTCCTGTGCCTTTAAGGCAAATTTGGTGTTGGCCACCACATGCACCACCGTAATTCCCTTTTCTTTGAGGAAGCTTGTCCAGGTGGCAGGATTACCGGCTGAGGAAAAAACTATTTTAACCTCTTCCTCAACAACAATATCAATGATTTCTTTAATATTGGGATAGAGTAATGGGATATTAACTGCAAAGGGTTTTGCTGTTGCAGCTTTGCATTTCTGAATATGTGCTCGAAGTACTTCAGGGTACATGGAACCTGCCCCGATGATACCTAAGCCGCCTGTATTAGAAACTGCGGAGGCCAGGCGCCAGCCACTACACCAAACCATTCCGGCCTGGATAATGGGATATTTTATATGGAAAAGGTTGCAGATGGGATTCATAAATCTTAAATTATCTTTTCTACCTGGTCATTCAGAATTTCCCAGTCGGTACTTAACTGAATTAAATTTAAACCCGGCTTTTTACCAACTTCTATACTTCCCAACTGATGATCAAGCCCTAAGAAAGCGCCTCCATTTTGGGTGGCCCACTGGAGCAGTTCTTCAAAAGGAACTTGTTTATGTTGCTGAAGGGTCTTCATTTCTGCCAGGATATTCAATTGATGATTACTCGCCAAACTGTCTGTGCCGAGCGTGATCTTGACGTTAGCCTTTCGCAATAAATCTACATCAGGCAAGGCATGCTCTATATAAAGGTTAGCTTGCGGACAAAGGCACCAATATACATTGGGGTTCTGGGCTTTTGCAAATGCGATATCTGCCTCTTGGGTAAATGTATTGTGTACCAACAAGGTTTTCTGTTGGTTTATGCGAGGTAACCAGCTTTCCAACGAACTTTTGCCTGAAGGTTGATAAAAATCTATATCTAAGCCCAGAAATTTATACAGTTTCAGAAAATCACCTGTTTGATCGACAAAAAAAGCATCTTCGGCGGCTGATTCCTGGTTATGGACACTAAGTAAGTCGTGATTCTTTTGAGCTTCTTGTTCAATTAAATTAAACAATTCAGCGGAAACTGAATAAGGTGCATGGGGAACAATGGATGTAGGAAGCGGGTCAAACTGCGCTTTTGTCGACCTGGCATAATCCATAATCGCAGTTGCTCTTTCGGGGTTAAAGCCCATTGCTTCTATAAAGGTATGGTAGTAAATGTTGCTATCACTTTTAATCTTTCTGGAAACCACCTGATTGGAAATATCGCCTACAGCAACGATTCCATTTTGGTGCATTTCTGCATCTGCAGTGAACATGGCCGTTTCTATTTCAGCAGCATCGTGTTGCCTGTTTTTAATGATATGCTGAACAAAATCAACCAAACCTGTATGTTCGGGAATCTGTTTCAACATATGTGAAAGTTCTAAGTGACAATGGGTATTGATGAAGCCAGGAACTATTGCACCTTTATAGAAATTGATTTCCTCATTAAGATTTGCTGCATCTTCTGCCCTTAAAACCTCCCTGATCTCTCCATCATTATTAAAGCCAATAACACCATTTTTGATTGGACTACTATTTACAGGAAAAATCCAATCGGCTGAAATATACTTAAGCATGTGTGCAAATTAAGCGGAATACGCTGATGCAAAAGAATTATTTTGTACTGATTTTTTTAAAGAATTGTAAAAAATGGGGGAAAAGATACCAGATCAGGTAAAAAAAGAGCCTCCTATCGGAATCGAACCAATGACCTACTGATTACAAGTCAGTTGCTCTACCAGCTGAGCTAAGGAGGCTTTCTTTCGGGCTGCAAGTATAGAAAAAAAGCTTCTTTTCTGAAAAAGGAATTTTATTTTTTTTGGTGTTACATCTTCGTTTAGATCATCTTAATTTTTTTAAACACAAAGGGCACCAAGTTTTTCACAGAGAAAAAGAGAGGTTAGCGCTCCCAAAACCGTGATATACATATTAACCACCTTAGGCACCTAAGACGTTCAGTTTGCAGTTGCAACTCCCCAACTTTTTAAGGAGGGGGTGTGAGAGGCTGTGCATAGGCAGGGGTGGTTGTTTCAACCGGAACTGGTTCTTGCGCCATGAACCAGGGGATTATATCATGCAAGGCATCGTAAATCTAACTCCCCTACTTTTCAAGGAGGGGGTGTGAGAGGCTGCGCATAGGCAGGGGTGGTAATTTTTCAAACGAACTGGTTCGCCCGCCACGAACCAGGGGGCATATCATGCAAGGCATCGTAAATCTAACTCCCCTACTTTTTAAGGAGGGGGTGTGAGAGGCTGCGCATAGGCAGGGGTGGTAATTTTTCAAACGAACTGGTTCGCGCGCCACGAACCAGGGGGCATATCATGCAAGGCATCGTAAATCTAACTCCCCTACTTTTTAAGGAGGGGGTGTTTGAGGCTGCGCATAGGCAGGGTGGTTATTTTTCAATCGGAGCTGGTTCTTGCGCCACGAATCATGGATCATTCTACCTTTTTTGTAGCCGATACCCACAATGTGTGGAGAAATTCCACAGTGGATTTTTTTCTGGCACACATACAATATCCTCATTATCAATTAATTAAACAAAAATCGTTGCTTTGGCATCATTATGAAACCTTAGCAAGTATTGTTACACAAATTAATTTTAAAAATTATATCTATGAAAAAGTTCATTTTATCAGCTACCTTTTTAGCTCTAGCCGGATTAACAGCAGCAAACGCAAGTGAAGTAAAAGATTTAAAAACTACAGCTATCGTAGCTGTTCAAGATAGTGCGGTTAAAACCCCAGTGAAATTAGAAGAATTGCCAGAGCCGGTAACAACAGCATTAAAATCTGATGCTTACAAAGGATGGACTGCAACAGAAGCATGGTCAGTTAAAGAAGGTGCTAAAGAGTACTTCTTGATCAATGTGAAAAAAGAGGCTGAAACTGGTTCAGTGAAAATTGACAAAGACGGTAAGCCAGTTCAATAAGCCTTACTAAAGTAGCGCTCTGCAATAATTAAATAAGTATTAATCACAGCAATGTTAAGCATTGCGAACTAAAATAAAAACATCATGAAAAAGTTCATTTTATCAGCTACCTTTTTAGCTTTAGCAGGATTAACAGCAGCAAATGCATGTGAAGTAAAAGATTTCAAAACTACAGCAATCGTTGCTGTTCAAGATAGTGCGGTAAAAACTCCAGTAAAATTGGAAGAATTACCTGAGCCAGTAACTACAGCATTGAAATCTGATGCTTACAAAGGCTGGACTCCAACCGAAGCCTGGTCGGTTAAAGAAGGTACAAAAGAATATTACCTGATTAATGTTAAGAAAGAAGCTGAAACAGGTTCAGTGAAAATTGACAAAGACGGTAAACCGGTACAATAAACCTAAATATTACATCTACCTAGTATAAGAAAGGCCAGTTTTTAACTGGCTTTTCTTATTTTTGTTGTATGGCGAGAATCCTGATTTTAGAAGACGATACCACTTTTGCTCAATTACTTGAAGGTTTTTTAACGAAAAACGGTCACAACATTACCCTTGTAACACACATTAAACAATCATTTAAGGCTATTGAGCGTCAGGATTTTGATCTCCTTTTAATTGATTACCGCCTACCTGATGGTGTAGGTTTGGATGTACTCTCCCACATCCGCGAATTGGGCTTAGCTATTCCGCTTATTATCATGACCAGTTTTAATGATGTAAGAACTGCTGTAAAATCTATGCAGATGGGTGCCTTTGACTATATCACCAAGCCTGTAAACCCAGACGAGCTTTTAATGGTGATTAAAAACTCCCTTACCAAAAAAGATGCTGCCACAGCTGAAATACAAGTTACTGAATCTGACTTAATTAGGGGTAAAAGTGCCATTGCTGATCGATTATATGAACACATTGCCCTGGTTGCGCCAACAGATATGTCGGTCATCATTCAAGGGGAAAGTGGTACAGGAAAAGAATTTGCGGCAAGAACATTACATCAGGAAAGCAAGCGTGCAGACAAACCTTTTGTAGCGATAGATTGTGGTGCCCTTTCTAAAGATTTGGCTGCCAGCGAACTGTTCGGACATATTAAGGGAGCCTTTACAGGAGCGCTTAACGATAAAAAAGGGCAATTTGAAGCGGCAGATGGCGGAACGTTATTTTTAGATGAGGTTGGAAATTTAAGTTATGAGGTTCAGATAAAATTGCTTCGTGCGCTTCAAGAGCGGGTAATTCAGCCTTTGGGAAGTACCAAGCAAATTCCGGTAAACGTAAGAATTATTACAGCAACCAATGATGATTTAGCAGGCAGCATGCAACATGGCGAGTTCAGGGAAGATTTGTACCATCGTTTAAATGAATTTAAAATACAGTTGCCGCCCTTAAGAGACCGTGGTAGCGATATCGAATTATTCATCAATCACTTCATCCAGCTTTCTAACCGCGACTTAGGCAGAAACGTCAAAAATATTTCTGCTGAGGCGAAATCTCTCTTGTTAAATTATGATTGGCCAGGCAATTTAAGGGAGCTGAGTAATGTAATTAAAAGAATGGTTTTACTCACGCCTGGCGAAACTGCTCAAATTACGGCCTTGCCAGATGAAATGACTATTGCGGTACAGCAACAAACTTCTGCAGGTAATCCTTCTGATCTGAAAGCGCTGAATGAGCAAAATGAAAAAGCTTTGATTGCTGAAACGCTGATTAAGGTAAAACACAATAAATCTAAGGCAGCAAAAATTCTGAATATCGATCGTAAAACGCTTTATGCCAAAATGGAACGTTATGGCATAGAGTAATATGCCCTACTAGCTTGATGCGTAATCCATTTCTTGCATAAAAGCAATTAGCGCCGCTAACTTTTTCAGTTCTGCTTGAACGGCATTCATCACCTGTGCGTTCAGGCCTCTTTTGGCAATTTCGATTTCTAAATGTCTAAGGGCTGATGCCAATGTTTTAGCCCCCATCTGTGCGGTTCTGCCAGCAAGGCGATGGACAATCAACCTGCTTTTATCCTGATCTTGCTGATTTAGTGCTTCACGAAGTACGGCGGCATCATCAATACAATCTTGCTTAAAACGATTCAATATTTTTTCCAGCATCTGCTGATCGCCGAAGGTCATTTTCTCTATGGAAGAGAAATCGAATTCAGGTTGTGGTGCATTAACAATTGCAGCTTTATCAAAAATTGACAACAAATCTACCGCTCTAAATGGTTTCAAAATCAGGCCATCAAAACCCTCACTCAACACCATTTCACGTTCTTCAGGCAGTACCTGCGCGGTAATGGCATAAAATTTAACACTTTCCGGAAGCCTCTTTTTAAGCAGATGGCAAAGTTCCATACCCGTCATTTCAGGCATACGCATATCGATCAGCACGTATTTCAGGTCTTCATTGGGTTCCTCATGTAAAATATCAGCCACATGGCTAAACCGCTTAAAAGGAATATTGTTCTTTTCGAAGATTAATCCGCAGAGGTCTAAAATTAGCCGATCGTCATCAATAACCCACACGGTGCCGGAGTTTACTATAGCATAATGCTCTAAATCAAAAGTATCTGAAATCTGTGCATCAGAGGCTTCATATTTTAAGTATATATTAAAGGTTGTTCCTTTACTCGGCTTACTTTTCACGTAGATTCTTCCTCCCTGGCTTTCAATTAACGCTTTAACAATTGGCAATCCCAGGCCAGTTCCGGTTTGGTTAATCACGTATTTTTCCGGGGATTCAATTTGTTCAAATTCATTGAAAATCCGATCTACATCAACCTCGGCAAATCCTATTCCTGTATCCTTAATGCTAAAGTTAAAGTGGAGATCGTTGCCCTGCTTTTTACAGGAAACCAATAAACTAACCTCACCCTTCAGGGTAAATTTTACCGCATTACCTAATAGATTAAACAAAATTTGTTTTAAGCGGAAAGCATCGCCTTTTACAAATTCAATATCATCAATATCTAACTGGGTAATTAATTGTAACGATTTCTGCTCTGCCAGCGGCCGCATAACGGACACCACCTCATCTAAAATTTTGCGGATACTAAAGTCCTGATTGTGAAAGCTAAATTCTCCGGAAATAATCCGATTGTAATCGAGTACTTCATTTACGATCTGCAATAAATGTACAGCCGATTGATAAATGGCATCCACATCTTTCTTTTTGGGATTATCTTGTTGCGAAATCAGTTCTGCATAGCCCAAGATGGATTGTAGTGGGGTTCTGATTTCGTGACTCATATTCGATAAAAACCGTTGTTTGGCCTTACCATGGTATTCGGCCTCATCTTTTGCCTGCTCCAGTTCGCGCCGATAACGATTACTTTTGGTGATATCTGTCAAAATCAGATACAATAAGATCACCGTAATTAAAAAGAAAGCTATAATAATGGTGGTAATTTGCGTAATACCATCGTTTACAACCTGTTTGGCCTGTATACCGTTTAAATCTACCTGCGCTACGGCTTCACTCTCTACTTCCCTTAAAATTTGAAGCATTTGCCCGGTAAGGGCATTACTGGCAATAGATAGGTCTGATTCACGCTTAAGGAATTTCTCACTTTTTTGTCGTTGTTCTTTTTCAATATTCCTTAAAGAACCGGTCATACTTTTCATGATACTGTCTTCTGCTTTGGCATTAAGCGTATCTCGTTTTACCTTAAATTCTTCATTGATGATTTTATAAACATCGTTCTTTTTCTTACCGAAAAGTTTACTGAGGAAGCTTCTTGATTTCTGCTCTTCGTCTGGTGCAACGGTTGTGGTAGAGGTAGTGGTTTCGGTGGTTAAAACGGCACTATCGGTTTGCTTTGCTCTTGTGGTAACCAGATCATTTAGCTTTTGTACTTCTTCTGAGAACGATTTGGTGTTGACTAAGGTTTCCCTTACTTTGAGGTACATGATAAATTGCTTATCGCGATCGGTTAATAAATTCTTGATCGATTTAATTCTGGCCAACTGGGCAGAATCACCAACATACAACTTTCTTAAGGTATCTAAACTGGCCCGTAGCTTTCGAGATTCTTTCAAAAAACTCTGATTACCTTGTTTATTGATGGCCTCATCGCGTTGCAACTGATCCAGACGTGCAATTTTGTGAGAGAGATCATTAACGAGGCGCAGGCGATCGTTAGGTGCCGAAATTTCCTCTACGGTATCCAGCATCCTGGTAAAGGCAAACTTACTGATGCCCCAGGCCATAAGCAGCGCAAAACAGGCAAAAAGAAACCCTATAATTACTTTACCTTTTACTGCCCTTAAGAAACGTTTCTGAATTTCTACTGCCATGTATTGCCTTTTGACTGCGCTAATCTTTAATAAACGTATTTTTAGAGAAAAGCATACCTCTTCTTCACAAATAACATACCAAGGCGGTTTTAGTTTGATATAAATAGATTGGATGCTGATCGGATTAAATTATTTCTTTAATTTAGCGTAAGCCCTAACCTATGAACCGCATCGACCGCCTATTCGGAATACTTACGCTTTTACAGTCTAAGAAATATATTTCAGCAGATAAGATCGCGGAACGCTTTGATATGAGTGTTCGTACCGTTTATCGCGATGTGAAGGCACTACAAGAGCAGGGCATCCCTGTTGGTTTTGAGCAGCATAAGGGATATTTTCTGGTGCAAGGCTATTTTTTGCCGCCGGTATCTTTTAATATGGAGGAAGCCAACGCCCTACTTCTGGTAGAAAGCCTGGTGGATGGGTTTGCCGATCTTTCTATTCGCAATCATTATTCCTCTGCATTAACGAAAGTAAAGGCAGTACTTAAATCGGCACAAAAAGAAAAGCTGGAAAAACTGAACCAGCACATTCGCTTACAAGTTCCTGAAAGGTTAACCTATAATTTTGATTTCCTGTCGTTAATCCAACATGCCATTTCGGAGCGGTTAATGGTGAGCTTAGATTATAAGAATGCAAAAGAAGAAGTAAGCAAACGCGAGGTAGAACCTATTGGACTAATTTTTTACGCCTTTAGCTGGCATTTAATTGCCTGGTGTCATATGCGTCAGCAGTATCGGGATTTTAACTTAACCCGCATTATCTGTTTAAAATCGCTCGACAAGCCCTTCCTTAAAGTTGATCACATGCCGTTAAACGATTATATGAGTATGCTTCCTGTTAATTTTTAATTTTTTTTATTTCATTTTTTACACTGCCATAGGGTTGTCACTCCGGGTTATTTTCTTTGTGTTAACAAAACCCAAAAGACCATGAGCATGCCCGATTTATTACTAATGGAACTAAACTTAATGGAAAAAACAAAACATAAAACTATGGACATTATTCAACTATTACTCGCCGAGTATCAGCATGAGGCAGAAACTACCCGTAAATTTTTAGCATTGGTACCAGAAGACAAGTATGACTGGGCACCGCATGAAAAAAGCATGAAAATGGAGCATTTAGCCACTCATTTAGCCGATATCCCTTCCTGGGTAAATTTAGCCTTAAAAACAGATGAATTGGATTTTGCCGTTGCAGGTTTTGGACCAACATCGGTTAGCAACACCGCTGAATTGCTATCTATTTTAGATAAAAGTGTTTCAGCGGGCAAAGCCGCATTAGAAAATGCTAAAGAAGAAGATTTAAATGGCCGCTGGGTACTTAGAAATGGAGATCAGGTTTTGGCAGATTATTCTAAGTATGAAACGATTCGCCATTCTTTGAGCCAAACGTCGCATCATCGCGCACAATTGGGAGTTTACTTAAGACTTTTGAATATTCCTCTGCCAGGAAGTTACGGTCCAAGCGCCGATAGTCAAAGCTTTTAGCCGTTTGCTTACTCGGCCGGGATGGTGTTCCTGGTCGAGTTTTTTTATTTAATCGATTTTGACCTGACGGAGCACCACAGAAAATAATCGATTTTCGATCAGCCATTGACAATTCGGATAATCTATCCTTAATCCTTTTTGAAGTAAGCACTGTTGCCGAGCTTATTTCCTTTGCCCACGCCAAAGTGATGCTGAAAATCAAATTACTGATGAGGACACTTTGCAAACCTTAATAAGCAATATGATCAAATGGCTTGATCAAACAGAAAGTACTGCCTCAATTTAGGCTTTTAGTTTATATTTGTCTCAACATTAAAAACTATGCAACATACTTCTGCCACCCGTTTAAATAAATTCATCAGTGAAAGTGGCTTATGCTCGCGCCGAGAGGCCGACAAGTTTATTGAACGTGGCACTGTTTTCATCAATGGAAAGAAAGCGAAGGTTGGTGATCAGGTCTATGCCGGAGATCGGGTTACTGTAAATGGTAATCATATTGAGCCTAAAGAGGAAGAAAACTTTGTTCTTTTAGCTTTCAACAAACCTGTGGGCATTACCAGTACCACCGAGGCGAATGTAAGAGACAATATTGTTGATTATGTAAATTACAGCCAACGTATTTTCCCTATTGGTCGTTTAGATAAAGATTCGCAAGGCCTTATTTTCCTAACCAATAATGGAGATATTGTTAATAAGATTCTAAGGGCAGGAAATAATCATGAAAAAGAATATATTGTTACTGTAAATAAGCCAGTAACAGATGATTTTGTTCAGGGTATGGCTAATGGTGTACCCATTTTAGGTGTGAACACTAAAAAATGTAAGGTACGACAGGTTAACGCAAATGTTTTCAATATTACGTTAATACAGGGTTTAAACAGACAAATCCGCCGGATGACCGAATATTTTGGATATGAGGTGACGAAGCTGGAGCGTGTTAGGATTATGAATATCAGCTTAAAGGGAATCCCCTTGGGCGAGTGGCGTGAGCTTGACGAACAGGAAATGGGGTCGATCATGAAAATGGTTGAGAAATCGTCTTCAGAAACCAAGACAAAGCCAGCTAAGCCTGCAAAAAAGAAGGTTAATAGTTGGGAAGAGGTTCCGGAATTTAAAGCCGCTCCTGCTAAAAAATCGACTTCGAATGCTAAAGGCCCAGGGGCTAAATCTGCAGGTAAAAAGTATTCTGTACAAGGGGCTACAAAAAGTAATAGCAAGAGGAACTCAGGAAATCGAAATGCCAGACCTTCAAAGCCGAAATCAACAGACAGATCACAGAGCAGAAAAAGAGGAAGATAATGAACAGCATCATCTATTTTAACACGGCTATTTTTCTATTCCTGGCGGGTGTACATTTCTATTGGATGGCAGGTGGGAAATGGGGCATTGATGCTGCACTCCCTGCTACGGCAAAACACGATCTGGTTTTTAATCCCGGCAAAACCGGCACCCTTGTTGTGGCCCTGGGATTAGTTGCCTTTGCAGCCATTACCTTTGCGCATAACTTTCATTTCGAAATAGATGTCCCCCATTACCTCCGCTATGGCATTGCCTTTGTTTTCTTCATCAGAGTTATTGGTGATTTTCGATATGTAGGCCTTTTCAGAAAGATAAATAACACTGTATTTGCCAGATACGACCGGCAGTATTATATTCCTTTGTGTGCCTATCTTGCCATATCAGAGTTTTTTCTTGCCGCCTATTAATGTAAAATTTAGTCAATTATAGCGAGTTAAAGCTGCAATCTTTCTACCTTACCGCTTTTTTAAGTACCTTTGTAACAAATGGTAACAGCAAAAAAGACAGATATTCGTGCACTAGATTTGCCTCAATTACAGCAGCATCTCGTTGCTATGCAGCAACCTGCGTTCAGAGCCAAACAGATTTATCAGTGGCTTTGGGAGAAATCGGCCACGAGCTTTGAGGAGATGAGTAATCTATCTAAAGACCTGCGCAAAGCCTTATCTGATGGCTTTACCATTAATGCCGTACAGGTTAACAATTCGCAATTCAGTAGCGATCAAACGATTAAAAATACTTTTCGTTTAGTAGATGGCAACATTGTTGAAGGCGTGTTGATTCCGATGGATGACCGCATGACTGCCTGTGTGAGCTCGCAAGTAGGATGCAGTTTAACCTGTAAATTCTGTGCAACAGGCTACATGGATAGAAAACGGAATCTGAACGCAGATGAAATTTATGATCAGGTGGTATTGATTGACAAGCAAGCCAAGCAAAACTACAACTATCCCTTAACCAATATTGTGTATATGGGTATGGGAGAACCCCTGCTTAACTATGCCAATGTATTGAAATCTATTGAGCGGATTACGGCTCCAGACGGACTCAATATGAGCTACAAGCGGATTACTGTCTCTACAGCTGGTATTGCTAAGATGATTAAGAAGCTTGGTGATGATGGGGTTAAATTTAACCTTGCCCTTTCCCTTCATGCGGCTAACGATAAAAAGAGAAATGAAATTATGCCTATCAATGAGGCTAACTCTTTAAAGGCACTTTCTGAAGCGTTAAAATATTATTTTGCTAAAACTAAAAATCCTGTAACCTACGAATACATAGTTTTCAATCACTTTAACGATGAGATTTCTGATGCCATGGAATTAGCCAAATTCTGTAAGCATATTCCATGTAAAGTAAACCTGATTGAATATAATCCGATTTCTTTTGCAGATTTCACCAATGCTGAAGGTGACAAAATTGATGCATTTGCCAATTACCTGAAGAGCCAGGGAATCACAACAAATATTCGCCGCAGTAGAGGGAAGGATATCGATGCAGCATGCGGTCAACTTGCCGTAAAAGAAGCTTAATTGTTATTGGATGATTTAATCCACCTGGCTCAACTCATCTACAATTTCTTTGAAACTCGGGCGGCTTTCCAAATCCATAGCTAAGCATCTTGTTCTAATAGTTGAAAGTTTATTCAAAGTGATTGTTTCGCCTGTGGTTTTGGCAATAGATAATAAATCGTCTAAAAGATATCCATATGCACGTACTTCAATCCTTTCGATGAAGAATGCCTGGTTTGCATTTCTCTGATCATAAAAGGAAGCTGCTCCAAAATCACTGAATAAAGTATTTCCTTCCTCATCTACCAGGATATTATGTGCATATAAATCGCCATGTTTAATTCCATTTTGATGTAATTGTGCCGCTACTGATGCTATCGTGGAAGCGATCTTCAGCATCTGCTCCGTGGATAAGCTATTCTCTGGATTAAATACATCTCTAGTACAGCTGATTAAACTAGGCGGATTACCCAGGTTGTAATAATCTGCCGGAATTAAATCCATCACTAAGCCTTTTCTATTTTCACTGATCAAATTGATTTCCCCCTGGAGCTTAACTAATCCTGGATGATTCCCGGCAGCGATAAAGGCTTTCATTTCGTCTTCCGGGAAACCATCACTTGTTACAGTCCCTTTAAATACCTTCACTGCAACATCTAATTGATCATTTTCAATTAGTCGCTTTGCCCGATAGATAGTGCCTGATGCGCCCTCACCCAATTGATGACTGAGTTCAATATCTTCACTAATAATTTCAGGGATACTATTAATATTTGGGCTATTGTTAAATTGATTACCAGAAAAAGCCAGCCAAGCCAATTTTGGCAATTGAAGTAACCATTCTGGGAGTATTTTTATCTGATTAGCTGAAATACGGAGTAAGCCCATGTTCATGCAGTTACCGAGCTCCTGTGGCAATTCGGAAATCCGATTGCCAGCCAACATCAGTTTTTGCATCCTGATACAATTACCAATCTCTTTGGGCAATACTGAAATCTGATTATTGGTTAAAATAAGCCACCTTAAATTAGGGTTTAGCGCACGTGGCGGTATAAACGTTATTTGATTAGATTTAAAACCTACAATATCTAACAATGGGCATTCTGCCATAACTTCTGGCAATACTGTAAACAAGTTATCTGAACAGAAAAAAATCCGAAGTTTCTTGAGCCTGCCAAAATCTACCGGTAATTTAGATAGCTGATTGGAAGACAAATCTAACACCTCTAAAGTTTCTGCTAAATCGAAAATGGCTTCAGGGAATTCGGTGAGATTTTCAGAAAGCTTTATTGATGTTGCTCCTTTTAGTTCTCCGTTTAGTAATTGCTTTAAAGTCTGCAAAATATTGGATTTTTATTTGGCGAAGATAAGGGATTTCTTTGGAAAGGGGAAAATTAGTCTGGAGTCTGAAGTACTTAGTCCTGAGTCTCCTCAAAGTACGTGCTTAACCTATCTTAACTAAGGTTCGAGGTATAGTGTGTAAGGTAGGAGGTGTAGGGCGCAATGGCTGGGTGTGGATGGTGCAGAAATACTTATATTTTTTTAGGACCGATTTGGGCCATGGCATCCACCTTTAATAGCCTCCTTTAAAACAAGAAAACCCCTCAGTGTTAACTGAAGGGTTCCTCTTTAAGATCTGGCACCGACCTACTCTCCCACGTGTTACCGCAGTACCATCGGCTCTGGCGGGCTTAACTTCTCTGTTCGGAATGGGAAGAGGTGGACACCGCCGATATAGGCACCTGAAGATTTTTATTTAAGTGATAAGTGTTAAGTACCAAGTGATAAGTAAACTTACTTAAAACCTGTAACCTGTAACTTTCAACCTAAATGACATATTATTGAAAGAAGTTAAGTTTCGAAGAGCAAACAACGTGTTGTTGCTTTGAAAGCTTCGGGTGATTAGTATTACTCGACTGTGATGTCGCCATCTTTACATCTGT
>NZ_FOGG01000034.1:20142-55031 GCF_900111155.1 Pedobacter rhizosphaerae | reverse complement strand
CGGCTAAGGGTACTGTGCCATGGAAGCTCCTCATCAAGGTCATATCCCAGAAAGAAAAGTACATCCATCCGCATTTTTGAAATAGTGATAATGCGGCGATCACTGTTCAGATTTTCAAGATAACCTACCAGCATCAGTTTTATAAAAACAACAGGGTCAATACTTTTTTGTCCCTCATCACCATAATAATTAGAGGTGGCTTTATACATAAAGCTAAAATCAATAAGATCTTTAAGTCGTCGGTAAAAATTGTCGGTAGGAACGGCATTTGACAGCTGGAAACTTACAAATAGTTTTTCCTGAAAGTGTTTCTTCCCTTGCATGTTTCAAAATATCAAGAAATAACAAAAAAATAAAGTTAAGTTATCAACCCTTGTTAGTTGTGCAACGGCCACCCAAGAAAAAGGTAAGAGCCCTTCTGGCGGTGAAGAAAAGAGAAATCATTAGATCGTAGCGAGACGCTACCAATGCTATTAAGTTAAGCAAAATGGTGTCTGAGCTTCCCGATATGAAATCCGGGATAAATAATCGAAGACCTTCTTAATAAGTCGAAAACTAAAATGAATTGCCCTTCGACAGGCTCAGGATGACAATACATTTTAGTTTTCTCCTTAAGTTAATAGCATTGGAGACGCTACAACTAGGGAAAGGCAGTGAGGAAAAGAGAAGGAAATTATTCTGGTTGGTAGGGATACCAACCGGTAGATTAAATCCTTGCAAACTCCCATTAATAAACGCAAATACTGATGTGCTAAAATAATGTCTTTAAAAATGAAGACTTTAGCCTTAATTACCTTCTTCATTATGCTAAAAGGCATTGTTTTTTAGTATAAAATATTATGTTTGCCATACCCGCTATCAGAGGGAAACCATGATAGAAAGAGATGAGACCGAACCAACAAAACTAAAGTATTCCCGCTTTGCAGCTTTCTATATTTAGCACTTCCGAACCGATTAAAATTGAAAGGGACAATCCTACAATTGCTTTAATGGAGACCGCCCATTATTTGATGGCCTTAAATTTTAGCACTGAATTTGAACTTTGTCACTTTGCCATTAATCAGTCTGGTGGTAATAAAATTGGAAAAGGCAGTTTTCGCTTTGTTCGGAATGGACATTTAAAAATGCATCCTAAAATTTATGAAAACCTCGCTTTAATCAATATTTCAGGTATTTGTGCCGCTACTATTGCCCGACATGGCAAAGAAGAGGTTCGCAGAGCTTATCAGAATTTTCCCCTGGATACTTCGATGATGGTGATGGAAGAAAGTGAACGTGATTATGAAGACCTAAAAAGGTTAATCAGTCCAATAGCAAGACACTTTTTACTTTCTCCGAGACAGGTTCAATGGAACATTACACTTGCAGCATTTTCCTATTTTCTTCATCCTGGTGTATGGGAAGGCGTAACCTGGTTAGCTACACAACTTCAAAATACCAATCAATCTAATGTATCTCATCTGGAATTATTGGAACATATCCCTCTACAGAATTTTTATCCCTCACTACAGGAAGCTGCCGAAGTTCATATTCTAAATCGTTATCCATTAAGCAAGGAAAATTTACAGGTACGATTAGTGGAAAGTTAGGTTATGGCTTGCTAAGGAAGGTTGGGGGATAAAGTTGTAGGTTATAAGTAGTAAGTTGTAAGTCTGGGTGTAGAAATAAACTTTGTGTTGCTCTGTGGTAAAGTTGTAGGTTATAAGTAGTAAGTTGTAAGTCAAGATGCCAAAATAGACTCTGTGAGCGCTGTGCCTTCACTTTGTGCCCTCTGTGGTAAAGTTGTAGGTTATAAGTAGTAAGTTTTAAGTCAGGGAGCCAAAATAGACTCTGTGAGCGCTGTGCCTTCACTTTGTGAGCTCTGTGGTAAAGTTGTAGGTTATAAGTAGAAAGTTGTAGGTCAGGGTGCCAAAATAGACTTTGTGTTTCTCTGGGCCTTCACTTTGTGCCCTCTGTGGTTAAATGTGTCGTGGGGCTAAAGTTGTAGGCTATAAGTAGTAAGTCAGGGTGCCAAAATAAACTTTGTGTTTCTCTGTGCCTTCACTTTGTGAGCTTTGTGGTAAAGTTGTAGGTTATAAGTAGTAAGTTTTAAGTCAGGATGCCAAAATAAACTTTGTGGGCTCTGTGCCTTCACTTTGTGCCCTCTGTGGTTAATGTTTCACGCGGTATTCAGACTGTCTAAGAATGCTTTAGCATTTCCTTCAATTTTAAACTATCTTTGTGTTATCCTTATGTATCATGCTTACCGTTCATATTCTGATAGTGAATTGGCCTTCTTGTTAACGCAAGATGATGAACAGGCATTTACTGAAATTTACAATCGGTTTTATGGTCTACTATTTATTCATGCCAGTAAGCGATTAAATGATGATGAGGAGGCAAAGGACGTTGTGCAGCAGTTATTCGAATCTCTTTGGATAAAGAGAAGTCAGGTGGAGCCTGATGGAAATCTGTCTGCATATCTATATACCGCCATTAGAAACAGAATTTTAGATGTATTTTCTCATCAAAAAGTAGAAAATAAATACGTTGATTCGCTGCAAAGTTTCATGGACCAGGATCACATACTGACCGATTATCGCGTAAGAGAAAAGCAAATGGCTGCCCTTATTGAGCAGGAAATTGCCGCTTTACCACCTAAAATGCGTGAAATATTTGTTTTAAGTCGTAAGGAAAATAAATCTCACAAAGAAATTGCGGCAGAATTAGGTCTTTCGGAGTTAACAGTTAAAACTCAGGTAAAAAAAGCATTGCGAATTCTTAAATCTCGTCTCGGCTTATTTGTTTATGTAGCTTTTTTGCTTAAAATACATCAGTAGTATGCTTTGCTATTGGTGTGAAATCGTCTTTTTCGTTCTGATTAAGACATTTTTTAAATAAATTTAAAAAAAAATAAATTTCTGATACCCCCAAGGTATAGGCTTCGCCGTATATACAGTAATCAGCCAAACTAAACTTTCATTTTAATGGAGAATAATGCAAAAAAGCTTTTAGAGCAATATCTTTCTGGTAATTGTACACCAGAAGAAGCAGCTATTGTAGAAGAATGGTATCTCCAGCTCCCTTTTGAAAGAGTGGCACCTGGCCATGAGCAGATTGAAACGAGCCAACAGGAGGTTTTCCAAAAACTTCATTTCCCCCGGAAGGTTAAAAGGATAGTTCTTTTAAAAAGAATTGCTGTGGCAGCGAGTATTTTGCTGTGCTTTACGGCTGGACTTTACTATCTCAACCGTAAAACTGAGACTGCTGCTTTACTGGTAAAAAAAGAACTGAAGGATGTACTTCCTGGCCGCAATAAGGCTATTCTCACTTTAGCTGATGGAACAGTAGTAGACCTTGATCAAGCCAAAAATGGCGAAATAGCCAGCCAGAACGGGATTATTATTCGTAAAGCGCAAAACGGACAATTAGAATATGTAATTCAGGATAATCCTTCGGCTGTTACCGGAAATAATGTGATTTCTACCCCTCGTGGTGGACAATATCAGGTAAGCCTGCCAGATGGAACCAAAGTTTGGCTTAATGCGGCTACTTCACTTAAGTATCCTTATTCTTTTAAAAAGGATGAACGTGTAGTAGAACTAAATGGTGAAGCATATTTTGAAGTAGCGAAAGACAAACGTCGCCCATTTAGGGTAATAACCAGCAATCAGGTGGTGGAGGTACTGGGAACACATTTTAATATTAATGCTTATACCGATGAACCTTCAACCAAAACTACGCTCTTAGAAGGTGCCGTTAGGGTAGATAACGGGAGGGGATTCCTTGATCTGCACCCTGGAGAACAGTCGCAACTGGACTTCAATAGCAGTCATTTAACCATAGCCAGAGGTGTAGATCTGGATCAGGAAGTAGCCTGGAAGAACGATATTTTCGCCTTTGATAACGCAGACCTCAAAACCGTGATGCGCCAGATTTCCCGCTGGTATGATGTAGATGTAGTATATAAAGGAAACATCACCACAGAGAAATATTTTGGTGATATACCAAGAAACAGTAATCTCTCTGAAGTATTTAAAATACTGCAATTGAACCACATTGACGTTAAAATTTCGGGAAAAACAATGACGATTACCGGAAATTAAATTAGACCACCGAACTGCCTTGAAACATAAATAATCAATCAACTAACTAAACCAAACTTTATGATGAAAAAGCTACCTGAAATTTAGATTCATACCTGAAAAACAAAACCGAAAGCGCGGCAACGCTTCCGGTTAGAAATTTGGACAAGCAGCTTGTTTTAGACCCAGCTGCTCATTATTAACCTCATTCAATACAAAGGTATGAAATTAACTACCCTTTACAACCCCGCGTGCGAAATGCGGAGGGTAAGGATTAAATTTTTATTGGTCATGAAATTGACTGCAATTTTATTACTGGTTGGTGCACTTCATTTGTCGGCCGCCAGCTTTTCTCAAACCGTAACCCTTTCTCGCAGAACTACTTCTCTTAAAAATGTTTTTAAAGAGATTAAAAAGCAGACTGGTTACTTTTTCTTCTACAAAGGCCAATTGCTTCAAGGCAAACCCGAGGTTGAAATTGAGTTTCAAAAAGCATCTTTAATTGAGGCATTGAATGCCGCTTTAAAGAATCAGGATCTCAGTTTTAATATCGTTAACAAAACTATTGTGATCAGCAAAAAGGAAGATTTACCCAAAGTGGTTAACCAGCTTGCTGCAAAGATCGAGGTAAAAGGTGTAGTTGCAGATAAGGCCACAGGAGAAACACTTCCAGGTGTTAACATAGCCATAAAAAATGGTACGAGTTTAGGCGTAACCAACGAGAAGGGAGAGTTTAGAGTAAGTGTGGATGAAGGAACCATCCTGGTATTCAGCTATGTAGGATACGAGCAATTTGAGGCTAAGGTTAGCGGAACAAAAAGCTTAAATATTAAGCTTGCACCCAAATCTACTCAAATGACTGATGTAGTGGTAACTGGTTATCAAACCATTAAAAAGGATACTTATACGGGTAATGCCATCACCATTAAGGGCGATGATTTGAAACGTAATAACCCTCAAAACCTGCTTAAAAGTATTCAAACTTTCGATCCTTCTTTTAAAGTATTAGATAACAATCTTTTTGGTTCTGACCCGAATGCATTGCCAAAAATTAATGTAAGGGGGGCAACAGCTTTACCTACCATTGAGGACACAGATAATATTTTAGATCGCAATAACTTATCGAGTAATTATAACCTGCCAGCTTTTATGTTGGATGGTTTTGAAGTGACGCTGCAAAAGGTAACAGATTTAGATATCAACAGAATTGAATCGGTAACGTTACTAAAAGATGCGGCAGCTACGGCCGTTTATGGATCCAGAGCAGCTAATGGCGTAATAGTGATTACCACTAAAGCACCTGTTGCAGGTAAACTTCAACTTTCGTACAATTATGAGCTGAGTGTAAATGCCCCAGATCTAAGCGATTATCATGTATTAAATGCTACGGATAAACTGGCTTATGAAAAACTGGCAGGTTTATACGATGGAAGAGGAAATGCCGGATATACGCAAGAACAACTGGATGCAGAGTATTTTAACCGTTTAAAAAACGTGGCTAGCGGGGTAGATACCTATTGGTTGTCTCAGGCCTTGCGTAATGCTTACCGCCAGAAACATGCAATTTATGTTCAGGGTGGAGACCAGAAATTTAGGTACGGCCTTGATCTTCGTTATGAAACTACTCCAGGAGTGATGTTAGAATCGGATAGAAACAGGTACAGTGGCGGTATGAATTTTACCTACAACCCAAGTTCTAAACTTTTATTCAGAAATGAAGTAACCATTACCCAGGTAACAGGACATAATTCTCCTTATGGCGATTTCTCTACTTATGTAAGAATGAACCCTTATTATCCAAAAACAAATGCTAATGGAGATATTGTTCAAGAGTTAGCTACCTGGAGGGTGGATACTCATCAACCTGGACCAGATCAGATAAAACCGAGATATGTTTTTAACCCATTATTTGAAGGCACTTTAGCCAGCTTTGATAAATCATCTAATTTTGAATTGATTGATGCCTTTTCTGTTGATTGGAGGTTAAGCCCGAGCTTAAACTTCAAAAGTCAGATCAGCTTAAACAAAAGCCAAACCAGCAACGATAAATTCCTTTCTCCTTTAAGTAATGCCTTTTACGAATACGCAAGTGATAAATTAAACAATAAAGGATCTTATACTTTATTAGAAAGCGATCGTTTAGCTATAGATGGTAAAGCAACATTAGGGTATAATAAACAGATTGGCGACCAGTATTTTAACTTAGTTGTAGGTGCCAATGTAGTTGCAGCAAGAAGCGACGACAAGTTGATAGAAGCACAGGGATTTTCCAATGACCGTTTTACCAATATAGGCTTTGCGCGGATTTATAAAGAGAATTCGGCACCTGGAGGTAATGTAACCGAGAATCGTTTAGCAGGAGCCTTTTTCTCTGGTAACTATTCCTTTAAAAACAAATATTTATTAGATGCTTCATTTAGATATGAGGGATCATCTGCTTTTGGCTCAAACAAACGCTTTGCGCCATTTTGGTCAACAGGTTTAGGCTGGAATGTTCATAAAGAAGACTTTATGCAAAATTTACCCTTCATCAGTCAGTTGCGCTTAAAAGGAAGTGCTGGTGTGGTGGGTTCGGTTTCATTCCCTGCTTATCTTTCCAGATCACTTTATCGCTACGAACCTAACAACTGGTACTCTACTGGTTTAGGGGCTCAGGTTTTGGGCTATGGTAACAGTAATTTGCAATGGCAGAAAACCAAAACCTATGATGCCGGGATAGATCTGGGCTTATTTGCAGATCGTTTGGTCATTTCACCTCGCTATTATTACAAGCTTACTAAAGGATTAATCACCGATGTTGATTTACCACCTTCTACTGGTTTTACCACTTATAAGGAAAACCTTGGTGATGTATCCAACAAAGGATATGAACTTTATTTTACCGCCAATGCATTAAGAACAGCCGATTTTAATATCAACATTACAGGTAACCTTGCGCACAATGTAAATACGTTGGTAAGTCTTTCTAATTCGCTAAAAACGCTAAATCAGAAGATTGATGACTATCAGACTGATCCGGATAAGAATGCACAATCGATACCATTAACACGATATACAGAAGGTCAGTCAATGAGCATGATTTACGCGGTAAGGTCGCTGGGAATTGATCCTCAAACGGGTAAGGAAATCTTTTTAAAACGTGACGGCTCTTTAACTTATAACTGGGATGTAAAAGATATCGCTCCTATAGCAGATGGCGCGCCAAAAGCTGAAGGAAACATCAATCCCAATATCAGTTATAAGAACTTTATGTTGAGCTTAAGCTTTTATTATCGTTTTGGTGGTTATACCTATAACCAAACTTTGGTAGATCGTATTGAAAATGCCGATCCGCGTTTTAATGTAGATAGGAGGGTATTAGACCAACGCTGGATCAAACCAGGCGACCAAACCTTCTTTAAAAACATTGCTGATTTATCTATCACTAATGTTTCTTCGAGGTTTATCCAAAAAGACAATTTATTGGAACTGAGATCTATTTATTTGTCGTACGATTTTAAACGTGAATTAATTAAAAAATACGGCTTTCAAAACCTGCGTACCACAATGACTTTGAACGATATTTTCAGGACTTCGAGCATTGAAATGGAAAGAGGAACGAGCTATCCTTTTGCCAGAAGTTTAACCGTTTCGCTATTGGCTTCATTCTAAACATACGAACATGAAAAAATACTTATTTATATTTTTAAGCCTCATTGCTTTTTCTTCCTGCAAGAAGTTCTTAGATATTCAGCCAGAGTCTGAAGTATCTAAAGAAGAGCTATTTAAAACAGAAGAAGGTTTTAAAGAAGCTTTAAACGGAGCCTATGTAGGCTTTGCGGGAGCTAATCTTTACGGAGGAAACCTGACTTTCAGCAACCTGGATATCATGGCCCAGAATTACCAGTTTACCAATGCAGATTTCATCCGCATTGCAGCCTTTGATTATACCCTTCCGAGCTATGTAGATAAAATAAGCGATATATGGACCAATGCCTATAAATCTATCGGCAATGTGAATCAGATTTTAGAAGTAATTGATCAACAAAAAGGCGTATTCAGAGATCAGAACTATGAAATCGTAAAAGGTGAAGCTTTAGCATTAAGGGCGTACATGCATTTCGATTTGCTGAGGATGTTTGGTACATCTTATAAAAACAATCCAACTTTTAAGGCAATGCCTTATGTAACGGTAGTAAGTACTAAAGCAACCCCGTTTTCTACCGTATCAGAAATAATGGATAAGGTAATTGCCGATTTGCAGGAGGCCAAAAGCTTGCTTAAAGGGAAGGATCCTATTTTAGCTGCAGGTTATGTGGTGGGCTATCCTAAGGGCGAAAAAGCAACCGAACTGAAAAATCCTTCTATGTTTTTACAAAACAGGAGGCATCGCATAAACTATTATGCCGTGGCAGGAGAGTTGGCCCGCGTTTACCTGTACAAGGGAGATCAGGTAAATAGTTTAAGCAATGCTAAGGAAGTGATAGAATCTTTAAAGTTCCCCTGGACAGTAAAAGAAGATTTCTTTAACGATGATGTGTCTAAACGCGATAGAATTTTATATAACGAGCTTTTGTTTGCATGGGCTGTGCCACAGTCTAAAGACCAGTTAACAGGACTTTTTTCTAACGATAATCCTAATTATGTAGCAACTGCCGATCAAATTAATACCATCTATAACCTAGGTACCGTTGGTGCAGATGATTGGAGATATAAGCAATGGTTTAGACTGGTTAAAGCCGCCAATAATTCCGACCGCTTTTACCTGCAAAAATACGTTGTAAATTCTACGCCCTTAGATAATCTTCATCCTTTGGTAGCCCCTGCATTGCGCTTAAGCGAAATGTATTTAATTGCAGCCGAAGCCAGTTTTGATACCAATCCAACAGCTGCTGTAGGCTATTTTAACACGCTTAGGGTTCACCGGGGTATTGGAGCAAATATTAGTGCAACCGTTTCTAAAACAGATTTTATAAATCTTTTAGAAGGAGAATACCGCAAAGAATTTTATGGAGAAAGTCAGAATTTCTTTATGCACAAAAGGTTGAACTTAAACATCATCACCACTTCGGGATTAATTTATCCGCCATCGGATAAAATATTTGTTTTCCCGCTTCCAATTGATGAACAAGTTTACAGAAATTAAAAACAGACCAGACGATGAAAAAGAATATATTTTATTTTTTGCTGCTCAGCATCATGTTTTGGGCGTGTAAAAAGAACGAAATGATGCCTTATATCTCTAGCGATAATGTTTACCTACATTATTTAGATGAGAATGGTAATCAGGATACGACTACCATTAGCTATTCATTTGCCTACAATCCAAGTTTAGCTCAGGATACCATCTGGATACCGATTATTGTTACTGGGCCTAAAGTTTCTCATAGCCGTCAGTTTGTGTTGAGTGTGGTAGATTCGCTCACTACTGCTGTTAAAGGCACACATTACGAAGCTTTGAAAGCGAGTTATACCTTGCCCGCAGATTCGGGAACTTTTAAAATTCCGGTAATCCTGAAAAATACAGATGAAACTTTGGCAAACAAGTCTGTAACCTTAGGATTGAGAACAATAGCTGGAGGAGATTTCTCAGCAGAACTCCCTTTGAACCTGCGCACCAAAAAAGTGATCTTTTCTAACCGCTTAGAAAGACCAAGCTGGTGGGGGTACTGGCAATCGCAATTAGGCGATTATGGAAGGGTTAAACACCAGCTATTTATTATCGTGGCTGGAAATGTTAGCCTGGTAGATACTTCTAAACCAAATGCTTACCTCGAGATTCCTCGTTCCCTTTATTATATTGATAATTTCCGAGTTTTTCTAAAAGATCCTGCAACGTGGATAGCGAGAAACCCTGACAAAGGGTATGTATTGGTTAAGAAAACCAATGGTAGTGATGAATATGAATTCTACAGTGAATCTGCACCTGCAAAGCGCTTTACTTTAAGGTTTTTTGCTCAGGTAAATGGCTATTTCTTTATTGATGAGAGTGGCAAGCAGATTATTATTTAACCTTCATTTAAAGAAACGTAGAGATGAAATTTAAATTGATTTTAGTACTGGCCATTGTGGTTGGTTTATATACGGCCTGTAAAAAGGATTTAGGTAACTACGATTATCATCCACCTTCAGAGCCTACATTGAGTGCCTTTAAAGACTCCACTTTCTCAGCGCTTTTAGGAGATTCGTTAATTCTGAAGCCTTCTATCGGTTTGGCTAATGCCGACCCACAAAAAGATTTGTCTTTTGAATGGAGAATAGATGTAGCTGAAGAAATTAGAAGTGATGTTTACACCGGATATCCGCTCAAGATTGTTTATAATCTGGCTCCAGGCCTGCGTACAGCAAAGCTGATTATTACCGATAAAAGAAACGGGCTAAAATATGTAGTCCCTTTTAAAGTTTTGGGTACAACGCAGTTTAGTTCCGGTAAACTGGTATTAAGTGATGATAACGGCATAGCCAGGTTGTCTTTTGTGAAGCCGGATAACAAAACCGTATTGGCCGATATTTACAAGTCTTTTCATGGAGAAGATTTGCCAAGCAACCCCGTACAGCTTTACTTTCAAGATCCCTTGCCGTACCAACCTATAACTAACCAGCAATTTTGGGTGTTGTGTAATGATCCGGCTAAGAAAAGTCCATTACTCGATGCCAGTACCTTGTTGCGTAAAGCTTTCTTCAACGATCAGTTTTTTACGCCACCAAATACTATTACTACTGGTCGCTTGGAAGCTTATATGGGTACTGTGCCAACAGGGGTGATTAATGGAAAATTATATGTTGGAGTGATGTCTACAGCACCGTTTGCACCCGACTATGGCAAGTTCGCCAATGAGCAGGCAGGTGATTATACATTGTCTAAATACTTTACACGTACCAATAGTTTCTATTTTGGTTTTGACACGAAATCTAAAGGATTCGTAACTTTTGGTGGTGACGGTAGTTATCTGGGTAAAGATTACGTGGTAGATACGGCAGGTAAGGCGTTTGATCCTAAGAATATTGGTTATGATAATCTGCTCTTTATGCAAACCGGACAAGCAGGTATGTTTTATGCCTATTTTAAAGCGGCAGATGGCAATATTTATGAACTGGGTTTCAGTTATACCTTCGATTCGGTAAACAAAAAGATAAAGGCCGAAAGTAAGCGTCTTTTCAAAGGCGCATCATTAGTAAATGCCGATACTAAATGGCTACGCAACAGCTTAAATGTTTTCTATTTCACCGCTAATGATAAAATATACCGCTACAATCCACTTAACGAAGACCTCAAAGTATTGGATGCAGATTTTGGCGGTAAGAAAATTTCTATGCTTAAAGTCAGTGCAGATGATAACACCCTAACGGTGGGAACAGCCGGATCGGTTTATACTGTTGATGTAAGCGTAGGTAAAAATGGAGTCATTACGCAAACCATAACCGGAATTCCAGGTTCTCCTGTCGATATTGTGATGAGGAAATAAACGTGGTTTGATCCCCCCTGGTCCGTGGCCCACGGACCAGTAAATGTTCTAATATATGGGCAAAATGAAATGGCCTGTGTGTCACAGACCAGTAAATGTTCTAATACATGGGCAAAATGAAATGGTCCGTGGCTCACGGACCAGTAAATGTTCTAATATTATGGGCAAAATGAAATGGTCTGTGTGTCACGGACCATGGGTTATACTTATGAAATAATAAAAAAATGAAAATAACTAAATTGATTTTATTGGCCTTGCTGTTTCCAATTTTGGCATCAGCACAAACGCCCAATTTCAGTTTGACTGGAAAAATTGGTAACCTGAATAAACCCGCTATGGCTTATATAGATTACATGGATAATGGCGTGGGGCACGAAGATTCGGTAGCTTTGGTAAACGGAAGTTTTAAGTTTTCTGGATATGTTTCTGGAAATGCCTATGCCCGAATGGCCCTTGATCATACCGGAGGAGGTAAAGGCCGTGCAGTTTACACGGGCGACGTAATTTATTTCTATTTTGGAAAAGAGCAGGTGACTATCACTTCTAAAGATTCTTTACAGAATGCCGTTTTTGCCGGGTCGAAGGTTTACGATGAATCTGAGGCTTATAACAAAGTTATAGGAGGAACCATCATGGCTTTAACGAAAGCGGTAAATATCGATTTCAATCGCGGAACGCCAGAGCAACAAAAAGATACGGCGTATATTAAAGCAGTAGATCAGCGTTACCGACAAAATATCCAGAACAGGACAGATAAGCAGTTCTTATTCGCTAAAAACCATCCAAACTCCTATTTCGCTTTGGTAGCCTTATCAGAAGCAGCAGGGAGTAAGGTAGATGTCGCTAAAGTTCAGCCTATATTTAATGCCCTGGCTAAAGAATTAAAGGCAACAGATATGGGCAGGGAACTGGCACAACGCATTGAAGCCAATGGAATTACGGCTGTAGGGAAAACTGCACCACTATTTACACAGAATGATGCTGTAGGCAAACCTGTTTCCTTAGCTAGCTTAAAAGGAAAAGTAGTATTGGTGGAGTTCTGGGCCAGCTGGTGTGGCCCTTGCAGAGCTGAAAATCCAAATCTGGTAAAACAATACAATACTTATAAGGACAAGGGGTTCGAAATCATCTCAGTATCGCTCGATAATGTAAAAGAACGCTGGTTAGAAGCTATTGAAAAGGATGGTTTAGCCTGGATCCATGTTTCAGATTTAAAAGGCTGGAATAGTGAGGTTGGCCGTTTATACGGTGTACGTGCGGTGCCCGCTAGCTTCCTTGTAGATGCACAAGGCAAGATTATTGGCAATGGTTTAAGGGGAGAACCTTTAAATAAAAAATTGGCAGAAATATTCAACTAGTTAAAAAGCTCAATCTTCAATAATGAAAAAAATACTATTGCTGCTGATAAGCGTTTGCCTGATACAGGTGTATGCTTTAGCAGCACAGCGTAACAAGATTGCATTAAGGGTTTTATATGTTGGATATAATCCGGAAAAGCCTATGCCGAAGAGTGTAGTCTACTATTCTACTACACCTTCAATTATAGAGAAAGTTTACCAAGGCCGAATGGCCGATTTTAAGGCGTTTTTAGCGCAACGTTTTACGGCAGTTCAGGTAGTAGATGTGGCTGATTACAAGGTGGAAATGTCTGATGAGGTTGATGTAACCATTATGGATGCAGGTCCGGTTAAAATCCCCGAAAGCTTTAACCGCCCAATGATTTTAATGCATGCCATGGCACCTAATGTAGGGTTGCCATTAGGGTTAAAATTCGATTGGTATTGCCAGTGTCTGGATAATGAAGCCTTGAATATTAAAACCAGTCACCCTATTTTCAATACGCCCAATGCAGTAAAGTTAAGCATGAAAAAAAAGCCAACACCAGGCTCTTTTTTTAACGGGCATCAAGACGAAAAAACACCAAGGGAAATGGATAGGTGGCAAGTAGTAAAACAGGGTTTTTCTTCCAGCGAACCTTATCTAATTGGTATGGTTTCACATGGAGAAGGCTTTAACGATTCGCCAGATGCCGAATCTCTTTCTGGAGGTGTTTGCTTAAAAAACGCAGAAGCTGTGGCATTAGGTCGCCAGGGTAACTACTTTATGTGGGGATTTGCTGGCTCTCCTAATTATATGACCACAGAAGCACAAGATGTATTTGTAAATGCAGTGTGCTATATTAAGAAATTCGATCGTCTCGCGGCAATAGTTAAGAAGGTTCAGATTGAAACCCGTTCTGGGATTGATGAACTGGTTTATCGGTTAGATAAGAAACTTTATGATCAGGCCATCATTTCGAGAAAGGAAGGCAATTTAAGAATGCTTAAACTGCAGGAAGAATTGAAAGCCAGGAAAGCAAAAGGAGAAGATATTGGCCATGGAAATGAGATGTTTTTGAAGATGCCGGTTACCAACGATACTCAATCTTTTGAGAGTTATCTAAAGGGTTTTGTAGGCGATTCGTTGTTTACTCAATTTGGAACCAATACTTCAGCTTATCACCAGTATTACCGCCAGAATTATGAATATTTTTATCCTTCCGGAACTTATACCCTGCAACTGGATCGGGATGCACAAAAATTAGGTATCTCTAACCGCAAGCTGGCCATATTAGAAAAATGTGTTAGCCTTTTGGAAGCCCACAAAGATACTGAACTGGCATTGCGTGTTTTACAGCGATACACTACAGAGAAATTCATTACAGCTTCCGAATGGAGAAACTGGCTGAATGAAAATAAAAACAACCTTTTCTATACAGAATCCGGAGGCTTTAAGTTTATGGTAAATACTTTTGGCAAGCGCATAGAGAATGTTCCTGTACAAAGTTATCAGTTGCCTAAAGCAGTAGAAAGTGCAGAACCCACGGCTGCAGATCCGGTTTCTATCTCGGCCAGGTTCATCCCCGGAAAGGGGAATAAACAAGATAGCCTGCTTATAGAAGCCAGGATTTTAAAAGGTTGGCATATTTATGCTTATGTGGGTAAAGACAATCCATTTATTCCCTCAGAAGTTAAATTAGATTTGCCAGAAGGAATTACGGCCGATCTTCAAACCCCATGGGAAACAACGGCTGCAATTCCCTGTCCAGGAAATCCTGATATATTCATTTTTGAAGGAACGGCTCAGTTTCGCCTCGCCATTGATTACAGTAAGGCTAAAGCAGGAGCTAAGATCAAATGTGGCTTGTATTATCAGGCCTGCGATGCCACCAAATGCTTTCCACCCAAAGAAAAGCTAATAGAAATTTCCATCTAATCTACCTATGCGCTCGGTATGGTCCTAAAAAGGCCATGCCTTTTTTTAGGTTCAATAAAATATTAAGCATGAAATGTCAATTCAGGCCAGTTTTAATGGCCTTTGTATGCCTGGTTGGTTTTAATACCACAATATGTGCACAAGCAATTTCAAAAGATAAAAAATCACTTCAGCAGCAGTTGCTATCTGAAGTAGTATCAGAAAACGCTCCGAATTTCAGTTTGAAGGATCAAAATGGGAAGGAGGTTTCTTTGAACGATTTTAAAGGGAAGGTGCTGGTTTTAGATTTTTGGTCTACCTGGTGTGTACCTTGTAAAAAGTCTTTCCCTGCCATGCAGTTGGCACAGCAACGATATGCCCAAGACCCCTCCGTTAAATTTCTATTTATCCATACCTGGGAAACCAGCAAAACTGCAACCGAGGAGGTGAAAAAATACCTCAGTACAGCTGGCTTTGATTTTCAGGTACTGATGGATTTAAAGGATGCATCAGGGCATAATTCCATGGTAGAAAATTATCAGGTAAGTGCAATCCCTGCAAAGTTTATCATTGATAAAAAAGGAAAAATTGTATTTAAGCTTACAGGTTTTACAGGCAGTGATGCTGAAGCCGTAGAAGAAATTTCCACCAGGATTGAAATTGCCAAAACCCATTAATAAAATATGAATAACGTATACAGAAGTATTCTGATTGCGTCAGTAATGATGCTGAGCACTTGGAATGTCCTGGCTCAAAAGAAACAGATTGAGCAATTTCAAGTGCTTATAAACGAAGCTGTAAAGAAAGCGTATCCCGCCAGCGTGCGGATGTGGGGCTTTGATGTGCAGCAGAACCAGCGAACCAGCGCCCAGTTTAGCGGGGTAGTGGTAAGTGCCGATGGTTATATTCTGACGGCGGCTCATACTACAGTACCAGGTAAAAATTACAAAGTCTTTTTCCCCGATGGTAGGGAATGCATCGCATTGGCGCTGGGGAGAATAGATAACCCAACTACGCCGGGAATGCCAGATGTGGGAATGATGAAGATTTTGGATAAGGGGAGTTGGCCCTATGCCGAAATGGGCTACTCAGGAAGCTTGGTAGAAAATGAACCTTGCATCAGTATTTCTTATCCCGAAAGTTTGAATCAGGCTTTGCCTACCTTGCGCTTAGGGCAGATTGCCGAAGTAAAAAATACCTATGGTTTTATCCGTTCTACCTGCAAGATGGAGCCTGGCGATTCGGGTGGACCGCTATTTGATTATTATGGTAGAGTAATTGGCCTGCATAGCGCAATAGATGTTGCAGAAGATCAGAATTTTGAAATTCCCGTAGATTTATACCGGAAATACTGGACAGCCCTGCAGAAGGAGAAGACGTATACTGCTTTTCCAGAACAGCAGGACTCATGGAAACAAGACCCCTTGTTTGCAACTATCCAAAAGGATAATAAGCAAAAAAGGCTTCATCCTTTTTTTGAAAAGCTGCATAAAAATAGTTCATCTTTATTACTTCAAAGCACTGTTAAGGGCAAAATTCAGCAGGTAGAAGGAACCCTTTTCAATCACAATATTGCTGGTGTAAAACGTCAGTTTCTCGTAAGTAAAAATACTTTATTGGGTGAGAATCCAGGTCTGGTTTCTGATAAACAAAATCAGCTTATGGTTTTGGCCAGAGATAAGTCCAGCGACCTCGTGCTGTTAGCACTAAAGCAACCCATTAAAGGTGGGATTGATTTCCAAGGGATTACTACAGATTCTTCCGTGATAACGATGGGAAAATTTATTTATACATTGAATCCTAATGGAACCGCTACCCAAAGTGTATTAAGCAGTGTTTTGTTTAGCTTACCAAAAATCGCCAGCCAGGCATATTTAGGGGCAATGGTGATGTTTAATTCTCAGCCAGCGCAGTTTTCATTGATTAAACCAAACACTCCGGCAAGCAATGCAGGTATAAAAGTAGGTGATGAGTTATTAAGCATAAATGGTAAAACCATCAGCAAAGCCAGCGAATTTGCTCCGGCGTTAATGAAATTATGGCCCGATGATGAACTTACGTTAAGCTGGAAAAATACTTCTGGCATTTTCACCAAAACCTTTACTTTAGACGGCCTGACACCTGCCGCTTCTAACCACCCGGCAGATAAATTTGAAGGCGGAAAATCTGCACGACGCGATGGATTTGCCAGCGTATTTGCACATGATGCTGCCATTAAAGCTAACGAATGTGGATCGCCAGTATTCGATCAACAAGGAAATTTTTTGGGAATTAATATCGCCAGATTCAGTAGAACTTGCACTTTGGTTATGCCGGCAACTGTGGTTAAGAAATTTATAGAGCGCTCATTGTAGCGTAATTGCAATCATAATCGTCCTGCTGAACTTGTTTCAGCATCTTAAAGAAAATGCTTTACTGCAACCTTCGGCTTTGTGTTTCTTTGTGAATTCTCTGCGCGCTCTGCGGTTAGATGACCTGTGGCTTGTGACTAAGAGTAAATATCCTCTCAATCGTCCTGCTGAACTTGTTTCAGCATCTTAAAGAAAAGACTTTACTGCAAATTTCGGCTTTGTGTTTCTTTGTGAATTCTCTGCGCGCTCTGCGGTTAGATGACTTGTGAGCAGGTGTAAACATCCTCTCATCGTCCTGCTGAACTTGTTTTAGCATCTTAAAGAAAAGACTTTACTACAAATTGCGGCTTTGTGTTTCTTTGTGAATTCTTTGCGCGCTCTGCGGTTAAATGACTTGTGAGTAGGAGTAAATATCCTCTCAATCGTCCTGCTGAACTTGATTCAGCATCTTTAGATTACAATAAAAATTAATTTTTAATAAGTCTAAATAATGCTAGCTTTGCGGAAATTTTAACAATCATGAAACAAGTATACCTGAGTGCTCTTATTGTAGTGATCTTATTTTTATCTGCCGGAGCGCTTCATGCTCAAACCGATAAGGGGACAATAAAAGGAGTAGTTACCGACTCACTGGGCAACAAAATTTCTAATGCAAACGTTCAGATCAGGAAGCAAAACTTAAAAACAAGTACAGATAAACAAGGTGCATTTACTTTAGCAGGTATTTCAACCGGTACACAAAGCATCCGGATCACGATTACTGGTTTTGATGCTTTAGAACAAAAAATAGAGGTAACCGCTGGCGAGATCAACCTTGCTTTTGTGTTAAAGGAACAAAGCGAAGGATTAAACGATGTTATCGTTTCGGCCAGCAGAAGACCTGAATCTTTGGCTCAGACCCCTTCATCGGTAACCGTGTTAACGTCAAAAGAAATTGGTACACAATCTACTATTAGTCCGAATTTAGCCAATATTCTTTCTTATAGCGTACCTGGACTAGGTTTTTCTACTAACCAAACCGGTAACTCCGGACAAACGTTAAGGGGTAGAAATGTATTGGTTTTAATTGATGGTATCCCGCAATCCACACCTTTGAGAGCAGGAGGCAGAGATATCAGAAGTATCGATCCAACAGTAATTGAAAGAGTAGAGGTTATCAAAGGTGCTACAGCTATTTATGGGAATGGTGCCGAAGGTGGTTTAATTAACTACATCACCAAAAAGGCAGATCAGGGAAAAAGCTTCGGAGGATATTCTCAAGCTGGAATAACAGGAAACTTGAAAGGCGACAGTACTGTAGGATACCGTTTTTCTCAGCAGTTCTATGGCAAAACTGATAAATTCGATTACATTGTGAGTGGTATGTTTGAAAAAACAGGTGTATTCCGTGATGCTAAAGGTTTGGTCATCTCACCAGAATATGGCTTAGGCGAAACCAGATCTTATAATGGATTCGCTAAAGTTGGCTATCAGATTACAGATAAGCAACGTTTACAGTTGATGTATAACTACTTCAGTTCAAGACAACGCTCTAAATATCTAACTAAAGAAGGTGTTTATGGGCAATCGCCTGCAATTGGCGTGTACGGAACCAGATTAGGAGAAGATGAGGGTACTCGTTTTAACCATAACGCTAATTTACAATATACCAACCAACAGATTTTCGGTAAAACCGATTTGACCGCTAATCTTTATTATCAGGATTTTTATACCATTTACTCTAATGTAGCTTCATTTTTCGGAGGGGGGCAATCGGCTATTACCTCCACTAAAAAAGGAGCAAGGGTAAACTTAAATACACCAATTACCTTAACCGTGCAGCAATCATTGCAGGTCAATTATGGTTTAGATTTAATGAACGATAAAACCGCTCAAAGCTTAACTGATGGAAGGCTATGGGTACCTGATATGAACATGGTTAACTTTGCACCTTACTTGCAGGCATCTACTACTTTTTTTAACGATTTAACTATTAAAGGTGGTTTAAGGGTAGAAAATATCAATATTGATGTAGATGATTTTAATACTTTAGCTACAGGTGCAAATGGTGCAGGTAGTATCGCTGTTCAAGGTGGAAAATTGAATTACAATGCATTGGTTTTTAATGCAGGAGCGCGGTATTCTAAATTCAAATTCTTTAATCCTTTTATCAGCTATGCACAATCGTTTTCTGTATTTGAATTGGGAAGGGTTTTAAGAGCCGCAAAAGCAAATACGCTATCACAATTAGAAACGAAGCCTATTATTGTAAACAATTACGAAGCAGGTTTTAGCAGTACATTGGGTAATTTAAATTTGAGTGCTGCTTATTACTACAGCACTTCAAAATTGGGCGCTAACTTACTGGAAGTAAACGGAACTTATATTTCACAACGTATTCCGGAGCGGGTGTATGGTTTTGAGGTTCAAGCAGATTACCAGGTGCTTAAATCTTTAACTATCGGCGGTAACTACGCACAAGTAGAGGGTAAGGGAGATGTGGATAATGATGGGAATTTTGATGGGGAAAAGGATGTTTACTTAAATACAACGCGTATCCCGCCATCAAAAACAACTGTTTATGTTAAATATTCAGGTATTAAAAATTTGAGTATCGATGTAAACTGGTTGCGTGTAGGTAACCGCGATCGCTTTGCTAAAAATGCGGCGGGTAAGTATTTAATAGGTGAAGGACCGGTAAAAGCTTTTAACCTGTTTAATGTGGCAACTGCTTATCAAATGACATCGGCACTGAGATTAACATTAGGTTTAGAAAACATTTTAAATAAGGTATATTACCCTGCGATATCACAATTTTACGGTAGTAACGTAAACTATGTTAGTGGGAATGGCCGTCGCTTCAATTTTGCTGTGGGTTATGCCTTCTAAAATTAATGAATAAAAAGTTTAAAGATATTGTTCGGCAAATTCACCTTTGGTTAGGTTTAACCACGGGCCTGGTGGTACTGGTAATCAGTATTGCTGGAGCCTTGTATGTGTTTGAAGAAGAGATCAGAGCTGCTACTCAAAAGGATTTTCGGTTCGTACCTGTTCAGGAAAAACCTTTTGTTGGATTAGATCAGATTATTACGCACTTTGATAAACTGGCACCAAAAGCGAAGCTCCGGTTAATTAGAATTACCGAACAATATCCTAATGCTACTGTCGAGCTAAGTACCTCAAAAGATGAGGTTTATTATTTCAATCCCTATACAGCTGCGTTGGTCAGTAAGCGGGGCTTAGATTGGATTGAAATTGACCGTAAACTGCATACTTCATTATTATTGGGAGAACCTGGTGAGTTTATCATGAGGTGGTCGGTAGTTATTTTTGTATTAATGCTGATCAGTGGCCTGGTGCTTTGGTTTCCTGGGAAAAGGCGTTTACTCAAACAATCCTTTACCATCAAAAAAAATGCATCGTTTAAGCGGCTCAATTATGATTTACACAATGTACTGGGCTTTTACGCTGCTTTAGTGTTGTTGGTAACTGCCCTAACCGGACTTTATTTTGCTTTTAAAGAAGTGAAAACCATGGCCAGCTTCTTTACCGGAACCAAGCTAACCGCGGGTAAAATAGTAACGGTGGCAAAAGTAGATACTATAAAATCCGTTGCTTCACGTTACCATAAAATCTATCAGGAAGCCAGCTTGAAGTACCCTGGAGCCTTATCTACCAGTTTTTCTGTGAGAGCAAAGGGTGAGCTTCGTTTAAGAATGATTTACCCTTACAAATGGGCGCGTAATCAGAATACCTTTTTTTATGATGAAGCATCGGGCACGCCATTAAGAGCCAAGCTTTATCAGGATTACAACGGTGCTGATCTTATAGAAGCCACCAATTTTGATTTACATACAGGTAAATTATTCGGTATGCCCCATAAGATATTTTCTTTTCTTGCTAGCCTAATTGCAGCTAGCCTTCCAATTACAGGATTTATCATCTGGTGGAAGAAGCGGAAGTTAGTCTGGAGTCGGTAGTCTATAGTCTAGAGTCTACAGTCTGAAGTCCAAAGTCTGATTTATTTCAACCACAAAGTTTATTTCTGCACCCAGACTTACAACTTCCTACTTATAACCTGCAACTTTAGCCCCACAACACATTTAACCACAGAGGGCACAAAGTGAAGGCACAGAGAAGTGAAAATTAGTCTGGAGTCGGTAGTCTGAAGTCCAAAGTCTGATTTATTTCAACCACAAAGTTTATTTCTGCACCCAGACTTACAACTTACTACTTATAACCTGCAACTTTAGCCCCGCAACACATTTAACCACACAGGGCACACAGTGAAGGCACAGAGAAACACAAAGTTTATTTCTACACCCAGACTTACAACTTACTACTTATAACTTACAACTTTAGCCCCACAACACATTTAACCACAGAGGGCACAATGGGAAGGCACAGAGAAACACAAAGTTTATTTCTACACCCAGACTTACAACTTACTACTTATACCTACAACTTATAACCTACAACTTACTAACTTTCCAATCTTTTATACTATTATTTTTAGTAATTTTGCACTCCAAATCATAATTATTAACGAAGCCTAAATGGAATGGAAAACTGAAGAGCATCCCGCTCAGTTACCTATTCGGAACACCGTACTTTGGAAAATGGGTATGCCCGTAATGCCTGATGATGTAAGCAGGTTTTACAGAAAAGAAAGCACCTGGCACAGGAATTGGAAAATGGCATTTCCAGAGCAGTACCGAGAAAGAGTTTTTATTGATCAGGCAACGGGGGAGATGCACCGTGCAGATATTTTTACGCCTTGCGGTGATACATTGGAGTTTCAGCATTCGCCCATTACTGCTTTGGAAATACTTAGTAGGGAAGCTTTTTATCCAAATTTGATTTGGATACTCAACGGAGAGAAGCTAAAAGGCTTTAGGTTATTGAAACATTTGCCAGATGTAGATGACCCTAAACTTGCGGAATATGAATTTTGCCATTCTGATCACTTGGCGGTAGTGCGTAAAGCAGATATTATTGCAGGTAAGTTAAGCCCAAGAATCATTAGCTTTTTTCATCCAGAATTGCGGGGAATTAAGATGAGTTCTCAATACTATTCTTTTTGCTGGAAAAATCCGCACACCGCCTGGTTCTCTGCCCGTTGCCGCATGATTATAGACATGGGTGGGCATTTTCTATACGAAATCAAAAAACGCAAACAGAACAACGGCGATTATGCCTATTTGAAAATGCTTTCCAGAAAGGCGTTTGTAGAAGGGTATGGGTAGTAAAGCATTAAACTATCCTGAACGTCATTCTCGCCAATGCAAGAAGGATAAGGCAGGTTTTAGGATGCCTCTTGCTTTATTACTGGTTTTGATGAAGTGAGGTTAAACAAGCGATAGCGGTTACAGCTTATATATCCAGCCAAATTGCTGCGACCCGATAATACGCATGATTAGTTCCTGAAGTCAGTACTTTAGTAAAAGTAATGAATTTAGCTTCAATTTTTAAAGTGCAAATTTTATTTCAGGACGTTACTGGGCCGGATGTTTTTTCCTTTACGCTGAGTCAAATCATCACCTAAATCTGCTCGGGCTTCTTCCGCGATTTTTTGAAGCTGACTTACAATTTCCGGATATAATTCCTTCACATCATAATTTTCTGCCGGATCTCTGCGTAAATCATACAGTGCTAAAGGAAAAAGAGTGCTTTCAGATACCGTTCCAGGAAAACCATCGTTCTTAGGCAATTGACCATAGTATGAGCGGCCTTGATGCGGTAATATAAGTTTCCAATCTTCCTGCCTAACAGCTTCTAAATTATTTTTTCCGTAATAATAATAAAATACTTTACGGGGGTGACGCTCCAAATTTCCCTTTATCAGAGGAAGAATGTCTACGCCATCAATTTTATGGTCGGGTAATTTTGCATCGCAAATTTTGGATATAGTAGGCAGAAAGTCGATTGTGGATGTTAATTTATTACATATTGTTCCGGCAGGTGCAATCCCTTTCCATTGTATCAAACAAGGAACCCTCTGGCCCCCTTCAAAGGTATTGCCTTTGCCTTCACGTAGTCCACCTGTTGAGCCAGCATGATTACCATAATTGATCCATGGGCCATTATCGCTGGTAAAAATAACAATGGTGTTGTTTTCCAAACCACTTTCCCTCAAGGTCTTCATAATTTCACCAACAGACCAGTCAATCTCCATCATTACATCGCCAAAAGTCCCTTGCTTACTTTTGCCTTTAAATCTTGCAGAGGCGCTAATGGGTACATGAGGCATGCTGTGAGGCAGATAAATAAAAAATGGGGAATTTTGATGACGTTTAATAAAGTTGATTGCTTTTTCGGTGTAGATGCCGGTTAGTTTCGATTGGTCATCAAGGGTTCTGATATATTCTAAGGTATCACTATTACTCAGTAAGGGCAAAGCTGGATAGTTCTTTTTGCGGTGCTCAATGTTCTTAGGTATAGGCAAACCATCATAATCAACAGGCCACATATCATTAGAATATGGTAAACCTACATACTCATTAAAGCCTTGTTTATTGGGAGAAAATTCGGGCTTATCCCCCAAATGCCATTTGCCAAACATGGCCGTAGCATAACCTGTAGCCTTTAATAAATCGGCAATAGTAGTCTCAGCGGGATTTAATCCTAATTTAGAATTTGGATATAGTGCTCCTGCAATACCAATCCGGTTCGGATAACAGCCCGTTAGTAACCCGGCGCGCGAAGCACTGCACACCGGTTGTGCCACAAGGAAATTAGTAAAACGTACACCATTTGCAGCAAGTTTGTCGATATTTGGTGTTTGATATTGTAGTGCTCCATAACAACCTAAATCACCATACCCCAAATCGTCCATTAAAATTAATACGATATTGGGGGGATTTACTTTTGGCTTCTCATGTACAATCAGACTACTAAATAATAATAACACAATTGTGCCGGCCACAACGCACAGCAATGCAATTTTTTTACTATTCATCATTAGTTTATCAAGTTCAATATTCGGCAATCAATTTTTAGCCCGGTTCCAAATGGCTGTACGCTTGCGCTTGGTATTTTTATACAAAATTTCGTCAATAGTACGTTCGAACTTTTTAAAGTCAATGGGTTTAACCAAAAAGCCATCTCCATTGGAAAAAGCATCTATGGCATATTGGCTATGAGCGGTCGTGAAAACAATATAAGAAACTCGATCTCTCAGCATTCTGGCAATGTCAAGCCCCGAAACATCCATGCCAATATCCAGAAAAAGGAAGTCGATTTTTTCGTAATTTCTAAATGCAGCCATAGCTTCAATTGCATCACTGAAGTAGTGATTAAGTTCCAGTTTATCTATTTTTGAAATATAATTTTTCAAAATGTTGATGGCTATCAGATCATCATCAATGATTACACACGAATGAGGTAGTTTAAGGTTTCTAGGGTGACCCATATTTTTTTATTTGGTATAGTATAAGGGCACAAAATTTCGGCCAGCAGTTGTTTTATTTTTGTTGAGTAAATTGATTTTATGGTTGAAGATTATCCAGACACGCAGCGGAGCATAATTACGGGTATTGAAGCGCAGAATATCATCATGTTTTTTTATCCTCATATTGATAAATAAGGAGGTGGGGAATTTAACTTGGGGATATTTGGGGAATTTTTTGCAATGTGGGGATCCCACTTTTCTGAAATTTAATTTAAAGTATAATGTACTGAAAATAAGCTGTTTGTGTGTTTTATGGTTTTTTCTGGAAGAAAAAATAAAAAGTTTGTCCAATTTCCTTGTATCCGGGTGTCATTAGGTTTTAACAATTAAAATTTTAACAAAATGGAAAAAAGAATCAATGTATTCGGAAAAGGAATGAACGCATTAAAGCCACTTTTTGATATGGGGGCGAGCCTGAAGAAATCTACCTTAGGTGCCGAATTGGAAGAGTTAGTACATTTTAGGGTTTCACAAATCAATGCCTGTGCTTATTGTTTAGATATGCATGCGAAGGAAGCCCGTGCAAAGGGAGAAACCGAACAACGTCTTTATGGTTTAAGTGCGTGGCCTGAAACTCCCTATTATACCCCGCGGGAAAGAGCTGCATTGGCTTGGGCAGAGGCCGTAACCGCTTGTAAAGTTCCTGATGAAGTGTATGAAGAACTGGCTAAGCATTTTACAGAATTAGAAATGATCGAATTAACTTTAGTGGTTACTACAATTAACACCTGGAATCGTTTAAATATTTCATTTCCCAATACGCCCGGAACTTACAAAGTAGGTATGTTCGGATAAATCACTAAATTAATCACCTTAAATAAAATACCATGAATGAGTTTTTATTGATTTTCAGAAGGGCTTTCAGTAGCCCCGAAGAACAACCTTCACCAGAAATGATGCAACAATCTATTAAACAATGGCAAGATTGGTTTGGAAGCATTGCTGCGCAGGATAAATTAGTTCGGCCACTACAAAGATGGGATTTAGAAGGAAGAGTAGTGAAAAAAGATAAGGATGTGATTAATGGTCCTTACGCAGAAATTAAAGAATCGATTGGTGGATTAATCCTCATTAGAGCGAAAGATTATGATGAAGCGGTAGAAATAGCTCAGGGTTGCCCTATATTGGCACTTGGAGGTAATGTAGAGGTTCGGATGGCTGTTACTCCTCAAGTGTAAACCTCAATGTCATTAACTAAGCTCGATCTTTTTGTCAGTCTGAGCTTGTCGAAGACTTTTTTGATAAATTAGAAAAGTAAAAATGTATTGCTCTTGGGCAACTTGTCCCGATTTTATCTCAATGAACGAATCAGATCTCCTGCCACATTTATTTAGAACAGAGTACCGGAAAATGGTTTCGGTACTCTCTTACCTTTTTGGGATCGAACATATCGAAACGGCTGAAGATATTGTAAGTGATACTTTTTTATCGGCAACAGAATCCTGGAGCATCAAGGGGATTCCTGAAAACCCAGCGGCATGGCTGTATACCGTTGCTAAAAATAAAACCCGTAATTACCTCCGCCATCATACTGTTTTTGAGCAAAAGCTGGTGCAACAGATACAAATCACTACGGAAAAAACAGCAGAAATAAATCTCGATCTTTCTGATCAGAATATTAAGGACAGTCAACTGGCCATGATATTTACCATCTGTAATCCGGCCATATCCGGAGCCTCGCAAATCTCTTTGGCATTAAATATCCTTTGTGGCTTTGGTGTTCAGGAAATTGCCGATGCCTTTCTCAGCAATAAGGAAACAATTTATAAGCGATTAAAAAGAGCAAAGGAAAAGCTGAAGGAAGATCAGATTAAGATAGAGCAGCCTCAATTATCAGAGATTAACCATCGTTTAGAAACCGTACTCACCACGCTATATTTACTATTTTCTGAAGGTTATTATTCCGTGTCGCATAATACCACCCTTAGAAAAGATCTCTGTGCAGAGGCTATGCGACTCAATTTCCTGCTTTTAGAAAATCCCAAAACCAATACTCCTGCCGTAAATGCACTGTTTTCCCTCATGTGCTTCCATTCATCACGTTTTGAGGCCAGGATAGATCCTGAAGGTGCCGCTATATTGTACGAAGATCAGGATGAACAGCTCTGGAATAAGGAACTCATTGAACAGGGAATCCATTATCTTAACCAGGCATCTACAGGAAAAAACTTAACCAAATATCATTTGGAAGCAGCCATTGCTTATTGGCATACCCATAAAGCAAATACTTTTGAAAAGTGGGACAATATCCTCCAACTTTATAATCAGTTATTGGTTTTAGAATATTCTCCAATCATAGCCATGAACAGAACTTTCGCTTTGACCAAGGTTAAGGGCAAACCAGCAGCCATTCAGGAGGCCGAAAAACTAAACCTCGCCAATAATCATCTTTATTTTTCTTTACTGGGCGATCTTTATACAGGAATAGACAACCAAAAAGCGCTATTGCATTTTAATAAGGCTCTGGAAATGGCCAGTACGCCACTCGATAAAAAAGTGATCCTTAAAAACATAGGAAAGCTACAGTCATTACCTCCTTCATTATAGTAATTCAAGTAACATCAGTCCGGAAAACATGGCTGCTTGTTGCCGATATCGCCTCGGACTGATCTTTTTAGTGACATTTTTTACGAAGTTAACCTGTCGTTTTAACTTACCTGATCTAACCAAGTAGCTAAATAATAGAACGATAAGCATAAACTATTTTACAATGCCTGCAAAGCGCTGGTAAAATACGGTCGGACTGTTTTCATTCTTTGGTGCATATTTACCTGCTATAATTGGGATGTAAATCACACGTCTGCGGCTTGCTTCACCACGGACAGCCGATTCTGCAACGCGGTGCCACAATCTTCCATCGTGGATAGTTAAATCTCCGGCTTCCGGCAATATGGAAACTTCTTCCGGATCAGGCTTATTGTCTACAAAATATTTCTTGCGGAAAAGCATTTGGTAGATACTTTGTTTATGGGTTCCGGGTATAATCTTTAAACCTCCATTTTCTACTTTCTGCGTGCTGAGGTGAATGCCTACATTCAGCATTGGGTTTAATTTGGTGCCATAAAAAATATCTCTTAAACCATCCGTATGCCAGCCCATTTTACTGAATTTGCTCTCTGGTCCGTTAATATAATGATTAAATACCATTCCATCTTTCTCTTCTGTTCCCAGCCTTGCGCCATCGCCAGCCAATTGGAGTAACCCGTTGAAACGGGGATCAAGTAATAAACCACTTAAGGTTTGATGTTGTTGATTAATGAAGGCAAAACGCTGAACAATAGTTGAGCCATCAAGGTCTTTTCCATATTTAATCGGAACACCGTTTACTTTCTTAGTACCTTGTTCAATCCAATTCTTTTCTACTTGTTTAGAAGCATCAATAATGGCAGCTACGGTTTCGGGTTTGATGAAGTTTTTAAAATGGATAAATCCATGTGTTTGAAAGAATTCAAGCTGTTCTGAAGTCAGCCTATCAGATAGGGTAAAGGTAGGATACGGTGTGGCCATTGGGACAAAAAATTAAAAGTTTAAGAAAAAAGAATTAGTAGGAGGGTAGATTATGCGCAGCAACAACACATTCGCATGGGCGAAGGGCTTGGCATTGGGAGGAAATAAAACAATCTTGTTTTATTATACATAATCTATAGATTTAGTAGTATTTAATACAAACATAATACTTTTTTAATATTACAAAGAAAAAAAGTGAATATTTTTATAAATCAGTGGGTTACGTTTTATAAATGCCCGCGGCCATTTTTTCGATAAAAGCCTTTGGAAGTACTCTATTGGCATAAACGCTGATAATATTGGTAAAACCAGGAATGATTTCAGATTTTTTATTGAGCATCCCTTTAATGGCAATTTCGGCAACCTCATCAGGCTGCATATTGAACTTTTCAGCCATTTTACTAAAAGCATCCAAGCCAGCTCTATGTGCAAAGCCAGTATCAACGGGGCCGGGACTCAGGCAAGTTACCGATACAGGAGTATCTTTCAATTCAAATTTTAAAGCTCTGGTAAAGGAAAGCACAAATGCCTTTGTTGCAGCATATACGGCCAGTGTAGGTACAGCCTGATAAGCCGCAGTGCTGGAAACATTTAGTATATAAGCTTGCTTTTCCATCATCAGTAAAGGCAGAAGGAGGTAAGAAAGGCGCAATACCGTATCCATGTTCAATTGACACATCTGCATCTGTTCTTCCAAGTGTAGTTCTGCAAATGGCCCCCATAAGCCATACCCGGCATTATTAACCAAAACCGCTATCCTGTATTGTTGCTGGTTTATCCATTCACTTACTTTTTTGGCAGCACCAGCTTGTGCCAGGTCAATGGCCAGTGTGTTTACCTCAATATTAAATTGCTTGCTTAATTCCTGACTTAAGCGATAGAGTTCATCAGCAGAGCGGGCAATTAACAATAGGTGATATCCTCTTTTTGCCAGGCCAATGGCGATAGATTTACCTATACCTTTACTTGCTCCGGTGATTACTGCATATCTTTTTTCTGCTTCTGCCATATGATTTTAATGAGGGGTTAAGGCAAATATGAGATAATATTGGCAAGTGTTGTAATCTTAGGTAGATTTTTTATTATCCCACTGGTGGATGCTTTCCTTTATGGCGCACTTTTAATACGGCTCAAAGTTTCCAGGCGCATGCCCAGAAAAGAAGCGATATATTTTTGGGGTACCCGATCTACCAGATATCCGTAAGATTGTAAAAAACGTTCATAACGCCTTTTAGCTGTAGGAATACGAGAGAGAAAAGCCCTTTCAGATGCACTGCGATAATAGATTTCCGTCATTTTTCTGCCCACATAATTGGCAATATCAAAATTGTTGTACAGTAACCTCGACATTTCATGTGGTACAGCAATCGCCAACACAGGTTCGATGGTTTCAATGTACTCTTCTGAAGCTTCGTCGGTCCAAAGATTTCTAATGGTCCCCGCAAGGTCATTTTCAGCGGTAATCCAGGTTGTAATTTTTTTACTGCCCATTTTGAGGTATCCATGGGCTACACCTTTTAAAATTAAGAAGATGTATCTGTTACGCTTTAGCGGTGAAGCGATGTGTTTATTTTTTTCAAAAGTAACCGGAAAGGTATACTCGTTAATAATAGCCTCAATTTCTGCATTTAACGGATGGAACTGTTTAAATACTGCAATTAGTGGAGAACAACCATTAAAGTCCTGCCACTTATCTTTCCCAAATTTATTTTCTAGATTCATTAATAATAAAACTGGGCAAATGTCTGAATTGTGTTTTGATATTAGAATAAATATTCATTTTTTTTGATGATGTATATCAAACCAGAAGCTTTCAGGCCCCCTCCTTGAAAAATTATGGAGTTTGTGATTGCGAACTATGGCTGCTTATATTTTCTTACACGGCTTATATGGTGAAAAATAGTGGATTGTCTAATCGTGCTGTAGAAAGGTCGTAGCGAGACGCTACCAATGCTATTAACGCAAGGAGAAAACTAAAATGGATTGTCATCCTGAGCCTGTCGAAGGGCAATCTATTTTAGTTTTCTCCTTATTAGGAAGGTCTTCGACAGGCTCAGATAGGATAGGGTTTAGCTTAACTTAATAGCATTGGAGACGCTACAACCAGGAAAAGCGAGACGCTACCAATGCTATTAACTTAAGGAGAAAACTAAAATGGATTGTCATCCTGAGCCTGTCGAAGGGCAATTCATTTCAGTTTTATCCTTATTAAGAAGGCCTTCGATTACTTGTCCCGATTTCACATTGGGAAGCTCAGACTGACACCATTTTGCTTAACTTAATAGCATTGGAGACGCTACAACCAGGAAAGTAGGGGAGTTTGTGATTGCGAAATATTTCTGCTCATATTTTCTTATTTGGCTTATATGGTGAAAAATAGTAGATTGTCTAATCGTACTATAGAAAGGTCGTAGCGAGACGCTAAAACCAGGAAAAGGGAGTTTGTGATTGCGAACTATGGCTGCTTATATTTTCTTACACGGCTTATATGGTGAAAAATAGTGGATTGTCTAATCGTACTATAGAAAGGTCGTAGCGAGACGCTACAACCAGGAAAAGCGAGACGCTACCAATGCTATTAACTTAAGGAGAAAACTAAAATGTATTGTCATCCTGAGCCTGTCGAAGGGCAATTCATTTCAGTTTTCGACTTATTAAGAAGGTCTTCGACTACTTGTCCCGATTTCAAATTGGGAAGCTCAGACTGAGAAAGGTCGTTTAGCTTAACTTAACAACATTGGAGACGCTACAACCAGGAAAGTAGGGGAGTTTGTGATTGCGAAATATGTCTGCTCATATTTTCTTATTTGGCTTATATGGTGAAAAATAGTAGATTGTCTAATCGTACTATAGAAAGGTCGTAGCGAGACGCTACAACCAGGAAAAGAAAATGTTATCTATTTGAAAAAACAGATTTGGTATTTCTCATAAATCCCACCATTTGCTTAATATTGTACGTATTGTTAGAACCTTAATCTAATTAAATGAACTTTCACATTGTAATCTCCTTACTCGGTCCAATTTGTCTTTTGGCATTAGGTCTAATACTCAAATTTTCGAATAATCCGGGATTGGGTTCATCGAAAAAATACTGGCCATATATTGTGATCATCGGACTAATACTGCTGGCCTTAAAAATCTGGAAGCTTTTTCTTTAGTATCCCTTTAACAAAGGCTACGGTTTTTGATCAAAGATTAAAAAAGGCATTACGATTTGGAATCGATTATGTATGGAGTTACTATTTGAAATTCTGGCTACGATTATCTTTAAATTTATACTAACGTTTATTGGGCGGTTTCAAGAAAATGTATATTCATTATCATAATCCCTCAATCTGAAAATCCAAAGCGTAAAGATATACTGGATCATTCAATAGATCAGGATTACATTGACGGATGGATTGGAGCTGCAGTTGTACTTTTGGTTATTTTGATACTGCTCATTTTTATTTAGCCTACTGAAATGTACAAGCGGTTTTTTCCACAAAAATTAAAATCTGAGTTAATCTTTTAAATCTGCGGGCAAATTAAAGCTTCTGAAAAACAAATTCTCAAATCTTAGGCTGCACCTTCATGTAAATTTTTGAATAGAAAGCGATGCCATAGGCCTAAAAAATTTGCCTTAGTACTTATTAAACCTATATTTGGATATAATGCAGCACGGTATCCAACATATCGAAACCCCAATTCAGGTAAATGCTATTCGAGCCTTTAAGGGAAATGCTGTACCTGTTTATCAACCAACATCGGCTGTATTTTTATGCGGCCTGTTCAGTATTCCTTGCTTCAAGGATTTTGATATCATCACCCCAAGTCATTAAAAAAAGGAACTAGGTCTTGGGGTAAAATACCCGCTATATTCTTTGGTTGGGCTATCCACATCTTATTCATGAGTTTACAAGGTCGGAATTTCTGCTTAAGGAATGGCTTTTAAACTGTGTAGCATAATGTGGCATCCATTCGCAATTAATCTAATCTATAAAATAATAAATACGAGAAGCATGAATTTAAACGAAAACAACCCCGTAATCATAACACAGGAAGACTACGATCTATTGAAGCCTTATTTTAGCAAGTCATCGGTAAATGAAATGTCGCTTTCAGCAGAGTTGAGTAGGGCAATGATCATCAAAAGTGATGCCTTTCCGCCGCATGCAATCAGGTTAAATTCAAAAGTGTGGATTACCGAAGAAAGTACAGGAGAAACTACTGAATTAACCATAGTACTCCCTCAATATGCCGACATCAAAGCGAGGAAAATATCGGTATTAACACCCATAGCCGCTGCATTAATAGGTTTTAGAAAAGGCGAATCCGTTCAATGGAAAGTGCCGGCAGGCTTAAAAGTTTTCAAAATTACAGATGTTAAGCCGCCAGAAGTGAATGATTAAAAAGTTAAAGCAGAATAAATGCAACTTACGCAACAAACGTACGTCATTTAACTAGTTTAGTTAACTATAACCGAGGGGGTGGCGCTGGTGATTCTGGTCATCCTCTCTTTTTAATGCCTGAATTTGAATGAGCCGGGGGATTGAATTCATGAGTCATTTGTTCATTGGTGGCTGACATTCACTAATTCAACCATTCACTAAATCAATCATTCAAAATTCAATCAGTCCATCAGTCTCTCATTCAAAATTCCTAAAAGATAGGTGGCGCTGGTGATTCTGGTCATCCTCTCTTTTTAATGCCTGAATTTGAATGAGCCGGGGGATTGAATTCATGAGTCATTTGTTCATTGGTAGCTGACATTCACTAATTCAATCATTCAAAATTGAATCATTCAAATTCAATCAGTCCATCAGTCTCTCATTCAAAATTCCTAAAAGATAGGTGGCGCTGGTGATTCTGGTCATCCTCCCTTTTTAATGCCTGAATTTGTATGAGCGGGGGGATTGAATTCATGAGTCATTTGTTCATTAGTAGGTGACATTCACTAAATCAATCATTCAAAATTCAATCATTCAAAATTCCTAAAAGATATCAAACTTTCATAGCTAAATACAGTTGTAATAATAAGAAGGATATGCTTTATGCAATAAATATTCAGCAAATCTTTCGCTAATATCATAATTCATTCATTCACTAATTGAAAACTATGAAGATAACCATACCCCAAAACAAAGAGATAAAAAAGGCATATGCAGAAGAAGAAATTTGGTACTTGGCACATAGAGCATTAAATGTATCCTACAAAAGTTTAGCTAAATACCTGGCCAGGAATCTGGTTTTAATTGATAAAGGATTTCGGGCGGTATTGGTAAGCAAGAAAAAGAAGGGAGAAGTAAGTCGTTCTGACATAGAAATTGCGGCCCTGGGTATTTTAGCGCTTGGAAGCCTGTATAAAGGCATCTCTCAAAAGAAAAAAATCAATTTATTAGAAGCGGCGGTACTTGGTGTGGCATTTAGCGGTTTTTTAATACTCAATTCGCATGGAGGAAAGCGGCGGGTAATTCCCGGTTAATTCGGAAAAAGAATTGGATTAATCATAATTATGCCAGATATGAATAAAAAGGAAGCTAAAATTTACATGGGTACAAGTGGGCTGGTGTTGCCCGTGCCGAATAAAAGTTTTTATCCTGAAGCTTTCAGGGCAGCCAGCAGACTTCAGTACTATGCACACCTCTATAATAGTATTGAAATTAATAGCTCATTCTATAAAATGCCGAGAGCAGCTACCATAGCCAAATGGGCAGAAGAAACTGGCGCAGATTTTCGCTTTACTTTCAAGCTCTTAAGAGATATTACCCATAATAAAGGGCTGAAATTCGATCCCCATCAATTGGAACTTTTTTTATCAGCTATATCGGCAATAGGAGAGAAGAGGGGATGTTTACTTCTTCAACTTCCCCCATCGGAAGATATTCATGCGTTTAACCAACTTCAACAAATTATAGGATTTATTAAGGCCCAGATTAAACTAGATTGGAAACTAGCCATTGAATTTCGCCACCGCTCCTGGTTTATGGAGGAAGTAAAAGATTGGATGAATGACGAGGGACTATCAGCGGTTTTCCATGACCATGCATCGCTCTCTTCTCCATTATGGGAATTAGATTCAACACACGTCTATTTGCGTTTTCATGGACCAGCAGGAAATTTCAAAGGTAGCTATGATGATGCATTATTATCTGAGTATGCAGCATATGTACAAGATTGGCTGGCGCAAGAAAAAGACGTTTACATCTACTTTAATAATACTGCAGGCGCAGCAATAGCTAATTTGCATACACTTAGGAGTGATATTACAGCGCTGGTGTAAAAGAAATAAGTTTCACTAAACCATCAGCCCATTTATAGTGGAGTTTTATCGCGGTAAGTGATATGTCTTGAGCATCCCAGGAAGGCGATAACTCCAAGACACATCACCAGTTAACTCTAATTGCTGTGATAAAGCTATATTTTAAATTCGTATCATTTATAGGCATCCAAATTACTATCCTTGTCATCCTCCACTTCAATATCATCATCAATTTCTTCATCTAATAGCGTACCTTCTCCATCAGCAAATGGGATCTCGTCTTCCGTATATTCTGATTCTCCAGGATCTGTTGGTACTTCATCTTTAGGTTCTCCCGGATGCGTATCTGTGCGGTGTACTTGAAATTGATCCAAATTTGGAATTTCATCTCTTTCTGGCTGATTGTTCAATTCGTCGTTTTTCATGGCTATAACTATTAATGTATACTATTAGAACCCTGATAATGAAGCTTTGGTTTGAGAATATTTAAAAGAATTAGTATCGGGTATCAAGTCTGGGTGCTAAATTGAACTTTGTGTTAGAAAAGTTGTAAGTGGTAGGTTCTAAGTTATAAGTCTGGGTGCCAAGTCAATTAGTATCGGGTATTTAGTATCAAGT
>NZ_FOGG01000034.1:18218-19817 GCF_900111155.1 Pedobacter rhizosphaerae | reverse complement strand
GCCAAGTCAATTAGTATCGGGTATTTAGTATCAAGTATCAAGTCTGGGTGTCAAATTAAACCTTGTGTTAGAAAAGTTGTAAGTAGTACGTTTTAAGTTTTAAGTCTGGGTGCCAAACAAAAACTTTGTGTATCTCTGCGCCTCCTCTTCCTGCACTTTGTGGTTAAATGGGTTGAGTGTTTATGAGTCTGGGTACGCTAACCTCTCTTTTTCTCTGTGAAAAACTTTGTGCCCTTTGTGGTTAATTGTGTTGTGGGACTTTGCACGCTAACCTCTCTTTTTCTCTGTGAAAAACTTGGTGTCCTTCGTGGTTAATTGGCGTGCGGGTTACGTATTGCGTGTCAAATCCTCTTTTTCGCTGTGAATAACTTCGTGTCCTTAGCGGTTAATCAATAAACAATCTCATTAAAGCTAATATACTGAACAAACCTGGGTAAATCTGAATAATTCGGACTTGCGGCATGCGGAATAGATTGTAGCCACACAATTAAATCACCTCGTCTACCTTCAACCGGAATCTCCAGGCCTTGGTTTCTCAAAGCACTTATAGCTGCCTCAGGGTGATCGTATTGCATTAGATGTTCATCAATTTGGTGCTGAAAGCCTGGAATTAAAGTAAAAGCTCCCCGATTAGCAGGAACATCATTTAAATACAACAATCCCTGGATGTAATATTTTGGGCCAATTTCAAAATCGATGTCCCAATGCAGCGGACTACCCTTAAAGGAAAAATGAGGCGTTACCGGAGGATTATAGCTTACCTTTTCACAATTAGCTAAAATGTTGTTATTGCGATATAAACTGCTAAAAATATGCTTAATCTGCACATTATCTCTAATATGGGCGATGGCATCATCCTGATATTTTTGCAACATTAAACCTTGCAGTAAATCATGCACGGGATACCAGGTTTGCGGATCATTCAGGTCAATATTGAGTGTTTTACAGATCAGGTCACAAACAGCATTACAATCCGATTCATTAATTACCTGCTCTATTTTCAGGTAACCGTTCTCCTGCCAGAATACTTCCTGTTCTTTGGTTAATACACTTGAAAAATTTGTATCAGGTTTGTTTACCTGCTTTTGTAGTTCAAAGAATTGGAGAACGGCACGATCAAAAAATGCTTGTCCCTTAATGGCTATTATCCAACTTTTAAAATGATCAGTATCTACACATTTGCTGTACAGGAAATCGTAAATTTCAAATAAACCCAATTGAAATACGCTTAAGAAAGCTTGTTCTGTTTGGGCAAAGCACTCGTCTACTTGTTTTTGTGGGCTTCTTGGATGGTGGTACTGTCGGTAAATATCAAGAAAGGCAGCAGTGTAGGATAATGGATCGTGCATAAGTAAATGTGCAAATTAAAACATCCAATACTAAGATTAAAATTGGACATCTGGAAATAAATGGGTTGCAGGGATAAAGTTGTATGTTATAAGTCGTAAGTTTTAAGTCTGGGCACCAAAGCACTTCATATCCTTAGCGGTTAATTGAGTTACTAGTTGCGGGTTATGAGTCTGGGTACGCTAACCTCTCTTTTTCTCTGTGAAAAACTTGGTGGCCTTTGTGATTAAATGGGTTGTAGTTTGGGTATCT
>NZ_FOGG01000034.1:0-17718 GCF_900111155.1 Pedobacter rhizosphaerae | reverse complement strand
GTTGCGGGTTATGAGTCTGGGTACGCTAACCTCTCTTTTTCTCTGTGAAAAACTTGGTGGCCTTTGTGGTTAAATGGATTGTGGTTTAATGGGTTGTAGTTTGGGTATCTGGATGCCAACTAAACTTTGCGCCTTCTCTTTGCGTCCTTAGCGGTTAATTAGGTTTTGGGTTACAATTATCTCCTAATCAATCTAAAAAAGTAATACTCATCACTTTTTGATGTGACCTCCATACCTTCCTGATCCAAGACCGTTAAATATGTTTGTAGCCATAAATATTCACCAATGCTACATACCTTTCATATACCAGTTTTAGGGCTGGGATACTCCATTGATACCCCGCTTAAAGTTGCCCGTTATGGCATTTCTTCTGTTTTATCTATTGTAGATGATGAATTGATAGAGCGAATGAGGCAATACCACACAGAGAAATCAGAAAAGAAATTCACAGCAATTCCAAAGCACATCGAAGATAGTCGCTCAAAACGGATAACTGCTTACCTCAACTTTTTAAAGGAAAGTGTCGAACAGCAGTTTGAACAATTAAAAGAGCAGGATTTTATCATTGGAAATGACCTTTGCAGGTATTTTGAACTTTTACCCGAACATGCAAACCTTAAACATGGCTATGAACTGATGATGGCTTATCCAGAGGGCGAAAGCAAAAGGATATTCCAGAAATTACTTCGTAATGGAATGAAAATGGGCGCTATTGATGTCAATATCATGGCGAAGGTAGATAAAATGAATTTTTTAAATAAAATGTATACAGGCGATCTCAATACCGATGCTTTGGCTGCTTTAAGAGGCTTTGCCGAAAGTAGCCTCCAGGCTTCTGTAGTGCTTTCAGCAGGAATGAATCCCCGTTTGTACAGTTATTTAGCAGAGTTTGCCGATTTCTTTCCAGATGAAGCTGGTGCATTAAAAAAGAAAGTAATCTTAAAGGTAAGCGATTTCCGTTCAGCATTTATTCAGACCAGGTTCTTAGCAAAAAAAGGAATCTGGGTATCCGAGTTCAGAATTGAATCCGGTTTAAACTGTGGCGGTCATGCCTTTGCAACAGAAGGCCATCTTTTGGGGCCAATTTTAGAAGAGTTTAAAGCTAAGCGGTCAGAAATGGTAGAAGAGCTTCTCGCCATTTATCAAACCGCACTTGAATCCAAAAATATTTTCCTAAAAGTACGGCCCGCTCAGCGGATTACCGTTCAGGGAGGAATAGGAACTGCAGAAGAACATCAGTTTTTACTGCAACACTACGGCTTGGCAGCTACTGGCTGGGGTAGCCCTTTTTTACTGGTGCCAGAAGTAACCAATGTTGATCAAGATACCTTGGCTCATTTGGCAGCGGCTAAAACAACCGATTATTACCTGAGCAATGCTTCGCCTTTGGGTGTGCTTTTCAATAACTTTAAACACAGTTCAATCGAACAGCAAAAGCAACAACGAATAGTGCAGGGGAGGCCAGGAAGCCCTTGTACTAAAAAATACCTTTGTACCAATACAGAATTTACTACAGCGCCCATTTGTACCGCTTCCCGCGAATATCAAAATCTTAAAATTAAACAGCTTCAATCGCTAGATTTAACGCCTGCCGATTATCAAGCTCGTTTTAATGAGGTTACAGAGAAAATTTGCCTTTGCGAGGGCTTATGTTCTTCGGCTTACCTCAAGTATGAAATCGTTAAACCCAGGGAAAATAAGGCTGTGGCGATATGCCCGGGGCCCAATTTGGCTTATTTCTCCGGGGTTTATTCTTTTGATCAATTGATAGGACATATTTATGGACGGGAAAGTGTGTTGCAAAAGACAAATAGGCCCAACATGTTTGTTCAGGAGCTTAATTTATACATTAAATACTTTCAGGGGCTGTTGGCCGAATACAACCTCAGTAAAAACGATAAGAAGAGAAAACAGCTCCTTGTTTTTAAAAATCAGCTCCTGGCCGGTGTGGATTATTATAAAACACTTTTCAAAAATCTTAGTGATCAGGCTGCAAGTCAGTTACAGCTTATGGCCGAGGAATTATCAATCGCTAAAGACAAATTAGACCAACTAATGATAGGATAAAATCAGTTCCAGAAAATTAACTTTCCTATATTTAGGCTTCATTATAGTATACAACTAATGGATAGATCGAAATTTTTAGATGCAATTATTGAGAATGCTATTGATGGTATAATTACCATTGACGATAAGGGGATTATTGAACATTTAAATCCCGCTGCACTAGAATTGTTTGGTTACGAGAAATCAGAGCTGGTAGGTAAAAATGTTTCAGTACTGATGCCTGAGCCTGATAGAAGTCGCCATGATGGTTATATTCATAATTACAATACTACAGGTACTAAACACATCATTGGCATTGGTCGGGAGGTGAATGGCAAGCGTAAGAACGGCTCTACTTTTCCCTTTAGATTAGGTGTAAGTGAAGTGAAGTTTAGCGACCGAAAAATTTACACAGGTTTCATACACGATTTAACCAAAGAAAAGGCCAGTGAAGAGCAGATAAAAAGTTATACCGAAAAGCTGGAAGTAAAGATACGGGAACGCACCAAAGATTTGGTTAAGCTTGTTTCAGAGCTTGAGATGGCCAAAGAAAATATGCGTGCATTGTTTCAGAAGGAAAAGGAAGTTAACCAATTGAAAACAAGGTTTGTATCAATGGCATCACATGAGTTCAGAACCCCGCTCAGCTCTATTCAGTTATCAGCTTCTTTAATTGATAAATATACTACTAAGCAAGATGCAGCAAGTGTAGAAAAGCATACCGCTAAAATCAAAAACTCTATCAATAACCTCACAACCATTCTGAACGATTTTCTATCATTGGAAAAGCTAGAAGCTGGAAAGGTAGAAGTAAGTGAACAGGCCTTTAACATCATCAGCTTTGCCGAAGAAATAACCGAAGAAATGCAGTTGTTAACGAAGCAAAACCAACACATTGTGTACGAGCACCAGGGCACCAGTGCAGATGCTTTTTTAGACCCTAACCTGCTCAAGAACTGTATCATTAATTTAATCTCAAATGCCATTAAGTATTCAGGAGAAGATACCTTAATTCAATTCAATACCTCTTTAAAAGATAAGGAATTGGTTGTAGAAGTAAGTGATAATGGAATTGGCATTCCCGAAGTTGACCAGGATAGCTTGTTTGAGCCTTTTTTCAGAGCACATAATACCGGCGATATCCCAGGTACAGGATTGGGTTTAAATATTGTTAAGCGATACGTGGGCCTGATGAACGGAACGGTAACCTGCCTGAGTGAGCAACATGCAGGAACTAAATTTACCTTAATTTTTCCTTTAAATAAAAAGGTTTAATAAATTGATATTCAATAAATGAGTAAAAAAGTATTAATTATTGAAGATAATGACGATATCAGAGAGGGTACTGCCGAAGTATTAGACTTGGCAGGCTATGAAACCTTCACTGCTAAGCATGGCAAAATTGGAGTAGACCTGGCACTTAAACATTTGCCAGATGTTATTTTATGTGATATTATGATGCCTGAGCTGGATGGCTATGGTGTACTTTATCTACTGCATAAGAACCCTAAAACAGCATCAATTCCCTTTATTTTTATCACTGCAAAAACCGAAAGAGCCGATATGAGAAAAGGGATGGAGATGGGTGCAGATGATTACCTTACCAAGCCATTTGATGACCTGGAGCTCTTTAAAGCCATAGAAAGCAGGTTTAAAAAGCGGCAGCAATCTGCCCATGCAGGAATTACAGCTTCCGATACCGAAACGGTGCTCGATGAAATGAAAGCTCGGGGAAAAACGAGGACTATTACAGCGAAGCAGATTGTTTATGTAGAAGACGATGAACCCAGCCATTTATATTATATTGTTAAGGGGCAAGTTAAAACCTATAAAAGATTCAAAGATGGGAGAGAGCTATCTTCCAGCCTTTATCATAACGGCGATTTTTTTGGTTACGAAAGTCTTTGCAATAATGAACCTTATGCAGAAAATGCGGCAACATTGGTGGCCTCAGAGATTATTCAAATCCCTAAGGTAGATTTTATGGAATACCTGCTCAATTACCAATCAGTATCCAAAACATTCATCAGTCTGTTGTCTGGTAGTGTGAGGGAAAAAGTAGAGCAGATGCTACAATTAGCTTATTCCTCGGTTCGCAAGAGGGTAGCAGAAGCCCTGCTCCAGGTAGCCGATAAATTTGGCGAAGATACCCACGATACCTGCACCATCAAGATTTCCAGAGATGACCTCGCTGCCTTAGTGGGTACTGCAAGCGAAACCGTAAGCAGAATGCTTGCTGATTTTAAAGACGAAAAACTGATTGATAAAACGGGTAATGCCATCAACATCCTTTCCATTGATAAACTCAAAAAAGTAAAGCAATAAGTATTTTTTGGTTCGTGTCTCCACCGGTTTCCTATTGGCTGGTGTCCCCATCAATACTGGTAACTTAAGGAGAAAACTAAAATGGATTTTCTTATTGGTTGGTGTCCCCACGTGTCCCCACCGACCAAATCAATAGTCCGTTAAGCAAATCCCTGCCTTTCTCTATTGGCTGGTGTCCCCACCGACCAACAAGGTAATCTGTTAACTTAAGCTAAATGCTGTCAGTCTGAGGGTTAATTTATTTCATTCAAATCAATATATGAGACATTTTTTTACCTTGCTAGGCAGTCTTTCCCCGGCTCGCCGCCGAAGCCACTTTCATATCCTAAAACCGCTTTAAGATTCCCTCCTGCGAGGGAATGACGATCGGCCGAGGGTTATGCGCCATGCTAACTGCCGTTAATAAAGAACTATCAATGCCAAGTACGACCCCGGCCTAGCAGCATTTCGCAGGATAGGACAGTCGAATGCTTACAGTTTCAAACGGGTACTCACTCATCAAGGAAATAAGCAGCGAGGGTTGGGTAATGAGTGCAATGGCCTAAGCCTCTTATTTCCGCTAATGGCATTCGGATGCTCCTAGCCAAGAAAGGATGCAAGCCTTGGCTTTTGGGTACCTTTTTGCCAAGAAAAAGGTACGAGCCCTTCCGGCGGCGAGGAAAAGAGAAAAACATTAGGTTGTAGCGAGACCCTACAAGTAGATAAAGCTTGGTCCGTGGGCAATGGGCCAAGGGTTGCGATGGAAATATATATTTAATTAAGTGCTTTAATAATAGGTAGTTATAAAATAATATCTATGGTAGCTTGTCGAAGATTTTATTAATAAGGAGAAAACTAAAATGGATTACCCTTCGACAGGCTCAAGGATGAAAATCCATTTTAGTTTTCTCTTTAAGTTAATAGCATTGGTGTCACCACCGGCCAACGCGATAGTCTGTTACCGAGGTTCTTATTGTCTTCCTCAGTCTTTCCGCTCCACCTTTTTCCGTTCCCACCCAAAAGTAACTCAAATCACTTTTTAGTCTAAGCAACCTCATCTCTTGCCACATCTGTCTGCTTTAGTTTTGTCCATATAACAGATGTACATGAAAGCTATCGCATACAACATAAAATCAGAAGAAAAAGAATGGTTGGTACTAGCCAATTACAAAAAGCATGATATTACAATAATAGCCAATAGCTTAACTGCCGATACCTTATCATTTGCTAAAGGTAAAGAAGCGCTCCTGGTTTTCAACAATGATGTGCTCAGTGAGGAAATGATCAGGGGACTACAGGAGTTGGGCATTCGCTATATCGCTACCACCTCCTTCGAAACCCATCATCTCGACCTTAAAGCCGCAGGTGCCGCCGGGATGAAAGTGGCCAACGTTCCCTTAATAAACGGAAATCAAAATCCACAATCCAGGATGGATCAGGTTATTAAAAACCTCGACCAATGGGCTGCAGGCAAATGTGTAGGCAAGGCCTGCTGCTGTCAGAATAATTGTGGGGTTACTAAAGCATTCAAATTATGATCACTTCCGGGCTTTTAAAGAAATATAACATTGCTGCGCCCCGCTACACCAGTTATCCTACGGTGCCATATTGGGATACCGAACATTTCAATACCGAGAAATGGACCAGTAGCTTAAAGAAAATCTTTTTTAAGCATAAAAAGGAGGGAATAGCCTTATACATTCATTTACCGTATTGCGAGAGCCTTTGTACCTATTGCGGTTGCAATACGCGCATCACCAAAAACCATGCGGTAGAAGTACCTTATATCAATGCGGTATTGGCCGAATGGGCGATGTATTGTAAGTTGCTAAAAGCTAGGCCTATGATCAGGGAACTTCACCTGGGTGGAGGCACACCAACATTTTTTAGCGCCGCAAACCTCCATAAATTAATTGATGGAATATTGGAACTGGCCGACTTAGCTATTGAAGCAACGCTCTCCTTCGAGGCACATCCTGCTAATACCACCAGCAATCACCTCCAAACACTCTATCAGTTGGGTTTTAAAAGACTGAGTTTAGGCATTCAGGACTTTGATCCAAAAGTACAGCTCATGATTAATCGGTTTCAAACACCGGCACAGGTAGAAAAAGTGGTAAAGGAGGCGAGGCATATCGGGTATGATTCCATCAATTTCGATCTGATTTATGGCCTGCCAGCACAAAGTTTAGCGGGCTTGGAGCAAACCCTTAACAGCGTAATTGAAATGAAGCCAGATCGCATTGCCTTTTATAGCTATGCACACGTACCCTGGCTAAAACCCGGGCAAAGACATTACACCGAGCAAGATCTGCCTCATGGCGATGAAAAGCTTGCGCTTTACCAACTGGGGAAAACGATGTTGATGGATGCAGGATACACCGATGTGGGAATGGATCATTTTGCCCTGAAAACCGATACGCTGTTTCAGGCCAGTGTTACACAGCAACTTCACCGTAACTTTATGGGATACACCGACCAGCATACGCATTTACTGATTGGTTTGGGCGTATCTGCCATTAGCGATAGCTGGACAGCCTTTGCACAGAATGCCAAAACGGTTGAGACCTATTTGGAGCAGATTAACCAAAACGCGTTACCTGTAGCTAAGGGGCACATACTTTCAGCGGCCGATCTGGAAATCAGACAGCATATTTTGAATATAATGTGTCATGAAAATACCCAGTTCAAAGATGGCATACCAGAGAAAGTTTTTGAACGATTAACCCCCTTGCTTAACGATAAGCTGGTTTGGGTTACGGAAAAAGAAATTAAGATTACCAAAGCAGGAAAGGCATTTCTGCGAAACGTATGCATGGCTCTCGATGAGAGGCTATGGGAAAAACAACCCCGCTCCAGTCTTTTTAGTTCGACTATTTAAATCACTTTTCCATGGAAGATCAAAAACAAAAAGTTACAGCCGAAAGCTGTTATCACTGTGGCGACGATCTGCCCAACATGCAATATCACCTGGATGATAAAGCTTTTTGCTGTGCAGGTTGCAAGGGCGTGTATCAAATATTGGCCGAAAACAACCTCTGTAACTACTATGCCTATAATGAAAGCCCTGGGCAAAGGTTTCAGTCAGAAAGCCGTTTAGAATACCTCGATGAAGCAACTATTGTTAACCAGCTCATTGATTACCGGGGAAAAGATATTACCATTGTTACTTTTTATATTCCTGCCATCCATTGCAGTTCTTGTATTTGGCTGTTAGAGCATTTATACAAAATCAATCCGGCTATTTTCAGCTCACGTATCGATTTCATCAAGAAGCAGGTAACTATCAGCTTCAAACACGAACAAATTTCCTTAAGAAAAGTGGTAAAAACACTTATTCAAATAGGCTATGAGCCGTTAATCAGTTTGCAGGATGTAGTTAAAGCCGATCAGAAAACATCCAACAGGGATTTGGTTCGTAAAATTGCCGTAGCAGGCTTCCTCATGGGCAATGTAATGTTGTTTAGCTTTCCTGAATATTTCGGGCTTTCGGCCCTGGAAAAACAATTTCAATACCTCTTTGCCTGGTTAAACCTGGTATTTGCCATCCCTGCTGTATTTTACTGTGGGCGAGATTACTTTGTATCCGCCCTAACCAGTTTACGCCATGGGCACATCAATTTAGATACACCACTGGCCCTAATTATGGCTGTACTGTTCATCAGGACAGCGGTAGAGGTTATATTTAATATAGGGCCTGGTTTTGCCGATACCTTAACAGGATTGGTTTTTCTGCTCTTAATGGGGAAATGGTTAAAACAACGTACCTATCACCACATCTCTTTCGATAGGGATTATCGCTCTTACTTTCCCATTGCAGTAACCACCTTGGTAAAAGGTAAAGAAAAACCAGTAGCCATTGATGAGCTAAAAGTGGGAGACAGGATTTGGATTAGAAATGGAGAATTGGTTCCTGCAGATGCCATATTGATGAAGGGAGATGCCTGGATGGACATGAGTTTCGTTACCGGTGAATCTGAGCCTGTACATCAGGTGCTCGGTGAAATTATTTACGCTGGAGGCAGGCAAACAGCCGAAGCATTAGAATTAGAAGTCATTAAGCCGGTTTCTCAAAGCTACCTTACCGGCCTCTGGAATCAGGAACATTATCAGGAGCAGGCTAAAAAGGCAAACTTTAATGATAGTATTGCCAAATATTTCAGCTTGGCTGTTTTCATTATTAGCTTTTCAGCAACTGCTTATTGGTTATTTCAGGGCAATAGCCAAAAAGCATGGTCGGCATTTACAGCCGTAATTATTGTGGCTTGCCCATGCGTACTGGCTTTAAGCACGCCATTCACCTTATCTGCCATTCTATCCGTTTTCGATACACTGGGCTTTTACGTTAAAAATACCGATGCCGTAGAACAACTGGCCCTATGTGATACCATTGTGTTCGATAAAACCGGAACTTTAACCAGTACCGAGAAGGCCTCTATCAATTTTAATGGAATATTAACCTATACGGAAAAAATTGCCCTGGCCTCACTATTCAGAAATTCATCTCATCCTTTAAGCAGGCATATTTTAAAATCTTTGCGGGTAGACGAATATCAAACGGTTCAGGATTACAAGGAGGTAATAGGAAAGGGTATATGTGGAAAAGTTAATGGCCTAACCATTTATGCCGGAAGTCTCAGTCTCTTACCTTTTCCGGTTCAGCAGGTTTCAGCAAGTGGTGTTCACATTGTGATGGATAGAGAATATAAGGGGAGCTTTTCTATTCAGCAAGAATGGCGCGCAGATCTTCCACAATTAATTTTCGGGCTACAAGATCATTTCCCACTGCAGGTGTTATCTGGTGATAACAATAAAGATGAGCAGATTTTAAGAAATATTTTTCCTCAAAAGGCAAAAATCAGCTTCGGTCAGCGCCCTCAGCAAAAGTTAGCGGCCATATTAGCACTTCAAAGGGAAGAAAAAAAGGTGATGATGCTTGGCGATGGACTAAATGATGCCGGAGCATTAAAGCAAAGCGATTTTGGGATTGCCCTGACAGATCACATCAATAACTTTACACCCGGTTGTGATGCCATTCTGAAAGGAAATGCTTTAGGATATCTTCCTAATTTTATCCAGCTCAGTAAAGATGGGTTAAAGATTATCAAAATGAGTTTTGCCATTGCTACAGCCTACAATTGTATTGGACTTTATTACGCCGTTCAGGGAACACTATATCCACTGGTTGCCGCTGTATTAATGCCTGTTAGTACAATTACCATTATTTGCTTTACCACTTTCGCCACACGCATTATGGCGCGTAAAAACGGGTTGAGCAAGCGTTAGCAATCTAAAAACAGTTTTATGTGACCTGTCATCCTGAGCCTGTCGAAGGACTTAGTTAAAGCCAAAGACCCTAAAATAAATTCAGGGCAACGAGCGGTTTGGAGGTTTGTTAATGGATGCTATTTAAAAAAAACCGTCATGCTGATTTTAGATCAGCATCTTTAAAATTCGGCCCCTAAAAACAAGTTCAAGGCAATGGGCACTAGAGGTTTATAAACCGATTCCCTGTCATCCTGAGCCTATCGAAGGACTTACTTAAAGCCAAAGACCCTGAAATAAATTCAGGGTGACGAGCGGGCTGGAGAACAAGGAGAAAATCAAAATGTATTGTCATCCTGAGCCTGTCGAAGGACAATACATTTTGTTTTCGACTAATCAAAAAAGCCCTCGTCAACTCGTCTTTCACTATTGATAATCAAAGTAACAACCATTGCTAAACATAAAACTATGAACATCTTATATTTCCTCATCGGCTGCAGCATCCTCATGGCCATTATCTTCCTTTTAGCATTCTTTTGGGCTTTAAATGCCGGGCAGCACGATGACGTGCATACACCAGGGGTACGTATCCTCTTCGATGATGACCTCAACAAAAAAAGTGAAGAAGATCACTTTTCTAACTAAGCACCATCACCAATCAACTGCATCAGTCAGGATACCTTTGGTGATAGATACAAACAAAACATTTCTATTGATTATGCAATTAGAGAGATTTACTTACGATAACAAGATTGTCAGAAACTTTGGCATCGCTACCATTGTTTGGGGCATCGTCGGAATGACAGTGGGCTTATTAGCAGCCATGCAATTATTTAAGCCCGCAATGAACATGGGTAACCAGTACACCACCTTCGGGCGGATCAGACCCCTTCATACCAACGCCGTTATCTTTGCCTTTGTGGGCAATGCCATTTTTATGGGCGTTTATTATTCCCTTCAACGTTTATTAAAAGCGAGGATGTTTAGCGATACGCTGAGCAAAATCCATTTCTGGGGCTGGCAGCTCATCATTGTGGCTGCGGCTATTACCCTACCGCTGGGCTTTACCACATCGCATGAGTATGCTGAGCTCGAATGGCCAATAGACATTGCCATTACCGTAATCTGGGTGGTATTTGGTATCAATATGTTTGGCACCATCATTAAAAGAAGAGAACGCCATCTATATGTAGCCATATGGTTTTACATTGCTACCTTCGTAACCATTGCAGTGTTGCATATCGTCAATTCATTCGAACTACCCATCTCATTTCTAAAAAGCTACTACGTTTATGCAGGCGTTCAAGATGCACTGGTACAGTGGTGGTATGGGCATAATGCAGTGGCATTTTTCTTAACCACACCCTATCTGGGCATGATGTATTACTTTCTGCCTAAAATGGCAGGAAGACCTGTTTATTCGTATAAATTGAGCATTCTGCACTTCTGGTCGCTTATTTTTATATACATCTGGGCAGGCCCGCACCATTTGCTTTACACCTCACTGCCAGGTTGGGCACAATCGTTAGGCGTTGCTTTTTCTATTATGCTTATTGCACCAAGCTGGGGAGGAATGATCAATGGCCTCTTAACCTTAAGGGGAGCCTGGGATAAAGTAAGAGATGACGTAACCCTAAAGTTTATGGTTGTTGCTCTTACAGCCTATGGTATGGCCACTTTTGAAGGGCCAATGCTGTCCTTGAAACAAATTAACGGAATTGCGCACTTCACCGATTGGATTGTAGCACACGTTCATGTAGGCGCACTGGGCTGGAATGGTTTTTTAACCTTCGGCGTGTTGTACTGGCTAATCCCTCGCATTTATAAAACTGAATTGTACTCCAAAAAACTGGCGGCTTTTCACTTTTGGATTGGCACACTGGGTATTCTTTTCTACGCTATTCCAATGTACTGGGCTGGCTTTACCCAAGGTTTAATGTGGAAGGAATTTACCGCAGAAGGGTTATTGAAATACCCTAATTTCTTAGCCACCACCATACAAATTATCCCCATGCATGTACTCCGTTCAATTGGAGGAGCGCTTTATTTAATTGGCGTTATTGCCATGACTTATAATCTGGTGAAAACGATGAAGGCCTCCAGCTTGCTTGCTAACGAACCAGCAGAAGCCATGCCATTAGAGAAAGTATTCATCAATGAATCAGCAACAGATAGGGCATGGCATAGGGTCCTGGAGCGCAAGCCAATGAAGTTTATGGTGCTGTCGCTGATTATTATCCTCATTGGAGGGATGGTAGAAATGATGCCCACTTTTACCATACAGTCAAACGTACCCACCATTGCCAGTGTAAAACCTTATTCTGCGTTAGAATTGCAGGGCAGAGATCTTTACATCAGAGAGGGCTGTGTAAATTGTCACTCCCAAACCGTTCGCCCTTTCCGTTCAGAAACCGAACGATATGGAGAATACAGTAAAGCTGGAGAATTTGTTTACGATCACCCATTCTTGTGGGGAAGTAAGCGCACCGGGCCAGATCTTCACCGCATAGGAGGAAAATATTCTGATGCCTGGCATTACAACCACCTGGTAGATCCAACATCCATGTCGCCCGGAAGTATTATGCCTCCATATCCCTGGCTGGTTACGCAACAGTTAGATATTTCTACCACAACAAGTAAAATCAACGCCATGCGAACCCTCGGCGTGCCATATGCCGAAGGCTATGAGCAACAAGCCAATCAGGATTTACAAATTCAGGCAGAGAAAATAACCGCCGAACTCAAACAGAACAATATCAAAGTAAAAAGCGATAGGGAAATTGTAGCCATCATTGCCTATCTGCAACGCTTAGGTACAGATATAAAAGCCAATAAACAACCAATTCCTACTAACTAATACATTATGTTCAATCAGCTCAAAAACCTGGCAGGAGACGAATACTACCTCATCAGTTCATTACTGGTCTTTATGCTGTTCTTCCTCATCGTTGGAGTTTACCTCCTGAAATTGAATAAACAACACATTCAAATGATGAGTGAATTACCTATCCAGGATCAAAAAACGATAGCAAATGAAGAAGATTAACCTACTTATAATACTGTTACTGGTACAAACTGTCGCCTTTGCTGCTAACGAGGCCGAGGTTCCTCCGGTAGCGATCTCTGAACCTGGTCTCGGCATTAATCAGTCAGAATTGCTTATCCTTCTTTTATTAATATTTGCCATCATTTTGTTGGTGGTAGCCCTTACCTTGCTTAATGCCTTTAAGGTGATGTATCAGGAACAGCTTCATCCTACCGCTTATCAGGTACCGGTATCAGAGAAGCCATTAAATTATGAAGAATGGCTTAAGCAAAAGAAAAAGGGGAAATCGGTTTGGGAAAAAATATTGAGTTTAAAACCCCTCGAACAAGAAAAGGATCTCGAAATCCCACATGCTTACGATGGAATTAAAGAATTGGATAATCCCGTTCCAGCCTGGTTCAACTGGCTTTTCTTTGGCACCATGCTCATTGCTGCGGGATACCTCTTTTATTATCACATTGGTGGATATGGCGACCTTCAGGATCAAGAGTATGAAAATGAAATGGCCAGGGCAAAGCTTGAAAAAGCCGCTTATTTAGAGAAATCTGCCAATGCTATAGATGAAAACTCCGTAAAGGCAGACCACACGCCTGTAGTTTTAGAAGAAGGTAAAACCATTTTCGATGCCAACTGTAAAGTTTGCCATGGCGATAAAGGTCAGGGTATTATTGGCCCTAATTTAACTGACGATTACTGGTTGCACGGCGGAGGAGTAAACAATGTATTTAAAACCATTAAATATGGCGTGCCCGAAAAAGGCATGGTAAGCTGGGAGAAAAATCTTAACCCTAAGCAAATTAGCGCAGTAACCAATTTTATTCTTTCCCTTCAGGATACCAATCCGGCAGGAGCCAAGGCACCACAAGGTGAAAAATATGAGGCTAAAAACCCTCAGGATAATGAAATGAAGCCTGTTGGCGACAGTACAACCATGGCCCATGCAACAAAAGGATAATCAACGGAAAAACAAGGGTAAAGATTTTCTTTACCCTAAAAAGCCATCTGGTAAATTATATACTTACCGAAAATGGTTCAGTTATACCTTGCTGTTACTTTTATTGGCCTGCCCGTTTTTAAAATTTAGAGGAGAGCAATTGGTGTTGCTCAATTTCATAGCACGTAAGTTCGTGTTCTTTGGCTTAATCTTTACCCCACAGGATTTTTATCTCTTTGCATTAGCCATGCTAATTTTTGTGATCTTCATTGTTTGTTTTACAGTGGTTTTGGGCAGGCTCTGGTGTGGTTGGGCCTGTCCGCAAACCATTTTTATGGAAATGATATTCAGAAGTATAGAATACTGGATAGAGGGCGATGCGGTAAGACAGAAGAAGCTTGATAACCAACCCTGGAACACCGAAAAAATACTCAAAAAGACCAGTAAACATTTTCTTTTTCTGGTCATTTCATTTATTATTTCCAATACTTTCTTAGCCTATATCATCGGTTCCGATACCCTCAAAACAATCATTCTCGAACCTCTTTCATCACACCTTTATGGTTTTATCTCCATTTGGTTCTTTACTTTCATTTTCTATGGTGTATTTGCTTATTTAAGGGAGAAAGTGTGTACGGTAATTTGTCCTTATGGCAGGTTGCAAGGCGTTTTGCTAGATAAACAGAGTTTGGTTGTAGCTTACGATATAAACAGGGGAGAGCCTCGAAAACGTATTCAAAAAAGTAACCACACTGAGGAGCAAAAAGGTGATTGTGTAGATTGCGGTCTTTGTGTGCAAGTTTGCCCAACCGGCATAGATATTAGAAAAGGTACCCAACTGGAATGTGTAAACTGTACCGCCTGTATCGATGCCTGCGATGAAGTCATGTTGAAAATTAACAGGGAGCCAAAACTGATCGGATTTTACAATCAGGATTTTATTGAAACCAGGAAACCATATAAAATCAGTATAAAAGCGTATGCTTATGCAGCAGTGCTATTTACCGTGCTAATCATCTTTTCTTCCCTAATTTATAAAAGGGAGGCCATTCAAACCACGGTATTAAGAGCTAGCGGCACCTTGTTTCAGGAAAGAGGAGATCAAACCAGTAACCTCTATAATGCCGAGTTAATCAATAAGACCAATAAAAATCTACCAATAGAATTCAGGGCAACCGATCCGGCAAACAAAATAGAGTTTATCCAGCAGTCGAAGATTTTACCCGCAGAGGGCACCATTCACTTAACTTTCTTTCTCCTCAGAAATAATAAAGCGATCACAACTTATAAAACAGCTGTTTCCTTTGAAATTTATGTAGATGGAAAGGTTTTAAGCAGGGCAACCACAAGTTTTTTTGCACAACCCCAAATAGAGATTTACTGAATTGAGCAGGAACAAATAATCACAATTATGAACTGGGGAACAAAGATTATAATAGGCATGAGCAGCTTTATGTTGTTTATCGTTGGTATGGTATTTTACATGTTTACCTTAAAGGATAGAGATACACTTGTAGAAGATGATTACTATGAAAAAGGCATGAACTACAACGAAACGTACAATGCAACACAAAATGTAATTAAAGAGCAGCTAAGCCCACAAATAAAGGTCGGCCAGAAGCAAATCGTTATTCAGCTGAAGAATAAAATCGATTTCGAACTCCAGTTAATGAGACCTTCCAGCGCCGCAGAAGATGTTAAAATGAAGGGAAAAACCATCGAACCCAATCACCTGATTCTCATAGATCGGGGCAACATGCGAAAAGGCTTGTGGGTATTAACCCTGTGTTGGACAAATAATCAGCAGGAGTATCTCTATAAAACCAATATTACCCTGTAATGGAGTTTCTACCACTGGCTTTTGTAATGGGATTGCTCAGCAGTTTGCATTGTGCTGTCATGTGCGGACCAATTATGCTCGGCATGCCTTTTCAAAAGCGCAGTAAAGGATCTCTGCTACTCCATTTATTAAGCTACCAATGGGGAAGAATACTCGTTTACGTATTTTTAGGCGGCTTTGTAGGACTGTTAGGCACCAGCATCCGTGTTTTCAGCAATCAAAAAGTACTTAGTATAATGATCGGAAGTTTACTTATTCTTTTTACACTTTTACTATTGATTCCATTTTATCGAAATCGCCTTTCATCAGTTCAGCATTATTTCAGTTTACCCATTAGCAAGTTAATGGGCAAAGTATTGAAACTACCTTTTTGGGCATTTTTTGCAGGGATGTTAAACGGATTAATTCCCTGCGGGATGGTTTATTTAGCCTTAGCCACGGCATTAAATACAGGTACAATTGGAAAGTCAATACAATTTATGTTGTTGTTTGGTTTAGGTACAGTGCCCTTACTTTTAATAGTTTCATTGACTGGAATCTACCTTAAGAAGTACATTCATTTAAATACGCAAAAACTTTTACCCTGGTTAATGCTTTTTATGGGGGTATTGCTCATCTTAAGATCAATAGATCTGGGAATCCCCTTCATATCACCAGCTACACATCAGGGATTCGGACAAGCGGTAATTTGTAATTAGCAACCTGCTACTTTCGGGTTTCAGCAATTAGACATGGCATCTTCATCGCCGCATGATCCCTGCTATACATTTATCCTACAGCAGGTATACTCCATGTACATACACTCCACGAGCATCGTAAGTCCACGTTTAACTGCTTAAAGGTGGACATGAGGCGGACATGATGCGGACTGGAAACATTGGAGACTGATGAAAATGTGTCTGAACTTTAATATAACTAAAATAAATGGCAATTCAAAGTATAGCATATCTTTTAGAGCCTTTTGGCTCATTAAAAAACTTAGGAAATTGAGCTGAAAAGCTTCCATAGCAATATGTATTATTAAGGCCACAATGTTTTTTTTAATGGAGAAATTTATACTTAAAATACAACCTTCAACAATCCCGTTTAACCGATAATGATGCTGCAATGCACTTTAAATGTTTAAATTTCATTTACGAGCACGTTTTTTGCCTAATCTTTATCAGTTAGTTAAATTATGATTATTTGAATAATGGGGACATGGTGGATGCCATGCCCCATTTTTTTTTGAGACCTCAGGTAAAAAATCAAAATCAATTAATCCATTTTATCGGGGATAATTAACTATAGGGTATTTAAGTTTTCCAGTATCCAATGGTCTTCAACAACTAGCTCCATTTTTTCAGTGGCGTGCAATAGAGTGTACAATTCCAATTGCCGACCTTAAGCGCTTGCTCAGGCAGTAATAATTGCTTGCAGAACTTTTCTTTATGAGTAATTTTTTACCCTAGTTGTAGATAGTTATCCCCAGGTTATTAAAATAAATACTCCTCAAGCCTTATTTGAACAGCTTTTTTGGTGTTGGAGCGGTATTTGGATAACATTTGATAATAGATTTGTTCCACTTTTTAAAACCCTTTTGGTTTGAGAAAGTGTTTCGCTTGCAGTGGTTCGTAACTCCATTCAGGCAAATAACTAAGAAAGAGGGAAGGAGACAATTATATGCCTGTAATGGATGGTTTGGAGGCTATTAAGAGAATTCGTGCAGACCAGGTTCCGGGAAAAAGTAAAATTCCGGTTATAACGTTTTCAGCAGGTGTGATGGATAAAGATAAAGAAACAGCTATGGAAGCCGGTGCTAATGATGTGCTAGGTAAACCATTTAAGGTAAATGTCTTGCATCAAAAGATCCTTAAAAATATCCCCCTGGTCCGTGACCCACCATAAGTGTTCGGAAGAATTTTATTTCTCCCCATAAGTTGATAATTTTCATTTAGGCCAAGGATGATTAGTGCCTATTTTTCCTCATGGAAATCAGTCAACTACTTTCATTATTGCCAGAAGAGAGGTTAACCGAACTTGCCTTATCCACAAATGTGAATAGGTATTCCAAGAAACTTCAGGGTGAGCTTGTTTTCAAACTATTGCTCCATTGCATTCTCTGTTTTAAGGACAATAGTTTAAGGACGATGGAATCTGCCTATGAATCCATTGCATTCAAATTATTGAACGCCGATAGGAAAAGTGAGAAAATTAGTTTTAGTTCAATTAGCGAAAGACTTTCAGTTATTGAACCATTATATTTTGAAAAGCTGTACGAAACCTGCATTGAAACTTACGGTA
>NZ_FOGG01000046.1 GCF_900111155.1 Pedobacter rhizosphaerae | reverse complement strand
ATACTTTTTTACCATTTAAGGCATGTAAGTTCATTGTAATACCCCCCCGCAAATTCACACTTCCTCTACACCCCTCATTGAAAAAAGTAGGGGAGTTGGAATCTCGATACTTTCTCAATGCTTTGAGTTTTTTTAGCCAGGGAAACACGGAAGGCACGGAGAATGAAGTCCATGGGCAATGATTTGTTTGCTCTTACCAATGGCGGAGCTATCTCTGTGTGCTTTGTGTATTCCTCTTTCTCCCTGTGGTTAATTTCTTTGCGTTAAACTTTGCACACTTTGCGGTTAACTAAAAGCGAAACGAGCTCCAATTATTCCTCCTTCTCTGTACCGGATTTAACTGCTACTGGTTTCTTTTTTCTAAAGGATGCGAAGCCCATCGGACTTTTTGCCGGACGTTCATCACCTAGTAATACACCCCATTGTTTAAACATTTCGGTTCTATCGAAGATAATTTTTAATACGGCAATAATAGGTAAGGCCAGGAACATTCCAGAGACGCCGGCTACACTACCGCCAATGAATACCCCAAGGATGGCAAAGAGTGCATTGATTTTTACTTTTGATCCAACAATACGAGGCATTAAGATATTATTATCGAGGAACTGAACTAAGGCAATTACGCCCAAAACAGTTATTACGGGCCATAGTTCTTGTGAGGAGGTTAACGTTAATAGAACACCTATGATATTACCGATTAAGGCACCCACGTAAGGAATCAAGTTCAGAATGGCAAAGATCACTCCGATCAGCAAAGCATGTTTAATCCCGATAATCATCAATATTCCACCTAAAAGGATGGTCATGTAGGTAATCTGAATCAGCAAGCCGATGAGGTAACTTTTGATAATGGATTCGGTTTCGTAAATGGCATCTTTTACTTTTGGATGGTGATCGGTTTTGAACCACATGAAGATGAAACGCAATAAGATATCTTTATAAAACAGCATCAGGTAGATGTAAATAGGCAGTAAGCCAATAAATACAAAAACACCACTAAGGGTTAAGGCTGCACCTCCTGCAAGCTTGGTTCCCATGTTCATTAAATCGTCGCTTTTACCCTGAATAAAGGCTTTTTGCTCCTTATCGTTGTAATGGGTAATGCGGCTAATCCAGTCGCTCAGGTTATTGATGTGCTGTGAAACATTGCTTTTAATTTGTGGAAAATCCTTTACCAAAATGCCAATCTGATTGCTGAAAAACCAAACGATTAATGCGATAAACAAGGCGACTAATATAATGGGAAGGATAATAGACAGGCTTTCGGGAACTTTCTTCTTTCTTAAGAAACGATAAATAGGCAAGAGCATGATACTGATGAAAAAGGCCATCAACACAGGCATAATGATATCTTTGGCAATGTAGAGCACGCCGAAAATGGCTATGAGGCCGAGTAGTTCTAACGATCTTTTAGCGGTGAGCGGAAAATGATTGGTCATAAAATAGTATATCTGTTTCGAGGATTTAACAATACTTGGGCTGAAATGTTTTGATGGCCAGCCTTTCGTTCTTCTCGATTATCGCGGCAAGATGCAATAAATTTTACTTACGGGGGATAACATAACCGGATATATGCCTTATTTTTGCAGCCTTTACTGAATATTATGAACCATCAAGATACCATTATTGCTTTGTCTACTCCTCCCGGTTCGGGTGCCATTGGTGTAATTCGCCTTTCGGGCCCCGATGCCATTAGCTTGACCAATGCTGTTTTTGCAGGGAAGGATCTGGAAAAGCAGGCCAGTCATACCTTACATTTCGGACTGATTAAAGATGGCGAACAACTGGTAGATGAGGTGGTAGCTGGTTTATTCGTAGCGCCTAAATCGTACACCAAGGAAAATGTGGTAGAGATTTCTTGCCATGGTTCTAATTATATTATTCAGCAGATTATTAATTTACTGATTAGCAAAGGAGCACGTGCGGCTAAACCTGGTGAATTTACATTAAGGGCCTTTTTAAACGGGGCTTTTGATTTAAGTCAGGCAGAGGCCGTAGCCGATTTAATTGCTTCTAATTCTAAGGCTTCGCATGATGTGGCCATGCAGCAAATGCGTGGTGGTTTCGCTAACGAGCTGAAAGGTTTGCGCGAGCAACTTATTCATTTTGCTTCGATGATTGAGCTGGAACTCGATTTTGCAGAGGAGGATGTCGAGTTTGCGAATCGCGATCAGTTGAAAAATCTGGTTACGAAAATTAATTATGTACTGCGCAGATTGATTGCTTCTTTTGAGTTGGGTAACGTAATTAAAAATGGAGTTCCGATTGTTATTGCGGGTAAGCCCAATGTGGGGAAATCTACCTTGCTTAATGCTTTATTGAATGAGGAAAGGGCCATTGTTTCTGACATTGCGGGTACTACACGCGATACCATTGAGGATGAACTGGCCATAGGTGGCGTGGTGTTCCGCTTTATCGATACCGCCGGAATCCGCGATACAGCTGACATTATCGAAGCTCTTGGGGTAGAACGTACCCTCGAAAAGATGAAACAGGCCAAGCTGATTATTTACATGGCCGATATCAACCAATCGGTAGCCGAAATTAGTGAGCAGGTTAGGGGATTAGAGCATTTAGGCATTCCGCATTTGGTACTGATTAATAAAGCTGAAAGCCTTAGTGCCGAGCAAAAGTTAGCTTTTAAGGATTTAAATGTTGTATTCATTTCTGCTAAAGAGAAAGAGGGGATTGATGAGTTAAAGGAGACTTTATTGGAGCAGGTTAACTTACATCACATTAATACCAGCGAAACTTTGGTTACCAATGTTCGTCATGTAGAAGCACTGAAACAAACTGAAAATGCCTTGAACCGTGTACTGGAGAATGTAGATAATCCGGTGACTTCTGATTTTTTAGCGATGGATATTAAACAGGCGCTTCATTATTTGGGTGAGATTACGGGTACAGTAACTACTGATGATTTATTGGATAATATTTTTACGAAGTTTTGTATCGGTAAGTAATCCTATGGATTTAGTCGACTATTGACTAATTTCGACAACTAAATCGCTAATTATTAACTAATTAGCGATTTTTTTATGTCCAATGTTTTCGTAATTTGCCCCTGTTTTTCAATGTTTTGTAGCGTATTTGTAGCTTTTTTTGACAAGGGAATCCGAATAGTGTATTGTATGTTCGATGTCCAGTATTAACTGATCATAGAAGCCCATAGAAGCACTACAAAGCAAGAAAATGGGAGACTTAACTTATGAGCAGTAATTTAAAAATCTTAAGGAAATGTGAGTGCTGTAACCAGACTTTCATCGCGAAGAAGACAGTGACCCGGTTCTGTGGCAAAGCTTGTAATTCCAGGTACTATAAGTCTAAAGCGAGGGCCGATAAGATACAGTCTTCTGATCTTGAAACCGTATCCAGGGATTTTAAATACCAGGTTTCACATTTGGAGAGGGAAGTACTTTCTGTAGCAGAGGTTGCCTATCTGTTGCGTTCGCACAAGGGAACGGTTTATGGGATGATCAATAGCGGGACGCTCAAAGCTGCGAAGATACATACACGCAAAACGGTTGTTCTCCGCATGGATTTCCTCTCGCTTTTTGATCGGCAGATGTGGCTGAAAGATATAGCAAAGAAGCCGGTAGAACCGCAAAAATCAGATGATGAATCTGCTCCTAGCTATTATACTACCGCCCAGGTCATTGCTTTATTCGGAAAATCCAGGGAAGCGGTCTATACGATGCTGCAGCGGAGCGGGATAGAAAAGGTCAAAGTTGGTAAAGAGATTCTGATCCCGAAAGATGCTGTAGATAAGCTTTATAAACAGAAGTCGGTTCCAAGGACAGATCCACTCGACGCGGAACGCAGAGCCAATCAGCGGCTGGCCTCGAAACCTATAAGGATATCGGACTGCTATTCGATAGAGGAATGTGTTCAGCTTTTGGGAAAGGAGCGGGGACTGTTGTATGCCATCTTCAAAAGACGGAATGTGCCTAAGTTGCGTGTCGGACATTACGTATACTTTCTGAAACGGGCGGTTGACAAGATCGCTAAAGATGCGATGAAGGTCAACATGGTAACTAACGATGAATTTTGATCAATAAGGGTAATAATGATTTGTCAGTCAGTTTTTTGTGTTGGTTTTGGTGGGCATTTTGCTTTGAAAATATATTTGCTTTTAGCAATTTTATACTTCTCCAAACCACCACTCCCCTCAAGGAAATTTGCTAGCCACCTGCTATCCACCAGATAAATCGGCTCTTGTTGCGAATAGCCGAAATAGAAATGAATAAATAATATTTAAAGGCACTAGAAATATGCCTGTCTAACCAATTATAAAACTAAATATGTCCAACGTAAAACTTAGAGCGAAAGCGCTCAGGAACAATAGACAAACCCTTTTTTTGGATTACTATCCGCCACTGTTAAATCCTGCAACCGGAAAGAGCACCCGTTTTGTCTGCCTTAGGTTATATCTGTTTACCAAGCCCGAAAACGACTTTCAGCGCAAGCATAATAAGCAGACACTGATTACGGCCAATACTGTTTGTGCGCAGCGGCAGATCGAGCTCCAGAACAGACGCTTTGGGCTGGTGTCGGAGCATGAAAGGGAGGCGAGTTTCATTGATGTCTACCGGCAGGTGGCCAGGCAAAGGAGGCAGGGCGTTCATGATCAGTGGGAGATGTCGCTGCGGTATTTTATTGCTTTTTGCGGCAGGGAAATCATACTTCCCGAACTGACCGATTATCTCTGTGAGGATTTTAAAAATTATTTGCTAAGTGGTCCGGGGATAGCACGGTACGGCAGGCCGATCAAAAGAAATACGGCAGCGAGTTATTTTGCCAAATTTAGGGCAGTGCTTCGGGTGCTGTACAGAAAACGCCTGATACCGATCGATTTGCACAGTATGGTAGATCCAATCAGGCCGAAGGAGACGCATAAAGAACGTTTGACAATGGAGGAGTTTAGGCTGCTTGCCAATACACAGACTGATTCTGAGCTGATGAAATGTGCGGCGATGTTTTCAGGGTTGACGGGGCTTCGCTGGTCGGATGTTTCAACATTGAAATGGTCTAATATCAGGGGCAGGTTTGGGAGTTTTGAAATCCAATTTTCCCAGGAGAAGACGGAAAGTGCGGAAGTATTGCCGATTTCGGATCAGGCTTATAGTTACCTGGGAGATAGAGGGGCTGGGGGAGCGTTATTGTTTCCGGGGCTTGTATACAGCAGGCTGAAGTCCTTCTTTACAAAATGGCTTTCGGATGCGGGGATTGATAAGAATATCACTTTCCATAGTTTCCGGCACACCTTTGCGACATTGCAGCTGGAGGTAGGGACTGATATCTACACGGTATCTAAAATGCTGGGGCACCGGGTGCTGAAGAATACGGAGGTTTATGCGAAGATCGTGGATAAGTCAAAACGGATCGCTGCGGATAAAAATCTGCTTGCGGGGGATGATGGTGAAGTGGAAGATAAGGCTTGCGTTGGGGAAGATGAAAGTTCGGGGGCAAGAAAAGGGATTTTTATCCTGCACAGAAATGAAGATAAGATTAGTGCAGGTTGATATAAAGAACATCAGATGCCCTTTTACTTGATTGAAAATTTATACAAAAGAAAACGTCTGTATAAATTTTTGTTGTTATCTAAACGGACCTGTCTATTGGTTAGACTCATTATACAAGATTTATATCTTGTTTAAAATAGGGTTTCTGGTACATTATTTACGGAAAGTGTTGATCCGAAGGATATCTTTCTTTTTCTTTATTGATAAAACATATCTTTTCCGCTCAGGAGATATCTACAATAGCTTCGTTGATCGGGTCCTGTAATTTTTTGTTTCAAGTTTAAAATACCCACTTGTGAGTATTTTAATATGCCTGTAAGTTGTTAACTTCGTGGCGTACTGAATTGTATTTCTCTTTGGGCCTGGTCGCTGGCCGATGGTGAGGGGAGGGCCTGGGGAAAACAGTCTTTTTAACCTCTTACTATCATGGGCATAACTTCTATTAAATTTACGATCAAGCATCCGCCGGGTATTGCGGTGATCAGGATGCGTATCAATTATGTTGAACTGGGCAAGGCCGAGCTGGATGCCTTTAAGACTGCTGTTTCTCCGGGTGTGGTGATCGAGGGGACCATGAGTGTGAATGTGGTGTCGAAGCTGGCTGTTTTCGAGCTGGAGGCGGTGGGAACCGCGCATCTGGCGGGGAGTCTGCAGGTGAACTATAAGGGCAAGGATCTGCTGGTGGGGGACAAGGGTGCTTTTGTGGTGGAGGATTCGGGCAGGGTGGTGTTGCTGTTGAAGGATATTTCATTGATCTAACGCTTTTTTTATGAGAAATTTAGGTTTTTTGCTGGCGGCGGTACTGTTGCCGGGCATGGGTTTGGCGCAGGGGCTCACTGCAAGTGCGGACGGGGAGAGTTCGGTGCTTTTTAAGGGATCGAGCATCGGGGTAAACCTGGGCAAGACGGAGTTTACCTTTGGGATGAACAATCTGCAAAACAGTATAGGTGAAAACCGCAAGTGGGTTTATGGAGCAAGTCTGAAGGGGGAGAACAAGGAGGGGCTGTCCACGCTGTTCTCGGGCGGGGATGCGGTGCCGGCTGCTTCGTTGCGCGGGTTTGTGGGGTATTCGTTTTCGAATGCGGTGCTGCCTGATCTTGAAGCGAGCAGAAGAGCGGTGGATCTGAGAGAGGAAAAATACAATGTGCGTTTTCAGCGGAGATTTCTCTCAGAGATGCGGGCTGCTGCTGTGTCCGCCTGCAGAACGCAGGAAACCTTTCAGCTGAAGCAGGATATCATTTCAGCTTTGTCGAAGCTGGTCTTTATTGAGGAAATGGAGGCTGTGCTGGCGGTGAAGGCAGAGGATAAACAGGAGGTCAAAGATGCCAAGGATGCGGTTCGGAAGGAGTATGATGAATTGAACAAGGAGTTTAAAGCGGCCATTGCGGGCTATGAGCAGGAGCGGACGAAACTGACGGCTGATCGGGGAGCGAAGTCTTACTGGCAGATCATTCCGTTTGCGCTGGCGGATTATGGTTCATCGAAATTTAAGAAGATGAACAGACTGGATTCGGTGAATTACAACAACAGTTTTGAGGATATCAATGTCAGGACGGACCGGATCGGTTTTGGGGTGAATGCGCAGTACCGCAATTTTACGCTGGGTTTTACTTATGCGCATATCAGGGGCAACAACTTTGATCTGCTGACCAAAAAGGAGTATACCTATAAAAAGGTACTGAACTCTGGAAATCAGTCTCTGACGGAGGAAAAGAAGATTTCGGCCTATACCGGGACTTATGGGGTGTTTGATGTGAATGAATATGCTGTGGATCTGGTGATGAATTTCAGGTTGGACAAGGAGGCAAAGAACCATATCCTGGTGAATCCCTATATGCGCTCGCAGCTTTCGACCAACCGGGAGCTGATGCCGAATAAGTTGAACCTGGGCACGGGCTTTTATTTCTTCCAGCAGACGGGGAAGTTTCTGGGCGGGTTTTATGTGGAGCTGCCGGATGTGAACAATAATTTTGAGCGGATGAAGCCGGAAGCAGACCAGTATCTGCGTCCGCCGTTGCAGCGCTTAAGCCTGGGGATCGTGGCAAAGCTATCGATATCGTCGGTGCTGGGGGCGTTTTGATAGGTTGGGATAATGATCCCAGAGTGTAAGTGTTATTACAGGTCAGAAATGAAAAGCCGTGCAAACAAGGCAAAAAATAAAAATCAATGGAACAGGAAAAGATAGATAAACTGATAAAACTTAAAGTTTCACTGGAAGCCATCCTCGGGGATATCGATAAGCTGGGAGGATGGGATGCTGCAAATGCTTATAAATTATCCCGTTTAAATGATCAAAGGCATTCCTTGGAAGGTGAAATAGTGGGGCTAGGATTGATTACCCCTCTAGGCTATACCTATGGCAGTGATGAAACTGATCGGGATATTAGTATTGCGCAGAGCAGCACTAAAAAGAAATCGGACATTGCGATCAATACTAGAAAATACAATTCTGGTTACAGAAACCTGAAGTATGAAATCGGGACCTATATAGATTCGATAAATGCAGCGCTGCCGAAGGATGAAGCTTAGAGCCCTCCGCATTCGGGAAGACATTCTGTGCAAAGAATTGTGGTTTGTAAAAACATACTGCTAATGCTCTTTAAAGCGGTATATTTTTACATGTCTTAGGGTGGTCTTACTGCTGTTAAACTGTGGTGTTTTTGAATTGAAGGGATTCTCCCGGACTTGCTCAAAACAAAAGTTATTGTCTATCCAGAATTGAGATTCAGAGCGACTATGAATAAGATGTCGGGAAATCTACAAGGGCGAAATTGTATAATATGGCATAGCTGATTCAGGATGTTGCAATCTACTAAAACTGTTGGAATAGATGGAAACTAGTGCAGACATATTGTCACTGTGGGATTGGTGGATATATTGTAAGGAATATTCATCCTGTATAAACATGTAGGTAGGATCACGGCGAGTTGATTGAGGTGTTTTTTTGCTCCTGCCTGTAATGATCAATGGAGGATATAATTGACTGACAAGAGGGATAGTAGACGGATCAATAAGTGGAGTATTGTGAAGAGCAGGGTTTAGATGATGGTATTTCTGGGTTAATGAAAGTTTTGATTTTGGCCGGCGCGCTGTTACGGCCTGCCGGCTTCGCCCGGCTTTTTGCTTCTACGGGATTGGGCCCCAGAGTTTGCCGGGTTGGTTCGGAGCGTTTCAAAAAATGCTGTGCTTTAAATTTTTATGGTTTTTGGATGTTTTGCTGTGCTTGCTTCTGGAAGATCGGGCTGTTGGTGCATCTTTTTTTTTATTGCTGTCTTCTGGAAACTGTTGGGATCTAACCGGCAATAACGGGATGTATCTGTTATCTTTATTCTTAAAAAAGGTAACATGTCAAGTGTACATTTGGAAGTAGAACGGAGCATTAAACGCAGGAAACCGGGCAGGTTTATTTTTCCTGCAGATTTAACGGGGTTGGAAGCGGGGCGGCTGTTAAAGTGGCGCTGGGCAGGCTGAGTAGGGACGGGCAGATCATGCGGATCGGTCATGGCATCTATTGTTCCTCGAAAGGATCCGGTTTTTGGTGTGCTGATGCCGGCTATGGAAGATATTGCGCGCGATTGCCAAAGAGGACAAAGTGAGGATCAGACCCGCCGGGGGCGTATGCGCTACACCGGCTTGGGCTTTCTTCGCATTTGTCAACCAAACTGGTGTATCTTACCGATGGTCCCCGCGGCAGATCAAAGTGGAAAAAATGGATGGGATGAAACTGAGGTGTATGGCTTGAGGAAAGGAATTTTTATCCTGCATGGAAATGGGGATAAGATCAGTGCAGGCTCATGTTTTTGATATAGATTAAACCTAATTGATCATATGCTTGTTCTTGATATAACCAATTAAATTACTTGGTTATATCAATATTTGTTGATATATTGATATAATGTTACTTTGGTATAGCTTGAATTTGTTTTTAAATGTCTAGAATTGCAAAAAATTAAAGCCGTGAGTCAGTCAGATTATATAAAGGACATTGCCAGATTTGGTCTTGAGAACGACCAGGAGAAGCTGCTTATGGCTTTGAATGAGCTGATTGCACATTCAAAAACAACAAAAAAAACAAATTTAGCTTTACAGCTTCAGTCTATCTTAAAGGATTCGATCCGTCAGCAACAAAGTAAAACTTTGATGAAAGTCGGCTCACCCGTGCATTTTCAAAGGATTGAAGATAAGGAAACTGATGATCTGATCCTTGAAAAAATTACCTCTGAATATTCTTTCGAGAATATCATTGGGGAGGACGGGATCAAATCTGAACTGGAGTACCTGGTTAAGGAACATGCCTCCACAGATTTGCTTCATTATTACAATTTACCGGTTGCAAATAAGATTTTACTGCATGGACCTTCAGGTTGCGGCAAAACCTTAGCGTCGTATGTGGTAGCCGGTGAACTTCAAAAAATGATGATCGTTGTCAATCTGGGCGCGATCGTTTCTTCTAAACTAGGGGAAACGAGCAAAAACCTGGCTAAGTTATTTCGGAGAGCGGCTGCAGAAGATTGCATCATATTTATCGATGAATTTGACTCGCTGGGAAAAGTGCGCGACTATGGTCAGGATCATGGCGAAATGAAGCGGGTTGTGAATACGATTCTTCAACTTTTTGACTACCTGCCTCAAACCTCGATGCTGATAGCTGCAACCAATCAGATCGACATGCTTGATCCTGCACTATTGAGACGTTTCGATCTTAATCTAAAATTTGAACTTCCTAACGAAACACAGATTAATGATCTGATCAAACTCACGCTTAAAAATGGCAAATACAAGTTTGATGAGCCTAAGCAAGTGGATGAAATTATAGCCGCCTGTAAAGGGCTTTCCTATTATAGCATTCAAAAAACTATCGTATCGGCAATAAAACGAAGTTTATTTGACAAAAAGCCGGGAAAAATGAGGTCTTTAACATTGACCATCAAAACCGCAATCTGGTCTGAGCTCATCAGTGCCGAAAAAAAATCTTTGCAGATTACCAGCTAAGCTTCCAGGTCTCCTTCAAGATTCTCGATATCTGAAATAATTTCCATCGTATTTTCAGCCAGTATGTGGTTATATAAATTTCCGGTATTTTTTCCCTTTACAGGCGATTCAGCTATGGTAATGACCAAAGAAAAGGAATGCTCTATATTATTGGCCGCTGCATCGACAGCACTGAGCAGCTTATGCAGTTTGGAATTGACTGCAATTTTAAAAGTACAGTTTTCCTCTTCTAAAACAGCCTTTGATATTGAAAAGCCTATCTTTTGAGTGTTACTGAGCATTTTGGATTTATAATAATAGTCCTGTGACCATGAATGATTGAATGTGAATTGATTTGAGGTATTATCATTTATACCAACTGATCTTGGTGGGCCATCAGCAACAAGCTGGTACTCTTGCAAGGGAAGGTTTCTAAACATGCCGAAAGCGATGTGAACAGGGCAATAGGCAACCTGGTTGTTTTTGGTAGGATTGAATTTAAAACACAGGGTAGCCTCTATCCTTAACAAAGCGGATTTCCTGTCCAGATCAAGCAGATAGCCGGGCAGTTTAATTGGATAGGATTTTATATCACCGGGCTTGATCGAATCTTCCAGTATCAGTGTAATTCGGTCTTTGGATGAATACTGGCAGATTTCTGCATCTGGGATACCGTTTCCAAGTATGTGTGTGCGTTTGGTGATCGGGAGATTAAACAGACCGGTTGCTATTTCGAACTGTGCCGAATTGATGATCATTGCCTTTACTGTCTGCATGTTTGCAGCTAGCGAAGGATATAGCTTTATCAATCTGGCAGCAAGGTTTGCAGTAAGCGGGGCAGCATAACTGGAGCCTGCTTCCCGTTCAAAGAATCTTCCGGGGATTGCTGAAAGCACTTTAAGTCCTGTTGCCGATGGGTCGAGCATTGGACTGAAATCGCCACCGTAATTACATACATCTGGCTTAAATAACATTTTGTTTATTTTTCTTCTGGTGATTGAATGGTGTCCCCAATCGATGTGGAAAGTTCTGCTGTATAAGGCAGGAACGGTACCTCCGGGAGATACACGCTGGAGCGTGTTATTTTCCAGGTTGTCAGCCGCTGCACCGATAGTGATATTATTCATGCTCTCAGCAGGTGCGCAGAGATTGGATATTTCACTTTCAAAGTGCTGTGGATATCCTACGATCTGTCCTGTAGCTAAATCCGCAAGATCATCGGTGTGCGTATTTGCAATTGAAATAAATATGAGAATATTGAGCTCCTGACTTAGTTTATCCAATGCGAAAGCATATTCCGAGGCAGCATCGTTGTATCTTTTATGCTCGGTGTAACATATTGTCAGTGTAAAAATCTGAACATTGTAGATTTCATGGGCATTGCGGATTAACCTGATAATTTCCAATGCTGGAATGTGGCTTGCTGCCTGGTCAAGAACTTTGATCGGCAACAATCTGGCGTCTGCCCGGAAATTTCCTATGTGATTTGGGATCAGCTGGGCTCCCAATGCGGCAAAACCTGCAACTGAAGTTCCGTGATTAACACTGTCTAAAACCACAGATGTTCCCGTCAGATCAAAATTATTGTCATTTACAATTATTTCCGACAAGGGATTCTGATTGCTGATACCGGTGTCAATTACACCGATAATTGGCAGGTCTTCATCAGCATTCACAATAGTAAAACCAAAGCTGATTTCCGGCATATTGAACCTGTTTGGCCTGACAATACCTGCTGAAACAGAGTTAATGGACTGTATGATATCAAAGTTATCGGCAATTTCCTTCACAATCTCTACCGGAGCATTGAGTAGCTCAATTTTTCCCAGTGACAAATCAGCATAGAACTCAACCTGATTTTGGTTCAGGTATTCGATTAGCCTGTTTTCAACAGGGAGAATGAGTTGCTGAAAAAGGGCTGGATCATCTATTAGGTTAATGACCAGATGTGGTTTGTCCTGAGTGAAATGCAGTATCCGTTCGCGGGAGAAAAAATGGTAATCGACAATAAACTTAATGTCTGTATTGTAATTTACATTTTCTGCAGGGTTGTCATTATTTATGAAAAGTTGTATCTGCCTGTCAAAATCCCTAAATTTTTCCAGATCCGTTATGGCGAAAACTACTACCGTATTGAGATGGTTAAAACTGACGGGTGATAGGCCAAAGTTCCGAAAATAGCGTGCGCTGAAGAAAGAGGAGTCAAAAGTACTGTGAAAAGTGATCTCAATATACTCTTGATGAACGGGTACATTTAGAGCAGGGTTTCGGTTTTGAATGCGTCTTTGCCTTTGAGCGCGGAAATTAATCCTCGAATCTGCAAATGATTCCTGTTTTAGGGTATAATCGATTTCGTCAGTTTCTTCCTCGTCTTGTTCTTCGTCTTCATTCTTTTTGCCGTACCTGGTGCGCTGCTTAAAAGCGACAGTTCCTTCAAGTTCATTCCTGAAAAATACATGACTTAATTTTTCTGACATATTTTGGTTAGATATTCGGCGCTAATTTACATGAATTAAATCATTTGCGGATAAACACAAGTTTGATAATCAACACTGAACAAAAAAAATGAGGTATATAAATCAATTTCCAGAGTTTTTTACAAAAGTCTTGATCCAATCCATGAAAGACTAAAATGTTACCGAAACCTCGGTTATATATTCAGGGTTATTTCTTTTGAAATGTTGCCAGGGTAGGATAGTGCTTGGTATAATGGCCTTTCTTATTTAGAATACCGGCATTAACCAGCCTATCAAGCGCTTGCGTTTTGGTAGAAGTTACCTTGCGTATTGCATCTGCAAGATCGATCAGTTTTTGTCTGTCCTTGTTGCTCATGTTCTTGGTATACGAAGTTAACAAAATTTTTCAACCCCAATTTTCAAGCCCCATAGTAGCTAGAGACTAATTTTTTATCTGCGTTAACTCGTGACTTGCGTCCAATCGGTATTTTGATTTTGGCCGGCGCTCGATTGCGGCCTGCCGGCTTCGCCCGGCTTTTTGCTTATACGGGATGGGACCCTGCGTTTGCCGGGAGGCTGGGAACATTTCGAAAAATGTTGTGCTTTATGTCCTGATGATTTTAGAATGTTTTGCCGTGGTTGCTCCTGGAAGATCGGCTATCGTATATCTTTAGTTTATTGCCGCATTTATAAGAACTGTAGGGTTTTAACGGTAATAACGGGAATTATCTGTTATCTTTATTTTAAAAAAAGGTAACATGTCAAGTATACATTTGGATATAGTGCGGAGCATCAAACGCAGGAAACCGGGTACGTTTATTTTTCCTGCGGATTTTAGAGGGGTTGGAAGCGGGGCTGCGGTTAAAATGGCGCTGGGAAGGCTGAGTAGGAATGGGCAGATCATGCGGATTGCTCATGGGATCTATATTGTTCCTAAAAAAGATCCGGTTTTTGGTGTGCTGATGCCGGCGATGGAAGATATCGCGCAGGCGATTGCCAAAAAGGACAAAGTGAGGATCAAGCCTGCCGGGGTATATGCGCTACACCGGCTTGGGCTTTCTACGCAGGTACCTACTAAGCTGGTGTATATCACTGATGGTCCACCGCGGCAGATCAAAGTGGGAAAATCGGTGATTAAGTTTAAGACGACTACGCCCAAAAAGCTTTCGATGAAAGGAGTGTACAGCAGTTTGATTATCCAGGCGCTGGAGGAAATCGGTGTAGACAATACCGGTCCAGTTACCCGGCAGAAGTTTAAGGAACTGCTTGCACGGGAAAATGGGAAAGCTTTGATGGAGGACCTTAAAATTTGCCCGGTTAAAATCAGTGATTATCTGCTAAAACTGATCAGGTCTTAACCGGGCTAGGTAGGCTAGATCATTTTCAATAGCTTTATTTGAAGTTTCTTCCGCTGTGGAAGGCTTCTTTGGCTTCCCGGGCATCTTCGCGGAGTTGCGACCGTTTGTTTTGCGCAGGATAAGGAGCGGTCTTTTCATCTGCCCTGGATAAGGTCAATACCGGAAGCGCGTCCGCTTCGCGGTGTAATAGTTTGCCGAGCATTTTGGTGAAATCAAAACACTTGCTGACGATTACATGTACGACCTGTCCTTCGCGTTGCAGGCGGCCTTCTACCATCAGTAGCCTGGAATGCAGGATCTCTTTTCTATAGGTTTCAAAAAGCTTTTCGAATACCACCAGATTGGAATAACCTGTTTCATCTTCAATGGTGATAAAGCACACGCCGCCGGCGGTTCCTGGCCGCTGTCGCACAAGGACCAGTCCGGCTACTTTGACCAGTTGCCCATCGGTTGCCTCATGGTTGATCTGATGGCAGGACCGGATATGCAGCATATCGAGCTGGTCCCGGACGAAGCTCACCGGGTGTGCCTTTAACGATAGGCCTACTGTGGCATAATCCTGTACGACATGTTCTCCTTTGCCCATTAACGGCAGTTCTACCTGGGTTTCCAGCTTATTTTCTGAAGGCTGGCCTTTAAATAGCTCGACGGGTATATCTTTTAAGGCTGAGACTTCCCAGAGTGCTTTTCTGCGGTCGAGTCCCATGGAACGGAAGGCATCGGCATCGGCCAGGCGTTCTAAGCTGGCGAGTGATACTCCTGCATCACGCAGTTCGGTGATGTTCTGATAGCCATGACTCCGGGCATTAATGAGGACCGACATTTCTTCTTCGGCTATGCCTTTGATCTGCCTGAAGCCTAAACGGATGGCAAAGTATTTTCCTGACTTTTCTTCTAACAGGTTATCCCACAAGGAATAATTCACGTCCACCTCGCGCACCTGCACAGCATGTTTCTGGGCATCGATGACAATCTGTGCGGGCTGGTAAAAGCCCATCGGCATGCTGTTAAGCAGCGCGGTAGCGAAAGCGTCCGGGTAGTAGTGTTTTAACCAGCAGGATACATAAACCAGCAGTGCAAAGCTGGCGGCGTGGCTTTCGGGGAAACCATAGCTTCCAAAGCCTTCGAGTTGTTTGAAGATCCGGCGGGCGAATTCTTCCGAGTATCCCTTAGCCAGCATGCCGCTCATGAGTTTCTGTTCATACTGGTTGACCAGACCTTTGAACTTAAAGGTGGCCATGCTGCGGCGCAGTCCGTCCGCCTCGGCAGGGGTGAAGCCTGCGGCAACAATGGCAATTTTCATAGCCTGTTCCTGAAAGAGGGGTACGCCGAGGGTTCTGCCCAATATTTCTTCAAGTTCCGCTGAGGGATAGGAAATAGGTTCTTCGCCGTTCCTTCTGCGCAGGTAAGGGTGCACCATATCGCCCTGGATGGGCCCGGGACGGACAATGGCGACTTCGATCACCAGGTCATAAAAACATTTTGGTCTTAGCCGCGGTAGCATGGACATCTGCGCCCGGCTTTCGATCTGGAATACGCCCAGGGTATCAGCTGCAGAGATCATACCGTATACATCGGGATCATCCTGGGGGATATTGGCCAGGGTGAGCTCGCGGCCATAATGGGTTTTGACCTCATCAAAGGCTTTTCTGATGCAGGTCAGCATGCCAAGGGCGAGTACATCGACCTTTAAAAAGCCCAGTGCATCGATATCGTCTTTGTTCCATTCGATATTGGTCCGGTCCTGCATCCGGGCGTTCAGGATCGGGCAGAGGTCGGTAAGTTTGCCCTGCGTGACCACAAATCCACCGGTATGCTGACCTAATTGCCGCGGAAAGCCCATCATCTGTGAGGTAAGTTCGAGTGTTTTTTTTAAATGCGGGTCTTCAGGGTTCAGGCCCTGTTCAGCTACCCTTTTGCCCTCAAACCATTCATCTGTAAATTCCCAGATGGAGCTGGAGAGCCGGTTAATGGTATCTACTGACAGGCCCATGGCTTTACCCACGTCCCTGATAGCGCCTTTCTGGTGCTGCTGGGTAACGGTGGCTACGATTGCTGCCCGGTCGCGGCCATATTTATCATAGATATACTGGATGATTTCTTCCCTGCGTTCATGTTCAAAGTCTACGTCGATATCTGGCGGTTCGTTTCTCGCGGGAGAAATAAAGCGCTCAAATAACAGATCAAATTTCATGGGATTGACCGAGGTTATCCCTAAACAGAAACAGATGGCGGAATTGGCTGCAGAGCCGCGTCCCTGGCATAGGATTCCCCGGCTGCGGGCTTCGCGGACAATATCTTCCACAAAAAGAAAATAGTTGGCATAATCCATCTTTTTGACAAACTCCATCTCGTGGTTGACCATATTTACCACTTTTTCAGGGATCACCTCGCCATAAAAGGAATGTGCGCCTTTCCAGGTCAGATGCTCCAGTTCTTCCAGTGGCGGACGGCCGCTTTTATTGATCTCTTCGGGATAGACATATTTGAGCTCATCCAATGAAAAACTGCAAGCCTGGGATATCTCGAGCGTATTGGCAATAGCCGAGGGGTATCGCCTGAAGAGCCGCTTCATCTCTTCTACCGGTTTCATGTACCGCTCGGCGTTTTGGTGAAGTCTAAACCCGGCTTCATGGATCGTGCACTTTTCGCGTACGCAGGTGAGCACATCCTGCAGTTCCCTTCGGGATGGTTCATGGTAATGTACATCGCCGGTAGCGACCACCGGAACATTAAAACGCTCCGAAAGCTGCGCGATCCTAAAGATCAGTTTATCATCATTGCCGAGGTAACTGCGGGTAGCAGACAGGTAAAGCTGCCTTCCAAACGCTTCCCGGTATTCTGATAGCGCGGAGATAAAACCGGGTTCAAATTCAAAACGCCTGTTGAGCACGCTGGGCATGACCAGGGTAAAGATGATACCTTTTGCATGCGCGTAGACATCTGAGCGGGAGAGATGGCAGGATCCTTTTTCCGCGCGCATATTGCCCAGGGTAAGCAGCGCTGACAGCCTGCCGTAAGCTGCTTTATCGGTCGGGTAGGCGAGCAGGCTGGGCCCGTCGAGCAGATCCAGTCTGCAGGCGGGAATAATGGAAATATCTTTTTCTCTGGCAGCGGCATGTGCGCGGACGATACCGGCCAGGGTATTGCGGTCAGTAATGGCAATTTTGCTGTAGCCAAAGGCAGCTGCCTGATCGATAAGTTCATGCGGGTGCGAAGCCCCTCTTAAGAAGCTAAAATTAGAAGTTACCTGTAATTCACTATATCCCATATCTCCTTATTTTAAGCAAAAAATCCATGTATGAACCATTTGAAAGGCTGATCCGAGCCGTAATGTCCGGAGCGGAAGAGCCAGTACCGGCGCCCCCTGTCATCCTCTACCTGATAGTAATCGCGGTGTTCACCTTCATCTAACCACCATTCCCGTTCAATTCGTTCCGGACCGTCGGCTTTGACCACCTGGTGCTGGGTGTTTTTGTAAATAAAAAAACAGGGCGGATGATCGGGAATGAGTGCCATCACTTCAATCGGTGCAGGTGCAGCAAGCATTTCAGTAGGCCTTGGCAGGTCTGTTCTCCAATCGCAAATGCGTTTTTCGCTAACTGAAAAAGTATTCTTAATCGATCGTTCTGGCCAGTACTGCGTAGCGGGCAGATAACGGTGAATGGACTGCGGGCCCATTTTCCCCGCAACCCGGTCAAGCAGACGGATTACGCTCCCGTCATCCAGGCCGGGCTTTGCGCTCCATATCGCTTCCTGGGCTGGCTGCAGATCATCTACCCTGGGCACATCCAGGATAAAAAGTTCAATACCAAGTCCTGGGCGGATTTGATCGATCTTGAGCTGGAAAAGTTTTAATAGATGCGCTGCATTATCACTGGGCGCGCTGGTGCCGATGGTAACCTGGATAAGTTGCCCATCAAGCCTGTAGCCGGTTAAAATTCCTTTGCGGAGTCCTTTGCCTTCAGCCCGGAGTTTATCACAAATGACTTTTAAGAGCCTGGTGATCGCAGTTTCAATAGCGGCTGCGGTCCTGATAGGCTCTAGTAGGGGCAGCCGTTCCTGAAAAGCTGTAGGGATTACTACAGGCATGAGCGTTTCAGGTTCTGTTCCAAGGGCCTGGGCTAGGCGCAATAAAAATGCTTCCCCGAAACGCCTGCGGAGTACAGACCTGGGCATATGGATAAAGCTTTTGATCTGGTAAAAGCCCAGTTTGCGAAGCCGGGCCAATATAACTTCGTCCAGACGTAAGGCCTCCGGGGGCAATGCTAGCAGGGCCTGGGGGTGTTCGCCGCCTGGGATAAGCGGCGTAACTTTTCCGAACCTTGAAACGGCCCAGGCTGCGCCCGGAGTATCGGCGATCGCTAGGCGAACCGTGTAGCCTTTACTTTTTAACCGGGAAACAATATCTTTTAAATAGGACTTTTCTCCACCCCAGAGATGCGGGCAGCCGCTTACTTCCAGCAGCAGCCCATCTTTGCTGAATTCATCGGTAGCTACAATGGGTGCATATCTGATGCACCATTCCGCCAGTCCCCGAAGCAATTTCTCCGCGCGTCCCGGCTTATCATCGAGTACTTCAAGACCCATGCAGATCGCTTTGGCATCTGCTGCTTTCATGCCCAGGGTAATTCCGGCATCGGCTGCCAAGGGACTTACCGCGGTAATCAGCAGCCGCCCGTGATCAGGGGCGGCAAAGACAAAAGGGATCTCAGAGAGCTCCGGACGGCGGATGAGCTGCCAGTCCGAGAGTAACTGTCGGAACCATATCGATACATAACGTCTTTGCATAGTATTTACCCAATCTGTCGCTGTTCATCGTTTTGCCAGCCAGTTTGCACTTGTGGCTGAGTAACCGCTAAAAAGCCCTGATCGGACCATTCTAAAACCCAACTGCCTGGAACCCCGTTTCTGACCTTGAGCAGGTTCACCTGCCACCTGGGAAAGCCTAGGCCCGGCATCCCGTCTGCTAAAACGCTGGGCAGGGGACTGATCTGCCATCTGGCGGTGGCAATGGTACTGGCCGTACGGTTCGCATTTTTTCGCAGGATAAACCCGGTAACCCCGCTTTCTTCGACCGCAAGCTGTAGTCTCCTGGATTCTACCAGGCTTAGCGCATCGACTTCCGCGACCACTGCGGCCAGGCCCTCACACCGTAGAGCTTCTTCCATGGTCCAAAGTACGTCCTTCTGGGTAGCTAAATCCATAAAAATAATTCGCTCAGGTTCTACATTGAAAGAACTGAGGGATCCGGGGAACAATCTTCTGGAGGTGCTGATCCAGGCGCAGGCTGCACCATCCTTCATTAATGAGGAAAGCAGCCCAGCAATAAAACCATCGCTGGCAGCGGCGTCCTCTGGAAAAAGAGTGATAAATTCATGGATGGCCCGTTTGGGAAATACGCCGCCGGGAAAGGCATCTTCGATCGCACCCAGGCCAATCCGCTCTGCACTTGCCGCAGAAGCAGGTTTAAAGCCCTGCCAGAGCAGGATGTCCTGCTGCAGTTTGGCTACCAGTTCGCTTTTGTTTCCCATCACAGTGCTTAAAATGATCAGCCGGCATGGCTGGCTTTTCTAAATTAATGAGCAAATATAATGCTAAAAATTTTAGCAAAAACAAATTGTTGAAAAGAAATAATTTTTGGGGGCGTGTCCTGTTGCTTTCGGGATACCATGGGCTCAAAGAACACTTATAATTCTAGTATAATTTCGGATGATGATTTACAGTGGGACCTTTTAGTTCACTGATCAGTTCACCGGCGGTTTTACGCCTGGAATGATCCACCCAGCTGCGGAGTTCAGCTTTACTAAAGTACAGTCGTTTGCCAGGTTTTCGTACCGGTATTTCAAGGCGGCTGACTTTGGCATAGATCGATTGAACCGATACTTTCAGGTAATCCGCTGCCTGCTGGATGTTGAAGAGTTCATCTTTATCTTCTTCGCTGGGATGAAGCTTTTCAAGCATGGATTCGATCCGTTCTACTTTTTCAAACAGCTGACGCACGACTTCGGGAAGTTTTTCAAAACCAAAGGTTTCCATAGTTAATTCATTTTGATACAATGTTGGGCAAAGATTTTTACAGGCTGTCCAATATTGGATGGCCTCCTGCTGAAGTTGACTGTTTTAGGATATGGGTTGAAGGCTGCTTAATGTTTTCTGCACCTTTTCTTTTTCGCAGTATTAGATTTTGACAACCTGTGCTTTTTGACTCCTGGCTTTTTTATCTGCGTGGCTAAGTGAGATTGGGACGGAGGCTGCAGATTGGGAAAGCAGTGTTTTAATTTGGCCATTGCAAGCTGGAACAGGCCTTGGATAATTGTAGGGATGAGGCATTTGAGGATAATTTCGATGATGTCCATGATGGTGTTTAAATTATATTTATTCTTATGTTCACAAATCTCATCAGGTTTTCCTGGCCCTGAAAGGACAGGGAAAACGCCTTTTGGATTGCTTGAAACAAATGTCGGTAGGAGTATTTTACCGGTAAACGACAGGTCATTTTGGAACGGGGTATTCCTTGTTTTAATTGTAATTGTTTGTTTATGAGGGTGTTGATTTTCTATGGCTAGTGTTAACTGAGCAAAATTGGAAGAAATCTGATAATGCCTAATGGAGGACAAAAATGTAAAAATCATTGTAACTATTTGATAATCAGTGTTGTTTTTATGCTGAGCTTCTTTTTCGATAACCGACAGTTTTGTGAATCAAAAATATTGCTGGTGGAAGGATCGGTGCTTGGGATGGAACTTTTAGTCCCGAGAGCGATTTTTTATAGGATAGTTGCTTTTAAAGCGCTAGTACTTTTTGCGAAGGTTAATTTATTTTCTTAGAATATATCTTAGCAATATTAATGGCGATCAATCATTGCATATCAGGAAGGGCGAATCAAAAATTTTGCTTGCTTAATATGTTTTAACGAATTGGGTAAAATACAGGTAAGGCCAGCCAAATGTTATTGGATTCTGCTCTAAATCCCTTAAAAGTGAAAAGAAAGTCATCTAAGACAAAATAGCTAAAGGTACTGAAGGTTTTTAAAGGTAGGGGCTGTTGTCTTTCGCCGATCAGTGGCTTTTATTGTTCCCCGCGCGCGTTTGCGGCCTGCCGGCTTCGCCCGTCTTTTTGCTTCTACGGCATTGGTGGTTGGGGCTGGGGTATTGCGGTAACACTTGGTTCTTTCGGTTTTGGACGTTTGTAGATGTTGATTAATGGATTACTTTGTCGTCAAGTTGTTTTGGTGGTGGAGTGTTTTCTGGTGGGGCTGATGTGTAGAATTTTTTTTTGGATCACGGGGCCTGAATAAAATAGTATTTCTGGAGTGCCCTGAGATTTTGGATTCATTTTAGAATGGCTGGGGTTTGTATTTGAAATAAATGCGGTTCGCAGTCCAGATACCGAAGTACGCTATTTGTATTTGTTGTAAGCTAGAGGTAAAAAGTGATTAGCGAAAATTTTAAACGATATTTTTTAAGGTTTTAGTTAGCTGCAGCTAAGTTGTATTGTCATAGTTTTGTTAGGTTTGGAGTTTAAGTTTAAAAAAAATCCGTACCGGTCTCGATTTTTTTAACTTCTAGTTTATCTTTATTAAAAGCCGTTGAGGTTTAGTAGATTACTTTCCGGATTTCGTACTGGAAAGGATAAGGGCTATCGGCATGATAGTTCATTTGGGTTAAACGGTTGAAAATGGAAATCATTTCAATTGCATTTATTCTGTATAGGCTTAAACGCATCAGAATAAAAATCAAGGCCAGTAAAAAAGGCTTTGAACTCAGGGTTCGCTTTAAAAGTAAATAAAACCCGAGATCAGGTGATACTGGTCAGAAAAAAGATTGCCCGCAAGGGAATAAGATAAAGGCGGACTTATAGGTCCGCTTTTTTATACAACTAATCCTTTGCAACAGTTTAAAACTTGTCAAAAATCGTCAGAATTGATTAATGATGGGTTTATTTTGATAACTTGGGGTAAAATTATCGAATATTCTTTTCGCTCATGAAAAACCTTTTCAAGTTGCACCAGGCAATTGCGCTGGCATTATTGGACCAGGAAAACAGAACGCTTTCTTTCTCAGAGATAGCTGCATATATTGAGAAAAAAAATCTTTTTCCAGAACGGGAAGGAAATATTACGCTGGAGAAACAGGTCATGCTGATTAAGCAGCACCGATTGTGGTGGATTATTTCAATTTACGATTGCCAATCTATCCAACATTGGATATTGATCCTTCTTTTGTTTTCACTTTTGGATGATCAATTTAGAAAAACATGGAAACAACGGTTATGAATTTTTTTCCTGCCCTCGATGCAGGCTATGAACCCAAAGATTACGCCTACGCCAAAGCAGATATTCCTATTGGCACTTTCGTAGCTACTTTAGATTTTATGCTGTGGTCAAAAAGTGGCCTGACGGTCAATTGTTTTTTTACGCTCACGGACTCCGGTAAAAAGGTTACGCTTTCGGTTTACCGCAAAGCAGCCAATCAGGATCGCTATATGGCAGGGGGGACAGAGGTACGTTACCTGCCTTTTGGAACATCAGTAGAATTGACCATCGAAGCAAATGAGCTGGGTAAACCGTTATTGGTGGATATGGTCATTAGAAAGAACTAACCTAAAAACCAGTATTATTTCGGGCTTATTTGCACGGCTCGCAAGGTCTCGCCGTTTGTCCTTTTCCCCTCAAAAGGAAAAGGAGCAAGCGGAAGTAAGGCAAGGCCTAACTTGTGCCCTTACACTAGCGCTAGAGGGGTATAGCCAATCCTCCGGGGATTCTGAAAGGTACGTAGGGGCTGGAAAGAACAAAAAAGGAACCTTACAAGAAATTCGCCTAAATGGATAAACACCTTAAAAATGGAGAAGCTAAGAACGATAAAGTTTACTACAGCTACCGATCAGAAACTGGAGAAGATCGCTTTGGCCCTGGGCCGCTCTAAACGGCTGGTTTTCGTGCAGATGGTGGATTATTTCCACCGCAATAAAAAAGACCCCACCGACCTGAACGATGATTTGCTGAAAAATTCGCTATCTAAGAGCCATAAAACCTATATGGGTTTCATTAAATCCCAGGAAGATCTATTGCTCATTCCCATCAAACAGGGCGTGGACAAGATGATCGGCAACCAGCGGGATATTGTGAAATTTTTCAATGAACAGGTGCTGGGTGCCAATAAAACCTTGCTGAAAAACCAGCATCAGATGTTGGAAAGAACAGCAGAGAGCGATAAAGTGATCAAAGCGGTTCTTCAGCGAATGGATGGGGCGGATCAGTTAAAAGCGAAATTCCTGCAGATTCTGAACAGCTACATTAAATCCAGGGAAGAACTGGGCAGTTTTAAGGGCAGGGAAAAGGAAGAACTCGCGGAACTCACGCGCAAACAGGTAGAAAATTTATAGGCATGTACATCAATATTACCGATAGCGAAACAGGAAACAATAAAGGGAGTAGCGGGGCTTTGGTGCATTATTTGGATAAAGAAAACCGGCTGTTTAAGGATTTTGAACCTGAACTGTGGTTTAATGGCAGCGGGGAGGAAATTGAATCTTTCCAGGTCAGGAACCTGCTGGATAAAAATATTGCCAAGTTATGCCATGATGATGCTAAGTTTTTCCTGATCAACATCAGTCCCAGTCAAAAAGAGATTGCCCACCTGAAAAGTTTATATAATGATGGTGCCAAAGCTGAATTTAAGGCTTTCGCGGTCAAGATTATGGATGAATATGCCCGGAACTTTAAACGCGCTGGAGTGCAGGGCAATGGGGACCTGCTTTGGTTTGGAAAACTGGAGAACCACCGTTATTATTCTTTTAAGGACAAAGAAGTGAAAAATGGAACGATAAAGCGCGGGGATCCGAAACCCGGGGAACAGATGCATATCCAGGTGATCGTGAGCCGTAAGGACATTACCAATAAAATCAAGCTCAGTCCGATGAACAATTCCAAGGGGCGAAATGTGGAGCATTCCAAAAAGGTCGGGCAGTTTGACCGGACGGCATTTAAGGAATCAGGAGAGCGGGTATTTGATGAGACATTTGATTTCAAGCGGCCGCTGACGGATACTTTTCGTTATGCCAATACCCAGGCGAACGGTTCACTGGCTGAGCGGATCGCACTGGCCTGCGGAAACGATAAAAACGGGAAGGCCGGGCATGGCGCAGAAAAGAACGCGGAAAGGGAACGGACTGAAATGAAAGACTTTTTTAAGAGAGAAGATGTTGGGATACTGGATTTGCTGTTGGAGAAAGCGGATTTTGATCCTTTAAATCCAGCGCTGAAGAAGAAAAAACGCCGGAAGGGAAAAACGCAATCACAGGAGTTAAGCATTTAAATCATCGCATATGAACACAGGGGAAGATATTGGCGGGCTCAGGAAGATCGCCGATTTTACCAGGCTGATCAGCCTGGTTATTTTAAGCATCCATTTTTATATGAGCTGTTATCTGGCTTTTAGGTTATGGGGATTTGCAGCGGGTATCACCGATAGGCTAATCGGTAATGTCGCTAAAACAGGGCTTTTTGATGGGTATCTTTTGCCAAAGGCTGCGGCACTGTTATGTTTAGTTGTTTCACTGCTGGCGGTAAAAGGAAGAAAGGATGAAAAGATTAGAAAACGCGATATCGGCATTTATTTAACCCTCGGGATAATCATTTATTTTGCATCGGCGATTGTTTTTGTCGGAGGTTTTGGTCCTCAGCTGACGGCGGGGCTTTATATTGGGATGACTACTATCGGCTATTTACTGATGCTTACCGGAGGAGGAATGTTGTCCAGGTTAATTAAATCTTCGATCAATACCGATGTGTTCAATAGTGAGAATGAGACCTTTCCGCAGGAGGAGCGTTTGATCGAGAACGAATATTCGGTGAATCTACCGGCGAAATACAATTTAAAAGGAAAAATAAGGGACTCTTACATCAATATTATTAATCCGTTCCGGGGGCTGCTGGTGACAGGCACCCCCGGATCTGGGAAAGGCCGGGCAAAAGTTATTTTGTGATCCGGCATGTGATCACCCAGCATATCCGCAAGGGTTTTAGCCTATTTTTGTATGATTTCAAGTTCAACGATTTATCGATCATTGCCTATAATGAATTGCTGAAATTTCAGGGCAATTATCAGGTTAAACCTACTTTCTGGGTCATCGATTTTGACCGGATTTACCACCGCTGTAACCCACTGGATCCCCAGAGCATGGAAGATATCACCGATGCCACAGAGGCCAGCCGCACGATTATGCTGGGACTGAACCGGGACTGGATCAAAAAGCAGGGTGATTTTTTTGTGGAAAGCGCCATCAATTTTGTCACGGCGGTAATCTGGTTTTTGAGGAAATATCAGGATGGCCGTTATTGTACGTTGCCGCATGCGATTGAGCTGATCCAGGCGGAATATGACCGGTTATTTGCGGTATTACAGGAAGAGCCCGAGATCAGGGTATTGATCAATCCTTTTATTTCGGCACTGCAAAGGAAAGCCATGCCGCAACTGGAAGGCCAGATCGCTTCAGCCAAGATTGGTTTGGCCAGGCTTTCTTCACCGCAACTATATTATGTTTTGAGCGGCAATGATTTTACGCTGGATATCAACAACCCCAAGGAGCCGAAGATTGTTTGTATGGGCAACAATCCGCAGAAGGTGCAGACCTACGGCGCGGTGCTCTCGCTCTACGTGAACCGCATGCTGAAACTGGTGAATAAAAAAGGGATGCTGAAAAGCAGTATTGTTTTTGATGAGTACTCGTCGATTTTTGTTGGCGGGATGGATAGCCATATTGCGGTGGCCAGGGGCTATAAATGTGCGACTACGCTTGGTTTACAGGATTTTTCGCAGTTAAGGAAGGATTACGGGCAGGAGCAGGCGGATGTAATTACCAATATTGTGGGCAATATTATCAGTGGTCAGGTGAGTGGGGATACGGCGAAAAAACTATCGGAAAACTTTGGGAAAATTGTACAGGATAAGGAAAGTAAAAGTATAAACAGTTCTGATATTTCGATTTCACGCTCTACCCAGATTGATTATGCAGTGCCCGCATCTAAGATTGCTTCGCTTTCGTCGGGAGAATTTGTGGGCATAGTGGCAGATAACCCGGAGGAAAAGATCAAACTCAAAATGTTCCACTGCGAGATCCAGAATGACCATCGAGCGATTGCGCAGGAGGAGAAAGGGTATAAGCAGATCCCAAGGCCCAGGGAAGTGGGCCAGGAGGAGATTGCGGAGAATTATGTGATGATTAAGGCACAGGTGGAGGGGTTGATCAGAGATGAGTGCGAAAAGATATTGGCCAGGGCGAATAAAACGCCGGATGATCAAGTATTGAGTGGCCAGCTGTCCAGTGATAGTGATGATCAAGCGCAGTTGGTATCGTTGTAGTAGCCAAATTTTGTTTTCGTTTTTTTATAGTTTTTTTGCTTCGGGGCTGGGTTCTTGTTCTGAGCGAGAGAAGACGCTTAAACAAAGTTCTATGTTGGGGATCTATTGGTTTATTGACTCTTTCTCTGGAGTTTGATCATTAAATTAATAATGAATATCTTAATGCCGCGGAGTTATTGATATATAGAATAGCAGAAAAAAAGGACTAATTTACTTTTAGTATCAGTAATCTCTGTTGAATAAAAAATAAAATTAACAATGAATATTACCGTATCCCAGATTAAAGATTTGATCAATTTATTACCGGAGGGCAAAAACCTTCCGCACGGATCATCACATACTTTTAACGCTGTTGACCCCGAAGGACACATCCCAAAAGGTTTTTATAGCGGCAAATGCTACATCACATTTTTCTGGAGTGCTAGCCTTAACGATTGGTATTTAAATATACCGGCAAATGAATAACTAGTAAAGCTTCAATCTTGAATTATCAGGCTAGCATTTAAGAGTAACCTATTTTGTAAGTACTAATTTTAAGTATTTGACATTTTAATATCCCCACCTAGTTAAGTTTTCATATATTGTGCTCTAGAGAGCGTTAACTGCCGGGCTTTTCTTCGGGAAAGTTCCGGCTTTTTTATATGCAGTTAGGATTAGTTTTTTAGAATGCTTAGCAGTAGTGTGGATTTTATTACTAATTGGATAGTTTATTGAGATTTTGTTAGTCCAATACTTCTAACTTATAACATCGTACTATATGGCATCCATCTTCATGAAACTTATCTCCACCCCTTTGAGCAATATCCATCCAATTCCTAGTTTCTTGAACTCATTAACCGCACATTAAATTTAGCACTAGATTGTCAATCAGTTATTTGCAAATTATAAAAATATTGAATAATATTGAAATGGAAAACTTAAACATAAATTAATGTCTCTTAAATCTCTTTTTCGCTCCAGTTCGAAAACATGCCTTACCATATTTTTTACTTTGGTACTTCTTCTATTTATCCATTCCTGTAAAAAAGATGAGGTTGATAAAGAAAAAGTTGATCCCGTACAGAAAAATAAAATTTTTTCTTACCATCATAGCTCTATAACCGATATTATTTCTTTGGATGAGTTTAAGAGTAAAGTTAACATTAATACACTTGGTTCTTTAAAAGCTGCTTTTGCAAAACCACTAAGCCGGCAGGGTAAGCTAATGGCTATTAATACTGCTGACACATATGCTGGTTTTGAAGTGCAGACCGATAGCATAAAAGTAATTAAAGCTAATGAGCATACGAGTTATATTTTCCCTGTAAAATTATCGACACCTAGAGCCACCATCTTTCAGAACCTAACTGTTGATGTAAGTGAGGCCGGTACATTAATTTTTATCAATACCTACATTCCTACACAAAAATGGATATCGGAATGGAAGTCTGGCCATCCAGGTAAGTTTGATGGAACTATCGGTGTTACCTATTTAAATAGTGGAACTGGTAATTCAGTCAGTCAAGGAAAAACATTTGCGACCGGTGTTCGAGGAAAAATCGCTTCAGCGGCTTTTTCAGAAAGAGTATCCTTAGCTGATGGTAGCCAAGATTGCACTACGACAACTTATTATTATCAATCTGCCTATAACTGTGCCTCAGGTAGGCACGGTCCCAATGATTCGGGTTGCGCTTTGGTTGGGGATGAAAGAGCTGGTTATGTCAATATATCTTTTGAAATTACCAGTTGCACCGGTGGCGGTGGTGGCGGTGGTGGTACCAGTCCAACGCCGCCAAATGATTATGACCCTTGCAGTGGCGGTGGTACGCCACCTTCTGTTTCTTACAATGGTGCAAGGGGTGCTAAGCTAATGGTACACCAGAATCCTGATTGTAACCCTAAACCCCCGGTTACGCCGGAGCCTATAGATCCACAGCCTAGAGAAATTATCGACAAAGTGAAAAACCCATGTTTGAAGGCTCAAACAAGTGTTGCTTTAAATGCGAAGACCACGATTAGAGACATGTTGAATACTACCTTCGGAGGCAATCAATTTGACGATCTCGAACTGGAAATAAGAGATACAACAAACCTTAACAGTACTACTGATGCCGAAATGCAGCGATTAAGTGGTTTTGCCTTTGAAATAAGGCTCAATGAAAATAAACTACCAAATGCTTCAAAGGAGTATATTGTGGCAACAGTTTACCATGAAATCCTGCATGCATTTATGGAATCAAAATTAACAAAAGATAGTAATGGTAAATATATAATTACGGATCAGCATCAAGATATGGCTACCAAATATGTAACCCTGATGACAGGAGCTTTGAAAATTGCATTTCCTAATTTGAGCAGCGCAGAGGCCTGGGCTTTATCATGGGGAGGTTTGGAAAAAACTCCATTTTATACAACTAAGCTAACAGATGCACAAAGAAGCGCGATAACAAATCTGAACGATAAACATAAAAGTAAGTCTGCAGCTGATAAATTAGGAACATATTGTAATTAAGAAATATGAAAAAGATTATCACTTTATTATTACTGTCCATATCTTTTTTTTGTCATGCACAAGAAAAAAAAAAACAGAACGATATAAGGCTAGCAATTAACAAGGTTATTATAAAGCATTTGGACAACAAGCTTCTTTCAGCGACACCAACAGACTTTGTGCACTTATATTCAATTACAATAGCGTTTGACAAAGCTGGAAAAATTAAAGACGTGTATTTTCCGAAAGAGGTGAGTAATGAGACAATTAGAGCGATCAGACTAGATTCCGTATTAATTGAAAAAATAAAGTCACTAAATGTCACTTACCAACAATATGCCTCGAAGCTTGTTTTGATTCCTTTTTTTCATTATCGAACCACAGATAAGGGGATAAATTATAATAGCGGTTTTTTAAATGCTATAGAAAATCTACAGCCAAAAGTAGATAATAGCAAAGACCAAAGAGATTGGGTTGTTTTAAATGTGGTTATAAACCCATTTAATTTGATTATTAACTGAGAAGATGAAATCGATAATTGATTTCCATTATTATCGATCCTGGAGTCTGTTATAATTGTTAATTTGGACACTAAAATAAAATGAAGGAAAACATGTTGGTTATATCCCACTTGATTCCCCCTGTCTTTCCTCCTAAATTTTCGGCCTCGGAAATCATATCAATTAAGTCATATTGAGTATATTATGTATCATCCATTCAGCTTCATTTAAATCCTTGTTGTTCAGGATGCTTTAGATAGGATGCGCCCTGATGGTCGGCAAATTAAGATTGTAAGCTCCCCTGTTTTTCAGACCATTCAAAAGTATAATTTTGTCCTCAACTTTCCTGCAATAAATCGATGGGAGATTTGAAGTTCAATGCCTGGTGTGGTCGATGGTAATTATAGTCCATCATCCATTCCTCTACCTTTTCCCTCACATCATCCAACGAATGAAATATGTAGGCATTTAACAATTCTCTTCTGATGCTTCCATTGCATCTTTCTATATATGCGTTCTGTGTTGGTTCTCCAGGCTCGATAAAAAGCAGTTCTACATTGTTTTCCTTCGCCCATTCATCCAGCTTGTGTGAGATGAATTCTGGCCCATTATCCATTCTTATCATCTTTGGTA
>NZ_FOGG01000054.1 GCF_900111155.1 Pedobacter rhizosphaerae | reverse complement strand
ATGAAAGATATTGTGGCCTTATGTGGTGGTGATCCTAATAAAGTAGATTTATTACTTAAAATTCCCCCAAAGTGATCTTCCGAACACTTATGGTGTCTCACCGACCGGATAATTCCTTCCATAGTTCGATACTTTTTTTACCATTTAAGGCATGTAAGTTCATGGTAATAACTACCACCGCCACTTCACAATCCATTCACACCCCCTCCTTGAAAAAAGTAGGGGAGTTGCTACCTCTCAAACCTCCTGGATCATCTTTCCCTGTGTTCTGTGTTTGCGTGGCTGAATGCCTTTTTCCAATCCTCGTAACTCATTTCAAATTTAACCTCTCCTTTATTCACTGCGCCAACTTTTTTCCAGCCTTGCAAACTATAAAAAGCCTCTGCTCTGGTATTGGGGGCAGTACCTAACCAAATCATTTCTTTTGTTTGACTGAAATACCAGTCCATCATTAAACGATGAAGTGTTTTACCAATTCCTTTTCCTTCATGCTCCGGTCGTAAAAATAAGGCCCAAACATTATGATCTTTTAAATCAACAATAGAAAAACCGACAATTTGTCCGTCAATGTCACAAACCCAACCCTTGCCTCGCTGTGTTGTAAAGTCCTCACAATCGGCATCCGTAACCAATGCAGGATTAGATAAGGTATTTTCTTTGACAGTATGTCTGACAATCTGAATCTCTGGTATGTCAGTAATTTTAGCTTCTCTAAAAATCATGAGACAATTTTTTTAAAATTATTTCTGCTGCAAAAAGGGCTTTTATAATCCTTGGGAAGTGTTTTTGATAATATTCACCTAAGCTATAAAATGTTTATGACAAATTAATGATTCGCAATTTATGAATTGGTTCTACCTTTGCTTAACAGTGTTAGATTATTTAACTGTATAACTGTCATGGGAAGCAAAGAAAGAATTCTTCGATTAAAAGAGGAGACCAGAACCAAAATTCTGGATGCTGCTTTGGATATTGTGCAAAAGGAAGGTTGGCAGTCGTTGAGCATGCGTAAAATTGCCGATGAGATAGAATATACTGCCCCAATCATTTACGAGTACTTTCCAAATAAAGAAGGAATTTTACTGGAACTAACGAGAAGGGGTTACTTAATTTTAGCCAAGGATATTCGGGAAGCAAGAGATAGCCATCAACTGCCAGCAGATAAGATGGAGGCCATGTGGATTGCTTACTGGAATTTTGCTTTTGCCAATAAAGAATTTTACCAATTGATGTATGGTGTCGACATGGTTTGTTGCACGGTGAAGAATTCTTTAGCTGAAGCAGAAAATGTAGGTAACATGCTTGCCGAAGTTATAGAATCGTTGTTCGTAAAAAAACCTGTTTCTGATGACGACATTTGTATGAAGTATTATACCTATTGGTCAATTATTCATGGTTTGATTTCGATTAATCTGGTTCGCCCTAATGGAAGAACTACTGATGACATTAACCAACAGATTTTAAAGGACGCTATCAAGGGCATTACCTTATCGATCAACAGTTAATTTTTTTAAAAACGATTATTTAACACTGTTAAATAATTTATACACTATAAATCCAATTTAATTTTAATTCATATGAAATCTCTACATCGCTTGTTTCTGTTATTTAACAGTGTTAAACAGTTTATCATTGTTAGATACGTTCTAATTTTCGCCCTCTTATTCATACTATTAAACGGTTGTAAGCCTAAACAAGAACAGGCAGCAGCAGCTCCACCACCACCAGTGCTTCCGGTAAGTTTAATTGCCGAGCAAACCGAAACTACCTTTATCGAATATCCTGCAGCTATTCAAGGTGCTGTAGATATAGATGTTCGTCCACAGGTTAGCGGATACTTGCAAAGTGTTTTGGTTAACGAAGGAGCCTATGTTCAGGCTGGACAAACTTTATTCAAAATCAATGACAATCCTTTTCGTGAGGCGTTAAATAATGCGAAAGCCAGCTTGCACGCAGCAGAAGCAGCTATTTTAAATGCGCAATTGGAAATCGATAAATTAACCCCATTGGTTCAAAATAAGGTAGTTTCCGATTACCAGTTGAAAACCGCAAAGGCAGCCTATAAAATCGCGCAGGCGAATGCCGAACAAGCTAAGGCCAATGTAGCATCAGCTCAGATTAATTTAGGCTATACTAATGTTAAAGCAACCGTGAGTGGTTACATCGGTCGCATCCCTAAAAAACAAGGAAGCTTAGTATCGCCTGCTGATCAAACTGCATTAACGCAGTTATCTGATATCCATGAAGTACATGTTTACTTCTCTTTGGGCGAAAATGATTTCAACAGTTTCAACTCCAAATATCCTGGAAAAACTCCGGCAGACAGAATCAAAAATCTTCCTGCTGTAGAATTATTACTGGCCGACAATTCAGCTTATCCTGTTAAAGGAAGAATCGATATGATTGATGGTCAATTCGATAAAAATACAGGTGCTATTACCTTAAGAGCTAGTTTTCCTAATGCAAACGGCGTACTTCGTTCAGGCAATACCGGAAAGATCCGTTTGGGTTTAAAACATGATGATGCCATTTTGGTTCCTCAATCTGCAACGGTAGAAATGCAGGATAAAGTTTTTGTTTTCGCTATGAACAAGGACAATAAGGTGAGCAAATTGCCAATCACTGTTATTGGTAAAAGCGGAACTAACTACCTGATCAAAGATGGTGTTAAAGCCGGCGATCAAATTGTGTTGAGCGGAATGGATCGTTTGCAGGAAGGTCAGGTAATCCAACCAGAAAAGGCTAGTGACAAAGCAGCCAACTTAATTTCTAAAAAATAATTGAAATACCATGTTTAAGATATTTATACAAAGACCCGTACTGGCCACTGTGATCTCCATTTTATTGGTGATTCTAGGGGTATTGGGTTTAACGAAATTGCCGCTACAGCAATTTCCAGATATTGCACCTCCCTCCGTATTGGTAACGGCCGTTTATCCGGGAGCGAGTGCCGAAACGGTTTTAAGGTCCGTTGCACCATCTATTGAAGAATCGATCAACGGGGTAGAGAACATGAGTTATATGAGCTCAACTGCCAGTAATGATGGTTCGTTAGCCATTACTGTATTCTTTAAATTGGGAACTGATCCTGATCAGGCTGCGGTAAACGTTCAAAACAGGGTAGCCCAGGCCACCAGTCAATTGCCAGCAGAAGTAGTTCAACAAGGGATTATAACAGCGAAGCAACAGAATAACTTCATCATGGCTATTGGTATGTATACCGAAGATGAATCTAAATATGATCAGACATTTGTGGCCAATTATGCACAGATCAACATTATCCCTGAAATCAAAAGGATTCCAGGTGTAGGTTCTGCCAGTATTTTTGGTGGTGTTAAAGATTACTCAATGAGGGTGTGGCTTAACCCAACTCAAATGGCTACTCACAAAATTGCACCTAATGAGGTGATGCGTGCCATACAGGATAAAAGTTTGGAAGCTGCTCCGGGTAAGTTTGGTGAGCGTAGTAAGGAAGTTTTTGAGTATGTAATTAAATATAAAGGAAAACTGACCAAACCTGAAGAGTACGAAAATATTGCCATCCGTTCTAATGCAGATGGATCAGTATTGCGTTTGAAAGACGTAGCAAGGGTAGAATTAGGCGCTTATTCTTATAACAGTTTAACCCGCTTAAATGGTAAAAAAGGGGTGGTTATTGGTATCATCCAGTTAGCAGGATCAAACTCTAATGATATTCAGATTGCCATTAACAAACTGATGGAGAAATCTGCTAAAGATTTCCCTTCTGGAATTAAACACAATATATTCTACAGCACTAAAATAGCTTTAGATCAGTCGATTGAACAAGTTGAGCACACTTTGGTAGAAGCCTTCATACTGGTATTTATTGTGGTGTTTATCTTCCTTCAGGATTTTAGGTCAACATTAATTCCTGCAATTGCAGTTCCGGTAGCGATTTTGGGTACCTTCTTCTTTATGCAGTTGTTTGGTTTCTCAATCAACCTTTTAACACTTTTCGCTTTAATTCTGGCTATCGGTATTGTGGTGGATGATGCGATTGTGGTGGTAGAGGCCGTACATGCGAAGATGGAACATAAAAAGCTCTCTCCTAAAGTTGCTACTACAGAAGCCATGCACGAGATTACAGGTGCCATCATTTCAATCACCTTAGTAATGGCCGCAGTGTTCCTGCCCGTAGGTTTTATGGAAGGCTCAACGGGTGTGTTCTACAGGCAGTTTGCTTTTACCATGGCTATTGCGATTGTGATTTCAGCGGTAAACGCTTTAACGTTGAGCCCGGCATTGGCAGCCCTGTTTTTGAAAGATAACCATGCTGGTCATCACGAAACTGAAGAAAAACAAGGATTTAAACAAAAATTCTTCAGAGGCTTTAACAGCAGTTTTAATGCCTTAACCAATCGTTATGTAGGCGGACTTAAATTTTTAGTGCGCCACAAATGGGTAAGTTTAGGTGGTTTGGCACTGATTACAGTATTGACTATCTGGATGGTGAAGAAAACACCATCGGGCTTTATCCCAACAGAAGATCAGGGCTTTATCGCAATTGCTGTTAATACCCCTTCTGGTACTTCTTTGGATGGAACTTCTAAAGTAATGACTGATGCAGAAACGACCTTGAAAAAATTGGATGCTTCCCGTTTTGTAACGGCGATTTCAGGATTCAACCTGTTAACCAATTCAACAAGTCCATCTTCTGCAGTAGTTTTCGTACTGTTGAAACCAACAAAAGAAAGAGGGAAAGTTAAAGACATCAATGAAGTCATGAACGTGGTTCGTGGAGAATTGAGTAAAATCTCGGGTGGTAGTTTCTTCGTGTTCAGTTTCCCTACAGTACCAGGCTTTAGTAATGTGGAAGCACTCGATTTGGTACTCCAGGATAAAACGGGTGGTAAGCTGGATAAGTTCAGTGGCATCTCTCAGAACTTTATCGGAGAATTGATGAAACGTCCGGAAATTGCAGTTGCCTTCACCAGTTTCAAGGCAGATTATCCGCAATTACAATTGGAGGTTAACGATGAGAAAGCAGATCAGCTGGGCGTTGATGTAAGAGATATCCTGCAAACTATGCAAACCTATTTTGGTAGTGCTCAGGCATCAGATTTTAACCGCTTTGGTAAATATTACCGTGTTGTGGTTCAGGCAGATGTGCAGGATAGGGCAGATCCATCTTCTATTGACCGCGTTTTTGTTAAAAACAGACAAGGAGATATGGTGCCTATCAATACTTTGGTAAAACTGACCCGAATTTATGGTTCGGAAACGGCTTCGAGATATAACCTGTTTAACTCTATTCAGGTTAATGCGATTCCAAAACCAGGTTTTAGTTCAGGTGATGCTATTAAAGCCATCGAGGAAGTAGCAGAAAAGAATTTACCTTCAGGATATAGTTACGAATTTTCTGGTCAAACAAGAGAGGAGATTTCTTCAGGAGGTCAATCAACGGTAATTTTCTTATTGTGTTTGGTATTTATTTACTTCTTACTGGCCGCACAGTATGAAAGCTATATCTTACCATTAGCCGTAATTTTATCTATTCCAACAGGTATTTTCGGTGTATTTATCGCCATTGGCTTAACCGGAATTGAAAATAATATTTATGTACAGGTAGCACTGATTATGTTGATTGGTTTATTGGCTAAAAATGCGATTCTGATTGTGGAATTTGCAGCACAGCGAAGAAGATCCGGACAACCACTCGTAGCAGCAGCATTAGAGGCTGCGAAATTGAGGTTACGTCCAATTATCATGACTTCTCTGGCCTTTGTGGTGGGGTTATTTCCAATGAGCATAGCTACTGGTCCATCTGCACAGGGTAACCATTCTATTAGTATTGGTGCTGCGGGAGGAATGGTTTCAGGGGTAATCCTGGGCTTGTTTATGATTCCTGTACTCTTTATTGTGTTCCAGTTTCTTCAAGAAAAAATTTCTAAAAAAAGCAATGTGGTTATTCCTCATGAAGAACCCATTAATCATGTAGTTTATGAAACCGTTTAATTTATACACCATCTTACTCCTGGCGTTGGTTTGGAGTGGATGTTCCGTTTCTAAAGATGTTGCAACCCCTATGGGCATCGCACCTCAAATGTTTAGAAATATCATTTATAGAGATTCATCCAGTGTTGGAGATTTATCACTGAAAACTTTTATTACCGATCCTACGGTTCAGGGTTTGATAGATACGGCCTTGGTTAAGAACGTAGATATGCAGCTGGCATTGAAAAATATCGATGCTGCGGATGTATTGTTCAAGCAATCTAAATTGGGTTATTTGCCCGATTTAAAATTACAGGTGGCTGCGAATAGCACCCGCCCTTCTGATAACAGTTTAAACGGATTAAGTTTAAGTCAGTTTACAGGTCAGAAACATATTGAAGATTATAATGCTAATCTTGGATTGAGCTGGGAAGCAGATATCTGGGGAAAGATTCGCAACCAGAAAGCAGGTGCTTTAGCCAGTTATTTGCAAACCCAGGAAGCTAGAAAGGCCATTCAAACCCGTTTGGTAGCCAGCGTAGCACAAGGTTATTATAATTTGTTAATGATGGATGCGCAGTTAGAAATTGCACAGAAAAATTTAAAGTTAAATGATAGTACCCTTCGGATTATCAATCTTCAGTTTAGTGCTGGTCAGGTAACTTCCCTTGCCGTACAGCAGGCAGAAGCACAACAACTGGTTGCTGCACAATTGGTACCTCGACTGGAGCAAAATGTAACTTTACAAGAAAATGCATTAAGTGTTTTGATTGGGACTTTACCCCAGGCGATTAGTAGAAATAATCGGTTAGATAAGATCAATATCCCGCAAGATTTACATGCAGGCTTTCCCTCAACCTTGTTGAGCAGAAGGCCTGATATTAAAGTAGCAGAATTGGCTTTAACAGTTGCCAATGCGAAAGTAGGCGTAGCTAAAGCTAGTCTTTATCCATCGCTGGTAATTACTGCAAGCGGCGGTATCAATTCATTTAAAGCCAGCAATTGGTTTAATGTTCCTGCCTCTCTTTTTGGCTTAGTTGGAGGAGGAATTACCCAGCCGATTTTTCAACGCGGTCAATTGAAAGCTAATTATGAATTGGCCAAAATAGATCGGGAGAAAACGGTAATTCAATTCAGACAATCTGTTTTAAATGCAGTAGGAGAGGTATCTGATGAATTGACTAAGGTAGAGAAGCTAAAAAGTCAGTATACTCTAGCCGAGAAAAGAGCACAAACCTTACAACAGGCTACTAAAAATGCAAGTTTGCTATTTAAAAGCGGAATGGCCAGTTATTTAGAAGTAATTACGGCTCAGGGTAACCTTTTACAAAGTGAACTGGAGTTAGCGGCAATCAAAACAGAGCAGTTAAATGCTGTGGTTGGCCTTTACCGCTCATTAGGTGGTGGCTGGCAGTAGGCTAGTAAATGAATGATTGGATAACTGAATGATTGAGTGATTGAATAATTGAATGATGGAAGGATGGAATGATGGCACAGATGAGCGTTGCCCTCTTCCATCTTTCTTCGTTTAATGGCCTAAGCTTTTACTGATTTTAAGAAGGTAAAACCGATTATTCCCGACAAAATTGACGCGGTTAAAATGGCGAATTTGGCTTCAGAGATATGCAGGGTATCTGAGAAAGAAAGCAGAGCAATAAAAATAGACATGGTAAATCCTATTCCTGCCAGCATACCTAGGCCCAAAATATGTTTCCAACCTGCACCTGAGGGGAGTTCTGCCCATTTCAGTTTTACTGCAAGCCAGCTAAAACAAGTTACTCCCAATGTTTTTCCGGCAAATAAACCAATAACAATTCCTAAACCCAAGGGGGAGATTAATCCAGATAACATTTCTTTTTGAAAGGTGATGTTGGTATTGGCAAGGGCGAAAACAGGCATGATGAGATAGTTAACAGGAAAGGTAAGTATATGCTCTAATTTTTCTAACGGCGACTCCACATCAGTTTCATTTGTGGGAATGGTAAAAGCCAATAATACACCTGCAATGGTGGCATGTATACCCGAATGGTGAATAAAATACCAGAGAAATATACCTGGAACAAGATAAAAGACGAGGTTTTTAACTCCGAAATAATTCATCAGACCCAAAACCAGTAATATTCCGCCTGCCATGAGCAGGTAATTAAAATGAATTTGGTTGGTATAGAAGATGGCTATAACTAAAATCGCACCCAGGTCATCGACAATGGCTAAAGCAGCTAAAAAAATCTTTAAGCTTGGTGGAACATTTTTGCCCAACAGGGCGATGATGGCTAAGGCAAAAGCAATATCGGTAGCCATCGGAATTCCCCATCCTGAGGCCGTGCTTTCTCCTTTATTGATTGTGGCATAGATTAATGCCGGAATCAGCATGCCACCTAAGGCAGCTATAACCGGGAGTGAAGCACTTTTTATAGAAGAAAGTTCTCCTTCAACCAATTCGCGTTTAATTTCTAATCCTACCAGGAGGAAAAATATCGCCATTAAGGCATCATTGATCCAGCCTATGATGCTGTAGTTGATAACGCTAAACCCAATTTTAGTTTCTAAAAATGCATTAAAACCATCTTTTGATGAAGTATTTGCAATGAATAAGGAAATCGCTACACAAATTAATAGGAGAAAGCCGCCTACTTGTCCGGAACGAAAAAATCTTTTAAATGCTTCGAGGTTGATGATTTTAGCCATTGGGTAAAGATAAGGATTGAGTTTCGAATGAATGAATGATGGAATATTCCTGGCAATAGCTAAATCATTCCCTCATCCACTCATTCTCTCATCCACTCATTTAATCATTCAATCATTTAATTCTTCACTTTCCCAATATTCACGCGGATATTCACCTCAAAATCTCCATCAGTGTAGCCGCTTATGGCAGATGTTGCTGTATTGTAATAGGCCATAAAGTATAAGGTAGATTTATAATTCATACCCACGCCAAAAGTAGCGTTCTCCGTGCTGTGATACATAGCCATGAGGTATAATTTATCGTTGGCAAAGTTGGCATTCATTCCTGCATCCCATAAATTGTCGTAATTTTTTATTCCCCTAAAAACGGCCTTAGGTTCTAAACTTACTGCATTAATTCCTGAGTTAAGATTAAATTTGTAGCCTATTGCGGAATAAAAGGTCGGCTTGTCGGCAAAATTCTGGTCGTCATTTCTAAACACCGATCGCATATTGGGAATGGCACCTTCTACACTTAAACCTTTCGAGGTATAGGAAATACCAAAATCTCCATCGAAATAATAGCCCCTGTCGTTAAACCTTGCAATAGAAGGGTCGTTAATGTCGCTATTTTTAACGCTCCCGAAATCCAGTCGATCCTGGCTTGCGCCAAATGAAACACCAAAGTTTAGTTTCTGATCTTCGTTATTTAAGGGTAGGTGATAAGCGAAAGTTCCTACAGCCTTGGTACGCTGAATACCTCCCGATTTTTCGTTATAAAAATTTACGCCCCAGCCTACTCTATTAAGCTGTTGATCTAATGTAATACTTTGTGTAATCGGTGCTCCTGGAATATTCGACCATTGCTTCCGGAAACCACCGTTGATGTTAAATCCCTCATTTATACCTGCCATAGAAGGGTTAACGAGGTAGCGATTTTGGAAATATTGCGCATTTAGCGGAAGAATTTGCGCTTTCACGGTATTAATAAATAGGGTAGATGCAGCAAAAACGACTGTTATACGACTAATTTGCTTAATGTGTTTAATATTTATTTTCATGTAATTAGTCTCTAATAATGTTGATGAAACCTTTAAATGTGCCAATGCCAGTTCCCATATCGAGGATATAGTAATATGTGCCTTCTGATAATGGACCGCCATTGATCATGCCGTCCCAATCATTGCTGTAGCTTTGTTTGGTATAGAGCACTCTGCCTGCTTTATCAAAAATTCTAAGTGTATTGTTTGGATAATAATCCAGGTTTCTGATAACGAATTTATCATTGATCCCATCACCATTCGGGGTAATAACGGTGCCAGCTTCTAATTTGTAATCGTCGATGATGGTAATGTTGATGCTCTGATCGGTGGTACAACCATTTGCGTTGGTTACTGTAACTTTGTAAATACCGCTTTGTTTAGGTCTGATGGTTAATGCAGCAGTGTTTTGCCCGTTAACTACATCGTTCCCTGTCCAGCTGTATTGATTGCCACCGGAAGCAGTTAGGATTAAAGTTTCACCTTTAGAAACCGATAATCCATTGCTACTGTTGATATTGATAGTCGGCAAAGCATTTACTGTAAGCTTAAAGGTCTTACTTATGGTATTTACCCCACCAAAGTCGGTTCCGCCATTATCAGTAACGGTTACCGTAATATTGGCAACAGCACTGATGTTATTTTTCAAGTGATAGGTAATGGTTCCTTTGTCTGTACCATTTGCAGCAATAGATAAGTTGTCGAATAGGTCAGGTTGATCAGAAGTTACACTAAGTGTAGTGGTTTGTGTGCTTTCCGGACCTGCCGAAATTCCGGTTATGGCAACTGTTTGATTGGTAGTTGTATAACAGATGGTTTGACTCGCTATATTGGCTAAAGTTGGTGCGCCATTACCAAATAAATATCTTGATTTAATTGGATAATGATCTGTTGTGGTAGAACTATAATTGGTAACCAGGTTTTTAACGGCATCCAAAACCTCAGCTGATGCCGGGATATAGTTCTTATTTAGGTCTTTAGAAATAATCACGTTGTCAATTACGGTATTAAAACCCGCAGTTGATTGCTTTCCTGCTAAACTCAAGGGTAATGTAATCGGGAAATAATTGGTAACATCTTTGGTGAAATCTGAATAAGAGGTTCCAGTTCCTGCCGGCATTGGCGCTATGGTTTTATCTGCATCGAGTACATCATTAAAATCGCCAAGGATGATCACTTTTTTGCCCGCGAGGTTAGCGTCTATCCAGTTTTTCATTTGTAGGTTACCACCTTTTCTTCTGTTGTAAGAATCTACCTGTTCTGCTGGCGTACCTGTATTGGCTTTAGCGTGGATCTCAATAAAGTAAACCGTATCCACTTTATTATTGATCTTCACTTCTGCTTGTAACATATAAGGGAAGCGCCCCGACGACCAGTTTTTATAAGGTGTGCCGTCTGCAGCTGTGGCAGGTATCGCAGGGTTGTAGGTATCTCTTAAAATTCCAAGTGTTTTAATGGGTTTAATGAGATCCGTGCGATACATGAAAGCCAACTTTTGCGATAAAGGATAGTCGATGTCGGCCTTATCATCTGCATAGGAACCGAATTCACTAAATACAACACCATATCCTGCCGGAAGAACCGTATTTCTAAATAACGTAGTATCTACAACCTCAGCAAAACCATAAATATCTGCTTTAAGGTTGTTAACGATTGTGCTCACGTTGGTAGCTTGCAAAGCATCATTGGAAGGATCCTGAGCCGGGCTTCCAAACCATTCTATATTCCAGTTTACTACTTCGAGTGTATTGGCAACATCGAAAGTATTACCAGAAAGGGCAACCGTTTTATTGGCTGAACCAGATGTTGAAATGGTTACATTGCCTGTGAAGGTAGTGTTAACGGTTGAAGGACTAAATTTGGCATATACCTTAGGAGAAGTATTGTTAATATCTGCCTTGGCATAGGTTAATGTATTGGTAAAGGTACCTCCACTCGTTTTGGAGATGCTAAAGTTTGCCGGGGCTGTTAGCGTAACATCGCCGGTTAGGTTACCTGCTGAAAAACCGAAGTTACTTTCGGCCGAAGTGGTATTTACGGCTTGGAAACCAAAATTGATGCTGGATGGTGATACCGTGATATCTACGGCAGGAGGGGTACTTGAATTTCTAACCTCGAAATCATCTACTGTCCAACGACTTGCAGCACTGGTAGTTGATTGGTAAACTATGGCAATATAAACGGGGGTGGCTTTGTAAGCGCTTAGGTCTATGTTATCTGATTTTGTCCATTTGTCACTGGCTGTTTCCGGAAACTTTCCGTCGATGTTTGTCCAGGTTGCTAAAGCAGGATCTCCTGAGCCAGTATAGTTAGTAGAGATCTTTAACTGTAATTTATCTCCGGCAAATGCCGATCTGGTCCAGAAAGAAAGAATGGCATAATTCATACTGGCTAAATTCAAAGCCGGAGAAATTAACCAGTCTTCATTTTGGATGTTACCACTCGAAAAACCATTAATCTGCAATGCATTTCCGGCACTTCCTGCTCCCGTTGCATCATTGGCATCGTGCCCAAAAGTTGTAGTACATCCCCAGGTTTGCGCACCAGTTACACTATATTGATAAAAACCATCTGATAAGGCCGAACTACCAACCGTTGTGCAGTTTTCAAAGTTGAAAGCCGTCTGATTCGGATCAATAGCAGGGCCTGATAAAGCTAAACTTACGGCTGTTGCCCCTGTACTGGAGTGTAGAATAGCCCCGGTTATGTTGCCTTTAACAGTAGGATTAAACTTTACATAAACAGTTTGATTTGTAGTTAAATCTGTCGCGGTATAGCTAAGCGAAACAGAGTACGTTACATTATCTTTCGAAATCGTGAACGGACCGGTTACGGACAAAGTAGTTGCCGCAGTTAAATTACCTCCCGATAAAACATAAGTTTTTGCAGTAGATGTGGTATTGATCGCTTGATTATTAAAAGCCAAAGCGATTGATGTTACTTTTAAGAACGGTCCTGTGGTTGAAACAGGCTCGGTAATGGATGAGTTTTGTGGATTAGCGATTTTACTAACGAAATCTGCGGCATTATCATCGGTATCGTAACCGTTTCCGGCAAATTCTTCTGTTCCACCAACTCCCAAAGTAGTAGCTGTTGATGTTGCGCTTGCCTTACGTTCAACGGATATAGTTGCTGAAGGAACAGGTGCAGGACCGGAACCTTCAAATCCGATAGCCGTGGTTCCGTATCCAACCAAATCAATAATTTGTGTTCCTGTAGGTAATGTACCCGTTTGTGCCGTAGCTACATTGGCCAGTAAAACTTTACCTGCACCTGCTGCCATTGAAATTGTTCCAATCTTGTCTGGTGCTGGCAGGTCGGTAGTTCCAGCTGTTCCAGCCCCTTGTTGAACCAGGTAAAAACTTTTAGGGGCAATGCTACCAGATAACGGCGTTACTTGCCAGGAGGTTCCGGTTGCACTGGCATATTGCACAGACCATCCCGTTAAATTAACGGTGGCAGTAGTCGGATTGTAGATTTCAATAAAATCATTTCTGTAAACAGAACCGGAGTTACCACCACCTCCATAAACTTCAGAGATAACCAGATGATTTACTCCCGCTGGTTCTTTTATACTACTATTTTGCGGATTGGGTGCTGTAACTACAAAATCAGTACTGTTATTATCGCTATCATAACCATTTCCTGCAAATTCTTCCGATCCGCCCACTGCTAATGTTGTTGCTGTTGAAGTAGCGGTTGCTTTTCTTTCAATGGACGTGGTATTAGAAATAAGTGGTGTTGGTGCTGTTTCAAAACCTGTAGCGGTTGGACCGAAACCAACTTTATCTATTATTGCTGATGTTGCAGGATTTGCCCCTGTTAAAGCAACATTGGAGTTACTTAAAATTACTTTACCGGTTGTTCCCGAAAGTGCTAGCGTACCAATCGCATCTGGTGTAGGCAGATTAACTGTTCCTCCTGCACCTACAGCTTGCTGAATTAAATAAAAACCTTTTGCAGGGATACTGCCGGTTAAGTCCGTTTTTTGCCAGGTAGTTCCTGTTGCACTCGCATATTGGACAGACCAGCCTGTTAAATCAACAGCAGCATTGGTTGGGTTGTATAATTCGATAAAATCATTTTTAAAGGTTGCGCCAGAGTTGCCGCCACCTCCGTAAACTTCAGAAATAACTACATGGGCAGGAGGAGTGATGCCTGTCCCGGTTAGCGCTACATTTATATTAGAAGCGCCGGTACTCACATGTAAAATATTATCACTTGAGCTTGTTGGTGTAGTGGGATTGAAGCGTGCGTAAACGGTTTTGCTACTGGCTAGTTCTGCAGCGGTGTAAGTGATCGATGTACTAAAAGTTGTATTGTCTTTAGAAATCGAAAATGGTGCGCTGGTAGTTAAATTCACACTATTGCTTAAGTTTGTTGCACTTAGGGTGTAAGATTGTGAAACAGAAGTGGTTCCAATCGTTTGGCTACCGAAATCTAAACTGCCAGAAGTGGTGCTAAGCGAGGGTTGAGTAGCGTTTGCATTGGCCAGGGTTCCGCTAATCACCAAGCCATTTGTGCCTGCTGCAGCGGAGTTAAAGCCCCAGCCCCCAGTAGTTGTTTGTCCGCTGGCATAATACCTTAATGTAATGGTGGTACCTTCTGGAACATTTTGCAATGCTGCGATACCACTTAAGCTGATGCTTGGAGCCGAGGTAAGTGTGGCAGCTAAAATCATTGAAGGGCTTCCAATCAATGTAAAGTTAGTTCCATCTAAGCTATAGGCAAATTGAGAACTTACACCAGGTGCTGCATAAAAGCTTGCTGTGCCTGCAAATTTTGCATCAATAGCAGATAAGGAAATTTTCTTACCTGTTGAAGCGGTAAATGAAACTTCGAAATAATCGGTATTGGTTAATGCAATTCCATTATTTTGAAAACCAGTTGTTCTAAACGAGTTTGCACCTGCGCTGGCACCTGCACTGCTACCACGACTTAATACCGGGGCCGCGGTTAAACCAGGATCGAAACTGTTTGCAGTTAAAGTGGCTACTTGATTTTGTCCTGTGAAATCCCACGAAGCTATTTGAGCGAAAAGTTGATGGGAAACGAAGAAAAATAGAATGAGAAGTAGATGTCTTTTCATATAATCTGTTATGTTTGAGACAAATGTATATGCAAAAACCTGATTTTCAGATTAACTTAATGTTAATTTGATGGAATGTGGAAAAATATAGGTAATAAATAGGGGTTTGTATCGTTGTTCGCCCCCTGGTCCGTGTCCCACGGACCAGTAATGCGCGGTGGGAATGTTTACCCCTGGTCAGTGACTCACGGACCAGTAACAATAATTGTAATAGCTTTTATTTATTAGTTAACCTGTTGTGGTCCCCCTGGTCCGTGTCCCACGGACCAGTAATGCGCGGTGGGAATGTTTACCCTTGGTCAGTGACTCACGGACCAGTAACAATAATTGTAATAGCTTTTATTTATTAGTTAACCTGATATGGTCCCCCTGGTCCGTGTCCCACGGACCAGTAATGCGCGGTGGGAATGTTTACCCTTGGTCCGTGACTCACGGACCAGTAACAATAATTGTAATAGCTTTTATCAGGTAACCTGATATGGTCTGTGTGTCACAGACCATGGGTTTACTAAAGATATTCTTCAATATTTCCCTTGCCCTCACGAATAATTTCAAACTCGCCATTGGTGCAATCAATTACTGTCGAAGCTTCATTATCTCCATAGCCACCATCAATGACGAGGTCTACCAGATTTTCATATTTTTCGTGGATCAATTCCGGATCAGTAGAGTATTCCACTAATTCATCATCATCTTTAATGGAAGTTGAGAGTATTGGATTACCCAATTCTTTAACAATGCATCTGGCAATATTATTGTCGGGCACCCTTATACCCACCGTTTTTTTGTTCGAACTTAAGAGCTTCGGAACATTATTGTTGGCATTGAATATAAAAGTAAAAGGACCGGGTAAAGCTTTTTTGATTACCCTGAATGTGGTGTTGTCTATAGGCTTGATGTAATCGGAGATATGCTTCAAATCATGGCAAATGAAAGAAAAATTAGCTTTTTCGGGTTTGATCCCGCGAATGCGACAGATTTTTTCTATGGCCTTCGGATTGGTGATATCGCAGCCTAAACCATAAATGGTGTCGGTAGGGTAGATCACTAAACCGCCTTTTTTAAGCACTTCAACCACTTGTTCAATGGCACGTTCATTCGGATTCTCAGGATAAATCTTAATTAGCATAGGTAAAAATAACAAAAATATGATGTCAGTTGTTTAATAATCCGTAATCTTTGTAGTATTAACTAACAGAACATGAGAAAAGCTTTCATCGCCATTGCCGCATTTTTAGTTGCCCTAACCATTATGTTGGGTCTTACTTATCCACCCTTGTGGTGGTTATTTATTTTTACTGGTCCAATTGTTATTTTAGGTATTTATGATTTAACGCAGCCTAAACACAGTATCGTGCGTAATTACCCGGTATTTGGTCGGTTACGGTATTTTATGGAAGATTTAAGACCAAAGGTTTATCAATATTTCGTTGAAAGTGATACCAATGGAACGCCTTATAACAGATTAAACCGTTCATTGATTTATCAACGAGCGAAACTAGATAATGATACCATTCCTTTTGGAACGCAGCTTAATGTATATGATAATGGCTACGAATGGTTGAGCCACAGTATTGCGGCAATCTCTCATCATGAGCTAAATGCGGATCCCCGTGTACTCGTAGGTGGGCCCGATTGTAAACAGCCCTATTCTGCAAGTATTTATAACATTTCGGCGATGAGCTTCGGTTCATTAAGTCAAAATGCCATTTTAGCTTTAAATGGTGGAGCTAAATTGGGAAATTTTGCACACAATACAGGAGAAGGGGGAATTAGCGACTATCACCGTCAGCCGGGAGGAGATTTGATATGGCAAATTGGAACTGGGTATTTTGGCTGTAGAAATGCCGATGGAACATTCAATTATGATGCTTACGCTGAAAGGGCTAAAACCGATCAGGTGAAAATGGTAGAGGTTAAGTTATCGCAAGGTGCGAAACCTGGTCATGGAGGGATGCTTCCCGCTAAAAAGGTAACGCCTGAAGTAGCGCGTATCCGTTTAGTGCCCGAAGGAAAAGATGTGCTTTCGCCTCCTGCACATTCTGTTTTCTCTACCCCAATAGAGTTGTTGCAATTCGTAAAGAAATTAAGAGATCTGTCTGATGGTAAACCAGTTGGTTTTAAACTTTGTATAGGGAGGAGATCTGAATTTTATGCGATTTGTAAAGCGATGATTGAGACCAAAATCTATCCGGATTTTATTACTGTTGATGGGGGCGAGGGAGGTACCGGTGCTGCACCACAGGAATTCTCGAATTCGGTAGGGATGCCTTTGCGTGAAGCGGTGGCCTTTGTGTATGATGTTCTGGTAGGTTTTGACCTCAAAAAACACATTAAAATTATTGCTTCTGGTAAAGTGGCTACCGGATTCGACTTGGTTAAAAATATAGCGCTTGGAGCAGATATGTGTAATGCGGCCCGTGGAATGATGTTTGCCCTGGGTTGTATTCAAGCTTTAGAATGCAATAGCAATACTTGCCCAACAGGTGTGGCTACGCAAGACCCAAGCTTGATGAAAGGCTTGGTTGTGGAAGATAAAAGGGTTAGGGTGAAGAACTTTCATAATTTAACCGTAGCCAGTGCAGTAGAGCTTTTGGGCGCAGCTGGATTAAGAGAGCCAAACCAATTAAGCCGTGCGTATATCAACAGGAGGTTGAGCCCGAGTGTAATGCAATCTTATTTAGAGAGTTTCCCTTATATCCCGGCAGGGAGTTTGCTTAAAACACCTTATCCTGTGCGTTTTGAATTGGGAATGGCTTTAAGTACCGCAGAAAGTTTTGCGCCAACCGATTATAAAGTTTCGGCTATTGATTATGCGCATGCCAATCCTTATGTAGATTCTATACACGAGGAAGGACAATAGTTGATAGTATATTTCGAAAGGATAAAGTCATGTAAAAAAAAGCCATCTAAAATTATCTTAGATGGCTTTTTCTTTAGTTGAGCCGTTTAAAAAGACCCTTGTATTTAAAACTCTGCGTTCTTAGGGTAACGAGGGAAAGCAATTACATCTCTGATATTGGTCATTCCGGTAACGAACAAAACTAAACGTTCAAAGCCTAGTCCAAAACCTGAGTGCGGTGCAGAACCAAATCTACGGGTATCTAAATACCACCACAATTCATCCTGCGGAATACCTAAATCATCCATTCTCTTGGTTAAGCGGTCTAAACGCTCTTCACGTTGCGAACCACCAATCATTTCTCCAATACCAGGAAACAAAATATCCATTGCTGCAACAGTTTTTCTGCCTTCTGCATCTGGTTCATTCTGGCGCATGTAGAAAGATTTAATATCTGCCGGGTAGTCAGTTAAAATCACCGGTTTTTTAAAGTGTTTTTCTACTAAGTAACGCTCGTGCTCACTTTGTAAATCAGCTCCCCACTCGTCAATTAAATATTTAAATTGTTTCTTCTGGTTAGGTTTAGATGATTTTAAGATTCTGATTGCCTCTGTATAAGTTAAACGCTCAAAATCATTCGCTAAGCAAAAATCCAATTTCTCTAATAAAGTAAATTCGCTACGCTCATTTTGAGGTTTTTGCTTGTCTTCTTCAGCTAAACGGCTGTTTAAAAATTCTAATTCCTCTTTACAGTTATCCAAAGCATATTTAATCACATACTTCATCATGTCCTCGGCCAGTTGCATGTTGTCTTCTAAATCTGCAAAAGCAACTTCAGGTTCAATCATCCAGAACTCAGCCAGGTGGCGGGTTGTGTTAGAGTTTTCAGCCCTAAAAGTAGGTCCGAAAGTATAAATCTGTCCAAAAGCCATTGCAGCCAACTCGCCTTCCAATTGACCGGAAACGGTTAAGTTAGTCGCACGACCGAAAAAATCTGCCGAATAATCAACTTTACCATCTTCAGTACGAGGAGTGTTGTCAAAATCTAATGCGGTTACTTTAAACATTTCCCCGGCACCCTCTGCGTCGCTTGCTGTGATAACAGGTGTGTGCATGTAAACAAATCCACGCTCGTTGTAAAACTGATGAATGGCAAAGGCCAAAGCATGTCTTACTTTGAAAACGGCATTAAAGGTATTGGTGCGGAAACGCAAGTGTGCAATTTCACGTAAAAACTCTAAACTGTGTTTTTTAGGTTGTAAAGGGAATTTTTCAGGATCACTATCACCTAAAATTTCTACCGTGGTCGCTTTAATTTCTACTGATTGTCCTTTTCCTAACGATTCTACTAATTGTCCTGTTGCAGAAATAGCTGCGCCAGTGGTGATTCTTTTTAACAGCTCTTCAGGTAAATTATTGAAATCAACCACAACCTGGATATTGCTCATGCAAGACCCATCATTTAAAGCGATAAACTGATTATTACGGAAAGTCTTAACCCATCCCATAACCGTTACTTCTGTGCTAAATGCAGTCGATTTTAATAAATCTTTAATTTGCTGTCTCTTAATCATATTATTAATTGTAAAAGCCGCAAATTTAGGAAAAAATAAACAATTCAGTCGGCAGTTTTCGATTTTAAATAACCCTCCGAAAATCCAACAACTACCAGCAGAACTTTGGAATGATTAGTCGAAACTTCCAACTGAAAACTTCCAACTGAAAACTGCCAACTATTGCTACTGCTGCTGTTGTTGCTGAATAGCTTCCATGTATTGCTGGTAGCTATTTCTTGATCCTGCATGGGGCGTTGGAGTTGAGGGTTTGTGGTAATTTACTTCTGTTGGTTTAAAATAGTTATCGTTGTCATTGAAATCATCATCGTTATATCCTACAGAAACATTTACCTCCAGTATGTGTTCAAAACCTCCTTTGTATACCCCTTTTACAGGAGAACAATCTGCAAAATTACGGCCTACCGCCAATCTCACATGGTTTTCATTGGCTATGCAGTTATTGGTAGGGTCTAAACCCAGCCAGCCATACTCCGGTAAGTAAGCCTCCGCCCAGGCATGTGTAGCACCTTCACCTCGCATACCGTCTTTATTCGGACAAATATAACCGCTAACGTATCTCGCCGGAATGCCAGTTAATCTAAGCATAGCGGTTAAGATGTGTGCGAAATCCTGACAAACACCCGCTTTTAAAGATAATATTTCATCAATTGTGGTGTCAACAGCAGTAATTCCCTTAATGTACTCGAAGCTGTTAAATACATAGGCGCAATATTTTATCGCGGTTTGGTATGGCGTGTCATCGGTAACTTTAATATTTAGAGCCGTTTCCCTAAGCTGATCAATACCTTTGAATCCTTCCTGCCGCAGGTAATCGATAAAAGGTACTTCATACCGAATAGATTGTAAGCTATTCCATTGCTCACTGCTGAACATATCATCCTGGGGAAGGGGTTTTTGAAATGTTTCTACGCTTACTTTTGAAAAGATTTTCAGTTGGGTATGGGGTTCATTTTGTGTAAAGGTGCCAAATTCGTTTCCGTAATAATCAATAAAAATCTCAATCTCCGGACTGCCGGAGATATTGAGATCATGTTTAATTACTTTTTGATAGTCATCCTTAATAGGGAAAAGAATAATCTGATTCGCGCTGTCGCGAACAGGCGTTTCGTATTTATAGTTGGTGATATGTTTTATTTTAAATATGGGCATGGCGCTGTTATATATTATTAATGAGTTTGTCTGGATACCTGCTTATGAGTTGGCAAAGTAATATTCATTCAATAGATTGCCGATTCCATAGAGCTCTGACCGGATTTCAGTGAGGTATCTGTGGAGTTCTTCTTCGGCCATCGTATTCACCGAACTATAAGTAATCATACTTTTTAATCTTCCAATTTTAAAAGAAAGGTTGTTGTAGTGTTCCAGGTTGTTTTCGCTTTTTAAGCGGATAAAATAACGTTCAATATTATTCATGGAATATAGTGCTGATCTTGGAAAGTCATTGTTCAGCATCACCAGTTCTATGATGTTTTTAGCGTCGAATCCCTGCCGATAGGTTTTTAAATATAATTCATATCCACCTAGCGAAAGTAAAAGATGCTTCCAGTAAGCAATATCCGTTAGTAAATCGGGATTGCTGCTTATAGAACTGAATTTAATATCTAAAATATCAATAGATTGAATACTCCGTTCCAGATGTTTACCTATTTTCATAAAACTTCGGCTTTCGCCACGCTCCATAGCGCTGTCTGCTGTTCCATGGTAAAGCATTACCTGTTTGATGAGGATATCTAAAGCGGTTATGGGGTCGTCTTTTTGAACATACCAAAGGGTTTTTTCATCCTTCATGGTGTGGTAATACTCGTTTAAGCATTGCCATAAATCTTTCGGGATATGCTCCTGTACGCTTCTGGCATTTTCTCTCGCTAAAGTAATGATGTTCAAGATGGAGTTTGGATTATCCTTATTGAACAATAGGTATTCGATTACAGCTCTGCTATCATGCTGGATCTTTAATAGTTCTGGCTCATCATCTGCAGAAAATATTCTGATAATAGGTTTCCAGGTAAATTCCTGTATCGTATCTTGTGATGAAGCGTAATTTATTTTTAACATGCGTAGCATACCGTCGCTACGCTCAACATATCTGCTTAGCCAATACAGGCTAGATGCCACTCTACTTAACATATTTTTATTCTAAGAAGTTAAAACCCAAGTATCCTTACTGCCACCACCTTGCGAGCTGTTTACCACTAGTGAGCCTTCTTTTAAAGCTACACGCGTTAAGCCGCCTGGTACAATCGATATCCCCTCAGGGCCATTTAAGGCAAACGGGCGAAGATCGATTCTGCGGGGAGCGAGCTGCCCATTAATAAAGCACGGGGCAGAGGATAGGCTAATGGTGGGTTGGGCAATAAAATTACGGGGGTCTTTAAGTATTTCTAATTTATATTCTTCCGTTTCCTGTTCAGAAGCCGCATGCCCCATCAGCATGCCATAGCCACCACTTCCATTGGTTTTTTTAATGACCATTTTATTGATGTTGGCGAAAACATATTCCAGTTCTTCAGGATTGCTCAATTGATAGGTGGGAACATTCTTTAAGATAGGTTCTTCGTTTAGGTAATACCGAATCATATCGGGTACGTAGGTGTATACGGCTTTGTCGTCTGCAACACCATTTCCAACAGCATTTACAATGGCTACATTGCCTTTGCGATAAGCGCCCATAATCCCTGCAACACCTAATACGCTACTTGGATTAAATACCAGTGGATCAATATAGTCATCGTCTACTCTCCGGTAAATAACATCTACCTGCTGAAGTCCGGTGGTGGTTTTCATGAAAACTTTCTGGTTTTTTACCACTAAATCACGTCCTTCAACCAATTCTACCCCCATTAAACGGGCTAATGTAGTGTGCTCGTAATAGGCAGAATTATACATGCCCGGACTTAGCAATACAATAGTAGGGTTGGATACGGCTCTGGGCGACAAAGCCATTAAGTTCTTGTAAAGTATGGCAGGGTATTCGGTAACACTTCTAACGCTGCATTGTGGGATAAGGTCTGGAAAAAGCCTTTTCGTAATTTCTCTGTTTTCGAGCATGTAACTTACGCCTGAAGGCGTTCGGAGGTTATCTTCCAGTACGTAGAAAGTTCCGTCATGATCTCTAATCAGGTCGATTCCCGCTATATGTATATAAATATCATGTAGCACATTCACATTATGCATCTCTCTTAAAAAATGTGGACACGAATAGATGACATGGATGGGAACAATCTGATCTTTGAGGATGAACTGATTGCTGTAAACATCTTTCAGAAAAAGGTTCAGTGCTTTAAGACGCTGTTTGATTCCCTTTTCTATAAAAGACCATTCACTGGCAGTTATAATTCTGGGGATAATATCAAAAGGAAATATTTTTTCGATACCCTCGCCACTATCATAAACAGTAAAGGTAATTCCCTGGCTCATGAAAAGTTTTCGTGCCAGTTCTTCTTTCTTGTTTAGATTTTCTAAAGACTCTTTAGAGAATTTTTTAATGAAATTCTGGTAATGATCGCGATAATTATTACTCTTAAGAAACATTTCATCGTAAATTTGGGGATGATTGAGGTAGTTTTTAATAAAACTATCTATCATTTTGCTTTAAAATTTCTTTAAATTATGATTTTTAACTTAAAAAACTATTTTTTGTATGATAAAAAATATAATAAAAGCCGTTTTTAATATTATTTTTTGTTTTTAACTATTGTTTTGGTGGTATTTTGTGTTTTTTATTGAAATATTTTAATTTTTTTATCAAAAATACTTTCTGATAACGATAAATTTTGTACTTTTGTAATGCTCGTTAATTATTATTATATATTTGGTTTAAAAAGAGCGCTGGTAACGGCGCTTTTTTATAAAAATCTTAAGACTTATTCATAATCAACATAAACCAAACCAACCTAAACTTAAAAAGCTTCCTTTTAGGAGGCTTTTTTATTTTAAATGTATCGCTGGTTGCATGATAATGAACAGGATGTTTAACCCTCACAATTAAAATGTTGCCACGGAAACACGGAATACACGGAAGAACATTTGTTTTATATTTTGCTTAGATGCCTGAGGCGTTTAAGGTGGTTCAATGTGTTGCGGGGTGTGTGTTATGTGTTACGGGGCAGGATGCCTAACCTCAGTGTACTTTTTTTATTTTAAATGTATCACGGGTGGTGTGTTGTGGAGCAGGATGTCTAACCCTCACAATTAAAATGTTGCCACGGAAGCACCGAATACACGGAAGACATATATTTTATGTTTTGCTTAGATGCCTGAGACGCCTAAGGTGGTTGAATGTGTTGCGGAGGTATGCCTAATCCTCATAAGTAAAAAGTTGCCACGGAAGCACGGAATACACGGAAGAACATTTGTTTTATATTTTGCTTAGATGCCTGAGACGTTTAAGGCGGTTGAATGTGTTACGTGCCCTGTGTCCCCACCACTACACAAGCCTACATATCCCTCCCTGAAAAGTAGGGGAGCTTGGAGGTCATGAGGTTTCAAAATATCACCTTAGTGTCCTCTTATTAATCGCAAAGCGATCTTTGTGTCCTTTGTGGTGAATGTGTGTGGCTTATGAGCAAGGAGTACTTACACCCAACTCTGCGTTCTCTGTGCCTTTTCTCTGCGTCCTCTGCGGTTAAATGTGTTGCGGGTTGTGTGTTACGGGGCAGAATCCCTAATCCT
>NZ_FOGG01000032.1:26263-55727 GCF_900111155.1 Pedobacter rhizosphaerae | reverse complement strand
GCCGATCATTTTTTATATCCTCAAGGCTCTCGCCCTTTTTCAATCTTTCTTTTCTCATCTTCCCGACATCCGCCGTTCCGACTAACCCGCTTCGTTTCCGTTTGGGATTGCAAAGGTAGAAAAACTTTTTTAATCCGCAAGAAAAATATTTTTATTTTTCCGCTTTTCTTTTCCCCTTTATTTCAATTAATCATCCTCAACCATCTTCCCTCTCACTTTCCGTTCCTTCCGAACCGGGCTGCAAAGGTAGCGTTATATTTCTTATCTCCAAGAACTATTTTAAAATAATCCTAATCCCCTCTTTATCACCTTCTTTCCACTACTTTCATGCTTACCCCTTCCTCCGAAGCGGGGTGCAAAGGTAGAAAAAAAATCCTATTCCCGGAAGACTAAAGTGCTTTTAAACCTTTCCGGGGGTATAAAGTGATGGTTATCAGCGGAAAATTAGTTTGGAGTCTGGAGTCATTAGTCCGGAGTCTCATACAAAACGCCTAATAACTCTTCTTAAACTGAGGTGGAAGGTTTGACTGGTTGCTAGCCCAAAAGCTCCTGCCCCAGGTACAATAAACCCGACTGAATGGAAAACCCGCGGGCGAGGTACGAGGCCGGGGATTTGGAAGGAAGGCGGGACTGGTGCATCCGAAACGCGTAGAACCCTGATTTGCTAAAGAAAAAATTGAGGGAAAGGCTATACGGAAGATGAATACAGGAAAAATGTTCTTAATTCAACTTCTAACGAATACATAACGTTAGCTTATTTACCTACACTATTATATAGTATAGTCGGTTGTCTTATCTAGCTATGCGCTAAATAAAAAAGCGGCACCCTACCCTGTCCGTAGAGTTAAGCACAGCGACTCTACGGATTACAACATACCGTTCAGTGCATAACTCAACATTAGTTAAACCCAGTCAAAGACTCTCCTCCATTAAATAATCCGTAGAACTCCTGCGGAACTCGACAGACAGGATGGGAGTAGAAGGTTTGACTGGTTGTTAGCCCAAAAGCTCCTGCACCAGGTACAATAAACCCGACTGCATGGAAAACCCGCGGGCGAGGTACGAGACCGGGGATTTGGAAGGAAGGCGGGACTGGTGCATCCGAAACGCGCAGAACCCTGATTTGCTAAAGAAAAAATTGAGGGAAAGGCTATACGGAAGATGAATACAGGAAAAATGTACTTAATTCAACTTCTAACGAATACATAACGTTAGCTTATTTACCTACACTATATATAGTATAGTCGGTTGTCTTATCTAACTATGCGGTAAATAAAAAAGCGGTACCATTTTGAGATAGCCCGCTTAAGTTATTTAAGATTAGTATTGCCCGGTACTGAGTAATACTAATGTACAAGCTTCTACAGGTTCGATGCCGTGTTGATCCAAAAGCTTTTCCAACTCATCATTTTCTGTACCTGGATTAAATATTACCCGCTTAGGTTTGGTTGCTAATATATAATCATGGTATTGGGCTTGTAGAGGTGGGCCAATGTAAAGGGTTATCGTATCTATATCGTTATGCATTTGCCCGGGTTTTTCAATTTCTACTCCGGCAACCTCTCCCCTCTTTATACCTACATTCACAATATCGTGATTAAATCGCTTCAACATATGTGCGGCTTTGTACGAATAACGATTGGGATCTGGTGAAGCGCCAATAATAAGTGTCTTTTTCATAAGGTGAATTAAAATTTAGATAGTAAAGCAATTTGTCCGGCATGATAGGCATGATGCTGCGCCAGGCCACTCAAAAGCTCGGCATAAGTTACGCCCGTTCCCAGCGAGGGGTTACGCTCATCTTGAGTGGGTTCATCCCATTGGTTTTTATGCATACCCTCGCAAACGCGTATCAACTCCTCGTTGGCTATTTTAAAATTGAAAATGATTTTTTCCCAGGCCGGAGGAGTTTTGGATTCAGGGTTTGGCCAATCGCCCATTTCTGGTTCGGAAGCCACTTTACCACTTAACCGCGCCCTCACCTCTTCTGTCCAGCTGGTTAAATGCAAGGCTATTTCGGCAATGGAATGCGCCCCCGGAACAAAGTGGCTGAATGCTTTCTTGGCATCCACATTATTTAACACCTGCATTACATGGTTTCCATGCCAGGCATCGCCATTAAAGGCTTTCTGGATTTCGTGAGTTAAATTAAGCATATGAAATCAACAATTAGCAGGCTGGAAAGTTTGTTATAATAAACCGGCAATAGCATTTGCACAGTTTATGCCATCAATGGCAGCCGATACAATCCCCCCGGCATAACCCGCCCCCTCTGCGCAGGGAAACAAACCTTTTACCTGCGGATGCTGATAACTCTCTTTATCTCTTGGAATACGAACGGGTGAGGAAGTTCTGCTTTCTACGCCTACTAAAATGGCTTCATTGGTGTAGTAACCTTTTATCTTCTTTCCGAATAAGGGCAATGCCGATCTTAAACTTTTAGATACGAACTCTGGTAAAATATTATCTAGCATGGCACTCTTTGTACCTGGTAAATAAGAATTCTTAGGTAAATCTATAGATAGCTTGTTGTTTACGAAATCGACCATCCGCTGTGCGGGAGCCACTAAATTTCCTCCGCCGGCTTCGAAAGCGATTTGCTCAATTTCAGATTGAAAATTTAACATCCGCAGCGGATCATAGCCTTGAACATCCTCTAAGGTAACCTGTACTACGGTTCCAGAATTGGCATAAGGATTATTTCGTTTGGAAGGAGACCATCCATTAACCACAATTTCATTCTCGCCGGTTGCACAAGGTGCGATAATTCCACCAGGACACATACAGAAAGAGAATACCCCACGCGCACCCACCTGTTCTACTAAACTATAATAGGCAGGTGGTAAAAATTCTGAGCGGGTATCGCAATGATATTGTGCCGAATCTATTATTTCTTGTGGATGTTCTATCCGAACCCCTAAGGCAAAAGGCTTCGCTTCAATCAGTATATTCTTTTTATGCAGCAACTCATAAACGTCTCTTGCCGAATGACCAGTAGCCAAAATGACATGCTCTGCTAAAAGTTTTTCTTCAAAATTGATTTCAATACCTTTTATTTTCCCGAAATCGATCAAGATATCTGTCATCTGGCTATCAAAGCGCACTTCTCCCCCGGCATTGAGAATGGTTTCTCTGATGGCAGTTATAATATGTGGTAATTTATTGGTACCAATATGCGGGCGGGCATCAATCAGGATATCTTTTTCTGCTCCATGATCTACGAAAATTTGTAGAACCTTATTTATATCTCCTCTTTTGTTAGAACGGGTATATAGTTTACCGTCAGAATAGGTTCCGGCCCCACCTTCTCCATAGCAATAATTAGATTCGGTATTCACTAAACCCTGCTTATTAATGGCGGCTAAATCTCTTCGGCGTTGCTTAACATCTTTACCACGCTCAATTACAATGGGTTTTAATCCATTTTCTATAGCCTGTAAAGCAGCGAATAATCCTGCAGGGCCAGCGCCTACTATTATAATAGGTTTCGCATCGCTCACATTAGGATAATTGGTAACCTGGATTTCTATCTGAGGCGCTTCATCAACAAAGGCCCTAACCTGTAAACGGAAAATGACCTTTCTTGAGCGTGCATCAATAGATCTTTTAAGGATTTCGAAACCTTTAATCCGATTTTGGGTAAGCTTTAAACCTTCAGCCAGCTTCTGTTTAATGGTTTCTTCTTCTGCAACCTGGTGCGGAAGCAAGGTAATTTCGATATCTTTATGCATACATCTTGTCAGGTTTTTATCCTGAATTGTAACAAAGGTACAGAATTTGATATCTAATTTGTAAATTGACCATAATTCAATTTGCTTAAAAAGACAAAAACCATAAAAATGAAAAGATTAGTATTTGGAATTATTGCTGCTGTTATTGCAGTTAGCACTTTAAGTTCATGCGGTTACAACAGCATGGTGAAGCTTGATGAGAATGTTAAATCGAAATGGGGGACTGTGCAAACCCAATATCAGCGTAGGGCAGATTTAATTCCGAACTTGGTAAGCACAGTTAAAGGTGCTGCTAAATTTGAGCAAGGAACTTTAACTGCGGTTGTTGAGGCACGTGCGAAAGCAACACAAATGACTGTTAAGGCCGATGATTTAACGCCTGAAAACATTGAAAAATATCAGGCTGCTCAGGGACAATTAAGCCAGGCCCTGGGTAAATTATTATCAATAACAGAAAATTACCCTGAGTTAAGGGCTACACAACAATTTAGTGATTTATCTGCACAGTTAGAAAGCACTGAAAATAGAATTACCGTTGCCCGTAAAGATTTTAACGATGCTGTTCAGGAATATAATGGCAAAATCAGATCATTCCCTACAAATTTAACTGCCGGGATGTTCGGTTTCAAACCTAAAGGTTATTTTGAAGCTGACGCTACAGCTAAAAATGCGCCTAAAGTAGAATTCTAATTCTCTAAAATTAATTGGAAGGGTAATGTAAGTTTAGCTTTAAACTTACATTACCCTTTTTACTTCAACTAAAATTAAGATCATGTCATTATTTTCAGATACTGAACAAGATAAAATTGCACAGGCCATTGCAGACGCAGAAAAAGCAACTTCGGGAGAAATCAGAATTGCCATCGACAAACATTGTGAGGGCGATCCTTACCAAAAAGCTATTGATTATTTCCAGAAACTGGATATGGATCAAACCGCACAAAGAAATGGCGTATTGATCTATCTGGCTCATGTTGATCATAAATTTGCCATTATTGGCGATAACGGAATAAACAAGGTTGTTCCAACAGATTTTTGGAATACCACCAAGGTAGCCATGACAGCTCATTTTGCCAAAGGCGACTTAGCCGACGGAATTGTTGCGGGGATATCTCTAGCCGGAGAACAATTAGCCCTGTATTTCCCACCTCAACATGGAGATATCAACGAGCTACCTAACGACATTGTTTACCTCAATGAAACCGAAAAAAAATAAGCTGTAGACAGTGTCGGCTTAGCCAAAGCTAAGTTTTATAAATTCCGAATAGAATCCTATTAAAAAATAAACCTTCACAATACCTGGCTACAGGGAACCGACGGTTTCATAGTGATAAAGAACATATTTCTAATGAAAAAATTATTCATTGTATCTTTTCTGAGCTTGTTGTTTTCTTTTGCATTTGCACAAGATTATCCCGAAAAGCCATCCACTTTAGTGAATGACTATGCAGGTGTTTTGTCTGGAAGTCAAAAACAAGCCTTAGAACAAAAAATAGTCGCCTTTGACGATTCCTCTTCTACCCAAATTGCTATAGCCATTCTAAAATCAGTTGGCGATTACGATATCAATGAATATGCAGTTGAGCTGGGTAGAAAATGGGGTGTTGGCCAATCGGGCAAAAACAACGGGATCATGATTGTTGTTGCCGTTGGAGACCGCAAAATATCTATCCAAACCGGTTATGGCGTAGAGGGCGCTCTTCCCGATGTTTATGCCAAACGGATTATTGAAAATGACATTAAACCTAATTTTAGAGCAGGAGATTATTATGCCGGTTTAGATGCGGGTACTACCTCCATTATTAAGTACACTAAAGGCGAATACAAAAATGATAAACCTCGGGTTTCCACTAAAAAGGGTGGATCGGGTAGTATAGCCATTATTATTATCATTGTAGTTATTATTATTATCGTGATGAGAAAAGGTGGAGGCGGTGGTGGAAGCGAAATTATTGGCGGCCGTGGTGCATCAAATGCTTTATTCTGGGCCATGCTTTTTGGTAGTGGAGGCGGAGGCCGGGGTAACAGTGGTTGGGGCGGTGGAAGCTTTGGCGGAGGTTCATCTGGTGGCGGTGGCGGATTCGGTGGATTTGGCGGCGGCAGCTTCGGTGGTGGCGGTTCTAGCGGCAGCTGGTAATTCAAAGCAAAGAACAAGAAACAAAGAATAAAGAGCAAGGAGCAAAAACGATTGCTATTCGCTGCTTAATAATTGATTCTAAAAAGCTGAAAAGAATAAGGAAGAAAGCTAACCAGATTTTCACCTCAGGTGTCTTAGATGCCTCAGGTGGTTAATTTTTGGCTCTAACCTATCTTGATACTAGATACATGATACTTGCTTCTCAACACTTGCTACTCAATACTTGATACTAGATACTAGATAATTGATAATTGATACTAAAAAACGTGTACAGAAAAGATTTAATTACAGCAGAAATTCAGAAGCTTGCACAGGTGCTGGCGCGGATTATGGGGCTTAAGCTGGAGGGGAAGTTAGCAGAGGCAGACCATATTTTTAAAGAAACAATGGAGGGCAGCTTTAATCTTCCCATTGATATGCTGTTGCTCGAAGATTTATCTGCATTTGAAAAATGGCTGGAAAGCTCAGACCTACCTTCCGAGAAACTAGATTCCTTAAGTGAATTTCTATATTATGAACTTGGAATTAGTGCCGAAAGAAATCAGTTGATTGCTCCAAAGCTAAATTTAGTATACAACCACTTGTCAGACAAACACAAAATCGTGCATTTAGTAAACCTACATCGCCAGAAAACAATTCAGCAGTATATTTGAACAGTTTTCAGGACAATTAAGCAATTGAACAATTAAACAGTTAAGCAGTTAAAAGAAATGATTATAGAAAAGTGGCAAAAATTAGCCTCTAAATATTTAGTGAGAGAGAAATGGGCTACCTTACGCGTTGATGAAGTGAAGTTACCCGATGGAATAGTTAAAGATGATTATTATGTATTAGAGTATCCTAACTGGGTAAATGCAGTTGCTGTAACTGAAGAAGGCCAGATTATTATGGTTCGGCAGTATCGCCATGCGGCAGATATTATCTCATTAGAAGTTCCGGGAGGAGTAATTGATGGAGATGAAGCTCCTGAATTTGCGATAAAACGCGAATTGTTAGAAGAAACGGGCTATAGCTTTAAAAATTGTAAATTGGTAGCAGAACTTTACCCAAATCCTGCAACTTCAAACAACATCACTACAACTTATGTATTAACCGGAGGTGTTAAAACCCACGAGCAACATTTGGATGAACATGAGATTCTAAATGTAGAACTATATACTGTAGCAGAAGTAAAACAACTCATTAAAGAGAACAAAATTGCACAAGCACTTCATGTGGCCGCGTTAAATTACGGTTTAGCTGCACTCGAAGAAATGCAATAAGCAGTAGCTTCTAAAACAAAAAATCCCGGCATACCGGGATTTTTTGTTTTATATTCATTCATTTAAAAATTTGGACCTGCAACATCCCACCAAAGTCTGGTTCCCCATTGTCTGGCCCACCAAGTTTAGAAAGCGCCGTTGCCACACCTCCAGGATTTCCTGTTTTTTCGGAATCCACAAAATTAATTCGTTAGATGATAACTTATAATCGCCAAATCGCTAACAGCAATAAATATAGAACATTAAGTAATAGAACAAAGAAAAACGGCAAATTCCATAGAATTTGCCGTCTCAATTTTAATCCTTAACAGACTTAAAATCGTAGCTGAGTTTACTAGCTCATTTTTAATTTCTTCTGGATATCGTGTACGTAAGCTTTAAATTTTTTATCCGTGTCAATTAAATCTTCTACGGTTTGGCAGGCATAAATTACCGTACTGTGATCTCTGCCTCCAAAGAAAGCACCAATTGTTTTCAATGATGATTTTGTATGGCTCTTGGAAAGATACATAGAAATTTGACGTGCCTGAACAATCTCACGTTTACGCGTTTGCGATTTAACCATATCCACTGGCACTTCAAAATACTCACAAACCAATTTCTGAATATATTCCATCGAAATCTCTTTAGAAGTATTTTTAATGAAATTCTTTAGCATTTGTTTAGCTAAGCTCAAATCGATTTCTTTCTTGTTCAAAGTAGCTTGTGCTAACAAGGAAACCATCGCACCTTCAAGCTCTCTAACATTGTTGTCGATGTTGTGTGCTACGTACTCCACTACTTCTCCAGGCAACTCAATACCATCAGCATACATTTTCTTTCTTAAGATCGCAATACGGGTTTCTAAATCCGGGATCTGAAGATCTGCAGAAAGGCCCCATTTAAAACGGCTCAACAAGCGCTCTTCCAATCCTGCCAAATCTTTAGGTGCTTTATCAGAAGTTAAGATAACTTGTTTACCTGATTGGTGGAGGTGATTAAAGATGTGAAAGAAAATATCCTGAGTTTTCTCTTTACCGGCAAAGTTGTGTACATCATCCATGATGATTACATCCATTGCCTGGTAGAAATTAACGAAATCGTTAATGGTGTTATTTTTTAATGAGTCTACAAATTGCTGGCAGAATTTCTCGCAACTTACATAGATCACTAATTTATCTGGCATGCTGCGTTTAATTTCGTTTCCGATCGCTTGTGCCAAATGGGTTTTACCTAAACCAACACCACCATAAATCATGAGTGGGTTAAATGAGGTACCACCTGGTTTTGCGGCTACCGCATAACCTGCCGAACGGGCTAAACGGTTGCAGTCTCCCTCAATGTAATTTTCAAAGGTATAATTACCATTCAACTGAGGGTCTACATTTAATTTCTTTAACCCCGGAATGATAAAAGGATTTTTGATATCCTTGTTAATCGCTACCGGGATAGGCATCGATTGCACCTTAGCTTCTGCCCCATTTCCGTTAGAGGGCATATTAGTCGTGTAAGGGCTTCCGCTGTTAGAAGATTTATCAACAACGATATTGTATTCTAAGCGGCCATCTTCGCCAAGTTGTTTCTTAACGGTTTTGCGTAAAAGGCCTACATAATGTTCTTCCAGCCATTCGTAAAAGAACAAACTTGGCACTTGTATGGTTAAAACCTTACCTTCCAATTTAAGGGCTGTGATAGGTTCGAACCAAGTTTTGAAGCTTTGGTTCGGAATGTTATCCTTAATAATTTGAAGACAGTTCTTCCACACTTCTGTACAAGTTTTTTCCATTGCGATTTTTATAATTTATTGATTTACAGTGCCGATTCGAGTTTACGGAATGGTCCGTTTCGGGACTTCGAATATTGGGAAAATTATCAACATTTTAAACAAAAATCTCAAATAATTCGTAACCCACTGATAAGGAATAAAGTAGGCGCGTTAACCTCAATTTTTTATGTGGATAACTATTTACTAACATAGGTTTTCCACATTAAACCCTCTTTAAACCAATTTCTCCCCGAATTTCTAAATCTTCACCGAAAAAGCAAATTTTAAGCCATTATGCTATTCAACAGCCTGGTTCTATCCATTATTCACTTATTCGCAAGCTAAACCACCTGATAATCAAAGCTATTAAAAAGCACTCAATTTATATTAGAAAAAAAGATGCTAATCCTAACATTCTTGTTACTACCTGTATACAGTTTCATGCTGTCTATATATACAGAAAACGTATAGTATTTAACCTCATGTGTCAGCATTAATACTCGCCAAATACATTACGAAGTCTATCTGCAATTTCGCCAAGCGTGGCATATTCTTCAACTGAATGTATAATCAACGGCATTAAATTCTCACTTGTTCTGGCGGCAGCCTCTAATTTATCTAACGCTTCACTAACTGCATTGGTATCTCTTGTCTCTTTTAGATGTGCTATTTTTTCAGTTTGAACCCTCCTGATAGAATCATCAATATTAAAAACCTCTGTAAGGCCGTCTTCTTCCTGCGTAAATTTATTAACGCCCACCAAAATCTGTTCGCCGCTTTCTACCGCAGTTTGATACTGATAGGAAGCATTAGCAATTTCGTTTTGCATGTAGTTACTTTCTATAGCATTAACAGATCCTCCCATGGCATCAATCTTATCTATATAATCCAGGGCGGCAGCTTCCACCGCATCAGTAAGGTTTTCAACAAAAAAAGACCCTGCCAAAGGATCCACTGTATCCGTAACACCACTTTCAAACGCAATAATCTGCTGGGTACGCAAAGCGATTTTCGCAGCCGCCTCAGTAGGCAAAGAAAGCGCCTCGTCATATCCGTTGGTATGAAGTGACTGTGTACCACCCAGAACCGCAGCTAAGGCCTGATTGCTTACCCTAATCACGTTATTTAAAGGTTGCTGAGCGGTTAGTGTAGAGCCGCCTGTTTGTGTATGAAATCGAAGCATTTGCGCCTTTTCATCAGTAGCACCTAAATCTGTAGTAATCTTTGCCCACATCCTCCTTGCAGCCCTGAACTTGGCAATCTCTTCAAAAAAATTATTATGACAATTAAAGAAAAACGACAAGCGCTTGGCAAAAACATTAATATCAAGACCTTTATCAATTGCTGCTTTCAAATAGGTTTTGCCGTTAGCCAAAGTAAAAGCCAGCTCCTGTACGGCTGTAGAACCTGCTTCCCTAATGTGGTACCCGGAAATAGAGATGGTATTCCATTTAGGCACCTCTTTACTACAGTATTCGAAAATATCGGTGATGAGCCGCATGGAAGGTTTGGGCGGATAGATGTAGGTTCCTCTTGCGGCATATTCCTTTAAAATATCATTTTGGATAGTGCCGGAAATCTGTCTCAAATCAGCGCCCTGCTTTTTGGCCAATGCGATATACATGGCCAGCAAAATAGAGGCAGTTGCGTTGATCGTCATAGAGGTGGTAATATCCTTGAGCTTGATCCCTTCAAATAAAATTTCCATGTCTTTTAAAGAATCGATAGCCACCCCTACTTTCCCAACCTCACCATCAGCCATTTCATGGTCTGAATCATAACCGATTTGGGTAGGTAAATCAAATGCCACCGATAAACCCGTGGTTCCCTGTGCAAGCAGATAATGATACCTTTTATTGGATTCCTCTGCTGTAGAAAAGCCAGCATATTGCCGCATAGTCCACAAGCGCCCCCGATACATATCTTTTTGTATCCCCCTGGTAAAAGGAAACTCGCCGGCACGTTCTTCCATCGGCTTAGCAGAAGTGTAGAGCTCTTTAATCTCTATACCTGAAGTAGTAATATGTTTTTTTTCGCTCATATAACTTATTTTAGGTTGAATTGTACAATTGTTTAATTGCTTAACTGAAACGCAATACGCCAAACCTTCTCTATCAATCAGTTCATCGATTAGCCAATTAAACAGTTAAACGATTAGTCAGTTAAACAAACTCACCAGCTTACCAACCATCAAAACATCATCTGAATATCCTTCTTCACTAACTCAATAGTAAGGTCATACGGATTATCATCAATGCCAGCCATGTGCTGCAAAATGGTCTTGCTGAGCTCTATTCCATTAGCTTCGGCAGGCAAGCCTTGTACGGCGTTGTTAATCATCCCAATGGTATCATCCTTCAATTTACGAACTACACTCCAGGTGGTGCTATCTACATAAAGCTGTTGGGTAATATTATGCTGGTATTCCGAACGGATATCGTTCAATATTGTAGCCTGCAAGGTAGAAAGTGGAATCCCCTGCTGGTGTAGCCGTACTAACAAATTAGCAGGGTTAATTCTATCGGTAAATAATATCAGTCGCTCATGTGCCTGCAATCTTAAAGGTAAAAGTTCTGCCCTGTTCTCTTTGTTTAATTCGATCCTTTTTAAGTCGAGAAATTGCTGAATATCCTTTTTGAGCATTAAATAAACTGCCATTAGCGACAAAAAAATACCTGCAAATAAGATAACTATTTCAATAAGTACTTGTTGTATATTCATATATATTGTTTAAATAAGGTAATATTAACGTACCCTTCAAAGCAAAAATGTGCATTATTATTTATATTTGTAACAGATAAAAATTTAAAAACTATGAGTACAACAGTTGATACATCATTTGCTCCGGTAAGTTTTTCGGAAGGTGCCGCAAAAGAACTTCATAAGTTAAAAGACCAGCAGGAAATTAGCGAAGATTACGGCTTACGTGTAGGCGTTGAAGGTGGGGGTTGTGCAGGCATGAACTACATTTTAGGCTTCGACCAGAAAAAAGAGGGCGATCAGGAGTTTTTTATCGATGGCATAAAGGTTTTCATGAACAAGGCGCATCAAATGTATTTGATGGGTATGATGATTGACTGGCAAGACGGCTTAAATTCTCGCGGCTTTACCTTTGTAAACCCTAATGCCACCAGCACCTGCGGTTGTGGAACGAGTTTTTCTGCATAAGATAAATTTTATTGTAACATATAGTAGAGTCTCTTTGTCTAACAAAGGGACTTTTTTATTTTTACCCACAGGTATAAGGTAAAAAAGTAATAGATTTCAAGGCTAACACCTATCTTGATACTAAACAACCCCAACTTATATAGCGCTAATGAATTACAGAGAGAATATCAGGCTTGCTTTAGAGTCAATTAAAAGCAACCGCTTGCGTACCATGCTTACGGCTTTAATTATTGCAATTGGCTTAATGGCTTTAGTTGGTATTTTAACTACGTTAGATGCCGTTAAAAAGAGCATGACTGATGCCTTTAGTAACATGGGAGCTAATTCATTTACCATTCGGAATAGAGGAACAGGAATTAGAATTGGCTCGGGTAAGCGCCCAAAACCTTTCAAAGCCATTAGGTATGAAGATGCGGTTAAGTTTAAAGATAGTTTAAATACCCCTGCAACCGTAGCGGTAAGTGTTTTTGCTAGTGGAGGTTCGACGATTAAGTATGGCAACCTGAAAACGAACCCAAATATTAATGTTCAGGGCATTGACGAAAATGGTTTAGCTGCTCAGGGTTTAGGCCTATCTGAAGGAAGAAATTTCAGTAAATCGGAAGTTGTTGTTGGAAATAATGTATGCATAGTTGGAGGTGAGGTAGTAGATAAGCTGTTTAAAAATACAGATCCGGTTGATAAGTTGATTAACGTTGGAAATAATCGTTTCAGAATCATCGGAATTCTAGCCAAGAAAGGTTCGAGTATGGGCTTTAGCGGAGATAGGGCCGTGTATGTTCCGCTTCCAAAGGCTAAACAAATCAATTCAAATGCCAACCCATCTTACACCATCACCGTAATGGTGCCTAATAATGATATTATGGATAATGTGATTGGGGAATCTACTGCATTGTTTAGAAATATAAGGAAAGTAAAAATAGGCGAAACCAATAACTTTGAAATCACCAAAAGTGATGCTATAGCTCAAACATTATTCGAAAATCTCGAATTTGTGGCCATTGGGGGGGTAGCAATCGGCATCATCACACTTCTTGGAGCATCTATAGGCTTAATGAACATTATGCTGGTATCGGTTACCGAACGTACACGTGAAATTGGTATTAGAAAAGCCATTGGAGCAAACCCGACAGTAATTCGCCGTCAGTTTTTGATTGAAGCCGTTGTAATTTGTTTAATGGGAGGCGTTTTGGGAATATTCCTGGGCATGGTACTCGGCAATATCATCTCTCTTGCCATGGGCGGTGCATTTATAATTCCATGGTTATTTATTATTCTCGGTTTTATTTTGTGTGTAGTGGTTGGAATTGGGTCCGGGTATTATCCGGCAAAGAAGGCATCGAAGTTAGATCCTGTTGAAGCGTTGAGGTATGAGTAAGGGTGAATTGGTGAATTGGTGAGTTGGTTAATTGTTTAACTGTTTAATTGCTCAATTGCTTAACTGAAAACGGCCAACTGAAAACTGATAATTGATTAACTGTTTAATTGTCCAACTGCTTAACTGAAAACGGCCAACTGAAAACTGATAATTGTTTAACTGTTTAATTGTCCAATTGCTTAACTGAAAACGGCCAACTGAAAACTGATAATTGATTAACTGTTTAATTGTCCAATTGCTTAACTGGAAACGGCCAACTGAAAACTGGAAACTGAATCACAGCAAAGTATTCTTCAACTGATGCTGCCCTAGAAGCTGTTGCATGAGGGGGGTTGATAAGCTATCTTCCAGCGCTTTTGCATGTTTTAAGTGATGCATATCGCTACCGATAAAGTCTACCAGGTGGTTTTCGGTAAGTTCTTCTGCTACTTTTTTAGCCCCGGGGCCATAATATCCAGACAAGGCAATAGAATTGATCTGAAGCAGGCATCCTGTTTCTCTGATTTGATGATAATGATCTATTGAAGGATAGAAATAAGGATAACGTTCGGGATGAGCCAAAACCGGCTGATATCCGGCATCCTGCATTTTTTTAATAAAGTTGTTCAGGCTTTGAGGGGCATTGATAAATGACAATTCAAATAAGAGGTAGTTTCTCCCAAAGCTCAACACTTGTTTCTGATTAACCTTTTTCTCTAAAGTTTCATCAAGATAATATTCGGCTGCTGCTTCCACTTCCAGGTCAATCTGATGATCCTGAAGTCCCTTCCTCAAAATATCGAGGCCCCTGTTAATGGTATCCGGCGTATTTCTAAAATAATCGGCCATTACATGTGGAGTAGCAATTAGCTTTTTAAAGCCAAGGGCTGTAAACCTTTTCGCCAATAAAATAGAATCTTCAAGCGTTTGCGCACCATCATCAATACCAGGAATAATGTGCGAATGCATATCCGTTCCGATAGTAGAAAAATTAAATTCGGGTACTATTTTCTTTTTTTTAAATAATCCGAACATGGTGCAAGCTGAATTAAGCAATTTCTTTAGGAATAGCAGCAGCCGCTGCTTCATCTGCTAATTTAGAAGAATAGATTTTATGAAGCAAATGATTCAATTCTTCCCGAAGGTCAAATTGCAGATCTTCATGAAGTTTTTTAAACTTATTAAGGGTAACACTTAAGGTTTTAACGTAATACGCAGAAAATAAAAATCCAAAATCCCGATACCCAAATATGGAACGCTTATACGTTAATGGAATATGATGGAGAATAAAAATTTTGAGTTCAACTTCTCCAAAGGGGTCTTTCGTAACCTTATAAAAGTGATTAACCGATGTAATCATCTTTCTCACAATCGCCAAAGCCTCTTTTGCATTGAGTTTCTCTAACGAGGGGATTTGATCGCTTACATCGGTTTTTATTTTTTCTTTTCTATCTTCTAAATCCGAGTCTACCTCCAATAATTTATAGTGAAGATGCTCGGTGAGCACTTTGTCTTTCGCAATTAAACGTAACAGCAACTTATCCTTCTCTTTGAGGGGCAGTTCTGTTATGGCTATCTTTAAATCCTTATGCTCTGATAACTTCATTTAAAATGGGTTAGCCTTGATGTATTTCTCCCATTCCCAGGCAGAACGCATCATCTCATTCAGATCTAACGCTGCTTTCCAACCCAACTCCTGGTTAGATTTGGTAACATCTCCATAAATCTGAACGATATCTCCTGCTCTTCTCGGGCCAATTTTGTAATCAAGTGTCTCGCCAGTCGATTTTTCAAAGGCAGCAATAATTTCCAAAACAGATGAACCTGTTCCGGTTCCGATATTGAATACATCGTAGTTTAATTCCGACTTACCTTCTTCCAATCGTTTTATGGCAGCTACGTGAGCTTTAGCCAAATCAACAACATGAATATAATCACGAATTGCCGATCCATCCGGTGTTTCATAATCATCGCCATAAACGGTGATTGGACCACGTTTGCCAATAGCTGATTGGGTAATAAATGGAACCAAATTGGCAGGAACACCATTAGGAAGTTCGCCAATTAACGCAGTTTCATGTGCACCAACCGGATTGAAGTAACGCAACGCAATAATGTTTAGATCTGGCGTTACCGCAGCAGTTTCTGCCAATATCTCTTCTGCAATTTGTTTGGTATTACCATATGGGGATTCTGCCTTTTTTACAGGTGCCGCCTCTGTTACCGGTAGGCTATCTGGCTGACCATATACCGTACAAGAAGAAGAAAAAACGAAATTAAGCTTTCTGTTAAACGCTGTAAGCAGATTAATCAGACCGTAAAAATTGTTTTTGTAATACTTTAAAGGTTTTTCAACCGATTCTCCTACGGCCTTTGACGCTGCGAAGTGAATAATTCCGGTTACATCCGGGTTAGCATCTGCAAAGTCCTGAACTGCTTTCTCTTCCTGAAGGTCTATTTCCTGAAAATCAAACCATTTTCCGGTAATCGCATGAAGCTGAGTTAAGATCTTGATGTGAGAGTTAGATAAATTATCGACGATTACGACCTCGTAACCTGCATTATGTAATTCTACTACTGTGTGGGAGCCAATATATCCTGTACCACCAGTAACTAATATTTTTGCCATTTTAACGGTTGAATGTGGTAAAATCTTTGTGTTCTATCTTAGCCAACGCCTCTTTAGGCAAGGACTTGAAATATTCGTAAGTAATTTTTAGGCCTTCTGCTCTATCTACCTTTGGTTCCCATCCTAAAATCTCTCTGGCCTTGGTAATATCCGGGCGACGCTGCTTAGGGTCATCCTGAGGAAGTTCTTTGTAAACAATCTTTTGTGTAGTTCCTGTAAGTTTGATAATTTCCTCGCAGAACTGGTTAATCGTAATTTCATCGGGATTGCCAATGTTTACTGGCTGGGCGTAATCGCTCATGAGCAAACGGTAAATCCCCTCAATCAAATCATCAACATAACAGAAAGAACGGGTTTGGCTTCCATCACCGAAAACGGTAAGGTCTTCTCCCCTCAGTGCCTGTCCAATAAATGCAGGTAATACCCGTCCATCGTTCAGTCGCATTCTTGGTCCGTAAGTATTAAAGATTCTTACAATCCTGGTTTCTACACCATGAAAGGTATGATAGGCCATCGTAATGGCTTCCTGAAAACGTTTAGCTTCATCGTAAACCCCACGTGGCCCTACAGGGTTCACATTGCCCCAATACTCTTCGGGTTGCGGGTTTACATTGGGATCTCCATAAACTTCTGATGTAGAAGCGATAAGCATTCTTGCACCTTTGTTTCGGGCCAGGCCCAAAAGGTTATGCGTGCCCAAAGAGCCTACTTTCAAAGTTTGAATGGGAATTTTAAGGTAATCGATCGGGCTGGCCGGTGAAGCGAAATGCAGGATATAGTCCAGTTTACCTGGAATATGAACAAACTTGGAAACATCGTGGTTGTAGAACTCGAAATTCTCCATTTTGAACAGGTGTTCAATGTTAGCCATATCTCCGGTAATCAGGTTGTCCATCCCAATTACGTGATAATCTTCTCCTATAAAACGATCACAGAGGTGTGAGCCTAAAAAGCCTGCTGCCCCTGTAATCAAAATTCTTTTTCGCTTCATTTTATCTGATGAGTTTCCTGCCGATACTATTGTAATAGTAACCCAGATCGATCATCTTTTGAAGATCGTACAGGTTTCGGCCATCGAAAACTACTTTAGTTTTTAGTGTATTCTCTATCTTTTCAAAATCCGGATTTCGGAAAACCGACCACTCTGTTGCAATTAACAGGGCTTCTGCATTTTCTAAAGCCTCATAAGGATTTTTAGCGTAGTTTACTTTATCACCAATCAGGTTGCGAACATTTTCCATAGCTTCCGGATCAAACACCGTTACCGTGGCTCCGTTCTTCAATAGATCATCAATGATATATAAAGCTGGCGCTTCGCGAATATCGTCAGTTTCTGGCTTAAATGCTAATCCCCAGAGTGCAAAATGCTTCCCTTTGATATCATTTTTATAATATTTCAGTAGTTTATCTACTAAAATCGTCTTTTGACGCTCATTTACCTCCATTACAGATTTCAGAATCTGAAAATCATAAGCATAATCATCAGATGATTTCACTAAAGCCTGTACATCTTTAGGGAAACACGAACCGCCATAACCTACGCCTGGAAAAAGGAAACGTTTTCCGATACGGTCATCAGAACCAATACCCTTACGTACCGCATCTACATCTGCCCCCACCAGCTCGCAAAGGTTTGCAATCTCGTTCATGAAGGTAATCTTGGTCGCTAAAAATGAGTTCGCCGCATATTTAGTTAATTCAGAAGAACGCTCATCCATAAAAAGGATTGGGTTTCCCTGACGAACATAAGGCCCGTAAAGTTCAGTCATCAGTTTCTTAGCCCTCTCACTCCTGGTACCCAATACCACACGGTCAGGCTTCATAAAATCATCTACAGCAACACCTTCGCGTAAAAACTCAGGGTTGGAAACTACATCTACTTCAATATTGGTATGTTCTTCAAAAACAGCCTTCACCTTGTTGGCAGTCCCAACAGGCACGGTAGATTTATTGACAATGATCTTGTAATCAGTAATCAACCTCGCTACATCTTTTGCCGCGCCTAAGATATAAGAAAGATCAGCCGCTCCATCGCCTCCCGGAGGAGTTGGAAGTGCCATAAAGATAATCTGTGCATCTTTTATCGCATCAGCCAAAACAGTGGTAAAGGTTAGCCTTCCCTGCTCAATATTTCTATGGAAAAGCAAATCTAAACCCGGCTCATAAATGGGAACCTCGCCATCCTGCATTTTCTTAACTTTCGCTTCGTTTATGTCTACACATATAACATCGTTGCCTGTTTCTGCTAAACAGGTTCCCGTAACTAAACCTACGTATCCAGTACCAATAACGGCTATCTTCATATATTTTTAAGCTTTTTAAATATATTCCTTTTATCTTGGCCACGAAGATATGAATTTACAACAATGCTTTTGCTTTACATATTAGGAATTAGGGTTTACAATTTTATTATTTGGGTATTTTCGTTTTTTAATCAGAAGGCGAAATTCTTCATTGATGGGCGAAAAAAGCTGTTTGAAGAGCTGGATACGAAGATCAACAACAAGGAAAAACACATATGGTTTCACTTTGCATCATTAGGCGAATTTGAGCAGGGCAGGCCTGTTCTGGAGAAGCTCAAATCCCAATATCCGGCAAAAAAAATTGTGGTTACCTTCTTCTCTCCTTCTGGCTATGAAATTAGAAAGAACTATGCCCTGGCTGATGTTTTTTATCTTCCTGTTGATACAGCAAGCAATGCAAAGCGATTTATTGAAGCCATTAACCCGGAAATGGCCATCTTTACCAAATACGAGTTCTGGCACTTCTACTTTAAAACATTAAAACAACGGAATATCCCATTGTACCTCATATCTGGAATATTTAGAGAAAGTCAAAGCTTTTTTAAATGGTATGGCGGCTTTTATCGCCACATTCTTCAGGCTGTAACCTATTTTTTCGTTCAAAACGAAGAGAGTGAAAGGCTTTTAAAATCTATTGGCCTGCAAAATGTAATCGTGAATGGTGATACGCGATTTGATCGGGTTTTCGAAAATGCAGCTAATCCAAAATCATTACCTGAAATCGAAAAATTCATCCAACAGGCACCTACATTAATTTGCGGAAGTACCTGGCCCGAAGATGAAAAACTTTTGGCATCGCTTCCCCAAAAATATCCGGGTTGGAAATTTATTATAGCGCCTCATGAAATTCATGAAAGCCACATAGAAAGTATTGAAAAACAATTTCCCAGCGGAAGTTTAAGGTTTTCTGATTACAAAAAATCAGCCGCTGAGCCCAGTACAAATATCTTAATTATAGACAACATTGGGATGCTTTCTTCCTTATATCAATATGGTGATATGGCTTATATAGGCGGCGGTTTTGGTGCAGGAATTCACAATACCTTAGAGGCGGCCGCTTTTGCATTACCCGTAATTTTTGGCCCTAAATATGATAAATTTCAAGAGGCAAAAGATTTAATAGCCCTGGGTGCTGCTCAAAGTATTGCTACGGAGAAAGAACTTCAACAGGCATTTACTCAATTTCAAAATAATGAAAGTGCCAAAATAGCCTCAAAAAAATATGTGGCAGACAAGAAAGGTGCAACAGAGGCTATTCTAAATAAAATAACACTTAAGGATTAAATCTGATCTATTCTTACCCAGTCCATACCTGCCGCAATTGCTGCATCAACTCCTGGTTGTCCATCTTCAAAAACTAAACATTTTGAAGGATCAACACCTAACTGGGCAGCCGCAGCTAAAAATGGATCGGGAAAAGGTTTACCATTTTCAGTCTCTCCGGCACATACCAATACTTCAACAAAAGACAACAGACCTAAAACAGACAAGGTTTTTTCGACGCTTTTTCTTCCGCTTCCAGACACTACCGCAATGCGAATCTTCCCTGCATGTTGCTTCAGGTGTGTTGCAACGAACTCAACGGGTAAAGTATGATCTATATATTCATCGAAGAAAGTAGCGTATTTTTCCTCTACAAAACTTCCTGGCAATTCTACTGCATATCGCTTGCTGATTTCATTCACCACCAGAGCCGTTGGCCAACCCGCCAGGTCATCGATAATCTGCGTATCTAAATCTATACCGTAACGGGCAGCTACCTGTTTATAAGAAAGTTTGTGCGACCCCATGTTATCTGCCAGGGTCCCATCGCAATCGTATAAAAAAGCTTCGTAATTACCTGCCGTACGTTGATTTAATAAGGCTAATTTTTCTAATTCTGTTTTCATAGATTTTATTTAAGAACGGCAATACAGCTTTGGGTCACATCGTTTATTGAACCATTAACTTCCAGAGTAATTGTGTCAGCTTCTTCCTGATCAGGTTCCTCTAAGGCATCAAACTGACTTTTTAAAAGATTGGCAGGCATAAAGTGTCCGCGTCTTTTTTCCAGGCGATCTCGCACCTGCTCGAAGGAAGATTTCAAGTATATCGTTTTCAGTGGGGAAGTGATGCTTGCGCCTAATAAAATCCGATAAGCTTTTTTAAGTGCGGAACAGGCTAAAACCACTGTTTCTCCATTTGAAGAAGCTGAATTAACTTCCTCTGCTACGGCCACTAACCATGGCTTACGATCATCATCCGTTAAAGGAATCCCTGCACTCATTTTACTGATATTGGCTGCTGGATGAAAATCGTCGGCATCCAGAAACTGTGCGTGTAATGCTTTTGCAAGCGCTTTCCCAACAGCGGTTTTTCCACTCCCCGAAACGCCCATGATCATTACACAGCTACCAGTTATACTCATTTTACCATTCCGGCTAATGCATCAATAAATAAAGGATTATCATTTAAACTTTCAACCAGCTGAACATGCTCGCCACCCAGTGCCCTAAACTCCTCGTGATACTCTACCGTAATTTCATATAGGGTTTCTAAACAATCAGCTACAAAAGCAGGACTAAACACAAGCAATCTCTTTTTACCTTCTGCGGCTAGTTTCTTCAGTACATCGGTAGTGTAAGGTTGTACCCAAGGTTCTTTCCCTAAGCGGGATTGAAAACAAACCGTATAATTTTCTTTGGCTAATCCGAGTTCTTTGGCAATCAGTTTTGCAGTATCATGCCCCTGAGCAGAATAGCAAAATTTATTGGTATCATTAAAGGTTTGGCAGCAATCTGCATTTTTCAAACAATAACTTCCGGTATGGTCGCATTTCAGCAATTGTCTTTCAGGCAATCCGTGGAAGCTAAACAAAACATGGTCAAAGCTTTCAACCTGATGTTTGCGGGCATTTTCGGCGAACACCTTAATCATGAGCTCATTATCATGAAAAGAATTGACAAAAGAGATTGGCGGCACCGTTGGCCATTTGCTTACCAGCTCCATTACCAATTGCATCACCGAACCTGTACTTGCCGATGCATATTGAGGAAACAAAGGAATTACCTGTATACTTTCTACCAAAGCTGCCTTTAATTTAGCTAAAGCAGATTCGACAGAAGGGTTTTGATAACGCATGGCCAGTTCTACCTGGTAATCATCTCCAAGTTTATCCTGCAGCATACCCGCCTGCAGCTCACTGTAATAAAGCAAGGGAGATCCTGTTTCTTTATCCCATATTTCTCTATATAATTTGGCGGTTTTAGGACTACGGAAAGGTACAATTATCCCCTTAACCAATAATGTCCGGTTAAGTTTAGGGATATCTATTACTCGTTCATCCATTAAAAATTGATCTAAATATTTCTTTACATCAGGTACGGATGGACTGTCTGGAGTTCCTAAGTTGACGAGTAAAATTCCCTTCTTGCTCATTTAATATAGATATGTTTTGAGGCGCAAATATCGCTTATTTTAGCCGCAAGTAAAAGGTATCAAGTATCAAGTTTTGGTCAAAACCTATTCCTAAATCAAGCGATTAGCCTAATTTTTGGTTAGGCTTTCGTTTTGTGCAATTTCCACCAGGGCAAGTAAGGCTTTTGATGATGCTCCAGGTGGTAACCAAAAAAGTAACAACTGATAAAGGCAAGAAAATGATTCTTTTTTTGAGTCCTGGATTGATATTCATTATCATGATCACCCTTGTGTGGCAGATACGTTCCGAAATAGAATAATTGAAAAGTACTTAACAAGGACGGAAGCACCCAGAACAATAGCAAATTGGGTTCAGCAATCCATATTTTCATGATATTGTAAGCCGCCGCCATAATGATCAACTGCGTAACGGTTACATAATTCAGCATGAAACGAAAATACCATTTCCAAAACCCCTTATCCGCATAATCGGGGTCATCTATGGTATGAACATGCCTGTGATGCTGATGATGCTTAGCATATAAACGGTTATAGAAGAATCCTGCATAGAGGAAAACAGAAAGATAGCCAATAAAATTATTGGTTTTCTTATTACTGGAAATGGTACTGTGCATGGCATCATGTGCCGTAATAAACAATCCTGTGTAAAGATGCATTTGCAACAGTATCAACACATAAACAAGCGGATTTGACCAGGAGAAATCCCATTGCAGGAGAAAATACAGTAAGGTAAACCAACAGCCTATTACCGCTGCTGCTACAAAAACTCCGGTGTGCTTACTGGTCATTTTCAATTGGAATAATATTGATGAATCTATCTCAGTTAACACCTGAAACGGAAAATTGATTTTACCAGATCACAAAAGCAGTTAATACTGCTGTAACTCGGCCTTTACATTTTCCATTAACCACATCGGTGTAGAGGTTGCACCGCAAATCCCAACCCTATCGTTTTCTGCAAACCACGTTTTATCCAGCTCTTTTACATTAGAAATGAAATAAGAATTATCATTGTATTTCTTGCAAACATCATAAAGAACTTTTCCGTTAGAGGATTTTTTGCCCGATACAAAAACAATCTTATCATAATGACTTACAAATGCCTCCAACTCTTCGTATCGGTTAGAAACTTGCCTACAAATAGTATCGTTAGCCTTTACTTCATATCCTCTGCTCAGCAACTGATCTTTAATGTGATAAAATTTATCAGTGCTTTTGGTGGTTTGACTATACAAAGTGAATTTGGAAGGTAGTTCGACATGATCCAATTCTGCCAAATCCTGAAAAACAATTGCTTTACCATCCGTTTGCCCCTGTAATCCAATCACTTCTGCATGGCCATGTTTACCAAAAATCAAAACCTGTTCATTATCATCGTGAGAGTTTTTGATTCTGTTCTGAAGTTTTAGCACTACCGGACAAGAAGCATCAATAAGGGTAAGGTTATTTTCTAAAGCCAGTTGATAAGTTGAAGGAGCTTCACCATGGGCTCTGATTAACACTTTTTCGTTCTTTAAGGTCTTCAGCACTTCGTGATCAATGATCTTTAGGCCCCTATTGGTTAATCTCGCTACTTCTTCATCATTATGTACGATATCACCAAGGCAATACAGATAACCCTCATTATTGAGGATATCTTCCGCCATTTCAATAGCATATACAACGCCGAAGCAAAAGCCTGACGATTTATCGATGGTGACTTGTAGATTATAACTCATTTGCCTACAAAATTAAACAAAAAATTTGTTCAGGTAGTCATAAACAAGACAACAAAAAAGACGAGTTGAGAAAGGAACATGGCCGAGCCAATATATTTTTGCTGTTTCAGGCCGAGAGCATAGTAAAATTTCAACAATATTACGGCCACAATATACCAGGCTATGTAATTCTGAACGGGAATTTCATGCCAGTCCCACTGCCAGTAATTAAACTTCATAGCTACAGGCTCCAGGAAGAAATCGAATCCCACCAGTATTGCCGCACCAATAACCGACGCTAAGATGCTGTTCATAATCTTCAGTGCTTTCATCATCTGCCCGATGCTAAAGATTAATATTACCCAATTAACGCCCATTAAAAGGGGAACGGCAGCAATTTTATAACCCAAAGTATCGCCATAGTAATAATTCCCGAAAATTTTTCCGGTATGCACGCCTAAAACCTCTACTAAAAAGCCGCACAAAAACACACCTGAAACAAAAAGCAAAAGCCGCTTTACATCTGCGTTGTAAGAAAAAATAATTACTGCAAACATCAATAAAAGATGAAAAGGAACGAGTTTTAAGAAATAAGGCGTTAGTGCCGGAATCAGAAAACCTAACAACCCCACTAAATGAAAAACGATAATGACCGCTACAGCGATCTTATTCACTTTTAGATCGTATTGATTGTTCTGCCCTTCCATGTGCTTGTTTTAAATAAATGTTTTTTTATTGAGAGAAGCGAAATAATAAAGAAAAATACCATCTGTAATGGATGTAATAAAAGATTCATCCCTACCGATTGTCCTGATAAATATGAAATCATAATCCGGCTCAAAACGATTAAAGTTATGGGCAAAACCAGGAGACTGATATTAAAGTTAAAAATCAAAATTAAAGGTCCTACAGTTACCAAAAGCTGGTAAATTAATAATATTAGGATGTTATTACCAAAGCCTGCAAGTAAATTTTTACTAAATCCCCTTAGGCTTTGATCTAAATTTTTATACATCCTGCAATGAATCAAACCGTTAGCCAATAGTGCCTCAGCATTAAATTTCTCAAACTTTACCTGTTTCATAATCTCCACATCCTCTACAACCTTTAGCTTTACCCGTTCATGCCATTGATTGAGGTGATAGTTTTCTGCATCAAAAAACATACATTGACCACTTGCTGCTGCAAACGCTGGATTTTTAGATAGCTTAACCAAGCGCAAAGGCAAAAGATTAAGCAAAATAAAATGCATCAAGGGCACTGTAAGTTTTTCTCCCAAAGATATTGTACGTTGTTGAGTAAAAATACTTAATAGGGAAAGCCTTCCGATTTCCATTCTATTAATCAAAGCGTTAATCAAGCCCCGTTCTATAGTTTCATCGGCATCAACAAACAGCAAATATTTCCCTGTGGCTAAATCTGCCAATTGCTTGCAGGCGTAGTTCTTACCGAGCCAATCTTTAGGTAAGGGTTTACCCTTTACAATCCGGAATGCTAAATTATCCTTACAGAAATTGGCCACAAGCGTGTAGGTACTATCTTCACTGTCATCATCCAAGACGATTACTTCATAATTTTGATAATCTTGTTTTTGAATAGACCGGAGTAGTGCAAGAATATCATCTTCTTCATTTCGGGCGGGAATAAGAATAGAAACTTTCTCCTGATAATGTTTAATTACCCTTGGAAGCATTGGATTAGACAAAAAGTTAAAAACGGTAACTGAAAACCTAATCACTAAAAAAACGAGTACGGCATAAATAAAAACGGTCATTCGGAGATTTGTGTTTGTTTAACAACAGCATGATCGTAATGTTTGTTGTAAGCACTCTTTAACAATTGCAGGCTGATATATTCTTCACTTTCCCAATTTTGCAGATAGGTGTATGCAGAAGGCTTTCTTTTGGAGAAATAATCGATAAAGGTTGCGGCAAAAACGATACTGATTTTCTTTTGACTGGCATTAATCATCTGTATTACGCCTTTCTCAAAACTAATGCTCTTCACATGGTTGGAAAACAGTTTCCCCTGAGGAAAAACAAGCACTAAATTACTGGGATTATCTAAAAGCTTACCAGCATAATTTAACGTTTCCAGCACATCCTTCCCCTTATTTTCTGCTGCAAAAGCACCCAGATATTTCAAAAAACCAACTTTTTTATAATTATCGGCATTTACCAAAACATGAAAGTTTTTTTTAAAAATTTTCTTATTGATATAAAAAAGGAAAAAACCATCCCACCAGCTGAAATGATTAGCCAGAACTAAGATCGCCGCCTCTTGTTTGAACTCAGGTGCCTCATGGTTAAAGCTGCTAAAATCTTTTTTTATAATAAATGAGATGTACCAGGAGAAAAAGTTAAAAATGAAAGAATTTTTTCGTGGTTGGTACATTTCGGGAAGTTGCAAAAAATCGGGGTAATTTGCAAATCGGCTTGCGCAGATTAAGCTGAAGATTTTGCCTAGCTTAAATACACCCTGTCCTCTTCCCCTTCTACATCCATAATCACGTCTACGTGCTCTTTTAAGATGGTTGCCAGCTCCATACCAACAAAATCTGTTGCTATCGGAAAAATCTTATGGCTTCTGTCTACTAAAACAACGGTTCTGATTTTCTTATGAGGCGTATTCAGGAAAACACCTAATCCATAAGCTAGCGTTTTACCACTGTTCAATACATCATCAACAATGATAATCACCTTGTTTTTCCAATGGCTTTCATCCAGATCGGTTTTAGCCACCAGCTTGCTGCTCTCACGCTCCAGGTCTATACGCAATAAGGTAACCTTAAATTCTGAAATTTTCTTCAATACTTTTTGTAAACGTAAAGCCAGTTTATAGCCGCGATCCCATATACCGGCCAGAACGATCTCCTTTTCATTCAAGTTATCTTCTAAAATCTGGTAAGCGATTCGGTCTATCTTCTGTTGGATCTGCTTTTTATTTAAAATAAGTAATTGCGATGTTGCCATTGTATTCAAAAGGATTGAATACAAAAAGAACGATTTTAACTAGGATATTCAAACTATTTGAAAAAAAATTTCGATTGGCTGCAACGTTTTCATATCAGATGCGTCTAATCAATAACCTAAGACCAAATTGTAGAACAATCATGAGCCTTTAATACCATAAAACTCGTCAATACTGATTGCTTCTTCATATAAAATTAAACAGATGAAAAATTTAATCAAACCTACCGCCATCTTCTTTATCATCATAAGCAGTTACGTGGCAAAAGCCCAGGAAACCAAAAATGTTGCTGTAAGAAATTTCAATAGCATTGCCGTGAGCAGTGGTATAGACCTTTATCTTATCCAGGGAGGATCAGAAAGTGTGAGCATTAATTCGGATGCCGAAACACTGAAAAGCATTGTTGTTGAACAAAGTGGCAGCAATCTCACCATCAAGTTTAAAGATGGCATTAATTGGAGCGGATTGTTGAAGAACCGCAGCATCAAAGCATATGTAAATTTCAAAAACCTTTCTGCCATTGCGGCTTCAGGAGGTTCTGACGTTTTTTCACAAAATCCAATCAAAGTGGATAAACTGGCCATCCGTTCTTCCGGGGGTGCCGATGTAAAACTGGAATTGGCTTGCAACGATTTATCGATCCAATCGAGCGGAGGAAGTGATGTTGATTTAAAAGGGAAAGCAGAGAATATGTCAATCCAATCCAGTGGAGGTAGCGATATCAATGCTTATGGATTTATCACGCAATATGCGAAAGTGCATACTTCTGGCGGATCTGATGTAAATATCTATGTAGAGAAGGGACTGGAAGCTGCAGCAAGTGGTGGTGGAGATATCCACTTTAAAGGCAACGCTGCCCTCAAGAAAACATCGAACTCAAAGAGTGGCAATGTGACAAGAGTAAAATAAGTTTAGTTTTAGTTAATAATTAATTCGCTGCTTTGTGGATGCAAAGCAGCGTTTTTTTTTTGCAATGATTTATTTTTTAAAGCCTTTGTAGGGATAGTAAATGAAATTGGCACCTTCCGGAACAATTACAAACACACACATAAAATCTTCAGGCTTCTTATAAACTTTTAAAAAAGGATCTTTTTTTTCCTTACTGATAATGCCTTTTTCTACAAACTCTTCCAAAGTAGAAGCCTGAATGGTCCAATCAGTATTTAACTCTTCTTTATTCAGGATCATTTCACCAATACTCACCTGATGTTGGTGTGCAATGAAAATAGGATGAGCAGAGATCCCCTCAACCATGATTTCTATTGCCACTTCCTTAATGGCATCAGAATAAAATTCTAAATCCTTTTCCAGGCTCACTAAAGGGCTTTCTTGTTTTTTCGGTGCACCACTACCCTCTGGCGTTGCACTTAATAATTCTTCTCTATCCATACTATGTAAAAGGATTGAATGACTGAATTTTGAATGACTGAATATAGCTTAAAACACATTCACTCCATCATTCACTCATTCACTCATTCAATAATTCAAAATCACTTACTTCAACCTCAACAACACTACATTTTCTACGTGTTGCGTATGCGGAAACATATCTACCGGCTTAATCCGCTCAACGTTGTATTTCTCTTTAAGGAGTTCCAAATCTCTTGCCTGGGTAGCCGCATTACAGCTCACATAAACAATTTTCTCAGCTTCCATTTCCAATAAGCGCTCAACTACATCTGCGTGCATTCCTGCCCTCGGTGGATCAGTGATCACCACATCTGGTTTACCATGAGTAGAAATAAATTCTGAGGTCAGGATATCTTTCATATCACCTGCATAGAAAATGGTATTTGCGATTCCATTCAATTCAGAGTTGAATTTAGCATCTTCAATCGCTGTTGGTACATATTCTACACCAACCACTTGCTTTACATCCTTTGCCACAAAATTCGCTATGGTGCCTGCTCCGGTATATAAATCATATACCAGCTCATCCCCTTTAAAACCGGCAAATTCTTTGGTAATCTTATACAATTCGAAAGCCTGATCCGAATTGGTCTGATAAAAAGACTTCACGCCAATTTTGAACCGAATGCCATCCATTTCTTCGAAAATGTGATCGCGACCAGCAAATACCAAAACCTCCTGATCAAAAATGGTATCGTTTTTCTTTTGGTTGATGATATACAGTAAAGAGGTGATTTGTGGAAATTCTGTTTTCAGGAAATTCATTAATCCATCAACCTGATCTTGTTCCGGATAGGCAAAAACCACGGCAACCATTATTTCACCAGTAGATGATGTACGAATAATGAGGTTACGCAAAACACCTTCATGATTGCGCAGATCGTAAAATGATAACTGCTGCTGTAAAGCATAATTCCGGACTGCATTTCTGATCTGATTGGAAGGATCATCCTGCAGATAGCAATGTTCAATATCTAAAATCTTGTCAAAACGCAATGGAACGTGAAAACCCAAAGCATTCATATCAAACGCTTCCTCGCGCTCCATATCCGTTTTCTCTAACCACCTTTTATTAGAGAAGGTAAACTCCAGCTTGTTGCGATAGTACCTGTTTTTAACCGATCCTAAAATAGGTTCTGCAGATGAAGTATCTATCTTTCCTAAACGTTGAAGCGCAGCTTCTACATTTTTCTGCTTAAATTTCAACTGGGAATCGTAACCCATGTGTTGCCACTTACAGCCACCACAAGTTCCAAAATGCTGACAAAAAGGATCTGTTCTTAAAGCAGATTTTTGATGCAACTGCTCAATTACAGCCTCGGCGAAATTTTTCTTCTTTTTCGTTAATCTAACATCAACTATATCTCCCGGCACTGCCTTATCCACAAAAATCACTAATTCGTCGGCCTTGCCAACTCCCTTTCCTTCCTCTGCGATGTCGATAATCTCCACGTTCGGAATGATGGTAACTGTTCCTGGTTTTCTTCTACTCATTATTTTGCAAAGATAAATTTAAAAGCTGAAAATTCGTTAGTATAGCTTAGTTAGTATCAAGTAATGAGTATAAAGTAGCGAGACTGAGTATAGAGAAGGGCAAAGATTAACGAACAAAGAAGCTGAAAGAATAAAGCTAAAAGCG
>NZ_FOGG01000032.1:0-25938 GCF_900111155.1 Pedobacter rhizosphaerae | reverse complement strand
ATAGTATCAAGTAACTAGTATAAAGTAGCAAGACAGCGCGTAGAAAAGAACAAAGAAGCTGAAAGAATAAAGCTAAATAAAAGCAACCAACTGTGGCTAGTGACTAAAACTTAACTTTCCTTAACTTCTTAATGTTTGAATAGTATCGAGTAACTAGTATAAAGTAGCAAGACAGCGTGTAGAAACCTACTTGATGTTAAACAAAACTTCAGCCGCTGCAGCCCAAAAACTATCTAACCAATTAAATTGCAGTTCGAACTTTTCATCCAGTTCTACGGTAAACTCTAATATTTCTTTGCTCATGATAAAACCTCCTCATTTCCACAATAATAACAATTTTATACCAAAAACCAAAACGGTATATATTAAATTTTCATTAAATTACTTCCAGATTATCAAACTGTAATTACTCCTGCAGGCTTTATTAAATTCTACCAAACACCTTGATAAAACCGATTTAAGTGCGTAACTTAATATATCATTTCACTAAAAATGGAGGTTCATTATGAACGTTATCCGTAAAATTGAGCATTGGGGCGATGTTCATCACGCAAAGTGGTTAGACTACTTACGCATCTTGCTCGGCCTCATCATCTTTGGCAAAGGTGTATCATTCATTAGCGATACCACTACACTTCAAAATCTGATCACTGAAAACAATGTATTTGGTTTTTCCGGTATGATGATTAGTATGGCTATTCATGTCGTGGCCTTTGCCCATTTAGTTGGTGGTATCTTAATTACTCTGGGATTGGTAACCCGATTCGCAGTGGTGATCCAGATTCCAATTCTGATATCCGCAGTATTCTTTGTTAACTTAACTCAAGGATTTTCCATGCTCAACTCAGAATTGTGGCTATCTGTAATTGTACTCTTCCTGTTAATTTTGTTTTGGGTAGTTGGCTCTGGCCCTTTATCTGTTGACGAAAGCTTCAAACATAAACCAGGAAAGCGATACGCTTAGTACAAGCCATTAATTTTTCTTAGTATCTTTCGCTAATGAAAACGAAAGTGCTAATCACCCTGCTTTTTGCGGGATTATCAACGTATGCCCAAACCTCAATAGATGAGAACTTTAAATTAACCCGCTCAGGCTTTAAAGAAAAAAATGCTTTTGAAACCACAAAATTCGTGGAGCAGTATTTTCGCGTTCCAGGGAATACAGGATTCAATGCGAGTATCCGTTATGTTGAAGATATTTTAAAAAAGGCAGGTTTTGTAGAACAAAAACAAAGTGAATTCGAAGCTCCGCTAACCTATAGGATAGAGAAGCGGAATATGAAACAGTCTACCTGGGAGCCAGTAAATGCCAGCATTAATATCATTGGTGAACCTGCTCCCCTCCTTTCTTTTAAAACCAATCGCAATATGATTCCCATCAATTGTGGATCGACTCATGCAGAAGGGGTTTCTGCTCCTGTGGTTTTTATTCCTAAAATTGTTCCAGCAGAAATTGAGAAAATGGATCTGAAAGGAAAGATTCTTTTTACGGAGGCGAACCCATCACGTTTGATAAATATTGCGGCAAAAGCAGGTGCCATAGGTGTATTGGGTTATTCTATGCCTGCTTACACTCAACCAGAGAAACACCAAACCTCCATTCAATTTGGAAGCATGGGCACTGATAGTCCAATATGGGCCCTATTTCTATCTTATGCAGCAAAGGAAAAGTTAAAAAAAGCTTGCTTAAGCGGTAGTCCAGAATTAAAGGTGAATATTCAAACCAAGCGCTACCAAGCAGAAGAGTTAACCCTTGTAGCCAATGTTAAAGGAAGTGTAAATCCAGATGAACGCTTTGTATTTAGTGCTCACGTTCAGGAACCAGGCGCAAACGATAATGCCAGTGGTGTGGGTACATTGGCGGAAATGGCGCGGCTAACGGCTCAATTATACCAGGAGAAAAAAATCAATCCGAAAAGAACCCTTACCTTTTTATGGGGCGATGAGATTGTATCTACCAGAAGATATATCACAGAAGATACTGCCAGGGCAAAAGGTATTTTGTGGGGTATGAGTTTAGATATGGTAGGTGAAGACACTCAAAAAACAGGTGGTTCTTTTTTAATTGAAAAAATGCCTGATCCTTCTGCCATCTGGACAAGAGGTGCAGATAAACATACCGAATGGGGTGCCGGTGACGTAACCGAAAAAGATCTTTTCCCTCATTATTTTAACGATTTCATATTTGACATCTGTAAAAAACAAGGTCAGTTTGCAAACTGGACAGTCAATTATAACCCGTTTGAAGGGGGGAGTGACCATACTCCTTTTTTACAGAATAAAATTCCGGGCCTGTTGATGTGGCATTTCACCGATGTTTTCTACCATACCGATAATGACCGGATTGATAAAGTTTCACCTACAGAAATGCGAAACTTAGGGATAAGTGGTTTAACGGCGGCTTATGCGCTAATCTCAGCTGATGAAACCATGGCTATTAAAGTTGTTAACCAAGTGAAAACTGATGCCTTAATACGTTTGAAAACAGAATATGAATTGAGCAAAACAGCGATTCTAACCGGTAAAAATCCAGCTGATGAAAAGCATATCCTACAAGTGTGGAGCAAATGGTATGTCGATGCCTTAGCAACCATAAATAAAATGCCTGTTAAATCAGAAACAACCAGAGTAGGTTCGGCGATTAAATTTGCGACCAATGAACTGGAGAAGCAAACACAAACTTATCTTGAAGCGTTAAAGTAACTATGCCAAAAGCAATTATTATCGGTTCTGGAATTGGCGGAATTGCTACCGCAATAAGATTAGCAGTAAAAGGTTACCAGGTTGAAGTGTACGAAGCCAATGCCTATGCCGGTGGAAAACTGTCAGAAATTGAATTCAATGGGTTCAGGTTTGATGCAGGCCCCAGCCTATTCACCATGCCACAATATGTTGATGAACTTTTTAAACTGGCCAATAAAAATCCATCAGACTATTTCCAATATGAAAAATTACCAGAAATATGTCGCTATTTTTATGAAGATGGGCTTCGATTAACAGCCACCGCCGATACGAATAAGTTTGCCAGGGAAATTGCCGATAAAACCATTTCTACAGAAAAGGAAGTAACCCAATTCTTAACTAAAAGCAACACCATTTATCAGGTTACTCATCGTGTATTTTTAGAAAGAACCCTTCACAAAATTAAAAGTTACCTGCACTGGGATACCTTAAAATCTGTTTTTCGCTTTGGCCAAATAGATGCCTTCAGAACGCAAAACAGGGCTAACCAAGCATTTTTTAAAGATGCCCGGATAGTTCAGCTCTTTAATCGCTACGCAACATACAATGGTTCTAACCCTTACCAGGCTCCTGCAACATTAAATGTAATTCCTCATTTTGAATACCATTTCGGTGCATTTTTACCTCAGGCTGGGATGTATAGTATTGTAAAGGCGCTGGTAAAATTAGCTGAAGATTTAGGGGTGCGTTTTCGCTACAGCCAACGGGTAGAAGAAATTACTTACACCACGGCCGCTAAACCCAAAATCTCAGGAATAAAAGTTAACGATAAATTGATCCCTTCAGATGTGGTTGTTTCGAATTTAGACATATGGTTTACGTACAAAAACCTGCTCAAACACTTTCCCGCGCCAGAAAAACTCCTGAAACAGGAACGAAGTAGTTCGGCCTTAATTTTTTATTGGGGAATGGATAATTACTACAATGACTTAGGTCTACATAACATTCTCTTTGCCTCCGATTATAAAAAGGAATTTGATGCGATTTGGCAGGAGAAAAACATTAGCCCCGATCCAACCATATACATCAACATTACTTCCAAGCACATTAGAAAAGATGCGCCGAACGATTGTGAGAATTGGTTTGTAATGATCAATGTTCCGGCAAACAACGGTCAGGATTGGGATGTCCTCATTAAAGAGGCTCGAGGGAATATCATTGAAAAGATAAGTCGCATACTTAACCGAAATATTGAAAAGGATATTCTCTGCGAGCGAACTCTTGATCCCAGAACCATAGAATATAAAACTGGCTCCTATCAGGGATCCTTATATGGAAACAGCTCAAATAATCAGTTTGCTGCCTTTTTAAGACACCCAAATTTCAGCACTAAAATTAAGAATCTCTACTTTTGCGGTGGAAGTGTTCATCCCGGAGGTGGAATCCCCTTGGCGCTTTTATCGGCAAAAATTGTGGCTGAGGAGATGGATTAACTCCTTGTTAATCTTTATGATATAGCCTCGATATGCGATGCAGATGATTTGATCTTAATGATTAACAACGGATGAAGCCTTCCCCTTAACAATCTCCTCTTCCAGTTTTTCTGCATCCAGATCGAATGCATTTATGATCAGCTTAGCCTTTGTATAAAACTGATCTCTTTCTTTCAGTTTAACCTGAATAAAAGCCAATAATTGCTCATCGTCCATATCTTTGATTAGCGGACGTTTGTGTCTGTTATGTAATCGGGATACCAATTGAGCAGGCTCCATTTGAAGGTATACCGTTTCGCCATTGGCATTCATCCAATCCATGTTATCAAAAAAGCAAGGTAAGCCTCCACCAGTTGCTATCACGCAAGTTTCTGGGTAAGGATAGGTTTTCAGCATTTCACTTTCGTAATTTCTAAATCCACTCTCGCCATAAGCTTCAAAATATTCTGCTATGGTTTTGCCCGATTTAGCTACAATCTCTGCATCTAAATCAATAACCGGGCATTCTAAACGGTGTGCCAATTGCTTTGCCTTAGTACTTTTACCGCAGCCCATAAATCCGATCAAAAAAACTTTCATAACAAGTGATTGCGTTTAAACATAATATAATCTGTTATGGGTGGTGTTAAACCCTCCCTTTTAAACAGTGTTGCTATTTGTGCACGATGATAAGTAGAATGATTTAATAATTGAAATAAAATTTCGGCAATGGTATTCTGAAACTGGTCTCCAATAGAATTTTGATATGTAATTTGCTCCTCTAAATCCCGATTGGATAAAACAGATTTTATTTGACCAAAATTGGCTACTGAAATATCCGCGAATTGAATTTTAGGATGTACCTGCCAAATTCCGTAAAGCGGCACATTACCTGAAATTCGTTGCAGCCAAACATGTTGGGCATTTAAAACGTGACTAAACAGGCGTTCTGCTTCTGGCATATCAATCTCCGTTGTATCAAACATTGATATAATCCTTTGATCGGCCGCTTCCGTGTATTTCACTATTTCCGTTATCATCTTTTAAACCAGCTTTACTCTTGGATCAATATAGGCATATAAAATATCGACCAGAATATTGATGACTACAAACACAAATGCAATAAATAAAATAGAGCCCATTACCACCGGAAAATCCGACATTTCTAATGCAGAAACGGTAGTTCTACCCAAACCATTATATCCAAAAATATATTCTACAAAAAATGAACCTGCCAGTAAAGAGGCAAACCAGCCCGAAATTGCGGTTACCACAGGGTTCATGGCATTTCTCAGCGCGTGTTTATAAATAATGGCGTTTCTGCTTAAGCCCTTTGCTCTTGCCGTCCGGATGTAATCTTGTGCGAGAACATCCAGCATGGCACTTCTGGTAAGCTGTACAATAATAGCCAATGGTCTTAAACCTAAAGTAATCATGGGTAACCATAAATTCCGTAAGGTCAAAACTTCGCCTTTAAAGGGATCGTAACTGTAGAGGCTTCCACTCATTTTTAAACCAGTAAAATCGCTCAACACAAAACCAAAAAGCCAGGCAATAATAATACCTGCAAAAAATGAAGGTGCAGAAATACCCAAAATCGCGAATGCATTGGCTGTTTTATCAATCCACGAATCTTTGTAAACAGCCGAAAGTACTCCAAGAAATACGCCAATGAGCGTTGCAAAAAACATCGCTGTTAAGGCTAAAATAAAGGTATTGGGTACTGTTTCTGAGAGAATTGCAGTAACATCACGTTTAGTTTGATAAGAACTACGTAAATAGGGCAGCTTTAAAACAAGCGCTTTTTTCTTGAAATTAATCAGTATAAAGCAATGGTATTTAGACTGTGTAGTACTATCAGTATCTAACAAGCACACAGGAGAAAGATCATTTACATACAATACAAATTGCATGGGTTTAGAACGGTCTAAGCCAAATTCTTTGCGCACCGCCTCTAAAGATTGTACATCTGCCCTTTGTCCCATGGTCATCCGGGCAGGATCACCCGGTAAAATATTAAACAGCACAAAAACCACCAGCACAACCCCGGCCATAACCAGGAAACCGTACATGATCTTTTTTAGTGCATAATTTAACATCGCTATTTATTAAAGTACTTCTTGCTTAACTGATCAAAGGTGGGAACATTATGGTAATGCCATTTATTTACAACCACCCCATTTCTTAGCAATAATACTCCGGGGTTTGCCCTCACCATACTTTTTAAAGGCACTGCATCTACATAAAATACTTCTGAAAAAAGGTTATTCTTTTTAACAAAAACCTCTGCATCCTGAGCAGAATTGGCAGTTAACAAAACCGTACGGATGTTAAATTGCTGTGTAGCATTCAAAGCCAAAGCGTTTAAGTTTCCAATGGCTTTTACGTTCGTATTTTTAAGGTCATAAGCTACGAAAACCAAATTATAATAAGGGTTCTCAATTAATTCCTTCGTATAATCTGTACCCGATGCATCGGTGATGATTAAATCCTTAATTTTAGGCTCAAAACCTTTTTTTACTAATCTTTTGGAAGGCTCACCTACGATTTCCCAGTTGTCATCTTTCCAGATTTCTGTTTTAAGATACTCCTTATCGCTCATGTCTTTTTCTGCCTTAGTGGCCTTGTTTTTCAAGTGATACATGATCTCAAATTCATCGGGCTTTTCTCCCGGAGGAATCACCATTAATGAAGGGATATGTGCGCCAACCTTGTAAGGTAGAAAATCGATAATGGGTAAAAAGTTGTAGGTATACAAGCCAAAGCCCAATGACAAAACCGTAACTACGACAGCAATATTTACCTGAACGCGCTCCTTTTTCAAAACGGGCTTGATCAAATCTTTCTTAACGAAGATGTATGTTATTAATACCAAAAGAATCAAATCTTTAGAGAAAGACTGCCATGGCGTAAGTGGAATGGCATCTCCAAAGCAGCCGCAGCTGGTTACTACTTTAAATGCAGCAGAGATAAACGTTAATAATGTAAAAAAGATAATCAGCAGGAGTAATCCCCAGGCCACTTTTTTACTCCAGAAGCCTAAAAGTAAAAGTGCGCCAAGAATAATTTCCAGCGTACAAAGCAAAATGGCTATGCCTGTAGCCATTCCATTTAAAAAGTTAAGGTGGAAAACTTCGAAATACTCTTGCAATTTATAGCCAAATCCTAAAGGATCATTGGCTTTGATTAAACCTGAAAAAATAAATAAAGCACCTACAAAAAATCTGGCAAAAGCAAGGAAAAAATTCTTCATTATCTATCGTACACCTAATTTTATTAACGCAAAAACGGAATAATTCAACATGTCCTGGTAATTTGCCTTTACCCCTTCAGAGGCGAGCGTTTTACCTTCGTTATCTTCTATTTGTTTAACTCTTAGAATTTTCATCAGAATCAAATCTGTTAAGGAACTGATACGCAAATCTCTCCAGGCTTCTCCATAATCATGATTCTTAGCAAACATTAGATCCCTCGTTTCCTGAACCTTTTCTTCAAAACCCTGCTCCACTTGCTCAAATGGCAATTCGTAAGGTGCATCGCCGGCAAGCTCTAATTGAAGCATGGCAATAACGCAGTAGTTAATAATCCCTATATATTCTGAAGTCACATCTTCACCTACCTTGCTCACCTTTTTTTCTTCCAATGTACGGATACGTTGCGCTTTGATAAAGATCTGATCGGTAATAGAACTTGGCCTTAAAATGCGCCATGCAGTGCCATAGTCTTTTGTTTTTTTCAGGAATAATGATCTGCAGACTGCAATCACTTCATCAAATTCTATAGCGGTATTTGTTTGTGTCAAAGCTGATGTATTAAGTAGTTTTAGTGTATTTTTGTTTCGAAAAAACAAAAGCTAAAGATACATTTTTATAGCGAAACACAAATCCTGAACGGGTTTTATTATGTCAGAAAAAAACTTTTTCCAAGCTAAACAAAGCTTAAATATAAAAGGAAAGCTCTTTGATTTGAGCACACCAAAGGTGATGGGAATTTTAAATATTACCCCCGATTCATTTTACAATAAAAGCAGAACAGCCACCATTGATGAAGCCTTAAGAAAGACAGAACAATTTTTAACCGAAGGTGCTTCTTTTATCGATATCGGAGGATATTCTTCAAGACCAGGCGCAAAAGACATATCTACAGATGAGGAATTACAGAGATTGGTTCCTGTAGTAGAAAGTATCTCGAAAACCTTCCCTGAAGCCATCATGTCTATTGATACCTTTAGAGCAAAGGTTGCAGCAGAAACCATCCTGGCGGGTGCACACATTGTTAACGATATTGCTTCTGGCGATATGGATGACGAGATGCTCGAAACGGTAGCTAAGCTGCAAGTTCCATACATCTTTATGCACATGCAGGGAACTCCGCAAACGATGCAGCAGGCTCCTGTTTATAACAATGTATTACTCGACGTAGTAGACTACTTTTCCAAAAAGGTAGAACAGATCAGGTCCTTAAAAATACATGATGTAATTTTAGACCCAGGTTTTGGTTTTGGAAAAACGATAGCACATAACTACGAACTTCTTCAGAAAATGGAAGATTTCCAACTATTTGGCCTACCCATACTTGTTGGCTTCTCCAGAAAGGGAATGATCTATAAACCCCTTGAAATTACCGCTGCAGAAGCATTAAACGGAACATCCGTTCTCAACACCATCGCACTCCAAAAAGGAGCTAAGATTTTAAGGGTTCATGATGTTAAGGAAGCCGTGGAGTGTGTGAAGTTGGTGGGGCTATTAAATGGGTGAGTTGGCTAATTGTTTAGTCGGTGAGCAGTCAAGACGCCATACGAAATGTTGCTAAACCGCTTAAGACTTTTTTAAATAAGTAACTATCAACTACAGCGTTGATAAATTGCTAGTAATGCCATTGTTCTTTTGGAAAATATTATGATTACATCCTTAAATAATATTTTGTACTTTGTATAGCCCTATTGTTACTGAGCCATAACATGATGTTTATTAAAAGCAATGTTATGTATGTATATTCATTTGAAAAATTAGAAACCTGGCAAAAAGCGCGAATTTTTAGAAAGGAAATTTACCTTTTAACAAAGAAATTCCCTAAGGAAGAAATCTTTGGTTTAACTAGCCAGGTTAAGCGATCGGTGAGCAGTATCAGCGATTGTTTAGCGGAAGGCTCATCAAGAATCACAGCCAAAGATCAAGCTCATTTCGCATCAATGGCCTATGCTAGCGCTATTGAGACTATTAATCACCTTATTGGTGCCCACGATTTAGAATATATTAGCGATGACGATTATTACGCTTTCCGCTTAAAGTTGGAAGAATTAACGAACAAAATCAATGCTTTACGCACAGCAATATTAAATAGAGCTTAATGTCGTTTGAAAAAGTTATGCTCCCAGGTACAACTCACCAGCTCAACACTTCACCAACTCACCACATGATCAATTAAACAATATTTATTATCTTGCCCTTAATGAAAGGATTTGATTTCGATTTTCTAAAAGTATCCGTAACAGATGTGGTTGATATCGTGCTGGTGGCATTGTTAATCTATTATGTTTATACGCTAATACGCAATACGCTCGCCGTAAATCTGCTGGTGGGCATGTTTATTATCACCGTTTTTTATTGGGTAGTTAAAGCACTCCACATGGAGCTGTTAACGACCATAATTGAAAAATTTATGAGCGTAGGCATTATAGCGCTCATTGTCATTTTCCAGCAAGAGATCCGAAGATTTCTTTTGCTCATTGGTAAAAATGCCTTTTTACAAAAGAATAAAGCCTGGTGGGGCTACCTTTTCGGCAGGAAAGAGATAGAGAGGAACAACTTGGCCAGAATAAAACCCATTATAGATGCCTGTAAAAGCATGAAGAAGACCCGCACAGGGGCACTTATTGTTTTTGTAAAATTTTATGACGAACAATTCTTTGCCAACAGTTGCGAAGTAGTAGATGCGAAAATATCAAAACGTTTACTGGAAAGTATTTTCCAAAAGAATAGTCCCCTACATGATGGCGCTGTGGTCATTTCTGAGAATAAAATCAAAAGTGCCAGCTGTATTCTACCCCTAACGGATAATGATCAGCTACCTTCTCAATTTGGATTAAGACACCGGGCAGGTATTGGAGTTTCTGAAACAACAGATGCTGTGGCAGTGATTATATCTGAAGAGACTGGCGAAATCTCTTATGCCAAGCAAGGCCGTGTGAGAATGAATGTTTCCTTCGGTGAGCTGGAAAAGCTTTTAAATAAAGACTTTTAAAATTAAACTTTTATAAAAAAGACCATCCTGTTTAAAAAGATGGTCTTTTTAGTTTAACTTAAAATAGCTTAGCAATATTGTTCAAAAGCGCCAATTAAATTATCAGCAATCATTTGAGCTGGTCTGCCTTCAATCTGGTGACGCTCGATCATGTGAACCAATTTACCATCTTTAAAAAGTGCCATTGCAGGCGAAGATGGAGGATAAGGCAACATATAGTTTCTAGCTTGATCTACAGCTTCTTTTTCCATACCAGCGAAAACGGTTACCAATTTATCAGGATGTTTTGCATGTGCCGCTGCTGCTCTAGCCGCAGGACGAGCATTTGCCGCCGCGCAACCACAAACAGAATTTACGACAACAAAAACAGTGCCTTCGCCTTTGATTGCTGCATCAACCTCTTGAGCATTTTTTAATTCTTCGAAACCCACGTTGGTTAATTCCTTACGCATAGGTTCAACTAAATATTCTGGATACATTATCTTGAGTTTTTTATTTACAACTTTACGATACAAAAATAAGAAAATCGAACGGCACCTACCGTTCGATTTATATTTTTAAGGTAAAATTAAATATTGAAATTATTGTAAGCCTTTTTCTCTTAACATCTCTTTCATTAGTTCTGGATCCTGTAATGCAGCCCAGCCGAAGAAAATGACAAATGCAATGATGAAAATAAGATACAAAGCACCTAATACCACACCAATAATCCCACAAATTTTACCCGCTTTGGCATTTTTGTAAGATGGTAATGAATAAGCCGCTGGATTTAAAGCATATTGTTTAATGTCTTTACCGCCCAAAACCCAGGCAATAATACCTAAAATTAAACCCAATACACCGTAGCAGCAACAGCCTGGAATGGAAATAATGCCTAAAACTAATGCAATGGTTGAATTAGGTAAGTTTTGTTGCCCCATGCCACCGCCAAACTGACCAAATGGTGGAGGTTGCTGAAATGGAGGTGTATTGCCGGGACCATTATTTTCTGGTACAACTGGCGTTACTTCGGTATGAACTGGTTTTTCTGGTTGGTTTTCAAAAGGATTCGATGCGTTTTCTGACATAATTTAGCTAATAAGTTGATGAGTGTATATTTTGTAAATGTAATTGATTAAGATAATTACTGCAACTCCTGCATAAACGATTTTTATTAATCGAGCACCATGCTCAAATTCCATTTTTAAGTGTAATAGCGTGAAAATAAGAATAAATATTAATGGAATCGTTGCCGGGTAGAGCTTAAATGAATTAATAACATCTCCTTTCAGCAATGCCAAAATGGAACGTTGTAATCCACAGCCCGGGCAATCTATGCCCGACATAGCCTTAAATGGGCAACTTAAAAGATGATGGCTAAGCCAATCGATCACATTACAAAGCTGCAGAACCATCCAGATCTCCTATTTCCTTCACCTGGCTTTCCTTCCAGGATTTATATTTCTCCAGATCTTTTACAACTTGCTTATAAACGAGGTTTAATACAAAGATATCGTCTATAAAGCCAAGCACAGGCACAAAATCAGGAACTACATCCACTGGTGAAAGAAAGTATACCAAACCACCTACAATGGCTACGATAGAACGTTTGGGAATTTCCCTGTATTCGCCATTAACGTAATCTTTGGCAACAGCATATAGCAAAACCAGCTTATCCCAAACGCCTTCTAAATCGCTTCGGTAGGTTACGGCCTTTCCTAAAGCCTCCTGGATGGCAGCATTGGCCTCAGTTTTATCTTTTAATATAACCGTAGCCCTATTTTCCGACTTCCGGAAAAAGTCTAATATCTTTTGCCTGTTTAATTTCATGCCTTTGCTTTACATATTAACGGCCGAAAGTATCATAATTGTCTTCGGCATATTTGGTAAACCGATCTATTAACTTAATGTTTTTATTTTCTATAGACGTTAATTGATCGTCAACGTTACTGGAAATAGGAATATACCATTCTACGGGATCAAAAAACTGTCTGTAAGTATCTTTTTTAAAGGCATATCCATGTCTGGCGAAAATGGTATTTTTAAGAATCTGGAGATCAAGTTTTCTTAAGTTCTTTAAATCCTGCTCCTTTAGTACATGAGCAGATGCATTCAATTTAAAAATCTGATCGGAGGCACTCCTGTAAAAATCCATGGCGGCAGTATCTATTTTCCCATCCTCGAGGGTATCTAACTTTTCAACAAATTTATGATCATTCCAATCCACATAACTGGCTTCTGATGGCAACATTAAGTCCGGGTTATAAACAAACTGCCTTTTGATCAGCTTATATTCCTTTTCAGGCCATTTAAGTTCTGTTTTATAAGCATTCCATTTCCCTTTCAGGGTATCTCCTACCAGCTCAATTTCGAATCGTCCATCGAACTTATGTGTACCAGGTTCGTCGAGTACAAATGTAATCTTACTTCCATCTTCAGACATTTTACCAAACAAGGGTCGGTTATTTCCAGATACTATACTTTGCGCAATAACAGTATCTTTCGTAATCTTTTTGATGATGATATTAAGTTTCTTGATGTAATCATAATCGCCACCTTCATAGCTTTCGGCCCCAGCATCCAGGAAATCACCCACCCATGAGCCATAAAGTTCCTGATGGATTTCGGCTTGTGCTACTGCGGTGGTCTTTTCAGTGTTGTTCTTTTTTTTAGTTTCCTTACAGGCAAACAAGGTAAGGCAGATTAAAGAGAGTAATAAGATGTTTTTCATGGGGTAGTTTTCTTTTTAATGATCCACTCGGCTATTAACAAATTAGGTATCCATCCTAACCAGGCAATGATTTGATATAAATCCATTGGTGCAGGATGAAATAAATATACTAAAATAACTTTCCACAGGCGCAAAGTGATGGCTGAAGTAGCCAGGGCAAAACTGCGGTACATAAATTTTTGATGTCCTTTTACATCCCTCTTTAGAATCGATAGAATGGCTTTTAGCGTAAACCAGAACCACAGCAGCCCCAGTATAACAAAAGCGATTCTGGCGATTAATCCACCATTTGCAAACCAGCCAATAAATATTCCAGATGGCGCGGCAAAGGCTAAGACGACCACTGTATATAGGTAGCCAAACCAGCGGTGTATTTTGGTTCTGGTGGTTAAGATGCTATTGTTAAACTGTGTAAAGCCAGCAAAAAGCACAAATATGGCACTGAATACATGAATGTAAAAAACAAGGAGATACCCTTTTACGCTGGTTACTTCTGTTTGCTTGATCTGCAAAAAGGCATTATCTGCTTGAACCGGAATATACCGTAGCGTAATGCGAAGCATTAACCAAAAGAAAAATGCAAAAACCAATAGCCAGATGAGGCGCTTGTAATGGATAGTTTTATTCAAACCCATCACTTTTGTTAAACAAGACCAATAATTTCCGATCGAAAGCTATTGGTATTAGCCTCGCTTCTACTGTGTCTTCTTCATATAATTGTTTTTTAGCAGGATCGAAAACAAACCTGGCAATTACAGGCATTCTATCCGAATAGCTTTCATGGAGATTAAAATCGTAAGTTTTAGAATACGCTTGCGAAAGATCAGCTTTAGGATTTGGACTCGACTCCAGCATTAAACCATAAGAAGTTCCTCCATTTTTAACAACTCTTTCATATAAACCTTTAGTATATTGTTTATACTTTGGTGCGCTTTCTACAATTTTATAAGCAATTTGAGCTTTATAACTTTCCTTCGTTTGAGCGAAAGCGTTAATGGAAAGGAATGTTAAAAGAAGGTAGAGATAGCGCATTCAGGAGTTATTTTTTATCGTTTTCTATCAAAGATAAGAATTCATCAATGCTCAAAAGCTTGACAGAAGGAAAATCTATTTGTTTTAATATCTTGAAGTGTTGATCATTTGTGACAAGATAATCAGAATTGCTGCATATGTAAGCGTCAACATACTTGTTGTCGTCTACATCAGATTGAATTAACTTCCATTCAAAGTAAATTTCAACTTTCTGCACATTACTTAAATTGAGAAGCATTTCTGCAATATTACTAGCAATTAAAGGCGTTGTTTTCTGTTCAATAATCTCCACATACTCACTAAGAATATTGTTACTTATAACAATATTAAACGTTCCATTAATAATAGCATTGAAAATAGGCCTAAATTTTGATTTTTGGGGAATCGAAATGAGAAGTACATTAATATCCAGTACAACTTTCATCTATGTTATTTCTTTCGTAGATGTTCGTTTTTCAGAGACTCAATAGTATTTTCATCCCAGTTCTCTCTTTCCCACAATTTATCCATCTCATCAGAAGCAGATTTGGCAAAGTATTTCGCTAAGATTTCTTTAATCTCCATTAATTGCGCTTCAGGTAAATTATATTGAAATAATTTTAATAACTCAAGCTGAACATTTGTTAATCTTCCCGTAGCATCCATGTTTTCCTTATGAATTAAAAACAAATATAACTAATTTACCCCGATTTCATCATCGCTAAAATATCATCTACATATTTCCTTTCATTGGCCAGGCGAGGCACTTTATGCTGGCCTCCAAGTTTATCTTTTGCTTTGAGCCAGTTATAAAAAGTATTGCATGCAGCACGGTGAACAGTTGGCCTGGCCAGGGCCATATCTTTAAAGCGCTTGGCATCATAATCAGAATTCACTTCACGAAGGGTATTGTCTAAAACATCGACAAACTTATCGAAATCATCGGGCTGTTTACAAAATTCGATAATCCACTCGTGACCACCGGCATTTTCACCTTTAAAGTAAATTGGGCAGGCCGTATAATCCTTAATCTCTGCTCCGGTAGCCTGGCATGCCCTGGTTAAGGCTTGTTCCGCATTATCAATAATCACTTCTTCTCCAAAGGCATTGATAAAGTGCTTGGTACGCCCGGTAATTTTAATGCGATAAGGTGCCAGGGAAGTAAACTGAATGGTATCTCCAATCATATATCGCCAGAGGCCACCATTGGTAGAAATTACAATTGCGTAATTTTTATGAAGTTCTACTTCTCCGAGCAACAAAGCTTTAGGGTTTTCTTCCCCAATATTTTCCAGGGGAACAAATTCGTAGAAAATGCCATAATCCAACATCAGCAACATTTCCTCAGAATTATCCTGATCCTGAATCCCAAAGAAACCTTCAGATGCATTGTACGTTTCGAGATAATACATCTCGCTTGATGGAATCAACTGTTTAAACTGCTCTCTATAGGGTGCAAAATTTACTGCTCCATGAACGTATAATTCTAAATTTGGCCAAACTTCCAATAAGTTGCTTTTTCCGGTAAGTTCCAACACCTTTTTAGCCAGAACAATGGTCCAGGTGGGTACCCCAGAAATACTGGTCACGTTCTCATTAATCGTGGCTTCTGCCATGCGATCCATCTTTACTTCGTAATTATCCATCAAAGCGATAGACATGTCTGGCGTGCGGTAATACTCGGCCCAAATGGGTAGGTTTTTAATCAGAACGGCCGATAAATCTCCATAGAAACAATCTTCATTTAATTGATTTACCTGATGACTACCACCTAAAACCAGACCTTTCCCGGTAAACATCTGATTATCTGGCCGGTTGTTGCAATAGATAGATAACATATCCTTACCCCCCTTAAAGTGGCATTCTTCTAATGATTCTTGCGAAACCGGGATAAATTTACTTCTATCGCTGGTAGTACCCGATGATTTGGCAAACCATTTAATGTCTGAAGGCCAGAGTATATTTTGCTCACCATTGAGCATACGCTCAATGTAGGGCTTTAAAGTATCATAATTCTGAATGGGTACGCGTTCCTGAAATTGCTGGGTACTGAGTATGGTTTTATAATCGTATAACTTTCCCCATTCTGTATTTTCTGCACTATCAATCAGGCTATGAAACCATTCTTCCTGAACATCATAAGGATATTTCATGAAAAGCTCTATCTGGTGGATACGCTTTTTCATTAACCAGGTAAATATCGAGTTTACAATTGCCATGCAACTAGAATTTTTTACGCTTGAGTACGAAATTCGAACCTAAATATACCTTTCTAACCATTTCATTTTCTGCCAGCACCTCAGGTACACCCTGCTCTAATATCTTGCCTTCAAATAAGAGGTAAGCTCTATCTGTAATGGAAAGTGTTTCCTGTACGTTGTGGTCGGTAATTAAAATACCAATATTTTTGTGCTTCAGTTTGGCAACAATGCTTTGAATTTCTTCTACTGCAATTGGATCTACCCCAGCAAATGGTTCATCCAGTAGAATAAAATTAGGATTTGCAGCCAAAGCACGGGCAATTTCTGTTCGGCGGCGTTCTCCTCCCGAAAGTAAATCGCCACGGTTTTTCCGCACCTTGTGTAAACTGAATTCATTAATGAGTTCTTCAAGCTTCTCGCGTTGCTCCTCTTTACTCATATTTCCCATCTCTAAAATGGCCAGAATATTTTCTTCAACAGTTAATTTTCTAAAAACTGAAGCTTCCTGAGCCAAATATCCAATGCCTTTTTGTGCCCTGCGGTACATGGCATCTTCGGTAATATTCTCATCTTCTAAGAAGATTCGACCCTCGTTAGGTTTAATCAAACCTACAATCATGTAAAATGATGTGGTTTTACCTGCTCCGTTGGGGCCAAGTAAACCAACAATTTCTCCCTGGCTTACATTGAATGACACATCGTTAACAACAGTTCGTTGTTTGTATTTTTTAACCAGATTTTCGGCTCTTAATATCATATATATAAATGATCCTCTTGGTAGTCACATTGAGCTTGTCGAAATGTCCTTCAACAAGGTTCAAGATAACACCAGGATATATTTAATTAACTTTTATTCCTTTAATATTGAGTTGCAAACGCTTTTTATCCCGCCACACATTTTCTTCTATCGTATAACAAACAGAAAATGGAACTTTTGGTTGTAAAAGTTTTTCAAATTCTGCCAATCCAAATGCAATGCCCTCAAAAATAGGCGAATTTTGTTGTTTTATATTAATTTTTAAATGATTTGCCCCTACTGTCATGGCATGCTGGGCTAAATAAACACCATGGGTTACAAATATAGGCGACATATTTTCCGGCCCAAAAGGCCCCATCTGTGCCAATACCCTAAAAAACTTACCATCAATCTGAGCCAGTTCTATTTCTGCATCGATTTTAATCATCGGAATTAACAGCTCATCCGTAATCGTAGCGGAAACAATTTCTTCAAATTTATCAGCAAAGGCATCTACATTTTGTTGTTGCATGGTTAAACCCGCAGCAAACTTATGTCCGCCATATTGATCTAGTAAATGTGCGCAACCACTTAGCGCCTCATATAAATCAAATCCTGCTACCGAACGTGCCGAACCTGCTACATGACCATTAGACTTAGTAAGAACGATAGTTGGACGATAATATTTCTCTGTTAAGCGAGAAGCTACAATCCCGATTACGCCTTTGTGCCAATTTTCGTTAAATACAACAGTGGTTTTTTTATTGATCAGTACCTCGCTGTCTCCTATCAGTGCTAAGGCTTCGCGGGTTATATCCTGGTCGTAGGTTTTACGTTCCGTATTTTTAAGGTTAATTTCTACACTTTGCTCCAGTGCATTTCCATCTACCTGGCATAGCAACATGGCTACCGCATGTTTGGCATGATCTATCCGCCCTGCAGCATTAATTCTTGGCCCAAGGGTAAATACTACATCGGTAATGGTATAGTTTTCTGTTTTGCCTGATACCTCCATTAAAGCCCTTAACCCTTCGCATGGATTACTATTGAGCTTCTTCAATCCGTAATAGGCCAAAATGCGATTTTCTCCTACAACCGGTACAATATCAGCCGCAATGCTCACCATTACCAGATCTAAATATTGAAGAAATTTTTCTTTAGGCAGATCATGCTTCTGGCAATAAGCCTGTGCCAGTTTAAATCCTATGCCACAACCTGCCAGCTCTTTAAATGGATACTCGCAATCGCTTCTTTTAGGATCAAGAACAGCCAGGGCATTTGGAATCGTATCTCCAGGTAAGTGGTGATCGCAGATGATAAAATCAATCCCGAAAGTATTCGCATAATCAATTTTATCGATCGATTTAATGCCGCAATCCAAAGCAATAATTAAAGTAAAGCCGTTGGCAGCAGCGTAATCAATACCAGCTGTAGAAATACCGTACCCTTCCAGATATCTATCGGGTATATAGTATTCGATATTGGACGTAAGTTGAGAAAAAAAGCTGTAAGCCAGGGCAACAGACGTGGTTCCATCTACATCATAATCGCCATAAATGAGTATTTTCTCTCCTTTTTGGAGGGCAAGGTCAATTCGATCAATGGCTTTGTCCATATCCTTCATTAAAAAAGGATCGTGGAGGTGGGTAAGCTCAGGTCTGAAGAAATTTCTGGCTTCCTCAAAGCTGCAAATATTCCTTTGTACCAATATTTGGGCTAGTGCCCGATCGATATTGAGTTGATCTGAAATCTCATTAACAGTAGCATCGTTACAACTTGATGCCAGCACCCATCTTTTTTCCATTGTCTATTTTCCGAACAGTAAATATACATTTTAATTGAATATTGGAAAATCATCTCCCTAATCAGAATGTTTATTACTTCGTATTGCCCGGATAAGCTTTAAACAAGGCTAAAAGCTGTTCCTTTTGAGTATTATACCTGACATCATTGATTAAATTTACCCGTTCCGATGGATCCCAGGATAGGTTATAAAGTTCTGAGAAATCCTGGTTATCTTTTTTAGTAATTCTTAGCTTCCAATCGCCATCTCTCAGCCCTTCTAACACATAATTATGGTAGTAAATTGGGCGATGCACTTTATTGTATTTTGGATTAGTGAGTAAACCTGCAACAGACTCGCCATCATAAACACGGTTCGGAAGTTTGGATTTAGTCCATTCGGCTAATGTTGGAAATACATCCAGATTAGATAGTGGTTTGGTTAACTGGGTATTACTTAAGGTATGTCCCTTCCAATACACAATAAACGGAACCCGATGCCCACCCTCATAAGAAACAGCCTTTGATCCTCTGAATATGCCGGCCGAACCTACATGATAGGATTGCGTAAAACCATCATCGTACATGCGTTGAGGTGCATTTGTCCATGGACCATTATCACTGGTAAAAATAAAAATCGTATTATCTGCCTGCCCGGAAGCCACCACCTGTTTCCATATTTCAGCCAGGCCGGCATCCATATCTTCAATTACATCACCCAATTCTCCTCCAGCCGATGGTGCTTTTCTACTTTTTTGACCTGCAAAGGCAACAGGTAAGTGTGGTAAATTTTGAGCCAGGTATAAAAAGAAGGGCTTTTTTGCCTGGGCACTCCGCTTAATAAAACTGACAGATTCTTTTGTATAAGATTGAGTTAAAATACTATCGTGAGGTTTATATATTTCAGGCTTGGTATTTCTGAAAATTTTAATCACCGTATCGGTTTTCACGTAAGGTGCACGGTAATCATGACTGTATAGCATGCCATAGAACTCGTCAAAACCCTTTTTATTAGGCAAAGAAACACCATAATCTCCTAAATGCCATTTCCCAACTAAGGCGGTAGCATAGCCCGATGTTTTAAGCATTTGCGCAATGGTTACTTCATCTTCAGGTATCCCACTCTTGTCGCCCGGACCAATAGGATGTGGCAGTCCCATCCTGCTACAATATCTACCGGTAAGTAAAGAGGCCCTTGAAGGAGTACAGGTAGGCGAAGTAGTGATAAAGCTGGTTGCCTTTACTCCTTTGGCTGCCATATTATCTAAAAATGGTGTTTTGTTGAGCGGACTGCCATAACAGGCAATGTCTGCATAGCCCATATCATCTGCCAATACAATAATTACATTTGGCTTTTGTTGGGCGTTAGCTGTTAGCGAAATACTAAATAAAGAAAGAAAAATAATAAATGCAGCTTTCATTGAAATAATTTGCCTGAATTTAGGAATGATATTTTATAATAAAAGGAAGTATCCAAGCTTTTACTAATATGATATTACATTTAGATTGTTTCGCTTAACTTTACTGGTAAATAAAAAACGTAACATTTTGCAAGTACATACATTATACGAAGGAACCTATTCGGTTGATGCAACCAAGAAATTTATTCCTTTCGACCCAGCTATTCATAGTTTTAAAGACCGGCCAGCTTCTTTATTCATTAATGTACAACCCTTTTTGGTGGAGTTGAAAAATGACCTGATTTTATTTGATACGGGCCTAGGTTTCAGCGATGATCATGGTGAGTTAATTTTGCATAAAAACATCAGAAATGCAGGCTTCGATCCTACAGATGTAACCAAAGTTTTAATGTCGCACTTACATTATGACCACTCGGGTGGGATGGTACATCAATTGGGCGACAAGATGGAGTTAAGTTTCCCGGATGCGGAATATGTGATTAACCGAGGAGAATGGGAAACTGCTTTTAGCAGCACCTCTTCGTCATACCACACCGATATTTTCGATGTTATTCAACGCAATGCACAGTTAAAGTTTATTGAGGGGGATGGAAATTTAGATGAAACGATAGCCTATGAATTTACAGGTGCACATTGTCCAAATCATATTGTGTTCTTGTTAACCGAGGGCAATCAGAAAATATTTTTTGGTGGTGATGTTTTGCCTGAGCCCGAAGAACTGATCAAGAATTTTATTGCTAAGTACGATTTTGATGGCCGCAAAGCGATGGAATTGCGCAAGGAATTTGGTAAAAGAGCCGCTGCAGAAAACTGGGAATGTTTATTCTATCACGGTAAAAGCGCAGCAACAGGTTTTGTAGAAGAAATTGAGGGCGGGTTTGTGGTTAAGTCTTAAGTCTGTTGCTTACAGTCACGAGTCTTAGTTTGTTGGTGCCCAATCTTGATACTTGATACCAATTACTTGATACTAATTACTCGATACTCGATACTAAAAAAGGGTTTCCATTTCACAATGAAAACCCTTTTTTGTTGAATTATTTTTAAATTATTTAGCAGCTACTAATTTCACGCCAATTTCGAACTCATCGTTGATTGCTTTATCGCCAATGCTATCAAAGAATGATTTAGAACCATATTTGATGTCATATTTAGTTCTGTCTACTACGATTTTACCAGCAACAGCACTTACAGTACCATCTGCGTTTGTAGTTACAGATGCAGGGAAGCTTAATGGTTTTGTAATTCCTTTGATTGTTAAGTTACCTGAAACAGTTACGTTAGCACCTGAACCAGCAACTTTAGTAATCACGAAAGTTGAAGTTGGGAATTTAGCTGAACCAAAGAAATCGTCTGCTTTTAAGTGACCTTCTAATTTAGCGCTACCATCAGCATCTTTAATAGAAGTCATATCGATTACAAATGTTCCGCCGGTTAATTTCTTTCCATCAACGTTGATAGATCCTGATTTTAAAGAAATAGTACCGTTGTGAGATCCTGTTACTTTTTTACCTAACCAAGTGATAGATGATTTAGCTGCATCTACTGTATAAGTAACTGGTTTAGTAGGGTTTTTGAAAGCTGATAAAGCTACAACTGCTACTAATAAAAAAATTGAGCTGATTTTTAATTTCATTTTCTGGTTTTTTAAATTATGATACAAATATATAATTAAGGTCTGTCCCTTGTTGTTGACCTATGTTAAGATTTTCAAAAATAATCTGAATTATTTCAATCCGCTTTAATGGACTATAATTTCTTAATGAGGTTTAATGGGTAGGACGTTTTAATTTTAAATAGCAGCGATAGTGAATATACCTGTATGCTACCGTCGTCAACCTGAATTTAGTTCAGGGTCATTTTAGGATAGTTTGTTTTCTGCACCGGCTTGTGTTTTCTAAACCCGACAGCAGTGGAAATACTTTTAAAGAGCAGCAACCCAGAATATTCTCTCAGCCGTTACTTTAAAAGATTGTAACGAATGGCGGGGCTACCGGCACCGATGAAATACGGCCAATCATTTGCTAATTTAGATGCGAGGTGAATACATGTCTATAAACAAAAAACGGTTTAAGATCTTTACAAAACGCCGAAGCATCTTGCAAAAACCTTAAACCTTAGGTCTTTTACCTTAAAGCTAATTAAGGTACTATTTCCTCTAAATAGCTCTCTACCGGAGGGCAGGCACAGATCAATGATCTATCGCCATGGCTATCGTTTACACGACCTACCGATGGCCAGAACTTGCGCTCTAACACGTAAGGAAGTGGGAATGCAGCAGTTTGGCGGCTATATGCATGATCCCATTCGTTAGCAGTAATTACCGCCACGGTGTGAGGTGCATTTTTTAGTGGGTTATCTGTTTTATCTAAAGTACCGTTTTCTACTTCGGTAATTTCGTTTTTAATAGCAATTAAAGCATCGCAGAAACGGTCTAACTCATGTTTAGGCTCAGATTCTGTAGGCTCTACCATTAAAGTACCTGCAACCGGGAATGAAACGGTTGGTGCGTGGAAACCATAATCCATTAAACGCTTAGCGATATCGGTTACTTCGATTCCGAATGCCTTAAACGAACGGCAATCTAAAATCATTTCGTGTGCACAACGACCTTGAGCACCAGAGTAAAGCACCGGATAATGCTCTTCTAAACGCGCTTTCATGTAGTTGGCATTCAAAATAGCGTATTTAGTAGCGTTGGTTAACCCTTCACTGCCCATCATAGCGATGTACGCATGGGAGATAATTAAAATTGAAGCTGATCCCCAAGGAGCTGATGATACTGCAGAAATTGATTTTCCTTTATCGATATCTACTACTGCATGACCTGGAAGATAAGGCACCAAGTGTGCCGCAACACCAATTGGACCCATACCCGGACCGCCACCACCGTGAGGGATACAGAATGTTTTGTGTAAGTTTAAGTGGCAAACATCAGCACCGATATTAGCAGGACTTGTTAAACCAACCTGTGCATTCATGTTGGCACCATCCATGTAAACTTGACCACCGTTAGCGTGGATTACCTCACAAATTTCGATAATGCTTTCTTCGAATACCCCATGCGTTGATGGGTAAGTAACCATTAAGCAGGAAAGGTTGTCTTTGTGTAATTCTGCTTTTGCTTTTAAATCTTCAACATCGATATTTCCGTTTTCTAAAGATTTAACCACAACGATCTTCATATCGGCCATTGCCGCAGAAGCAGGGTTAGTGCCGTGTGCTGAAGCTGGAATTAAGGCTACGTTACGGTGGAAATCTCCCCTATCCTGATGATAAGCACGGATAACCATTAAACCTGCATACTCACCTTGTGCACCTGCATTGGGTTGTAAGCTCATGGCTGCGAAACCAGTAATTTCACTTAACCACTTATCCAATTCGTTGAAAACCGAATAGTAACCTAAAACCTGGTCTGAAGGAGCAAATGGGTGGATACGACCGAAGTGAGACCAGGTAACCGGAATCATCTCTGCCGTTGCATTTAATTTCATGGTACAGCTACCCAAGGCAATCATAGAATGGCAAAGCGATAAATCTTTTGCTTCTAATGATTTGATATAACGCAACATTTCATGCTCTGAATGATGCGAATTGAAAATTGGGTGTGTTAAGTATGCTGAAGTACGTTGTAATGATTCTGGAATAACGGTTTCTACATTTTCTACAACCTCTACCTGATCGCCAGCGATGGCTTTAGTTTTAGCGAAAATTTTAGCAATTAACTGAACATCTTCGAAAGTGCTGGTTTCATCAAAAGAGATGGTAACCGTATTACCTACGTAGTTCAAATTGATTTCGTTATCTAAACATGCAGAGTGGATACCACCTTTTAAATCACCCAAATCGAAACGAATGGTATCGAAATAAGCTGAGTTTAACTGCTCGTAACCTAAATTTTTCAAGGTAGATGCCAGGCTAACCGCTAAACCGTGTGTACGTTCTGCAATGGCTTTTAATCCTTTCGGACCGTGATAAGCTGCATAGAAACCTGCCATAATGGCCAAAAGCGCCTGTGCAGTACAAATATTTGAAGTAGCTTTATCTCTACGGATGTGTTGCTCGCGGGTTTGCAAAGCCATACGTAAAGCGTAATCGCCATGGCTATCGATGGTTACGCCGATAATACGACCTGGGATAGAACGTTTATATTCTTCCTTGGTTGCAAAAAATGCTGCGTGAGGGCCACCAAAGCCCATTGGAATACCTAAGCGTTGTGTTGTACCTACCACTACATCAGCACCCCATTCGCCTGGAGGCGTTAATAAGGTTAAGCTTAAAATATCGGCAACAACGGTTAGTTTAATATTTTGGTTGTGCAATTCTGAAGCAAAGTTTTTGTAATCGAAAACTTCACCGTTTCCTGCCGGATATTGAACAATTGCACCGAAGAAATCTTCAGTCGCCACAAAATCTAAATGGCTTCCGATAACCAACTCAATACCGTAAGGATTAGCACGAGTTTTTAAGATATCTATGGTTTGAGGAAAAATTAATTCAGACACAAAGAATTTCTTAGCAGCCTGATTTTTACGCAAGCTATATTGCATAAACATGGCTTCTGCAGCAGCTGTACCTTCATCTAATAAAGATGCGTTGGCAATTTCCATCCCGGTTAAATCAATAACCATTGTTTGGAAATTTAACAAAGCCTGTAAACGACCTTGAGCAATTTCTGCCTGATAAGGCGTATATTGGGTATACCATCCCGGGTTTTCAAATACATTACGTAAAATTACACCTGGTGTAATGGTATCATAGTAACCCTGACCGATAAAGCTTTTGAAAACTTTATTCAACAATGAAGTTTGTTTCAAGGTAGACAGATATTCAGTCTCCGATTTTGCAGCTGGCAAGTTCAAAGGTTGTTTTAACCTAATCGCCGCCGGAACTGTTTGTTCAATTAACTCATCGATAGAGTTAACGCCAACCTTTTGCAACATCGCCTCAGTATCTTCCTGATTTGGCGCAATATGGCGGTTCTGAAATTCTTCCTTGTAGTGGATATTTAAGCTCATGCAGTATGAATAATAAATTTGCGTGCAAAGGTAGCAAAACCAACCTGCATTTCACTATGAATCAGTGTAAAAAAGGTGTCTTATTTATACTTAAAAGCGATAAAATAGATAGATTTTATGTGTAAACACAGAGTCAAACGTTTGTTCATTTTTTACTTAAAAATGCATTTATTTGGAAAGCAAGGTCTGTACTAAAATTTAAGTCTGTTCCCGCCATTTGCTCCAATCTTTTTGCCAACGGTTTAAGCATATTATTGTAGTGCAGGCAAAAAGTATTTCCGCGTTTGTCGGGTTTAGAAACACTGGAAACTGCAGCTAATAGACTCTAGACTTAGAACTCAGTGTTGTCCGGTAAACTGGAAAAAAAGGAAAAAAAATAGGGGCCAAAGCCCCTACATAGTTTAGATTTGAAGTTCTCAAGCTTTAAAAATAAACCATGCGCAAAAATACATTTTTTACCGGACAGCCTATCCTTGGACAGTTACTTTCTTTAATTCCGCGTTACAAAGTTGATCAGCTATCTCAGAAATACCATTCTAACCGCTACTGTAAAAAGTTCAGGACCTATGATCATTTGGTAACCATGCTATTCAGTAGTTTTCATCACTGTACCTCACTTCGGGAGCTTATAACAGGGCTCCAGGCAAGTTCAACCCGTTTGGGGC
>NZ_FOGG01000043.1:2084-40448 GCF_900111155.1 Pedobacter rhizosphaerae | reverse complement strand
AGTTCTTTGGTCGCTTTATCGGCTTTAGTAAGTTCGAAATAATCTAAGATGCCTTCTGGCAATAAAAAACTAATAAGGGTTTGTTCGGCTTGGTTCAAGGGAATGCGCAATTGTTATAGGATACAAAAGAAACAAATTATTCCTTTTCCCCCAACTTTTCCGCTTGATCCCTTTTCCGCTTGATCCAAAAATAGCGCATAAGAAATTGCATTATTCGACTTGATCCAAATTAAGAATTAAACGCTCTGCTACTTGAAAACTTTTGAAATAAATAGCCTGAAACAAAAAAAGCAGCTCTTTTCAGAACTGCTTTCAAAACTCGGGGTGGAAGATGGGGCTCGAACCCACGACCCTCGGCACCACAAACCGATGCTCTAACCGACTGAGCTACATCCACCGTATTTTTTGGTGTCACAAAGGTACGAGATTTAATATTACCTGCAAATAAATTTTAATGTTCAAGAGTAAAAAATATTTAATTCGCTATTTTTCAATGGATTTAATTTTTAGTGCCGGATTAAAAAAACATAAAATCTAGTATTTTAACACTAAAAACTTAGCTTTGCTCAGTTTATGATTGAGATTTATACAGACGGAGCAGCAAGCGGAAATCCAGGCCCAGGCGGATATGGAACCATATTAAGAGCTGGAAAGCATTATAAAGAACTGAGTGGTGGTTTCAGGATGACAACCAATAACCGCATGGAGCTGCTTGCCGTAATTAAGGGTTTAGAGGCTTTAAAAAGTTTAAATCAGGAAGTTACCGTATACTCCGATTCTAAATACGTAGTAGATGCAGTAGAGAAAAAATGGGTATTTGGCTGGCAAACCAAAAATTTTAAAGACAAAAAGAATAAAGATCTTTGGATGCGGTTTTTAGAATTGAATAAACTCCATAAAGTGAAGTTTATCTGGATAAAAGGTCACAACGACCATCCGGAGAATGAGCGTTGCGACCGTTTAGCTGTTGCAGCATCGCAAGACAAGCAAAACCTGGCCATTGATACTGTATTTGAAGTAGAACGCAGCAGAGCTAGTGCTTAATCTCTAGTCTATCCCGCCAACTACGCCCAAATCTTCCAATTTAGATTCAACCTTTTCTTCCACAGAAAGTGGTTTTTCGGTGTAGATAAGCATCATTTCTTCGGCTTTCTCTACCATATTTTTAGAGCCAATAAAAACAGGTACTCTTTGGTGAAGTTCGGCAGGATTAATATCTAAAATCCGGTCAAAACCTGTACTGGCTTTTCCACCAGCCTGCTCAATAATAAAGGCCATCGGATTGCATTCATAAAGTAATCTCAATTTACCATTAGGAGATCTGGAAGTAGTGGGATATATATAAATTCCTCCCTTAATAAGGTTTCGGTGAATATCTCCAACCATAGAACCAATATAACGTGATGTATAAGGTCGTTTAGTTGAAACATCCTCTACCTGACAATACTTGATGTATTTCTTCACACCATCCGGAAAATGAACGTAGTTACCCTCATTAACAGAATAAATGTAGCCTGTTTCAGGAATTTTCATTTGTGGATGAGATAAACAAAACTCACCAATTGATGGATCAAGGGTAAATCCGTTTACACCCTTGCCAGTCGTGTAAACCAACATCGTTGAAGAACCATAAATCACATACCCCGCAGCCACCTGTTCAGTACCTTTTTGAAGCACATCCTGCAAACTTGCCAATCCCTCTACAGATTTCCTGCGATAAATAGAAAATATAGTCCCTACAGCTACGTTCACATCAATATTGGAAGAACCATCCAAGGGATCGATACAAACAATATATTTGGCGTTTTGAGATACAGGAGATTCGATATGGATAATCTCGTCCTCTTCCTCAGTGGCAACGATACAACATTCTCCCCCACTGGTTAGTGCCGCAATAAATTGTTCATTGGCATAAACATCTAATTTCTTTTGTTCCTCACCCTGGATATTGGTGGTTCCAACATCTCCTAAAATATCAACTAACCCTGCTTTGTTTACTTCACGGTTAACGATTTTTGCGGCTATACCGATATCTCTCAGTAGCCTCGATAATTCTCCTTTGGCATAAGGAAAATCAGCCTGTTTTTCAATAATAAATTGTCCTAATGTTTTTACGCCACAAACCATACTTAGTGTACTTTTTACATTATCTACCTGATAACTCTATAACCTCTAAGGTATGAATATTTTCATCAGTAATGCAAAAACGAATCAGGGTTCTCACTTTGTGCCAGCCGTGTTTTCCGGCTGCACCGGGGTTTATATGCAAACATTTTATTTTTTCATCGAACATCACCTTCAATATATGAGAGTGTCCGGTAATGAATAATTTCGGAGGCTTAGTGTAAATTTCCGGCTTAACAAAATTAGAATATCTACCCGGATATCCACCAATATGAGTCATCCAAACATCTACCTTCTCACAGGTAAATCGATTTTGTTCAGGAAACTCTGCTCTGATCTCCTTATCATCTATGTTTCCATAAACGCCACGTAATGGTTTAAACGCGGCCAAAGGCGCTGCCACATTTGGACCAAAATCTCCTGCATGCCAAATCTCATCCACGCTTTCGAAATGCTTAAAAACAGCTTCATCTAAAAAACCGTGAGTATCTGAAATTAATCCAATTTTTTTCATTTTGTATAGTAATTTTTATTGCTCCTTTACAATAATTTAGACGATACCGTATTAGATGCAATCAAAATCTACACCTTAATCTACAGGCTTTATCCACACCCAATTCAATAAAAGAACGCATATAACAGCTAAAAACTATTATACCATATTATCATTGATATAAATGCACTAAAAAGCTAAAAAGAAATCCTTTAATAGCTGCTTATAAGCGGAAGTATACTCCTGAAAGGACTCATAAATATAAAAATTATGCTCTACCCGATCCTTCCCTTCCCTACCTAGAACTATAATCTGCCTGAACTCGGGTTTACTTTCGTCAGAATGAATATGAACTCGCTCCAACAGCGTTAGGTTTTCCGAAGCAGAAATACCAACAACTAAATCTGCTTGCTTAGGGGGGAGAATCAGCCAAAGCAGTCCATCTTCTGATAATAATCCTGCCGACTTAGCCACCAATGTCTCGAAAAAATCTAAATCCGCATGTCTGGCAATCCCCTTCCTCAGCTCTTCACTCTTTAAATCATTTAAAAAAAATGGAGGATTAGAAACAATCAAATCAAACTTTTTAGAAGTTACATATTCCTGTATAGCTACATGCCGACCAATTAAACGATCCTTAAAAGCAGATTTTTGAAAGTTATATCCGGCAGTTTCAGAAGCTTGGGCATCAATTTCAATGGCTTCAACCTGTGCATGCGGATATCGTTGAGCAAGCATTAGCGCAATCACTCCGGTACCAGTACCAATATCCAATATATTATGAGGATGGGGATGGCTAGCTTTCGCAGCCAGAAGCACACCGTCCGTATTAATCTTCATGGCACAGCCCTGCTGATCAACTTCAAATTGCTTAAACTTAAATATACTCATATAAATAAACCGATGCCTATTTTTTTCAAGAATCCTACTGAACTGACAGAAGATCTTCAAACTAATTCCTGGCTTATACTCCCAGGAAGTCAGCTTTTTTTTTTCAAAAATGCACAAATCATTGATTAAAGCATTTAATTTCTGAGAAACGCTCATTAAAAAATTGGGTTGCGAGTTGCGGGCTTTGGGTTACGGGTCTGGACGCTAGTCACGCTGAGTTCTCATCCTCATAACAAAATTATGCATCATGCTAACTCCCGTTGACACAGAAACTATCCTTACCTAAGCAGATCCTCCGGCCTAGCAGCATTTCGCCGGATAGGAGCATTAATGGGTTACGCGTTGCGAGCTCTCGGTTACAAGTCTGTGCACATAGCCACTCTGAGTTTTTCACACCCATGACACGTAACTAATAACCTATAACACAAATGTTACCGCAAACAGCATCCGGATGCTCCTAGCCAAGAAAGGATGCAAGCCTTGGGTTTATTCATTAGTACACATTGTTTTTAATAGTATTCATGAGCTCTGCCGATTCAAATCGGCATCGGTTTTGGGTACCTTTTTGCCAATAAAAAGGTACGAGCCCTTCCGGCGGCGAGGAAAAAGAAACTATTAAGTCGTAGCGAGACGCTACCAATGCTATTAAGTTAAGCAAAATGGGGTCAGTCTGAGCTTCCCAATGTGAAATCGGGACAAGTAATCGAAGGCCTTCTTAATAAGGATAAAACTGAAATGAATTGCCCTTCGACAGGCTCAGGATTGACAATACATTTTAGTTTTCTCCTTAAGTTAATAGCATTGGAGACGCTACAACTAGAAAAGGCACGAGAAAAAGAACCATCAACTTCCATCCTACCCCCTATTCCCCCCTCAACACTACTTCTCATACAACTCCAGCGGCAAACCATCAGGATCATTAAAAAATGTAAATCGCTTATCTGTAAACTCATCAATTCGAATGGGCTCCGTTACAATCCCATGCGCTTTTAACCGCTCAATCTCTAGCTCTATATCATCTACCTCAAACGCCAGGTGCCGTAAACCTTGCGCCTCCGGCCTTGAAGGCCTCGCCGGTGGGTTCTCGAATGAAAACAACTCGATTTGGTATAATCCGTTAACAGCTAAATCTAACTTATAAGATTTCCGCTCTGCGCGATAAACCTCAGCCAAAACGGTAAAACCTAACTTATCTACATAAAAAGACTTGGATTGTACGTAATCTGAACAAATTATGGCGATATGATGAATGCGATTGAACATATGTTATAAAATGATTGAATTACAGAAGGATTAAATTTTGAATGACCAATTAGCCAATGAACCATTAAACCAAAACACAAATCTGCATATTCTCTCCTTCAAAATCCATTCATTCAATCATTTTTAATTCCATCCATTAGTCATTTTACTTTATTCCTACATTCAAAATTCACTCATTCACTCAATATATATTTTCTTTCATTTAAAAACCCTAAATTTGCAGCTTCAAAAAAAAAGCATGATTCATTTCTTCCTTAGTCAATCAAAGGCGATTTTTGTTCTTCAAACAGAAAAAACGCTTTCCCAAACTGATATTACTAAACTTGAGTGGTTATTTGGCGGCGCCAAAATCAGCAACGAAACAGCATTAAAAGGCTTTTTTGTTGGCCCAAGAGCAGCCATGATTACACCCTGGAGTACCAATGCTGTAGAGATTACCCAAAATATGGATATTCAGGGCATCATCAGGATTGAGGAATTTGAAACCGTAGCTGAAGATTTTTCAGACTATGACCCAATGCTTTCACAAAAATACGATCTGTTAAACCAGGATATTTATACCATCAACATCAAGCCTGAGCCTATTTTAGAAATCACTGATATTGCTGCTTACAATAAACAAGAAGGATTATCTTTAAGTGACGACGAAGTAGAATATCTGGTATCACTAGCCAGTCGTTTAGGCAGATCGTTAACAGACTCTGAAGTGTTTGGGTTCTCTCAGGTAAATTCAGAACACTGCCGTCATAAAATCTTTAATGGTAAATTTGTTATCGATGGTGTAGAACAACCTACTTCACTGTTCAAATTAATCCGTAAAACATCAGAAGAAAACCTTAACGATATTGTTTCTGCCTACAAAGACAACGTGGCTTTTATTAAAGGCCCAGTAGTAGAGCAATTTGCACCAAAACGTGCAGATGAGCCAGATTTTTATACCACCAGCGATTTTGAATCTGTTATCTCTTTAAAAGCAGAAACACACAACTTCCCTACCACAGTAGAGCCGTTCAATGGAGCAGCTACAGGATCTGGAGGTGAAATCAGAGATAGGTTAGCCGGCGGACAAGGTTCTCTTCCTTTAGCTGGAACTGCAGTTTACATGACCGCACTTTCTCGTTTAGAAGAAAACCGCCTATGGGAAAAAGGAGTAGAAGAAAGAAAATGGTTATACCAAACCCCAATGGATATCCTCATCAAGGCATCAAATGGTGCTACAGATTTTGGAAATAAATTCGGACAACCACTTATTGCAGGATCTGTACTCACTTTCGAACACGAAGAAGAATCGCGCAAATTAGGTTTTGATAAAGTAATTATGCTTGCCGGAGGTATTGGGTACGGTAAAGCAAGTCAAGCTAAAAAACAAAAACCAACAACCGGCGACAACATCGTTGTATTAGGTGGTGAAAATTATAGAATTGGAATGGGTGGAGCTGCAGTATCATCTGCAGATACAGGTGCATTTGGATCGGGCATTGAACTTAATGCTATCCAACGCTCAAACCCTGAAATGCAAAAAAGAGCAGCCAACGCTGTTCGTGGATTAGTAGAAAGCGAAAACAACCCAATCGTTTCCATCCATGATCACGGGGCTGGTGGTCACTTAAACTGTTTGTCAGAATTAGTAGAAGAAACAGGCGGTAAAATTGATTTAGATAAACTTCCTGTTGGCGACCCTACCCTATCTGCTAAAGAAATTATCGGTAACGAATCTCAGGAAAGAATGGGCTTAGTGATTGGTAACGAACACTTAGAAACCCTTCAAAAAATTGCCGACCGTGAGCGCTCTCCAATGTATACCGTAGGTAAGGTTACCGGCGATCACCGTTTTACTTTCGAGTCGGCAACAACAGGTTTAAAACCTATGGATTTAGAGCTGAAAGACATGTTCGGAAGCTCTCCGAAAATCGTTATGGACGATAAAACCATTGCGCGCGAATACCAGCCTGTAACATATACCGCAGAAAAGTTAAACACCTACTTAGAGCAAGTACTTCAATTAGAAGCTGTTGCAGCGAAAGATTGGTTAACAAACAAAGTAGATAGATGTGTAGGTGGACGTGTTGCCAAACAACAATGCGCCGGCCCTCTTCAGTTACCTTTAAATAACTGTGGAGTGATGGCTTTAGATTTTAAAGGCAAGGAAGGTATTGCTACATCTATCGGCCATTCACCTTTAACCGCATTAATTGATCCTGCAGCAGGTAGCCGCAATGCAATTGCCGAATCACTTTCCAACTTAGTTTGGGCACCACTTAAAGATGGTTTAAAAAGCACTTCGCTTTCTGCCAACTGGATGTGGGCTTGCAAAAACGAAGGCGAAGATGCGCGTTTGTACGAAGCGGTTAAAGCTTGCTCAGATTTTGCAATTGAATTAGGAATCAATATCCCTACCGGAAAAGATTCGCTTTCCATGAAACAGAAATATGCAACTGGCGATGTAATTGCACCAGGAACGGTAATAATTTCTGCAGCAGGTAACTGTAACGATATCACCCAGGTAGTAGAGCCTGTTCTTCAAAAAGATGGTGGTGCCATTTATTACATTAATCTTTCAAACGATAGCTATAAATTAGGCGGCTCTTCATTCGCACAAATCCTCAATAAAATCGGTAATGAAACGCCTGATGTAAAAGATGCTGCTCAATTTGGTACAGCATTTAATACCATACAACAACTCATTAAAGCAGGTCAGATTCAAGCCGGACACGATATTGGTAGCGGTGGTTTAATTACAACCTTATTAGAGATGTGTTTTGCAGATCGCGATTTAGGTGCATCAGTAGAATTATCTTCATTAGCTGAGCAGGATATCATCAAATTACTCTTCGCAGAGAACATTGGTATTGTTTTCCAGGCAGATGCTGCCGTAGAAAGCACCTTGACTCAAGCTGGAATAACTTACCATAAAATCGGTTCAGTAACTTCATCAGCCAAGCTGGAAGTTAAAAATAATAATGATTCCTTCAACTTTGATGTAGATCACCTGCGTGATGTTTGGTTCAAAACTTCTTACCTTTTAGACGAAAGACAAACTGGAAACGGCTTGGCAAAAGAACGTTATGCCAACTATAAAAACCAGGTTTTAAAATACAATTTCCCTGCTCAGTTTGATGGCAGGAAACCAGTAATCGATGCAACTAAACCACGCCCTAAAGCAGCTATTATCCGCGAAAAAGGCAGTAACTCTGAGCGCGAATTGGCTAATGCAATGTATTTAGCTGGTTTCGATGTAAAAGATGTACACATGACCGACTTAATTACAGGCAGAGAAACTTTAGAAGACATTCAGTTTATAGGTGCTGTAGGTGGTTTCTCTAACTCTGATGTTTTAGGATCGGCAAAAGGCTGGGCAGGTGCATTTATGTACAATGAAAAAGCAAGAGTAGCACTCGAAAAATTCTTTGCACGCCCTGATACACTTTCTGTGGGTATTTGTAATGGTTGCCAGTTATTTATCGAATTGGGATTAATCAACAAAAATCACGCAGAAAAACCAAAAATGCTCCACAATAAAAGCGGTAAACACGAAAGTATCTTTACATCTTTAACGTTACAAGAGAACAACTCGGTAATGCTCTCTACACTAGCTGGCAGTACTTTAGGTGTTTGGGTATCACATGGTGAAGGCAGATTCCAATTGCCATACGCAGAAGATCAATATAAAATTGTAGCTAAATATGCCTACGAAAGCTATCCGGCCAGCCCGAATGGTTCTGATTACAACACTGCAATGATGTGCGATGAGTCTGGCCGTCACCTGGTAATGATGCCTCACATCGAGCGTTCATTATTTCAATGGCACTGGGCTAACTATCCAAAAGGCAGAACTGATGAAGTTTCTCCTTGGATGGAAGCTTTCGTCAATGCCAGAAAATGGATTGAAGAAAAAGCATAAAATATCATGTTTAATGGAAGATGGATCGTATACCCAAAAGTCCATCTTCCATAACATTAAATGAAAAACGGTTTAATGTAAAATGGAAACATATTCCCCAAAAATTTCATCTTCCATAATTCCATCTTACATCAAAAGGAAAATGGCTTAATGTAAAATGGAATCGTAATCTCCCAAAGTCCATCTTCCATAACCCCATCTTACATCAAATGGAAAACGGCTTAATGTAAAATGGAATCGTATTCCCCAAAAATTCCATCTTCTACAACTAAATCTTACATTAAACAGAGAAAAGGCTCAGCTGATTACCAATTGTGTAGAACGGGTTTATCTAAGCCTAACGCCCTGATAAATACCTCTTTTAGGGTATTCTTTTATATAGTCCCTACTCATATATTTGTCTATACCACGATAAGCAGGAATCAAAGGATATTATTTTTCCCTTGCTTTTCAGAAAATTTAAAGCAAAATTATATACAACCCAATATAATACATTATATACACCTCATCTGTCATCTAACACACGCCTCAAGCTTGAGTAAATGCTCAGGCTTTTTTTTTGCACAAAAAAGGGCTGAACCAAAGCCCAACCCTTTACCTAACCCACATTTCCAATTGAGAAGCGTTAAAACGTATTATTTTATTTTATGAAAGATTGATAAAGCTCATGTGAACGCTCCCCATCTTACTTCCCTCCATCTTACATCCATCAATCCCCCATCTTCCATCATACATCCCTCCATCTTCCATCCTTCCACCACCCCATCTTACATCTTACATCCCTCCATCTTCCATCCTTCCACCACCCCATCTTACATAAAATCCCCTTTCTCAACTACATCATGGTAAAGCTGATTGGCATATTATACCTCACCCTAACCGGGATTCCTTTATTCATGCCAGCTTTCCACAAGGGCGATTTCTTAATTACTTTAACAGCCTCTTCATCACAGCCATAACCAATTCCCTTTAACACCTTTACGTCGGTTATCGATCCATCTTTCTCCACTACAAAACTTAAAAAGACTTTACCCGATACATCATTTTCCTGTGCCATGCTTGGATATCTTAAATTACGTTGAATATATTTGGCCCAGGCTTTCATACCACCTTCAAATTCCGGATATACGTCTACTCCTGAGGGATCCAATATCACATTACCATCGCCACCTGTATCCGCATCTTTTCCTAAACCATTTCCGTCTCCGGCAGTGTTAGCATTATTTAAAACCAAATCGGGCTTAATCTCCCCCTCCTGAGTTTTATTACTCACAACAGCATCCTTAATATCAGCTATCGTTGGTGGAGCCTCCACTTCTTCTTTATCAACCACAACAATATTAGCAACCATCTTAACCGTTTTCACTTTTACCGGATCAGCTTTTGCGGGTTCTTTTTTCTCCTCTGGTTCATTTTTCTTCAGATCATGAATTTGGTCTGGCGTGGTAATTTCTGTTATCACGTGGTCTTCAATAATAACTTCCTTCGGAAAAATCTTACTATATATTAATGGAGAGAAGCAGAGCAATACAAATAAGCTCCCGGTTATTAAAAGCGAACGCGTCATAATACGCGAAGATTTAGATCTTAACTCATAAGCGCCATAATTTTTGTTGCGGTCTGCAAATACAAGATCGAGCCACTCGGTTTTGTACACATTGATTGATGAATTGAACATAGTTTCAGAGTTTTTAACGATGATGCCGCAAAAACGCCAATTCCATAAAACTTTAAAAAAATCTCAATTCTTTGCAAAAAATGAAATTTGGCACATGAAAAACATTTTTTTATTTCATTTTCAATAAAATTGATAGAAAAAACGGATTTGTTTTACAAAAATTAATAAAATATGCTATTTTTGACAAAAAACTTTATAAATTAATGAAAAGCTTAAGAACCATCGCATTAAAAGAGGCTCAAAACAGAATTTCACCAGAGGTAAAAGCACCATCGGCAAAAATATCTGACTTTTTTGGCGCTAATGTATTTGATAAGAGAAAAATGAGAGATTTCTTATCTAAGGACGTGTACGAAAAATTAATCTCGTCTATCAACCAAGGTGAGTTAATCAATTCTGATGACGCTAATCAAATTGCAACGGCTATGAAAGCTTGGGCAATGAGCGCTGGAGCAACACATTATACTCACTGGTTCCAACCATTAACTGGTACTACAGCAGAAAAACACGATGCTTTTTTCGAACCTAGTTCTGAAGGACCAATCGAAAAATTTGCTGGAAGTGCATTGGTACAACAAGAACCGGATGCTTCAAGTTTCCCTAACGGTGGTATTCGTAATACTTTCGAAGCACGTGGTTACACGGCTTGGGATCCTTCTTCTCCAGCATTCATCATGGAAAGCAAAGCTGGTAAAACACTTTGTATCCCAACAGTATTTGTATCTTACACAGGTGAAGCTTTAGATTACAAAGCACCTTTATTAAAAGCACTTGCTGCTTTAGACAAAGCGGCTACTGATGTTTGTCAATATTTCGACAAAGGCATCACTAAAGTAAACGCTTCTTTAGGTATCGAACAAGAATATTTCTTAGTAGACGAATCTTTATTCAATGCTCGCCCAGATTTAGCATTAACTGGCCGTGCTTTATTCGGACACATGTCTGCTAAAGGTCAACAATTAGAAGATCACTATTTCGGATCTATTCCTGAGCGCGTATTTACGTACATGGTAGATTTCGAAAACGAAGCTTTAAAATTAGGTATTCCTTTAAAAACGCGTCACAATGAGGTTGCACCTTCTCAATTTGAGTGTGCACCAATTTATGAAGAAATCAACTTAGCTATTGACCACAACCAATTGTTGATGGATTTAATGGAAAAAGTTGCCCGTCGTCATAACTTCCGCGTTTTATTACACGAGAAACCATATGCAGGCATCAACGGTTCTGGTAAGCACAACAACTGGTCAATCATCACTGATACTGGTAAAAACTTATTAGCACCAGGCAAAACGCCTAAAAACAACTTAATGTTCTTAACTTTCTTTGTAAATACAATCAAAGCGGTTAGCGAGCATGCAGATTTATTACGTGCAAGTATTGCATCAGTAAGCAACGATCACCGTTTAGGTGCAAACGAGGCTCCTCCTGCAATTATCTCTATCTTCTTAGGACAACAGTTAAACGAAGTATTAGATGAGATTGAGCACTCACGTATCAGCAAAAAAATTAAAGAAGATAATGCTTTATGGTTAGGTATCCCTAAAATCCCTCAGATTTTATTGGATAACACCGATCGTAACCGTACATCTCCTTTTGCTTTCACTGGTAACAAATTCGAATTAAGAGCAGTAGGTTCTTCTGCTAACTCTTCTGCTCCAATGACTATCTTGAATGCAATTGTTGCTGAGCAATTGACTAAATTCAAAGCTGAAGTTGATAAATTGATCAAAAAAGGTGATAAAAAAGATATCGCTTTATTAACAGTGATCAAAAAATACATCAAAGAATCTAAAGCTGTCCGTTTCGAAGGTAATGGTTATAGCCAGGAGTGGGAAGATGAAGCTGCAACACGTGGTTTATCTAACATCAAAACAACTCCTAAAGCCCTTGATGCTTATTTAACTGAAAAATCAGCTGAGTTATTCGCTGCTACTAACATCTACAGCAAACGTGAAATCCATGCACGTCATGAGATCATGTTAGAGAACTTCTACAAAAAATTACAGATCGAAGCTCGTGTTATGGGTGAAGTAGCCAATACAGCAATTATTCCTGCGGCTATTTCTTATCAAAATGCTTTAATCCAGAACGTTAAAGGATTAAAAGAACTTGGTATCGACAGTAAATCATCTTTAGAAATCGTTAAAAAACTATCTGAGCATTTAGATATCGTTAAAACGAATATCGATGCGATGTTAGAAGAACGTAAAGTAACAAACAAAATCGAAGACACTCGTGAGAAAGCAATTGCTTACGATGAGAAGGTTAAGTCTTACTTCGACACTATCCGTTACCATGCTGATAAATTAGAGCAAATCGTTGACGATAGCGTTTGGCCTTTACCAAAATTCAGAGAATTATTATTCTTGAAATAAGATAAGCCATCAGGCGAAAATAATTAGGGCGTAAGGTTTTACTTTACGCCCTTTTTTTATGCCATCCCCCTTTAATCATTCAATAATTCTATCATCCAGTCATTCTATCATTCAATCACCCAGTCATTCAATCATTCTATCATTCAATCCCCCCTCCACTGTCTTCCTGAGCCTGTCGAAGGACATTCAATCACCCTACAATACCTGAATTTATCCCAGGATCTTACTAAAGGTGCTGAAATAAATTCAGCAAGACGATCACGGATGGGATTTATCAATGACCCCCTCAAAATTCAGCAGGACGATTCTCGAGGAGATCTACTCAAAAATCCATTTCTAAATCCCGTCACCCTGTCCCGGAGCGAAGCGGAGAGCTACGAAGTAAATTTACCCCAGGATCTTACTAAAGATGCAGAAATGAATTCAGCAAGACGATTACGGATGGGATTTATTTAATGATCCTGCAAAATTCAGCAGGACGATTACGGATGAGATGTATTCAAGAGCCCTCTACATCAGTTGTAGATAAAGAAATTTCAGCTCCCGAGCAGACGATTTTTCACCCTCAAGACCATAGACTAACACTTCCTACTTTCCCTATAAAACCCTATCTTTGCGCCAACATGAGTGATAACAGGTACAATCAACGTGGCGTTTCGGCCTCTAAAGAAGATGTGCACAATGCCATCAAAAACATCGACAAAGGAATTTTCCCTAAAGCCTTTTGCAAAATTATTCCTGATATTTTAGGTGGTGATGAAACATATTGCAATATTATGCATGCCGATGGTGCAGGAACGAAATCTTCCCTGGCTTATGTTTATTGGAAAGAAACTGGCGACAGTTCAGTATGGAAGGGTATTGCTCAGGATGCGATCATCATGAATATTGATGATTTGATCTGCGTGGGTGCCACAGATCAGATTCTTTTATCTTCAACAATAGGACGTAATAAAAACCTGATCCCTGGAGAAGTTATTGCTGATATCATTAACGGCACCGAACAGATCTTAGCTGATTTACGTGAGCAAGGCATCTCTATTTATTCTACTGGTGGAGAAACTGCTGATGTAGGTGATTTAGTAAGAACCATCATTGTAGATTCTACAGTAACTTGCCGCTTAAAAAGAACTGATATTATTAGCAACGATAATATTAAACCTGGAGATGTAGTTGTAGGTTTAGCTTCTTTCGGACAAGCATCTTACGAATCGGAATACAACGGTGGTATGGGATCTAATGGATTAACTTCTGCCCGTCATGATGTATTTGATAAATCTGTTGCCAATGCCTATCCGGAAAGCTTCGACCCTGCAGTTCCTTTCGATCTGGTTTTCTCTGGTCACACCAAACTAACAGATGAAATTGAAGTAGAAGGATTTGGCAAAATTACCGCTGGAAAGCTGGTGCTTTCTCCAACTCGTACCTATGCCCCTGTAATTAAGAAAATATTAGCTCAATACCGCAGCCAAATTAACGGCATTGTACATTGCAGTGGTGGAGCGCAAACAAAAGTATTGCATTTTGTTAACGATGATATTCACGTCATTAAGAATAACCTCTTCCCTATTCCGCCGCTATTTAAACTCATTCAGGAACAATCTGGTACAGATTGGAAGGAAATGTACAAAGTGTTTAATATGGGCCATAGAATGGAGTTATACGTGCCGGAAAATATTGCACAGGCCATTATAGAAATTTCGAAGAGCTTTAATATAGATGCTCAGATTATTGGTCGTGTAGAAAAGGCTGATCAAAAGCAGGTAACCATTGAAAGTGAAAAAGGAACTTTTGTCTACAATTAAATAAAATTACAAATCGTACCAGCCCTCGCCGATCAATCGACGAGGGCTTTTTTTTTGTTGTCAACAATAAATTATGGTAAATTTTGTTTAAATTGATAATGCGTTCTCATTAAACCTTTTAGCAGAATAGCAGTCTATTTACTTATACAATTTGGCTATCTATCGGCACAGCTTTCGTTTTAGCATTTTAAGGTCTAATTTATATCATTAATATAATTTTTCTATCCTATGACAAAGGTATATATTCTTGGTGCCGGAAACCATGCAACTGAATTGTCAGAGTATATAGGAGCTACACCCAACTTTTCTATTGAAGGATATATTGTTAATGTGGAAGATCAAAATAACCATTCCAGATTTGAGCAGCAAACCCTGTTCATTGAAGATTTTCTAACCCAGGTTTCTCCATCAAATGATATTAAAATTATTTCTGGTTTCAGTGACCTGAAAAGAAAGCCATTTATTGAACTTCTTGAACAGAAAGGTTATCAGTTTATTAATGTCATTCACCCCCATAATTATATCAGTCCATCAATAACCATCGGAACAGGCAATTGCATTGCACCAAACTGTGTAATCAATACGAATGTAAGCATTGCCAACCATTGTATTATCAATGCCAACTGCTCCGTAAGCCATGATTGTGTAATTGAAAACTACGCTACAATTTCCCCTGGGGTTACCCTGGCGGGGAATGTCAGAATTGGCGAGAATGTCTTCATTGGTTCTGGTGCAACGATTATTCCTAACATTACCGTGGCGAGGGGCGCTTATATAGCCGCTGGAGCCTGCGTAACAAAAGATGTTCCTGCAGATGTAATGATAGCAGGAGTTCCCGCAAAGATTAAGAAGGATCTAATTCCCATGATCACCAATATATTTCGTTAGAGAAAATGTTTGATTAAATAGATCAAACATTAGCCACTTAGCTGGTGTTCTAGATTCATTAGCAATTTAACGGCTGTTTTAATGAAAAAGAATAACCAATTAGATCGATTTATCGAAGCTCAAAAAAATCAATATGCAATCGCTTTAACTGAAATACAGGCTGGCCAAAAGAAAGGCCATTGGATGTGGTATATTTTTCCGCAGATTAAGGGTTTGGCGCTTAGTGAAACTGCAAACTACTACGCCATTCAAAATGAGGAAGAAGCAGAAGACTATTTAGCACATCGTGTATTAGGGAGTAGATTAATCGAAATTTCCACTGCGCTACTCAATCTTCAGGGAAAAGATGTTGAATATATTTTTGGAAGTCCCGACGATTTAAAACTCAAATCTTGTATGACTTTATTTTCTATACTTCCCAATAGCGATCCGGTTTTTTTAGCTTTGCTTCAAAAATACTTCAATGGCAGCAAAGACCTCAAAACTCTTCGGATTTTAGATGAATTGGAAAACAATCCCGAAAAATGATCCGTTCATCAGAATTTAATTCGTTTTTAGTAACTAAGCAATTAATCAACTCATCTTCGTTCTCCATCCTTTTGATTGTCGGCCCTGAAAATTAAATAAAACACGAAAAAACCTGCCAAACAAAAGGCAATTCCTAAAATCAATTCAATTCTGTTGTTATCCATAGTGCTAAAAAATGAAAAAAGTAACCATTCTAATGATTACTTTCTATGTTATGCCTTACCTGAGTACGGCCAGTAGTTATTAACCAATAATATGTAATGTACATATACAAACGGGATATTTGTGTACTTTAGTGTTTAAATGAGAAATTAAATTTTACCTAACGCTGACATTCCGAATTTAATAACTTAAAACATCTGATTCTAGCAGTACATTATCTGCAATTAACCATCAATTTTAAAGCTTAATAACCTGGCTTTCATTGAGGTGCGACTGCCAAAAGCTGATCTTTGAATCGGCCCATTCACGAAAATCAGCATTCTTTAAACCTCGCGCCCCTATTGCCTTTACATGTAAACCGATCATTTCCTGATCACTATTTACCAACTGCTTAAGGAGAAATGATTTGAGTGCTAATCCCTTCAATTCAGAAAGCTGATTCATTAATTCAAATTGTTGGACGGTTAATGCTACTCCTGACAAAGAAAGACCAGCTAAATTGGTTTTCAATTTCAGTTCATTAATATAATTTTGTATGTTCTCTTTGCGTTTTTTACTCCACTGCACCAAGGCTGGGTCATCGGTAAGCGCTAATCTCTGATTTAAATTTTCCTGGAAAGCAAGTTCAGAAATCACCATCGACACAAATGTGGCATCTTCAATCTCGTAAGTTTGTAATCGATCTGACTTGCAGGAATAAAATAAAATAAGCATGATACTTACCAAACCTAGTTTCATTTTCTTCATGAGCATAGTTAATTATTTTGGTTACCTTTTTCAATTCGCCTCCTTAATGCTTCTTCTGCTTGCTTCACCTGATCTTTTTCGCAAAGCGGTTCATCAGTACGTAGCTCTCGCTCAGTAATTGATTTTTTAGCAGTAGCTTGATTACCTTTTTTTGCTTTTTTGACTGTTTTATTGACCATTACACATCCCCCCAATTAACTGAACAACATCAACGTAGAGAAAAGGTTTCTTTTAAATACAGTAAACTAATATAATCTTTATGGATTGATATTTTAACCATTGAGCAACACATGTATCCTATTTTGTGTCTCATTCTTAAGTTTGTATACAAATGGGTTCAACAGCTGACGGGATATTTATCAGCTTTTCCGTATAAATACCCTAAATCAAAAAATGACATATCTTTTTATCTGTCAAAATACTGTACTGTATACATTTTTAGTACTGAAAATGAACCAATTCCGGAAACTATCTGCGATTAATGTCTACTAAATTGGTATAGTGATTGTGCGTTCTAGTACACATCATCCTAACTAAAATATTATGACACAGCTTGAATTTAACCAACTGGTTAACAACCATTCCCTGTCGCTAAGAGCACATGCTTTAAATTTTACTAAAGACATTGAAGATGCAAATGACCTTGTGCAGGACACCATGCTCAAAGCTATTCGTTTCTATAAAAATTTTAAGGAGGGAACTAATTTTAAAGGTTGGCTATTTGTAATTATGAAAAACACTTTCATTAATAACTATAGAAAAGCCGCAAAAGAAAAGACATTGGTATCTCAGGAAGAAAACATATCTTCCAGTAACCTGATGTACAGTGCTGAGCGAAATACTTGCCTGAGTAAACTGGTCATCGACGATATCCAAAAGGCACTGGCTCATGTACCTGAAGTATACAGTATTCCCTTTATAAACTACTTTGAGGGCTACAAATACCATGAAATTGCAGATAAGCTTCAAATACCTTTAGGCACTGTTAAAACCAGGATTCACGTAGCCAGGGAAATGCTAAAAAAATATCTTAAAACGTATACTCAATACGCTGAGGTATTTTAATCGAAGACAGATTAATATCGTTTTTAACCAATAGCTATAGCTTAGCTATAATATTCTTATGTGGCTTATATGGTAAAAAACATAAGCATATAACCTTAACCATATTAAGAACCGGATATTCGGCTACATATCTAGTCACAAAACTTAAAGCTGTTATTTTAAGTTTGACTATACAAAAATAGGGAGCTCAAATGAGCTCCCTATTTTTAGTATTATATTTAACTGATTAACAAGTTAATTGAATAGATATCTTGCACCAATTTGGATTTGATATCTTGAAGCAAAGTTTGTATTATCTCTAAAAGTACTATTTGTTAAATTTTGATTAACAGTATACTTTGGTCTGCCTGTAGCAGCATCTCTTCCTTGGAATACCACAGGGGTGGTAAGGTTAGGAATTTTAGTTAATCCCCAATCTTTGTTGATTAAATTGCCAAAGTTGATGATATCCATACTCAACTGGAACCTGTTACCATTTTCCTTACCGAATAATGTACGAATTTCTTGCATAATTCTAACATCTACACGGTTTGCCCAAGGGTATTCAGCACCGTTTCTCTCACTATATTGACCTCTAATTGTACTTAAGTACTTATCCTGATTAATATACTGATCCAATCTTGCCCATTGCGAAGCAACAGATTCTGCATTTGATCCTGTAATAGCTTGTAATTGAATATCATTGATATCTTTCGGTACATACATCAAGTCATTTGAATTACCATCACCATTTACATCACCTGCTTGATAAGAGAATCTGGTGTTTCCGAAAGTATCACCATAAGGAGCACCTTCATATATAAAACCTAAAGATGTTGTTGAATGAGGAATTATCTTGAAGTTAAAGTTAACTGATGCGATAATACGATTTTTAACAACAAAGCTGCTGTAAGCTAAAGTTGGAACATTTGGATCACCAACAATTGGATTTCCTGAATATGCCGAATTAGCTTGAGAACCTGGATTAGATGTTATATCTCTTGCATCACTTCTAGTATAGGCTACCATTACATCAGCAAATGTTCCAAATTTCTTTTGCAATTGAGCAGTTACATTGTAAGCATAACCTTGATTCGTGTTATCTAAAACAATTGCATTAGTCAAAAATGAATTCACTCTGTTAGGAGCTGCACTTGCATTAGCTGATGCTGTTACACCTGGGAAATAAGGTCTTGTATCTCCACTACCTGAATAATTTCCAGCTGGATTAACAAGGTTAGCATTTCTGTGATAGATCTCGTTAATTGATTTGGTATACATACCTTCAATTGTAGCTAAAATTCCTCCTGGCAATTTATAATCAAAAGCTAAACTAGATCTCCATACTTGAGGTAGCTTGAAGTTTGGAGCAGTTAGGTTGATTGCAAACGTTGAAGGAATATTTACGTTAGAAGGAATATAAGCTGAAGGGTTAGGATTGAATGGACGATTTGTTGGATTAGTTAACAAATCAGATCCAAACATTAACCCAGTATTACCTGCTTGATTGGTTAACCACACACCTGTTGAAGCACCTGTAAAAATTCCAGAACCTCCACGAATGATTAATTTAGAGTCACTCATCACATCCCAGTTAAATCCAAATCTAGGAGAGAACAAAATCTGAGTTTTCGGTAACTGACCAACATCTAGTTTTTCACCATCTCTAAAGGTAGCCGCGGTTACTTTTGGATTAGATGGAATGTCTGCTGTATAAATTGGCAAGTCAAGTCTTAAGCCGTATGACAATTTAAAATTAGGTTTTACATACCATTCGTCCTGTGCATAAAATGCTACTGGCATTTGACTGAAAATAGCATAAGGTGAAGGATTTGAAGCATCAGCAGAATAAGTTAACTGATACTGTAATGGAACGATTGAAGTATTGCCGTTAGCAGCAGCGATAAAATCAGATAAGCTTCTATATCTAAACTGACCACTGTAAAACTGAGCGAAAGCATTAGCGAACTTTTGGTATCCCAATGTACCACCCAAAGTAATGGTATGATTACCGGCAAAAATATTAAAATTTTCATTTAAAGTATAAATATCTTGGTTTAGTCTGTTTAGACCACTAAATGGCTCAGCACCTAATGAAATATAATTATTTCCGCTTCCATCCTCAATATCTACAAGTGGAAATGCTCCTCCGCTTTGTTGTCTATAATCACGGAAAGCAGAATAAACTAACTGCAAGTTATTTGCGAATCTATTTCCAAATCTGGAGTTTAATTCTGCAGTGATTGAATTTAAATTATTGTACTGCTTATATCTTAAGTTTGAGAAAATCATCGATTGTGTACTTGGCCCTCTACCATTACGAGAACCAGAACCACTCGGCGCCTTATCATCAAAAGAGTTTAAGTAGTTATATCTTACCGTTAATCTATGCTGATCATTAATATTCCAATCTAATCTAGCGGTGATATTGTTAGCTTCGGTTTGATTACTGTAGCCATCAATTTCACCTGCATCATAACCAAATCTAGATTGTACCAGATCTTTAACTGTTAACATATCAGCGTAGGTTACTCTTGAGGTACTAGCATTTTTTGGGCCACCCCTATCAACTTGTAAAGTAGTTGCGGGAGCAACTCTTCTGCTGATCTCTCCGTTTACAAAGAAAAATAATTTATTCTTAACGATTGGACCACCTAATCTGAAACCAAATTGTTTATTTGCAAAAGCATCACCAGGACCTTTTGTCAATTTAGTATCCCCTACTTCATAACCTTGAAGATTTTGGTTTTTATAATAGGTATAAATTGAGCCTGAGTACTTGTTTGTTCCAGATTTAGTAACCGCATTTACACCTGCACCAGTAAATCCACTTTGTTTTACATCATAAGGTGCGAGGTTAATCTGCAACTCGTCTAATGCATCAAGTGTAAATGGTTGCGCTCCTGTCTGTCCACCAGGTAAAGAAGACAAACCGAACACATTATTTAATTGTGCTCCGTCTAAAGTCAATGAGTTAAACAATGCATTTCTTCCTGCAAAAGAAAACCCGTTTCCGGCAGAACTTGATTGCGGAGTTAATCTCGTCAAATCAGTTACACTACGAGAAATGGCAGGTAGTTCTTCGATTTGCTTACGAGAAATAGCCGTTGCTAAACCTGTTTTTGATTTACTAGCTGATGCAGTTCCTTTAATTACAACATCACTTAATAGCTGAGAATTATCGTTAAGAACGATGTTTAATACAGTAGCGTCTCCTAATTTCAAGTAAACATCATTGATCTTTTCAGGAGAGTATCCCACAAATGAAATTTCAACTGTATAAGGGCCACCTACACGAGCATTAGCAATCGTAAAACGACCGTCATTGTTAGCCGAGGCGGTGTAAACACTACCCGATGGGGTGTGCGTAGCCTTAACACTAGCGCCAGGCAATACGCCTTTTCCGTCCTTAATTGTTCCTGTCATAGACGAAGTAGTTACCTGCGCATTAACACCCGCAGTAATACCTACTAAAGCTACAATAACAAGAAATAATCTTAAAAGTAAAGATTTCTTCATACTTTGTTTTTTAATTGTTTTTTTGTTGTTGAATAATAATCTAGTGATTTTATCGCTGCAAATGTACCCATAAAAATTTAACACATTTTAACATCCAATATTAAATTACTGTTAAGCCGAGTAAAACTTTTCCACATTTAACACCTTTAGGTTAATGTGATAACCCACACTTTACCAACAACTTGCCTACATCGATTTGAATTAGGCAATCATCTGAGTAAAAAAATACTATTTTAATAAAAAAGACAGGCGTTCTCTTATTAATCTTACAATTCATTAGTAAATGATTCATTTAAATGTCATAAAATCAGATATAAACATTGATGACGATTTATAGTGTAAAAATTAAATTTGTTTTTGGCTTTTTGCAACAGCAAAAGATACACCCTGCGGTATTTTATAAAAAATATGATTTGTTCTACTCCTGAAATAAGCTTTTTTTTAAGTTAAATACTTATGATTTGTAAATTTTGGTGGAATAAATCAGTATAGTTTAGATTATCTAACTGAATTAACATTTTTTTTTTAGTTTTGGCAATTGTAATGGGCTCGGTGCCCGAACAATTTTGTAATGCCTATATTGAAAAGTGGCGGCGAGATAAATCTGTTAAAACAGAGACTTCTTCACCCGAAGGTTACAGGAAACACAAAACAATTAAAAGCAAATTTCTTTAAATAGATATGAATTACGACGTTATTGTTTTAGGCAGCGGCCCTGGAGGTTATGTAGCTGCGATCAGAGCTTCACAATTGGGTTTAAAAACTGCAATTGTAGAGCGCGAATCTTTAGGCGGTATTTGTTTAAACTGGGGATGTATCCCTACTAAGGCACTATTAAAAAGCGCTCAGGTTTTTGAATACATCAACCATGCTGCAGATTACGGTATTACTACTGCAGAAGCTACTGCTGATTTCGCAGCTGTTGTAAAACGTAGCCGTGGTGTTGCTGATGGTATGAGTAAAGGCGTTCAATTCTTGATGAAAAAGAACAAGATTGAGGTTATTATGGGTACCGGAAAAGTAAAACCGGGTAACAAACTAGAAGTTAAAGGTGCTGACGGTTCTACTAAAGAATTATCTGCCAAAAATATTATTATAGCCACTGGTGCGCGTTCTAGAGAGCTTCCTAACCTAAAGCAGGACGGTAAAAAAATTATCGGTTACCGCCAGGCCATGGTACTTCCTGAATTACCAAAAAGTATGGTAGTAGTAGGTTCTGGTGCTATTGGTGTGGAATTTGCGTATTTTTACGCAACTATGGGCAGTAAAGTAACCATTGTTGAATTTATGGAGAACGTTGTTCCTGTAGAAGATGAAGACGTTTCTAAGCAATTGTTACGCAGCTTGAAAAAAGTTGGTATTGATGTAATGACTTCTGCTAGTGTTGAATCTGTTGACACGAGCGGTGCTGGCTGCAAAGTTTCAGTAAAAACAGCTTCAGGCATGCAAACTATCGAAGCTGACATCGTACTTTCTGCAGCAGGAATTGTAGCCAACATCGAAAACATTGGTTTAGAAGAGGTTGGAATCAAAACAGATAAGGGTAAAATCGTTACTGACGAATTCTATAACACTTCGGTTAAAGGATACTACGCAATCGGGGATGTTGTTGGTGGACAAGCCTTAGCTCACGTAGCATCTGCTGAAGGTATTATCTGTGTAGAGAAAATTGCTGGTCAGCATGTAGAGCCTTTAGATTATAACAATATTCCGGGATGTACTTATTGTACTCCTGAAATCGCATCTGTTGGTTACACTGAAAAAGCAGCAAAAGCAGCTGGATACGAATTGAAAATTGGTAAATTCCCATTCTCTGCCTCAGGTAAAGCTAGCGCTGCAGGTGCTAAAGACGGTTTCGTAAAATTGATCTTCGATGCTAAATACGGCGAATTATTAGGTGCACACATGATTGGTGCTAATGTAACAGAAATGATTGCTGAAATTGTAGTAGCCCGTAAATTGGAAACTACTGGTCATGAAATGATCAAATCTGTTCACCCACACCCTACCATGAGTGAAGCCATTATGGAAGCTGCCGCTGATGCTTACGGAGAAGTGATCCATTTGTAAACAGAAAAACCAAAGCCGAAAGCAGAAAGCTAAAAATCAAAGCTGAATGCAGCAAAGCTGATATAATTTATAAAACCCTTTAGCTAATGCTGGAGGGTTTTCTTATTTTTAGGCTGCTTTTGATTAAAATAAAGCATATCGTTCACACCCAATCTCCATACTTGATACTCGATACTAAATACTTGATACTAAATACTCGATACTACATTGATACAAATTAAATGAAACTACATACCATAAACACCGGACTTTTTAAACTCGACGGCGGAGCCATGTTTGGCGTAGTACCTAAAAGCATCTGGCAGAGAACAAATCCGGCTGATGCCAATAATTTGTGTACCTGGGCCATGCGATGCTTATTAATTGAGGATAGTAATCAGCTTACTTTAATTGATACTGGAATCGGTAACAAGCAGGATGAAAAGTTCTTTAGCCATTATTATCTTCATGGAAGTGATACCATGGAAAAATCACTAAACAATCTCGGTTTTGGTTTATCAGATATTACCGATGTTTTTTTAACACACCTGCATTTTGATCATGTGGGCGGTGCTGTTGTGCGTGAGGGAGAGAAATTACAACCTGCTTTTAAAAATGCTAATTATTGGACAAACGAAAAGCACTGGAAATGGGCTACGGAACCCAATCCCCGTGAGAAAGCTTCATTTTTAAAGGAGAACATTCTGCCGATCCAGGAAAGCGGACAGTTAAAGTTTGTGGAGGAAGGAGAAAATACAGCATGGCGCAAAAATATAGAGATCAGTTTTGCTTATGGCCATACCGATGCCATGATGTTACCGAAGATTAATTACAAAGGCAGAACTATCGTATATATGGCAGATCTGTTGCCTTCTGTAGGTCACCTTCCTCTACCCTACGTAATGGCTTATGATATGTTTCCTTTAAAAACACTGCAAGAGAAACAAGCTTTTCTTGAAGAAGCCGTTGCGAAAGATTACATTCTTTATCTAGAACATGATCCGGCTAACGAATGTTGTACCTTACAGCAAACAGAGAAAGGCATTCGTGTCAAAGAAACTTTTAGTTTAAGCGAACTTTAAAATATGATACGCAAAGCTAAACAGGAGGATGCCCCCACAGTGGCTGAGCTAATTGTTCAGGCTATGGGCGATTTAGCCTATAAGTTTAGTAATACCAGGGATCATCATAAAACGCTGGCGCTTTTTGAACACTTCTTCAGACTTACCGATAATCAATATAGTTACCAGCATACACTGGTATATAAGGAAGGAGGTGAAGTACTTGGAAGTATAAATGGATATGATGGCAGCAAATTAGCGGTTTTAAGAGCTCCTTTTCTTCAATACCTGAAGGAACACTGTGGATGGATTAATTTCGATCCTGAGCCAGAAACAGCGGCCGGAGAGTTTTATTTAGACACCATTAGTGTAGCGCCAATTGTTCAGGGTAAGGGAATCGGGAAACAATTGATTGAGGCTGGTATAAACCGGGCCGCAGAATTGGGACATAAAAACGTTGGCTTATTGGTAGAACTTAACAATCCGGGAGCTTTGAGGCTCTATCAAAAAATGGGCTTTGAGATTGAGTCTGAAAAGACCTTTATCAATGGATTGTATTACCATATGACTCAGGCTATTGAATAGCTTATCATGCTCAACTTAAAAATGATTTCATGATCTGTGCATCAAAAATTTGGTCCGCGCATCAAAATCCATGGTCCTTGCACTAAATTCATGGTCCTTGCACTAAATCCATGGTCCTTGCACTAAATCCATGGTCCGTGGTCACGGACCATGGTTAACTAATTTTCTTAATAAAAGCTTCGCAGAATCGCTCAATCTGTTTCAGTTGAATTAACTTGCTGAAACTGAAAATCCCGGTAACAGCACAGGTAATGCCTGCAAGTACGTCTAACACATAGTGGTGACTGGTATACACCGCTGCGAACCAAATGCCGATCATTACGATGAAGAAGAAAATATTAACTGCGCCCAATTTGCTTCTAAGTCCGTAAAAAAGTACAATCACCGGGTAAGATGAATGTAGTGATGGCATCGCCGCAAAAACATTCGAACCTTTGCTATATATCCCCTGAAAAAGGGTCGTATTAAAAAAATGATCAAACCTAATGAGCCCGGCAGTATTACCTGGTGTTTTAGCTATAAAATCAAAACCATGCTCCTGCACATACCATGGCGGTGCGGCAGGAAATACATAATACACCACAAAACCCAATAAATTTACCCAAACAAAGGTGAGCGAGAAGTAGATAAACTGGCGTTTATTTCTAAAGAAAAGATAGGTTGCAAAAGCCAAAGGTACCGGCACCCACATTAGATAAAAGAATCCGGTAAGCACATCTAAAAAAGCGTTACTATTCAGTTTCCAATATTCATTAGGGGTAAGTTTCAACTGATTGAAATCGATACCAAAAAGTTTCTTTTCTAATTCATAGAGACTTTGAATGTGCACCTCATTAAATTGATAATTGGGAAAGGCCTTCATGTAATCGAACAGGATCCAATACACGATAAAGATCGAAAAGCCTAAAATAAACTTGCGGGTTATATTCGAAAGATAGTATAACGAGTTAAAGATGCCCACCAATACCAATTGATCGGATTTAAAGCCTACTAACCATATAGATAGTAAAATATATCCTATGGAAATCCCAGTAATAATTAGAACATCTTTAATATTTATAGCCTTTCGTGGTAGGCTAAGCCCTTCATTCATATTATTTTTTGTCAAAATTTGATCTAAAGATGTGATCCCAGAAAGTCCAGCTTACACCGTAGCCCTTTGTCGAATCAGAATAGTGATGAAGCATATGATGTTGTTTCAGTCTCTTCCAAAATCCACTTTTAAAGTTAGCATGATGCAAGGCATAATGAACCATATCATAAAAGAGATACCCACCAATAAACCCTGAAAAAAAGGCAAAAACTTTTGTATCTGGCAAAAGCCAGTCGAACAGAAAATAAAAGCCCAAAGCCAGGGGAATACTCGCCGATGGTGGCATTACCAGGCGTTTGGCATCATTTGGATAGTCGTGATGTACGCCATGAAATATAAAATGGATGCGCTTACCCCATTCTATGGTAGGCTCATAATGGAATACGTAACGATGTAATATATATTCGGTAATGGTCCATACGGCCAGACCAAACAACAACCATCCCGCAAATTCTAAAAAAGGCATTTCGAGCTGAAAAAGCGATTTCCAGCAGAAAAATAAAATAAGGGGAACATAAACGATTAGCGGAACAAAATAACTTACTTTTGATAAGCCTTCCAAAAAATCGCTTTTAAACATCCTGATAGATGCAGATGAGTTGGAAATAAAATTTCTTTTCATAACCTTTACTTATACTTTAATGCGTTCAACGAGTTGTTTAGTGGTATCGGCAGCATCATAGCCTTTAATTTCTACATATTTAACATTTGGAAGCCAGAAAGAACCGCCCTCAATTCGAAGGAAGATTCGCTCCAATTGCATCTTTTTATTATTTATCGTCGCGTAAACGTGATATTTCTTATCGGTTGCTGATTTATAAAGATACATAGGTAACTTTTTATGAGATACGAAGCGAAGTTCAAATTGTCCGTTTCCCATATATTTCGTAGCAATTCCGTAAGCAAACTTCCTTTGGATGTAACTTAACTCTTTCTTTTCACCTTTATCGCCATAGCGCATCCAAAATACATTGATAGGTTCTTTTTGATCTACTTCACCTTTACTGTTCACATTTAGCTGGCAAATAATGGTGTTGGTATTCGGATCACGTTGTAAGTAAAACAATTGATTGCTGATATTTTTAGGTGTTGGAAAAGTAAGGGGTGACGGATCTGCTCCTTGCGCTCTTACTGCAGTTCCTGCCGTTGCCAATCCTACAGCCAACATAAAACCAACAATTATTGCTGCACGATTGCTTCCTTGTTTCTCCTCCAGCTCTTTAGCTTCGAGTGCTTTTTTGGCTTCCTGCAATCTTCTAATCGCTGTAATATTTGTTAGTACCGCCATTATCGTAATGGGAAGCGTAAAAATCGTCATGGTTTCAAAAATATGAAAAGGAATTCCTGGGATGTAAATTTTAAAATCACCACCTATAAAATGACTGCTTACGCCACAGGCTATGGCTACCACACCAATGGTTACCACCCGCTCCGGACGCTGCATTAAACCTCCCTTACATTCTACGCCCAATCCTTCTGCCCTTGCACGGGTATAACTCACCATCATAGAGCCTATTAAAGCGATGAAAGCGAACAAAGAACTTAAAAAGTAGTGATGAGCAATGAGGTAGTAACAGATCCCCAAAAACATGATCATTTCACTATAACGATCTAATACAGAATCATATAACGCCCCGAATTTCGAGCTCATGTTCCCTAACCTGGCAACCTGACCATCCAGCATATCAAACAGGCCTGCAAACAGCACCAATGCACCGCCCCAACCCACGAAAGATAAATCGCCTCTATTGGTTTTTTCGGCACCCAATACAAAAATTACAGCAACACCAATATTGAGCACCAAGCCAATAGTAGTTACCATGTTAGGTGTTAAGCCCAGCTTAATCAAGCCCCTCACAAAGGGGTTGATTACTTTGTATATGCCTAGCTGAAGGCTATCTCTAAGTTTTACTTTTTGCATGTTTTTATTTTAAAAATCAAATTTTACCCTGGCTCTGATACCCCATTCAGATACTTCCGGATGGTTGAGGTAATTGAACCGTTTTACCAGATCAACTCTTAAAAGCTTGAATATGTTTCCAACTCCAACGCTTCCTTCCATATAGGGTTCGTTGCCCAAAGCGTAGGTTCTGTTCGCTCCATTTTCATATACCGGAAACTTATAAAGTCCGGTACTCATTCCTGGATTGTTCTCGTCTCTAAGTCCACCATAAAGCGCTTTAAACGAAACGGCCTCTCTCAATTTCAATTTCTTTAACAAAGGTATCTTATTAAAGAAGAAACCATTAAAGTTATGATCTATATTAATACTTACATAATGATCACTCACAAACTCCAGAAAATTCATCAGGTTGTAAGAGTTTAATTGATAAGCATAAGTTTGGTTAGCACGATGAATATCTAATAATGGGAAAGGAACCTTGCCTGCAATATAGCCACCTTCCACAGTTACATCACTATAGCCAAGTTGCGATAGATAAAAACGCTTATCAATACTTCCCATCAGATTATGATAGTTATATTCTCCTCCAAAAAGACCTTTTAGTCCGGCCGTATATCTAAAAGTGAACACAGGATAACGGTCTGGAATAGGCACCCGGTATATTTTCCCCTGGTAAAACTTCTCATTTGGTGCATAACGCAACTGTAATGAAAGCTCGCTTGTACTTACACGATTAATAAAGTCATTGTTATCATTTTGATAGAACAATCCACCGGCAGGCGTTTGGCTCCATTTTTTGAAGCCCATTGCGTAAGAAAAGTGATTTTCAAATTCCTTCACATAATCCAGGCGATAGAAATCGTTATACAATAACATATCATTTACCCCTCTTTTAAAGGAAAGTAGAAAGTTATCTTCTTGTACGAATTGTAATTCCTGTCCGGGTATTTTAGTATCTCTCTGAAAGCTTGCGCGAACATAGTTCTGCGGAAATTCATAGATGGATTTATTGTTTATGGAATAAGTACCTGATAAGAAAAACTTCCACTTTTCATCTTTAATTCCGTAAGCCGCATAGTTTTCAAAATAAAAACGTTTACTCAATTCTGGTGTTGTTCTTCCTCCTAAGCGCAAACGCAAACCCTCAACATTATTAAAACTATAGAAGGTGTTCACCGGACCGATTTCATAAGGACCTAAATTTTGATAACCTGCAAATAATAGGGTTACAATCTTCATTGTTCTTTTAAACGATGGAAGATTTTGGAGTGTATCGATATTATGGTAGATTTTAAGCTGATTTGTGGATATAGAATCCAGCCTGTTATTTTTCCAATACAGGTCGTCTCTCTTATCTGCATCTGCCAACACGACTAAGCTTTTTCCTTGAAAAACAGTATCTGGAACCGCAGCGTCAAACTTATAATCTTTAAAGGTTACGGTTCTTTCTCCAGTAAAGCCCAGTCCTTTATTTTTATTTAAGCCGAAATCTGCCAATAAGTTACTTTTACTTAAGGAGTATTTGCCTTGTGAATTTTTCTCAAAATCCAGATCAATCTTCATCGCCCTAACAAAGTTGAGGTTGATGTTTTTATTTACCCCAAGAGATGCTCCGGTAACCGCATAGTGGCCGTCATTGGTTACATATAGTCTACCCTCAAACAACATATCTGTTGTATTTCTTGGTGTAAAAGAAAGTTCAATTACCTCAGGTGTTTGATTTTTAAGGGTATCGGTAATGAAGAACTTATAAAATGTAGGAGCTCCATCAGCAATAGGGCTCAAAAACTCATTACTGATAACGGAAATGTTATTTTTATAAATATCAATATCTTGATACATCCTGCTAAAATAGCTTTTCAAGCCTTTGTTGTCGATGTATTTAGCATCAAAATTTACCTGCTTCTCTGCAACCACAACAGTTTTATTTTGCTCTGGAGACTGGCTAAAGTAACTATCGGCGAGCCTTTCCTGAATATAAACCGGTAGCAGGTTTTTGCCGCCAATTAATGTAGAATCCTGCTCTTGAAAAAGAAACTGATAATTTCTAAAGATCTTTTTATTCTTAAATTTCTCAGATACATTACTCATAGAAAAGAGCATTTTCTCATATTGACGATAAGATACTTTATTGTAGCTTTTAATCCTGTTATCGTCCTTATGGGCAATTACCTGTCGAATTAATTCAACCGCAGGATTGTCTTTATTGCGATAACGCACTCTTTTTCCTGCAACAATGACTACATCATCGAGCGCTTTTGAGTCGGGCTTAAGTAAAATATCTATCTGCTGGGTTGCAGAAGAAACCAAATTTCGAACTACCTGGGTATAACCAACATAATTAAAGCTCAACGTGGTTTGAGCATCCGGAGCACTGATGGTGTATTTTCCATCGGCATCGGTTTGTGTTCCTATTTTTGTTCCGGTAAAAAATATCGAAACATAGGGTAGTGTTTCTTTGGTAACCGCGTCACGTACGGTTCCTGATACTATTGTTTTTTGAGCAAAAGCCCCCCCAACCCATACGAAATTGAGGATGAATAGTAAAAATATATAAAACGATATGGGATGTTGACGATTCATTAACGAGTGAAAATAAACTGCTTTTGCATTATATAATTATAGGTTGTACCCAAAACAAGGGATACCAATACCTTTGAGAGCACATAATTGAGATGAAAAAAGTGGGTTAGAATGTAAACACCAAGCGTAACGAGTAATAAATTACCCAACCATACCATGATGTACTTTACTGCCTGCCATTTTATATTCTTAGAAGTAGCACCAAAGACCCACGTTCTATTAATATAAAAATTTAATATTCCGCCAGAAACGGTACCGGCAATGCTTGCGGCTAGGTACCACCAGCCAAAAAACCTTGCACCAATAATGGTGATCAAAAAATCTAACATCGATGCGGAGATCGATGATGCCTGAGCCTTTAAATAAGTAAACATATTGATTAAAATAAGTTCAATATGACTACCAGTTGAAGAACCAAATTGGCATATACTCCTGCTAATATATCATCGGCCATTACCCCCCAACCTCCCGGGAGTTGTTCCAATCGACGGATAAACAATGGCTTCAAAATGTCAAAAAACCTGAAGAGAACTAACCCTATAATTACATATTCCCATCTTAAAGGAACAAATAACAAGGTGATACACATGCCCGCTATTTCGTCTATTACCACGCGTCCGTGATCCTTACCCCAAATCTCTTCTACCCTATTTGCAGTGATGACTCCCAGTATGGTTAAAAAAACAGTAATCCATATGGCGATCATACCAGGATAAATATAACCAGTCTGGAAAAAGTACCAGCACAGGCAAGTTGCGATTGCGGAGTACGTTCCTGCACCCTTGCCTATATATCCGATTCCCAGACCGGTTGATATGATTTTATGAAAAAGCACTATACGTTTTCTACAGGTTCTTCTTCGTAATCTAAACCTAAATGTGTTATCAGGTCTTCACCCATCATGTGACGTAAAGTATTCTGTAATTTCATCAACTGCTTAAAGATATCGTTCTCTGCAGGTACATTAGGTAAAGTTTGAGGAGATTTCAAATAGAATGATAACCACTCCTGAATACCGCTCATGTTTGCACGTTTAGCTAAATCGATAAATAAGGCTAAATCCAAAACAATTGGTGCAGCTAAGATCGAATCGCGACATAAGAAGTTGATTTTGATCTGCATCTTGTAACCTAACCAACCGAAAATATCAATGTTATCCCAACTTTCCTTGTTATCACCGTGAGGAGGATAATAGTTGATACGGATTTTGTGGTACATATCCCCATACAAATCAGGATTTTTCTCTGGTTTAAAGATATCTTCCAACACACCTAATTTAGATACTTCCTTAGTTTTGAAGTTATCAGGATCATCTAACACCAAACCATCTCTGTTACCTAAAATATTATCGGAAAACCAACCATTTACACCTAATGCACGTGCACTTAATCCAGGCGCTAAAATAGTTTTCATTAAAGTTTGACCTGTTTTGAAATCCTTACCTGCAATTGGGGTATTGGTTTCTTTAGCCAATTCAATTAAAGCTGGAATATCTACAGTTAGGTTAGGTGCACCATTTGCGAAAGGAATACCTAGTTTCAAAGCTGCATAAGCATAGATCATACTTGGTGCAATACGAGCATCATTGTCTTTTAATCCTTGTTCAAAAGCTGCAAGCGATTCATGAACTTCAGAAGGCTCGAAATAGATTTCTGTAGAACCACACCATACTAAAACAATACGATCGCAGTTGTTTTGAGCCTGAAAGTTTTTGATATCTTCCATTACTGCTAAAGCCAATTCGTGACGGTTTTCTTCTTCTTTTACGAATTTACCATCCAAATTTTTTACGTAGTTTCTATCGAAAGCAGCTCTCATTGGTTTAATGGCCTGCAATTCTTCACGAACATCACGTAATAAGTTAGCGTCTAATACTCTTGCATTTAATGCAGCTTCATAAACGTTATCTTCATAAACATCCCATCCACCGAAAACGATATCTTCCAGATTAGCTAAAGGAACGAAATCTTTAATTTTAGGCTCTTTATTTTCGGTTCTTTTTCCTAAGCGGATGGTTCCCATTTGTGTTAATGAACCAATTGGCTTTGACAAACCTTTTTTTATAGCTGCTACACCGGCAATCATGGTTGTGGCAACTGCACCCAGTCCTGGCATTAATATACCCAGCTTACCTTCTGCTGCTTTTACTTGTTGTTTCATTTTTATTTAATTTACTATCTATTGTTATAACCAATTATTGTCTTTGTACCATTTAATGGTTTCGGAAATTCCCTGCTCCAAATTGTATTTTGGGCTATAATTGAAGTCCCTTTTTAAGTTATCTATACTACAGGCCCAGTTACGCGCGGTTAACTCTTTTACCTTATCCAAATTAAGCGCAGGTGTTTTCTTAAACAAGCTGTAAGCTCCATCCATGCACCAGGCTAATCCCTTTATAATTGGCACCGGAACATTAAAAGAGAATGTTTTCTTGTTTAATGCTTGTCTGGCGTATAAGGCCAATGCGAATCGATCATAAACCTGTCCATCAGAAATATTATAGCTCTTGTTGATGATATTTGATTTAAGTGTTTTTATAATCAACTCTGCCAAATCACTTACATATACAAAACTGAGCTGCTGCGCTTCACTTCCTATGTAGAGCTCTAATCCGGAGCGGATGGTTTTAAAGAGGATGAAAATATCCTTCTCTCTAGGCCCGTAAACCGCTGTAGGTCTAATAATGATCAATGGAAGATCTTCAATTTCACTTAAATACGTTTCAGCAAGAGACTTACTGATACCGTAGTTAGTTACCGGATTTGCAGCTGCCTGATCAGTTAAAATTTCGTTTTCATTGTTTAGCGGACCTAACGCGGCCAAGCTGCTCAGGAAAACAAATTTTTCTATTTTATGGCTTGATATGGTAGATGCAACCGCCAGATTTCGGGTATATGTTGCATTAATCTCGTTATATTCCTGAAGCGTTGGTGCCTTTGTGGTTGCCGCGGCATGAACAATATAATGGTATTTCTTTTCTTCGATATCTCGCTTTAAAAGGTATATAGAGTTAAAATCCAGGTCTACAAATTTAATGTCGAAGTGTTTCAGATGTTCTACCGCACTAGAACTACGAACATTGGCATACACCTCTAAATCGTGTTCCAAAGCAGTTTTAATTAAATGGTATCCCACAAATCCAGTCGCACCAGTAATTAATACCCTTTTTTTCATCTGCTTAAATTTGTATTCCTGTTCACGAAATCACGTGGTTGCTCATTAATATCCTCATTTCAAAGCAACCCGACATCTTAGATCGTTTTTTCGAGAATTCTATATTTCCGATAAAGTTTTCCGCCAATATCTTCTATTGGTTTATTGATCATTTCGTTGTGATCAAGTGTCCAGCTTGCTTCAGCATACTTCATATTTTTAGCTTCGAAAGCCCTAATGATTCTACCGTATAAGCAGGCCTCAATTCCCATTTTGCGATAACCATCAATTACACCCAGCAATAAAATTCTGATTCCATTAATCTTTTTCTTATTGAGAAGTAGTTTGATTAATCCAGTTGGGAATAAACGTCCACGTTTTATTTTAATCAAGATCTGATTGATATCCGGTATGGCCAGTGCGAACCCTACTATTTTACCTTCCTGCTCAGCAATGATGCAAAAATCCGGATCAAGGATCATTTTCAAGTCTTTTGCCGTATAATCGAATTCCTTATCGGTCATGGGTACAAAACCCAGGTTTTTATCCCAGGCCTTATTATACACTTCACGGATAGCATTACATTCTTCCTTAAATTTCTTTAGGTTAATGGTGCGTAAAACAATATTATTCCTTTGCAAACGCTCCTCTATCCTATCGATCAGTTTCACTGAACGATCACTGTAAGTACCTGCGGTGTAACGATAGGCTCTTAAATCCACGTTCTTTTGAAAACCAATCTTATCTAGCAAAGGCAGATAATAAGGTTTGTTGTATGGCATCATGGCCACCGGCGGACCGTCAAAGCCTTCTATCAATAAGCCACAAACTTCGTTGGTAGAAAAGTTAACCGGCCCCATAATGCGGTTCATTCCCTTTGCTTCTAACCAACCTTGTGCAGCATTTACGAGCATTGTGGCTACCTCCAGATCATCAATGGTATCAAAGAAACCAAAAAAACCATCTTTAGCTTCGTATACCTTATTATGATTGGTATTATTGATTGCTGCTATCCTTCCTACAATCTGATCTCCATCGTACGCCAAAAAGAGCTGTATTTCAGAGTGTTCGAAAAAAGGATGATGACCAGGCGTAAGCAAATCGCGCTGCGCTATAAATAATTCAGGAACATAGTTCGGATCTTGAGCATACAAATCATGTGGAAAATCAATGAACGAGTTGAATTCCTTCTTAGTAGCAACAGCTATTACTTTTTTCATGATTGTGTGCCAACTAAACTTACATCCGCAGCCTTAAAAGCGACTGTTAATTTATCAATAGCCGTTTCAATTTGTTCAAAACTATGTGTAGCCATTAATGAGAACCTGATTAATGAGGAATCAGAAGGGACTGCTGGCGACACAACAGGGTTTACAAATACCCCATTCTGCTGAAGGATATTGGTAATGATAAAAGTTTTGGTATTGTCTCTGATGTAAACCGGGATGATAGGGCTATGCGTATTACCGATATCGAAACCCGATTCCACTAATAATTTTTTAGCATATTCTGTATTCGCCCAAAGCTTATCGATACGTTCTGGCTCAGACTCAATGATATCTAAAGCAGCAATAACACTGGCTACAGCCGAAGGCGGCATACTTGCACTGAACATTAATGAACGTGCTCTATGTTTGATATACTCTACCGTTTCTGCATTACCTGCGATAAAACCTCCTAATGAAGCCAGTGACTTACTGAAGGTCCCCATAATTAGGTCTACATCATCGTTTAAATTGAAGTGCGAGGCAGTTCCTGAGCCATTAAAACCGATTACCCCCAAACTGTGGGCATCATCCATCATAATGTTTGCTCCAAATTCATCAGCAATTTTGACCATTTCCGGAAGATTAACCAAATCGCCTTCCATACTAAAGATCCCGTCAGATACAATTAATTTTGCCGCATCTTCTGGCAATCTGCTTAGTTTCTTACGCAGATCATCCATATCATTATGGGCGTATTTTATGGTTCTGGAGAACGACAAACGGCTTCCATCTATAATTGAAGCGTGATCATACTCATCAAGTACCAGGTAATCATTCCTATCTAGCAAACACGAAATCACCCCTAAGTTTACCTGAAAACCAGTACTAAAAAGAACCGCAGCCTCTTTACCTACATAACTGGCTAACCGGCTTTCGAGTTCCAAATGGATATCCAATGTACCATTCAAAAACCGCGAACCAGCACAGCCAGTTCCGTATTTCTCTATAGCAGCTTGCGCCGCTTCCTTAATTTTGGGATGATTGGTTAGACCCAGGTAGGAATTAGAACCGAACATGAGAACATTCTTTCCGTTGATCACAACCTCAGTATCCTGAGCAGATTCAATTGATCTAAAATAAGGATACAATCCTTGCTCCTTTATAATTGATGCATCCTTAAATGAAGCAATTCTATCTTGTAATTTTTTACGCATATTTATGCTTTTATTCAGCAATATTAGTTAAATATGTTATCGAGAAAAACTTAGCTTTTCTCTTGATATACACCAGATTCCTCATCGTCAAAAACCATGCTAATTTCTATAACATTGGCTAAACAATTTGATTATACAATTTTAACGCCACTTTAAGCTTAAAAAAAGGTTCAAATGTAGTAAATATTGGTCAAAAAGGTGTATTGAAAAAATGTGACATTTAGATGAGTTGACCATTTGACTATCTGACTATTTTTCTATCTTGGTAAATAAAACAATATACCGAATTCAGTATTGGTTTTCGCGGCATTAATAAAGCTTAATATAAACACAAAAACTTAATTTCCAAAAAGATATGTGATACATATTAATATACATTTTTAATGTAGCTATCAAAAACAGGTCATTTTGTATTTTTTTTGAAGGAGGATTTATTTGCTTTGTTAATTTTGTTTTCTGTCAGGAAATCAGCAGCACCCATTGTTCTATATTGGATGTATTAGGTGTGATTTTACCATTTAGACTAAAAACAGATGACTTTTTGACCAATGCCTCATTAAATTAATGTAAAGAATTCTTCGAAATTTTATGGAACAACATCTTCTTAACAATAGAAAAAGCATTAAGGATGCTATAGAGAAAACCGAGCCTGACGAAGATATTTTCATTTCTAAACATGACAGTTCGAGTTCAAACTTTTGTACCCGTCAGCCTTTTCGTTCTAATGCCTATGTACTGATCATTATAATTAAGGGTAAGATTAATTTAACCACCAATTTTAGTCCGGAAACATTTAAAGAAAAAGACCTGGCCTTCTTATTTCCCGGAGCAATTTATGAAGTAAGTGAACTAACGGACGCGTCTTTTATCAAGATAGTTTTTAAAAAGAACTATTTAAAAAATCAGGGTATATTTTTAAGTAATGCCGAGAGTTATCGATTATTTCAATCTAACTCTAGCCATAAATTTTCCTTAACCAAGGAAGAATACACCGACATACTACACAATGCACAAAAATTACAAAAACGACTTAAACTACCTGCCGATACACCATTACTCAATGAGGTGATTAGGAATAGCTTTCTTGAAGTGTTGTACGATTTATTCTTAATTAACAACAAAAGAAGAAACTTCAGCCCTATTAAGCACGATCGCAAAGCGGAATTAACCAGCAGGTTTCTCAATCTGTTGGCAGACCATTTCAAAAACGAGAAAAAGGTTCAGTATTATGCCAGTGCGCTGTACATTACCCCCAGGCATCTATCGCAGGTGGTAAAACAGGTGACGGGAAAAACAGCAGGAGAACTGATAGACGAAATGGTGATCAGAGAAGCTAAAGTATTGCTTACCGGACACATCCTCAATGTATCTGAAGTGGCTGAATTATTGAGTTTTAGCAATTCATCCTTCTTTGGAAAGTATTTCAAGAAATATACCGGCACCTCTCCTTCCGCTTATCGCCTGGCGCACAATATTGCCCGAACATCCAGTTTTTAATAAAATAAATGATGTAGTTGCATTGTCAAAGTAAAATATTGCTATGACCTTCTCAGCCTCAACAGATTAGATATTGAAATTTATTTTCATTTTTATTTGTATTTAATCTAAATAATGCCAATTTTTGCAATCGATGGAAAAAGCATGTGTTGATCTGAACGAGTTAATTAACGTATTCTCAAATACTCATGGAGCTGTTTATCAATCAGATAAGCTGAACTGCTTTTATGTTGATTTTGGAGGAAAGTTTGCAAGATACAATTGCCTTTCACTTCAAAAGCTCAAAAAGGCTGTTGAAGCTATCGATATCGAAGAATTACTTTTAAACACACACCGTGCAGATTTTGAACTGGTTACCTTTAACGGTTGTGAGCACATCTATCTTTTAAGTGCACTAGAAATTGTTGCCCTAAAAAGCCTGCTTCAGGGAACTTTCACCATGTTTAAATTAAATCACATGATCAGCGATTGTTTGTATCGCCTGGTGGTTTAAATAAAGAATAGCTAAGTCCATCATCCATTCTTCTTTCATATGGAAAATGGAGGTATGGAAATGGAATGTCTGGCGGTTATCTAGCGTCCATATTACATCAGTCC
>NZ_FOGG01000043.1:556-1504 GCF_900111155.1 Pedobacter rhizosphaerae | reverse complement strand
TACATCAATCCACCTTACATCCTTCTTTAATTATGTAAAATGGAGGAATGGAAAATGGAATGCCTGGCGATTATCTGGGTCCACCTTACATCTCAACTAGTTCTTATTTAAACTCATTATAAACTCCTACCGGACAGCAATTTAGACTAATTTCATATAGTAAATAAATCACACAATATGCGTATTTAGATGTTACCTTTGTAATATCATTTAAGCAAAGGAATTATGAAAGATTTAATGCGTATAAAATGTTTGATCTCTCAAGAGATTGAAACACTTTTAAATCAACAGATTAAAAAAGAGGCTCACTCTTCATCACTATATTTATCAATGGCATCTTGGTGTAACCAAAATGGTTTCGACTTTTCTTCAGACTATTTCACTAAACAATCTGAAGAAGAAAGAATTCACCAAATGAAATTATTCAAGTATGTACTGGATATGGGTGGAAATGCCATTTCTCCAGAGGTTACCAATATCAAAACTGAGTTTGGAAGTTTCAGAGAAGTTTTCGAAGATGCATTGGAAGCTGAGATTGCCATCACTCAAAGCTTTAAAAACATCGCTGCAAGATGCCACAAAGAAATGGATTTTGTGACTATGGAATTCTTAAACTGGTTCTTAAAAGAACAACGTGAAGAAGAATATAAAGCAAGAAGAGCACTGGAATTGTTCGAGGTGATTGGTGAAGAAGGTACCGGAAGATGGGAAATTGACAAGCACGTGAACAAAATCACTTATTCTGAAGAATAAAAACAACAAAACATATCATTAACTAAGGCTATCCTAATTTTTTTTTAGGGTAGCTTTTTTTATTAGTGTAACGTCGTGAGGGTTAGGCATTGTTCCCCGCAACAGATTTAACCACCTTAGACATCTAAGAAAAACATTTTTTTTCTCTATAGCGCGTTGTCAGGATTAGGGATTCTGCCCCGCAACACATAACAC
>NZ_FOGG01000043.1:0-358 GCF_900111155.1 Pedobacter rhizosphaerae | reverse complement strand
CGTTGTCAGGATTAGGGATTCTGCCCCGCAACACATAACACACAACCCGTAACACGTTTAACCACATTAGGCATCTAAGTAAAACATTTTTTTCTTCATAGCGCGTTGTCAGGATTAGGGTTTCTGCCCCGCAACACATAACACACAACCCGCAACAGATTTAACCACCTTAGACATCTAAGTAAAACATTTTTTTTTCTCCATAGCGCATCGTCAGGATTAGGGTTTCTGCCCCGCAACTGTAATCGGTAATTAAAAATACAGGATTTTTCGTAATCGCGGATACAGAGAAATTGGCAAGAATGATGTCGAGAAATTGGTAAGAATAAATACATAGTTCACCTTTTGGGGCAAAGCC
>NZ_FOGG01000075.1 GCF_900111155.1 Pedobacter rhizosphaerae | reverse complement strand
TTTTTTTCCTTTTTTTCCAGTTTACCGGACAACACTGATTTTGGAATAGAGAAATAAAAATGGTCATAGCGATAAGCTACGACCAGATTGGAGTTTATTATAAGCATAAGCGGGACGCTATGCGCTAGAACATACTTGCGCTAGAGGGGGTACCCGAATCACTAATATCTGCCTTAAGAATCCGTAGTCTCCTCATGCTCAACTCCAACTCACAAGACTCCGGACAGATGGGGCCATGAAAGCCAGGCTAATCAAACTCAATCTCCTGCAGAAATAAAAAGCCCAACATTTCTGATGGGCTTTCAATTTATCTATTTTGGTACGAGCGACACGCTCGCACTATCAATAGGCCCTAGCCAATCGATAGAGATTTTTCTTTACAATTACTTTTTCTTTTTCCAGGGGCAACTCTAAATCCGGGACTAACAGGCTAGTTATTGTGAATCTCCTCCCATCTTTTAAAAAGATGTAAGAATGGTTATAGCCCTCCCATGAAGCAATAAAAGACCTTTTAGCTGCCTTGTTCCACGACATAGACCGTTGAACATAATCTATATCATCCAGGTTAAATGTAGCTGCTACATCCTTATGATAAATGGTTACTTCTTTCTTTTGATCAGAATATTCAAATACATCGCTACGATTTACCAGATAATAGTTGACATGAATGATCAATGCTGGTAGGGCAAACACAATAAACATAAATATTGCAATCCAAACAAATACCTTAATATCCTCATTAGGATAGAATAAATGCATTCCATTAGGAAAAAATAGACATAATAAAAAGGCCAAAAGTATAAGCCATCCATTATTAAGATGATTTCCAAAAGTTATCTTATATCTTTCCATTTATTTATCTCCCGCCCATTGTTGCATTGATTATTGATTGAACAAAGTTATTCCATTGGCCATTCATCGTCATAACAGTTTGCTTAGAGGTATCATAGGCTACCTCTCCTGATTTGGCAGCTAGCCCGACAGTGGCTCCAGCAGGACCACCAGCAACAAAACCAACTCCCAGAGCTGTACCAAACGAAGTCGCATGATACCCAAATCTTCCTCCATCCATTTGTCCATTATATACTTGTACACCCTCATAAGCCAAAACACCTCCGGAAATTAATGTTGCACTGTTTCCCAAAGTAGACCCAAAGCCGCTTAATGATTTTGCTGATTGCGCTGCTGCTCCCATTAGGCCCGATGTTCCAGATGTATATCCCTGTCCCATTAATGATGTCATTTTACTTTCTGCAACCATGGTTGCACCAGCACTCGCAATGTCTAATCCTGTTCCCGCAAAATCAACCGCATCTTTAACTGTATTATCTACTTTTCCTATTATATCTGTTTTGCCACTGATAGAAGCCGTAGCATTTTCGCCTGTTTGCGCATTAGTTGCTGTACCATCTGCATTCAGTTTTACGGAGCCAAGACTCACATCTCCCCTGGTACTTGCTAAAGTAGCACTTGAACCTATGTTATTAAATCCTTTTTGGGGGCCACTTCCATCAAACCATTGTATTTTCTTGCCGTCTTCAGATTTATACCAATCTGTAGGAGCCATCCCATCAGGGTCAACAAACCTAATCGGATTATTAAACCCATAATTATAAGGCGAGTGCCTTCTCATTTTCTCCGCCAGCGGGTCTATGACGTTCCACCTACCAATAACCGGATCATAGAATCTTGTCCCGTAATCATACTGCTCGCCTAACTCCTCCTGAACTTCCTTGCCGTTATAAAGATATTGATTATTCCCAGCAACCAGTGAAACTTTTTTACCAAACGCATAATAGTCATCTGCCTGTAAACGTCTCACAACCCCTTCATAGATATCGAAGCTATATCTTACATTTCCGAGATGATCGCTAAGATTATAGTGGTAGGTGTAACTGTTATCCCCATTACTTTGTGCTACACCTTCTTCGGTATGGATTAATTCAAT
>NZ_FOGG01000031.1:22484-57681 GCF_900111155.1 Pedobacter rhizosphaerae | reverse complement strand
CATCTGAAACCGTATAAATCGTTTTCAGCAATAAGTATTTAAACATGCGTACCGGACTCTCAGCATTACGCCCGTTGTCCGGGCAGTATTTATCCAGAAGCTCATCATATATAAAACCAAAATCTATAAGCTCGTTAATCTTGCGAAGTAGGTTCTCTTTGGGAACAATCAGGTCATAAAGCCTGGAAAACTCGCTAAACTGGATTTTTTGTTGTTGAAGAAGCATCTTAAAAGCAGTAATAATACACCTTTAAAATACAAAAAAAGAAGTAGAAAAACTAGTTTTCTACTCCTTTTGCCCTTTTCTATTAGGGGACTTTTTCAGTGCCCTCCTAATCTGGAAGAGGGCTTTTTTTATACCTTAAAATTTAGTTTCTTTAGAAAACTGGTTATCTTGCCACTAGTTTTAAATATGCCCTACTTTTCAAATCACAAACTCAAATTACATTACTACCAATACGGAACTGGTCCTGAAGTCATGCTTGCCTTTCATGGTTTTGGTATGAAAGGTACTCAATTCAGTGTACTCGAGCCAGCCTTTACCCAGAAGTATACCATTTACAGCTTCGACCTGTTCTTTCACGGACAAACAGTGCTCCATGATTCTTCGCTATCTGTAGTGAGAAAAGGCCTGTCCTCTGAGGAGTTTAGCAGTTATATCCTGGAGTTCATCACGCAAATGAAACTTAAAAAGATTTCTCTTTTGTCTTACAGTATTGGATCATTATTAGCCTTTTCATTGATCAAAAATATACCTGAATACATTAATAAGGCATTTTTTATCGCTCCGGATGGGATTAAACCCAACAAGCTACTCCAATTCGGTTCCAGGAATAAACTGGTAAACAGGGTATTTCACAAATTGGTTTACCGCCCAAAAACCGTGCAATTCATATTAGATAAACTATTAAGGTACAAATACATAGATCAATCTATCCATGAAATATTACTGGGTGAATTTATCTCAGAACAAACACGGCTAACTTGCTACAACGCCATTACTTTTTATGCTAAACTGAATTTTAAACAGGATCAGCTGGCCGAAATCTTAAATAGGCATGAGATTGAATCTTTTTTTTACTTTGGTACGGGAGATAAGTTATTTCCTCCATCTATCGGGCATCATTTCGCTAAAAAACTTAAAAAATCAAGCTTGCAAGTTCTAGATGCCGATCATAACCTGGTTACCCCAAAGCTAACTCCCATAATTGCTCAACAGTTAAATTAACCCCATGATAAAGGACCAACCGATTAAAAGTTTAAAATGGTTTTTCACGCATATCGTAGAAAAGTATGTTTTAAGGCATTTCAGCAAAATAACATACTCGGGAGAATTAGCCATTGACCCACAAAAAGCGAGTTTGGTTTTAATGAATCATTATAGTTTTAACGATGGCGCGATACTTCACCGTTTAGCACGTAAAGTACTCGTAAAAAACTTTAAGGTAATGGTGGTAGAAGCCCAACTGAAGGCTTTTATTCCGCTAAAATATGCGGGCTGTTTCTCGGTGAATAAAAAATCAAGGACAGTAATCGAATCCTTAAATTATGCTGCTGCGCTCCTAAAAGAGCCATCCAATATGTTAGGGATATACCCTCAGGGAGAAGTATATTCGATGCACCTCAACCGCATTCATTTTGAAGGCGGCCTATCGCATATCCTAAAAAAATCTAGTGATTCTTCTTTCCAGGTCATATTAGGCGTTACACTACTCGATTATCTGGATAGCTTTAAGCCCCACGCAAGGGTTTATCTTCAAGAATATACCGGAAATAAGGAATTAAAGGAGATCGAATCAGCATACAATGAATTTTATCATCTATGCAAAGTAAAACAGCAACAACTACACCGCCCGCCAGAAATCGTGATCGATAAATAGTCCTTATTTGAACTGGATTAAAATTTGATTTTTCTCTACTTTATCGCCCTGCTTCACCCATATTTTCTTAACCACCCCTGCGGTAGTTGATTTCAAAATATTCTCCATCTTCATCGCTTCAAGTATAAGGAGGTTATCTCCCTTTGCCACTTCCTGATCAACAGCGATCATAACATTTAACACCAGGCCAGGCATTGGGGCTTTAATTTCCAAAACCTTGTTTGCAGCTAAATTGTCCAGACCCAATTGCTTTAATAATTGATCAAATTGATCCTCAACCTGGATACTATAGGTATTGCCATTCACCTTAATCACGCATGTCTTTTCAATTACATCCATGCTCACAAGCTCTGTATTAAAAGATTTATGGTTATAGATAACATGGGTAGCTCCATTTTCCTGATCGCTAAAATCGATTTGAAGCGGTTTACCAGCTAAAGATAACGCTGAACCTTGTTGTTCAAGTTCATACTGAAATTCGTTATTAACTTTTACCTTATACATTTTATTGAGTTAAAGCATACTGAACAAGATTAGCCCCCATTTTTAAGGCCTTTGAGCGGGTTTCTGGTGTATCTTCAGGATAAGTACCCAAATCTTCCCAGCCATTACCTAAATCGCACTCAAAGGTATAATAGCAAACTATTCTTCCTTTGTATATCAGGGCAAAACCTTGCGGCCGTTTGCCGTCGTGTTCATGGATTTTTGGTAAGCCGTTTGGAAACTTAAATTTTTGATTGTATAAAGCATGATTGGCGGGTAACTCTACAAAGCTGAGCTCGGGAAACACCTTTTTCATTTGAGGCCTGATAAATTTGTCTAAGCCATAGTTATCGTCAATATGCAGAAAACCTCCACCAATTAAATATCTTCTCAGATTACTTACCTCCTGGTCGCTAAACACCACATTACCATGCCCCGTCATGTAAATGAAGGGATAGTTGAAAAGTTCCTTGCTTCCTACTTCAACAATACTTTCCTCTGGATAAAAGTTCGTTTTAAGGTTCGCGTTGCAAAATGCAATTAAATTGGGGAGCGCTGTTCGATCGGCATACCAATCTCCACCACCATTATATTTGAGCTTAGCCATGCGGTAAGAGGGAACCGAAAAACTATAAACTACACATAAAGCTACGAGACAAAAACAATAAGACATCAGCCTAAAGACAACAGCGGCAGATATCCTGAAATTAAAATGATATATTGAAAATTTCAAATGCTTAACGATTTAGATAATTCACCTCAAAACACGCAGCTAAAGCAGCTGTTTCCGTTCTGAGCCTGTTATTACCTAAAGTTAAAGGTTTGAAGCCTTTATTCAAAGCTTTTGTTACTTCTTCTGGTGTAAAATCGCCTTCTGGTCCAATTAGAATTAAATATTGTCCATTCGGCTGAATCAATTCACTGATATAACCCTTGCCTTCATTGTCTATACAATGTGCAATTAACTTATCTCCTGCTATGTCTTGCTTTAAAAAACTATCTAAAGAAACTGCTTCATTCAATTTAGGATGGTAAGCTTTAATAGATTGCTTAACCGCAGAGGTGATGACCTTATTTAAGCGATCATCTTTCACCACTTTGCGCTCAGAACGATCTGAAATAATTGGAGTGATTTCATCAATACCTAACTCTGTAGCCTTTTCTAAAAACCACTCTATGCGATCGATATTTTTGGTAGGTGCCACAGCAATATGCAGGTAGTGATTTCGCTTACCGAATTCCTTTTCAGCCTTCAATACGTTTAAAGCTACCTTTTTAGGATTATCGGCAACAATTTCTGCGGTATAAAAACCTCCCTTGCCATCCACCAAATAAACCAGCGCCCCAACCGCTAAGCGCAACACGCGTACGCAATGCTTGCTTTCTTCTTCGTTAAGCGTATAAGAATTGGAGGTTATATCGGGGGTGTAAAAGATATGCATCGCTGAAATTAGTGATTATCAACCATATCTGCTTTATTAATAACGAGTTCGAGTTTTATGGTTTCGATATTCTGCTCTGTTTTCTTCAAGATGGTAAACAGATAACCATAAGACTCATTACTTTCACCAACCTCCGGAATGCGACCAAAAACATGCGATACCAAGCCTCCCATAGTGTCGAAGTCTTCATCCTCAGGCAAATCATGCGGAAGATGCTCATTTACATCGTATACAGTAGCAGAAGCATTCACAATAAACTCATGATCTGAAACCTTCTCTACTAAAGGTTTCTCTTCATCGTATTCATCCTGAATTTCTCCAACTAATTCTTCTACAATATCTTCCAGTGTAACCATACCGGCGGTACCACCAAACTCATCTAAAACAATTGCAATTTGAATGCGGTTACTCTGCAACTCGCTCATCAAATCATTAATTTTTTTGGTTTCTGTTACAAAGTATGGCTTACGAATAATATCGTTAAGGGTCCAGGTTTGATTTCCTGAAGCCACTAAGGGCAAAATATCTTTCGCGTGAATGATCCCTACGATTTTATCCATGCTATCATCATAAACAGGTAACCTGGAGTAACCCTCTCTTATGATAATGTCGATTACTTCTTCTTTTGGGGAAGTTAATTCAACCCCAGAAATTTTGGTTCTCGGAACCATAATATTTTTAACCACACGTTCATTAAAATCGAAAACGTTTTTAATTAATTCGTGTTCGTTGTTATCTAAAGCACCACTTTCCTTACCCTGATCTAAAAGATACTGAAGTTCTTCGGTACTGTGAATGGATTCATGACCTGCAGAAGCGTCGATACCAAGAGGCTTAAGGATAATTGCAGCCAAGCTGTTCAATGTCCAGATAAATGGCTTGAATACTACATAAAACACCTGTAACGGAAAAGAAACAAATAATGTTGTTGCCACCGGACGTTGAATGGCGAAAGATTTAGGTGCCAGCTCACCAAAAACAATATGCATAATGGTAATGAGCGAGAAGGCCACTATTGTAGATGCAGTATGTATTGTAGCATCACTAAGCCCCCATTCTAAGCTATCGAACAGGTTTTTAAAAATAGTGTGCATTACATCTTCACCTACCCAACCCAAGCCCAGAGAGGCCAGGGTAATTCCCAGCTGCGTGGCAGCAAGATAGCCATCCAGATTATGAATAATCCCTTTAGCCATTTTGCCGACACGACTGCCTGTTTTTGCTTTTATTTCTATTTGTGAGGCCCGAACTTTAACAATTGCAAACTCTGCTGCAACAAAGAAACCGTTCAATAACACTAAAAATAAGGCTAAGAATAATCGCCACCCAACTCCTCCTGTTTCTGGTTGCTGTAAAGCAACTACTGCGAAGGGTGTAGAAGGCAAAATTGCGCCTAATTTTAAATTTAAAAACAAACAGACCGAGGGTAAATCCATTAAGCTAATTCTCTAAAGGTTGTGTTGTAAAGTTCAATACTTTCCTTAATCACTTTATGCGCATAACGAACACCTAATAAATGTTCGATAGTTACATTTTTCTCTTCTAGTGCTTTGTAATCCTGAAAGAAACGAACAATTTCTTTCATGGTATGTGGAGGTAACTCATCTAAATCGTTGATATAATTTACAGACATATCATTTTTCGCTACTGCGATAATTTTGTCGTCTTGCTCACCATTATCAACCATGTGCATTACACCTACAACTTTTGCTTCAATAACAGTCATAGGATATACGTCTACAGAACAAAGTACCAGAATATCTAATGGATCTTTATCATCACAATAAGTTTGTGGAATAAAGCCATAGTTAGCTGGGTACATAACTGATGAAAAAAGAACCCTATCTAATTTGATTAAACCTGATTCTTTATCTATTTCGTATTTTGCTTTTGAACCTTTTGGAATTTCAATAATTGCGTTAACAATTTCAGGTACATTTGCACCAGGAGATACGCTATGCCACGCGTGATGTTCGTCTTTTGCCATTTCTAATTTTAAATCTGTTTATCCTCGTCAGGACTTTTCACTACTTTTCTTTTTACAAAGGTAATTAATAATGGAATAGTTGTGATAACGATAAACCCAATAATAATATATAATAAATAATCGTTAATTTCTTTTTCAAATTTTTTGCCTAAAAAATACCCTAAAAGGGTTAAGGAGCTAATCCAAAGTAGAGCTCCGGCAACATTGTATAAGGCAAACCTTTTAAAATCCAACTTAACAACGCCAGCAAAAATCGGTGCAAAAGTTCTCACAATTGGAACAAATCTTCCCATAATAAGCGCGAAAGCACCTTGTTTGTTGTAATAATCTTCTGCGGCCTTTAAATATTTCTTTTTAAAGAAGAAGCTGTCCTTTCTCGTGTACAATACAGGCCCGGTTTTTCTACCAAACCAATACCCGGTAAAATTACCCATAATAGCAGCAAAGCTTAAGCCTGCCAGTAAGACCGCGATATTGACATCAAGCTTTCCAGTAGCCACAAACATTCCTGCTAAAAACAGCAAATAATCGCCGGGAAGAAAAAAGCCAAAGAAGAGCCCTGTTTCCGCATAGATAACGAATACAACAAGATAGAAACCGCCCTCCCTCAATAATTTTTCGGGATCGATCAAATGGTGTAGGCTATTCCAAAAGTCTTGCATATTCAATTATTCGTAAAACTACAAATAATTATCTAACAACAGCATACCTTAAATCAGGTTTAGAATAACCGCCGGATATACGCCCAAAAGTATAGTTACGATAACAGAGATCACCAAAACGACTTTGTATTGAATAGGAGCACTCAATTCCGTTTCAGCGCCATCTTTAAAGTACATGGCCACAATTACCTTAAAATAATAGTAAAAGCCAACCAATGCATTTAAAATAGCAAATGCCACTAATATCGTTTGATACTCCTGCATTACATTAAGAAACATCAGGTATTTACCAATGAAACCTGCGGTTAATGGTATACCTGCTAAAGAAAGCATGGCAACAGTTAAAGATAAAGCCACCAGTGGATTTTTCTTAGCCAAACCGTTAAAGCTCTCAAAGCTATCGCTTCCAGTTTTCTGTTTTACCAGGATCAATACTGCAAAGGCAATGATTGAGGCGAAAGTATAGGCAGAAGCGTAAACCAATACATTATTATTTGAGTACTGAGATAAAACAATGAGCGAGAATAACAGATAACCTGCATGTGAAATACTGGAGTAAGCCAACATCCTTTTGAAGTTCTTTTGGAACAAAGCAGTAACGTTACCAATAAACAGGGTTAAGCAAACGATAACCATTAAAGGCATAACCCAAAACTGGTGCTCTGAGCCTAAGCTACCTGCAAATAATCTTAAGAAGGCAGCAAAACCAGCCGTTTTAACCACTGTACTCATAAAAGTAGTGATTAAGGTTGGCGCACCTTCATAAACGTCAGGAGTCCAGAAATGGAAAGGCGCAGCACCTACTTTGAAGCACAGCCCTATCATCATTAAAATAATACCCGGGTAAACAAGTGGAGATACAGTATGTGTTTGATTATTGGCAACCAGATACTCCTGAATTTTATCCAGATCAAATGATCCTGTAGCACCATAAATCAAGGTAATTCCGAATAATAAGAAACCTGTTGAAAAAGCGCCCATTAAGAAGTACTTTAAAGAAGCCTCATTAGAAGCGAAATCCTTTTTACGTATACCGGCCAGGATGTATAAACTCACCGACATAATTTCCAGGCCAACAAAAAGCATAGCCATGTTCTTGTAAGATACCATCATAATCATCCCTGCAAGGGCAAAGAGGATAAGGGTATAGTACTCGGCTATATTATCGCTTTTAGCATGAAAGTAGTTTTGTGTGAGGAGAAAAATCAGCAAAGTTCCAATAATACAAACAGAAGAGAATGCCAAAGCAAAGTTATCCGTTTGAATCATGCCGAAATGTACTGTATTAGCACCCCAGGCACAGAAAGTAAATCCTAATGCAGTAAGTAAGCCAACAATGGTAAGCGGCAATAATGCTTTATTTGCTTTAAACAAGCCTGCATAAAGCACTAAAAAAGCTGTTATACTAATGGTTATGATAATATTCATTGCTTAATTTACTGTAGTTAATTTGTGATTTACCTGTTCTAATAAATGTTGTACAGATGCCTCTGTTAAGTGCAATAATGGTTTTGGATAAACACCCAAAACAATAATCAATGCACAAATGGTATAAAGAACCAATTTCTCTGTTCCTTTGATATCGGTGAAAGTGATGGTTAATTCGTTTGTTTTTCCAAGCATTACATTCTGATAGGTGCGCAACATGTATACTGCACCAAAAATGATGGTTAAGCCTGCGATAGCTGCAGCCCAGATGCCATACTGATAAACACCTAATAAGAGCAAAAACTCGCCGATAAACCCATTGGTACCTGGTAATGCAACTGTTCCCAATACGATGATTAAAAATGTTATGGCCAATTGAGGCGCAACTTTGGCAATACCACCCAATTCTTCAATTTTATTGGTTTTAACACGTGAAAAGATAATATCTAAAACGAAGAACAAGCCTACAACGTTAATACCATGACTTAACATTTGAATCATTGCACCTTGTAAACCTTGTTGGTTTAAGGCAAAGATTCCTGCAGCGATCAGGCCTACGTGAGCGATAGAAGAATATGCTACTAAACGCTTTGCGTCTTTTTGTGTAAAGGCAATTAAAGAAGCATATACCACTCCAATAATAGATAATACCATGGCCAGGCAAGACCAATCCTGAACGCCATGTGGTACAATCGGCAATAACCATCTGATTACGCCATAAATACCCATTTTTAGCATAATACCAGATAACAACATCGTTCCTTGAGTAGGAGCAGCGGTGTAGGTATCAGGTTGCCAGGTATGGAAAGGGAAAATTGGCATCTTTATGGCAAAAGCAATAAAGAAAGCCCAGAAAACCCATCCTTGTTGTACGCTATCTAAATTTAAAGCATAAAAAGCTTCGATATTAAAATTATGTGCCGGGTTTTGCAGATACAAATAAATAATTCCCATCAACATAAACAATGAACCGGCAATCGTATAAATGAAAAACTTCATGTTAATGCGGATGCGGTCTTTTCCTCCCCAAACGGCACAAATAAAATAAATCGGGATTAAGGCTGCTTCCCATCCGATATAGAAAAGGAAGGCATCCATTGCCGTGAAAACCAACAGTAATCCTGTTTGCATGAATAAAATCAAGGCATAAAAAGCAGCAGGATTTTTATAATCATGATTATAACTGGATAAGATGATGATAGGCACCAGGATATTCGTTAACAAAACCGTTAACATACTGATACCATCAATACCAGCGTGGAAGCTGATCCCTAAATCCTGAATCCAGGGTAAATTCACCTGAAACTGTGTGCTCGCATCAGGAATAAAGTTTATGGCCAGAAATAAAGCCAAAACCAAAGAGGCTACCGCAAAAACAGTAGAAATTAATTTCGCCGATTTTCCTGCAAATGCCGAAATAACAGCACCTGCAAGCGGTAGAAATATGAGTAATAAAAGTTGTTCCATTATTTAATTCTGAACCCTTTTTAGATGTATAAAAATGTATATAGCAACAATGCGATGATACCGAATACCATCATGAAAATATAGAAACCTACATTTCCACTTTGTAATAGGCGGATACCTTTACTCGCTTCATTTGTACTCCAACCTAATCCGTTTACAATTCCATCGATGAACTTAGTATCCAAAACTTTATAGAAAAATTTAGATAAAGCATTTAATGGTTTCGTAAATAGGAAATCATAAATCTCATCTAAATAGAATTTGTTGTAGGAAAGTTTAGCCAAAGCAGAACGCGGTGCTTCATCTGCCACAGGAACATGAGCTCCTTTTACATATTTGCCGTAAGCATAAATTGTTGCCGCAACGGCTGCCAAAACAGAAATTCCCATTAAGGTAAACTCTGTACTATGGCTTAGCTCTAATTCATGCTGCGCAACCACTGGTGATAACCAATGTGCTAACCATTCATTTCCGCCAAAAACATGAGGAATATTGATTGCTCCACCAATAGCGGCCAAAGCTGCAAGAATGATCAATGGAAGCGTCATTGAGCCTGGTGATTCGTGAATATGGATTTCTGGATGATGCGTTCCTCTATATTTACCGGAGAAAGTCAAGAACATCATGCGGAACATATAGAATGCCGTTAAGAATGCGGTAAGTACACCTATTCCCCACAATATCGGACTTGCCTGGTAAGCATGTGCCAAAATCTCATCTTTAGAGAAGAATCCTGAAAAAGGAGGTAAACCTGCAATAGCAATCGTTCCAATCATCATGGTAGCGAATGTTGTTTTAAGTTTTCCTTTTAAACCACCCATGTGACGCATATCCTGTTCATGATGCATGGCGTGAATAACAGAACCAGCCCCCAGGAATAACAATGCTTTAAAGAATGCATGTGTTAATACATGGAAGAACGAACCTGTATAAGCACCAACACCAAGACCTAAAAACATATATCCCAATTGAGATACTGTTGAATAAGCCAGAACTTTTTTAATATCTGTTTGTGTTAAGGCAATAATCGCAGCAATTAATGCTGTAGCAATACCCACAACAGCAATGATATGTTGCGTTAATGGAGCAAGATCAAACAATACACTAGAGCGGGCAATCATATAAATACCTGCTGTAACCATGGTAGCGGCGTGAATTAAAGCCGAAACCGGCGTTGGTCCGGCCATCGCATCAGGTAACCACGTAAATAATGGCAATTGTGCTGATTTACCGCAAGCTCCGATAAATAATAAAATGGTGATTAAAACCATCGTATCGTTACCTGGTAACATCTTCGCTGCCTGTGGAAAGATCTTCGCAAACTCTACACTGCCGAAAAAGTTAAATAATAAAAATACTCCCAATAAAAAGCCAAGGTCACCAATACGGTTCATCACAAAAGCTTTTTTAGCTGCAGAAGCATAAGCAGTATTGGTATACCAGAAACCGATTAAAAGGTATGAACATAACCCAACGCCTTCCCATCCGATAAACATTACAATATAGTTTGAGCCCAATACCAATAAGAGCATAAAGAACACAAACAGGTTTAAGTAACTGAAAAATTTACCGAAACCTTCGTCATCGTGCATATAGCCCGTAGAGTAAAGGTGGATCAGGAAACCGATTCCCGTGATGATTAAAAGCATGATTGAACTTAAAGGATCAACCAAAAACGATAACGGAATATGCAAAGTTCCTGCACTGATCCAATCAAATAAAAATACTTCGTGAGATTTTTGCGTATCGCCTTGTAAACTAAAGAAAATAACTACGCTAATGATAAAAGAAGCCAGGATTACTCCACTTCCAATCACACCAACAAGCCCTTTAGATAAAGATTTTCTGCCCAGCCCGTTAATTACAAACCCTAAAAAAGGAAGTAAAGGAACCAACCAAATCAATTGTTCTATTGTCATTCTTAATATATATTTACCACTTAAGGCGATTTAAAACATTAATATCTATTGATTTCGTATTTCTATAAACCATTACGATGATACTTAAGCCAACAGCTACTTCTGCAGCTGCAAGTGCCATAATGAAGAATACAAAAACCTGACCTGATGGGTCGTTGCTGTGAACAGAGAAGGCAGTTAAAAGCAAGTTAACAGCATTTAACATCAGCTCTACTGACATGAAAATTACGATTGCGTTTCTACGGGTTAACACCCCAATTACACCAATAGTGAAAATAATTGCACTTAACCAGATGTAGTGGTTTAACGGAACGCCTTGAAGTTGTGTAGTTAAATTTTCCATTATGCTTCTACCTCATCTCTTTTAGATAATAAAACGGCTCCAACCATTGCTGCCAATAGTAATAGAGATGATAATTCGAATGGTAATAAGAAAGGTCCGAAAAGCTCTTTACCTAAATTTTCTACCAAACCTAATTCCTGATTTTTCAAAATTAAAGGGCTTGTAATGCTGGCAGATTTTAGCGAACCGATTAAAGTTACCACTAAACAACCTCCTGCAATTACGCCAATAATCTTAATTAATGGTGATTTGGCTGGCTCTGTGTCTTTGTTCAGGTTAAGGAGCATCAACACAAATAAGAATAATACCATGATGGCCCCCATGTAAACGATAAAGTTTACAACAGCCAAAAACTGCGCATTTAATAGTACGTAATGCACAGTGAAGGTAAAAAAGGTGAGAATTAAGTACAAAACGCTATGGATCGGATTTTTTGCAAAAATCACCATCAGCGAAAAGATGATACTTAATGTAGCTACGAAATAGAATACTTGTGTACTCATTAATTTGTTTATTTATCCGCCCCAACAATGTAAGGCATGAAGCAATCTTATTCTTTAGTCTATTGCTCTAGGATTGCTTCGTTCCTCGCAAAGACGATATTGTTTATTATTTTTTCATCTCCAAAGGAGCCTCTACCAACTTATCCTTCCCGTAAATGAAATCTTTACGCAGGTAATCAGCAGGAACTATTGGTCCATCTAAATAAATGGCCTCCTTCGGACAAGCTTCTTCGCACAAACCACAGAAAATACAACGCAACATATTGATTTCATAAGTTGCCGCATACTTTTCTTCGCGGTATAAGTGCTTCTCTTCATTTTTACGCTCGGCAGCAATCATCGTAATGGCTTCAGCCGGGCATGATAGTGCACATAAACCACAGGCAGTACAACGCTCGCGACCTTGCTCATCACGTTTAAGCGAGTGCATTCCTCTAAAGTTGGTAGAGAATTCGCGCTCTACCTCTGGGTAACGTACTGTAGCCGTTTTCTTAAACAAGTGGCTAAAAGTAATGGCCATACCTTTACCAATTGCAGGGAGATATAACCGCTCTGCCAGGTTTAAAGGTTTTTGCTCTAATACTTTTTTCTTATTACTTAATGATTCCATAATTAAAACTTCTCAATAACCGCAATCACAATTCCTGTTACAATAATATTGGCAATAGCCAATGGGATTAATCCTTTCCAGCCCAAATTCATCAATTGGTCATAACGGAAACGAGGGATAGTCCAACGTACCCACATAAAGAAAAAGATGAAAGCAAAAATCTTTAAAAAGAAAATACCCGTTCCGAATAATGGAGCCCAGGTAGGTCCCAAAATTTCAGCCATCGAATCCATTCCCGGATAGTTGTATCCACCAAAATATAATGCTGCCATTACTGCAGACGAAACAAACATATTGATATACTCTGCAAACAGGTAAAAACCTAATTTCATAGATGAATATTCTGTATGATAACCACCAATCAACTCTGTTTCACACTCCGGTAAATCGAAAGGAGCACGGTTGGTTTCTGCAAAAGAACACACCATAAAAATGATGAAGCCTAATGGCTGATACAACACATTCCATCTCCAGCCATGTTGCTGATCTACGATTTCCTTTAAGCTTAAAGTATTGGTAATTAACAGCAAAGCAATGATTGATAAACCCATTGCAATTTCATAGCTGATGTTTTGCGATGCCGCACGAATAGCACTTAATAAAGAGTACTTATTATTAGATGCCCATCCACCAATCATAACGCCGTAAACACCTAAGGAAACTACACCAAAGATGTACAATACGCCTACATTGATATCTGAAACCTGTAATGGTACAACCTTATCGCCAATAACCATTGGGCTTCCCCATGGAATAACTGCCGTTCCTATACAAGCACAAAGTAATGCTAAACCAGGGCCTACAACAAAAAGCCATCTGTTTGATGTGGTAGGAATAATTTCTTCCTTCATGAACATCTTTACACCATCTGCTAAAGGCTGTAAAATCCCGAAGGGACCAGCTCTATCCGGACCTAAACGATCTTGTAAGTATGCAGCAACCTTACGTTCTGCATAAGTAGAATACATGGCAATGAGTAAACTGATGCCGAAAATTACAGCTACCAGTAGGAATTTCTCTATAATAAAACCGCTATCCATTAGTATTTTACTGTTTTATGTAATTCAATTTCATTAGCTGCCTGTAATGCCGGATTAGGGTTAATTACTGGCAACGGCTTTAAGGTTTCGTAGTGATTTGATGCAATTACAGAAGTGTCATCAATGTGAGTCGGGTGCTCAATAACCCAATCAGAAGTAGCTTTTTTATCGAAACGACAAGTGTTACAGATAAATTCTTCAACTTCACCAAATTGATCTTTACGTGCAGTAACCCTCAATACATCTTCACCCTTATACCACAAAGTTACTTTTCCATTGCATTTTTCATGATCACAGTTGCGGTGAGCATCAACTGGCTTGGTAAACCAAACCCTGTTTTTGAAACGGAAAGTTTTATCTGTTAAGGCACCTACCGGACAAACATCGATTACGTTTCCAGAGAAATCATTATCAACAGCTGTTTGAATGTAGGTAGAAATTTCTGAGTGGTCACCACGGTTCAAGATACCATGAACACGCTTGTTTGTAATCTGATCGGCAGTAAAAACGCAGCGATAGCACAAGATACAACGATTCATGTGCAACTGGATTTTATCTCCGATATCGATACGATCGAAAGTACGGCGCTCAAATTCGTAGCGTGTTTTTTGTAAACCGTGCTCGTAACCTAAATTTTGCAAATCGCACTCTCCGGCCTGATCGCAAACCGGGCAATCCAATGGATGGTTAATCAATAAGATCTCCACTACACCTGCACGCGCTTCCAAAACTTCAGGAGAAGTAATATTTAACACTTCCATGCCATCCATTACCGTTGTACGGCAAGATGCAACAAGCTTCGGCATTGGGCGAGGGTCTTTTTCAGAACCTTTAGTCACCTTTACAATACAGGTACGGCATTTACCACCACTGCCTTGTAATTTGGAATAATAACACATTGCTGGCGGCACGATATCCCCTCCAATTTGCCTTGCAGCATTCAGGATGGTTGTTCCGTTATCAACCTCTACTGTTATTCCATCTATCGTAACCTTAATTTTTTCACTCATGGTTAATGATATTCATTTATTTTCTATGCTTTATACCCGTATTATGAAGTAACCAGCAATCTTTTTATTTATGCTTCCCTTTTGAAATTTCGTAACCAATTTTTATTCTTGGTTCAGCCTTCTTTTCCAAGAGTTCATCAAAATACCTGAATATGATTTCAATATTTCGATCCTGGCTGTCTACTTTCTTTCTTATTTTCTCCACCTCCAACCTTATCTCCGTATTACTCAAAACCATTGTTCTAAGCTGAACAAATACATCGATAATTTTAATACTAACTTCTATCGCCTGCTTACTTTTTAAAACATTCGATAGTTGTAAAATACCATGCTCACTAAAGGCAAACGGAAGGTATTTCGAGTGTTGTCCGTGTCTTAAGGTCGCAAATTGCGACCTTAAGATTTCATTTTCTTCCTTCGTTAACTCGAACATAAAATGTTCAGGAAAACGATCTATATTCCTTCTAACCTGCTCTTTTAACCGTTTAGTATCAACGCCAAAGAGCTATGCCAAATCAGAATCTAACATCACCCTAATTCCCCTGAAAAGAAATATTTTATTAACTATTACTTCATTAGGGATGATTGTGGGTGATATAGCTTCTTTCATTTACATATATTCAATGTTTTAAGTTATAATCCTAAGGTCGCAAATTGCAACCTTAGGATTTTAGTATCACAAACCGTAATATCTATTTTTCTTCTGTTACCGGAGCTTTTTCAATTGGTTTTGCATAATCTGCAATCCCATAATTTTGCTGCTGGCTCTTAACCGGCTCTTTAATATGCCATTCAAATTCATCCCTGAAGTGACGGATAGCACTGGCAACTGGCCATGCAGCGGCATCTCCTAGAGGACAAATCGTATTACCTTCAATTTTACGTTGAACATCCCATAATAAATCCACATCATCCATTGTTCCATGTCCATGCTCAATCTTATGAAGGATTTTCTCCATCCATCCCGTACCTTCACGGCAGGGAGAACACTGACCACAGCTCTCATGATGATAAAATCTGGAGAAGTTCCAGGTATTACGAACAATACACTGATCCTCATCAAAAGCGATGAAACCGCCTGATCCCAACATCGTTCCGGTAGCAAAGCCACCTTCCGATAAAGATTCATAGCTCATTAAGCGCGGTTCGCCATTGGCCAACTTCAGCGTTAGGTTTGCAGGTAAAACTGGAACAGACGATCCACCGGCAACAGTAGCTTTCAATCTTTTTCCATTGGCAATACCCCCACAATATTCATCCGAGTAGATAAATTCTTCTACCGGTAAGCCCAACTCGATTTCGTAAACACCTGGTTTAACTAAATTACCAGATGCAGATATTAATTTTGTACCGGTACTTCTGCCGATACCAATTTTTGCATACTCATCGCCACCATCATTGATAATTGGAACAACAGCAGCAATGGATTCAACATTATTCACTACCGTAGGGCAGCCATATAAACCTGCAATTGCAGGGAAAGGTGGTTTAATTCTTGGATTGCCTCTTTTTCCTTCTAATGATTCTAACAAGGCAGTTTCTTCACCACAAATGTAGGCTCCACCACCAGGCTGAACATAAAGTTCCAAATCGTATCCTGTTCCCAATATATTCTTACCCAACCATCCGGCAGCTTTAGCTTCGGCAATTGCTCTTTCTAAAATGCGGATCTGAGGCATCATTTCTCCTCGTACATAGATGTAGGAAACCTTAGCACCTAAAGCAAAGCTCGATACAATCATTCCCTCAATTAATGCATGAGGAATATAAGTCATCAAGTAACGGTCTTTAAATGTTCCTGGCTCAGACTCGTCGGCATTACAAACTAAATAACGCGCAACTCCTTCTGGTTTAGCTAAAAAGCTCCATTTCATTCCCGTTGGGAAACCCGCACCACCACGACCGCGTAAGCCTGATTTCTTTACTTCTTCAACAATCTCTTCAGGTGTTAAAGTTTTAAGGGCCTTCTCCACGGCACGATACCCGCCTTTTTGGCGATAGACTTCAAGCGTGTTGATGCCTGGTACGTTTATATGCTCAAGTAACAGTTTTCGAGACATTTTAATTAGTCTATAGTCTTGTGTCTATAGTCTTGAGTCAAATCCGACTCAGAACTTAAGACTTAGGACTTATTTGTTAAATCTTCAATCAATTTATCTACGCTTTCCGTTGTAAGGTTTTCGTAGAAGGTATATTCAGGGCTTATTTGCAATACCGGGCCAAAGCCACATGCAGCAAGGCACTCTACGCCTCTGAAACTAAATAATCCATCAGGAGTTACCTCTCCTTCTTTTACACCTAGTTTCTCTTCCAGATGGCTCAATATCTTTTCAGCACCTACCAGGCAACACGGACCGGTACGACAAACCTCCAAAGCATATTTACCTTGTGGCTTTAAGAAGTACATCGTGTAAAAAGTAGCTACTTCATAAACTTCAATAGATTGAATGTTCAAATATTCAGCTACCTGATCCATTGCTGAAGTGCTAACCCATAAATATTCTGCCTGAACCAAATGTAATAGTGGTAACAAGGCCGATTTTTGTTTTCCTTCTGGATAACGGCTTTTGATCTCATCAAATTTGGCCAGCAATTCTGATGAAAACACTACAGGTGTTTGTTCTTCTACTTTAAGCATCTAATTCTCCTGCAATAATATTCATACTACTCATGTTGATAATGGCATCAGACAATAACATGCCTTCGCTCATTGGTGCAAACATTTGGTAATTTATAAAACTTGGTCTGCGGAAGTGTAAACGGTAAGGTGTACGTCCACCATCATTAATCAGGTAGAAACCTAATTCGCCGTTACCACCTTCAACAGCGTGATAAACTTCAGCTTTTGGGGCATCAATTTCTCCCATCACAATTTTAAAGTGATAGATTAATGCTTCCATATTGTTGTAAACTTCTTGTTTTGGAGGAAGATAAAATTCTGGAACATCGGCATGAAAAATACCTTTTTCTTCCGTTTTTAATTTCTCCATGGCTTGTTCAATGATGCGCAAACTTTGCCACATTTCTTCATTACGCACTAAATAGCGATCATAAATATCGCCACTTGTACCAACCGGAACTTCAAAATCGAAATCCTGATAAGAAGAATAAGGATCGCTTACACGAACATCATAATCTACTCCTGTTGCACGTAAAAGTGGGCCAGTCCAGCTATATTCCAAGGCTTTCTCTTTGGTTACCTCTGCTACGCCGGCAGTTCTGTCAATAAAGATTCTATTTCTATTTAATAAAGCTTCAAATTCCTTTAAAGCTTTAGGGAATTCTTTTAAAAACTTGTTGATTTTAGCGAAAGCGACGTCATTAAAATCGCGTTCAAAACCTCCAATACGACCAATGTTAGTGGTTAAACGTGCACCACAAACCTCTTCAAAGATTTCGTAGATGTGCTCGCGGAATTGGAAAAGGTACAAGAATGTGGTGGTTGCGCCAGTATCCTGGCCAATAATTGTATTACAGATGATATGATCGGCAATACGGGAAAGTTCCATAACGATTACCCTTAAGTAATCTACCCTTTTAGGCAACTTGATATTTAACAACTTCTCAACCGTCATGTGCCAGCCCATGTTATTGATTGGCGAAGAACAATAGTTCAAACGGTCGGTTAGGGGGGTAATCTGATAAAAAGGGCGATGTTCGGCAATCTTTTCGAATGCGCGGTGAATGTACCCAATTGTAGAAACGCCACTTACAATACGCTCGCCATCTAACTGCAAAACGTTTTGAAAAACACCGTGTGTAGCAGGGTGTGTTGGACCTAAGTTTAAGGTTACCAATTCACTCTGCGGATCATTATCTGTAAATACCGGATGGTTATGATTCATAATTTACCTTCCAAAAAATTCGTCTTTTTTATCAACCCTATTCGGATCTTCTAATGGATATTGCTTCAACATTGGGTGCACTCCCAGGTCGTCCATATTTAAAATACGACGAAGATCAGGGTGTCCTTCAAACTTAACTCCAAAAAAATCATAAGTTTCGCGTTCCATCCAGTTAGCCCCTTTCCAAACAGTAGTAGCCGTTGGAATAGTTGGATTTTGCTCGGAAATAAAAACCTTAATTCTGATTCTCACTCTTTCTACCATATTATTCAAATGGTAAACTATTGCAATTCCATCCTCCTTTTCAGGATAATGTACAGCAGTAATATCAGTTAAGAAGTTAAACTTAAGATCGTCCTTTAAGTAAGAAAGTACATTAACAATTACATCTTTGGTGGTTACAAATGTTAGTAAACCATAAGGCTCAGAAACACCTGTTACCTTCTCACCAAACTTTTCAGTTAGTTTGTTCAGGATTTCGTTATTCAGTGTAGCTTCTTCCATTATTTAATGCCGTATTGACCTAAAAGATTTTTATAATACTCTGAGTTTCTTCTTCTGCCAGATTCGTTTTTAACCAAATCCTGAATTCTTTGGAAACCATCAAGGATAGCTTCTGGTCTTGGAGGACATCCAGGAACATAAACGTCAACCGGAATCACCTCATCAATACCCTGCAATACAGAATAAGTATCAAAAATACCTCCGCTACTTGCGCAAGCTCCAACAGCCATAACCCAACGTGGCTCTGCCATTTGGATATAAACCTGTTTCAAAACCGGAGCCATTTTCTTCGCTATGGTACCCATCACCATCAAAACATCGGCCTGACGAGGAGAGAAGCTCAAACGTTCTGCTCCAAAACGACCTAAATCATAATGAGATCCCATGGTAGCCATAAACTCGATTCCACAACAAGAAGTAGCGAATGGAAGTGGCCATAATGAATTTGAACGGGCCAAGCCGATCACTTTATCCAAAGAAGTGGCAAAATATCCAGGTCCTTCAGTTCCCGGTGGCGCATCAACTATATTAATTTCACTCATGTCTTTAAACAAAAAATGCTCATCCCTTTGCAGAATGAGCAACAAATTTACAATATTTTAAAGGCAATCAAACTAGATCAACTGGATTTAGAACCTTTCTAAATAGGCAAAAACCCCTTAAGTTAGTGTAGGCTATACACTTGCCGTGTTTAAGTACAACATTATAATTTTTAGTGATTAACTGTAAGCCAAAAATTACAATCGGCCTAGTTCCAGTCTAATACTTTTTTCTTGATTACGTAGATAAAACCTAACAATAAAGTACCCATGAAGATAAACATCTCAATCATACCATCCATTTTCAAGGTTCTGAAATTAACTGCCCAGGGATACATAAAGATTACCTCCACATCGAAAAGAACGAAGAGGATTGCTACTACGAAATACTTAATAGAGAAGGGCTGGCGAGCATTACCCACAGACTTAATCCCTGCCTCAAAAGTTTCTAATTTATCGCTTGTTTTACGTTTTGGACCTAAAAGATGTGTTGCAACCAATGTAGTTACCACAAAACCTAATGCTACGATAACCTGAAATATAATGGGAAGAAAATCTATTGGGGCACTTTGCGCTTGCATAATAAAGTATATTTTGATTGCAAAAGTAAAAGAAAAAGGCAGGATAACAAAACCCTGCCTTTTCTAAATGATTTTTATTTGACTATTTTTTTCCTTTAGTTGCTGCTGCCGGAGCATTTAACTCTTTCAACTTAGCAGGTGCAAATGTACCTGTTGGGTTAGCTGCAATACTCTTGTTAAAATATTCCTTTGCTTTTTCTTTGTCTTTATAGTAGTAGAAACCACCTAAAGAATCATAAGCTTCAGAAAGTTTTTTACCATTTGCAGAAGCTACTTCTGGTTTTTCAGTTACTTTTTGAATAAACTGCTCAAAGAACGGATTAGCTAAACCTTTAGGATCTTTTTCATCATCCATTAGGTTATTGATACGTGCTCTCCATAAGTAAGCATCATAAGTATCAGGTGCAAGTTGAGTTACTTTAGCGATTGAAGAATCAGCTTTCACTAAACCATCCTTAGTTGGATTTTGCTTTGCGCTGTATTTTCCAGCATAATCAAAGTAGTAAGCAAGTGCATTGTAATAGTAGTTATACAATGAACCTTTACCGTTAGGATTTGCTTTAATTGCTTTTTCGTAAATCTGTGCAGATTTATCATACTTCTTAGCATCGAAATAGCTTTTTGCGATTTCTGCCAAGGCATCTGCATTAGTTGAATCTTTCTCAACAGCTTTGCTGATATTTACCAAAGCTAAGCTATCCTGACCAGCTCTTAATTGCGATTTACCTAAGTAAAGGTAATCGTTAGCTAAAATTCTGGATTGATCTTTCTCTTTGGCGAAGAAATCTGTCATATCAGTTAAAGCTTGCGGATATTGAGCATTCTCATAAGCAGACCAACCTTTCATCCTGGCTACTACAGCAGCTTTAGGGCTATTTGCAGGAACCTGAATTGTTGAAGCTACTTGCTGCAACGTTTTGAAATCTTTAGCATAAAATAAGAATGTCATATAACGTAACTGAGACTCTAAAGATTTATCAGTTAAATCAATATATTTTTTATAATTCTCAATTCCTTTAGCCGCTTTTTCTTTATCAGCTCCGAAGTTACTCCATTGTAAATATAACTCACCTAATTCGCGGTAAGCAGGACCATAGTTAGGATCTGCAGCAATTACATCTTGTAATTCCTTTTCACCTTCTGGAAATGCACGAGATTCTTTATACATTTTACCGATCTGCGTTTTTGCTCTTCTGTTGTTTGGATCAACATCATTAACACGCATGTAAGGGCCTAAAGCTTCAGAGTTTTTCTTTTGCAAGGCATAGGCATCTCCAAGAGCCAGGAATACATCAGCATCCTTATCTTTCGAATCCAGTTCGTCAGCTTTAGTGATATTCGCTAACGCATTTGTGAAGTCAGGCTTTGAAACATCATCACTTGGTTTATCCTGAGCTAAATATGCTCTACCGATTTGCAAGTAAGTTTGATAATCTTTTTTACCTAATTCGATTGCTTTATCAAAATTAGTTTTCGCAGAAGCGGCATTGTTTGATAATAAATCTGCTTCTCCTAAACCGATCAGGTTTAAAGCGTTTTTAGGATCAGCTGTTACGCCTTTAGTAAATACGGCTCTTGCTGAATCGATGTAACCTGTTTTCAGGTAAACCAAACCGAGGTTGTAATAATTGTCGCCATCTGAGGCTTTAGAGCTAACCAACGATTTAAGCATCGATGAAGCTTTTTGATACTGCTCTGCGTCAATGGCTTTTTTCGCATCACTTAAACTTTGAGCAAAAACTGCAGAACCCATCAACACCAAACCTACATTTAAGGTTATTGCTTTCTTTGAAATTTTCATTGGATCAATTTTTTGTTTTTTAATGTTCTGTACATCTGGTCGGAGCGAGTTCTACTTTATCCAAAATCTCTAACCGAAACCTACCAAACATTGGTTTTAACAATAATGAAGCATTATCTCTAAATACTTCGTGGTTCAATTTATAATTTATTTATTACTTTCTTTCGTTAAATTTATTTCTCTAGGCATCAACTTGTGAGGGCCAAGTCCAGATTTAAGTACAATCAACTGTCCCCTCTGACTTCTTAACCATGTTGCAAATCCTGTGCCTAAACCGTCTCTCCCTTCGCAATCAATAATATTTATATTTCTTAAAAAGGGATAAACTCCGTTAATAAGATTTTCTTGCGTGGGTTTATAAAACTGATCGTTCCCTACTTTGCCTTTTTCATCTTTAACCCCAAGTAATTTAACCTGGGCAAGGTACTGGGCCATTTCGGTATTCTGATCAGAAACCCAATTTACGCCCAAAATACCAATAAAATTTTTATCCTGTGCAATTAGTTTGATAACTTCATTGCTAGATTGTTTTGAATAAACGTTTTTTGCGGGAAATTGACTGATATTAGCCAATTTTTTAAAGTATTGAAAGGTACTTGAATAAGCGTTATCAAAGACCAATTTCTTATCTGAATTTCTCCCTTGTAATACATCAATCACTTCTTTAACGGTAATTGTGCTGTCGATATTGTCTTTATTGGTAATTAAAGCTATTCCATCAATGGCAAACCGAATGGAATTGATTTTAATTCCCCGCTGGTTGTAGTACTTTTCTTCCTTTTTGCTTAATAATCTGGGCATTACGATAACGCGGACACTGTCATTCAAAAAGGCTGCAATGATCTTTTCTTCAGGTTTAACGGTCGTTTGGAATTTGGCATCCGGATAATCCAGGCTAAAGATATCAATTTGTTTCTGAACGATTGGGCTAACGCTTTCATCAACCAGCATCCTCAATGTTCCGCTGGTTCTGCTTTCTTTAACACTTGCAGTTTTATCTTTTCGCTTACACGAGATTAAAGCAAGTACCATCAAAATGAAGATAATATTTTTCATTATTGGCTTGAGTCGCGCCTTCCAAGACTTAACAATCTTACGAAGGCATAAAAAATTAAAAAGATTCCTATTGCGATACGCCCCCAGGCTGGGATAAAATTAAAACGCAAGGCAAGTGGAGGCCAAAAGATGAAGGCGAGTCCCATTACGAGATATAACAGGAATGCCGCTAGCCCTAAAATGAGCAAAAACCGCTGTTTAGGCGATTTTTGCTTAAAGATATCAAAATTTAACATCTACTATTAGTTCAATGTAAAGTTAACGTTGATATTGTATTTTACCCTTACAGGTTTACCATTTTGAATACCTGGGTTCCAACGTGGACTGGCTTTCAATACGCGGATAGCTTCTTCATCTGTTCCGCTACCTAAACCACGGGTAACTGTAATATCGGTTAATTTACCATCTTTTTCTACTACGAAAGATAAAAACACTTTACCTTGTACGTTATTTTCCTGAGCCATTGGTGGATATTTAATCGCACCGCCTAAGTACTTGTAGAATTTAGGTAAGCCTCCTGGAAACTCAGGTTGTTTCTCGATACTAACAAAGTCATAAACCTGGTTATCATCTACCGCAACCGCAGCTTCTCTTTTCGGGCCTTCACCAACTGGAGCAGCAATTACGATGTCTGCAGTTGGATCACCTTTAATATCTCTTTGACCAGGGTCTGCCTCTTTCAACTTTTCAACGGTTGGAGGTTCCTCATCACGTACTTGCTCATCTGGCTTTACGATTGGAGGTGGCATTTTTACCTGATCTACCTTTGGTGGAGGTGGCTCTACCGGAGGTGGAGGTGGGGTTTCTGGGTTAACTGGGGGCGGAGGTGCAATAATTACTTCCTGCGCTTTTTCAATTGGCTCGTCCTCTTTTAAAGAACCTTTAATTAATCCGTAGATTTTTGGAGCAAAGAAAAGCGCTAGAAATAATAATGAACCAATAATTAATGCCCGAGTGGTATTGGCCCCATTGGTTTTACGCAATTGGTAGGCACCGTAGTTTTTGTTTTTTTCAGCAAAAACTACATCAATCCACTCCCTTCTTAAAATATCTAATTTTGACATGATTACTGATTTAACAAATTATAAAATACCTTGAGATTTCATTGATTCCTTTTCACTATCCAAGATATTGTCATCATCAATCTGACGAACTTTTACCTTTAATATTTCCAATTCATCCATAATATCAACAAAGTTCTTGAAGTTTGAACCGCTTGTTGGTTTCACTAAAACCACAAATTCGCCTTTTACTCCAGATGCATCTGCTTTTTTTCTATTTTCGATAATCGACTTGTCAACTTGAGATAAGCTTTCATAAGTTGGAGCTGTTGCACCAGCCTCTCCCATATACCAGGCTACTTTATCGTTTTTACCTAATAAAATAGTCATGGTTTTAGAAGCTTTCAGTTCCAACCTGTTATCCTTGTTGTTGTCATCTTTATCTGGCTTCACAATATCCATTGCTTGTGGCGTAGATATCGAAGTGGTTAAGATAAAGAATGTTACCAAAAGGAACATCAAATCTACCATCGGCGTCATATCTACTCTCGGGGTGGCTTTCTTCCCACCTGTGTTTAATTCTGCCATTTCTTATTTTTTTCTAGCTTCAGCGTTGGTAACCAATAAGAATTTGTTTACTTTCTGCTTCTGCAAAACATCTACGATTTTTTTAACTACAGGATATTCCTCTTTAGAATCGCCCTTGATACTTACACGCATTGGCTGCTGATTAACTTCAGCTGTTGCGGTACGTGCTTGTAAAACCCAAGAGTTCAACTGATTGTCTGTAGAGTCTGTAGGAATCCCGGTTTGTACACCTGGTTTCATACGGTCTGCTCCAGACATGGCTAAGAACGATTTTAAGCTTGAAACGGGAACACCAAATGTAGATACTACAGAGAATTTTTTAATTTCCTCGGGAGTAAAATTGATTTTGTATTGTTGTCCGATCAACTCTAAGGTTCTCGCCCTAACTTTCTGGCCTGCTACTTCGAAGAAAACCTTTCCCTGACCAATGGTTAACGTTGCATTGTTTTCAGCTGGAACCTTAAATTCATACGTAGATGAAGGTGTTGATACCGCTAGTGGTTCTGGTTGTCTTGCCGTAGCAGTTAATATGAAGAATGTAAGTAACAGCGCAGCTACGTCGCACATGGCGGTCATATCTGTTACTGTACTGGTTCTTTTAACTTTAATTCTAGGCATAATTTTAATTACTTTTTAATAATGATGATCTTTTTCCCGGTTTTCCATAAAGCCGGTAAAAATTTTTTCAAAATTTATTATTTATGCGAACTAGCGTAAGTCTGAACGATGCTAAATCCAGCTTCATCGATAGCGTAAGTTAACTTATCAATTTTTGAAGTTAAGATGTTGTACATGATAATCGCTAAAGTAGAAACCGCGATACCAGTCATGGTGTTAATTAGGGCCTCAGAGATACCTACCGCTAATGCAGCCTGATCCGGAGCACCAGAGTTAGCTAAACCGGCGAATGCACGGATCATACCTGTTACTGTTCCTAATAAACCGATCAACGTACCGATAGATACTAATGTAGCGATGATGGTTAAGTTTTGCTCTAACATAGGCATTTCCAAAGCAGTTGCTTCTTCAACTTCTTTTTGGATGGCTACGATTGATTGCTCAACATCTAAGTTCGTGTCAGCTTCAACCTCGCTATATTTTTTCAAACCTGATTTAATTACGTTAGCAACAGATCCTTGTTGTTTGTCACACTCAGCTTTAGCAGCTTCGATGTTACCAGCATTTAATAAACCTTTTACTTTGATAATAAAAGTATCTAAGCTTGATTTACCGCTCGCTTTGCTAATAACGATTAAACGCTCGATAGAGAAAACGATTGTTGTTAATAATAACCCGATTAATACCGCTACGATTGGACCACCTTTGTAAGCTGTACCAGGATAGTTATTTGGCAAAGGTAAGTTTTCGTTGTTGTTATCAATAAAGTTTGAAGGATCTCCTAATACGTATCTCCAGATAACGAAGCCAATTACAATACAGATAGGAATTACCAATGTTGCGAAAACGTTAGATGCACTTGAAGAGCTCTCTTTTTTAACAGTTGTTGGTTTTGGTGCGTTTGCCATTTTTTTTTGAATTTTAGTTTTAGTTTCTTGTTTTAATTTTTAGCTGTTTTTTTCTTTTGTAATACACACAACGTTTATTACCCGATATTGTTGCGAAAAACAAATTTATAAATTGATTTTAAATTACAAATTAATAAATCGATAAACAATTAAATCGTTACTTAACTTTTAGTTTACGGTAAAACCACCTAGCTGTATAACAAAAAAATTGCCTCAGCTGGAGACAATTCTTTCACAATAAAAACTAAAAAAAAATCCAAATGCAAATTTTTCGATGAAAAAATCCATTTTAAAGGCTATTTAACACAATTTTAACACCTCTTCGGGTATTTTCACCGGCTTTGGTTCTTCAAACTGCTTAAAATTTTGGATGAAGGCTTCATGAAGTTCGTTTGCTTTTTGTTCATATTCTCGCTCACTTGGCCAGGTTTTAGCAGGATCTAAAATTTCTGAAGGAACGCCCGGACATTCGACTGGCATCATCAGGTTGAAAATTTTATGTTCCTGGTAATTTACACGATTTAGTTCACCGCTGAGGGCGGCTGTAATCATAGCCCGGGTATAGCTTAACTTCATTCTTTTACCCACACCATAAGGACCTCCGCTCCATCCGGTATTCACCAGCCAAACATTAACCTGGTGCTTCTGCATCTTCTCTCCAAGAAGCTCTGCGTACTTTGAAGGATGCAAGGGTAAAAAGGCTTTCCCAAAACAAGCAGAGAAGGTAAGCTGTGGCTCTGTTATTCCTGCCTCAGTACCTGCAACCTTAGCTGTATAACCACTCATAAAATGATACATGGCCTGCTCTACATTTAACTTCGAAATTGGGGGAAGCACGCCAAATGCATCTGCAGTTAAAAAGAATATGTTGCGGGGAACAGATGCAACCGACGGTAATATAGCATTATCAATATAATCTATAGGATAGGCAACCCGGGTGTTTTCTGTTTTATCTATGTTGCAAAAATCAACATTCTGAGTTCCGGCATGGAAATTAATATTCTCTAAAAGCGCTCCAAATTTTATGGCATTATAAATCTGAGGTTCATTCTCCTGGGTCAGGTCTATACATTTAGCATAGCATCCTCCTTCAAAGTTAAAAACTGAATCTTTTCCCCATCCGTGTTCGTCATCGCCAATAAGCCCTCTGTTTGGATCTGCAGAAAGCGTAGTTTTTCCTGTACCAGAAAGGCCAAAGAAGATTGCTGTATCGCCATCCTTACCCACATTGGCCGAGCAATGCATGGATAGCGTATTCTTATATATAGGCAGAATAAAGTTGAGTACAGAGAAAATTCCTTTTTTGATCTCACCGGTATAACCACTTCCGCCGATTAGAATCATTTTCTTCGTAAAATTGATAATAGAAAAGTTTCCCTGACGCGTACCATCTACCTCTGGATCGGCTAGAAAACCTGGTGCAGCAATAATCGTCCACTCGGGATTTGGCCCCAATTCTTCGGCATCAGGACGAATAAAAAGATTATTAGCGAAAAGATTTTGATAGGCTGTTTCGGTAATCACCCTTATAGATATGGCGTAGTCGGGGTTTGCACAAGCAGAGGAATCGCGCACATAAATGGTCTTATCTTGAAGATAAGTTGTAATCTTCTTAAAAAGCCCATCAAACTTCCTGGGATCGATCTTAATATTAATATCGCCCCACCAAACCGTATCGGCAGTTATTTCATCACATACAATAAATTTGTCTTTAGGGGAGCGTCCTGTAAATTTTCCGGTATCTACAGCTAACGCCCCTGACGAGGCTAGCGTGCCTTCTTTGTTCAACAATGCCTCATCAATTAGCTGGGCTGCTGTAAGTTGATACCTTACGGCAGCGTGGCTACCCAAATTTAAATAGCTTAAATCTGGCGCTTGCAGTTTCTTTTTGCTCATAACAATAAGTTAGTTAGTACAGCAAAGGTAAGGGGTTGCAATTCAAAAAAACTAGTGTTTTACATTAATTTTTTACATATTGTAGCAAATACACTATTATGTAAACATTTTATTTACAATGATTTACAAGCATTTTCACAGGGGTAATTTTTCTAACTTTTTACACTAAGCAAGAGAAATTATATTGATAATTAGAGCGGGCTTAAGATTGATCGCGTCTTTTGTTTCAATTAAGGAGTTAAGGAAAGTTAAGGGGGGATTTGGACTTTCAACTTTTCACTTTCAACTTTTTACTATATTTCTTTAAGCTTTATCAACCCGAAGGAGTTAAGGCCATTCGTAGCTTAAACCTTCTATTTTTAACTCAATTGATTTATGCTTTTTATATATAAACATTAAGGAGTTAAGGAAAGTTAAGGGGATTTGGACTTTTCACTTTCAACTTTTTACTATATCGCTTTAGGCTTATCAACCCGAAGGAGTTCAGTCCATTCGAAGCTTAAACCTTCTACTTATAACTCACTTGATGTATGCTTTTTATATAAAAAACATTAAGGAGTTAAGGAAAGTTAAGGGGATTTGGATTTTCAACTTTTCACTTTCAACTTTATACTCTATCGCTTTACGCTTATCAACCCGAAGAAATTAAGGCCATTCGTAGCTTAAACCTTCTACTTATAACTCAATTGATATATGCTTTTTATATATAAACATTAAGGAGTTAAGGAAGAATTTGGACTTTCAACTTTTCACTTTCAACTTTTTACTATATCGCTTTAGGCTTTATCAACCCGAAGGAGTTCAGTCCATTGGTACCTTAAACCTTCTACCTATAGCTTCCTTTCAAAGGTTTATAACGAATTATCCTCCTGCTTTCTTTACTTTATAACCTTCCTTTTGTAGAATGATTACAACTTTATCTCTTACATCACCCTGAATTAAGATTTCACCGTCTTTAACTGAGCCACCAACACCGCATTTATTTTTGAGCATTTTACCCAGTATTTCCAGATCTTCGGTTTTACCCTTATAACCTGTAACTAGGGTTACGGCTTTCCCTCCACGATTCTTTTTATCGAGCATCACGCGTAAGTCTTGTTGTTGATTGGGTGGGGTAAGCGTATCGTCTGTTTCTTGCTCGTACTCAAAATCTGGATTAGTTGAGTACATAATTCCACCTAAATCGCTTAAACTATTTTTCTTTGGCTTCATAACGAATAAAATATGAGAGGGGTATAAAAATGAATATGTAAACTTTATGGTACAATTACTTGTAAAGATCCGGGATGCACAATTACCTTAATTTCGGCATCCATTTGTAAAGGCTCGCCATCTATATGCACAGCGCCTTCTTTTTCCCTTTTAATTTCAATCTGTTTTCCTTTAATGATTTCAATCATATCAGAAGTTTCGGCCTTTCCTCTTAACATTACATAACTGAGAAGGGGCAACTTTACTATAGGGAAAGGCTTAATAATGCAAACATCCAGCAAACCATCTTTAACTGATGCCCCCGGGGCAATATAAACATCGTTTCCGTATTGAGAAGAGTTGGCTACCGTAATGGCAAAAGCCTTTCGAGTGTACTCTACACCATCTATATTTAAGGTATACTGTTGAGACTTATAGTTAAAAATTTCTCTTATCCCCAGCTTCAGATAACCAGACAATCCTCTTTTCTTATCTTTTGAAAAAACAGCGCTCAAATGTGCATCGAAGCCCATCCCGGCCAGATTGAAGAAACTTTTCTCATTAAAGGTTGCCGAATCGATACGATCAATTTTAAATTGATTGATAACCTGAATGGCTTGGCGCATATTTTTAGGAATATGCAGAAACCGGGCTAACCCATTACCAGAGCCTAAGGGTAAAATACCCAAAATTTTCTGATGTTTTAACACCTGGGTAGCCACTTCATTGATCGTTCCATCGCCACCGGCTGCCACAATTATGTCAAAATTCTTGTTGGCTGCTTCGTCTGCAAGTTCAGCTGCATGGCCTACATACTCGGAGAAAACAAAATTCGGACTGAACTTATTTTTATCCAAATACTTATCGATAAAGTCGGGGATGCGTACTTTTCCCTTACCACCAGAAATGGGGTTGATGATAAACAGGATATTTTTCTTTGTGTGCAAGTCGTGAAGAATGAAAGCACAAAATAATCTATAATTTTTGAAATAAAGAAAATATGCTAATTTTGCGACACTAGAGTGGACTGATTTGCTATTTTCTGCTAGCGCAGAAAGGGATTGCAACCACTTAAAAAAAAGTGCTAATACCTCCTTCAATCAATTTAAAACCTGTTTCCAGGGGTTTGGCATAGTTAAAGTGTTTATTTATCATTAATTATTTAATAAATGTCATATTTATTTACATCAGAATCTGTATCTGAAGGCCACCCAGATAAAATTGCCGATCAAATATCGGATGCATTAATTGATAACTTTTTAGCTTTCGATCCTGAATCGAAGGTTGCCTGCGAAACCTTAGTTACAACAGGTCAGGTTATTTTAGCTGGCGAAGTAAAGTCTACAACGTATTTAGATGTGCAACAAATTGCCCGCGACGTGATCAAAAAAATTGGTTACACTAAGAGCGAGTATATGTTCGAAGCTAACTCATGCGGTATTCTTTCTGCTATTCATGAGCAATCTCAGGATATTAATCAAGGGGTAGACAGAAGCAATAAAGAAGAGCAGGGAGCAGGAGACCAGGGTATGATGTTTGGTTATGCGACTAACGAAACCGCAGATTATATGCCTTTAGCATTAAATCTATCTCATAAATTATTACAAGAGCTTGCTGTTTTACGCCGCGAAAACAACGAAATTACTTACTTACGTCCTGATGCGAAAAGCCAGGTTACTTTAGAGTACGATGACAACAATAAACCTGTTCGCATTGATGCTATTGTGATTTCTACTCAACATGATGATTTTGATGAGGAGGAGAAAATGTTAGCCAAAATCAAGCAGGATTTAATTGAGATTTTAATCCCTAGAATTATCAAAGCCAATCCGCAGTATGCGCATTTATTTAATGATGCCATTCAATACCACATTAACCCAACAGGAAAATTTGTTATTGGCGGTCCACACGGCGATACCGGTTTAACAGGCAGAAAAATTATTGTAGATACTTATGGTGGTAAAGGTGCACACGGTGGTGGTGCATTCTCTGGTAAAGATCCAAGTAAAGTAGACAGAAGTGCGGCTTATGCAACTCGTCACATTGCTAAAAACTTAGTTGCTGCTGGTGTAGCGGATGAAATATTAGTTCAGGTTTCTTATGCCATTGGTGTTGCAAAACCTATGGGTATCTACATCAATACCTATGGCACTGGAAAAGTAAATAAAACTGATGGCGAGATTGCGAAAATTGTGGAATCTATCTTCGACATGCGCCCTTACTTTATTGAGCAACGCTTAAAATTAAGAAATCCGATTTATAGCGAAACTGCAGCTTATGGCCACATGGGACGTACACCTGAAACGGTGAGCAAAACTTTCAGAACTCCGAATGGGGAAGAGAAAACGGTTACCGTTGACTTGTTTACCTGGGAAAAGTTAGACTATGTTGATCAGGTTAAATCGGCCTTCAATATTTAGTAAACAAAAGAGCCACCTGAACGGTGGCTTTTTTGTTTAGTTACGGGTTGTGGGTTGCGAGTTATGAGACTGGATGCAAAAACATAGTTCGTTTTATCATCAAGTACCAAACCGAAATTAACTTTACACCCTAATCCAACAATGTCCAGGTTTTTCTGGCCTGTACCTGCTGCACAACCTGTTGCTCGGCTACAACGATATTTTCTTTGCGCTGGCCGATATACTCTAATGCTCCTAGCTTGTTCCAAAGCGCTACAAGTACCGTTAAAAATTCGTTTACCATCAGCATCGATTGATTAATCTGCTTGTGATCGTACACGAGCTCTATGGTTTTGGATAACAACTCTTCGAAATTACCAGGAGTAACATCCTTCCACTCGTAAAAATACTTTAACAACTCTTCTCTTTCTTTCGGATCAATTAATTTAATGGCCGTGAAAAAGATATGTGCCAGGCTGGAGAAGTAACCCACAAGCATTGCGGGAGACTCTTTATATGCGATGTTTCTATACTCGTAAAAGATCGTGGCGATAAAATCAACCATCTTTTCTGAAATGATCCTGATGTTTTTACCCAATTGGGTTATGTTATCGCGGCCACCGGTTTTATCGATAATTTTGAAAGATGTGAGCTGAAGCTCGTTAAGCAATACGCTGAAACTTTCATAGTAGCGAATCAGTACGGGATGACTGGTAATTGTTGAACTTGGTGGAATATAACTGCGGTTAACGCTTAATCTGCCATTTTCATGATAAACCTGTCCGATAGTTAAGAAATAATTGTCGGGCATTTGACTGGCAATTTCATTTTCAGGCAATACCACAATGCTGTAGGCCTTCGCTAACTCGGGATAACGTAAAGGGCTTTCTTCAGGATCGGGTGTTCCGGCAGGCACTCTGTTAAACGGATTTACAACCAGTAAAATGGCATAATTTCTAGGTTCCGACTGACCGAAATAATGATTATGAACCAGGTTATCCATGGCATCGCTCTGCTGAATATCGATATGACATCCCTCTGGGGTGATGGCATTACAATAACGTACGCGAATTTCTATGTGATTGGTTGCCTTTTCAATGATCTCAATATCATGCGAGCTGTTATATCCGGTAAAAGGCGGCAAAAAGCCATAATTGCTGTTGTTGATATTGAGTGAAACAGCATTTCTTACAAAATCCTGTAAGTAGAGATCACTTAAGGTAAAATGATCACTGGAGAGCTTCATTCCATTGATCCAGTTAATCGATCTGTATCTCAGCGGTTTAATCATAGTAAATGTTTTTATAGGTTAGATTTAGATAAAGATAGCGCTTTCACCTACCTCATTGGGTACATTAACGTTTTCTGAGACCCTTTTGGCATAGATGGTCATTTTTTCTGAGATTCCATTTTCAGTAATATCCAAATCGGGATCTATGAATATGTTGCGTTTAAAGAAAGATGTTTTAATAAAAAAGATCCAGCGGTAACCATCATGGTCTTCATCTCTGAACTCCACAGGGTTCTTCGCAAATTTGAGGTTATAATCATCTATGAATTTGTGAAACCAGATACCAAAGTTCATATTTTCCGGGGCCTTAACCTTTACCTTGAGAGGCTCCGGGTCAGTACTTTTTTTATACAGTTCGAGCTCTAAAACCAATAGTTTATTAAAATCTACATGATCCATATTGATATCTAATGGTGTAGCAGGGTATTTCCATACCTTATATATTTCTGAAGGAATCTGGAGTAAAGAAACATAAGCCCACCAAAAAATAAGCGGCACAAAGAAACAGGTAATACTGCCTGCACCCCACCAACCGAAATTAACATCGCTTAACCAGTTAAAGGCCAGCTGAAAAAGGTAAAGAGAAAGGATTGCTGCGATTAAAGTTGCAAAAAATATAAATACCTTACGTTCTATCAGTGGAACTGCATAATATTTCGTCATTAGAAAAACGAAAAGCACGCCCAATAAGAGATAGAAAATACAGCAGATGATGTAACCCCAGGGCATGAAGTTGAAATTAAGGAAGCCTAAAAAACCGGGGATAGCTAAAATAATTCCGGTGAGCAGAACACTTACAATAAGTTTTTTGTTGTTTAGAAACTGATTTTTTTTGTTGATGATGGTAAGTACAACTGTAGATACCAAAAAAATAAGTGGAAATAAGAGGTAACGAATAAAAAATGATTGAACGTCCATTGTTAGAATTAGATATGATGTATTACAAATATAGTATCTTTAAGAAATGATTTTGATGCATTGTTTGTTCGATAATGTAAATTTAACCTATAACAAAGAAGCAAGCTTAAAGTTTAAATGAAAAAAGGAAAGCTGGTTAACAACGAACTATTTACTGATTATAAGGCTGTGGCACATGCTGCTGATTTGATTGAGCGCCAGGTAATTGATGCCGACCGGATTGAGGTTATTCCTGTTGGTGCAGATAAACGGGCTTACGCCAAGGAAATTGAGGAAACTGTTGAATACTTCTCAGAGAAACGCCTGCATGACCGAACACGAATCCTGGTAAACCGGGAAGGGCTTTACGACATGCTTCCGGAAGGTTTGTTTCACCGCCCGCCAAGAGGTAGTTCAGGAATGGACGAAGAGGGGATGATTAAAGACATTCGCGAGCGGAGAGATGAAGAAAAACAAGCCCGTTTGTTTTTTAGTCCCTTTGATGCCGAACTCAATCACGCCCGAATCATTACTGAGTTATACGAAAACCAACTCGATAAGAAAACGACTTACACCAGTTTAAACCAGATTTTCGAATACGGATGGAAAGAATTTAGCCTATTAAACAAGGAACAAAGCATTATCTGGATGCACTTATTGCCTGAAATTCAGCAGAAAAGGAACGATATAGATTTTGCCTCTAAAGTTTTAACAGCATTATTTAATTTATCTATATCAATAATCCCCAACAACAATATTTCAAAACCGCTTCCCATAGCTGATGGCTTGCAAATGCAACTAGGTAAAAGCGCATTAGGAATAGACACCATTATTGGAAAAGATTTTATACCAGAAAATGAATCACTCAGCATCAATATTGGCCCTAGCTCTCCTCACGAATTGATAAGCTTTATGCCTGGTGAAAAAAATCGTGAAATCTTAGACATGGCAATAAGTTATCTCATCCCAATGGATACTGAAATAGACATAGACCTTATTACAGCGGCCGATTATCAGGAAAGCATCCTATCTGACGATGGGGAGAACGTGTTTTTAGGGTATACGGTCTTCTTGTAATGATACGTAACAGATTTAACCACCTTAGGCACCTAAGAAGGCTCATGCCCCATAACTCATAACACGCAACCCATAATACTTTCAACCACCTTAAGCACCCATGAAGGCTCATGCCTCATAACTCACAACACGCAACCCATAACGCTTTCAACCACCTTAGGCACCTAAGGAGGCATCATGCCCCATAACTCACAACACGTAACCCATAATACTTTCAACCACCTTAGGCTT
>NZ_FOGG01000031.1:0-22119 GCF_900111155.1 Pedobacter rhizosphaerae | reverse complement strand
ACTTTCAACCACCTTAGGCTTCTAAGGAGGCATCATGCCTCATAACTCATAACACACAACCCATAATACTTTCAACCACCTTAGGCACCCAAGAAGGCATCATGCCCCATAACTCACAACACGTAACCCACAACACAATTATCCCATTACCTCAACTCAGGGGACTGTTAATTGAAGATTTGAGCATCATCCGGTAGTGAATATTCATTGTGCTTCTCAACCTAAGTTTGGAAACGGTTAAGGCTAATAATTCTTCCCATTCCTGTTGGCTTAACTTTGTATTGGGCGCAGGTTCAATAATAATATCAGTAGTTCTAACAAAGCCTGCATTGGGTTTACCATCCATCACCAAACCTTTGGCCAGTGTAATGTGAAGCACCTTATCTCCCAGTTCATACTTACAGAAGTTAATCACATCTGCCTTCGTAATCACCCGATCGGCTGTTGTTAGTCCATATTTATAGGCCTGCACGCTATTGGTTGCATTGAGTTTAGTGCGTCCACCTAGCGTAGGACTAAGTAAGAAAATACTATCAGCACTTAGTTTTTGATAATCATAAACAGCGAGCCTGTTACCTGCATTAATCTTATTAGCATCTTCTGCCTGGGTTACCCAGATATCTAAGAAAACAATATCTGCATCATCCAAAGGCTTGAGAATGATATAGCTTGGAAGGTCTTTAACCGACTTGAGTGCCGACCTGCTTTTCTGTTCAATCAAAGCAATGTTTTGCTCGAGGCTCCTTAAAACCGTACTTAAGAAATCAGGCCCATAAGCTGAAAATGAAGCCTTTTCATCTCTTAGCAACTCAAAGAGATAATCCATTAATTCTTTTGCATTCCTGGTATCGAAACGCTCAGTTCCCCCATAGCGAACCGAAAATGAACCATCGCCCTTTTCATTTTCATTGGTATAAGGAATTTCATTGTAGCGTTTGCCCCTGTTATCGCGTAAGCTTTCAACAGCAAGCATCTGCTCCATATCTTCAGTTTTAACAGGGATCACATTATTCATCGTTTTTAAACGGTGTTTGATCTGACTCAGCTTTTTATTCACCACCGGAAATGCATTAACTGCGATATGAAGTTCGTTCAGCATATCGGGAGTAATGGCTGCCGGAAAAACAACTTTAAGCCAGGTAACCTCTCCGAGCTGATGGAGACTGGCCTGTTGAAAGGCACTGTTAAATTCCTCCGGCCAACGCTCCGGTTTGTCCACATTGAAATCGTTGAGGTCGCCTAGGGTTAAAAATCTGTTATTGTAAAACTGAAGCACATCAGCTTTGATTAAATGGAGTAATTGTTTGTGCTGAAATACGGCTTGAGGAATACCAGACTGAGGCTCATCCATAAATCTGTCTGTATAAACCGGAACAGGGTTGCCCTGAAACTCCCATTTACTAAGTGAGAGCAGATCGTAAGCATTTTCTGGAACAGCATAATTTTTCCAATCGAAAAAGAAGTTCAGCCGGTTTAAGTCCATCCAATTGCCCAGCCCAGTTAAACCTATGTAAAGTGTATTTTTTGGCAAGCCAGCTCCCGGGTTAGCCGCAAAGTGCTGAACTTTACTTAACTGTTCTATTTTTTGGATAGTATTGCCTGTAGCGATATAACTGATGGCCATTTTTTTCAGCTTAACATGATGTAATGGGCTAAAGAATACATCAACTTTCTTATTTCTACCTTTATCTTCATCCTGAAGCTGAATATTTTTCTTGAAATAAAACTGGGTAAATGGGCTGAGTACTTCTTCCTTTTCTATCGGCCTAGCCTGCACAATGGCATGTGCGGGAAGTGCAGAAGTTAAATGTCCTGGAGCCAAAATCCTGCTGATTTTATCAAAAATCCGGTTCTCCAGATTTTTCACATCATTAGATACGTTGAAAAGCTCATTACTTAAAGCTTCAATAATCAGTTTCACCAGCGGATCAAAATCATTGCTGTCTTTTATGTTCCAGAAATCTTCTGCATTTTTTAAAATTCTATTTCGAATTTCATCTTTAGACGAATAAAATACGGGCTTCATGTGTAGAATATTTGGGGCGTTATTTTTTTATGTAGATAGTGGGCTGAGGAATAAAGCGATATTAAAAAAATATTTTTCTGCGGTAGCTTTAATTAGACCACGAACACTAATATCAACCTTTTTTTTTATCTCCGTAATCTTACGCAAAGGGTACACATTTTCAACTTCAGTAATGCGCACTTCAACCTCTGTTTGATAAATTCTGTTTTCGTATTCGGTGATAGATTTTAGCAATGATTTACGAAATTTCTCCTCCCAGAGGCTCTCACTAACGATCAGTTCGAAGTCGAGATCCCAAATTTCGCAGCCAAAATTGTGGTTGTGCCTATTTTCGCCATACCGCGTAAAAATAATTAATTCCAGGTGATTGGAAATCGACTTTCCCAGGTCAGTTGCCTGAAGATCAGCCCCTGCAAATAGCGAGTTAAATCGAAATGGCTTATGGTAAAAATTATCAGACATGTAATTTTTGGCTTAAAGTTTGTTAAAAGTAGAATTAAAATCAATAAAAAAAATCGTTTTAATAATCAAACAACAGAAATTAAAAATTGTTATAGAACATGGTTAATCAAAAATGGTTTGTAAACAATTACTTATTCAGCTTGTCGGATTAATCATTAAACCTATGTAAAATAAACTGCAACCATCCCTATGAAACCCATTAATGCCCTCGAAATCAAAAAATCTTACACCAGATTTATCCTCCATTTCATCTTTCTTAGCCTATTTTCGATTTTCTGCATTTATCTTTTCTTTGCAGCATCTGATCGTGAATACACTTTACTGGACCAAAAGGTTAAAGAAAGCGAAAAATTATCTTCACTCAGGAAAGAAATCAATACCAATTTCGATCTGATTTTACTCCGCTTTAAAGAACTTTCCAGGTATCGGAGCTACAATGCCAACGAGCTTAGCAAACAGGCTATCCTCTTAGAAGATATTCAAAATGCCAACTACAAAATCAAAGACCTCATCGCCAAGAAACCCGCTCCCAGCCTCAGCTTCGATCTTTATGAGAAATTGAACAACAATGTGGGCGCTATGGCTAATCTACAGGATTCTTTATTTACCAGTAGGTACAGCATTGAAAGTTACAGAGATCAGTTAGAAAACTGTCTTAAAGCCAACCGAACAGCAGCATCAAGAATTAGAAGTGGCCGATTTGGCCGTTAATATACCGCTATGATAAAACTTAGTTTAAAGGAAAGAAGAGAACAGTTTTTATTCTTTATGGCCTTATTTGTATTTACGGTAGGCTTACTCAGTTTCGGTATCTTCTATAGCTCAAAATCACGCTATGAAATATCAAAAGCCGACCTTGAAGTAAAAATTAGTGAAAACCAGGCTTTTGAAGACATGGTAAAGGAAACCATGCCGACTATTGATACCACTTATAAACAGATTGTGCGTTTTGACCCGAATGTACAGGCTGTTTTTTTAAGAAGTGATATCCAGAATTCGCTAAACTCCATCAAATCAGCCTATGAGCGAAAAGCTTCTGATGTGAGATACAAAACATTTATTCAAACTTCCCAACTCTACGACATTCTGTTTTTTGATAAGCAGGAGATGAAAGGAAACCTCAGAGATATTGAAGGCCTGAAAAGAAATCTCGACGATTGTGTCATCTCCCGCCGACAACTTCAACAAACAATGTCTGCACGGCAATAAAAAAATAAATCAACCTATAAAAACGCTACCCATGGCAGATACAAACACCAAACAAGTAAACTCAAACTCGCAGGGCTATGTTATTTTGTACATTCTCTTAGCCGTACTGCTCCTTACCGGACTAATCTTTTTATTTAAAAGTTCCTTATTCGAAAAAAGAGCCATCGATGCCCGAATCCTTAAAGATGAAATCTATCTAAATGAAGATTTGGTTTTTACCGACAACACCAGCAAAGCGTCTAAATGGCTTTGGGAATTTGGAAATGGAGAAAAAGCAACCACACAAAATGGTTCTTACCATTACAATAAACCCGGGTCTTACATTGTACGTTTAACCGTTGATGGAGAATTAAAAGAACAATTCCCTGTTAATGTGAGAGATACGATCAGAGCGGTGATCGATAGTATATTAACCATTAGCGGACCAACTGCGGGTGTAGTAAACGAAGAAGTACGCCTGGAGGGAGACGGCGAAGGCAAAAACTTCGAATGGTCGTTCGGTGAAACTGGCCGTGTAGATGTAAAAGGTAAAACAGCCCTTTACACCTATCGCGCTCCGGGAAAATATATAGTTCGTTTAAGAACGGATAAGAGCCCCCGCCCGGTTTACCATACCATTTTCATTACCGACCCCAATGCAGAAATTGTACAAGACCTTGTTGCGCCAGGAGACGGTGAACGCAAAACCATAGACGATATCCGGGCCCGACTACAGGCAATTGCCAACGGAGCAGATTTCAACTCCAACTATTACTACCTCATTAACAAATACATGTGTAACAACGAAAAGGTTACGGTGAATGTAGAAATGAATGGTAAGAAAAAGCAAACCGATATCTATTCGTATTGTATGGGTTTAACCTTTGGTGGTGAAATTGCAATAGATGAGGCTCAGTTGACCATCAAGCCAAATTCATCATGTGCCAGTTTAGTAAATATTAAACAGCACTCGGCAACGGCTCAGCCTGCGCAGGCTGCCACACCCGAAGCTGCAAGCAAAACCAATTAAGACCTACACTATCATTCCTATAAGTTAAAAGCTTAGTACCAGACCTATGAAAAAATATTATGCCCTCTCGATTTTATTATTAACCCTATTCTATGCACAGGCACAATCTCCAGCATCTTTTGGAAAAAAGGTTAAATATATGCCCAAGGCTTATGAAAAGCCTTCTGAAGCGATCAATGTTAACGATAATACCAGCAGCAGCAGCTTGCCCTGGATTGTGTTCTCTGATCGCGATGACAACTATACGACCACTGCTCCAGGCGGAAGCCTCATCATGAAAAAGCTCAATTTCATGGAGCCATTTTATGTATCTAAAGAAGAAAATGGCTACTTAAAGTTGATCAAATACAAAGCAGGTATGATCAGGGGTAGAAAAATAAATGATAAAAAAAGCGCCATCAGCTATGGCTGGATTCCGAAATCGAAGCTCCTTTTATGGCAAAGATCTTTCTCCAACCAGAAAACAGGTTATGCCGAAAAAGCAATTGGCATTATCAATGGGAAAAATCCCTTAACAGAATCTAAATTCTATTATGACACCACCGATTCCATCCTGGTATACAACACCCCAGAGTTGAAAGATCGCAGAACTAAAATCCGTTTACATGAAATTGCCTACATTTTTAAGAAATCTGAAGATGGGAAAAAATACCTGATTGGTTCTGACGACCAGCTGGTTGCAGATACGGCTTTAAAAAGTATTTATGGCTGGGTTTCTGCCGATGCGATACACAACTGGGGCGACAGACTTTACATTACTGCTACCAAGCCCGGAAATTTCGATAGTGATGATTCTACCGCTTTGGCTATTAAAAATGGTTTGAGTGGAGGGGGAAATTTTGTGGTAGACCCGCTTTTACCAAGAGAAAACATCATTCTGCGCAGTACCCCTGTAATTGCCGATAACGATGGCACTTATGCCATTGGTATTGCTGAAGATGTTTACAATAAAAAAGACAATAAATTACTTACGATTAATGGTTCGGCACTTTCCTATCAGGAATATTTAAATCTGCGCAAAAACAGGAATAAAGTGAATGTAGTTTTTGTAGTGGACGGGGGTAGCGCCATGACGAAGTACTTTGCCGGGATGACCAATACCATTTCATCTTTTGAAGGTATTTTAAATGATTTTGGAAAGGGAACAAAGGTAAGTTACGGTGGTGTAGTTTACCGCGCCAATGGTGGCTGTTCTGTTCCGGGCATTTTTGTAAAACCTATTCAAAGTGATTATCGCGAGTTGATGACTTTCCTAAGCAATCAGGCTAAGAATACCGATAGGTGTAATGGCGAAATCACCGATCAGCCTATTTTTGCTTCTATAACTGCCGGTTTAAACTTATTTAAAACCAAAAAAAATGAAACTAATTTAATCGTTCTGGTTGGAAGTACAGGCAATAGCGGCGGTACTAATAACTACCTGATTAATGAATTAAGTGAGCAGGTTGCTTTGGCAGATGCACGTATTCTTGCTTTACAGGTCTATAGCGATTTCGATCAATCTTTCAATAATTTCGTTATTCAATCGCGTAAACTGGTATCAGAATCAGCTATCCGTGCGGCAGAATACCGTAAAAATACCATGGTAAAGGGCGAAGGTTTAAAAAACTTTCAACCCTATAACACCAGTCTGCAAGATTCGATTTCCTACTACCTGGATTATCCAACCAATAGCTTAATTCAAGGCGGGGTAGTTTTCCCAACCAAAGGAACGGTGAATTCAAACCAGAGCATGACCATTGCCTTACGTCGTTTTGTAAAGCAAACAGGTATAGATATTTACACCCAAATAAGCTCTTTAGACAGTGCCTTCAGGCTAACGGGCATATCACGTAAAAACCTTGCTTCCGCAGTAGAAAGCCGTCTACCACAGCCTGTTGGTGATGATGTTGCCGACCACATGCCTCACAATGCTTTTAAGTATTACACCACTACAAATTTATCTGGCGATGTAGTAAAAAATAATCGTAATGCCCTGCAATACGCTATTGTACTGAACAATATGGAATACAAACAAATTGTTGATGTATTTTCCATTATGCTGGGGCAAAACCTGCAACAAGACCAATCGTCTTTTAGGAGCAAGCTGGTTAAAAATTATACTAAAATGCCGAAGCAGCTTCTGGGTTTAAACGTTTCTTCGGGACAAGTAAAATCGATGACACTGGCCAATTACATTAAACTGGTAACCGGCCTTCCGATTAATAATGATATGCTGAACCAATATACGGTTAGCGACTTAAAAAACACCTCGAAAATGCCTTTGGAGCAATTCGAAGCCTATATCAAATTGCTTAACCAATCGGTACAACAAATTAAACGTGCAACTCAAATTGAGCAGCAATTCGTATCGAACGGCAAGACTTATTATTACATCACCGAAAATAATTTTAACCAGGCGGCAACGTCTAAAACGAATTAAGGATTATGGCGATTACAAATTTAAGCGAATCGGTAAAAACCGCAATCCACATTGCCCAATCGCTGGCTAAGGAGTACAGGAACCCAAGCTTTACCGCTGCACATCTTTTAAAGGGCTTAATGCATAAAGATGTTGGCCTCCGTGCTTTTCTAACTTCTATTGGAAAAGATGAGGAATATATTAGCGAGTGGGCAGAAGTTAGAATAGATGAACTGGATAAATCTTCCAGCTTTAGCGATACCGTAAATGGCGCTCCAGAAATTGCCCTCCTACTTGAGGAAGCGGATAATGTACGGATAAAATTAGGTCTTGATCTGGTTACTCCGGTTTGCGTACTCACTGCTTTGGCTAAACCTGGCGTTGGTTTTCAGGCCGATCAGCTTAAATCTTTCCCAATTAAGGAGCGGGAGATCTTAGATCTCTATGTTAAAGATGAAGAAATTAACAGGGCGGTTTCCCCAACAGCAACAACTGCTAATCCGGATTCGAAAAGCACGCAAAATGCATTATATAAGTATTGTATAGACCGTTTGCAATTGGTTAGAGAGGGTAAAACAGATCCAATTATTGGCCGGGATAAGGAAACCCGGATGATGATGGAAATTTTATGCCGCAGAACCAAACCGAATGTAATTTTAACCGGCGATGCCGGAGTGGGTAAAACTGCGCTGATAGATGGCTTTGCACTGGATCTGGTAGATCAGAATGTGCCCGAAAGCTTAAAAGCGATCCAGCTTTTTGAGCTGGATTTAGGTTCTTTAATTGCGGGTGCATCCTATAAAGGAGAGGTAGAAGACCGCTTAAAAAACATCATCAAAGAAATAAAACAGTTTGAAAAGGCCGTTCTTTTTATCGATGAAATTCACACACTTTTAGATAGTAAAGGTCCTGTTGGTGCTGGAATTGGAAATCTTCTGAAACCTGAACTGGCCAGGGGCGAGATCACCGTAATAGGCGCAACCACTATTGACGAATACCGTAAAATTATTGAGCCTGAGCAAGCCTTTAGCCGCCGCTTTGAGGTACTTCAGATCAGTGAGCCGAACGAAGAAAGCACCATCAAAATGCTGCAAAAACTGGCTGTTAAATACGAAGAACATCACGTACTGCAAATTGATAAAGACGCCCTTACCGATTGTGTGCGTTTAGCCAAGCGGTATATGAAAGATAGACGATTGCCCGATTCGGCCTTTGATCTTTTGGACAGGACCATGGCCGCCATGAAAATGATGAACGACACCTCTGACAAGGTAATTGAGGGGCTGGAGACAGAATTGGCTCAATTAAATGCGAACCCAGACTTATCAGAACCGGAAAAGTATGCAGATTATAAGTGGCTGTATTCCCTATTACAAAATAAGCTTAGTCCGGTTTTATTAGGCAGGTTAACGGATGAAACGCAGGTAGATACCTTTGAAACTGCTGAGGAATATGAAACCTATCTCGAAAGGAGCTTAACAGATTTGAAAAAATTTGCCGGGGAAAAGAGCGATAGAATTACGAGGCAGGATATCGCTTCCGTAGTTTCTTATAAAACAGGTATCCCAATGGGGAAACTTCAGGCGGGAGAAAAAGAAAAACTTCTGAATATGGAGCAGTATTTAAAGAAAAGAGTTGTAGGCCAAGATCAGGCTTTAAAAGCTGTCTCGGATGCAATTCTGGAATCGCGGAGTGGCCTGAATAAAAAAGGTCAACCTATTGGCTCCTTTTTCTTGCTTGGGCCTACCGGTACAGGAAAAACAGAGTTGGCTAAGTCCATTGCCGAATTCCTGTTCAATGATGAGAAGGCAATGATCCGCTTTGACATGTCGGAATTTAAAGAAGAACACAGTGCAGCTTTACTTTATGGGGCACCTCCGGGATACGTGGGTTACGAAGAAGGCGGACTTCTGGTGAATAAGATCAGGCAACAACCCTATTCCGTTTTATTGTTTGATGAGATTGAGAAAGCACATCCTTCGGTGTTTGATACCTTTCTGCAAATTTTAGACGAAGGGCACATGCACGATCGCTTAGGAAAAGAAGGAGATTTTAGCAACTCGCTCATTTTATTTACATCTAACATTGGTAGTGAATGGATTGCTGCACAGATAGATAAAGGCATTGTACCTGCCTCAAACCAATTGATGGAGGTAATGGCCGGGCATTTCAGACCAGAATTCCTGGCCCGGATCTCTGAAATTGTTCCTTTCGCCCCAATTAGCGAAGAGAATGTGGTGCGCATTTTCGAAATTCAACTGAAAAGCTTAATTGAGTCGCTGCATAAACAGGGCATAGCTTTTGAAATTGAAGAAGAAGCCAAAAAGATGATCGCCCTGGATGGTTTTACCCCGAAATATGGTGCAAGACAGCTATCAGCAGTCATACGTAATTTACTGCGCAGGCCAATTTCCAAATACATCATCTCAGGTGAGCTTAAAAAAGGATCGACCATTAAAGTGAGTAAAGATCCGGAAGCAGATACGCTGGCATGGGAAATCAAACACCCGGAGCAGGTAGCCTTGGAACAAAATTTGAATTAAAACGTTAAGTACTATATCATTATAAAAAACTTATTAGTAAACCTTAAATCTACATACTATGTTTAATTATGAAATTGGTGGTAATGAGCGGAAGATTGATACTTCAGAAGCTTTTGCTGAGATTGCCCACAACAAAACCCTTTTTGTACAGAAATTAACCGATAACGAACCTATAAAGCCAGAAAAAGTTGAAGGCTTAAAAACGGTTAAAGAGGTGTTTGAGCACTATAAACCAAATGTTAGAGTAGCCTTCGAAAAACAAGATGGCTCTCCGGTGAGCGAAACTTTAAACTTTCAGGACCTTGGTGATTTTGGCGTGAAAAGCATCATCAACCAAAGCAATTACCTTAGTGATGTAAACATTGAAAGGGAAATGTCTTTAAATGTGATTAAGCAGTTAAAATCTAACAAAACGCTCAAAGCCACACTAGATGATGAAGAAACAAAGAGTGCATTCATCAGTGCATTAAAGAACTTTGTTGATGAACTAGAGCAAAACAAATAATTAACGACCCTAATCTCCCTCATGATGTCAAATCCTCAAGAATTACAAACAGATCAAAATAATACTCAGGCCGGTTTTAAAACCGCTGAGGTAAAAACCATAGAGAAAACCGCATTAAAAGATAACCTGGAAAAGTTAGCCCGTGTAGGCGGTTTCGATCTATTAGAAGCTACAGTAGACGGACTCCAAAACCTTAATCCGGAAAGAAAAGCTAGAAAACAGATTTTCTTAACTGGCGATGAAAAGAAAAAGGAGCGTGAAGAACTGAAAAAGAAAATCCAATTGTGGATAGATGTGCTGGAATCTTCTCATTCTGTAGCTGATATGGTTGAAAAAAGCACTGAAAAATTAGCCGCAGCGGAAGAAAACCTGAATAAAAACATCGCTACGGCACTTGAAAGTACCCGTGAATTAGAGCAAGCTTACCGTTCGGTACATTTGTTTTATAAAAACACCGAGTCAGATAAACTGAAGAATGTGGTGCTTTTAAATGCATCGATGGATCAGATCAAAGACTTGGACAACCCTCGTTTTATTGAATATGTGGACGATGAGATGAAGCAAAACTATGACCGTTTAGATCTGCGTAAAAACTACTCACTTATGGTTGTTCCGGGCTACATGGGTTCTAACAAGGTTTTAGAGCGTTGGGCGAAAATTGCACACAACAATAAGGCTATGCTGGTAACAGACTTTGCCGATTTAGATCAACCTGATGATGTTTTAGACCTCTTTACCGCAGCCAACTTTACCGGAGGCGACGCTTTCCGTTCTAATGTAATCATGACTTGTAACTGGCTTGTTGGCCGTGGCAAGGTTGCAGAAGTAGGTGAAGAAGACGATTTAACAGTTCCCGGATCTGCAGCTTTGGCTGGTAAAATGTACTACACACTCATGTCGCAGGTAACTGCCGGTAAAAAACATGGTGCAATTAATGAAGTAGATGGCGTTAAGTTCGATTTAAAGAAAAGCGAAATTTCACATCTTGAACGCGTAGGTTTAGTTCCTATGGTTAATGAATATGGAAAAGTAATGGCTTTCTCGGCTAAAACGCTTTTCAATGGAGACAATATCGGTTTACAAACCTATTCGGTTGTTCGTGTTTTCGACTATATTACCAAAGTGCTTTTTGATTTCCTCAACAGAAGAGCTTTCGAGAACTGGACTTCTAAAACAGAGCAGGATTTACGTGGACAAATTGTTAAATTCTTAGATGGGATTCAAGGTCCGGAACGCTTAATAGAAAGGTTCAAGATCATGCGTTTTGAGCGTGATGAGCAACAAAAAGACAGAATCCATTTAGATATTCACATTACACCTTACTTCCCTGCTAAAAGTTTCGTAGTGAAATTAGATGGGCACAAAGGTGAAGACGAACACACTACCTGGAATACAGAATACAATCAGCAATAAAAGCTTTTTAAATCTGAAAATAAGAACCTGGCCTAAAGTGCCGGGTTTTTTTATGGCATATTGATTGGACTTAACAAATTCTTTATAATTTTGTAACGCATCGGCCAGGATCAGATTAATTATAACAAATGAAGCAAGTACTTATCCTGAATGGGGATATTGAAAAAACCGCGTCTACAGATTTCCTGATTAATGCTTACAGAAAAGGTGCAGAAAGCGCAGGTGCTGCTGTGCGAGAACTGTCTATCCCCGACCTTATCTTTAACCCCAATAAACTATTCAATAACAGACAGATAGCAGAGCTGGAGCCCGATTTACAAAAGGCTTTAACTGCAATCAGGCAATGTAACCACATGGTCCTTTTCTGTCCGGTTTACGTAGATCATATCCCTGCCAAAATCAAGGGTTTTTTCGATCGCCTTTTTCTACCCGATCAAATTTTCAGTACCAAACTACCCAACATAGACAATAACTTTAGTGGCCGATCGGCCAGGATTGTTTCTATTTTAGATGAAGCTACCTTCAAAGAATGGAAAGCGAATAAAAAAACAACCTACTTATCCATCAAAAAACCAGTGTTCGAAAAATGCCGGGTTAATCCAGTGCTAACCAATACCATAGGAGAATTACATTCGCTGGAAAATCATTACAGCCAAAAATGGCTTGCTAAGATGGAGAAGTTTGGATCACAGTTAATTTAGTACAAACCATCTATATTTCCATACACCAATTGTAGCATTTCGCTACAGTTTGCCCTATTATTCCCCAATGTTTTAAGATTGCAATTGTAAAATAAATAATACACGAAAAAATTTAAGAAAATTTAAATTTCATTCTGCTTCAAAAATTAACTCCCCGTTCATTCTGAGCCCATTTAGATGCCGGCAGACTAATGCTTAGCAAGTCATTACCAGCACATTACCATCAACACGTCATAATAAATGGCCTGATAATTGGTTATATCATTACAGCAGCGGAGACTGCACAATCAATTTTATTTATAACCTTTAAATTTTAAAACTATGGCTTTCAAAGCTAGATTAAATTTTTCAGGCAAGGAGTACGATGTGCTTCATTGTGCCTATGCGTTAAACCGTGATGTAGACGCGAAAGGAAGACCCTCTTCCGGAGTTTACGGCGGAACCATCGACATTGAGATCGAATCTACCGAAGACACCTCAATTATCGAGGCGATGGTAAACAACCAGTACAAACCTATTACGGGAACCCTTCTGATTAAAAAATCTGAAGAAGATGCCAAAATGAAAGAAGTCGATTTCGAAGATGGCTACATTGTTAAATATTCTGAAGGAATTAACATTGTTGGCGATCATCCGATGACGCTTAAATTCCAAATCTCGGCGAGAAAACTAAAACTAGGAAACGCGGAACACCTGAACGACTGGCCAAAAGCCTAGAGGAGTTTAGCGTAGAAAGTACAAAGTTTAAGTTTAAAGGCTTAAAGCCGAAAGACCGAAGCCAAAAGCATAAAGCATAAAGCAAATTGGCAGCCGGCAGGTCTTGCTACGGTATACTTTGTATTTGATACCCGACACTCCCTTCAAAAAATCATTTCTTTCACATTTAAAAAACATTATCATGGCATTTAAAACCCGTTTAAACTTAGGATCAAAAGAATTTGATGTATTACAGTGCAACTTTTCTTTAAGCAGAGATGTTGACGCCAAAGGCCGTCCGTCATCTGGTGTATATGGTGGAACTATCCATATCGAAATCGAATCAACAGAAGATACTTCAGTAATTGAATCGATGGTAAATAACCAGTACAAACCTCTTTCAGGAACCATCGTATTTAAAAAAGGCGAAGAAGACGCTAAAATGAAGGAACTTTCATTTGAAGATGGGTACATCATCCAATATAGCGAAGGCATCGCGGTGAACGACAATACGCCGATGACATTAACCTTTGTTGTATCGGCACGTAAACTTAAACTCGGCAACGCCGACCACGAAAACGATTGGCCAAAAGCATAATAATTCATAATTAATCAGTAAAGCGGCTGACTCAGGTCAGTCGCTTTTTGGTTTAAACCCAGATTAAACGTTTATCACCAAAACCATCGACTGCCTGAAGTAAAATTCATGGTTAATAGTTAGCTTGGTGATTTTACTTAACTGTTTAAATCTAATTCTTTAACTGCTTAGCCCAGCATCTCTATTATAACTCCCATAAAATCATTTGGTGGTCTACCTGATTGGTATATCAAGCAAGCAGCCATGTAGCGTTTGCCGGCCAAACTGCAATGAAAATAAGTGGCACCCGATTAATAGTTTAATTTATCCTATCGCAAAACTTTAGAAAATAAACTCTTGCAACATTAAGCAAGCCAATTTCGAAAGCAGTTTTCGGGAATTATTGTGATAAAGATTGATATCATATGGAAAAAAAGTTAATCACCGAGATAAATATAGAAGACAAAGCCATCACGCATTTTGCGTCCTTTAGCCTTCAACAAGAATTTAACAACCATCACTATTTCGAGCTTCGTTTCAATCACGATCAAATGGGCTTACCGGGCTTAATCAGCTTAAACGACAGTCGCGATTTTGTAGGTAAAACCCTAACCGCTTCTTTTGGGCATACTGGCGATAAGCTCCAGGAATTTGCCGGTTTGGTTACCAAAGTAGAGTTGGCTCAGAGCCATGGGTATCATGGTATTTTGATTGTTAGTGGATATAGTCCTACAATTTTAATCGATCGTGGCCCTGATTTAGGCTCTTATCTGGCCAAAGACCTGAATACCATTGTTAAACTAGCCACAAAAGATACGCCTGCCAACGACCTTACTATTGTAGCCAACGCAGCGAGAAAATCGCCTATTGATTACCTGATTCAATACCGGGAAAGCGATTTTGATTTCCTTAACCGGCTTTCCGGAGAGTACCATGAATGGTTTTTCTACGATGGTAAACAACTGAATTTCGGCAAACCCGACGAGCAGAAAGAGGTGGCTCTTTTTTATGGCAGAGATGTGCATAACCTGCAGTACGCCATGGAAGTTTCTCCCATAAAATACAAGCGCTTTTCTTACAATCCGAAGCAGGATGAAATGCTGCACAGCGAAAGCACAGGCAAGGCGGATGGAAATCCAGATTTAGCTCATGCCATTCAGGCCTCCAATACCATTTTCAGCAAAACGTTTAATCAGCCATCCTTAATCCGCGTAGATAACAATGGTGATATTAAAAGTCATGTAGAAAATGAGGAGAAAGCCAACATCAGCGAATTGCTTAAAGTAAATGGTAGCGGTGATAATGCCGAACTCAGCATTGGCGGAATTGCAGAAATTACGATGAGCCTCAGACAGGAACTCGCCTTCAACACCGAAAGCCTGGGTAAATTTCTCATCACAACCATTAATCACCATGTAGATGGTACCGGAAAATACCACAATACTTTTGAAGGTTTAGTTTCCAGCACGGAGCGCTTAAAGGTGAAGAACTTTGAAAAGCCTTATCCCGATATGCAGTTGGCAGATGTGATAGACAATGCCGATCCGCAGGGACAGGGACGCATCAAAGTTAAATTCAAATGGGAATGCCAAACCAATGATGTAACCGAATGGCTGAGGGTAATTACACCAGATGCCGGTAGCTCAGATAAAGTGAGTAAAAACAGGGGATTTGCTTTTGTTCCTGAAAAAGGAGACCAGGTAGTTATTGCTTTTGAAGAGGGTAATATTGCCCGCCCCATTGTGCTGGGGAGTGTTTATCACGGCAAAATTGGCTCTGGTGGGGGCGACACCAATAAAACCAAATCGCTCACCACCCGAAGCGGCAATACCATCATCATGGATGATAGCAATGGTAGCATCAATGTGAAAGATCCGAGTGGTAATGTGCTAACCATGCATGGTAATGGCGAGGTTACGCTCGATGCACCGAACAAATTCACCATCAACACGACCGATTTTATTGTAAACGCCAGCAATAGCATTGCCATTAATGCGCAACCCGGCGAGCAAGGTGGAGGAGAGGGAACAATTGCCATTAGCGCTAAGAAAACCATCGCGGCAACTGCCGATACAGAAGGAATTACCCTGGATGCAACCACAATGGGCGTAGCCATAACCGGTAAAACGGATGTGAATATTGAAAGTACCACTGCAGCAGCCTCATTTAAAGGTAGTACCGAAACTAATATTGACGGGGCCAATGTAAAAATGAGCGGAACGGCTACAATAAGAATTAATTCTAATGATACTGATATAACCTAAAAATTATGCCTGACGAATTAGAATATATTGTGGACAAGGCCGTTTGTCATTGTGATAAAGGCGCTGCCCCTAATTTTTTTAAGGGTTTGGCCAATCAGAATGTCAAAATTAATGGCTGTATGGCCTGCACTAAGGCCGATAAAATTCCCATTGCCAATATCCCCTCTTTTGGGGTTTGCAGTGTAACCGGATCTGCCTGTGCCCCGGCCCCTGTAGATTGGACCGATACCTACAAAGTAAAAATTAAAGGTCAGGAAACCTTACTCTTTAAATCTACATTACCTTGTACTATTGGCGGCAAAATTGAGTTTATGACCAGCGGACAAATCCCTGTTAGTGAGGAAGATTTGGCCAACATGACCGATGAGCACAGTGAGGAGCAGGAAGAAGATGAAGGTTGGGGTTGGTGGGATACTGCCGAACTGATTCCCGTTGTGGGTAGTGTTATTGGTATTGTGCGTTCTGCTGCCAAAGGCGATTGGTGGATGGCCGCTGCAAATGTTGGCTTTCTTGCTATGGATATTGCCGGTGTAGTCAGTTTCGGTGCAACTACCGCCGCTTCTACAGCAGCAAAGGGAGGCTTAAAAGCAGGTTTGAAGGTAGCAGGAAAAGCAGCGCTGAAAAGTGCGGGTAAAGTACTCACCAAACAAGGTGCAAAAGCCCTGGCCAAAGGTCTGGCTAAGCATGTAGATGATATTGCCAAAGCAACCATGAAGGTTTGCGTTTTTGCCTGTTTTCCGGCGGGGACAAAAATTGCTGTGGAAAATGACTACAAAAATATTGAAGACATTCGGGAAGGCGATCTTGTTTGGGCTTATAATGAAGAGTCTGGCGAAAGCGAACTCAAGCCCGTAATCAATTTTATGGTCAATGAAGTTGATGCCACAATTCTTTTAAATTTCAAAAATGAAACGATTGAGACAACTGCCGAGCATCCATTCTTCACTAAAGATGGTTGGAAGGAAGCTGCTGATCTTGTTGTTGGCGATGAAGTAAGAGCCAGGGACGGAAGTTGGGAAGCTTTTATCTCCGCTAACTTTTTATATGAAAAGAAAACAGTATATAACTTCGAGGTAGATCATTTTCACACTTATTTTGTAGCCGAAAACAACTTGCTGGTGCATAACACCGGAAAATGCGTGAGCAAGATGGCGGCAGAAGCTGCAGAAAACATTGCCAAGACATGGGATGACCTGGCTAAATTCGTTCACTGCTTCCCTGGTGAGACCCTGGTGAAAACAGAAAATGGCTATGCAGCTATAGAACAGTTGCAAGCAGGAGATCTTGTAATCGCCTATGATGCTGAAACAGGTCAAAATCTTTCTAAGAAAATATTAGAGGTATATCAAAGCAAGTCGGATAAAATATGCCGCCTTTATATCGAAGATGAAATTATTGACTGTACTCCTGCCCACCAGTTTTGGGCTCCAAGCACCAACGAGTGGATTCCGGCCAGAGACATTACAGTTGGATTTGTTTTGCAAAATTCGGCGGCTGAGCGTAAAATAGTAACTGCAATTGAGTATGTAGATCAAACCTTAGCCACTTTTAATCTTGAGGTAGAGGATGCGCATACGTATTATGTCTCATCATTAGATATTCTAGTCCACAATGGTAACCCATTCCCTAATTCAGTATTTAATGATCAAACCCTTAGAAATACAGAAATTTACCGCTATTATGATCCTGCAACAGGTAAAACACAATATGTTGGGAAAACAGTGCAAGGAGTAGAAAAACGAGCAGCGCAACATGCTAGAGAAAAAGCCCTACAGAAATTGCTAGCTGAAGACAAACTAGCATATGAAGTGATTGATCGTGGTAGATGGAATGCCTTTCAGACCGCAGCCAGAGAACAGCATTTTATTTCTAAATTCGGCACGAAAGGCCAAAAAGCTGGAGCCTATATTTGGAACAAGATTAATGCATTATCGAGAAAGAAATTTGATTATTTTAGTAAAATTATAAAATGTCCTTAATGAAAAAAAACAAAGCCAAAGTAGGCGATATCTTCTATTTAAAGTTAAAAGATCTTAATAAATATGTTTTTGGAAGAATCCTATTTGATGTAGATAACCAATATCACAAAGTAGTGGATACGAATACTTTTCCTGATGATTATTTTCCATACCTACTCATGTCTCATGATGGGTGCCAATTAGTTGAAATGTATAATGGAGTTTATGATAAAGTTGAGCACTTTAAGCATGCTGAAATACTCATACCAAGAATTTTTACCAGATCCATCAATTCAAAGAGCAATAGCTTAGAATGGGGCATTGTTGACAATAAACCTGTTGACTACACCCAAGTTGAATTTCCGGAGCAACTTAACTTATCAAATAATTACATACACCTGGATAGAGGTGAACTATCCGTTAAAACATCGATAAAAAAAGAAGAAGCAGAAAAATTAGGTTTTAAAACAGGATTATATACTCCATTTACAATACTTAATGCAACACTGGATTTTCAGGGAAAAAGAGATTTGATACCCGAAGATTCAAGGTGGCCTGTATATGTAAAGAATATTGATTTACTATATGATCAACAACTAAGAAACAAAATATATTCCGATCTCAACATCGATCCTAAAAAAAGCTATTACGAACTTGCTAAAGAAATGGGCTTTGACCTGGCCCGGTTTTATTAAAAATAAATTACCTATATGGGAGCCTGGGGTATAAAAAACTTTGAAAACGACACCGCTGTTGATTGGCTTAACGACTTTCAACCTGAAGGGAATACTGCTGAAATAGAAGAAATCTTAGATCAAGTCCTTGCTGAAAAGGATTTTATAGATGATGAGGAAAGCTTTATCACCTTGGCTTTTCTGGAGTTGTTGGCTGTTAAATTAAACCTGACGCAAACAACCATGGAAACCAATATTGCTTTCCCCATTACCAGGGCGCTAATTGAAAAGACAATTAAGGCTACGCATAAGATATTATTCTTTGAAAATCACTCCGAACTAAGGGAATTGTGGGAAGAATCGGAAGAATATACCCCATGGCAAGATTATCAATCGTTCTTAATAAAAATCCTGACTGACTATCTTATAACAGCTGGGCCAGGTAAAAATATGGATGAGCCTTTATCTCCAGTAGATAAGAATAGTGCATGGCTTCCTCCCGATTGGAATAAAAATTAAATAGGATGTGTGTTATTAAAGTCGTAGCGAGACGCTCCAACGATAAAAAGAGGCTAAAATTATTCCGGTTGGTAGGGATACCAACCGGTAGATAACATTCCTCAAGATTGTTATCGCAATCGTCTTGCTGATTTTAGATCAGCATCTTTTCTATTAACCACCCCCCGCCACCACACAGACTTCCGCACCCCCTCCTTGAAAAAAGGCGGGGAGTTACAGGGAGCAGAGCCAGGGATGAGGAAGAAAGAATAATTAGGGCGCAGCGAGTCGCTATATTATTCCAGTGGGACACCAACCGATAGATCAAGGTAGCCAAATATAAAACCAACAACATCCTATGAAAAATAAAGCCAAAGTAGGCGATATCTTCTACTTAAAATTAAACAATGTTGATAAATATGTTTTCGGAAGAATCCTATTTGATGTAGACAAACAGTATCATAAAGTGGTAGATGTGAACAAATTGCCTAATGACTATTTTCCTTATTTAAGAATGTTCTACGACAAGTGTCAACTGGTTGAAATGTACGATGGTGTTTATGACAACTTTGAGGACCTTAATACTAAAAGCACACTAATACCGCATGCTTTCACCAGAAGTATTGATTCAAAAAACAATATTTTAGAATGGGGCATCATCCAAAATGAACCCGTGGATTACACTAAGATAAATTTTCCTGAGCAATTGAATTACGGTAGTAACCAAGTGAGATTATGTAGAGGTGAACTTGCTATTCCTACCAGCATCTCTAAAGAATCAGCAGAAGAAATAGGCTTTAAAAGTAATATGAATGTTCCGCTAACAATAGCCAACGCTAGTCTTCATTTTCAAAATAAGCGCGATTTGATTCCCGCTGATATTAGATACCCTGTATATCTTACTGACAGGGACCTGCTATATAACCAAGATTTGAGAAATAAAGTCTACGCAGACCTCAATCTCGATCCTAAAAAAAGCTATTACGAACTTGCTAAAGAAATGGGCTTTGACCTGGCTCGATTCTATGAAAAATGAGTTGAGAATATTGGGACGGGCATTAGATTTTTTCTTACCATAAAACCTATGATTAGTAATGAAAGTGATTAAATACCTAAACTATTGGGATGTAAACAAAAAGATAAATACAGAAAAAGCCACCGTTGGGAAATGGGACCTATGGAATGGGACTAAACTTAAAAAAAAGATTGAAAATGGAGAGCTGAGTTCTCTGGATGTTGCAAAAAATAACCACAATAAACATCTTGGGTATGAGTTCTGTGCATTAGAAAACGATAATGATGCATATCCTTTTTGTTATGTAACTGTTGTCCCTAAAAACAAACATATTGGTATAAATTTTCTCGATTATGCTGGGCGTAAATATCTCAGCTATCTCTTTCATGAAGTAAAAGAAGATCGAATACTCTTTCTCCAGGAAATCTGGTACTATCATTTTACCACTGAAAGTGGGGGATAAGGAAGATTACAGAATCCATTTTGTATTTGATGAAGAGGGAAAAATCAATTACAGAAAATATGACGATAAGAATGAAAAGTTAGAAGATTACGAAAGCAACCGGAAATTTGATGTGACGGGTCTATATGAGTCTTACCCGAATTTTGGCGAATACGAATCATTAATACGAATTGATCGTGATTTGCCTTTAGATATTTTCCCAGACACAGGCCGTAACGATACCGATCCTGATCGTCCAAAAAATCCATGGCTATCCCCCGATTGGAATAAAAACTAAATTGGTTATGTATTATTAAGTCGTAGCGAGACGCTACCAATGCTATTAACTTAAGGAGAAAACTAAAATGGATTGTCATCCTGAGCCTGTCGAAGGGCAATCTATTTTAGTTTTCTCCTTATTAGGAAGGTCTTCGACAGGCTCAGACAGGATAGGGTTTAGCTTAACTTAATAGCATTGGAGACGCTACAACTAGAAAGGGAATAAAAACGATGATTCTTTTATGAAACAAACTGTTGCAAAAAGCTACAATTTGCTTCATTACTACCCAATCCTTTACAAACCTATACCTGTAAAGTAAATAATACACTGCTTTTTTTCAACATTAAGTACACTTTAGCTAAGCGTAATAAAAGTGCTTTCAAAACTCATTTAAACAAATTTTCTCTAAAAAGTCACCCAACATTTACAGCCATTACTTATTAACCACTAATTATGCTAATACTAGTTGGCTTGATATTTGGGGGTTAAACATCGCAGCGGACGCTGCAATATCCAATTTTTTACCTTTAAATTTTAAAACTATGGCTTTCAAAGCTAGATTAAATTTTTCAGGCAAGGAGTACGATGTGCTCCATTGCGCCTATGCATTAAACCGTGATGTAGATGCTAAAGGAAGACCTTCTTCCGGAGTTTACGGCGGCACCATCGACATTGAGATCGAATCCACAGATGATACATCCATAATCGAAGCGATGGTGAACAACCAGTACAAGCCTCTTGCCGGAACCCTCCTGATTAAGAAAACAGAAGAAGATGCCAAAATGAAAGAAGTAAACTTCGAAGATGGCTATATTGTTAAATATTCGGAAGGAATTAACATTGTAGGCGACTACCCGATGACACTTAAATTCCAGATTTCGGCAAGAAAGCTTAAATTAGGGAATGCGGAGCATCTTAACGACTGGCCGAAAGCTTAGGGGAGTAGAGCGTTGAGAGTTGAAAGTACAAAGTTGAAATGTAGAGTTGAAAGTATAAAGTGTAGAGCGATTTTCGATCTGAAGTGGCTCTTTCTCGCTACTTAACACTTACTACTTGATACCAGATACTTACTACTTGCTACTTAATACTTGATACTTATTAATGCGAATTAAGGGTTAAAAATTGGTTTTAGGAAACAGGCTGTCAACTTTCCGAATATATGTACGAGTAGTCCCCTTGTTGATCTTACCTTGCTTGCATTTTGTATCTGAGTTTTTTCATTTATCCAATTGAAGAAGGATTCTATTGGCTGTCTTATGGTAGACACTGCTTTGGAAAAGAGGTCTTTGTGAGCACGATCCATATTCTTCAGACAATCGGCTTTCCCCTGTGTCTCTCTTATTGGAGTGAACATTACTGATGCTTTTTCTTTGTATAGCCAACTAAAAAAAGGTTCGTCTCGATAGATCTTATCCCCAAAAAAGGACTTTGACTCAATTGATGACC
>NZ_FOGG01000009.1:49229-184722 GCF_900111155.1 Pedobacter rhizosphaerae | reverse complement strand
CAGAAGCCCAAGAGAGATTCGCTTTAAGCTTTGGTCTTTATGCTTTTGAGCAATTAAGCAATTTAACAGTTCCACAATTAAACAATTAACTGCTATGCACCCTGGCTTCGGACCCCGGACCTCCGACCTCCGACTTTTTTACCCCCTTCTTCTATAAATCGTCTCCGTTGCCTTCGCTTCTTCTCCTTCTGGAGAAATATTGTAGGCTGTAAAAACAATCTCATCGGCGCTAATTATTTCAACTTCAGTTCTCCAACCCCAGGCTGCGCCATACTCCGGACTTCCATAAGAACCTAAAATAGCAAAGCCATTATCTTTAATCACGCCACTCTCACCACTGGAAAGCATAATTTGAGTGCCCATATGGAACGTATCAATCCAGCTGGCCGAAAACCGTTGGTAAGGGATATCGAAACCAATGATCATTTTTCCTTCAAAAGGTTTCCCTTCTAAACTTCCCTGATAATCGTAGGAAATAAAACGTCCGTCGTATAATGGAGAAATTTCCGCACTCATGGGCGATTCATCTGCCAGTACATCTTTTTCAAACCAGGTTTTGGTTGCTCCTGCCCATGAACCTACTAAGTGAGTTAATAATTTATGTGCACCATCTGTTAAAGACTGCTCCAATTTACTTTTTGCCATATTCAAACTTAATTAAAATTGCTATGTGATAAAAGTGATAGACCAAGAAATCGCCAGCGCTTACATTTTTCTTATTTGACTTAAATGGTGAAAAATACATTTGCTAAACTTTTATTCCATACGAAACGTAAGCACATTTAAGTCCAAAGGTTTAGACTTTCGAAACAAAAACAGCCGCTATGTCCCTCCTCTCCTTCATCCTTGACTCAGCACTAATTTTTGCTTATCTTGTTGTATGCTTAAAACGTTAGATCTCAATCAAGTAATGGTTCTGGATATTGAAACTGTGCCTCAGTATCCACACTACAGTGAATTACCAGCCCATCTCCAATACCTTTGGGAGCAGAAAACCCATCACCAGAGAAAAGAAGATCAAGATCCCGATGAGTTTTATGAACGTGCAGGTATCTTTGCTGAATTTGGAAAGGTCATTTGCATCAGCCTGGGTATTTTCAATATCCACAATGGAACAAATGAATTACGGGTAAAATCATTTGCCGGGCATGATGAAAGAGAAATCCTGCAACAATTTCAGGCATTAATGAATAAGCAAAGTCCGAGCTTATGTTTTTGTGCCCATAACGGCAAAGAATTCGACTTCCCTACCTTTGTCGCAGATTATTAATTAACGGCCTTGATATTCCTGTTCAGTTACAACTTGCAGGTAAAAAACCCTGGGAAGTAAACCACCTCGACACCATGGAACTCTGGAAATTTGGCGATTATAAACATTATACTTCTTTGAGCTTACTGGCAGCTATTTTCGATATTCCCACACCAAAAGACGATATAGATGGCAGTCAGGTAAGACAAGTTTATTATGAAGAAGAAAATTTAGAGCGAATTGTAGTGTATTGTCAAAAAGATGTCGTTACAACCGCACAGGTTTTGTTAAAATTCAAAGGAATGGAAATAATTCCGCCAGATAACATTACCATTGTACCCTAATGTTGAATGTAGATAATTTAAGCATAGACTTTTTCAATCAGGAAGATAAAACCTGGTTCAAAGCCGTTAAAAACATCCATTTTGAAGTAAAAACGGGCCATGTTTTAGGCATTGTAGGCGAATCAGGCTCAGGCAAATCAGTTACTTCCTTTTCCATAATGCGCCTGCATGATGAGCGCTCATCAAAAATTTCTGGCGATATAAATTTCGCTCAAATCAGCCTGCTCAAATTGAGTAGCGAAGAGATAAGAAACTTTAGGGGGAACCATATTTCAATGATCTTCCAGGAACCGATGACCTCGCTAAACCCAGTATTCACTTGTGGAAATCAGGTGGCAGAAGCCATAATCCTCCATCAAAATGTAAGTAAAAGGAAAGCGAGAGAAAAAACAATTGCCTTGTTTGAAGAAGTGCAACTCCCGCGTCCGGAAAAAATATTTGACAGCTATCCACACCAGATTTCTGGCGGGCAAAAGCAACGGGTAATGATTGCAATGGCATTGAGTTGTAATCCAAAGCTTTTAATCGCTGATGAACCCACCACTGCCTTAGACGTTACCGTTCAAAAAAACATTCTGCAACTGTTACTTAAGCTGAAAACAGAACGGGATATGGCCATGATCTTTATTTCTCACGATTTAGGAGTAGTAAATGAAATTGCCGACGAAGTTGCCGTAATGCTTAAAGGAGAAATTGTAGAACAAGGTCCAGCAAAATCAATTTTCGAAAACCCTCAACATCCTTATACCAAAGGCCTCCTGGCTTGTCGACCATCACCACAGCTTCAACTTAAAAAGTTACCCATTGTAGCCGATTTCCTTACCGGAAAAATTGATGATGCCTCGGCGCACTTAAAATCTACTAATCAGATTACGCCACTGGAAATTGAGGAAAGAAGAGATTTCCTATATCAGCAAAAACCGCTCTTATCAATTAAAAACCTATGTAAATGGTACCCCATAAATAACAGTTTATTTGGAAAGCCAAAGGATTTTGTAAAAGCGGTTGATGATCTAACCTTCGAGGTTTATCCAGGCGAAACTTTAGGACTGGTGGGCGAATCAGGCTGCGGAAAAACAACACTCGGCCGAACGATATTAAGATTAATAGAGCCTACATCCGGGCAGATTTACTTTATCGGAGAAGACATTACTCACATAGGGAAAACAGCGCTGAGAAATCTTCGCAAAGATATACAGATCATTTTCCAGGATCCATATGCTTCATTAAATCCACGAATTAGCGTAGGACAATCTATCATGGAGCCTTTAATCGTACATCAGCTCTACCCAAATGATACCATCCGAAAGGAAAAGGTACTGGCGCTTTTAGATAAAGTGGGATTAAAAGAAGAGCACTTTAACCGTTATCCGCATGAGCTTAGCGGTGGACAAAGACAACGTGTAGTTATTGCGAGAGCATTAGCCCTTCAACCTAAATTCATCATCTGCGATGAATCTGTTTCTGCCCTGGATGTATCTGTACAGGCTCAGGTTTTAAACCTGCTTAAAGACCTTCAAAAAGAATTCGGACTAACCTATATCTTTATTTCCCATGATCTGGCTGTAGTAAAACACATCTCCGATCGAATTATAGTTATGAATAAGGGTAAAATCGAAGAGCTCGGATTTCCTGAACAAATTTTTCATTCACCTAAAGCCGCTTACACTCAAAAACTAATCGATGCTATCCCAAAAAGCTAGCTAATATTTATGAAATATATCATCCTATCCCTTCTTTTATCTGTTAATTTATTTGTACAAGCCCAACAAACGGATGTTAACGTAATTCAATCCGAGTATGTTTTTAATCAGGCTCCTTTTGAAGCTTGCCATGCTTCTACTCTCGTTGAATTGAAAAGTGGTGAAATCATGGCCGCCTGGTTTGGTGGTAAACATGAAGGGAGCAAAGATGTTTCCATATGGACAGCTCTAAACAGAAAAGGAAAATGGAGTACTCCCATTCAGGTTGCAGATGGAGTGCAAAATGATAAATTGAGATACCCTTGCTGGAATCCTGTTTTATTCAAAGCCAAAGACGGTACATTGTACCTCCACTACAAAATCGGCCCTAATCCCCGCGAGTGGTGGGCGGTGTATAAAACTTCAAAAAATAATGGCAAAACCTGGTCTGCAGCTCAAAAATTACCCGAAACTTTCCTGGGGCCCATCAAGAATAAGCCTGTACAATTAACCATTGGTAACATCCTCTATCCATCCAGCACCGAAAGCTTAGATGAAAAAACATGGAATATTCATTTGGAACAAACCGACAGTAAAGGTCAAAACTGGAAAAAGATCAACATAGATTGCGACACTTTTGGAGTGATCCAACCTTCAATTTTAACCTATCCCGATGGAAGATTACAACTCCTTTGCCGAAGCAGGCAAAATGTAATTGTAGAGGGCTGGTCTACTGATAATGGTTTGTCCTGGTCTAAATTAAAAGCAACTTCACTCCCCAATCCTAACTCTGGCAGTGACGCGGTTAGCTTAAAAGATGGCAGACAGCTGCTAATCTATAATCCCCTTTCGGCAGGAAAAAACTGGTGGGAAGGTCGCTCGGTATTGAAATTAGCCATTTCCACCGATGGAAAAACATGGAAAGATATTTATACGTTTGAAAACCACCAAAGTGGAGAATATAGTTACCCCGCTATTATTCAGGCTGCAGATGGATCAGTTTATGCCAGCTATACCTCCCTGCGTAAAAAGATAAAATTCTTCAAACTACGTTTAGACTAGTCTGTTTATGATATCATACAGATCACATTTTAACGGCTAAAAACAAGCTTTTTTGCGTCTTTTCTGTATCTTCGGTAAATTCAGTTAAGCTTATGGCAAAGAAAAAATCATCCAACATAAAATTAGTTCTTAATCAACTGGTTAGCGATATTTTTGAAAAAAACGGCAATCAATTGCTCAATTACAAACAAGTATCCGCTAAATTAAACCTAACAGATCAGGAATCCAGAGAAACTATTCTGGAGATTTTAAAGGAAGGTAAACAAACGGGTATTTTCGTTGAATCAGAAAAAGGCAAGTATAAGCTAAAGGAACTGAAGAACTTTATCATCGGCAGTGTGGATATGACTGCCGATGGCTCAGCTTACATTGTTCCGGAAGATGAATTCGAAAAAGATGTTTTCGTTGCGCCACGCAAGCTGAAAAATGCGCTTCATGGAGATACCGTTAAGGTTTATGTTTTTGCTAAAAAAAGCGGCCGCAAAAATGATGGAGAAGTTGTGGAGATCATTAAAAGGGCAAAATCTGATTTTACAGGCGTGATCAAAGTGTCTGATCGTTTCGCCTTTGTTATCGCCGACGATAAGAAGATGATGCACGATATTTTTGTTCCACTGGGTGATATCCATGGCGCAAAGAATGGTCAACGGGTATTGGTTAGCCTGGCAGACTGGCCTGAGGGTGCTAAAAACCCTATAGGCGTAGTTAAACATGTATTGGGTAACCAAGGCGAGAACAATACGGAAATGAATGCTATTTTAGCGCAATATGGTTTCCCTTTAGAATTCCCGCCACAAGTAGAAAAGCAAGCCAATGCCATTCCGGAAGAAATTCCTGCAGATGAAATAGCTAAACGTAAAGATTTTAGAAAAGTACTTACTTTCACCATCGATCCTGCTGATGCCAAGGATTTTGACGATGCCATATCTTATCAAAAATTACCTAATGGGAATCATGAAATAGGCGTTCACATTGCCGATGTATCTCACTATGTAATCCAGGGAACTGACTTGGATAAAGAAGCTTACAGCAGGGCAACCTCTGTTTATTTGGTAGACAGGGTAATTCCGATGCTTCCAGAGCGCTTAAGTAATGGCGTATGCTCATTACGCCCGCATGAAGACAAATTGTGTTTTGCGGCAGTGTTCGAACTGGATGACGAAGCCAATATCCAATCTGAGTGGTTTGGCAGAACAGTTATCCACTCTGATAGAAGGTTCTCTTATGAAGAGGCACAGGAAGTAATTGAGAATAAAGCTGGCGACCATGCTGCAGAAATATTAAAACTCAATGAATTGGCCTATATCTTACGCGATCGTAAGTTTAAAAATGGGGCCATCAGCTTTGAAAGTACCGAGGTGAAATTCAAGCTGGATGAAAACGGTAAGCCAATCGGCGTTTATGTGAAAGAACGTAAGGATGCGCACAAGCTGATTGAAGATTATATGCTTTTGGCGAACCGCAAAGTAGCCGAATTCATTGCTAAAAAAGTGAAGGGTAAAAACAAGCTAACGTTTGTTTATCGTGTACACGACTCTCCAAATATGGAAACACTGAACACCTTTGCCGTTTTTGCCTCCCGTTTTGGTTATAAAATTAACACCAAATCAGATAAAGAAATTGCCAAATCATTGAATTATTTAATGACCGATGTAGAAGGTAAAAAGGAACAAAATATCCTTACTTCCCTTGCCATCCGTTCTATGGCCAAAGCGATTTACTCTACCAAAAAAACAAGCCATTACGGTTTAGCTTTTGATTATTATACCCACTTTACCTCTCCTATCCGTAGATATCCTGATGTGATGGCCCACAGGCTTTTACAAAGCTATTTAGACGGGGGAAAATCAGCAGATGCTGAAGCTTACGAAGTTGCTTGCGTTCATGCTTCGGCTATGGAAAAAAGAGCCGCTGAGGCAGAAAGAGCATCCATCAAATATAAACAAGCCGAATATTTAGAACATAATATTGGCACTAAATATAAAGGAATAATTTCCGGGGTTACCGAATGGGGCATGTACGTAGAAATTGAAGAGAATAAATGTGAGGGAATGGTACGCTTACGCGACATTTCTGATGATTTCTATGTACTCGACGAGAAAAACTACTGCATTGTAGGGCAAAGGAAGAAGAAAAAATACCAATTGGGCGATGAAGTGATGATTAGTGTAAAAAAAGTAGATCTTTCTAAACGACAGATAGATTTTACGCTGATTCAAAATTAAAAATCAGATATTTGCGGCTCAATTACAGTACCCGAAGAATTAAATGCATACAACAGAAGAATTACAGCAGATTTTAGATACAGCAATTCAAAATTTAAAATTTCCAGATCAGCCTAAACAGCTCTATGAACCCATCAGCTATATTATCAATCTTGGCGGGAAGAGAGTTAGACCTTTACTGGTTTTATTGGGCACTGAGCTTTTCGGCGGAAATGCCCGGGAATCAATCCATGCTGCTATGGCGATAGAGGTCTTCCATAATTTCACCTTGGTACACGACGATATTATGGATAATGCACCACTTCGAAGAGGGAAAGCCACTGTACATGAGAAATGGAGCACCAATACCGCCATTCTGAGTGGTGATGTAATGATGGTGGAAGCCAACAAGAATCTGGCGAAAGTAAATCCTGTTTTCTTAAAAGACGTTTTGGATACTTTCAATGAGACTGCTCAGGGAGTTTGCGAAGGACAACAATTGGATATGGAGTTTGAATCACGTAACGATGTAAGCATTGACGAATACATCAATATGATTCGCTTAAAAACTGCTGTATTATTAGGTGGCGCACTTAAATTGGGTGCAATCATTGCTAATTCTGATAAAAAGGATGCTGATTTGCTCTACCAATTTGGAGAAAATATTGGGATTGCCTTTCAATTGCAAGATGATATTTTAGATGTTTATGCCGACCCGGAGAAATTCGGTAAGCAAGTGGGTGGCGATATTATTGCCAACAAAAAAACATTCTTACTGCTAGAGGCTTTAACCTTAGCGCAAGGTGAAAACAAGGCAACTTTAGAAGAATGGCTAAACAAAAAGAACTTTGATCCACAAGAAAAGGTAGCTGCTATAAAGCAAGTATATAGCAATCTCAATATTCAGGACATTGCAAGAAATAGTATGGATGCATATCTGCAAAAAGCATTGACTGTTTTTGAACAGATACAAGTGGATGATTCCGCTAAAGAGAATTTACTCGAGCTAACCAATTTGTTGATGGCCAGGGAGTATTAGCTTGTACTCCCGTTAAATAACCCCGGTTGTAGCGTCTCCAATGCTGTTAAATTAAGGAGAAAACTAAAATGTATTGTCATCCTGAGCCTGTCGAAGGGCAATTCATTTTAGTTTTCTCCTTATTAAGAAGGTCTTCGACTACTTGTCCCGATTTCACATCGGGAAGCTCAGACTGACACCATTTTGCTTAACTTAATAGCATTGGTAGCGTCTCGCTACGACCTTAAAACACATCATCTTATGCGCCCCTAACACGCCTTCTTATACAATAAAATATTCTTTCCGTGATTTCGGTGCTTCCGTGGCAAAAACCCAATCCTGGCTATAGCGCCTCGCTATCTTTGTGTGCTCTGTGCCTTCCACTTTGTGAGCTTTGCGGTTAAATACCCAACCCTAGCTGTGGCGCTTCGCTACGACCTTAACATACACCATCTTGTGCGCGCCTTAACGCACCTTATTACACGATTAGAATATTCCTTCCGTAATTTCGGTGCTTCCGTGGCAAAAAACCAATGCTGGCTATAGCGCCTCGCTATCTTTGTGTGCTCTGTGCCTTCCACTTTATGAGCTTTGCGGTTTAACAACCAAACTCTGGTTGTAGCGTCTCGCTAGGACCTCAATATCCATCTCCCACCATAAATCAGATCAAAAAAAATGCCCTTCGAAATTAATCAAAGGGCATTTTCTGTATGATGAGATACTTGATTATTCTGCAGTTGCAGCTTCTTCAGTAGCTTCGTCTTTTTTAGCAGCTTTTTTAGCAGGTGCTTTTTTAGCTGGAGCTTCTTCAGCAACAACTTCTTTTTTAGCAGCTGGTGCTTTAGCAACTTTCTCTACAACCTCTGCTTTTGCAACAGCTGGAAGTACAGAAACATATGATTTGTTATCAGCTTTCTTTTTGAAAACAACTGTACCATCAATTAAAGCAAATAAAGTGTGGTCTTTTCCTAAACCAACGTTTTTATCTGGATGGTGTTTAGTTCCGCGTTGACGTACTAAGATGTTTCCAGCGATAGCTTCCTGACCACCGAAAATTTTAATACCCAAACGCTTACTGTGCGATTCACGTCCGTTCTTCGAACTACCGGCTCCTTTTTTGTGTGCCATGTTTTTATCTTTTGTAACCTACCCAAAGGCAGATTATGGGGTTAACAATTAATTATAAAGTGATATCTGAGATCTGGATCTTAGTAAAAGACTGACGGTGACCGTTTTTCTTTTTATAACCTTTTCTACGTTTCTTGTGGAAAATAATTACTTTATCACCTTTTAAATGAGACACGATCTTAGCCGAAACTTTAGCGCCTTTAACTGCAGGAGCACCTACAGAGATTTTACCACCGTTATCAACCAACAATACATTGTCAAATTCAATACTAGCGCCTTCATCTCCCTGTAATCTGTGTACAAAAAGGTGCTGGTCTTTAGCAACTTTAAATTGCTGCCCTGCTATATTTACTATTGCGTACATTGTTTAAATATTTATTTTTTTTAACTTTTTATTTAACGAGGTGCAAATATAGAACAAAAACAATTAAGACACAAACACCTGAGTAAAATTATTTTTTGGAACTAGTATCAAGTATTGAGATTCAAGTATCAAGTATCAAGACCAGGCAAGGAGCAAAGAGCAAAGAACAATGACGACCGCCTTACCTTCCCTTAACTCCTTAATGTTTCAAAAACGGTATCGAGATTCAAGTATCGAGTATTTAGTATCAAGTATCAAGACTTGGATTAGGCTTATTTCCCCGACCTCTTCTCCGCCTGATTCAATGTTTCTTCAATCACCTTTCTCATCTGCATAGCCGCATCCAACAGCTTCGGATTCCCATCAAAATCACCATAAATAACCACATGCTTAGATTTTTCCTTGTAATTAAAAGTAATATCATAACGTGGAATACTCATCGATTTCGCACTCTTTACCCCTATGGTATCTGGGAAATTCCATAAACCAATTTCATTGGCCTTGCTGTGCAGGTATAGAATATCATCATTCTTTAAGAAAACTTTTTTGCTGATTAATGAATCACGGCTATTCACATACTGGTATTTTCCATCTACAGAATTATATTCATTTTCAAGTGTATCCTTTACCCCCCACTTATATTGCATCGACACAAAATCTGCCTTTCTAAATGGCGCATTCTTTAGTATTGGCCTATAATATATCACACAATAAATGATAAAAGGAACTACTATTGTTAATGCTAAAAAAATCTTTTTTCCTCTACTTGACACTTTTCTATTTAATTAATGAATGAATGATAAAATTATAGCATGGGTGAATGAAATCCAACACTAATGACTAATGATAACGAAGCTATGACTTAAGAGTCCTTAAGTTCCCCTTCCCACTTACTTACAACCGCTGTTGCAATGCTGTTACCAACTACGTTAGTAGCCGAACGTCCCATATCCAATAAAGGATCAATACCTATCAACAGCGCTAATCCAGCTTCCGGGATATTGAAACTCGCAATTGTTCCTGCAATAACTACTAAAGATGCCCTTGGTACACCTGCAATCCCTTTACTGGTTAACATCAGAATAAGTAACATGGAAATCTGCTGTTCAAACCCTAAATGTATTCCATAAGCTTGTGCAATAAACAAAGAAGCAAAGGTCATATACATCATAGAACCATCCAAATTAAAAGAATAGCCCAAAGGAAGAACGAAACTTACAATCTTATCTTTACAGCCAAAACGCTCCAGTAAAAGCATTGTTTTAGGATAAGCAGCCTCGCTACTTGCCGTACTGAAAGCCAAAACTGCAGGTTCCTTCATATCATTCACCAATCTGAAAACACGTTTCTTCAGTACGAGGAAACCTAAAAAGATCAATATGCTCCAAAGGATCGCGAGGCCGAGATAAAACTCTCCGATAAATATGGCATAGGTATTAAGCACATTTAAACCCTGTTTAGCTACAATAGCTGTCATAGCGCCAAATACTGCTAAAGGAGCAAAATTCATCACATACCCCGTCATTTTTAAAATAACATGTGCAATCGCATCAAAAGCTTTAATAACGATTTCGCCAACCGGGCCAATGGCTGCAGTAGCAACCCCAAAGAACAATGAGAATACTACAATCTGCAAAATTTCATTGGTAGCCATAGATTCGGCAATACTCTTTGGAAAAACATGCGTGATAAAATCTTTAACACTCATGGCCGCTTTCTGAATTCCTGTATTAACCAGCTGATCTGGCAATGGCAATTTCATATGCACCCCAGGCTTAAACCAGTTAACGAGAATTAATCCCAATACTAAAGACATAAGCGACATGGCCAAAAACCAGCCTAATGTTTTCATACCGATCCTGCCTACAGCTTTAATGTCTCCTACTTTAGCTACCCCCACAACTAATGTGGTAAAAACCAATGGAGCAACAATCATTTTAATCAATCGCAGAAAAATATCACTCAAGAGCGTAAAATACTCTAATTTCTTCTCCCTGATTTCTTCATTCTCCTTTTTGATTTTGGCGTTTTCTTTTTTCTCAGCCTTTAATTGGGTAAAGACTGCGCTAGTAGTATCTCCAAGCTTGGCAATACTCACTTCAACACTTTTAACTTTAGCATCTGCGTTGAGTATTTTTTGGTTGTAAACATCAATAGAATTGACATTTAAAATATACCCCAAACCAATACCTGCAACCAGCGCAATAAAAATAAAGAGCGTAAGTTTGTTTTTCTTCATGAATAAAAAAGTTTCTGGCTTTGTTAATTTGGTAAAACTACGATATTTACGGCGTGTAACAAATTTTGATTTTAAGCACTGTTAAAAAACGACCTTATTTTTATTTTTTTGTAACAAACTATTTAATCTCTCATCTAAAAAGCAATTATTAACCCCATAAATGGAACAAAAAGACAAGTTATTTAAGCAGATCTTCGATTCAAATTCCAAAAAAATATTCCATTTATGTTATGGTTATACTGGCGATACTGATGCAGCAAACGATCTTTTGCAAGAAACTTTTTTAAAAGTCTGGCAAAATCTCGATAAGTTCCGAAACAAATCGCTTATCTCTACCTGGATTTATAGAATTGCGGTAAACACGTGTTTAACCTACTTAAGATCAGAAAAAAGACAGGCTAAAGACGAATTAACCGACAATATTATTGAGAATAAAATAGAAGAATTTTCTGAAAAGAATGAACAGGTTGCATTACTTTATAAATGTATATCAAAACTGGAAGAAAACGACCGTTTGATCATCACCATGGTATTAGATGAATTACCCTACCATGAAATAGCAGATATATCAGGAATTAGCGAAGGAAATTTAAGAGTGAAAATCCACAGAATTAAACAAAAATTAACAGAACTATATAACCAATATGCAAGCGTTTGATCAAATACAGGAGTTGTGGCAGAAGCACGAGGTAGAAGTAAAAGTTTCTGCTGATGAAATGTTGCAACAGGTAAAAAAAGAAGTCGGTGGCTTGAAGCTAAAATCGGCCCTAAACATTATTGCAATGCTAGCCTCATTCCTATCCATTGCAGCACTTTGGATTTTCTTCCACTTCGAATCTTGGACTACCCATGTGGGGATAAGCATTACCATCATTGCTATTGGCGTATATACTTTAATTCTTTACCGCGACCATAGATTGATCACTAAAAGTGATTTTACAGCACATCCGCATGAATACCTTAATAATCTAAAAACCTACCAGCTTAACCGTTATAAACTATACAACTCGCTTTATTGGTTTTATGCCATAGCCCTATCTCTCGGTATAGTTTTCTATTTCGTCGAAATCTTATCGTTCTTTAGTACCGTTCAAAAAATATTGGCCGTAGGACTTACTTTCTTATGGATCTTATTCTGTTCTACTGTTTTAAGAAAAGCCGTAATCAAACGTGAAAAGGAAAGAATAGCCTTATTAATAGAAAAATTTGAACGCCTGAGCGAACAGATTTCAATGCCGGACTAATTTTAGGCACGATTTTTTCATTGCTTGAAAAACACATGAAAAAAATTGCCTGTCTATTATTTGCATTAACTGCATTGCCGTTTTTATCCTTTAAACAGGATTTCAGCAAACCGGTGCAGCTCGATTGGGATACCCATTTTAAAGGAAATCCTGATAACAATTCTCCATTCTATGCCTTAACAGCCATGACCTGGCGTTACAGCTATAATTCTACTGTTTACCGCAACCGGGTAGAAATTAAGCTCAACAATCAGGTTTCCATTGATAAGAATCGATCGTGGGTAAAGTGGGATAAAATTAAAAACCCGGAAGTGAGGGCAAGCTTGCTTCACCATGAACAGGGCCACGTGAACATTCAATACATATTGCTTTTAGAAGCAGACAGGGTGCTAAAAAACAGAACCTATTCGGTAAAAAACTATAAAGCACAAATTTCTCAGTTGGCTAATGAGATCAGCAACTTTTTTGACACGATGCAACGTAACTATGATGAAGAGACCGAGCATGGCAGCAATCATAAAATGCAGGCCAGATGGGATGAAATCATTGAAGATAAGATGAACGAATCATTAGAAGCCTTAAACACCGGGAAATAGCCTTGGAAGAAAAATAAGCAAGGCTACAATTACCGCGGCAACTGCCGCAATTAGAACCGCCCCTGCCGCGATATCTTTAACAATCTTAATCTTTGGATGATGGACTGGAGAAACCACGTCTGATAGCGTTTCCAAGGCAGTATTAATCATTTCTGTTACCCAAACCAGTGCTACAGCAAATAGGATTGCCATCCACTCCAAATGGCTAATGTTATAATAAAAGGATATAGCTATCACCAATACAGCTGCCAACAAGTGGATGCGAGCATTGTGGCCCTCCACAAAGAATAGCCTTATACCGCTAAAGGCATATTTAAAGCTTTTAAGCCGATCTGTAACCGAAAACTTCTGATCTCTTCTATCCATCTTGTCGCTTGCTTATTCCGGTTAATAATATTTATTATTCAGGTTTAACCTCAGTGGTAGAAAAGCTATTTCCACTTAGTCTATACTGATAGGTTTTAGTAATGGTTTTGGTCGAATCCTGCTCATCTTTTGCCGGGAAGGAGCGAAATAAATCTCCGTTTTTAATAAAAAACTTATCATTTCCCTGGTATCCTTTTTTCTGATTTGAAGTTAAGGAAGGAAAGCTAATCTTATTAAAGCTACCACCAGCGTACTCGTAAACATTTAAATCCGAAACATTTTTCTTGCTCAATAATTGAATATAGAACTCAGGATTACCATCGTTATCCAAATCCATATTCCAGGCATCGGTCATTATCCCATTTCGCTCTGCAGATTCAGAACGGTAGTTATTCCTGGTAGAATCCGACATCAGGATCTGGTATCCTCCAATAGAATCTACCCCCTTACCCCAGCTTAAAATTTCAAAGCTAAGCCCGGGTTTAATCTCAATGCTTCGATAAAAAGGAAAAGGATTTTTCTGAACTTTAACAACCTCTGGCTGCAAGGTTTGTGGCTTCTCTTCTGTACAGGCAAAACAAAACAGCACCCCAGTCATTAACATGAGGTGCTGCATAGTATATCGTTTTAATTTCATTTGTTGGGGACATTTGGTTCCACCAAAATAAGAAATTTAGCTTTTTATCCAAAGGGATTATTTTTTAGCTTCTGCTTTAACTTCAGGTGCGCCATTATTTAAAATTGTTTCGGTAATAACACTTCTTCTTCCGCTAGGAGCAACCACAATTGTTCTTAAAACTCTTTTCTCTCCTTGTGGTACAGTTACCTTAATTGGCGCAGTGTACAAAAATGCATTTTCAGATGGACGAGATCCGTCAAGAGAATAGTAAATTTTACCACCAACCACAGGAACCTTCAATTCTAACGTGAAATCTCCACCAGTTAAAGGTTTTTCACTTTGACCAATTGGCGTAGGTACCCAGAAATTAAGTCCTTTTTTATCCAAACGGGCCAAATGTACCGGAAGTCTGTCTTCCTGGAAGTTTTTCAGGTCTTTTTTAGCTACTGGTGTCCACGCAATTTCAGATAATGCCAATAAACGTGGGAAAGCATGATTTTCAACTTTTGCCGTTGTTTTTACATATTCCGTCCAAAGGTTTGCTTGCACACCAATAACATGTTTACCTTGCTCTGCGGTTAATTCTTTCGGTACCGGATCGTAAGCATAGATTTTCTGGTATGGAGCTAAACCACCAATGGTTACCGGCTCATCAGGAGAGTTAGATTGTTTATGGTCAATATACAAGCCCATAGAACCAGGAGTCATAATCACATCATGATTTTCTTTAGCCGCAGCAATACCTCCTGCTTCACCTCTCCAGCTCATTACTGTTGCATTAGGCGCTAAACCACCTTCTAGAATCTCATCCCAGCCGATAATAGAACGGCCTTTACCGTTTAAGTATTTCTCTATTCTGTGGATGAAATAACTTTGCAATTCATGCTCATCCTTCAGCCCCTTTTCCTTCATTAGGTTTTGGCAAAAAGGCGATTCTTTCCAGTAAGTTTTCGGTGCTTCATCTCCACCAATGTGGATATATTTTGAAGGGAAAATAGCGACTACCTCGTCCAAAACATCTTGTAAGAAAGTGAAGGTATTTTCTGAAGGCACAAAGATATCGTCGAAAACGCCCCAGGTTTGTTGTACTTGCTTTCCTTTTCTGCTTCCTGCCCATGGTGTGTTATTGGCTACGAATGTATCGCGATCAGGAAAACAACTCAATTCAGGGTAAGAAGCAATAGCTGCCGAAGCGTGACCAGGCAATTCTATCTCCGGAATAACCGTGATGTATTTTTCTGCTGCATATCTAACAATCTCCTTTGCTTCCTCTTGTGTATAGAATCCTTTCACCGGGGTTTGGTCATTGCCTTCTCCTGGATGATGAGCGATAATTGTTCCATTACGGGATGAACCAATTGTTGTCAACTTTGGATATTTCTTAATCTCTAATCTCCAGCCCTGATCTTCTGTTAAGTGCCAGTGAAAGGTATTAATTTTGTAATAGGCCAATTGATCAATATATTTCTTGATAAAAGAAATCGGAAAGAAATGTCTGCCTACGTCCAACATCGTTCCGCGGTATTTAAAGCGTGGATAATCATTGATAAGTACCGCAGGAATAGCAATTTTGTCGCCGGTTTTCTCTGGAATCATCTGCATGGCAGATTCTACAGCATAAAAAAGACCTGCTCCTTTACCCGTTAAAACAATCTGATTAGGTGTTACTTTAATGGTGTACCCTTCTGCAGGTAATTTATCGGCTCCAACCGAGGTTAAGACAATTGTCTTTTGGTTAGTACCAGCAGTTTTTGATTCTCTTAGTGCGAAACCTGCTTTATTTACAATAAATGCATTCAAAAGGTCGCCCATTTTTGCGTCATCGGCATCCTGGTGTACCAATACAACTGTTTTGTCTAAAAGGAAGGTCCCCGCATTTTTAGTAACTGAAACCGGTGCAGGGATTATCCCCAGGTTGGGATCACGCTGTGCAAATGCGCTGGAGCTGATTAATACACCAATAAAAATCGATAATGCTTTGTTCATTTGTGTTGAAGTTTAAGGTTAAATTTTGTTTTAGTATGACCAAGATAGAGATTGTTAAAAGATTCTATGCCCCACATTTTTGTTACAATTAAAATCAAACGTTTGCCTAGATGTCAAAAGCGCATAAAAAGAGAAAGGCTCCAAGATTTTCATCAGAGGAGCCTTTATTGTAGTCAATTTAATAAAGCATTAAGCTTCAACCGGATGCTCTTTGGCAGCCAAATATCTTTCGGCATCTAATGCAGCCATACAGCCAGATCCAGCGGCAGTAACTGCCTGACGATAGTACATATCCTGAACATCACCACAGGCAAAAACACCTTCTATATTGGTTAAGGTAGAACCAGGCTTAGTTAATAAATAACCCGTTTCATCCATTTCTAACTGTCCTTTAAAAATATCTGTATTTGGTTTGTGACCAATAGCTACGAAAAATCCTTCAACAGGAATTTCTGAAGTGATATTGCTCTTATTGTTAATCACCTTTACTGCAGTTACATTTTTTCCATTACCTAAAATCTCCTGAGTTTCGGTATTGTAATGTACTTCGATGTTTGGAGTAGCTAAAACACGGGCAACCATTGCTTTCGAAGCTCTGAATTCATCCCTGCGAACCAATAAATGTACTTTATTACAAAGTTTTGCCAAATAAGTTGCTTCTTCAGCAGCTGTATCTCCAGCGCCAACAATGGCTACGTCTTGTCCCTTAAAGAAAAAACCATCACATACAGCACATGCTGATACACCAAAACCATTATATTGTTGCTCACTAGGTAAGCCTAACCATTTTGCTGTAGCGCCCGTAGCAATAATCACGGTATCAGCAGTAATCGTTTTAATTTCATCTACAACCACTTTGTGGGGTGCTGAAGAGAAATCCACTGAACTTACATAACCAAAACGGATATCGGTACCAAAACGCTCTGCTTGCTTACGGAAATCTTCCATCATCTCCGGGCCCATAATGCCTTGAGGATAACCTGGGAAATTTTCTACATCTGTTGTTTGTGTAAGCTGACCACCTGCCTGCATACCAGTATACATTATCGGTTTTAAATCAGCTCTTGCAGCATAAATGGCCGCAGTATAACCTGCAGGACCAGAACCTATAATTAAACACTCTACGTGTTCGTTTTCTTGTGACATTATATTTGTGTGTTTGAGTTTGATAATTTTAATTGCAGAGCAAATTTAAGAGATTAATTATTGGTGTACAAGCCTGCATTGTCAACATAGTTTACTTATTAACATCAGACCATTATCATCGCGTTACAGTCCTTAGGTTTGAATTATCCCGACATTAAACTTCCTGGTAATTGGAGATTGATTTGCGGCCTCAATTCCCATAGAAATCACCTTTCTCGTTTCTGTGGGATCAATGATACCATCTACCCAAAGCCTGGACGCTGCATAGTAAGGTGTAGTCTGTGAATCGTAACGATCGGTAATTTCTTTCAATAAGGCAGCCTCCTTCTCTGCTGTAATTTCCTCTCCCCTGGCCTTTAAAGCTGATTCCTGGATTTGCAACAACGTTTTTGCAGCTTGTGCCCCTCCCATTACAGCTATTTTAGCTGTTGGCCAGGCATAAATTAAGCGGGGATCGTAAGCTTTTCCACACATCGCATAATTACCTGCCCCATAAGAATTGCCAATAACGATAGTAAACTTGGGTACTACAGAATTCGCCACCGCATTCACCATTTTAGCACCATCTTTTATAATACCCCCATGTTCAGAGCGACTACCCACCATAAATCCAGTTACATCCTGAAGAAAAACCAACGGAATTTTTTTCTGATTACAGTTCATGATAAAACGACTGGCTTTATCTGCGCTATCTGAATAAATCACGCCACCAAACTGCATCTCGCCTTTTTTCGACTTCACCACTTTACGTTGATTGGCCACGATACCTACCGCCCAACCATCTATCCTACCCAAACCACATACAACACTTTGTCCATATCCCTTTTTATATTCTTCAAAATCTGCATTATCGATCAAACGGTTAATAATATCCATCATCTCGTAAGGCTTTTCTCTGTTATCAGGTAGTATTCCATAAATTTCTTCTACACTGAATTTCGGGGCAACAGGTTTAACCCGATCAAAACCTGCATTTTCCGGCCTGCCGAGTTTACTCATGATATTTCGGATACTTTCCAAACATGCCTCATCGTTAGGATGCTTGTAATCTGTTACGCCAGAAATTTCACAATGTGTAGTGGCCCCGCCCAATGTCTCGTTATCCACATCCTCACCTATAGCCGATTTAACCAAATAAGATCCCGCTAAAAAAACCGAGCCTGTACCCTCCACAATCATAGCTTCATCGCTCATAATGGGCAAATAAGCTCCACCTGCTACGCAAGCGCCCATAATAGCCGCAATTTGAACCATGCCTTCTGAAGACATAATGGCATTGTTACGGAACATGCGACCAAAATGTTCCTTATCAGGGAATATTTCATCCTGCATGGGTAAGTACACGCCTGCACTATCTACCAAATAAATTACCGGCAAACGGTTTTCCATCGCTATTTCTTGTGCGCGCAAGTTCTTTTTGGCCGTCATCGGAAACCAGGCTCCTGCCTTAACCGTCGCATCATTGGCAACAATCATACATTGCCTGCCACTCACATAACCGATTCCACAGATTACGCCAGCAGAGGGACAACCACCTTGCTCCGCATACATCCCATCGGCAGCAAAGGCTCCAATTTCTAAAAAAGCCGAGTCTTTATCTATAAGGTACTTTATCCGCTCACGAGCCAATAATTTTCCTTTCTCCTTTTGCTTGGCGGCATTCTTTTCCCCTCCGCCCTGATATATTTTCTTGAGTTTAGTACGCAGCTCATAAACCAGCTGCTTGTTAACATCCTCATTTTTATTGAATTCGATATTCATCCAGGCAATTTAAATTTATTTTTGCAAAAACAAACCCGACCAAAATGGTTTCTGGTCTACTGAGATCCATAGAATCTTCTTGAAACTTTGCAACTTGGTGGTAAAACTATTAATCTGAGGTGGTAGCGAGACGCTACAACCAGATTTGGGTGTAAGGCGTAATAATCTTAACCATATAAGCCATAGAAGAAAAATAAGATTCAATTTTAACCGCAAAGTGCGCAAAGTTTTACGCAAAGAGATTAACCACAGAGAGAAAGAGGAATTACACGGAGTACACAAAGATAGCTTCGCTATTGGTGCGTGCACAAAGCAATGAACATGTAGTCCCCTTCTCCGTGCATTCCGTGTTTCCGTGGCTAAAAAACGTAAAGCATTGAGAAAGTATCGAGATTCCAACTCCCTTACTTTTTTCAAGGAGGGGGTGCGGGTGACTGTGTGGTGGCGGGGGTGGTTATTATAATGAACTTACATGCCTTAAATGGTAAAAAAGTATCGAACTATATAAGAAAAATAAGTTTTGATCCCACTAACCGCAAAGCGCGCAAGGTTTTACGCAAAGAGATTAACCACAGAGAGAAAGAGGAATTACACGGACTACACAGAGATAGCCAACTAGCATCAGCTGTATTAAAATCATTTTCTATCCGATTATCCAATTAAAATAATATTTTTGAGTAAATACGAAACATGGAGCTAACCGTAAATATTCCTGCACTACTATTCCCGGCCATTAGCTTAATTATGCTGGCTTATACCAATCGTTTCCTGGCGCTGGCAAGTTTAGTAAGAAGTTTAAAAGCCAAGTATGAAGATGGCGATAAAAATTCGGGGCTTCAGAAGCAAATTAAGAATTTACGGTATCGCCTGCGGCTGATTAAAAATATGCAGGCGTACGGCGTATTGAGTTTTGCCAGTTGCTTATTTTGCATGTTTTTTATCTATTTGGAAAAGCCAATTGTAGCCGAAATACTTTTTGCATTGAGTTTGGTATTCTTTATGATTTCACTCATCATCTCGTTAATCGAAATCCAAATCAGCACAAAAGCATTAGAGTTAGAACTGAGTACATTAGAAGATCTGGAAGACCCCTCACTCAGTGGTTTTATTAAAAAGAAATTTAAAAAAGACTAAATAGAGCAGGCATAAATGCAAAAGTGCCGAAAAGATGATCCTTTCAGCACTTTTACAATAACAATTATCGATGAATTAGCTAATAAAGTGATATAAGAATACAACTTCACCGCTAAAAGCTGGTTTCTTTTGTCCTTCTATCTCCATTTCAATAGCCATATTTACTTTAGTTACGCCACGCAGATTGATAATTGAGGCAAGTTTAGCTTTTAATCTCACTTGGCTATTTACGGTAACGGGCTGTGCAAATCTTAAATTTTCAATTCCATAATTGATCTCCATTTTAAGATTCTTAATTTCTACGATCTCTTTCCACAAATAAGGAATTAACGACAAGGTAAGATAACCATGCGCTATGGTAGCGCCAAATGGCCCCTCATTTTTAGCCCTTTCCTCATCAACATGTATCCACTGGTGATCTAAAGTTGCATTGGCAAAATTGTTGATCTGATCCTGTGTTATGGTATGCCATGAAGATACGCCTAATTCTTTGCCTAGATGTTGCTCAAACTCTGCGTGATTAGTAATGATTTGCATGATTTTTTATGAAATTATGTTAGTGTAAAAATGCTAAATAGCCCTTAATAATCATCGAAGTTAATATTTTAAATAGCTTTTACTAAATTTTAATTTTGCACAAAGCTGTTACAAAAAAATAAAAGGACGACATCACATCGCCCCTTTGAACCAAATATAAGAGAGAATTTTTCTATTATTTTGCTAATAATCTAATGGATTAATCAGCTTAGAATGAATAACGGAAGGTAGCACCATATGTTCGTGGATCGCCAAGCACACCAGCGTATAAACCAGAGTTACCTGCTGCTGCCTGTAATTGCTCATAATAATTTCTGTTACCAATATTTCTGCTCCAAACAAAAATGGATACCTTATCTGATTTAAAGCCTAATCTGGCATTTACCAAACCATAACCTTGCACATTTAATACGCTCGAAGGTGTTGGGTTTGAAGAGTAAGTAGAACGGTAACTCGCATCGGTCGCAACAAAATATCTTCCAGTTCTTGTAGCTAAATTCCCTGGAACACTAAATTCTGCACCTCCAGATACATTCCATTTAGAAATACCAGGCAACCTGCCTCCCGATGCATCTTTAAATGCTACCTGAGTGGCAACACCATTAACCAACTCGGTGTGTCCAGTTTCTTCTAACGGTAATGGCGCATTAGTGAAGGTAACATATTTACCATCCAGGTAAGCTACTGCAGCGTTTAAGGTTAAAAATCTTTCCAATTGATAGGTTCCGTCAATTTCCAAACCTTTTACATTTACTTTTTCTGCATTGGAAAGATAACCTCTGTTCACACCCAATTGTGGCGACTGTACATTGGTTTGATAATCTTTAATATCCGTATTGAAAGCTGTTACGTTTAACAAAGCACCTTTAATTGGACGGGTTTTAAGACCTAATTCGTAGTGCTGCACATATTCAGGCTTTACTACTGCCAAAGATAAGTCTGCCGCTCCTGTTGAGGTAGTTGGTAATCCGCCTACGTTAACCCCTACTGGTTTGTATGCAGTAGAAAATGTACCGTAAATATTCAGATTAATGTTAGGTCTGTAAGAAACCGTTAAGTTACCTGAAAGATTATTGTTTTCTGTGCTGGTAACGAATTGTTGATTGGCATAAACAGCTGCTTTAAGGGCTAATAATGCTGCATCAGTAGTTTGTAAACCACCATAAGTATTCCGGTTGTAATCCACATCTTTTTTATCATAAGTAAACCTTAATCCAGGTAAAACGTGGAAGTTAGTTAAAAATTCCCAGTCAACCTGAGCAAATACCGCTGTACTTAAAGATTTAATGGTAGAGTTGGTTTTAATACCGAAGCCATCTAATAACCCCGGAGTAGAATACAGTGCCTGCGAACCGGTATTAGCAGTTTGTACAAATCTCCATTGATCTTTGCCCACTTCTTCTGTTTGATCAAGTCCTTTCAAATTCTGGCTAAGGGCAAATACACCAATCACACCACTTAATTTATCAGTGATATTTCCGGCATACCTGATTTCTTGCGAATATTGATCATGACGCGAGTTACCCTGGGATTTTGTTAAGGCCGCTAACTCTGAAAAATCACGATCGTTGGTAGGATCCCAGTTCCAGAATCTCCAGGCTGTAGTAGAGGTTAGTGTTCCGTTACCAATTTTGTAATCTACGTTTAAAGAGATACCGCCAATAGATTGATTATGTCTCCAGGGCGTATTGGTGTTGATTTCTCTCGAAAAAGGATCAATTTTAGGCTGTTGATAACCTAAATCTGAAACAATCCGGGCATACTGGCGGTAAGCACTTCTTTCTGTTGTAGTAACACCTGCAATAACTAATGGATATCCGGCAGGGTGCTGAATACTCACATCACCACTCAATAATATTTTTAACTTGTCTGAAGGAGTATAATATAACTGACTCTTAAAACCTAAATTGTTTTGTCCGCTATATCTGCGCTCTTCTCTGGTATTCCAGATCGTACCATCGCGCTGAGTACCTGAAATGGAGATTTTCGCTGCTAAATTTTTGGCTACTCCTCCCGATACCGATGTTTTGGCCTGGATAAAATTATAGTTACCAACGCTAACCTCTACTTTTGCACTTGGCGTTTGAGTAGGTTTTGTGGTGGTAATGTTAAATGCACCTGCGGTTGTATTTTTACCGAACAAAGTTCCCTGAGGACCGCGAATTACTTCGATCTGTTCAATATCAAGAAAATCGGTAGAAGTTGCAGCCGGACGAGCATGATAAACACCATCTACATAGAAGCCTACTCCCGGATCAATACCATCATTGGTTAAGCCAAATGTAGAACCCAAACCTCTAATATTAAGAGTTGTATTCCTGGCATTCGATGCGTATAACTGCACGGATGGAACCAATTCTTTTAAACGATTAACATTAAAAGCTCCAGAGTTCTCTGCTGCCTGACCTCCGATAACGGTGATAGGAATAGGCACATCTTGTAATACTTCAGAACGTCTTCTTGAGGTTACTACAATTTCATCCAGTAATGCATCCTCCACCAATACTATGTCGATAGGTGTTTCCTGAAGTTTTAATATTTGAAAATCTTGTGGTTTATAGCCGATTGAGCTTACTTGAATATAGAAAGGTGGTGTTTGTTTTGTTGCAATAGTAAAGGCTCCATTATCGTCTGCAATTACTTTCTCGTTGGTGCCCCTCACCTTTACCGTTGCCCGTGGAAGCGTGATGCCGTTATTTCCTTTTACAATTCCTTTTATAGTGTTTTGAGCAAAAACAAAGCTCGTAGTTATGAGTAGCGAAAATAAAATGAGTATACTTTTCTTCATGATTTGTTTAGTGTATTTGGTTTAGACAGTTAGTTATTACCTCGTTCGAAAGGGTTTTAATTGGGCGTTTCGACAGCAACAACAACATTTTCTTAAGCTTTGGTTAAATGACTTCATGGTAATTATATTAAATCTATGGATTTAGTCGACAAATATATTAAAAAAAAGCAACTGCCAAATTTTATTTCGCTATTTTATTTTATAGAGATCATCACGTAAATCATATCACCACTTTTGGCCAGGTCCGGCCCCGCTATTCATTACTAATCCCCGTTAATCAGTCAGGAGCCTGGAGTCCTGAAGTCCGGAGTTTTACCAAAGCGCCTGCTTACTTTAATTGAGATGGGAGGAACAAGGTTTGGAATGTAAGGGCTGCTGCCTTAAAAACCTTACTTGAAATTAGTCCGGACTCTCCTGCGACAACCTGTGGGTTATCCATTACTATAGGGTTTAGGATGGCAAGGAAATACGCTATAGAATACTGTAAATAGTTGCATTAAATTAGCCATATAAACCTGATTGAAGCGGGCACGCAGTAAAGCGGAGCAGGAACAAACCTTATTTAGGTGCTTCTGAACTGGCTTTTCAAACTAACCAGGCATTCAGGATATTCGATGATATAAAAAAACGGGGCTATCGTTACCGATGCCCCGCCCTATTTTACTTTCAGCCAAATCCCTTAAGCTTTCAGCTTTATTCTTTTGGCTTTCCCACTTCTATCTTGTATAATTTGGTGCTTCTTTAGTAATCGTGATATCATGTGGATGACTCTCACGCATACCCGCAGCCGTAATTTGAACAAATTGAGCTTCTTGTAATGCCTCAATACTTGCTGCACCACAATATCCCATACTGGCACGTAAACCACCAATATATTGATACATTACCTCTGCTAAGGTACCTTTAAACGGAACACGACCAACAATTCCTTCAGGAACCAATTTTTTAATATCGTCTTCTACATCCTGGAAATAACGGTCTTTAGAACCTTGCTCCATGGCCTCAATTGAGCCCATTCCACGATAAGATTTAAATTTACGTCCTTCATAAATGATGGTTTCACCTGGAGACTCTTCCACTCCGGCAAATAATGAACCCGCCATTACAGTACTTGCACCAGATGCAATTGCCTTTGCAATATCACCTGTATGTTTTATACCACCATCGGCAATTACCGGAACACCAGTACCTTTCAAAGCCTTAGCACACTCGTAAACAGCATATAATTGCGGAACACCAACTCCGGCGATAATTCTGGTGGTACAAATTGAACCCGGACCAATACCTACTTTAACCGCGTCAGCTCCCGCATCAGCTAAAAATTTAGCAGCAGCACCTGTTGCAATATTACCAACAATCACTTGTAGATCAGGATACTTAGCTTTAACTTCTTTCAATTTATCAACAACTCCTTTAGAGTGACCATGAGCAGTATCGATAGTGATCACGTCTACACCGGCATGAACCAATGCATCAACACGTTGAAGTGTATCGGCTGTTACACCAACCGCAGCACCAACACGTAAACGGCCACGCTCATCTTTACAAGCCGCAGGATAATTTTTAACTTTTGAAATATCTTTAAATGTAATTAAACCACTCAGGTATCCATCTTTACTAACTACTGGAAGTTTCTCAATTTTATAGTTTTGAAGAATTTCTTCTGCCTGTACCAGGTTTGTACCCTCAGGTGCAGTAATCAGATTTTCCTTAGTCATTACCTCTGCAATGGGGCGAGACATATTTTTTTGAAAACGTAAATCGCGATTAGTAATAATACCTACTAATTTATTGTCGCTGCTTACCACCGGAATACCTCCGATTTTATGTTCCTTCATAATTTTGAAAGCATCGGCAACAACGGCAGTTTCTAAAAGGGTAACAGGGTCTTGGATCATTCCACTTTCTGATCGTTTAACTTTGCGAACTTCATTCGCTTGTCTTTCAATCGTCATGTTTTTATGTAACATACCAATACCACCATTTTGCGCTATGGCAATAGCAAGCTCGGCTTCTGTTACAGTATCCATTGCAGCAGAAATCAATGGAACATTAAGTTTAATTTTTTTAGTTAAAAAAGTGGATGTATTTACTTCACGGGGTAAAATTTCCGAATATGCGGGTACTAAAAGTACGTCATCGTAAGTTAAACCTGTGGCAATAAATTTTGTGGAATCGAGTTGCATAGCAAATAAATTAGGATTTATTATTTGCCGGACAAAGATACAAAAGATTAGGGAATTTTAAAACACGAATTAACTTCTTACATCTAAATGAAAATTGGATTACTTTGATAAAGTTAAGTATGAAAGGTTTTGTGTTACCAGGGCCAAATAAAATATCAGAATAAACTGTAGTAAATTCTTCAATACTAAGCTCCGAATCTTGTTATCTGTTCCCTAATCAATGCTTGTTTAGATTTTTTTATACTTAAGCTTTATTTGCCTGGCGTTAGTCATTGATCTTTGCTCCTTGTTCTTTGCTGTTTGCTCTTTTTGGACAGTCTTACATCTTGATACTTACATCTTGATACTCAATACTTGATTCTTGATACTTGATACTTGATACCGAATATAAAATTCCTATTACACAAAACAAATACCCGCACAAATACGCATATTTACTTGAACTAAACAGCAAAAACCCGCAATGAGAAGAACGGCCATCCTTGCCCTACTTATTTTTTTAAGCTTAGGCACTTTCGCACAAACTTTTAAATACGCCTTTGTAACCGATACTCACGTAGGTTCGGGTACGGGAGAAGAAGATTTACGCCGAACAGTGGCAGATATCAATGAGCAGCAAAACCTCGATTTTATTGTCATTACTGGCGATATTACCGAAATGGGTACCAATGACGAATTGAAATTGGCTAAAAGCATATTAGCAGAGCTCAGGAAGCCCTATTACATCATCCCCGGTAACCATGACACAGGCTGGTCCGAATCTGGTGGGGTAAATTTTATTAAGGAGTTTGGTAACGATAAGTTTGTATTTGACCATAAGGGCTACCGGTTCATCGCTTGCGCTTCTGGGCCATATGTACGCATGAGCGATGGTCATATCCCCAGAGATGCCACTGTTTGGTTAGAAAAAACATTAAAAAGCACACCAAAAAACAAACCCATTGTATTTTTAAATCACTATCCCCTAGACAATAGTTTAGATAACTGGTACGAAGCAACAGACCGGCTTAAAAAATACAATATCCAGTATGCCTTATGTGGACATGGGCACAATAACCATGCGTATAATTTCGAAGGCATAGAAGCCACCATGGGTCGTTCTAACTTAAGGGCAAAAGATAGTATTGGCGGTTACAACATCGTAACCATGACTAAAGATTCGGTCTTTTTTGCCACTAAAAAACCTACCCAGGAACTGTTACCTGTATGGCGAAAAATAGTACTGCATCCATTCACTAATGATATAACAAAAAAATATACGCGCCCCGTGTTCACAATCAACACCCAATATCCAAATGTAAAACCCGTTTGGACTTATCACTCCGGTGCCAATGTTGTAAATACTCCTGCTTATGCAGAAAATATAGTTGTTTTTGGCAACAGCCTGGGGTTAATCGAAGCCCTTAACGCTAAAACAGGTAAAAAGAGCTGGACTTTTCAAACCCAGGGCGCTATTTACTCCTCTCCCATCATTACTCAAAAACAAGTTATTGTAGGCTCGGGAGATGGTAATATCTATTCACTAAACCTGTTAAATGGAAAAGTGATCTGGAAATCTAAAACCAATAATGCAGTACTTGGATCTCCCGTGATAGATGGTAACCTGGTATTGATTGGCGGTAGCGACCATACCTTTAGGGCATTAGACATTCAATCGGGTAAAACAATCTGGGAATTTAATGAAGTTGAGGGCTCCATTGTAGATAAACCGCTAATTTACCAGGGCAAGGTTATTTTTGGCTCTTGGGGAAGACATTTATATGCGCTGGATCTCCATTCGGGAAAACTATTATGGAAATGGAACAACGGTCATGGAAACAGAATGTTCTCTCCGGCCATGTGTACGCCTGTAGCCACTAAAGGAATTGTTTACATTTCAGCACCTGACCGATATCTAACAGCCATCGACGCGAATAATGGCAATACCTTGTGGCGAAACAAGGAAGCAACGGTTAGAGAGTCTATCGGACTATCGGCAGATAGCTTAACAGTTTATGGCAAAACGATGCAAGACGAAATTGTTGGATACAAAACACAAGCTACAGATCCGGGAGTTGCCTGGCGACTGAATGTAGGTTTCGGATATGAACACATTCCATCCATGCTGATTGAAAAAGAGGGGCAGGTTTTCTTCGGGACCAAAAATGGAACAGTTTACGCCATCGATCCCTTAAATCAAAAAACAATTTGGGGGCATAAAGTAGATAATTCTATGGTAAACACGGTAAATGTTATTGACGGTAAAAACCTTTTAATGAGCACTATGGATGGAAAAGTAAGCTGGCTAAAGGTTAACTAACAATGCTTTAGCGCAAATAAAAATATTTTTTAGTTTTCTGTGTTTCTTACTTATTATTGTAATACCAAACAACTAAAGAATAATGCAGAAAAACGCTCTGAAAATTCTAATGGCAATGCTATGCATTGGCGTCGGATCCCTCTATGCCCAAAACATCCCCACAGTTAAAAGAGAATTTAAATTCGGGAAGATTGCCCCTTCAGAATTTGAGGCCAAACCATTCGGAGTAGACTCCGCAGCTTCGGCAATTAAATTGTTCGATGTGGGTAATTGCTATTTTGAAATTAACCCACAGGGGTCATTCATCTATGTTTATGAAAGACATATCCGATACAAGATCCTAAACAAAAATGGCTACGATTTGGCCAACTTTCCAATCGAACTTTACCGAAGCAGCGGCGCCAGTAAGGAAGATTTGAATTACATGGATGCAGCCACTTACAATATGGTAGACGGCAAAATGGTAACCAGTAATTGAACAAGGATGGTAAATTCACAGAGGTTTTCGATAAGAACAACATCATCAAGAAATTTACCCTTCCTAATGTAAAAGAAGGTTCCATCATCGAGTTTAAGTATAAAATCAAATCAGATTTTATCTTTACTTTGAGAGGCTGGTGTTTTCAGTCTGGTGTGCCAACGCTATGGACCGAATACAATCTTCGCATTCCGGAATATTTAACCTATAAGCACAACATGAGTGGTTATTTTGAAATCCAACATCCGGTTCATACCACAGAAAATGCTAACTATGTTAATGGAGTAAATTCAAATGCAAGCTACGACAAATATTGCGCAGAGAATGTACCAGCATTAAAAGATGAGCCATTTGTGACCACCATGGATGACTATCGTCCTAAAATTGAATTTGAGTTAAGGGCCTCTCATTTCCCAAATTCCATGTACGAGGATTATAACGGGTCATGGCCAAAAATTATTACTGGATTGGCAGAACGTGACGATTTTGGAGGCTACCTGAATAAAAATGGTCTGGCAAAATCAACATTACCGGCAATTTTAAAGGGAGAAAAAGACACCCTTGCTATGGTTAAATTAATAACAAACCATCTAAAATCACAAATTAAATGGAATAATCGCTACGATATTTTTTCATCTGAAAATAACCCTAAAAGCATTTTTGATAAAAAGACTGGCAATTCTGCCGATATTAATCTTGCCCTGTTAGCTTTTCTGAAGGAAGCCAAAATTAAAGCCTTTCCAGTACTGATTAGCACCAGAACAAATGGACAACATCCTGGATATCCGGTTATTTCTGCATTCAATAACGTAGTCGGTGTAACAGAAATAGCCGGCCAGTTATATTTTCTGGATGCGTTGGACTTAAATATTTACAGGAAGACAAAAACAAACCTGTTTTAACAGAAGAAATAAATTTTAAAACCACCCCATTAACCACCAAAGGTGGAGATAAATTATTCTTAGTACTTAACCAAACTAATCGCAAAGAAAGCATACCTTTAAAAGTGGAGAATCGGAAAACCTATTTTGCGGTCCCGTTTTGCTATAATGACGAAGATGAAATTAGCTACACCCTACCTAAAGGCTATGCGGTAGAATTTATACCCAAAGACATAGACATTTCATCAGAGTTTGGTACTTATTCTGCTAAGTTTACCACCAAGGATAACACGATTGTTTATACCCGTACGCAAGTGATGAACAATAAAAAATACGCACCAGAGAAATACAATGAATATGTAGATTTCTACAAAAAAATATATCAGGCAGATAAGCAAAAAGCTGTCTTAACCAAAGTACAATAAGAATTATTAATCATGATTACAGAAAATCAATATTTCGATGGCCAGGTAAAATCACTAGGCTATCAAACTACCGCAGGAAAATCTACCGTTGGGGTAATTAATCCGGGAGAATATGAGTTCGGCACTGCCCAAAAGGAAATAATGAACATTATTGAAGGAGAACTTGCCGTATTATTTAGTGGGAAATCTGATTGGGAAACTTTCCAGGCGGGAAGTTTTTTCGAAGTTCCGGCAAATGATTCTTTCAAGGTAAAAGCTACTGTACAAACTGCCTATCTTTGTCAGTATAGATAAAAAAAGCTGATCAACTTATGCTTTTCAATAAGCATAAGTTGATCAAAACTACATTATTTTTTCCCGATGATCACTTCAGTAAAATCGTCGGTCGATAAATATTGATTAGCCAATTGCTTTAATTCTTCAGCACTGATGGTTTTCACGGTTTGAATGTACCTTTGGTAATAATCATAATCTAAACCTGCGAAGTAGATATTTTTAAACTTATCGGCGTGAGAAAATACATTCTCCAGGCTTCCCAGCATAGAGCCTAACATATAATTTCTTACCAAGTTAAGTTCCTCTTCCGAAATAAGTTCATTCTTAATGAGCTCTACTTCTTTGTATATTTCCTTCAAAGCATCAGCACAAACATCAGCACCCACTTCGGTTGCAATAAAGAAGTAACCTGCATCGTGTAAAGAGGAAATTCCAGAACCTATACCATAAGTGTAGCCCTTATCTTCACGGATATTCGCCATTAGCCTGGAACCAAAATATCCACCCAAAACGGTGTTTAATATTTGTAGTCCGGCAAAATCTTCATGCTTGCGGTTAATGGCAAGTTTACCAATCCTGATAGCTGATTGTATAGCCTCCGGCTTTTCTTTATAAATGGCTTCCTTCTGCTTTTGAACAAAACTGAATTTATTTTTAACCGCTGCACTACTTTCCCAATCCTGGCCAAATACATCATTTAGCAACTCAAAGCTTTCCTTTTCAAATTTCCCGGAGGCTATAATGGTGCAATTATTAGGTGCATAAGCCAATTTGAAATAAGCAACTAAGTCATCTCTTTTTACCGCATCGTAATGTTCGGCCCGAATGTCTACGCCATAAGCTGTATCACCAAATAAGGCATGTGCAAACTCTTTTCTTGATAAAACATCATTCTTTTTCAAGTTTACCTGTAACTTCTGTTTCTGATTCTGGATATAAATATCCAGCTCATGTTGTGGAAACTGGCTATTGCTGATTACATCTTTTACAATAGGCAGCACGGCAGGTAAATGCTTATTTAAAGTATACAGTGTAACGCTCGATTGATCTTGCAGATATTCTGTTTGAAAGAAAGCGCCATAAAAATCAATTTGCTCAGCAATTTCTTTAGCTGTCCTTTTCGCTGTACCGCTATTTAACATGGCACTTACGGCAATAGCCTGAAGAGGCTTTTGCAAATCCCAATTTACGTTACTGAAAATAAATTCTAAACGTACCAAATCCTGTTCACCAGAGTAAATGGTAAAAACAGGCGTATTGTTTCGAAGTTTACTTTCTTCTGCCTGAATAAAATTTATGGTGGATACCTGCTTAAAATCAGGTGCCTGTTGTCTGTTAAGCATTTTCTTGGGTTAAATAATATAAGGTAGATGAAGAATTATGGGTAAAGGTTTCATTAGAGATCCGCTTAATATCTTCGGCGGTAACCTTTAAAAATGCGGCGGTTTCCTGATTTAACAAGTCAGCATCGCCAAGTAACTCGTAATAAGCCAGGTTCATTGCCTTATCCAACAAACTCATTTCAGAGAAAACCAGGACAGATTCAACCTTATTTTTCACTTTGGTAAGTTCTGCTTCGGTCACCACTTCGTTCTTCATTTTCTCCAACTCCGCCCAAATGGCCTTTTCAGCTTCTTCCATAGAAACGCCTTCAACCAGCTTTCCTTCAACAATAAACAAACCGGCATCTAAACTACTGGAAATATATGCATTGATATCGCTAAATAATTGCTGTTCCTTTAACAGACTATTGTATAATCTGGAAGACTGCCCCCTTGAAAGTACATCCGATAGCAAATCAAAGGCATAAAAATCAGGGTTTAATCGCTCAGGCATTTTAAAGGCAATATAAATGGCATTTAACGGCACATTTGCTGTTACCGTTTCTACCCTCGCCTCTGTCTGTACCTCTTCTTGTGGCAAATTACGCAGGTACTTATCCCCCGCCGGAATAGGTTCAAACCATTTCTCAGCCAGTGCTTTCACATCTTCTGTTTTAACATTCCCTCCTACTACCATAATTGCGTTTTGTGGATTGTAGTGCTTTTTAAAGAATGCTTTTACATCGACCATTGTCGCATTTTCTATGTGCGATAATTCTTTACCAATGGTTGCCCAACGATAAGCATGTTTTTTATAGGCCAAAGGACGCAACTTTAACCAAACATCGCCATAAGGCTGATTTAGATAACGCTGCTTAAATTCTTCAGATACCACGTTCCGCTGCGTTTCCAAGCTCTTTTCAGAAAATGCCAAACTCAACATCCTGTCACTTTCCAACCAAAAAGCGGTTTCCAGATTTTCTGCCGGCAACGTAATGTAATAATTGGTAATATCGTTGCTGGTGAAAGCATTGTTTTCTCCACCTACACGCTGTAAAGGTTCGTCGTAACTGGGAATATTTACAGATCCTCCAAACATCAAATGCTCAAACAAATGTGCAAAACCAGTTTTTTCGGGATCCTCATCACGAGCACCCACATCATATAAAATATTTAAAACAGCCATTGGCGTAGTGGCATCTTCATGCACCAAAACCTTAAGTCCATTAGCTAGTGTAAAACGATTAAAATCTACCATTATCAATTTTTAGAAGCGTAAAGATATAATTTTAAGGGTTAAGGTTGAGTGCGTAAGGTAAAAGCTTTGTAATTTGATGAGATAGGTTCGAAGTGAAGCCCTTCACTAACTACTTTTATTTATCTTTGTACTATGAATACAGCCGATTTACTGCACAGGGCACTACATTTCGATTTCTTAACACTCGAAGAAGGTGTACATCTTTATCATCACGTAGATACAGCATCACTGATGTTTGTAGCTAACGAACTCAGAAAAATACAAGTTCCCAGCGGTAAAGTAACCTGGCAAATCGACCGAAACGTGAATACCACGAATGTTTGTATTGCGAACTGTAAATTTTGTAATTTCTTTCGCCGGCCCGGTCACGACGAAAGTTACATAACTGATATTGAAACCTATAAAGTTAAAATTGAGGAAACTTTTCGTCTTGGAGGAGATCAGCTCTTACTACAAGGCGGGCACCATCCCGATTTAGGTCTTGCTTTTTATGCCGATCTTTTTAAGAAATTAAAAGAACTATATCCTGATTTAAAATTACATGCCTTAGGCCCTCCGGAAATTGCTCACGTAGCCAAATTAGAGGGTATTAGCCACACCGAGGTTTTAAAAACCTTAAAAGAGGCTGGAATGGATTCTTTACCAGGTGCAGGAGCAGAAATTCTGAATGACAGGGTTAGAAGGTTAATTTCTAAGGGTAAATGTGGTGGACAAGAATGGTTAGACGTTATGCGTGCTGCTCATCAACTGGACATCACCACTTCAGCAACCATGATGTTCGGTCACGTAGAAACAATAGAAGAACGTTTTGAACATTTAGTTTGGATCAGACAGGTACAAAGTGAAAAGCCTGCAGATGCAAATGGTTTCTTAGCCTTTATTCCGTGGCCATTCCAGGATGATGCTACACTATTAAAACGTTTACGTGGTATAAGCAATACCGTAACTGCGGATGAATATCTTCGGATGATTGCATTAAGCAGGATTATGCTTCCTAATGTGAAGAATATCCAGGCCAGCTGGTTAACTGTTGGTAAAACAACTGCTCAGTTGTGTTTACATGCAGGCGCGAACGACTTTGGATCTATCATGATTGAAGAAAATGTAGTTTCCGCTGCTGGTGCACCTCACCGGTTTACTGCAAACGGAATTCAACAATCTATTCGTGCGGCTGGATTTGAACCACAATTGCGCGGTCAAAAATACAACTACCGCGACTTACCAGAACATTTAGAAGAACAAGTAATCACTTATTAATCATTTAAATTATCGCTCTATGTTTAAAAAATTAATCGTAATCAGCCTTCTTAGTATGGTGTGTTTGCATGTAAAAGCACAGCAAAAGTGGTTTCAGCAGCAAATTGCCGAAAGAGTAAGCATTAACTTCCCCACTCAGCCCAGAAAACTGAACGAAATTAGCTATGGACTGAAAGATACAAGTGGAATTGTTTATGTGAGTTCAATTGTTGATTTACTTAAAAGTACCAAGTTGGATCTTCCAACTTTTAACGAAGAAATTGAAAAACAAGAATTTGCAGATGACTTTGGCATAGGAGTTAGTGGCTCTTTTCCGAAATATAAATTTGGACTAACAAAGCTAATCATGGTACAGGGTAAAAGGGCATATACTATGGAAGCAAGAAGTGATGAAAATAAGAGCAATCTTTTTATGCTTGTATGTTTTTTAGATGGCATTTCATACACCTTTACCTGCATTGTGCCCGACGGAAAGAGCCTTAAAAATAAAGATATTTATTTGAGTACGGTATCTATCAAGTAGTGGTATACTTCTCTAAATAAAATATAAGCAAAAAGCCTTCAATTTTAATGAGGGCTTTTTGCTTTAAGCCATAAGTCCTAAACTATCTGTAGATAAGCCGTAGATCAACCGTGGATTAGCCGTAGTGTAAGCGTATACTAAGCGTTTTCGATTCGTAGTTGCGTATAACTGTGGTATCTCTTAGGTCGAACATTTTGTCAGTCTGAGCCTGTCGAAGACCCCTTGATGATTTAAGAATCCATAGTCCATTGTCTGTTACTTAATCTCCGTTTTGGTTTAAGTGTTTACAGGATCAATAACTCCCTTTTGAAAAAAATTCTCTAAATTAAAATAATGTGTATTCATAACTCAGCCAAACTTTAGTTTGCGAATGCATCGTTTTCGAACAAAATCCAGTACTTTATTTCAGATTTAAGCGAAGGCTGAAATAATGGATGCTTAGATGAGAGGGGAGTTCAAATCATCTGTCATAAATTCTTTCAGTTTAACCAGTGCACCAATGATGGTTTCTTCAAATCCAGTATTGGTGTCCAACTGAACGACTAAAATGGAAGCTTTACATTATACGTTCTGCTTCATTAGAGAAATGTAATAGTTTCTTCTTATCTATAGCCTAACAACAATGTTTCATGCTGATATTCTAAAAAAAATCTAACTCAATACTCACAATCCACATTTTCGTTCCTAATGCTTCTACATCATCCCAAGCATTGCCTTAAACCGCACCTTTACATTAACCTGCCCCAGCATCGGGATGGTCAAATAGCCTTCTCCGCTAAAGCTCCTGCTACCCGAAAACCTGGTTATCCGCACCGGGAATTTCCCCGCGGTAAACAGTTCGCCGGCTGCGAGGGAGGAAATCGGGTTTTTATTGCTGATGCTGATCTCTGCAGCAATCATCCCACAGTTTGTGGTTACCGCATCTGTAGCATTTGCAGCCGTTTCCAGCTTAAGAACAGGCGAGTAAGTGCCATTGTCGGCCCCTGCGCTAAAGCCCCCTGTTGTACAAACAGATCCGATACGGTATTCGTAAACCAGCCCCGGTTTTAGGCCATTCAGTGTTGTACTGGTTTCCAGCGTGTTGATAATGTACGAGTTGCCCCCGCTTAAGGCCTGCTCCCGGTATTTCAGCGTATAGCCACCGGCAGGCCTGGTGCCCGGGGGAGATTCCCATTTCACGGTTGCCTGTGTACCGGTAATACTCGCCTGGATAGCAGAAGGTGGCTGGCAGTCGTCCTGGTAATCGAACCAATAGATTTCGCTCCACCCATGGTTGCGGTAGTTATCGGTTTGCTCCCCTGTTGGCGAGGTTGATATGGCCCGCACCCGCCAGGCATAACGCTTCCCGGGGATCAGCTGGGGTTCTGTGGGGCCTAACAACAGTGTGGTACTGCTTAGGGTACTCTGGTATAACGCCTGACTGCTTTCAAAGCCCGCTTCAGGGGCCATACCCCTGTCCCAAAGCTCTTTGAGCGTAAACTCATACCGGGTATGGAATGCCGCGGCAGGGCTTCCCATGTTCCGGGGTGTCCACTGGAAAACAATATTCTGCACTTCCCGCGCTGCTATCCGCTCGCCTTTAGCCAGCAGGTTAAGCAGCGGCGGATCATTCAGGGCCAGGTAAGCCATCGCGCAGCTCTTGCGGCTAAGCAGCTGCCCGGTATTGGCCTCAACAACCTCGAAGCAGAAAGTATACATCCCTTCGGGTAACCGCCCCTCCCGTTCATAAGCTGTTCGGGAAAGACCTGAAAAATCAAGGTTATCGGCCTGAAAATAAGGGCTAAGATCAGCCAGCGAAACCCTTTGGGCAATCCCGGCATCAAGGCTGATACTGGGATAGTAACCTCCCTCACGGCTCTTAAGCTTTAGGCCCTGCCCCTAGATGTACATCCGCAGCCGCACGTTCAGCACCGGCTTTTGCAGGTCGGTATTGGTTAGTATTACCGCAAGCCGCTCGGTAGTACCCCCATAGTATTCGTTGATATGCAAGGGATACGGCGGAACCAGTACCGGTGTTACCTGGACGGGATAAATCTGCGCCTGCGCTGCAGAAAACAAACAAAAAAGAAATAGGAAAAACTTGAGAGGAAGGGATAAAAAGAGCGTTTGGTTTTTAGTCATGGTTTATCGTTCTGCCGAAGGGACAAAAACAAACGCATTAAAGCACACGCTGTTCAGGCCATCCGAAATGGTCAAAACGTTGTATGTACAGCAAGAAAAGCCATCGCCTTTATGGCGCAACGTAAACTAAACTGTTAAATGGGATGGGGCAGACAAAAGTCTGTATTTAGACTATAACTCCAGGAATGAGCTGATTTATAGGTATAAAGTAAAGGTATTGATGAGGAAATTGTAAATTAATTGCTCAAAAAAAGAGGAGTAAAACCTAAATTCTACTCCCCTACCTTAAACAAAACATTACCTAAACAATGCGTTTTTTATTAAGTTAACTTCTTTATCGGGATAAATAAGTTAGCAATTTTCTTAACATCTGAGCCAGTTAAAAACTCATCGAAACTCTCTGCTGCCTGAGATTGTGTAACTGCAGTACCATTAATTGCTGTGATTTGAATGCCAGCCTGTGTGGTATTTTGTTCACCAGCGTAAACACCGTCAGCTGCAGTAACACCCGTATCATTTCCGTTTCCGGTATAGGCAATCCAAGGTTTTAAACCACTTGCGCCGGTTACGTTAGCAGCAACCATTTGGCGAATATGCGAAGCATGACGTGCCTCTACAGAGTGAATCTGTAAAGCGGTAGTCAATACAGCATTTCCCTTTAATATTGGAGCCTGGCCTTTATAAGCCCTTACACCTGTATCCTCAAAAGCCAAAGCTACTTTTAAAAACGTTTGATAGTTGGTATATACATCTCCAAAAATACCTCCCGCAGTAAAATCAAAATCAGCAAAAGTATACGAATCGGCTCCGGTTATGTTCAAAGCACCTTTTAACAAATCAACATGCGCACGTTCGTGATCACGGATAGTGGTAATAGCAGCCCTCGGCGCTCCGGTTGGAATATAAGTAGCTGTAGCCAATGTTAATGCGCGGTTGTAGTAGTTCCATTCCAGATATTCTAAAGCCAAGGCGAAGTTTAAAACTTCCGTAACGCTAGTTGGATTACTTTGACCATAGGCCTTTTGGAACATTGATCCCAATGCCAAAGGCAGGGCAGCAAATGAAATTTTCTTTCCAACATTGAAAAAATCTTTCATGGCTTTACGGCGTGGGCTTAATCTCTCATAGATTTCACCATCAACTTTTTCAATTTCGTCTAATATATTTAAGATATTCATGATTGTCTGTTTTAAAAATTAAAGATTGATAACATTAATTTTGGTTTTGATATACTTGCCAGCAGCAGCCAAAACCTTATCAGGCGTTAAAGCCGCATCTAATCCACCAGCATTATTGGCTCCTAAAGCAGTAAGCGAAGTTAAATCTGCAAATGATCCATTAGAGATTAAATCTCTGATGTAAGCCGCATGACGGGCTTCAACGGAAACAATCTTACCTGCCAAAACCAGATAATCGGTACTTTTAATTCTCACTCCAGCACCATTATAAGCCGCTACGCCTAAATCTTCAAAAGCTTGTGCAGCACCTAAAACACTGGTTGCACTCGTAAAATCAATAGAAGAAAAATCTACCTCTAAGCTTCCAATTGCGGAGGTTCCTAACGCATTTTTGAAAAACTCACGGTGTGCAATCTCGTGAAATTGAATATCCTGAAAATAAGCTTTTTGAGCAGTAGTAAAAGTTGAAGGCGGTGCCGATGCTACTTTCACATAAAATGCAGCCTCTAGTTGTTCTAAAGCATAAGCGTAGTTCAATACACCAAAATCATCTTTAAAATCTAACGTAGCCCCCATGTTAACATCATTGTAGCCTCTGTCCTTTTTACATCCGGCGGCTACCAACGCTATACCTGCAGCACTAGCACCTGCATATTGAAGAAATGACCTTCTTCCTAGCGAGCCATTCAAGAAACTTGTCTCTTGAATTTCATTCTGAGTTTCTAGTTCTTTGTTTTTCATATGTCCTTTTATTTTAGGGTTTTTGATTTCGTTTGATGATACATACGTGACAATTCTAAGGGCGGTTTTTACAGTTTACATTTTTTTTTACAACCGCTTTTTAATACATTCACCAACCTATTGCTATGAGTACACTAAAAGCCATAATTGTTGATGATGAGGAATTTGCACGTTCATCATTGTTTTTTTTGCTGCAACAGAACTGCCCGGAGGTAGAAATTACGGGCATTGCAAGGTCTGTTGCGGAAGCCAAAGAGCTTTTAGAAAACCACCCCATTAACCTTATTTTTTTAGATATAGCCATGCCTGGCGGAAATGGATTTGAGCTGATACCGGATGCGCAGAAGCATCAGGCTGAAGTGATTTTCACCACTGCTTACGATCAATATGCCCTAAAAGCGATCAAAGCTAATGCGCTCGATTACCTGCTTAAACCCATTGATATTGACGAGCTTAAAATTGCAGTAGAGAAGGTAAGCCACCACCTCAAAAGGGTTCAAAAGCAACCTGACCACGATAATCGAATCAACAATCTTGCTAACACACTATCCAGCAGATCTGAAATAAAAAAACTCACCCTCCCCTATGGCCAGGGCTTTAAAATGATAGATGTTGATGAAATCATTTACGTAGAAGCCGACAGTAATTATTCTGTATTTCATCTAACTAATCAAGATAAAATAACCGTTTCTAAAGTGCTTAGGGAGTTTGAAGAATTACTGCCCTCCGATCAGTTTGTAAGGATCCATAAATCCAGTATCATCAACCTCAACCACCTCAAAGAATACAATTCTAAAAACGGACTTCAGGCTTTACTTAAAAATGGCGAAAGCATTAACATTTCCCGCAGACGGGCAACTGATTTCTTCGAAAAGATAAAAATATTCACCAAAGCAAATGGCGAACATTAAAACCATACCGTCAGTTCTTAAAAACTCGTTTTCAACTTTAAAAAAAGCTGGTTTTACGCCATTTGTATTGATTGTTTTTTTACTACTTTCAAACTTAAAGACATGGTCGCAAACCACTTACCTGCCCCATTACACCTCTAAAAATGGCTTAGCCAGCAACAATTGCTACTACATTTTACAAGATGATAAAGGCTTTATTTGGATAGCAACAGACAATGGTTTAAGCCGTTTTGATGGAACCAATTTTCAAAATTTCACTATTGAGGATGGCCTTCCCGATACACAAATCCTACAGATGACCGAAGATAAACAAGGTCGGATTTGGTTCTTCGCCCTAAATGGCCAATTAAGCTACCTCAAAGAAGGGAAATTCTATAATCAGGACAACGATATACTACTTAAAAAATTAAACTCAAACACGGTTATAGTTTCATTTCTGCAAGATAAACAAGGCAGAATATGGCTCGGGACCAACTCGAACTTAATTGTTTGCTGGGATGGAAAAAATATTAAAAAATATGTATCTCCCCACGAAAACGACAAGTTTATAAATGCCTTTATCCATGAGGATGAAGAAGGTAACATCTATGCCTACAGCGACTTAAGCGTTCAACAATTTAACGGTAAAACATTTGTTTTAAGCCAGTCAAAGGTGCAACCACTCTCCTACATGACGGCCGATAATACCGTACAAAAATCAATGCTTTACCTTGACCAGTCAGGCTTAAAGGAGTTCAAAAACGGGGCAATAAATACACTCATCCCCATACCTCAAAACCTGATCAAAAATATGTCGGGTTACTTCTACTATGATCAATCTGCTAAGGAAGTTTGGCTGGCCAATGCCAATGGTGCATTTGCTCTTAATAAAAGTGGAAAAACAGTACAATATCTCCAGGATATTTCGGTAAATCAAGCCATTAAAGACAAGAACCAAAACATCTGGTTTGCTACCAATCAGGGGATTTACATGTTACCAAACGTAAATAACAGACTGTCTATTATTGATGCAGAATCAGGGCTTAGTAGTAATGTTATTAAAAGTATTACCAAAGATGCCAAAAACAGATTGTGGTTAGGTACAGATGATGCCGTGATCGATATTCTCAATATCCAGAATTACCAGGTGGAGGAGGTTGGCCTTGATGATTTTAAAAAATATAAAACCATAAAACAAATCAATTACGACCCTAAAAATCAGTCTATATATTTTGCTTCCGATTATGGAATGGGCGTGTTTAAGAACATTTACAAAACCACTAACGAAGTTAATTATTTAAAAGAAACCAATAATTCTATGTTCGTAATTAAGCACTTCAGCTTAAGCGACAACAATAATCACCTTGCCTTAGCCCTTTCCTCTGGGGTAGTTTTCCTATCAGACAGGCTCAACAAATTTGAATTTAATTCCCTAAAGTACAGAGAGAAAGAAGATTTCTTTAAAGATCGCTCCTATCATGTATTTTACGATCAAACTGGTAATCTTTGGTTTTCCAACATCAATGGTCTATCCCAGTTTTCTAATAGCAGGTTAATTAAACATTTTGAAAACAGCCCACTGCTCACCAAAAGGATAAACGATATTCAGCAACTGCCAGATGGAACGCTCATTTTGGCTACGGATGGTTATGGATTAATCTTTTACAAAGACAATAAAATTGCGAGGCAAATTACTCAAGCCGATGGACTAACCAATAATATCTGCACTAAAATATTCATTAAAAACAATGAAATCTGGGTACTCACTAACAAGGGGGTAAATAAGATCGTTAATTACCCCAAAAAGCCTAGTGTGGCCAATTTTGATTACGGGAAAGACCTTCTAAGCGATGATATCAACAATCTTTTTATCGATGATAGCACAGCTTATTTCACAACAAATAAAGGCCTTATCCTCTTTAAATACAACAATCAGAATATCAGTAAAAACCTGCCAAAGGTTTATGTTACCTCCATCATTAGAGATAATGAACGATTACCCATAGATCAAAATAATTTTGTTTTTGAAACAGGCAACAATACCATCCTTTTCACTTTTAGTGCAGTTGATTTCACGACAAGCGATATTACTTACCGATACCGTCTGAATGAAAACTCGGCTTGGGTAGAAACCCGTACCCGTCGTCTGGATTTCTCGTCATTACAATCTGGTGATTACGTTTTTGAGGTAAGTGCTAAAAGCCAAAACGGCAACTGGGGTCCTCCAGCGAAGATTTCCTTCACCATCAAAAAACATTTCTGGCAAAGTCTATGGTTTTTATCCATTCTAATTTTGTTGGTGGCGTACATTTTTTACAAAGTAGCGGTTTACATCACCAGAAAACAGAAAGATAAGGAACAACAGCAGCTACTTTTAAAAAACAAGGTGTTAATGCTCGAACAACAAGCCCTGCAGGCGATGATGAATCCCCATTTTGTTTTCAACGTAATGAATTCCATTCAACATTACATCAATACGCAAAATACGGCATCGGCAAACAAAGTATTGACTGGTTTTGCCAGATTGATCCGCAAAAACTTAGAAATCTGTACCAAAAGTTATATTTCTTTACAAGAGGAATTAGAATATCTTAACCTTTACTTGAAACTGGAAAAAAATCGCTTTGGCGATAAGTTGAAATATGTATTCCACATAGATGAAGAAATTGATGAGGAAGAAATCTTTATTCCATCCATGCTCCTGCAACCTTATGTAGAAAATGCAATATGGCATGGCATTATGCCGAAAGAAACTGGCGGAGAAATACAAATCAATATCAACTTGCAAGATGAGTTCTATTTAAACATCGAAATTATTGATGATGGAATAGGTATTGACAACTCATTACGAAACAAAAAAGAATCGCATATTAGTAAAGGCATGCAGCTCACCAAAGAAAGATTAAATCTTTTAGGCCAGATTGGAGCAAAACCTATACACCTATCTGTTAAACAAAACAGTGTAAACGGCACTACCGTATCCATTTCTATACCGTTAAAATGAGATAATTACCGTTTACTCAATTATTAATACCACTCACTAAATAGAACTGAGTTCCAATCCTCAATAGCCTTAAACTTGTATTATAAATAAACGATAGTGTTTATCAAAACGTTCTTATAGAATTGATATAGATATTTAATAACCTAACCTAAAACTATATCTTAATTCAGGTTTCATTTGTGTGTTGAAAGCGGTCTTGTTTCAAAAAAGCGAGACCGCTTTTTTTATGCCTAAAAATTATACTTTTGTATATGCCAGAAACACACATTTCCAGACACATCGAGGCCCTCATATTTTCTTCTGTACAAAGTATCTCCCTTCAGGAAGTTATACTTGCTTTAAATACTGTTTTCAGTGCCGAATATGATGAAATATTTGTGCTAGACCATATTGAAGCTATTAGAGATAAATATAATCTCGAAGATTCTATCTTGCAGCTGGTGCACATCAATAATGGATACCAGTTTTTAACTAAAAAGGAATACCACGAAACGGTAAATCAATTACAGTTACACCGATCAAAGAAAAAATTAAGCCAGGCGGCAATGGAAACGTTAGCCATCATTGCTTACAGACAACCCATCACCAAATTAGAGATCGAACAAATTCGCGGCGTGAACTCCGATTATTCTGTTCAGCGACTTTTAGAAAAGGAACTGATCACTATGGATGGCAAGGCAGAAACACCAGGAAGACCTATCCTGTATAGCACCAGTCCAATGTTTATGGATTACTTCGGACTTCAGAATCTTTCTCAGCTGCCGCAGCTAAAAGATATCGTTAAAGAAGAAAACACGGTAGGTGAAACGGTAGAATAAATAATTTTAATTTCTTTGATTACAGTTCGTTATTAAAAAAAGTTTTTTTGTATTTTTAAACTATAAAAGCAATTTTTATTTTTGTGTAATGAAAACTCCAAAGAAATCCCCAGCAAAACCGACTACCAAAAAAGAGGTAGAAGAGAATGATGATTTTGAAGATGATGCAGATTTAAAACCTGCCAAAAAATCACAAGATGACGACGAAGACGACTTTGATATGCCCTTAGACGATCTGGATAATTTCGACTATGATGATGACGACGACGATTACTAAATATTAAAAAACTTATATATTTGAAAAAGCATCCTACCTTGTGGTTGGATGCTTTTTAATTTTAAATCTGCTATGCAAATTATACCCGTTGCTAATCCTCAGTTAAAAAAAGACTTTCTCCAAACAGCAAAAATCATTTACCAGAACGATAAAAACTGGATCTGCCCATTAGATATAGAAGTTGAAAATGTATTTAACCCTACAAAAAATAACTTCTTTAATCACGGCCAATGCACTCGTTGGGTATTGAAAGATGAACACGGACAATTGATTGGACGAATTGCGGCCTTTATCAATGAAAAGAAAGCCCATAATTACGAGCAGCCAACCGGAGGAATTGGCTTTTTCGAGTGTATAAATGATCAGAACGCAGCCAATCTATTATTTGATACTGCAAAGCAATGGCTGGTAGAGAGAGGCATGAAAGCCATGGATGGCCCAATTAATTTTGGAGAAAACGATACTTTCTGGGGACTTCTGGTTGAGGGATTCACTCCTCCTTCTTTCGGAATGAACTATCACCTTCCCTATTACAAAGCACTTTTCGAGGCTTATGGCTTTGAAAAAATGTACGAGCAGATTACCAATCACTTAGCCGTAAATAAACCTTTTCCTGAGCGCTTTACCAAGATTGCCAATTGGGTAGCTAAAAAGCCCGATTATACCTTTGAGCATTTTTCCTCAAAAAATGCCGATAAATATATTTCCGACCTCATGGAAATATATAACGATGCCTGGAAGGATTTTGAAAATTTTGTTCCCATTAAAAAAGAAACGCTCCAGGAAAGTTTCAATAGCATGAAGCCAATTATGGATGAGAAACTGATCTGGTTTGCCTATCTTAATGGAGAGCCTGCTTCTTTTGTAGTTATCATTCCTGATGCCAATCAGATGATCAAGGGCTTCAATGGAAAACTTGGATTAATTGAAAAACTAAAATTCGCTTACCGCAGGTGGGTGGGTGTAAGCAGAATGCGCGCCATTGTAATGGGTACAAAATCAGCCTACCAAAAACATGGTCTGGAATCTGCCCTTTTCATCAAATTGAAAGAATATGTTTTACCGCTAAAACAGTATGATGAATTGGAACTAAGCTGGGTGGGCGATTTTAACGATAAGATGCTTGCCATTCACGAAGCCACAGGGGCAACTTTTGGCAAAAGACACTTAACACTCCGTAAGATTTTTTAAGTTTATTAAAAGGTGTAGAATTAAGCATCTACACCTTTTTTATATTTCGGCAGGTTAATCAATAAAATGCTCGCCAAAACAACTACCAGTCCGAGGATTTGCATCAACGTTACCCTTTCATCTGTAAAAGTTACGCTAAGGATTACTGCTACTACAGGATTAACGTAAGCGTAGGTGCTCACCTCAGTAGCCGGACGCACCTTAAGTAACCACACATAGGCACTAAAAGCCGCTATTGACCCGAATAATATCAAATAAGTAATAGACAACCAAGAATCTAGTGGAATTTCAGACCAGTTCAACGCGGTAAACTCAGCATTGAATATTCCACCAGGGAGAAAGGCAAAACCTGCAATTAACATTTGCCATCCTGTATTTACAGACACTGAACTACCGGTAGTTGGGTAATATTTGGAATACAAAGAACCTCCAGCCCAGGCGATAGGTCCCAAGGCTAACAATATTATACCAATTAACTGAAATTTACCCTGCGGTGCATTTAAAATTCCTGCTAATTGTGAACTGAAAAGCAATACCACCCCGATAAAACCGACCACTAATCCCGATAGGATGTATTTATCACTAAAGTTTTCTTTCCATTTGGGTTTATCCAAGATGACAAACCACATGGCTGCAGAAGCCACAACAATAGCCACCAAACCACTCGGAATGTATTGCTCAACCCAAATCACAATCCCATTTCCTAGTCCGAGCATAAGAAATCCACTAATGGCTGCAATTTTAATCGTGCCGCTGTTCCAAATGCGCTCGCCCCTAATCTTACACCAGATCAGCATTAATAATCCTGCAACAATAAACCTAAATGCGCCTAAAATAAATGGTGGAAATCCTACCAATGCTTTCTGAATAAAAAAGTAGGTGGAGCCCCAAACGATATACACAATCGCGAAGGCAAGATATACTGCCCAGGGGGATGCTGTTTTATTTACACTGCTCATCATTTTATTGCTCTGGAATTACTAAATGAGATTGCTCTTTCACCGTTTCTAGAACGATGGTCGTTCGGATAGAGGTGATATTCGGGATCTTACTGAAGGCATCTCTCATCAAGGCCATTAACGAGGCCGAATCGGCTGTTCTCACTTTAACCAGATAGCAATCCTCTCCAGCTATAACATGAACCTCTTGTACATCTTTAATCTTGGCCAGATCATTGGCCGTATCTGTACAACCAATACTATGCGAAGCCTTCATGGAGATAAAGGCTAAAAGCTTCAGGTTAAGGGCAACCGGATTTATTATTGCCGTATAGCCTGTAATGACCTGTTTCTTCTCTAATTTTTTAACCCGCTCCAGTACTGCAGATGGCGCAAGGTCTAAGGCTTGTGCCAACGCCACATTAGAAATCTTGGCATTCTCCTGCATTAACCGCAAAATCGCCAGATCAACCTGATCAAGATTAATTGTGTTATCGAATATCATTCTGTAAATTTAAATTAAATCAGAATAATATTCAAAACCAAACAACATTAAATGAATTTTATTTAACCAAATAAATCATACCCCACGAACCAGAACAACTCCCCACACACCAATAAACAAACCGCACACCATTCCCTAAAGGTTACATTCCTAATTTATCATAAAGATCAATAATCTTTTTGCGGAGCTTATTCAATTCTTCATCTTTAACGAGAAGTTCAGCCTTTAGCACATTTATTTCTTCAGAAGAATCTGCCTTATTCGTAGTTCCATAAAGTAATCGATCTACCTTTACTTTAAATACTTTGGCTATTTGAAGCAATCTGGAAACATTCAGATCAGTTTGACCAGTTTCTATTTTACAGAAGGCAGGAGTAGAAATTTGGAGCATCTTAGCAGCCTGAGCTTGACTTAAGCCAAGCTCAATCCTGCTTTTTTTTATATTTTCTCCAACAGCGTTCATTAACGGGGTAATTGAGCCGCCAACTCAGGAAGATCAAAACCGGCATAATTACCAGAACTCATCAACAGAAGATTAGTATTTTGGTATTTCAAACTTAAAAGATAAGCCTTAAGCTGTGTGGCATCATTAAAGAACTTCAAATTTGGGTTTGCAAATGCTTCACGAACATCACTTTCTGAAAACGGCTCCATTCTCTTTTGTTCAAAAGATTTTATATCGATAAAAACAATAGCTTCATCTGCTTTATCCATTGCACCGGCATACTCTTTCAAGAAGTCCTTATTTAAACTACTAAAAGTATGTAGTTCGATACAAGCTACTAACTTGCGCTGATCAAATTGACTTTTCACAGCATCAATTGTGGCTTTTAGCTTAGATGGTGAATGTGCAAAGTCTTTGTAAACATTGGTAGATTCATCAGCAGAAATGATTTCTAAGCGCTTTGCGGCACCCGTAAATGAGGCGATGGCTTTATTAAATTGTTCAGCCGAAATATCCAATTCTTCACAAACCAATTTAGCAGCATTTAGATTCATCAAATTGTGATCTCCAAAAACCTTTAGTGCGGTATGATCTGGAAAAAGATAAGTGATACCATTTTCAATAGTGTGCTCCGGAATAGCATAACCAATACGCTTAACCGAAGCTTCAGATTTGTCGACAAGCTCATGTAAATCCTGATCAGCACTGCAAAAAATCAAAGTACCATTTTCCTCAATGGTATCAATGAATTTCCCAAATTGCGAAACATAATCTGCATACGTTGGAAAAACGTTGATATGATCCCAGGCAATTCCACTAATTACCGCAACATTAGCTTTATAGAGGTGAAATTTAGGTCGCCTATCTATTGGAGAAGAAAGATATTCATCGCCCTCAATAATCATCACTGGTGCTTCTCTGGTAATCTTCACCATGGTATCGAAACCAGCAAGCTGAGCCCCTACTAAATAATCAAAATCACGACCATAATAATTGAGTACATGAAGAATCATACTGGTAATCGTAGTTTTACCATGACTACCGCCAATAACCACACGTAGCTTAGATTTACTCTGCTCGTAAACATATTCAGGGTAAGAATATATTTTCAGTCCTAATGCCTGTGCCTTTAACAACTCGGGGTTATCAATTCTCGCATGCATCCCTAAAATTACCGCATCCAAATCAGCTGTAATGCGAGATTCATCCCAGCCCATTTCCTTGGGTAAAAGATCATATGTTGCCAATCGCGATTGGGCAGGTTCAAAAATCACATCGTCTGAACCAGAAATCTGATATCCTTTTTTATGAAGCGCAATAGCCAGGTTGTGCATAGCACTTCCACCTATTGCAATAAAATGTATACGCATAATAATAAAATGAGTAAATTATTGAATGAAAGAATTAAAGAAGAATTGAATGACAATGCGCTAAAAAATAAACCGCAATGTCATTCACTCACTCAAAATTCAATCATTATTTTTTCTCAAACTGTGCCGCTACCCATTCGCCGTTCTGTTTATGATCAACGTATTTGATACCGTATTTAGCACATTCTGCAGTAATTAATCCCAAATCCGGATCAAGATAGAAGCCACTGAAGAAGATTTTCCCTTCAGGTTTAAGTACTTCAGCATAGCGCTGAATTTGATCCAGAAGAATATTTCTATTGATATTAGCAAAAATTACCTCATACAATTCGTCAGGGATCACTTCTTTACTACCACATAATGCCTGTAAATTATCCACATGATTTAAAGCTGCGTTTTCTAATGTACTATCGTAGCAAACCTCATCATAATCGATGGCAACAAGGCGTTTTGCACCCAATTTAGCAGCTAAAATAGCCAAAATTGCTGTTCCACAGCCCATATCCAAAACCGCTTTATCCTTTAAATCTGCAGCTAAAATATACTGCATCATCATGGTAGTAGTTTGATGGTGACCTGTACCAAACGACATCTTCGGATCAATCACAATTTCATATGGGTAAGATGGCTGAGGCTCGTGAAAAGTAGCCCGTACGTAACATACATCGTCGATAATTAAAGGACTAAAATTCTTTTCCCACTCCGCATTCCAGTTCTCGTCTGCTACGTCTTCAAGCGTATAGTCGGTTATAAATTCTGCTGAATAGTTACCCAACAATGTTTGCAGTTCCTGCTCATCGAAATTATCTTTAATAACAAAAGCAGTAAATCCGCTCTCACTATCTTCAAAGGTATCAAAACCAAGATCAGCAAGATCACTGATAAGTAGATCTTGCTGATACTCTTCAATACTATTGAATTTAAATATGGCTTTTATATATTGCATTAGCTGTTTAAAGCTTTAATAATATCTGTAAAATCACGCGATTTTAATGAGGCACCACCAATTAACCCGCCATCAATATCTGTCTGGGCAAATAAGCTTGCTGCATTACCTGGGTTACAGCTACCTCCATAAAGAATAGTCGTATCATCAGCGACATTAAAACCATATTTGGCATGGATTTCACTGCGGATAAAAGCATGAATATCCTGCGCTTGCTCTGGTGTTGCAGTTAAACCAGTACCAATAGCCCAAACTGGCTCATATGCAATAACAATTTTCTTGAAATCTTCTTCTGTTAAGCCGAACAGACCATCCAATAATTGTTTTTTCAAAACTTCATAATAACTACCATTATTACGCTCGTCTAAAGTTTCACCGATACAGAAAATTGGTGTTAAACCATTTGCCAAAGCAGTTTTGGTTTTAGCCGCTAATAATTCATCACTCTCAGCAAAATATTGTCTGCGCTCTGAGTGACCTAAAATTACATACTCCACACCAACCGATTTGATCATTTTGGCAGAAATCTCACCTGTGTAAGCACCACTTTCTTTATCATGGATGTTCTGAGCACCGATTTTAACATCGTTTCCGCCTAACTTAGTCAAACTGTTTAAATGGATAAATGGCGCGCAAATAACAGCTAACTGATCGCCTTTGCGTTCATCTTTAACCATATTTACAATTTCGCTGAACAATGAAATACCTTCATTGTAATCCAAATTCATTTTCCAGTTACCGGCAACTATTTTTTTTCTCATGTCATTTATTCTTAGTGGCATAAAACCACTGATTAGTATTTAGTTTCTTTTCTATAAACAGTTTAAAACCTTCTGTATTGTTCAGTTAGTTCGTAAACTTTGCCAATAATTTCCTTTTCAACCTCATCAAAAGGGAGATCTCTTCTTGCGTATACCTTTTCAGCTGTTTCAAACATCTTGTCCAGGCTATACACATCGAATCCTTGCGCACCTCCCCAGGCAAAATCCGGGATAAAGTTACGTGGAAATCCCGCGCCAAAAATATTAGCGCTTACCCCTGCCACCGTTCCGGTATTAAACATCGTATTGATCCCGCATTTAGCATGATCGGCCATAATTAAACCACAAAACTGCAAACCTGTTTTACGGAAGCTTTCTGCTTCGTAATCCCACAGCTTTACCTCTGCGTAATTATTCTTTAAATTTGAATTATTGGTATCAGCCCCAATATTACACCACTGCCCCAATACAGCATTCCCCAAATAGCCTTCATGCCCTTTAGAAGAATAGCCCCAAATCACCGCATTATTAATTTCACCGCCAACCCTAGTATGCGGTCCAATAGTGGTATTCGGATAAATCTTCGCCCCCATCTTCACTGACGAATCATCGCAAAGCGCAAATGAACCTCTAATATTACAACTTTCCCAAACTTCAGCATTTTTACCCAAGTATATGGGTCCTTGAAGACTGTTAAATACCGAACATTCAGCTTTAGCACCTTCTTCAATGAAAATATTATCTCCTAAAAAGGTGTTGGTACTACTCAGCGTGCCAGAAGTCCTCCCCTTGGTTAAAAGTTCAAAATCCTTTTTAAGCTCTACGCCATTGTGTGTAAAAATGTGATCAGGATAGCTGATGCTGATAAAATCACCTTTAAACTCAACTGTTTTTAAAGACCTTGCAAGCTCCAGACTATGCGTAGCGGATTGATCCGGTTTATAAGCGATAATTAAATCCCCTTTAACCAAAGATTCCCCATTTCTTAAGCCACTAAGGGCTTCCAAAAGTGCTTCGTCAGGACATACAGAACCGTTAATAAAAATATCAGGATTAGCTTTTGCGCTAAATTTCTTCGCAAGGTATTCCTGTGTTATAAAACCAAAATCAGACTGCAAATGCTTTGCCCATTTTTCTGCAATGGTTAATATCCCTACTCGTAAATCGGCAACTGGCCTTGTAAATGTAAGCGGACGGAGAGACGTCCAGCTGGAATCATCAAATAGATTGATTGTCATAAGCAACAAAAATAAAAAAAGTCCCGATGCTTTTGGCAAAGGGACTTCAAAAAATGCTTTTTGTTGCTAAAATTATTTCTTAGCGTAACGGTTTTTGAATTTATCGATACGTCCAGCTGTATCAACCAATTTCATTTTACCAGTATAAAAAGGGTGTGAAGTATGAGAAATCTCTAATTTATATAAAGGATACTCATTACCATCTTCCCATTTAATAGTTTCTTTAGTATCTACACATGATTTTGTTAAGAAAGCATAGTCATTAGACATATCTTTGAAAACAACAGGTCTGTAGCTTGATGGGTGCAAATCTTTTTTCATTTGAATATTATTTTATGTTTTTTGTGTGAAAGCATCAAGAACATTTAGTTGCAATTTGCTGGCAACAATGCTTATGACATTTCCTATTTGTCTTTCTACCTCTATTTTAGAGGATGCAAATGTATTAATTTATTTTATAAGAATCAACACCTCTATTAAATTTAATTTACAAAAAGAGGAATTCAAAAAATAAACGTAACTATAACGTTATTCGCTTCATTTTCTGATATTTTTATTAATTTTAAAAATAACCAAATTAAACCTTAATGAAACGCAGAAAATTCATCCAATCAAGCTCATTACTATTAGCAAGCACTGGTTTAGCCAGCATCCTCCCCTTAAATTTATTCGCCACAAACAAAAGCAAAGCAGATAAAATCCGTATCGCCGCAATCGGCATCAATGGTATGGGTTGGTCTGATTTAACCGCCTTGCTTAAAGATCCCAGAGCACAATGTATTGCTCTGTGCGATGTAGATCAGAATGTATTAAGCAAAAGAGCTGCCGAACTTGCTAAAAAAGGCATTACGGTAACCACTACAGGCGATTACAAACAAATCCTCGAAAATAAAGATATAGATGCCATTGTAATTGGAACTCCAGATCATTGGCATTGTAAAATAATGGTTGATGCACTCGCCGCAGGCAAAGATGTTTATGTAGAAAAACCAGTCGGTAATTCTATTGCCGAGTGTAATGAAATGATAGCTGCACAACAAAAATACAATAAGGTGGTACAGGTTGGCCAATGGCAGCGTAGCCAGAAACACTTTGCCGATGCCATTGCTTACGTTCATTCGGGCAAATTAGGGAATATCCGTTTGGTAAAAGCCTGGGCTTACCAAGGCTGGATGAAAGCTATACCTAAAGTTCCAGACAGTGCCGTTCCCGAAGGTGTAGATTATAACATGTGGCTGGGTCCGGCTACCCAACATCCTTTTAATAAAAATCGTTTTCATTTCGATTTTCGCTGGTTCTGGGATTATGCCGGGGGCTTAATGACCGATTGGGGCGTACACATGATTGACTATGCCTTGTTAGGCATGAAAGCATCTGCCCCAAAAAGTATTGTAGCCTCAGGGGGAAAATTTGCCTATCCAGACGACGCTTCGGAAACACCGGATACCCTAACAACTATATATGAATTTGAAGGCTTTAATATGCAATGGGAACATGCTACTGGCATAGATGATGGTCCTTATAGCAGAAACCATGGGGTTGCATTTATTGGAAACAACGGCACTTTAGTGCTTAATCGCCAGGGCTGGGAAGTGATTCCTGGAAAAGACGGCGACAAAAATAGAATTGAAGCAGTTCCTTTTCAAAAATCAGTAGATAATGGATTGCAATTACACACCAAAAATTTCCTGGATGTTATACAATCTCGCAAGCTGGAAGATTTAAATGCACCTATACAGGCTGGAGCGCATGTGGCTACCATTTGTCAAATGGGCAATATTGCTTACCGCACCGGAAAAAAAATATACTGGGATGCCGCAAAAGGCAAATTCACCGATAGCCAGGCAAATAAATATTTAGCCGCCCAATATCATAATGGTTATAAAATGCCGAAGGTTTAGCTGATTCTACTCCCAAGCCCTTTATCCAGTTTGGATTTGGGGCTTGGGATTTTGGAGTCTATGATGAATAACCTGCATAAACGCTACAACCTTCCATAAAATTATGGAGTTGAGAGTCTCACTAACCTCCAGCCTCCTAATCATTAAGAACTATATTTCTTCCAGGTTTCGATTTTTGCCTTTTGCCTTGCGATATAAGTGTCAGCAATAATTTCGGCAGCACTAGCACCATTGGTGTTTTCTAACAGCTCTTTCAATTTATACTGATCTACATCCGCCTTATAAAGAATCTGTACCAGCTTAGAAAAATCATTATCGATCAGGTAACCAAAAGCATCAATCATCGCAAAACGCAGTTGCTCCTCAGATAACCCTTCTGCTAAATCAAAATCCTTGCTAATAATCCTAATTAAAGACAACGCATCACTCATAATTACAAAATTAGCTAAATAGTTTGGAGCGCGAAAAAAGTCTTTAGTCTGCAGTCAATAGTCCAGAGTCTTGGGCGCATAGCCTGCCCTGTCCGTAGAGTTAAGCGCAGCGCCTCTACGGATTACAGCATACCGTTGAGTTTCATAACTCAACATTAATTAAACCGAGTCCAAGACTCTCCTCCATTAAACAATCCGTAGAACTCCTGCGGAACTCGACGGACAGGATTGGAGCGCGAAAAAAGTCCATAGTCCGCAGTCGTTAGTCCAAAGTCTTGCCCCATAACACAGCTCACCGCCTCAACCCTAACCAACTAACCAAGTTTGGAGTTCGGAGCTTGGAGTAATGACACAACTAACACAGCTCACCCCTCTAACCAACTAAACAAGCTCATATCCACTTAATTTCCTGACACAGCTCTATCAGAACCCCATTGGTATCTTTCGGATGCACAAAACAAACCATTTTATTATCTGCTCCTTTTTTGGGTTGCTCATTTAACAACACAAAACCTTCCTGCTTTAGCCTTTCCATTTCTGCTAAAATATCATCTACTGCAAATGCGATATGATGAATCCCCTCGCCTTTTTTCTCAATAAATTTAGCTATCGCACTTTCTGGAGCCGTTCCTTCGAGCAATTCTACTTTATTCTCACCGGTTTTAAAGAAAGCTGTATTTACCAGTTCTGAAACTACTAGTTCTGTTTTGTAGCAGTCTGTATTGAGGAGTTTCTGATACACGTCAATAGATTTTTCGAGGCTATTAACCGCGATTCCGATATGTTCTATCTTATTCATAGGTATTTATTCAAATGGATGAAAGCTGAAAGGTTTGGTAAATGTAAAAATGCAGGTTTTACCTATACAGTCATAGCTATTATTTATAATTGTTAGAAAAGTTTTTTCGTATCTTTGTAGTAAAATTAACAGAATAAGATGAAACAGCCGATATATTTAGACAATAATGCAACGACACCTCTTGACCCTAGAGTGTTGGAAGCAATGTTACCCTACTTTACTGAAAAATTTGGAAATGCTGCCAGCAGAAACCACGCTTTCGGATGGGTAGCTGAAGAAGGGGTTGATTATGCCCGTGAGCAGGTGGCCAAATTAATCGGCTGTACAGAAAAAGAAATTATTTTTACATCTGGAGCAACCGAAGCAGATAACCTCGCTATTAAGGGTGTGTTCGAAATGTACAAAGAAAAAGGAAACCACATTATTACTGCGGTAACCGAACATAAAGCAGTTTTAGATACCTGTAAGCATTTAGAAAAAAATGGTGCACGCGTAACTTACCTTGCTGTTAAAGAAGACGGTTTAATCGACTTAGCTGAACTTGAAGCTGCGATGACTCCAGAAACGATTTTAGTTTCCATCATGTATGGTAACAATGAAATCGGCGTAATTCAACCGGTAAAAGAAATTTCGGCTATTGCGCATAAGCATGGTGCCTTATTTATGACTGATGCAACACAGGCAGTAGGAAAAATTCCTGTTGATGTAAATACAGATGGTATCGACTTAATGGCTTTCTCGGCACATAAAATGTACGGACCAAAAGGTGTTGGTGCACTTTACGTACGCCGTAAAAACCCAAGAGTTAAAGTTACTGCACAAATGGATGGTGGAGGCCACGAGCGTGGTATGCGTTCTGGTACTTTAAACGTTCCAGGTATTGTAGGACTAGGTAAAGCTTGTGAACTTTGTCGTTTAGAAATGGAAAGCGAAGCTGTTCGTTTATCTGCTTTACGCGATAGATTAGAAACAACCTTAAACAAAATGGAAGAAAGTTATGTTAATGGTAATACAGAGCACCGTTTACCACACGTAGCCAACATCTCTTTTAAATATGTTGAAGGTGAAGGTTTAATGATGGCAATGAAAGATTTAGCGGTATCTTCTGGTTCTGCTTGTACTTCTGCCTCTTTAGAACCATCATACGTATTGAAAAGCTTAGGTTTATCAGACGATTTAGCACACTCTTCTATCCGCTACGGTTTAGGTAGATTTACTACTGAAGAAGATATCGATCACGCCATCGAGATTACTCAAAAAGCAGTTAACCACTTAAGAGAACTTTCTCCACTTTGGGAAATGTTTAAAGAAGGTGTTGACTTGAGTAAAATTGAGTGGGCAGAACATTAACAGAGTTATGTGTTACAAGTTATGAATTACATGGCTTGATGCACATTAATATAACAAACAGTAACAAACGCTCCGAAAGGAGACTAAAGAAATACAAAAATGGCATATTCAGATAAAGTAATTGATCATTATAGTAACCCACGTAACGTAGGTACTTTAAATAAAGAAAGCAAAGCTGTAGGAACAGGTTTGGTTGGAGCGCCTGAATGCGGTGACGTAATGCGCTTACAAATTGAGGTTGGTGATGATAACGTAATCACTGATGCTAAATTTAAAACATTTGGATGCGGTTCTGCAATTGCTTCTTCTTCTTTAGCTACCGAGTGGCTAAAAGGAAAAACAATTGATGAGGCTTTAGCAATCGATAACATGGATATCGTTGAAGAATTGGCTTTACCACCGGTAAAGATCCACTGCTCAGTTTTGGCAGAAGACGCTATTAAATCAGCAATTAATGATTACCGCGTTAAAAATGGTTTAGAGCCTGTGGTATTAGAAAAATCGCACCACTAAAATTAGTAAACAAGTAGCAAGATACTGGTATCAAGATTGGAATCTCCTTCTTGATACTTTGATACTAAATTCTTGATACTAAAGTCTAGATACTCGATACTAAACAGTAAGAAAATGATTACAATAACAGATAAAGCAAAGGATAAAATAGATCATTTAATGCAGGATTCAGAATTAGGTTCTGACTACTTTTTACGTGTATCGGTAAAAGGTGGGGGCTGTTCTGGCTTATCTTACAATCTTGACTTTGATAACGAGGAAAAAACCGGAGATCAGTTCTTTGAAGATCGCGGAATCAAAATTGCATTAGATATGAAATCATTTTTATATCTGGCAGGAACAGAACTTGATTTTTCAGATGGTTTGAACGGAAAAGGTTTCAACTTCATCAATCCTAACGCTAGCCGTACATGCGGTTGTGGCGAAAGCTTTTCAGTTTAGTACTTTAAATAATATTATTAATAGCCTCATAAGAGATTATCTTGTGAGGCTATTTTTATTAACTCCGCTACATTTTTCACTTTAAATTTCTGAAGCAGGTGCTTTCTATGTGTCTCTACAGTTAATTTACTCAGAAAGAGCTCATCTGCAATAGTCTGAGTAGTTTTACCTAGCGCCACTAAGCTCAATATTTCCTTTTCCCTTTTAGTTAATCGAACGGCTTCTCTAAAATCTCCTAATCCTGGGTTAGAAATAATTTCCTTAACGGCAGAACTAAAGGTGATATTTCCATTCACTGCCTCTTCAATACATCGAATAAGTTCATCTACAGAAGTATTTTTAAGCAAGTAGCCGCTGGCACCATTTTCAATCATCTTCATGATCATGCTGCGCTCATCGTGGTTACTTAACGCAAGTATGGAAGTTTTAGGCGAGCTCTTTTTAATCTCTCTACAAAGTGCTATACCGTTTATATCTGGAAGAGAAATATCCAATAAAACCACATCAACCTTTGAGTTCTCTATAAATGAGATAAAATCCTTCCCGTTAATAAAACTCCCTACAATTTCTATGCGGTCATGATTTTTAAGTATATTTTGTAATCCCTCAATAACTACGGGATGATCATCTACTATGGCAAGCGTAACTTTATGTAGTAACATTAAGCTCTATGTTAATTGTTGTGCCTTGCTCACCTTTGTTGGTGGTAATTTCAAATATACCATTCAAATAATTTACCCTATTCCGGATGTTAAGCAAGCCCATTCCTATTTTGTTTTCAAGCTCCTCCATATCAAACCCTATGCCATCATCTTCTATAGTAATTAAAAAAGATCCCTCAGCGTAACTGCATTGCAACAAAATCTGACTGGCCTTAGCATGTTTAACGGCATTCCCCAGCAACTCCTGTACAATGCGATATATCGAGATTTGCTCTTGCATCACCAGCTCATTCATAATTCCATAGCACTGAAAGTTAATCGCAATGCGCTTATTTGTCATTGCATTACACAAATCACGGATAGAGGTTTCTAATCCAAATTTCAGTAAAGTTTCGGGCATCATATTGTGCGCAATCCGCCTTAATTCAGTAACTGATGTATCAAGCTGATTGATTATTGGATTTAATGATTCTTCCCTATCATCTGCATGATTGATGGCAAAATCAGATAGGTTGAGCTTTATACCAGCCAGCATTCCCCCCAAGCCATCATGAAGATCGCTGGCAACTCTTTTACGTTCCTCTTCCTGCCCTTGCAGCATAGCTCTGGTAATCTTAATCTCTTCCTGCTGTTTAATCTCTTTGAGTTGTTGCTGATGAGAAATATCTCTTTGTAAAGATAGCCGCCTACCATTTCGATACACCAGCCAGCCAAAAATCAATACCAGCAACAAGCCCATACTGATGATCGCAAAAAGCCAGCTCATCAATCTATTATTTTTAGCGGTTAGGTTAGCTTTTGAATTTGCAGCATGGAGTTCAACAATCTTCTTTTGATTCTCTGCATTTCTAAACTTCACCTCCAGTTCTGTGATATCTTTTCTTAAGTGGGTTTCGTTTAAACTATCTGTAATCTGATTGTATTTTTTTAGCCAAAAGTATGCTTTGGGAACATCACCTAACAATTCGTATGTACGATTAAACTCCCTGTAAATGGATTGCTTATTTAGTGCATGCCGCATAAACTCATGATCCTCAGCAACTTTTAAAAGTATTTTAACTCCTTTATCATATTGAGTACCATTCAAATACACATTGTATTTCTGAAGCATAAAAGTTGTAGCCTTATATTCATTTCCAATCTTTTTGGCCAGGTTAAATCCCTTATCTAAGCTAGCCAATGCCTTTTGATCTTCCCGGGTTCCTTCCATAAAATAAATCCCTTCCACCTCGTAATAATCCAGCATTTCCTTACTATCAGGAAAATTCTTCAATAAACCTTTGGCTTGATCCAAAATCTTTTTAACCTTATCAAATTTATATTGATAACAGGCAGTAAAAGCCGAACGAAGATAATAGGCTACCAGTAGTCTACTATCTGGATCTATCTTTTTCATCAAGGAAATCGCCCTATTAACATACAAATTCGCCTGATCGTACTGGCTATTATCGTTAAAGGTTTTATGAAGTAGGCCATAAGATTTGGCCATGAGCAAAGAGTCTTTTCCTGCAACAGTTAGGGGAATAATCCGATTTAAAACTGTACTGATTACCGCTTTATCATTCCCCTCACTATATAAATTCTCGGCATAATAATACAAGGCGAGCCTTCTGAATTTGGCGGCCTCTTCCGACTTAAGTTTAACCAATAACTGTTCGGCCTTTAATAAGGCGGTGGTGCATTTCGAAGCATCATGAAGATCGTATTCTAATTTGCCCTCGTAGAAAAATGACAGGGCTTTTAGCAAGGGGTTTCCTGAACTTAACTGCTTTCCCTTATCCAAGTACAATCGTGACATTTTAGGATTCGAGGATGACCAATATTCACCTAATAAAAAATTGGCCCTTGCCTTTACACTGTCAGATTTTGTAGAATTAATGATAGCAGATAAACTATCGATATTTAATTTATTATCCCTTGCTTTAATTTGTGCCTGTAGCGTATTAATTAAACCATTTACCAGTATTAGCACATAAATTATTACGATTTTCTTTAGCATCTATCTTTCATCATTTGGATTATAGGTATGGTATATAGAATTTTTCGGTTGCTCCCATCAATAATCATTCCTGCTGTTACAATTAGGAAGAAGATAATGAAAATTAGCCTTTAAGTAAGTGATAATCTCATAAATACCTGTAAATGGGTATAAAAAAAGGAAGCTCTTCTCATCATTATATCAAAGTCAAAAATGTATCATTTAAGCGGCAATATCGATTTTTAGCCCCTCTTTGTATTTTTAAACCAAAAAGCCTTATAATTGTTAATTAAACGAACACACCAAATAACGAGCATGCCTTTAATTAACGAATTTTCAACAGTTCCAACCTTACTTAGAAATGTTGTTAAAAATATACATAAACCAGAAGACACCTTTTTAATACATAAACAGGGGGCCGAGTGGACAGAGATTTCTTACGAGGATACCTTAAAGCGGGCAGATGCAGTATCGGCTTTCTTCCTGGAGAAAGGGTTGAAAAAGGGAGACCGATTAGGTTTAATGATTGAGAATTCACCAGAATATGTTTACTATGATCAGGGTATTCAGCAAATTGGGGTAGTCAATGTCTCCATTTATCCTACACTTTCAGAACAAGAGGTAGCTTATATCATCAATGATTCTGGTATAAAAGGAATTTTAATCGGAAACAATTTTCTTTACCGGAAGGTGCTTAAGGTAGCTCCAAATTGTAAAGAACTCAAATACATTATTCCAGCTTTTAAAGACTACGAGAAAGTAACCGTTCCTGCAGATGTCCAGGCAGAAATTATTAGCTTTTCTGACATTTTAGCTTTAAAACATCAGCTAACAGCAGCAGAAAAAGCTGAAATAGAACAGTGTAGAAGTTTAGTTGAACCACACGATGTATCCTCCCTCATTTATACTTCTGGCACCATGGGAACGCCAAAAGGCGTTATGCTTACCCACCACAACTTTGTTAAAAATGTGGAAGTTTGCTTACAGCAGATTCCTGTAATCGACGAAACAGAAACCTTTTTATCGTTTTTACCCCTTTCACATGTCTTTGAACGTACAGCTACCTATCATGTATGCTGTACACAGGGCTGTAAAATCGCTTTTGCTCAAAGTTTAGAGCTATTGGCAAAAAACATGGCTGAAGTTCGTCCGACGGTAATGAACTGTGTTCCTCGGTTATTAGAACGCATCCACGATAAAGCGATTAAATCTGGAACAGCTGCAGGTGGTACTAAAGCCAAAATATTTAACTGGGCATTAGAAACTGGTAAAAATTACCGTGTAGCTAAAGAAGGAGGTAAAAATCCAGGCTTTTTATTATCTACCAAAAAAGCGATTGCAGAAAAATTGGTATTTAGTAAAATCAAAGAAAAAACGGGTGGCCGGTTAAAATTTATGATTTCCGGAGGAGCCGCCTTACCTAAAAATGTTGGTGAATTTTTTGGAGATTTGGGCATCAAGATATTGGAAGGGTTCGGATTAACAGAAACTTCTCCGGTAATGTCTGTAACCGAATTCCACCGCCAGGTTTATGGAACTGTTGGAAGAGTTATTCCAGGTATAGAGGTAGGCATTCAAGATGTAGAAAGTAAAGAAATGATCAATATTCAAACCCACAATACTTTTAATGAAGATTTTGAATGTGCGGAAGGAGAAATCATTGTTCGTGGGCACTGCGTAATGAAGGGCTATTTTAATAAGCCTGCAGAAACAGCAGAAGCTATTGACAAAGACATGTGGTTCCATACCGGCGATATCGGTCGTTTCTATAAAGGTAACCTACAGATTACCGATCGTTTAAAGAACATGATTGTGAATGCTTATGGTAAAAATGTTTACCCTACTCCTGTTGAAAACATTTACCTGAAAAGCCCTAAAATTGATCAATTATTTTTAGTGGGTGATAAACGTGAATATATTACCGCGATTATTATTCCCAACAGAGAAACATTAGAGGAAACATTTAAACTTCAACCGTCATTTTTCGAAGATGCAGATCCGTTCATTCAAAATAAGGAAATTATCGATTGGATGGCTCAGGATATAAAGAAGATTTCTAACGAACTGGCTAAATTCGAGCGCATTAAAAACTTTAAAATCAAACGTAACCCCTTCAGCATCGAAGAAGGAGAAATTACACCGACCCTTAAAGTTAAGCGTCGTATTGTAGAAAAGAAGTATGCAGAAGCCATAAATGAAATGTACCAGGAGGATGTTGAGGCAGATGCCTAAGCCCTTATGGCACATGATTTATTTCGGCGCAATGAGCTTAGGCACTGAAATAAATTCACACATGTGGATTAAAATACTATCTTTAAACACCGGGCTGAAACACTAATGTAATGTTGAGAAATCGCATTTGCGACCGACCTTATTTAGTATATCCTAAAAACCCGCTACTATAAATTCTAAAATATGCTGATTGTAAACAATTTTGAAGAATACGAAGCCCATCTAGGAAAAGAACTCGGCATATCGCAATGGCACACCATTACGCAAGAACAAATTAATAAGTTTGCAGATGCAACACTTGACTACCAATGGATCCATACGGATACTGAACGGGCAAAAACAGATAGCCCATTTAATACCACCATTGCCCATGGTTACCTTACCCTTTCGCTTATCCCCTATCTTTGGAAACAGATAGCTGATATTCGTAACATCAAAATGGAAATCAATTATGGCATAGAAAGCTTTAAGTTCGGCCAAGCCGTTAAAGTAAATAGCGAAATACAACTTAAGGCCAAACTACTGGCCATATCCAATCTTCGTGGCATTACCAAAGTCGTTATTCAAGCCATATTAGATATTAAAGGAGAAGCCAAGCCAGCTTATATTGGCAATGTGGTTTTTCTTTATCATTTTAATTAAGGGTATTTAATCAATAGGGATAATAATACTTTCTGTCATTATTTGCAACCTATTATGTTTCTCTTGTTAAAAGAAAATAAATAATATACAACCAGCCAAATATTCCAGCTATAAGCGAACTTAAAACTGATTCTGTTCTGGACCAGCATATGGAAACTGCAAGTGCAGATCCGATGCCTATTCCATTTCCAATGGCGGTGTGGGTAACTTCATTATTTGAACTAGCAAAACAATAATGGCAAATAATAATTAGGGAAAGGGTTAAGAGCATTTTTTTCATAATTTGAAGATACAATTCTTTAATAATATACATAAGGTAAATCTGCAAGCATCAAATTTAATCTGCGGGAACCAGGTAGCAGATCCATGCAGATGAACAAGATTTTTTTACATGTAAACATACAGGCACATTTAGCTAGCGTGACACTTACAACCATTTAAACCTTACGGTCCATAATCAAATGGAGTACTAATGAAAAAACGAAAATTAAATCACAAATAAAACCCTGCAAAATTCTTACTTTTGCAAAAAATACCCGAAATGAGTATAGGATTATCAGAACAAGAGATATTACGACGTGAGTCGTTAAAACAATTACGCGAATTGGGCATTGAGCCCTATCCTGCCGAAGCTTATGAAGTTAATGCTTATGCAGATGATATTAACCAGAACTACGAAAGAGATAAAACTGCTTATAAGAATATCAGCATTGCTGGAAGATTAATGACCCGTCGTATCATGGGTAGTGCTTCTTTCGCTGAATTACAAGATTCTACAGGCCGTGTTCAGTTGTATCTAAAGCGTGACGACTTATGTCCTGATGAAGATAAAACCTTGTACAACACCGTTTTTAAAAAGCTTTTAGATCTAGGTGATTATATTGGTGTAAAAGGCTATGTTTTTACCACGCAGACAGGCGAAATCTCCGTTCATGTAACTTCATTTACGGTTTTAGCTAAATCACTTAAACCGCTTCCTGTGGTTAAACGTGATGACGATGGCAACATTTACGATGGCTTTACCGATCCGGAACTGCGTTACCGCATGCGCTATGTCGATTTAACGGTAAATCCAGATTACAAACAGATTTTCATTAAACGCAGCAAGGTAATTAACACCATGCGCAACTATTTTGATGAGCAGGGATGGATGGAAGTAGAGACTCCTATCCTACAGCCTATTCATGGCGGAGCCGCAGCGCGTCCTTTCGCTACGCACCACAATACGCTGGACATGCCGCTTTATTTACGTATTGCGAATGAATTATACTTAAAAAGATTAATCGTTGCTGGTTTTGATGGCGTTTATGAGTTCGGCAAAATGTTCAGAAATGAAGGTATGGACCGCACCCATAATCCAGAGTTCACCTCTATGGAAATCTATGTTGCCTACAAAGACTATGTGTGGATGATGGCAATGGTAGAAGAGTGTTTGGAGAAAGTAGCAATCGCAACTAATGGTTCGGCAGTAGTTAATGTTGGCGGACATGACATCAATTTCGAAGGTCCTTACGAGAAACTGACCATGTACCAATCTATACAAAAATATACAGGTATAGATGTATCAGCCATGACTGAAGAAGAAATTGCCCAAACCTGTAAAGATTTAGGCATTGAAATTGACCCTTCAATGGGAAGAGGTAAATTAATTGATGAGATTTTTGGTGCGAAGGTAGAAGCTAATTTAATTCAGCCTACCTATATCACAGATTATCCTATCGAAATGACACCTCTGGCTAAGAAACATCGTTCAGCTGAAGGTTTAGTAGAACGTTTTGAGCTATTTGTTAAGGGAAAAGAAATTGCGAATGCCTATTCAGAATTGAACGATCCTATTGATCAGAAAGAACGTTTTGAGGATCAATTGAAACTGGCAGCCCGTGGTGATGATGAAGCCATGGTTATGGATGATGATTTCGTACGTGCATTAGAATATGGTATGCCTCCAACATCTGGTTTAGGTATTGGCATTGATCGTTTGGTCATGTTAATGACGAATCAAAGTACTATCCAGGAAGTACTTTTCTTCCCGCAAATGCGCCCTGAGAAAAAGAAAATTGAATTAACAGCAGAAGAATCAGAACTTTATGCCTTAGTTGGAGAAGGAGAACAAGCACTACTTACAGATGTTAAAGCAAAGCTGACTGATTGGAGCAATAAAAAATGGGATACGACCTTAAAAGCCTTAACAGGCAAAGGAATCTTAAAAGTTGCAAAAACTGATGATGGCTTGTTTCTATCACACAAATAGTTAACATAAACATAATAAAAACTTAAAAGGCTTGCTAATAAATGATTAGCAAGCCTTTTCTATATTTACAGCAATTGATAATTAACATTATTGCTATGAATACTTCAAGTTTAGAAATTAACGAAAGCGAATACTGCATCAAATTAAGTAAAGATGCATTTGATTTAACCCTGGTTCGCCAATTGATTAAAAGAATCCAGGCCGAAGCCCTTTTCTTCAAACGTCATACAGAAATCGATGAAGACGATATCTTAAGTAAACGTGCACAAAGAGAAGAATACGAAGGCTACGATAACTTAGATGACAAATAAATCCCTCATGCTAGATTTACAGCAAAGTTCTATGCCGCGCTTTAGATCGAGCATGACGGAAGTTAGTCTACGTCTAATGTCCCTTCAACCGAGTCATCCATAGTTTTTCCAGTAATTACTGAAGCCGCCATTTTCAAAAAGGCAACAGCGGTACCATGTTTGGTATCCCAATAGTAACCTTCTGATGGAATTACTTTTATTAATGTAATATTGGGGTCTTCCTTCCCTCCCTGAAACCAGGTTTTAATAAAAGGACTCCATAACTCATCAATTTTAGCCTGATCCCGGCTGATTTCAGATATCCCGTAAATATTAACAAAGCCCGAATGGGCGCCTGCCTGAAAAAGTAAATGGGTAAATGGATCAGTAGCAATTTCGTCGTTTTTATGGCTATCTTTCATGCTCATGAACCAGATATTTCCTTCATCATCCACTTGCTGAATCGCCATTGGCCTAACAGATAACGGAATACCTGTTTTGATATTTGTACAAAAGAAACAGCTCTCTGCCTTTTCAGCCAATGCGCGTAGCTTTTCAATAGCTTCTTTCCCGCCTAAATCCTGAATGTTATTTTCTTCCTGAGTATTGTTAGTACTTCCTTCTTGTGATGTTGCCATAGGTATAAGATTTTACATAAACTACAATTTTAAAATCGCTTTGGTTTTGAAGAAATTAAATGAGGGGATCTAACCACCCCACCAGCACACATGCCTACACCCAATGTAATCAACTTAATCTAAAACTGGTTATAGCGTCTAAAACTGGTTTTAGCGTCTCGCTACGACTGTAAAACATACCCCCTACCTGACTCAAAACTTGTGAACAAATGATCCATGACTAATGAACCAATAAAAGTGAGCCAATGACTAATAAACTTCTTATCGTATCTTTAAACTAAGAACTGCCATATGCCTACAAAAAAGCCTAAACCCTTCCTGGCGAAAATTGAAATCATCGGGATTAATCCTTTTGTATTTATACCAGAGGAAACACTGTTGCACCTGTTTGATCAAGCTAAAAATGACAAAGGAAAGATCCCTGTTAAGATGAAAATTGATGGTTATCCTTTTAAGCAAACCCTGGTAAAATATGCAGGCCACTGGCGCTTATACCTTAACGCACCTATGCGTACTGCTGCGAGTAAAGAGTTGGGTGATACAGCAGAATTTGAAATAGAATTTGATCCGGAAGAAAGAACAATAGTCTTCCACCCCAAACTTAAAGCCGCATTGACAGAAAATATTGAAGCCAGGCAGATATTTGACAGCCTAGCCCCCTACCTGCAAAAAGAAGTTATCAGGTACATTAATAACCTTAAAACTGAAGCGTCTGTAGATCTGAACGTAAAGCGAGCTATTCGTTTTCTATTGGGAAATGAAAGGTTTATTGGAAGAGACAAGCCATAAGTACAAGCCGTAAATATTAAACCCGATCGTCGTGGCAGCCTCCGATATTTTAATCGGAGCTATAGCAAAGAGCGGGGCTACAGTTTCAGAAGCATTGCTGATACTCACGTTTTCAAATAAAATAAAAAAGCCATTCTAATTAAAAGATGGCTTTGACAGGAAAATAAATTCCAATATGCTATTTAGCGATAACGCACCTGTTGTTGCTTATCCATCATCCCCATCTGATCTTTCATTTGTTTGATCTGATCGGCTAATAATTTATTCTTATCTGCTTTTTTAGCTTCGGCTAAATACATGGTTGCTTCACGTTTATTACGCTTCGCCATGGCAATTCCGGCAAGGCTTAACTTAGCCAAAGCCACATTATGATCCATTTGCATGCCTAAAGCAAGAGATTTTTTGAAATATTTCTCACTTTGCATTGGCGCTCTTCTACTTTCAATCAATCCGACCAAAAGGTTATAATAACCATGTTGAACTTTTATCAACTGTTTTTCATAATTGGTAATGCGTTTCAAAAACAGCTCGGCCTTTTCCATGTTATCTTTTCTGAGATACCATTGTGCCAATAACATATTTTCATTGAAGAAATAAGTAACCAATACAATTAAACCTACTAAAATGGCAACTATGCCCCAAGGCCAGAAACCGAATATAAATAAAGCTACTGCGCCACCCAGTAAAGCAAACCCCGCAATTAATCTGATAATATTTGGCATAAAATTTATTACAATTATTTTTTTCTGCAAATATCGTGTTTAAATAGCAGAAATTAGATTTTAAAACAATAATTTCATTAAAAATTTATAATGACGTTAATCTCCCTAGAAACATGAAATTCCTATTATCTATAACCCTAATTTTAGTTACCATGAGCGTTTCTGCACAAGAACTGAATAAAAAAATACACGATCAAATCAAAAATAAGGATATCCTGATCAATACCTGCACCCGAGAAGGCATTACTTCTTTCCCCGAGTTTAAGGAGATGTACGATCCAATTTACGAAGCCTACACACCGGATGCAGCCACGCTAATAGAAATTAAGAAGTTGCTTAAGAAGGAGAAAATTACCATTGTATTTGGCAGCTGGTGTGGTGATAGTAAGGTTAATGTGCCGAATTTCTTTAAAATTTTAGATGCGGCAGGTTTCAGCGATAAAAATGTCAATATCATTGCGGTTGACGGAAATAAAAAAGCTGAAAATGGCTTATTAGATAAATTAAATATTCTACGTGTCCCTACATTTATTATCTCCGATAAAAAAGGAAATGAGATCGGAAGAATTATCGAAGGTCCAAAAAACACTTTGGAAGCAGATTTGTTAGCCATATTAAAACAGAAAACTTCATAATATAATAGCTTAATTTTCAATATATGTCTCCATCCTTAGAAACCAGTTGGCTCGCCGTTTTAGATCAAGAATTTGAGAAAGATTATATGAAAAGCCTGAAGGCTTTTTTACAAGATGAGAAAGATAAAGGGCTAACAATTTACCCCAAGGGAGCAGATATTTTTAATGCGTTAAATACAACTTCTTTCGATAATGTTAAGGTAGTTATTTTAGGTCAGGACCCCTACCATGGTACCGGACAAGCACATGGTTTATCTTTTTCAGTTCAACGTGGGGTTGCAATTCCCCCCTCTTTAAAAAATATTTACAAGGAATTAGAGACCGATATATCCGATTTCAAAAGCCCGGCTCATGGCAATTTAACCCATTGGGCCGAGCAGGGTGTACTCTTATTAAATGCGACCTTAACTGTTAGGGCAAGTGAGGCCGGCTCCCATCAAAATCGTGGCTGGGAAATCTTTACAGATGAAATTATTAAAGCACTATCGCAAAAGCGTGAGCACATTGTTTTTTTACTTTGGGGTAAATATGCACAAGCTAAAGGAGCCTTAATAGACCAAAAGAAACACTACGTACTCACTGCAGCCCACCCTTCACCCTTTTCTGCCTACAATGGTTTCTTCGGATCTAAACACTTCTCCAAGGCCAATCAGCTATTGGTTCAAAATAACTTAAAACCCATTGATTGGACGCTGCCAGTATAAATGAATGTTTATTTGATTAGCGGTTTGGGGGCGGACAGACGTATTTTCGGTAAGCTTAAGTTTCCCGAAAATACTGTCATTAATCACATTGATTGGATTCCTCCGCAACCAAAAGAGAAGTTAGCAAACTATGCTCAACGCTTAAGTGAAATTATCGATCCCAGCAAACCCTTTGCAATTATTGGCGTATCTTTTGGAGGAATGATTGCGGTAGAAATAGCAAAAGTATTATCACCGGTGGTAACCATTATCATTTCCAGCAGTTTAAAAAGCAGTCACCTCCCCATAAGCTATCAACTTGCAGGCAAATTGAATCTATTACCTTTAATTCCTGCCAGCTTACTTAAATCATCGAATAAACTGACCCAAAATTATTTCTTCGGAATAAAAACAGCAGTAGAGAAAAAGCTCCTAAGCAAAATTGTAAACGATACTGATGCCCAATTTTTAAATGGGCTATTGGGGCTATTTTGAGTTGGAAAAACGAGATGAAGCCTGAAAGACTTTTTCATATTCACGGTACGAAAGATAAGATACTTTACACCAAAAAATACCTGCCAGACTTTTCGATTCCTGAAGGAACACATTTTATGGTTTATCAAAATGCAGCCGAAATTTCTGCTTTGATTGGTAAAATATTGAGGAAAACCATCGACACTTAAAGTTTTAACCACCTTAGATGCCGTTGAGGCTCTAAGGTGGGGGCAACAGTGCCAGTATTGTAAAGTAGTTGCTAACACTTAAACTGGATGCCAGCTTAGATGCCTAAGATGCCTGAGGTGGTAAAAAACTCCGAATTCTAATATTCTAAAGGCACAATCGGCTCTTTTTTAGTAGTTGACATAATCATCATGGTCTGAAAAGTTTTCACAACGGAAATCTTACTGATCTTATCCATGATCAATCGCTCGTAAGCTTTAATATCCTTCACATAAACCTTAAGCAGGAAATCTGCCTGTCCGGTAACGTGATGGCACTCGGTAATTTCTTTAATCTGATTTACCTCATCCAGGAAAATCTGAATGGTATTATTCTTATGAAAATCCAGTTGGATTTGAATGAAAGTTTTAATGCCTAATCCAAGCTTTTCTTCATCTACTAAAGCATGATAACTTTTGATATATCCTGCCATTTCGAGTTTACGAACACGTTCTAAAGTTGGTGCGGGTGATAAACCGATTTCTTGTGAGAGTAATAAATTGGTAATTCTACCATTTTCTTGTAGAATTTTTAAGATTCTAAAATCAATTTTATCTAATTCTGATGCCATATTGGTTAAAAGGTATTGAGAACACAAACATAACCAAATTATATTCTAAATTTTAACATAATTTATCATATATATTTTAAATAAAAATTTTTAGATTTACCTAAAAATAAAATTAGATAAACATAAATGCAGAGCTTTACCGAAGAGAATTATCTAAAAACGATTTATCATCTGGCAGAAAAGTCAAGCAGTGTGCAAACAAATGCCATTGCAGAGCAACTTCAAACCAAGCCTGCCTCCGTTACAGACATGATAAAAAAACTAGCCGAAAAAGGCCTGGTTGATTATATTAAATATCAGGGAGTAAGTTTAACTACAAACGGCCGATTAGCGGCAATAGACATTGTTAGAAAACATCGTTTATGGGAAGTTTTTTTGGTAGATAAATTGAATTTCAAATGGGATGAGGTGCATGATGTTGCAGAAGAATTGGAACATATCAAATCTGTCGATCTTATTGAGCGTTTAGATGAATTTCTAGGTTTCCCTAAATCAGATCCACATGGAGATCCTATACCTGATAAAAATGGCCGCTTTGCCAAAACCCAATTTATAAAACTTATCGATTTAAAAATTAATGACCTTGGCACCATCACGGGTGTAAGCCAGCACAGTTCGGCATTTTTAAAACATTTAGAGAAGTTAGGATTAACATTAGGGAAAGAGATTGAAGTGAAGGATATTACCGATTTTGATGGTTCAGTTGAACTCTTAATCGCCAATAAACCAGTAAATATTAGCCGAGAAGTTGCCAAACACATTTTAATTAGCAATAATGACAAAATCTGAATCGTTAAGCGAAGTACATCAAAGTGTTCATACCGATAAACGCAAGGGATGGCGTAGAATTTTAGCCTTTATTGGTCCCGCTTACCTGATTAGCGTTGGCTACATGGATCCGGGTAACTGGGCGACCGACCTGGCTGGGGGAAGTAAATTCGGTTACCAGTTAATCTGGGTGCTGTTAATGTCGAACCTGATTGCGCTCCTACTTCAATCATTAAGCGCCAGATTGGGGATTGTTCGCGGACTAGACCTTGCCCAAGCCTCTAAACATGCTTATCCAAGATGGGCGAACATTCCTTTATTTGGACTTGCCCAAACGGCTATTATAGCCTGCGATTTGGCGGAGATCATTGGAATGGCAATAGGCTTACAGCTACTTTTCGGACTCCCTTTAATATGGGGAATATCCATTACCATATTTGACACCATCTTACTCCTTTTTTTACTCAATAAAGGAATGAGAGCCATGGAAAGCTTTATCGTATCGATGGTTTTCATTGTCGGATTATCTTTTTTGACAGAAATGTTCATTGTAGAACCTTCATTAAAAGAGGTGGTAAAAGGATTTGAGCCTTCGTTGTTAAGCGGTGATGCACTTTATATTGCTATAGGTATTATTGGCGCTACCGTTATGCCGCACAATCTTTATTTACACTCCTCCCTGGTTCAAACACGTAAAATTGAGCGCAGTAATAAAGGAATTAAAGAAGCCCTGAAATTTAATCTTATAGACACTACTGTTGCTTTAAATCTTGCCTTTTTTGTTAATGCCGCTATTCTGATACTGGCGGCAGCAGCCTTTTATAAAAATGGATTACACGAGGTAGCAGAGATTCAGGATGCCCATAAATTACTGTCTAATATTTTTGGAAATGTTGCCCCAACCTTATTTGCTATTGCTTTAATTGCCGCCGGACAGAGTTCTACCGTTACAGGTACCCTTGCCGGACAAATTGTAATGGAAGGGCATTTAAACTTAAGGATTCAGCCTTGGCTGAGACGCTTAATCACCCGGTTATTAGCCATTATCCCTGCATTCTTTACTATTCTACATTATGGTGATGATGCACTAGGCGGATTATTGGTCTTGAGTCAGGTAGTGCTAAGCTTACAATTGGGCTTTGCCATTATCCCTTTAATCCATTTTACCTCTGATAAAAAGTTGATGAAAGATTTTGCCATTAAACCCTGGGTAAAAGTACTCGCCTGGGGCAGTGCTGCTGTAATCATATCACTCAATGTAAAGCTGGTTATAGAAGAGATTAGTGGCTGGACCAAGGATGCCAATATTTGGTGGCTTTATGTCTTTATTTTCCCCGCTATAATCTTAACCGCACTCCTTCTTCTTTATGTTTTCTTTCATCCCATTATCGATAAGAAAAATCGTGCTAAACAAATGGTACCTCATGGCAATGCCCTGGATATTGGTAAGATTGAGAAAATAAGCTATGAAAGAATTGGAATAGCGGTAGACTTTTCTAAAAATGACAGAAATACCATCAGACATGCCTTAATTCAGGGTGGAAAAGATGCCCATTATTACCTTATACACGTAGTAGAAACTGCTGCTGCCAGGTACCATGGCGATATTGTGATGGACCATGAAACGCAAAGCGATGCAGAAAACCTTGAAAAATATAAAGCAAACCTAGCCGATCTGGGTTATGATGCCAGCGTATTTATAGGATTTGGCGGAACTGCAAGGGCAATAGCAGATATCAGCAACAAAAATGAGTTTCAGCTTTTAGTAATGGGTGCCCATGGACATAAAGGACTTAAGGACCTTATCTTCGGAACCACTGTTGATTCCGTAAGGCATAAGGTAAACATTCCGGTGCTGATTATTCGCTAGCTTATTTTTTGATAGTTTTCAGCATCTTTTTAATCCCGCCATCACCCGCATTATAGGCCAGAAGTTTTCCTTGTGGAGAGTATAAGTACATAGCCGGATACATAGAAGGGAGAAAGGTAGGAATGAAGATTTGCTTTTTATCTTGTAATACAGTTACATTGGGTTTAGCATTTAAGCCTTTAGCATACGAATCGAAGAACTTAGGTATGATATAAGCTTCATCCAAAGTAATCATGTAAATATTAACATCTTTAAAGGCCGCGTAGTTAGTATTTAACAGCTTGGTTTCTCTTTGGCAATGCTCACAGGTACAATCAAATAAAATGAACAGGTTCTTCTTTCCTGCTTTAAGATTAATGTTGGATACGGGTTTGCCATCTAGCTTATAAAAAGTGAACAAAGGCAAAGCAGCCGGTTGTTGAGCATTTACAACTGAAACGAAAAATAAAAAGATTACAGCAAAAAGAAGTCTTGATTTCATAAGTTTAACCGATAAGCCCCAAACATAAAACTTTAAAGAGTTACAACTATAATTTTAACTTTTGTTTTACAAACAGATGAGCTTTATCACTGTTAAATGTTATTGAATAATTTAATTACGCTTATTTTTAAGATATTTGCATCCCGAATTAAGACATAGAGATTAATTCAACGATTAAAAACATACATTTTGAAAAACGACATCAATATAAAAAATAAAAGGGCTTATTTCGACTACAACCTTATCGACAAGTATGTGGCGGGTATAGCTTTATTAGGAACTGAAATTAAAGCGATTAGACAAGGAAAGGCGAATATGACTGATGCTTTCTGCATGTTTATCGGAGATAATCTTTATGTGCGCAACCTCCACATTTCTGAATATAGTCACAGCTCTTTCTATCACCATGATATTAAAAGAGACCGGGTTTTATTACTGCAAAAAAAGGAGCTTAGAAAGTTAAAAACAAAAGGAGAAGAGAAAGGATACACCATTATCCCCCTCCGAATTTTTGTCAACGAAAGAGGCTTTGCCAAAATGGAAATCGCTTTAGGTCAAGGTAAAAAGGAATTCGATAAACGAGATAGCATCAAAGAAAGAGATACAAAACGTGAGTTAGACAGAGCGATGAAACGATAAATAGTTGAAAGTTAAAAGTCAAAAGTTGAAAGTTCAAAGTTCAAAGCCTATAACAAAATATCTAATCTTGAAACCAACTACTTTGTACTTGATACTAAATACTTAATACTTGATACTAGATATTAATCCTCACCAGGCCTGATCACCAACCAGTGGTACAAACCTAAAAGTATCTAAAACAATTTTTTCATAATCAGTTTCACTTACCCGTAGCACCGTTACCATTTTCTGGGTATGTTCATCCCCTACTGGAATAACCAATATTCCGCCAATTTTAAGCTGTTTTAAGAGGATTTCGGGTACCATAGGTGCACCAGCAGTCACAATAATTTTATCGTAAGGAGCGCCTTCTGCAATCCCTCTGGAACCATCTCCACAATAAAACTTAGGTCTGTACCCCATGCCTGGCAATACCTGTATAGTTCTATTATAAATATTTTCTTGCCGCTCAATGGTATAAACCTGGGCACCAAGCTCCATTAAAATACAAGTTTGATAACCCGATCCCGTGCCAATCTCTAAAACTTTGTCTCCTTTTTTAATGTGCAGTAACTCACTTTGATAAGCAACTGTGTAAGGTTGAGATATGGTTTGCCCATCACCTATTGGAAAGGCTATGTCCTTATAGGCTTGCTTCCAAAATGTTTCATCAAAAAAGAAATGACGAGGAACCTTGCCTATTGCATTAAGCACATTTTCATCTTCAATTCCGCGAGATCTCAACAACTCTACCAGCTTTTTTCTCGCTCCACGTTCTCGGTAATTATCAACAAATTTATAGGCCATGAGCTTCAAAATTAGCTTTTTTTAATGGTGAAACAAGCTTTATTCTTTAGCGATTTTGTAAGTAGCAGTAAATCAAAACTAAAAAAACTACTAATAAGGATCAATATCCAATTGGGTAATTACGCTTTTGAAGTCTTTTGTAGCGTTAAATTCAGTTAGCGTTTCGCGCAAAACATCCTTAACCTTTTGTATGGCAGTATGCTTATCTGCCTTGATAATAATCTGTTTAATATAAAGATTTCGCACCCTGCTTACCAAAGGCTGTTCAGGTCCGAGTACACGCTTACCAAACTTCCCCTTTAATATATTGGCAAGTGTTGCCGATGCATGATCGAGTACGTTAGAATCCTTGTGCTTAAGGTAAAGAAAAATCATTCTGGAGAAAGGCGGATAAGAAAATCGCTCACGCTCTGCAATCTCATCGTTATACATTCCTATATAGTCATTTTCTACCACCTGCTTTATAATCCGATGATCGGCATCATACGTTTGTATACATACATTTCCCTGATCATTCCTTCTTCCCGCTCTTCCGGCAACCTGAGCCAGCAATTGAAAACTTCTTTCATAAGCCCTAAAATCTGGATATCCCAGTATCGTATCGGCATTAATTACGCCAATCAGGTTTAGGTTATCAAAATCCAGTCCTTTCGCTACCATTTGTGTACCAATCAGGATATCTGTTTTCTTCTCCTGAAAATCAGTCAGGATTTGCTGCAAACCATTTTTCGTCCGGGTGCTGTCCATATCTAACCGGGCGATGTTAACCTCTGGATAGAGTAGTTTAAGTTCCTCTTCAATACGTTCTGTTCCAAAACCCTTTTGTTCTACATGCACAGAGCCACAGGCGGGGCATATATTTACGCTGCTTTGGTAATAACCACAGTAATGACAATGAAGCTTTCCACTACTTTTGTGATAAGTTAAACTCACATCGCAATTCACACATTTAGGGGTATAGCCACAGGTGGCACAAATTAATATGGTGGCGTAACCTCTCCTGTTTTGAAAGAGTACAATCTGTTCCTTTTTAGCCAGGGCTTCATCTATATCCTTAATAAGTATACTCGAAAAATAAGAAACCATCGTTTTCTTTTTATTTTCTTCTGCAATACTCACCACCTGTTGATTAGGCAACTGAACACCTCCAAAGCGTTCTTTCATTTCTACTAAAGCATACTTTCCCTGAAGGGCATTATAATAGCTTTCGAGGGATGGTGTAGCAGAACCCAACACCACTTTAGTTTGATAAAGATGAGCGAGATAAATTGCCGCATCTCTGGCCTGATATCTAGGTGCCGGATCTTGTTGTTTATAAGAAGATTCATGCTCCTCATCCACAACAATAAGCTTAAGATCTTGAAAAGGAAGAAAAACTGCCGACCTTGCACCTAAAACAACTTTATAAGCGCCAGTCCTCACTTTATTCCAGATCTCAACCCGCTCACTATTGTTAAATTTAGAATGATAAACACCAATGGCGTTACCAAAATATCGTTTAATGCGTTCTACGATCTGAGTAGTTAGGGCTATTTCCGGCAAAAGAAACAACACCTGTCCATCAGTTTGTTGAATAATCTCTTCAATTAATTTAATGTACACCTGTGTTTTCCCTGAAGCGGTAACTCCGTGAAGTAACACCACATCTTTTTCTTCGAAAGAGGCTTTGATTTTTTCAAAAGCCTTTTGCTGACCTTCATTAAGTGTAAAGTTAACATTGAACTCGTCATCGTGGGCGGCAAGTCTGCTAACAGGCCTTTTCATCACCACAAAAATCTCTTTATCGGTAAGTGCTTTTAATGCCGCTGGCCCGCAATTACTCGCTTCCAGCAATTGTTCTTTTGAGATGGGTTCTCCCGACTTGCTTAATTTTAAATAGGCTAACAAAGCATCTAATTGCTTCGGTGCACGTTCCAGAACTTCAAAAAGCTGTCTTAAATTTTCTTCCTCCAGATAGAACTCATTGAGCAGGATAAACGATTTAAGTAGTGGTTTATATTTCTGAACAACTTCTTCTGCCACCAAAATCAGTTCCTTATCTAAAAGGTTATTAATGATTGGATAAATGGTTTTCTGTCCTAAAAGCTTAGACACATCATTTACAGTAAGCTTCTGCTGTTTCTTAAGCGTAGCAATAATAATTTCTTCTTTTTCTGTCAACGGCACATCATCCTTAAAATCTTCTCTTAAAACCAAAATGGTTTCGCTGGCCAGTTTTAAGCTTGCCGGAAGCGCTGCAGACATCACATCGCCTTCATTACACATATAATACTGTGTCATCCAGGTCCAGAATTTAAGCTGAACTGGTGTTACTACAGGCTCATTATCAACTACATCAATGATATATTTAGCTTCGTAGGCAGCAGGTGGTACTTTTGTAATGGCACTAATAAGTGCAGTATAAATTTTGTGTTTACCAAATTGCACCACTACCCTCTTACCGATTGCTACCTGGTTATTAAGGTCAAAAGGAACACGATAGGTATAATTTTTCGCCAGGGATAAAGGCAAAATAACTTCCACAAAAAGTGTTTCTCTTTCTGTAAATATGTCATTTTCGAAAGATTCCATTATTTATCTTTAAAAGCGGCAAAGAATAACATAATCCAGCCTAAAACAAATAGTAAACCACCAATAGGTGTAACTGGTCCTATAAAAGCTGTAAAGCTGAAGTTAAAAATACTTCTGGTAGCGAGCAAATAAAGAGAACCTGAAAACAGAATAATGCCAAAGGTAAAACAGAAATACGCAATATTGATCAATTTATTTCTGTAACGTGCAAAGGTTGAAAGGTATAATAATGCAAAGGTGTGATAAAATTGATAGTCGACTCCTTTCTGCCAAATCTCTAAAGCAGGTGCATCTATCAGACTCTTAAGGCCATGCGCCCCAAAAGCACCTAATAAAACGGCTACGGCTCCAAAAAAAGCAGCAGTGAGGATAATTCTTTTATTCATATAGCTTTTGCGTATAGCAGGGCTAAATTAATAAAATGGTCAAGAACTTCTCACTAATCAATGTAATAAATTAAATTTGTTGCATACACAGATGAAAAAAATAATAATTTTAACAGCAGCATTATTTATAGGTAGCGTCTTAATGGCTTACCTTTATTTTTCCAGATTGAACACCGAGAACAATGCTAAAGACCTTGCTCTTCAATCTGCTACAAATAATGCCGCCCTGGTCTTCTCTTTTCAAAACGACAAAGGATTTTACGATATTATTGAAAGCCAGCAATTACTACAACAGGCTATTGGCATTGATAAAGTAAAACTATTACTGCAATTTAAAAAAGAGATCATCGAGAATAATAAGATAAACAGTTTTATTAAAAATCAGCAGGTTTACATCAGTGTGCTGCCCGATTCAAATAAAACTTTAAACTTTCTCTTTACCGTACAAATTATTAAGGAAAAAAAAATTAGCCAGCTTCAGGAGCTGCTAAAAAAGAAAACCATAGCAATTAAAAACGAGAAGGAAGTTTATTCCATTAAATTCAATGATAGTCTCTCTATTTTTATTGGTATTCAAAATAGCGTAATTACAGCATCTACCTCTTTAAAATTAATTCATGAGGCAGGCGTAAGATTAGAAGAAAACCCTTTTACAGCGTATATAAAGGAGAATAATCAACAAAATAAGAATGCGCTGGCCCGTATATACATCAATTTCAATCAAGCGCCCCAGCTCATTAAAAATATTATCGCTGGAAATTTGAGTGGCGAACTTAGCATTTTCAACCAGCAGAATAGTTATGCTACGTTGAATTATAACTTTAGTAAAGAGCGAATTCTGTTTAATGGATCAACAGAAATTAAGGATACCAACAATTACCTGAAGTTATTTGAAAACATACCGGCTCAAAACATTTCCATAACCGACATTTTGCCCGATAATACAGCCAATTATAATGTTTATGCCATTGACAGCTACAAAGCCTGGCAAAAAAAACTGGAACAATGGCTAACACAAATCAATGAAATAAATAAATCCAAAGCTGCAATAGAACAAATTAAGAATGAATACAGAATAGATTTAACTGATGTATTCTCCAATTATGTAAAAAATCAGTTTATTTCATTTCAATTAAGCACTACCGAAAAGCTTGGTGCCATTTCCTTAAGCAATGGAGAAAAAGTGAAGCAGCTGTTGCTTGATGTAAGTACAGATTATAATGAAGAAATTAAAATTTTTAAATCGGCTGGTATACTTTACAACTTTTTTGGAGAGCCCTTTAAAAAATTCACCAGGCCTTACTACACGATAACAGATAATTACTTAATCGTAGCTAACAATGCCAGTACGTTGCAATCATTCTTAAATAGCTATAAAAACAACAGGTTGTTATTGCAAAGGCCAGCCTATCTTGATGCCTTAAATCAAATTTCTACCACAGCAAATGTTAGTTATTACATCAATACTAAAAACTCAGCAGACATTTTTAGAAATAATATTTTATTACCTTACTACAAACATTTAAGGGCAGATAGTGGTTTGAAAAGTTTTGATACTTTTTTCTATCAAATGAGTGCAGAAAAAAACAAATTCAACACTAACATTCTCTTAAACAAACATTTAAAACCAGAAATACCAGATTCGCTAAGCAACCGTTAATTAAGAAACCAGCTACAAACGCCCTGTACATGAAGAAACTTTTACTAATTGTATTTGCATTTATTGCAGCAAATACAACCTACGCGCAACAATACGCCCTCTTTGGAACGAAAACTATGTTCGATGCTTTTGAGAATCCCGCTCAAAAATCTTTCACTTTAGATTCTTCCCGAAAATTTTCTTCTAACTTTTTCCTTCCCTATTTTGGCGTGAATGGCGCTAATCGCGGAAGCGCACAGGGAGTGATCAGAAAGCTTAGCCAGGAAGGCATAAACGACACAGAAGGGCTACCAATTGGCATGGGAGATATCAATCACTTTTATGAGAACAGCAATATATATGTTGCTACTTTCCGGTTGTTCAAATCTTACAAATACCAGAAAGAGATGGGCTTCGCCTGGCAAATCAGATCGGATGCACATATTGATTATACCAATGAAACGCTTGCCATTTTTGATACTTATGAGCGTTTTAACCCCAATACAGCTTACAATGATATCTTCAATACCAAGGGCTATCAGCAAAGCTATCATCAATTTAGCTTCACGTATAGAGAGAATTACAACAAGCGGCTATCTTTTGGTGTAAAAGCCAGCTTATTGAGTGGCATACTTTATAACAAGCTAAACGTTTCCGATTCTTACCTCAACATTAGCCCGGAAACCAATTCGTTAACCATTGGGCTGGCGGGAACTTACTCCAGCAATTTTTACGACACCGAAGAGATTAACAAAAAAACCTTTTTCCCGAACTTTAAAAACCCAGGTTTATCTTTCGGTTTTGGAACAACTTATACCAGCAAAAAAGGCCTCTTTTTGATGGCTAATATCAAAGATCTGGGCTTTATATGGTGGAGAAATACTACACAAAGAACCACCGTTAACCAGACAAAGGAAATTGATAACATTGCCAATAACCAGGGCAACACCAATGATGAAATCGAAGATATCTTTCTGCTTCACCAACAAAGTAAAAAATTCATGGCTTTGACCAATGCCAAGGCTGATGTGTATCTTTCCAAAACCTATGGTTTCTATAAACCCGGCTTAGCAGTTTCTAAAAATTTATTCTACAAAGGAGGAGATATCGCATTCATTAATACGTTTAATTACAACGACTTTTCTGGAAGCGTTACCCCCCTGTACAATTTAAATAATATTTTCATGGTAGGACTTCAAGGGAAATACCAAACACCAAATTTTGAATTGTTTTTAGGGACCGATAATCTTTTTTCTACCGCTAGTCAGGTGAAAGGAATTTTAAAAGAAGATGCAACAATAGGAAGGGGCCCTAATGGAGCTTCATTTTATATGGGAATTGGAATAAAATTCGGAAACACAATTAATCACCCTCAATTTAGCGATGTGATGCCGGGTATAAATGATAATGAGGGTGGAAGCTTCTTTAAGAACTTATTCTCAATATTTAAGCGGAAGTAATCTTATGATTGCTGAGCCTTTTGTTTTTTAGACTGCGTAACCACAAAGTCTTTAAGGTAATAAGGCTCAAAATAAGCTACATCTTCAAAATCACCTCGTTTAAATGCCTCGTATGCAAGAGTTGATAGATATTGGGCGGAGTTGAAATTAACTTCGCTAAAGAGCGCATTACCTGAACTCAGTGTGGATTTACATTTCGCCGCACCGTCGCCTAAAAAAGTAATCTGATTGCCTTTCAGCAATTCGGCAAAACTAAGCTCATCAATGATTTTAGCAGATATAGGTTCGATAACATTCAGTTGTTCATCAAAAATGGAAGTGTAAACCTCCATTCTTCGGGCATCAATCATAGGGCAAACTAATCCCTTGTAATCTTTATTAGCCGTCAAGAACCCCTTTGCCATCATTTCTAAGGTACTTATGGCGATTAAAGGTATCTCCAATGCACAGCAAAGTCCCTTAGCAGTAGAAACACCAATACGCAGGCCTGTATAGGATCCAGGGCCTTTACTAACCGCTACGGCATCAAGATCTTTAAAAGTTAAACCGGCAGCAGAAACAACTTCTTCAATAAATAGCGTAAGATTACTGGCGTGCAGGTTTTGTCCGCTTTCCTCTTTAATTGCAACGGTTTGGCCGTCTATTGATAATGCCACAGCGCAAACTGCTGTAGCTGTTTCTATCTGAAGTATTTTTGCCATAGCGCAAAGATATTAATTAGATACTAGATATGATACACATGATGTGAGATATGAGATGCCAGAATGCGGATTTGGCGCTTAGATCCTTCAACAAATGAGCCAATGAACCAATGCCTAATGAACTAATGAAACTAATGAACCATTGAACGGGTTTAGCTAAGGAACAGGATCGTGTCCGTGTGCCCCCCAGGGATGGCAGCGACCAATACGCTTCAAAGTCATCCAACCACCTTTAAATGGCCCATATTTTCTGATAGCCTCTACCCCATATTGAGAGCAGGTGGGCGTAAATCTGCAATTGGCTCCAAGCATTGGAGAAATGGCATATTGGTAAACCTTAATCAATGCCAAAAATAACCAGCTGAATAGCCTACGAATGACTTTCATTGGGTTTGACTAAGCTTAAAAAACGTTTAAAGGCTGCCAGCAGCTTTTTCTCTATAAAAGCGAACTCATATTTATCTTTACCTACAAATTGGATAGAGAACAAGAGTAGTCCATCTCTTTCTGGTAATTGAAGGTATAAATTCTCCTGTTTATGAAGCCGGTAAGCCTCTCTGATTCGACGCTTAAGCAGGTTTCGATCAACAGCTCTTTTATATCTTTTTTTAGGAACATTGATTACGACCTGGGCTTTAACCTCAGCTGGTTGATCAATAAAAAGATAAGAGATGCGAAGAGGATATAATAAAAAAGAAGAACCGTTTTTAAACAGTAGATCTAAATGTTTTCTACTGCACAACCGTTCTTCTTTTCGAAATGTATACATCTTTTTTGATTGATGATTGCAGATTTGATCTGCTTACTCCTTAAAGCAGGAGCAATCAAAAATTATGCTTTGTGCTTACGCTCGTCAGATACTGTTAATCTTTTTCTTCCTTTAGCACGACGTGATGCTAATACTCGTCTGCCGTTAGCTGTTGCCATTCTTTCGCGGAAGCCGTGTTTGTTTCTTCTCTTTCTTTGCGAAGGTTGGAATGTTCTTTTCATGACTGTATATTATCTATTGTAATTTTTAAAATTAAGAGGTGCAAATATAAAGCGATTTCTCTAAAATTGCAAGTCAGATGAATTTTATTTTTCAAAGAAAACAAATATATCTGTACCTACCTTAAACAAATATACTCTTAGTGAGTGTTTTACATCCCTAAAGCTGCTTTCAATTTAGTATACCCGGTTTTGCTTACTGGTAGCCAAATATCGGATTTTAACAGCACAATGTAGCTATCTTTTTCCTTTAGTTCGATTTTTGTTACCTGAGCCAGGTTGATAATGTATGAACGGTGAATCCTGATAAACTGGGTATGATCCAAGGTCTGTTCGAAATACGTCATGGTTTTATTTTTATAAAATGCGCCATCAACGGTATTTAATTTCACGTAATCATCGTCTGCTTCCAGGTAATTAATATCCGATGTTGGAATAATTTTAATTACGCCATCCTTTTTAACCACTACCCTATTGTTCTGCGCCGGACTTAAGGCTGCAGCATCTAGAACTGCTTCTGTATTGTCTTTCTGATTTAATTTACCTGGTAATTTCTTGATGGCTGAATCAAACCTCCCTTTATCTATGGGCTTTAAGAGATAATCTACAGCGTTTACCTCAAAGGCTTTAATGGCATATTCATCAAAAGCGGTGGTAAAAATTACTGCAGGCTTATCTTCCACCAATTCTAACATTTCAAAGCCGCTTATTTTAGGCATTTGAATATCTAAAAAAATAAGGTCTGGTTTATGCTGATTGATTGCTTTCAAGCCTTCAAATCCATCAACGCATTCTGCAACAACTTCTATTTCAGGATGATCTGACAGGTAATACTTTACAATATCTCTAGCTAAGGATTCATCATCAATTAGTATCGCTCGGATCATTTTTCTGCGGGATTTTAAGGGTGGTAATATATAAATTATTTGCCTCAATTTCTGTTTGCAACAGGTGCGGATTTGCAAATAACAAATATAATCTGCGTTTAATAGCACCTAAACCAAAGCCTGTACCACCTGCGGCTTTCATTTCTGGATCGAAAGGGTTTTCAACCCTGAGGGCTAAAAGTTTTTCGTTTACACTTACATCAATCTTTATGGTGATCGCAGATGAAGTATTATACAATCCAAATTTTATTGCATTCTCTACAATTGGCTGCAACAAAGTACCTGGCAAACACAAACCAAGAGTTTCTTCAGCTACGTTAACCTCTATATTTAAGCGATGACTAAACCTTACTTTTTCAATATCCAGGTACAATTGAATGTATTCCATTTCTTCCTCTACAGAAACCCAAAGTTCATCATCTCTTTTTAGGGTACCCCGTAAAAAAGACGCGAGTTTGGTAATCATTACTCCTGCTTCCTTCGGGTTAATCATGGTAAGTGCAAACACGGAATTTAAGCTATTGAACAAAAAATGGGGTTGTAATTGATGTCTTAATTTATTGAGTTCTGCTTCTTTAGCTAGATTTTGTGCAGCAAGCAATCGTGTTTGCGTTTCAGATTGTTCCTCCAGTCGATACCAAAGGATATTAGCCAGGGCACACCAGGCGAGGCACATAAAAGAGATTAAGGCTCTAAAAGCAAAAGAAAAACTATAAAACTCCTTGTATTCTTTAAAATCTGAAAAGATATACAATAAAGCATATTTGGATGCAAAAAGTACCACAGCCGTGAGCGCCAGCGTTACGATAAGCACATAAAAAATCCGTTCATTTTTTGGCTGGTAATAACCTAACATATTACTCACGCTCACGCAGGCTGCTGCTAAAAAGAAGTTATTGATTATGCTATCTGCTGCAGATACCGCCCAAGAAAACTTAACAATATAATGCAATCCTACTGCGCAAAGTATTATCCAGGCCAATGCAAATGCCAGGGCAGTTTTCTGTATCTGTGGAACTGATAAAGGTCTTATTGTCAAAATCTTCTAGTTATGTTGTGTTAACATTTTATTTCTGTGTGCAATTTTCTCTAGATAAAATGCAACCGAATGAGGTTCTAAAATCAGCGAACTGACTTCTACACCATCAGCGGGTTCCTCTATTTCAATGATACTTCCAAAACCGACAAACTCCCATCGCACCTGTTGGCCATCAAAATTATTAAAGGTGCTGTTGTAATCTTTAGATCGGTTTTTAGCCTTTTCTAAAGCTTTTGAGAAATCGCTGGCCAGCACCAGTCGTGTTTGTTCGTTAAACTGTGGGGAATGAGCTCCATCGCCACTAATAATCTGAAAAATACAATTTACGGCAAACCATTTCATTGTTCAAGAATTTAAAAACTTTTGATTTCTATCCCTCCAAACATTGCTGTTCCATCTAACACAAGGGTTTTTTGAATTTCTCCTGTAGGCAACAGGTGTGCCCTCTTGTCTTCTACACTTCCAAAAAGTGCTGTTACATTAGATTTTATGGCCCAATTCTGAGGAACGATTAATTTGATACCTCCAAAAACTGCAGTTACATCCAACGATGCTACCTCGCTAAAATCTGCCTGGGTCATATTGATATCCGCGCCTCCAAAAACAGCGGTAATATCTCCACCTTTAAAATTTTTAGAGTAAACGGTCTGGTGGCTACCCCCAAAAAATGCAGAGGTATCAATGATATCATTATCTAATACCTTAGTAGATTTCTCTGCATCGTCTGTATTAAACTGATCGGTAAAACGGTCTTTAAACTTGGCCTTACCCTGATTGGGAAATTTTGGACGAAAAATCAAAAAGCCGCCAACAATTACCAAACCAATACCTAAAGCATACTTAGATATATCAAAATCCGGACCTGCAATATTATCTAAGGTGTGATAGGTTCCGATCAATAATAATATCAACCATCCAACACCTCTAAAATTTCGGCGCAGGCCAATAAAAATTCCCAAAGCCATTAATAAGGTAGACCAGCTAAAGATCCAGTCAGGAATATCAAGGCCTATATTGTTAAGCAAAAATACAAAGCCAATGATCACGATAATTGCACCACCCCAAATACGTCCGGAGTTTTTGATATTGTTATGTTGAGTTTCCATGTGTGTTTTCTTTATAATACTTCAAACCTATTCATAAAAACATTATCCCGAAACACAACACCCATAACATTTGGTAAAAAGACGGTAAGTGGCCTAATTTTATCGGTGAAAATATTTTTATTACTTTGAACTATGAAAATCTTGTATCTATTTGCCCTTTCGACAACCTGCTTCAGTGCCTTCGCCCAAAACACAGCAAGCAACTATAAAGTTTACAACACCAAAAATCATCAAGTAATCAGCTTAGATAAGCTGGTTCAGGAGCTGGATAATTGTGATGTTTTATTCTTTGGAGAAGAACACAATGATTCTATCGGTCATTTATTGGAGCTTACCCTGCTTGAAAAGATGGACCAAAGATTTTCCGGACGTACAACGGTGAGTCTTGAAATGTTCCATACAGATACACAGCCCATTGTTAATGAATACCTTGCCGGAGCTATTTCAGAAAAAAACTTTATCAAAGAAGCAAGAGCCTGGAGTAATTATAAAGATTATAAGCCTTTGATAGAATATGCTAAAAACAATAAGTTAAAGGTTATTGCAGCGAATGCAGCGGCAAGATACAGCAATGCAGTTACTACGGAAGGATTGGGGGTATTGTATAAATTTCCCCAAACATCAGCCCCTTTTTTACCTCCACTACCCATTGATACGGCAACCGGTCGTTACCAGGAAAAATTCAGTGAAATATTAGGTGGCCACAGCATGGGAAATATGAAAGTTTACCAAACCCAAAACTTTTGGGATGCCACCATGGCCTGGTCTATAGCCAAATTTGCCAAGGAAAATAAAGGGATAAAGATTTTACAGGTAAATGGGCGCTTTCACAGCGATGAAAGGCTTGGAACTTTAGCAAAGCTACAAGGGTATGCTCCTAAACTGCGTATTCAAAACATTTCATCTTTTTCTGATGAAAGCTTCGACAATCCTAACTGGCAGAAGTTCGAATTGCTGGGCGATTATATTATTATTACTAACCCGCAAATTAAGCGGAGTTACTAAAAGAAAGGCCGCAGATTTAATAACTGCGGCCTTATTATATTTATCGTTACGCTTTTGCTTTAATTGCGTCACGGATTTCGGTCAATAAAACTTCCTCTTTGGTTGGAACCGGAGGTGCAGCAGCAGCTACGGCTTCTTCTTTACGCTTCATTGCGTTAATGGCTTTTACCATCATAAAGATTACGAGTGCGAGTAATAAGAAGTTAATGGCAACAGTGATAAAGTTACCATAAGCAAATATCGCGGCACCCTCTATTTTCTTGGCATCAGCCAATGCGGTGCCTTCAGGTACTGCTCCACGTAAAACTACATATAAATTGCTAAAATCAGGTTTACCAATAATAGCAGCAACAACAGGCATAACTAAATCATTCACCACACTATCAATAATTTTCCCAAAAGCTCCACCAATGATCACACCGACCGCAAGATCCATCACGTTGCCCTTTATGGCAAATTCTTTAAATTCTTTTACAAATCCCATAATAATTAAGTTTTTAATGATTTATTTGCTAATGTAGCAAACATTAAATTCAATACAAATGTTTAGCAAATAATTTAAAAACCGAACATATCAATTGCATTTGGATTAATTCCAAGGAATATCTGAAATCATTTGTTTATTTTTGCCCCATTCTTTTATATATACTATGCTAAAGCAACATCTACAACAAAAACTATTACAGAAGTTATCACCACAACAGATACAGTTTATCAAGCTGTTGCAGGTACCTACTGTTGCCTTAGATACGAGAGTAAAAGAAGAACTTGAAGAAAATCCTGCTTTAGAGGATCCTAGTTTAATGACTCAGGATGAACCTAGAAGTGAATATGATGACTTAAATGACTCTCCAGACGACTACGAAAAATCTTCAGATGAAGGAACAGATGAGTTTAATGTAGATGATTATTTACAGGATGACAGTACCAACGATTATAGCACCAACTATAATAATGGAGACGACGATGAGGAGAAAAAAGAAACACCTATTGCCATAGAAAGTACTTTTTTTGAAAGTCTGCAAGAACAACTTGACCTTATCCCCCTTTCTGATCAGGATTTTGTAATTGGAAAACAGATTATTGGTAGTTTAGACGATGATGGTTATTTGCGTCGCCCGTTAAGCTCAATGATTGATGACCTCGCTTTCTCTCAAAATGTGATGGTTGAGGAAGAAGATGTACTGGAAATGTTGAAGCTAATCCAAAGTTTTGACCCTCCAGGTATTGGTGCCCGCGATTTAAAAGAATGTTTACTCATTCAATTAAAAAGAAAAGACGTTAACAATCCCATTATCATTAAGGCCATCAATATTGTAGAAAACTACCTTGATGAATTTACGCGTAAACATTATGATAAGCTAGAAAGAAGCTTAGGCTTGGATAGTGAGGAGTTAAAGGAAATCGTGAATGAAATCCTGCGCCTAAACCCAAAACCGGGAGATGCTAATCAGGTTACTACTAAGCAAATGCAAATTATTCCTGATTTTCACATCAGTAACAACGATGGCATACTTGTACTTACACTAAACTCTAAAAATGCACCGGAGCTAAAAGTAAGCAGATCTTATCAGGAAATGTTTGAGCATTACGACAAAGCTTCCTCAAAAGATAAAAAGCTTAAAGAAGCCGTACAGTTTGTAAAACAGAAGCTGGATTCGGCGAAGTGGTTTATTGATGCCATTAAGCAAAGACAACAAACCTTACTTAAAACGATGAATGCGATTATGCATTATCAATACGAGTATTTCTTAACTGCCGATGAACGCAAGCTTCGCCCGATGATCTTAAAGGACATTGCAGATAAGATTGACATGGATATTTCTACTGTTTCCAGGGTTGCAAACTCCAAATACGTACAAACAGAGTTTGGAACTTTCTTATTGAAATCGTTCTTCTCTGAGGCCATACAAACCGAAAATGGTGAAGAAGTTTCGAACAAAGAGGTTAAGAAAATCCTGGAAGACTGTATCGGAAACGAAGATAAACGCAAGCCTTTGGCAGATGAAAAATTAACGGAAATCCTTAAGGAACGAGGTTATAATATTGCCAGAAGAACGGTTGCCAAATATCGGGAGCAAATGAATATCCCTGTTGCCAGATTGAGGAAAGAGCTTTAGGCGGGTTTCAGTTCACAGTTTTCAGTTTGCAGTTCACAGTTTGCAGTTTGAGGCATGCAGTTTCCATGGATGTGATTCTCGATAGGGAACAGTACGCCCCCATCCTAATTCAAGCTTAGGATTGGCAATTGGCACAGCATTGAAGCAGGAAAACTACCATATTTTGATATAGGAAGGAACCTTATAAATATTGTTCAGCAATAAGCCTAAAACGATCTCATGACTACCGTTACTCACCTGATTCAAATCTGAAGTTGTAAAATCATAAGAATAGGTGAGGTTTACCATTTTCCCAATATTGAATCCAGCCATTGCAGAGAACGAATCATTTTTCCTGTAGCTGCCCCCCAGCCAAACCTTATCCTTAAATGCCAGTTTAGCATTTAAATCTACAGAAACCGGGCTAGGTTGAACGTACTTAACCATAACTGATGGAATGATGGCAATTTCTTCATCAACAAAGAATTTATAGCCTGTTGTTGCAAAAAAGTGTGGCACTTCCTTCCCTTGATTAAAGGTGTTATCTCCTGTAAAGCTAAGTTTTTGGGGAAGAATCTGCTGTACAGAAAGCCCTGCAAACATTCGGGCACCGTAAAGCCATAAACCTACACTTAAGTCGGGCTTAACCTGGTTAACCAGTGCCCTGTTAAGCGCAGGATCATAAGGCGTATCAAAAGTCAGTTCATTCACATCAAGTGAAATACTTGAAATACCTGCTGCAATACCTGCAGATAAATTGAAATTATTACTCAATTGTAGGTGATAAGCATAAGTAACGTTGGCATCCAGTCTTTTTATCGGGCCTGTTTTGTCCAAAACTGCCGTCACTCCCATTCCATGATGTGATGGTGAAGACATATAATTCTGGGTATAGCTTCTATCCATTGGATCCCCCGATTGTTCGGGAAAAGAGGTTAGTGCATTACTCCAGAGCTGATTATCTCCCAAAGCCCAATGCGCAGAAACAAAAGAAGTTTGAGGAGCATCTGTAATTCCACTCCACTGTTTGCGGTATCCTCCCTTAAAATCTATATAATTTTCTATTCCAGATAAAGCAGGATTTAACAAGTACTGATTAAAAATATACTGTGTATACTGAGGCTTCTGCTGAGCAAATGCTTCAACACATAAAAATGTGGTTAGTATGAGAAAGATTCTTTTCAATTTATCTGATTAGCGTTAATGATCCTGTTACTGTTTTCCTACCGTTTCTAGGATTGATAATATAATAATAAACACCTACCGGAAGCGCTTCATTTTGATAGGTTCCATCAAATGGTATTTTATATCCACTACTAAAAAACACCCTGGCCCCGCTTCTGTTAAAAACTTCCACCGTTGCATTTGGATAGGTATCTAAATATTTAATATTCCACACATCATTTACATTATCCCCATTTGGGCTGAAGGCATTTGGAGGTGTTAAAACTTGTAAAACCTTAACCATTACTGATGATGAGGCACTACAATTCTTATAGCTGGTTGCTGTGAGAGTATACTCCGTATCCTGTTCCGGAGAAGCAACTGGATTGAGTATATTATCTTGTTTTAATCCTGTTGATGGCAGCCATTTATAAGTTAAATTAACTCCCTCAGCTCTTGCTGGCATAGCGATTTCACCCCCGGCTAAAATGTAAATTACTGGCCCGGCATCAACTATTGGGGATTTATTTACCACAACATTTTGCGTAATGAATGCCGGACAACCATTTGCTGCAGTAAAGGTATAGGTAATAATGTGCGATCCAACATCAACCAACTTCGGATTGAAATTTCCTAGCTCATCTATCCCCTCTCCAGTATACTTACCGGTGCCTAGAATACCTGAAGTTTCCCGCGCCTGATTGATCATTACATTTCCATCGTTTTGGCAAATTTCGGGAATCGCTGCAAATAATAATTGAGGTATTGGCTTTAAGGTAATTTCTTTGTCTTTGAGTTGAAAACAATTTTCACCTGAATATGCGATCAATCTTATTGTAAATTTCTTTTCTACATTACCACCAAAAGCTGGATAAGTTAAAGCTATATCCTCTGCTGTGGGATCAACAATGGTTTGAAAATCTTCAGGAGCATTAACAAAATCTTTATAGATTAAAATCCGGGTTATTTTTCCAAAAAACACCGTTGAGGTATTGTTGATAATCACCTTTTGATTACTGCAAAGATTTGCCTCATTTTGCACGATAAAATCTGCCTTTTCTACCGCCCCGTTAACTACAAAATCCTGACTTATTGTTGATTCACATCCGTTAACATTGGTAATTTTAAGCGAAACCCTGTAAGTCCCTGCTACTTTATAAATATGCTTTCCGTCTTTGAGGTTAGAGGTGTTCGGATTAAGGGCTGTTGAGTTTGCTAAATCTCCAAAAGTCCACTCATAGTTTAAAGAGCCGTTGCCATCAGATGCATCAGTAGATTGATTAACAAATAATGCAAATGGATCTTCCAAACAGATATTGGGCATGGTAAACTTAGCCACAGGCAAATCAGCTACCGTTACATCAAATGAAAATACATCACTTTTGCAGCCTAAAGCAGAAGTAGTAACAAGCTTGATGGTATACTTACCTAATTTATTGTACTGATAAGAAAAAGGAGCCGCAGTGTTTTTATCTACAGGCGTACTTCCATCACCAAAATCCCAGTTCCAATTAACAATTGTATTAGGCGTTAAACTACTGCTAATGGTTGATGCATCTACAATTTCAAAACTCTTATTGATACAGGCAGTTGCCAGAGCACTGAACCTGGAAACAGGTTTAGGATAAATTAAAACAGTTTGTGGAGGTGCCGGATCAGAAAAACAACCGGTTCCAGCCCTAACTGATAAGGTTACATTATAAGTACCCTCCGCAGCATATTGATGTTTGGGATTTTGCTCTGTAGATGTCTTTCCATCTCCAAAATCCCAGAACCAATCTGTTACGGCAAAGTTTTGTGCATTAGGCACACTTTGATCTGTGAAGCTGATATCATTTTTGGCACAACCTGATTCTTCTGCCTTAAATTTAGCTGTTGGCAGATCATAAATAGTAAAGATGTAATTGGTAGTCAAATCGCCACTATTACAATTTGAGGCATTATTGGGCACATGCGCAATTACCTCTAACTTATATTCTCCCGCAACGGTATAAGTTTTGCTCACCGGATAACGGTAAACATATATGGTTTGCCCATTGATGTTCTTGATTTCTGGCGTAGGGTTGGAAATAACATCTGGAGTACCATTTTCTAAAGTCCAGGTTATTCTATCGGCCACATAAGGAAGATTTACCTTAAAATCAACCTCTTGCCCCACGCATCCGTTTGGTCCCTCCACCATCCGGGCATCATTAACTACCGTGAGGTAATTATTCGAAGATAGATTAGTTCCTGCAGAATAGGAATATGATTCAGCTTGCCCGAAACCATAAGCAATTGCATTAAATCCATCATCCGCTTCTAAAGTAATACTACTTTGCGAAACTGGAATTTGTGCATAAGAATAAAAAGAATTACCAGCGAGCGGAATCCAGTTTGCAGCAACAGGCACGTTATTCATCTTAAAGGTACTGGTTTTGCTACTGCGCATCAATACATTGATGTACCTGCTGGAAATGGCCTGCAAAATGGAAGAAAACACAGTAATCCCTTTAATATTAAACTCTACCGGGTTGAGCATAACCATTTCCGGATCTCCAATTATATTCCCTCCAGTAGCACTGGAACATGCCTGGGTAAGGGAATACTGTGCTACACTAATTAACTTATCGGCCGAAACATAAGTTGATTCATTAAGTATGGCACTCTCATGAAAGGAGCCTTTATTTAAGGTATAGGTTTGACCGTTATAAGTAACCGTTGTGTTATCTTCCTGCGCAAGTATTCTAAGAATATAACGCCGGCCTATAAAAGGAACAACCCCATAATTTTTGCCCCAGCTTGTAGTAGGATATAATTGCTGATACAGTGGATCCTGAGAGCCCGAACAAGCAATGTAAAGCACAGAACTGCCCGAAAATGCAGCAAATCTCTTGCAAGACGATGTTTCCTTATCTACTTCTACATATACTCCGGTTAAATCGCCAAAATTATTGGGCATGTATTCGTATACATCACCGGGGTTATCCAGCGTAATCTTTAATACATTCCCATTCTTTTCATGTAATAAAATAGTGGTATTGGCCTCTGCAGCTACCAGTGTAAGATAATTATTTCCCTGAGGTGCTCCACTTAACTGAGTGTAATTCATGGAATAATAGGTTTGCCCCAAAGTTTCATAAGGCAATATTAGAGAAGCTGCCGACCTGGCTGCGCCGTACATGTGTGCGTAAGCGGAAACCTTCGGTTTGCCATCGGCAACTTTAATATGGATACCCCTGTTTATGAGGTTGGTATTGGCCTCCACAAAATTCACATATGCCTGCGCCCAGGTTACATCAAATTGAATGGCGGTATTGGCAGGAATATCTTTAGTTTCAGTGTAACTTCCGCAACTAACCGTTACCCTTGACTGAGATTTAGAGGTAACGAATACCGCAATATTGGCGTGATTGGTTGTGGTAGTACCTCCATTCCCACTGGCAACATGCGTAGGAAATACCGCCCAAAAATCATAGCCTTCATTTGAAATGTTCTGCCCAAAAACAGAAGCTGAAAAAAGCACAGCAAGGAATAAAACTAATAAGCAAATCTTATTCATCACTTGATTAGTTTAATTGAGCGGGAATGGTACATTACACATAATATAAGTAAATGCAATATACTACTTCTCCAACACAAGAAAAATATCCTACTTAAAAATTGATACTTTTTTGTCGCCTAAAATGGAGGTTTGTGTAAATAAGTAGAGGGTTTGTGTAAAGTTTTTCTGCACATCATTTTTTTTTCCTAGTCAAGCGGATCTGATTTCTTTTGATCACGAAACTTATCAGTATACTCTTTTGCCCTTTCGTCGGCAGAAACATCGTTATGATCTTCTGGCTCAAGATTGTTATCTAACCGATCATTCCAGTTATCCAATCCCTTTTTAACCGATTGTTCGTCATTACCTTCCGGACTGAAAGTCTTTTTTCCTGCCGGGCCTTTTGGGGTATTTTCCATTGTTTTGTGTTTAATAATTAAACAAGTGAAAGGGGATTAAGTTTGGAGTTTTGAATTGGGGTTAGTTGGGAGTTGTGGGCTTGGAGTTGGGAGTACAAAGCATATAACCTGCAAGAGCTCTATCAATTAGTGGCAATATAAATTCAAATAGTTGGGAGTTGTGGGATTGGAGTTGGGAGTACAAAGCTTTCAACCTGAATGAGGCCTATCAATAGTGGAAATGCAATACAGATAGTTGGGGGTTTGGAGTTGGGAGTACAAAGCCTTCAACCTGAATGAGGCCCTATCAATAGTGGAAATGTAAGTAGATAGTTGGGGGTTTGGAGTTGTGAGCTGGGAGTACAAAGCGTAAAGCCTGCATGATTACTAAATGAGCCTAATGGATTAACAACATAGGAAATAGCTATCCTCCTAAAGTCCAACTGATGGCCTTTCATTCACTCCATTTAATCTTCGTGAAAAATTTAATGTGAAGAAAATATTAACAAAGCAATAATAGCATCCGATTAAAAGCAAGTCGTAATAAAACTTACTTCGCAGGCTCATCTTTAGCCTTTTTAAATTCTTTAACACTTTGGCCTAGGCCTCTCATTAATTCTGGAAGTTTTTTACCTCCAAATAGTAATAAAGCCACAACAACAATCAATACAATTTCTATAGTAGACATAAGCTTCTTTTATAAATATATACGTTAAACAGTAAGTTTAAGATTTACTAAGGTAATCAATTGTGATAGATTGCATTCAATTTTCTGGTTTTTACTTTTGGTACTGCGCCAAATTTGATAAATTCTGAAAATCCCTTAAGCTGTTTTATGGCTTTAATGGCTTCATAACCAGAAATAGAACTTCTGATTTTATTCAACAGCAGGGTATCTGTTTTAAAAAGATCTGACTTATTTAACAAACCCTTCTCCATTAATTCTTTTATCAGTTCGGCCATCTTCCCATTGGCGTACAAATGCAAGGGTAGATTAAAGACTTCATTATTTAATCGCTTAAAAACATCGTTAATCCACATAGCCTCTTCCTCACTACTCACCTCAATCACGCCCTCCTTTAGCACAATTGATTTTAAAAATGTTCTTGCCCTTTGTCTCGAAATTACACCTCCATGAATGGCATCCCGCAACGTATAATCTAAACGGTCGGCACAAAGAGCGGGCAAAGGTTGTTCCAGGATTTCAAATTTACCACTAAAAATTTGTTCAATGTCGTATCCATGATTTTGAAGTACTTTAGGAATTTCAGATTGAATAATTACTTCCTCAAAAACCTGCTCGTGAAAATCTTCCTCCAGGTTTTCAAAAACGTAATCGCCTACGTGTGAAAACGCAGTGTGAGACACATCATGGAGTAAACCAGCAATTTGCTCCAACTCCGTTCCGCCCAACATTTTAATGAGCATGGTAACCCCTATCGCATGTTCTAATCTGGAATGGCAAATATCTGGATTAACCAAAAATATAGCACCACTTTGGTGTATGCCAGCTAAGCGTTTCAAAGCTGCCGTATTCAGCAGATCTGCAAATACCTGTGGCAACTCCATTTTACCATATAAGAAATCATTTACCTCAACCATAACCAGATATTTAGTGTTTTACTTTAAAACAAAAATACTAATTTTTTTAGTAAAAACCAAGGGTAAATTGCATACTTACCGGCAAAAAGCTAGCTATCAGCCATTAAGTTTTTGAGTATTATGCATTACGCTTCACTACATCCACCATGTGGTCTAAATCAAACGGCTTTTGAATGTAGTCATCGGCTTTACAATCTTCAGCCTGTTGTGGTAAATCATTAGAAGTAGAGGTGAGCACAGCCGATACGTCTTCGGTTTCGGGTGTAGATTTCAATTCTTCTATCACTTCAGATCCTTTTTTAGTTCCTTTGATGTGATCATCAATAATCACTACATCTGGCTCTATTTCATCGATTTTCTCAATGGGTTCTGTAGTTAATGAAGCGGTGACTTCGAATCCTTCCTCCTCTAAAACCTGATCCATAATATTCAAAATATCTTTATTATCCTGAACTAGAACAACCTTTTTCTTCATGTAACCTTTTTGTATTAAAATTTCAATTAAATATACCAAAACGCTGTTTCATTCAGCAACGATTTGCAACATTTTTTATCACCTGTTCGTCTGTTTTTAAAGCCCGTTGGTCGATTACTTCATGTTACTGGTATAAAAGCTCAGTTTACCTTGCAACGTTTCGGAAATAGCAGCGTCATATTGACGAAACTTAACAAAACGTAATAAACCAATTGACAAACATTTACTAAATCAAAATATTATGAAAACCGCTATCAAAACCCTAATCGCCACTTCATTAACCGCTCTTATTTTCAGTACTTCATTATTTGCTACAAGTGTTTCCGCAATGGAAACTAAAATATCAAAAACGATCGAAAACAAAAATATCAGACGAATCTATGTTAAAGGAAATGTAGAAGTTCTTTTAATACAGGGCACAGCAAAAGGTGTTTCTTATACCGATGATAATACCGGAACAGCAAAAGTTACTCAGGAAGGAGATATTCTTCGCATTACTTCAACCGATAGACACCTTACCAAGCTGATTGTATATGTTAATGATATTTACAGAATCGACGCTTCCGAAAATGCTGTAATCAAAACCCAGGGGAAGCTAAAGGTCAAATATCTTCAGATTTTTATGAAAGGAAATGCACATGCAGACTTAAACACAAGCACCATAGGTTTATACACGGTTATTAATGAAAATGCAGATCTAAAATTAAGCGGTTCTACAGATGACCATACCTTGGTAATGAGCAAAACCCCCAAATTAACCATCGATAAATTTGCTGCTTTAAAAACAAAAATCAGCAGCATTGAAACTTTAGCTATTGATAAACAAATAGCTGTAGTGAGATAAAATTTTGCACACACAAATGAAAAAAGGCTGTTTCATAAAAATCGATTGTCAATCCTGAGCTTTTCGAAGCACCTGATTAAACCTAGTCAGGGCGTTTTCGACAAGCTCAACGTGACAGATCTGAATAGAAATTTAATTTATGACACAGCCTTTTTTTTACGATCAAGCAAATAACAAGGTGTTTTTAAGAGAGTTGTTTTTCTAAAACAACTTCTGTGATATTGTTCCCTTTGCTTGCTACCTCTTGTTTTTCAGGAAGCGGGTATTTAACGCCTACCCTCAATGCCTTTAATCCTGAAACTCCCTGCAGTTCATCTAATTCCAACAGCTCCAAATCGTCGTTTAAATGGCCTTGAACCTGCATGTACTTAATATACTCCATATATTCCTGTGCTTCATCAGCATGAAAATATACCATGGCAATTTTATCAGGTTGTGTTAAGCGTTCATTGGTATTTTTAATCAATACCTTATCAATTCTTTTCTTAACCACTTCATACCTGATGTTGTAAGCACCTTCCACATCAAATCTCCTTTCATCATTTCTAAAACTGATATCAATGGCGTTAGAGTGTACAAAAATAAGCTGAGTAGTTTGCAAATGGCGTGGCATATCATCTATAAGCCCTTTTGATAAACGGGCAATATCTACCATAGAGGTGAGCTGCCATAAACGGATATTCTTAAGATATAACAGATCAAAAGGCTTTTCAGGAGCAATCTCCTGGCCAATGTAAATATCATACTCCACCCCATCAGTTCTAAACTTGGCAAAATAACAAGGATAAGATGCCTGAAGGTTTTGCTGTGCTTTTTCCAAATACTGACTTACTTCAGTGTTAATCAATTGCATGGATATTTCCAACTGTCTTCTGTTTAAGAAAGCAGCACCTGTTTCAGGAACGATAACTTCAAAATACTGATCAATGATGGTTCTGGTATCAGGATGGCTGGCTTTAATAATAGAGAGAAAAGGATAAACTTCTGTTTCCAAAAACTCATTTAATAAACTCTCCTCATTGGAAGAAGCAAAATCTTCGATCCGCTTAACCCATTCATTGCAATTATAAAGCAACTTATCTGTAAGCTCCAGGTTAACCTTTTTACGTAGCGCCTTCAAGGTATCCATCAAGCTGTTCAGCTGGATTTCCATGTCGTCTTTTAAAGCCTTATTTCTTTCGATGGTAGAATTTCTGATATCAATAGCACCAAACAAAGGAAACATATGTTTGAACGTAACGGTTTCTATCTCCTTCAATTTTTGCTTATTCTTATTTCCCTGAAGAAAATGCCAAACGACTTCATTAAATTTCCATTGCACAGAAGGCTGTAAAGCGGTAAACTTATCCATTAATACCTCATCCATTTTGGCATCAAACTCTTCTATACTGTATTGAAAAAGCTGTCCGATGAGTGGCATTGACGGACGTAAACGCGAAAGCAAACGATCATCTACTACAACCTCCTGGTTAGAATAAACTTCTAAAACACCAGCCAACTGCGTATTGTAAAAAATCGGGAGCACGGAATAAGAACAAACACCTGCTTCTTTTAATACTCTTAAGAAAGGATCTTTTTTTATCTGGTCATCATTTATTGCACTTACAAAAATGGCGCGTGGATTTTCTTTGTACTTATCTACAAGAGAATAGAACACCTCTTCCTCAAGGCTAGAATCTTTTGCCGAGTTGATGAGCATGCTCTGCGAAAACTCTTTACTATCAAATATCAGCTTATTATTAACTGTTAAAAAGGGCATCAGGCCAAATTCAAGATTTGCATTGCCACTTAAAGTTTTTAATGCCTGAATAACATGGGTATAGGCTTCAGACTGGTAGTCGTGATTAACAAGTGCATCACGGATACCATCTATAGCATGCTGTAAAGTTACATCTGTAATAGAAATTACACTAAACCCTTCAAAGTGAAAGTTAGTTAACGGAAGGATCTGTGTAAGGTATTCCAGCTCACAGTTATCATGAAACTGCTGCCCAAGCTTTTGAAAGTTAATTTCAGGCAGATCTCCCTGATGCAGAATATCTACAAATTTAGTATCTGTTTGGATATTATAGTACTGTGTTAACTTTGTTTCAGGATTAACATGGGCATATATAATTTCGTTCTTTAAAACGTATTTAAAATTATAGAAACGTTCTAAAATCAGGTTGTATATAAACCTCAACTGGCGCTTTTCTAATGATTCGCCAGTTTTATCTACCTTATTTTTCGGATCGTGATCCTTGAAGAACTTATAGAATGCGTTGGTACTAAAAAATATCTCGTCGGGGATTGGCGTACTTAAAGCCCAAAACATATCTTCTTCATTAGCCATTAAAGGCGTAAGAATTGTAAAAATCAATTCTAATGTATCTTTATATTTTGCAACTTCCTGTGCACTTATATTGCCCAGTAATTGATCATTTTTCTCGATCTTTTCCAGTAAAAACCTGTAAAACTCTGATTTCACGGTTTTTTCTGTTCTTAATCTGTCTTTCAAATATTCCACAAGGGGACGAAAAGACAGATTTGATTTCACCTGGCAATGAATACATTCATTCTTGTGTATCTGTATTACATTGGTGTTCATGGGTATAAATTTTCTATAATTGTTAAAATTAAATGATGAATGAGAGGTGGATTCGGGAGAATAAAATATCGTATCTTACTATTAATCAACTGCAAAGATACACACCAAATATCCCATTGTTCGTCTTTTGAACGTAATACTTGGTATGTACCCTAATTATATGTTATACAAATTTAATACCTAAAATTGAAAGATACATAAGGATACCATCCTTCTGTAGAGTGTGCCATTACAAAACGTACAACCGCTAATGATGCAGGCGCAAAATAAACTCCTCCTCCTACGCCATGATGCCAGATATCGGAGGTTTCGTTTTTCTTCCAAACCCTACCTACATCATAAAAACCCAATAATCCTACCTGGCCAGGTAATACGTAACTCACCAAATCGCCTAGTTTTGCACGTAACTCCAGATTATTGTAAAATACATGATCACCGGCAAATCTAAATTGGCGGTAGCCCAATAGGTTACTCTGGCCGCCTAAATATTGTGCCTGGTAGAAAGCAGGCTTCCCTACCGTAATACCTCCTCCAAAACGATCTGCAAGCACAAATTTCTTTCTGGCATCTAAGTTCTTGTAAAGCGAAATACTAGCTGTAAACTGTCCGTATGAATTAGAATATTTGTTTACACCTTTATAACCGACCAATTTAAAATCGATGTAACTACCCAAAGTAGGGAGCAAATCATTATCCCGTGTATTATTGGTAAAATTAATAATGGCACCCGCAAACATTTTTTCGTTGCGTACCGTTAAACTATCGTAAGAATGCAGCTGGCCGGTATTTTCGATAAAACGACCATCGTTATCTTCCTTGTTATATTTATAATACTGGTAAGACGGACCAATGCTAAAAGTAGACTTTGGTCTACGCCACCTGATTGAAGGATCTACCTCATAGAGATTAAATCTAGCCCTGTAATAGGAAATCTCCTGTGTTTCATTATCAAAAGGTGTATTATTGCCTAATCCGAAAAAGTTCTGGGTATTGTTTGGCGCATAAGCATCGGCTTTTAAAATAAAATCGGCCTTGCCTAATGCCTTTAACCATTCTCCCTTATAATTAAACCTAAACGCACGTGTAGAGAAAGAATGCAGGAATGATATGGTTTGAGAGTTTCCATAAGGTTTCTTTCTAAAGCCAGGATTGGTTTGGTTGTACATTAATCCCAACAATAATCCATCATCATTATTATAACCGGCATTTAAGAGCAACAGCCTTCTCCTGTACATATCTTTATGTACATGGCTAAAATTAGATGTATCGTTGGCAAGTATCTTGGTTATTTTATGATCATCATCACCCAAATAGGTTGCTTTATCGGTTCTGCCGTAAAGCCTTACTTTGGCATGACTGTTTTCGAAATTATAAACCTTATTTCCTTTGCCTCCAATAATCCTGATTTTTATGTTCGAAGTTTTGTTATCCAATATCAAACTATCATTTCCGCTGTGCATATACACCCTTAACTCCTGCGTAACTTTCGGATCGAAGGTACGGTTGAATAATTCCTCCTTGATATTGCCTTCTTTGGAAATTTTATTAATTTTTACTGACAAAGCTTTGTTGGGGGCGTCGGTAATCTGAATCAATTCATTCTTATTGCTTACTTCTATATCCACTATCCGGTTAAAAAAGTAATAATATTCATCCATATACCCTGGCAATTCTTTCAGTCTGGCTTTCATCAGCTTCATCAACTCATCGTGGTGCATAGAATAACCCGGCTCTGGCAATTTTTTCAAAGCAGCTTCAAAAACTTCGTCATTAAATTTAGCGCAAAAATCCTTCACCACCTGATCCCACTCCTTCTTGTCTATATTAGCTGTCCAACGGCTACTTAATTCTCTTCCCTCCCATAAAAACCAGTTTACATTTTTTAATGGGCGTTCATACCCCTGCATCATTGGCAACAATGAAGAACTTTGTGCGAGACGTTGAATCAGGCCATCCGATTTATAAAATACCTGGTCGCGATCACGTGGCACCGGGATATAGTGCGATCCACCATCTTTCTTTTTGGTTTCTTTCCAGCGCCACTGGTCTTCATGTCTATCCCAATCGCCCAATAAAACATCAAATGCCCTGGCCCTAAGCCAGGCCGGACCATCTAAAGTGTTATCATTATCATCAGTTAGTTTCTTATCCATTTTTGGAGAGTTATCCGACTCACCAAGTGGTTCCCGTTCTTCCAGCAAACAAAGCGTATTGGCAAAAGCAGCCTCAAATTCACCTAAATTATCATCTGGAGAAACCCATCCAATTACAGGCGTACTGTGTGGAATTCCTCCTGCCTTAGCCAATACCGGAACAACGAGTGCTGTAAAGGGATTTTGTGCAGACATATTATCCTTGATTACATCTTTGGCAAAGGTTTCTCTAAGCTGTGCCGGCAACAAGACTTCAGGATATTTCTCTACACTTCTTAACACCCACTCCTTACCATTTTTATCTTCCAGCCTAAGCGATCTGGACTGATTTCCCCCGCCCCTTTTAGTTGCCTTTAAACCACCCGCAATTTTCGAAATCCGCAGTACAGGCACTTTGGTTTTTGCGGCATAATCTTTACGGTAATTATCGCCAAAAAGATACCGGTGAAAACGCCCAACACTATCATATTCAGGTTTTATCTGGACAATCATGCTATCTACAGTAATGGGCTTATCTTTTATACGATCTTTGTAAGTGGGCTTTTCATATTTTTTAACATAGGTATATACACTTTTTACGCCGGTGTCTGCGTAAACGTAATAAGTGTAACGCATATCGTTATTATTGAGCTGATCTGCAACCACATACCCCTGTTGCATTTCGTTAAACAGCGAACTCTTACCTCCACGGTTAGGCGAAATTTTTGATCCAGAGCCACTAATTACCTGCAATTGTTTGCCCTTTATTAATTGTAAACCATGCTCGTGCCCGGCAACATAGGTTACATTCGGGTAATCCCCAAAAACATCGGTTACCGATTTAATCATATCCTTATAAGCGGGATGATTTAAATCTTCGGGACTAAGTAATGTTGAACGTAAGAATGGATATAACGAACCTACTACCGGAAGCGGAATATATAAATTATGATTAAGCGCTGTTAATGGAAATAAATGATTGCGCAGGTTAAAATAGCCACCATGTGGGCCATAGCTCTGGAAAGGGTGGTGTGAAGCCAAGAGAATTACCCGATCCTTATTTTCTTCGAGTAATTGTTCCATACGCACTAAAATGTCATCTTTCGTTCTGCAATCACAATCCCCATCTGGATTTTGTTTATCATAAGGAAAAAGCCACCATTCGCTATCATAAGCAATAATGGTGAGTTTATCACCTAGCTTAATGGCAACAGGATCAGGACAACCATTGGCTGGGATTAATTTTAAAAGCGGATCATTTTGAGTCGCAAGGAAATTGCCTTGAGCTTTGATCTTAGCTAAGCCATCAGGCCCGGATTTATCCCAATCGTGGTTTCCGGGAATGAAGTAAACCGCAGCACCCATTTTACGCATAGGTTCAAACTGCGACCGCAGTATTTTCTGTGTGTCTTCTTCATTTGCACTCCCGGGAAGCCCCATTCCTGTAGGATAAATGTTATCGCCCAGGTAAAGTACAGTTGTTTTCCTGGGCAAAATCTGTTTGGCCGCATTCTTTAAATCCTGCATCTGACCCGCATTCATTTCTCCTGCATCACCAAATAAGATTACCCGGTATTTAATATCGTCTTGGGCAAAAGCAATCAGGTTAAGTAGTAATAAAATTCCAATTAGGGTAAATCTTTTTATCATGTATGATGGGATGGATGATGTGATTATTGAATGAGTGAATTATTGAATGATAGAATTATTGAATGATAGAATGATGGAATGAGTGAACTAGGGCTTGTGTTTAAACAATAGAATATTGCCAGCTGAAAGTGTTCCGCCTTCATTAGAAATATAAAGGTTATTGTCTTTATCGAAAGCTATGCCCTCGGGCTGGTTGAAATGACTCCCTTTGAGTGGATAAGTAGCCTTAATTTTAAAATCAGCATCAGTTACCACCAAAAGTTTATTGATAGAAGATAAAACATACCATTCTTGTGTTGCCGGATTTTTAGCTAAGGCAGAAGGACGGAATTTCAGTTTTTTATCACCCGATAAATCTGCTATTTCCTGGTAAGCCAAGGCAAATTCACCATCTGCTTTTAAGCTGCCATCTTCTGCAAACTGAAAGGCATAAATACTGGTGTGCTTAGCCTTCGCATCAGCCTTGCTCTCTTTAGTGAGGATATAAATCTTACCGTTTTTATCATCTGCTGCCAAACCTTCATATTCAGCTTTTGGCACAAGATCCTTCGTTTTAATTACATTAGTAATTTCTGGCTTGCCCACTTCTGATAATGGAAAAATATGCAACTCACCATTGCTTTTGAGCACAGCAACCTGGTTTTTAATGATGGTTAAGTCTTCATAATCGCCCTTACCACCAAATTTGGAATACTTTGCTTCCTTATCTGCTAAACCCAGATGAAAAATATCTCCGTCTTCATCTTGTATTGCGTAAACCTGATCTGCTTTTCCCTGGTTAAAAACAATACCCGAAATTTCAAACAGGCTTTGTGGCATATTGTACTCTACAGGGTTTTCTAAATCATAAGGAAGTTTTGATGGGTTTACTTCTGCTGTTTCAGTTGTAGTGTTCTCCTCATGCTTGCCATTTACACAAGAAACGCCAACAAAAGCGATTAATACGGTTGATATTGCAAATAAAATGCCTTTTTTGTAATGTTTCATAGGTATGGTTTTATGATTTATTTTTTAAAAACTGGTAAATTTCCTGCTGAGACTCAACAGGTTTATTGGTACGGGCAACTGGAACATTATCCATTTGCGCATTAATGATTACAGCCTGTGTATTGTCTTCCTGCTGAATATGAACCAGGCGGATCAGCTCATGCTTTATCTGCTGGTCATAAATAGGAAAACACACTTCTATTCTTCGGTAAATGTTGCGGTTCATCCAATCCGCAGAGCCTAAATAAACCTCGTTTTGACCGTTATGGTGAAATATAAATATGCGGCCATGTTCTAAATAACGATCAATAATTCGGGTAACTGTAATATTTTCACTCATACCCGGCACTCCAGGAATTAACCTGCAGATACTGCGCACAATCATATTTACTTTTACACCGGCAGATGATGCTTCATAGAGTTTATTAATCAATACCTTCTCTTCGAGGTTATTCATTTTGATCGTAATTGCGGCAGGCCTTCCGGCTTGGGCATGATCAATTTCTCTATCTATTAAATTTATAAATTTTTCCTGAAGATTAAACTGTGCAACCAAAAGATGTTCAAATTTGATCAGATCGGGTTTGCTGGGTTTCTCTCTCTTCGCTAAAAAGATAAACAACAACTCTACTTCCCGAAGCATATCCTTATTGGCGGTCATTAAAATGTGATCGGTATAAAACGCAGCGGTACTTTCATTAAAATTCCCGGTTGACAGTAAACCAGTATACTTCATTCTATCGCCTACTTTACGTTTTACCAGGGCCACTTTAGCATGAACTTTCAACGCGGTAACGCTATAAATGATATCAATTCCAACAGCCTTCATCTTCTTAGCCCATTTAATATTGTTGGCCTCGTCAAACCTGGCTTTAAGTTCTACCAAAACAGTTACCTTCTTACCGTTTTTAGCGGCACTGATTAAGGCATTTACAATTTTAGAATCACTCGCAACCCGATAGAGCGTAACGTAAATTTCTGCCGTATGCTCATCTAAAGCCGCTTCATTAAAAAAGCGAAGCACGCTATCATAACTTTGATAAGGTGTATGAACAATAATATCCCGCTGGTTTATGGCCTCTGTTAAGGTTCCTTCAACAATATCGGTATTGCATATTTTAGACCAGGAAGTATTTGAAAGTTTCGGGTTATTTACCGGAAAGGACATCAAATCTTTTAGGTTGTGGTATTGGCCACCCTCTACCAAACTCCTCTTGCGCAGGTTAAAAAGGTTCTTCAATAGCTCCAGAACATTGTCCGGGATACCTGGTTGGTGTAAAAATCGGGTTGCCAGGCCCAAATCCCGTTTAAGAAGTTGCTTTTCCAGTTGATCAGAGAGGCTACCAGAATATTCATCCTTGAGGTCTATCTCAGCATCTCTGGTTACTTTGAAACTATAACATCCTGTAATTTTATGTTCAGGGAAAAGATAATCCAGGTGGTACCGAACAATATCATCTAAAAATACAATAGAGGTTTGTTCTTCCTGGCTTAGCTTATAAAAGCGTGGCAGTTCGTTTGAAGGAATATTTAGAGCCACTACCTTGCTTACTCCTTCCTGTTCCAGTGTAATTAAGAAATACAGTTGGTTGTTGGCAGGAAAAAAATCTGTTTGGTCGTTTAAATACACGGGCTGTAAAAAAGCCATCACCTGGCTAAAGAAATACCGAGTAATGTCTTTTTTAATGGGCTCAGAAAAGGGTTCGGCATAGAAAAGGGCTATTTGATTTTGCTCTAAAGCAGGGATAATACCCTGTTTCAGTACCTCACCATATCGCTGCTGTTGTGAAGTGATTAACTGATTGGCTGCAACCAACAAATCTTCTTCTAAGCGAATATCGTTATCATCCCTGTTGCTCAACTTTTCTAAAGCCAAAAGCACAGGCATCCTTACCCGGTAAAACTCGTCGAGGTTGGAGGAAAATATAGATAGAAACTTAATTCTTTCCAAAAGCGGGACTTCCGTTCTTTCGGCTTCCATCAAAATCCTTTCATTGAACTTTAACCAGCTCAAATCTCTATTAAAAAGGGCTGTGGCAATCATTTCTTCCATTAAAGTTTACCGTAAGCTGCGTAAGCAATAATGAATGCAAAAACCGCGGCAATTAAACCCCACATAAAAATATTATAGGCTAAACGGATCAGTTTGTACTTCCGTCCTAAAACAACTCCCTGCGAGTAAACATCGGTAATCAATGTTCCGTAAAGAAAATCTTTGTCGTTCATCACCTGAATCATCCCCTCAGTATAGCTGGGAAGCGACATTTTATAGAAATTGCCAAAGAATAACAGATTTACTTTTTTCTTGTCTAAATCATCCTGACTAAATTCACCTTGTGGGATGGATGGCCGGGTAGAAAGAATGGATACAACCACACAAGAAAGGCTCACCATCAACAAAATGAAGGTTGGGATAATTAAGTTGCCATGATCATCTAACCTGCGCAGCAACAAACTCACAATTAAGGAAAGAATAATGGAGTTTACAGTAATTAAAATATGTGCCTTATTATCAGCCATATCACTCAACCGCTGATTATTAGCCGAGGTGATCCTAAACATGGTCTCTATTCCCTTATCAGGGCGATCATCTTTATCTTTCTTATTTTTGGGAATAAATATAGAGGCATCTGCTTTTGGCTCTTCAATTTCAGTCGCAATCTCTTCCTGAACGCTGAGTTTACTCTTCAGCTTTTCTACATTCTTTTGTTTCTGATCGTTAAGGAGCAGGTTAGCATAATCGGTATGGTAATGGTGAGATTCCATAAATTCGATATCCTTTTTGCGCCAATCCAGTTTGCTGATATCCTTTTTATAAATCAGCTCTACTTCTTTGTGCATTAACTTCCCCTTCCTTCTAAAATCGGCTAAACCCAGGTGAAAAAGATCTGCATCGCAAATAATTTTATCGATCTGAGTATGGGGTTGCTGAGGGATTTTAGTACTTAAAATTGCACTCTTTACTTTTTCACGTACTTCAGCAGAAACCTGTTTTGCCTGTAAAAACTGATCTGCCAAAGCTGCCCCCTTGGCTTCATGATTTAAGGCATCTTCAAAATAACCGGTATCGTGAAAATAAGCGGCTACGGTTACTGCAAAAAAATCTTCTTCGCTGAGCTGGTAGTGATTGGCAATTTGTTGGGCGGCACTAACAACCTCTTTGGTATGTTCTAAATTGTGATAAACCAACCTGGGGTCGGTATGTGTATCGAAGTATTTGCTTACTTCTTTTTCTACATCATTTTGTAGTTTCTGATAATTCATGAAGTTATTGCTGAGATAATTATATCGATAAGACCTTCGTTACCTACCATCTTATTTACCGTGTATAAAATTACGCTAATTTTGATAAAAAAAAGCGTTGTTCTTACTAAACAATAATAATGCCTTATTTCATTGATGGCAGTGCGGATGCTATGTGCAGTGTATCCGCTTGTCACTGATTGTTTTCCGATAATTTGAAAGCCCATCCGCTTCAAAAATTATTGCCAGGGAAACATAGAAAATATTATCCAATGATGTTGTAAGAAGTGATGGAGAAGGCTGGTGGAGACACCAGCCTTAAGAGGAAAAAACAGCCTTTAGAGAAAATTACTATAAACTAATATGATAAGAAACTTCATAAGCCTCCCATTGAGCCGGAACTTCTAGCTTTTGGGCCAACTTATCCAGTACTGATGTAGGTACAACTTCTTCCCTATCATTATTCTGCTTATGTAAATTTCCAAACGGTACTTCTACATAAACAATTTTTACTTTTGCTTTATATGTACTGAAAAGATCTATCAATTGTTGTCGCATCTGACTTGTGGTATTTGTTGCGTTCCAAACAAATGAACGTTGCTGACGAAGATAAATCCTAGCCTGTTCCTTCGCTTCTTGAATTACCCTTCCATTTCCATTTTTATCAGATGGGGATATTCCTCTTTCCTGACGAATGCGATCTAACGATACAATGGGCCAATCGGAATAATTCTTTTTAATAAAAGTATCTTTCCCCGATCCTGGTAAACCACTCATCAAAACCACTTCAGCAATAGGCTCTTCAAAAGGAACATAATCTACATAAGCATCATCATGTTGCATATAATACATCAAAGCATTGCCAGAAGTAAACTGCCTGCCATTATCCCAGCAATTATTTTCTTTACAGAATTCCTCAAAGCAATCAATCCTATACAACATTTCAGCTTTATCAGGGCAAACACGCCCCATCATATCTGCTCTTGCCAATAAGACTAACCATTGCATATTTACCTCCAAACTTGCTTTAACCAAGGTTTTCAATGGATCACTTTTTTCGAACAACCAAATAGGCAAACCATGATGGCGAACCAGGGCTACTATCTGTTCTCTGATTAAAAAAGGTGTAGGTAAATCTAAATAAAGCAACTGACGCGTAAATTGAGCTCCCTTTCTGGCATGACCGGCAGAGGTTATACTACCATCCGGTTCAAAAACAGTAGTACTATACTTCTCAACATCATGCAATAGTGCAGATGCCCATACAATCTCTTGATCTTGTTGAGCTAGCGCAATAAAAGCGGGTTGATTTTCTAGCTCAGCCAATACCATTTGAGTATGAACGGCCACATTTCCTTCAGCATGATACCGAGAATCTTGCTGCACATGCTGCATCCGCTTTACCCAATCAAATCTACTTTCTAAATAAGACCAGTCCTTATTTTCACTTATCATCCACATAATTACCTCCTTCGTTTAATAATGCTGCACGTTTCCAATTTCTTGTCCAATGTTCATCCGTTTTCACATGTCCTTTACGTACATATTTGAAAACGTTACGAGCAAAGTCATCCACCAGATACTCATCAGCATTCCGTGTAACAATTCCCTCCATGGTGGTACTTTTTTTCGTGTACACATCATAAGGATTAAATTCTCCCGGCCCGGTTACCAGGTTTAGCATCTCAGCTTCAAACTGCTGTTGATTTACCGGTGTCTGTTCTATTTTGACTATAGGTACAGTAGGTAAATCTAACATGCTGGCATAAAATACTGTCTCTTCCCAACTCAACCAACGGTTATGCTCTCGAATGCCAAACACATAAAAATGATGGTCTAGTTTCTTATACTCTATAGAGTGAATTGCATATAAATTTTCCATAAAGATTTCTAAGTCTCCAAGATCATTTTTCACCAGATGCCAGAATTGTCTTAAACTTTCTGTCCATTTTGACACTGTAGGTGCTGCATGAGAACGGGCAAATACACCATTCCTGGATAGGCAGTTGTTCTCCCCATCCAGTTTTTCCGTATGTATTAATAAGGGAATATGTTCTATATAGTCCCAATAGTCGTGCTGTATTCTATCATCGCTTGTTGTTCCAGGGGAAAAGGGATAATGATACGTACGACTATATTTTTTTGATATAGTCATTTTTGTAATAGTAAAATAAAATAAATAAGATATTACTCCCTTCCCGAATGGGAAAGGTCATTTAACAATTAATATGCAAACGAAATTACATGACTCAAGACTTAAATTGTTTGTGAGATTACAAAGATAGAAAACTAATTTACTTTCTCTGGGTTCTATTTCATTTTTATCGGCTATATCATCCAAGTACAGAAAGACTTAAGTTCTGTTACAACTAAAACAAATCGGCCTTTATGGTCTTAACCGGATTTCCACGCTCGAGTACATTATGCTCCTGCCACAAATCTTGTTGCTGAAGCATTAGCTGTTCTGCTTGCCAAACCAGAAGTTTATTTCTCAACCTTTCTAAACACAGCTTTTTGTTTTCCAGCTGCGAACGGCTATCCATTGCCATTACTTGTATTCCTGATGGAAGGTGGGTGCCACGCACTGCAGTTTCTACCTTGTTAACGTTCTGTCCGCCAGGACCGGAAGACCGGCAGGTTTCAATTTTAACATCCTTTAGATTCCATTGCAATAAACTTTGAACATCAAATGCAGATATGCCTACAAACCAGTTCTTGCGTTTATGGTACTTTCTGTAAGGGCTTTGCGCTATCCACTGGATTGTTCCTTTCCATTCAGCAATGAACGCAGTTAAGTTATTTCCCGTGGCCATTAGCGCAACAGATAATAGTGTTCTATTTAACACCCCGGCTTTACTGTCCAGCACCTGCAAATCAATCCCCTTAATTTTTGCGTCCTTCATCAATAGACTTTGCACACAGGCAACTACCCGGCAGCACTCTGCCGGGCCTTTACCCGATGTAATTTGTATGATCATCTTTTCCATACTATTCTTTATTCATTCTAACTATTCGTGGAAAAAACTTACCCTGAATATTAACGAGGTCATGCTGCGCCCTAATTACGGTTTCTATGTCTTTGTAAGCCAACGGATTTTCTTCTACCGTACCTCCAATCAGCGTAACACCTGCCGTGCCCAGCATTTTCTTCATTGCAGAAACAGTCATGTTATCTTTGGCCTTCTGCCGGCTCATTGCCCTGCCAGCACCGTGCGAAGCAGAGTAAAGAGACTGTTCAGCTCCCTTCCCTGATACCAGGTAAGCGGGTGTAGTCATGCTGCCCGGAATAATACCCAATTCATCGCGATGGGCGGGTGTTGCTCCTTTGCGGTGCAAAATCACTTCCTTACTATTTGCAAGCCGATCTTTCCAGGCAAAATTATGGTGATTATCCACTACCATCATCGCTTTCAAGCCGAGTGCTTTTAATAAATTGAGGTGTATCCTTTCATGACAAGCTTTTGCGTAATCTCCGGCCAAGGTCATGCTCATCCAATACTCTTGTCCGGCCTCACTGTTCATATCCAGCCAGGCTAATTGTTGTGCATGTCGCGGAAGTTTGCAGCTGTTCATGGCTATTTGCGTATAATGTTTAGCAATGGCCGAACCTAAACCACGACTACCAGAATGGCTGAGTAAAGCCACATATTTCCTGGCTGGTAAACCCAGTGAATTTTCAGGGAGCATTTCTATCTCTCCAAATTCCACAAAGTGATTTCCCCCTCCTGAAGAGCCCAATTGCCTTACTGCTTTGCCTCTTAAAGGTTTTAGAAAAGAGAGTTCATTAAATAAGCTGCTTTCTAAAACCTCATGCTCTTGCCTGATCTCTAAACCACCCTCCATACCAAAATGGGTAAAACTTTTTAGGGCCTGCTTAATCTGGTAGGCATATCTTTTTAAAAAACCATCATTCTCATCCACAATCGACAAAGCCATTCTACAGCCAATATCCATTCCTACAGCATAAGGAATTACCGCATTATCCGTTGCCAGCACTCCCCCAATAGGCAAGCCATATCCCATGTGCGCATCGGGCATTAAAGCACCTTGCACACTCACCGGAAGTAAGTTGGCTAACTCCATTTGCCTTTTAGCAGATGCCTCAATATGCTTTCCGCCATAAGTTTTACACAATACCGGCTCCTCTCTCAATTCATAGGTTTGAAATGAAACGGTCTTGGTTTTACCGATTATTTTCCCGGCAATTTTTTGTGTGAGTTCATTATCCAAAAATGCTTTCGGATCATGCTTTATATTCACCAAAAGGTCTAGCAATTCTTGCTTACTATGGTGTTTAAAATTTTTAGCGGCTAAACCAATAACCAAGCTTCTCAGCTGATCGTTGTGATAACCAATTTTACTTAAATCTTTTGTTCTTAAATTGCCCATACGGCTTAATTCTTCTAATCTGGGTTGGCCCTTTGGCCATCAACCCAGAATTTCTATTTGGCAATAGCATAACTTTTCAATAGAAAGGCATAGCTTTTCTACCAGTCTGCCCGGCTGCCAATAATTTTAATTTGATATGATCTCGATTCATCCACGAAAAAGGATATACCCTTACATTGATGCTCAAAGGGATAAGACAGACAAGATAAACTGGATTTAACCGTGCAAATTGTTTAACTGTTTAATTGCTGAAGTGCTTAACTGAATTAAAAGCAATATCAAGGTCGAAATAAACGGTTAATAGTACAAATTGTTGAAGCGCTTAAATGGCTCACTTCACATTAACACATTAAACTATACGAGAAAACACAGTATTTGCCTGCCTGTTTAGGCAATGAGCGAAAGGGGCGATATGTAGAATTGCGCTGTCATGATTCCTATAAATTAAATGGTTAACGAATAAGGAATTGTGGCAAAGATAGAAAAAATAAACGATTTTCTAATGGTTGATCGTTTTCTTACAAAGCTATTTATGATCTAAAGGCTTCAGTATTATAAAACTCTAACCAAAAACAGGGTGCCAATTTTGTCTCCCATAGCTTCCCTCATTGCGTTACGGGACTGATCTTCAACAAATCCCTAGTATTCGTAACGGATTAGCGCTCCGGCTAAAAAGCAAAGTAACCTTTTTTGTTGGTGAGAATGGTTCGGGAAAAATCCACTTTTATCTCCGTCATCTGACGGGTGAGTAATTTGCATTGATTTTAATTACCTGAAGCGTTTTCATCCTCTTCTAACCACTCCTTTGGGAGTTCCATTTTAGCTAAAGACATTTCAATTAATATTGAAGCCTGTGGTTTTCGTGCCTTGGAGGCAATGGTGGCCATAAAAGATTTTAAACTGTTCAAGGCAGAAAAGTAATGTCGATCAAGCATCTTCACGTATTCCAAATCTCTAGAGGGAGATGTATATGCAAGGTTCGATTGTTCTGAACATGAATATTGTACGCGATCCAACAACCCTATTCTTTCGTTAATGGCCATCAAGGCACTTGCCGTAAGCAGAACACCCTTAACATTTACAATTCGGTTATTTTGAATGCTGTACTCCCATCCGTTAAAAGATATTGTACACGCTCCCCTTCGTAAAATAGATACCGTTTGCGGAACAGGCACCGGATTACCCTTAATGAGCTGCTTGTTAAAATGATAACGCGTTTCAATAAGTTGCTCAATTAGTTTATCACCATCGATCATGGCTGATTGCGCATTTGAGTAAAATGATGCTAATGCAAGCCAGGCTGTGAGGAGTATTATTGAAACGCGTATCTTTTTCATTGTACTAACAAATTTAATCCAATGGTTTAAGATTTTAGTTTACAATCTGATTCACAGAGATATACAATTAACAATACGAAAGTCTCCTTAGGCCCTCCTCTGGCGCAAGCGTGCCGCTTGTGTCTACAATATACTAAATAGCAAATACCCAGAACCCTGGCTAATGTTTATCTTAAAAGCACAAGCGTGACGCTTGAGCTAGAATTGTCTTAGGTGGTTAAAAATGTAAAATGGCATAATGGAAGATGGAAAACAGCAACAAAGACCCTGGTGCCTTAGGCATCTTAGGTGGTTAAAAATGTAAAAGGGCATGGTGGAAGATGGAAAACAGCAACAAAGACTCTGGTGCCTTAGGCGTCTTAGGTGGTTAAAAATGTAAAATGGCATAATGGAAGATGGACTACAAAAACCTTAATATTTTTCATTAAATTCACAGCATACCATTCCTTGAGGTTTGCATAGTTTGTTAAGTTATGAACAACAATTTTGATGATAATCACCGCCTATGATCCCTAGTTTTTCCACAGCAGAGCGAACTGTTCACTATCCATCCGACCGCAGATTATTTATCGGATTAAAAAAGCAAATATGGTACATTATTTTGATCCTGATTCTGGCTACAGTGGGAATAGCCTGGCTTCAATATTTAATATGGGGGCTTCCCACCGATCCAATGCTAAATCAAGCTTCTGTTCCAACGCGGGGTATTGGCTTCCCCTGGTGGCTAAGACTGAGCCATTGGGTTAATTTCTTTTTTTTAGTTACCATTATTCGCAGTGGCTTATCTATACTTGCAGATCATCCAAGATTATATTGGAACAATGGCTGTACACCTGGTTCAGAATGGGCACGTTTTACTCCACTCAACATTCCTGTGGGTAAAGTATGGACAGCGAAAGAAGATGCCCGTTATATCAGTCCAGTATTGGGCTTACCCGGCTACCGACATACCGTAGGCCTGGCAAGGTGTTGGCATTTTATCAATATCCCCTTCTTTCTACTCAATGGAATTATATTCATCATTTTACTATTCACTACAGATCAATGGGTTAAACTAGTCCCCTCTTCCTGGCGGGTTTTCCCTGATGCCTGGGCTGTATTTGTACATTATGCAACATTAAATATGCCGATTGAGCCCAATGGCTATTATCAATATAATGCTTTGCAGCAACTCTCCTATTTCGCTGTAGTTTTCTTACTGGCACCAATTGCCATGCTAAGCGGAATGGCCATGTCGCCAGCCATTGAGAACCGATTTCACTGGTTCCCTAAAATATTCGGCAACAGACAGGGTGCACGGTCGGTGCATTTTTTAGTCATGGTTGCCTATTTGGCGTTCTTGGTTGTTCATGTAGCCATGGTAGCCGCTACAGGCTTGGTAAGAAACATGAACCACATTATCCATGGTACTGATAGTGAACACAACCCATCGGGTTTGTACCTCGGCATTGCCTTCATCGTTTTTATGATCTTGTTTGGGTTACTTGCCCATTGGATTTCCTGGAGAAGGCCACGTTTGCTGCAACGGGCAGAAGAATTAATTAATGGCACACTGTGGAAGCTCTCTATCAACAAACTTAAACCTCAGCTCTATTACAAGAAAGAAGATATTACACCGTTTTTCTGGCCTAACGGAAAAATACCTGAATCTGACGAATGGAAAGCCCTTGCCTCGAATGGTTTTAAAAATTTCAAGCTCAAGGTGGGCGGATTAGTTGAAAACCCAGGCGAATTTTCTTTAGATGAACTTAAAGCATTGGGCCAGGATCAAAATATAACCATGCATCATTGCATCCAGGGCTGGTCGGGTATTGCCGAATGGGGAGGTTTGCCACTTAGTAAACTTATTGAAATTGTAAAACCACATCCATCAGTTCAAACTGTTGTTTTTTATTCTTTCGGAGAAGGCTTATATGGTGGAAATTATTATGACACCCACACTTTAGATAATTGCATGAAGCCAGGTGCTTTACTGGCATGGGAGATGAATTACGAACCGTTGACAGATCTCTACGGGGCTCCCCTGCGCTTGAGGGTAGAGAACCAATTGGGTTATAAAATGGTTAAATGGATCGCAAGCATCGAATTTGTAACTTCTCATACCACTGTTGGCAAAGGTTATGGTGGTAAAAATGAAGATGATGAATATTTCGGCCTCCTGGCCAGCACCTAATAATTCAGATATGATTTTAAACGATCGCATTAAGGTAATGGTGCCCGCTTATTTTTCTGTTGTAATGGCCACGGGGATTATCGGTGTAGCCTGCACATTAATAAACTGGCCCATCATGGCTAAGTTTTTTCTTATCATCAACATCGTTTTCTTCTCTGCTCTTCTAATCGCCTTGCTATATCGAATAACGCTTTACAAAGCTAATGTTCTGGCAGATTTCCACAGCTATGAACGTGGAGCGGGATTTTTAACGCTGGTTCCCGCGTGCTGCATTCTTGGCAACCAATTCATTCTAATTTTTCAACACCTTTTACTAGCTAAAATCCTAGTCCTGACAGCAGGTATCTTATGGCTGATTATGGGGTATGGTTTGTATTTCAACGTTACCGTTACCAATAATAAAAAAAGCCTCAAAGACGGCATTAATGGCAGCTGGTTGTTATTTGTAGTCGCCATTCAGGCACTATCAGTTTTGACCTCCCTATTGGCAAATGATAATAGCATACCCCTGTTTATTGCATTATGTTTCTTTTTTCTGGGGGCTGTTTTCTATTTGTACATCATGTCGTTAATCATCTATCGCATGTCGTTTTTCGTTTTACATGCTGATGAATTAGGGGCTCCATATTGGATTAACATGGGGGCAACAGCCATTACCTCACTCGCGGGATCTATGTTGATCCGTTCTTCGTCCAAATTCTTTTTAATTGCAGAGCTACTTCCTTTTTTGAAGGGATTAACACTTCTTTTTTGGGCTGCTGGTACCTGGTGGATCCCATTGTTATTACTCCTGGGGGTATGGAAACACATCATTAAGAAAATAAAAACACCTGTAACTGCTCAAGGCTACGACCCGAGCTACTGGTCGCTGGTTTTTCCGTTAGGCATGTATACCGTTAGCACCTTTAGATTAGCAGAGGCGCTTAAACTTCCTTTTTTAAGAACAATTGCTGATTACTTTATTTATATCGCTATAGTGGCCTGGTGTGCCGTTTTTATTGGTTTTCTTCGCAATTTCTACGGGCGGATTAAAAATATATAATAATTCTACCCTTTAAAATTGTTTTATCGCGGTTCTTTTATCGTGATAGAAAAGTACTTCCCAGTGCTCCTCTTCTGCTCTCGTTTCCCATTCCTTTCTCAGTGACAAGGCTTTTTTGCCATCATAATCATTTTTATAAGCTACCGGATATTTAAGGTAACCATACATGGGCAGGTTATCGCCACCATAGAAAATAACGGCATCGTCCTGTTCAAACCAAAAAACCTGATGGTTAGGAGTATGGCCTCCTACTACCTCAAACCTGATAAAATCATTTATCCAACCCTCAGCATCCTGTAAACGCACAACATTAGCATGCTGAGCGAGTGCTTTCAAAGCAGGCATATTATAAGAAGGATTTCCATCTTGTGAAAGTGCAAAGTTCAATTCCTTATCTTGGAGATAGATTTGTGCATCAGGAAAATTCATAACAAATACTTCTCCTTCAAAATAACCCAGTCCGTTGGTGTGATCTTTATGGAGATGCGAAAGCAATATTATACTGACCTGATCGGGGCTTAGGCCGTTTTCTGCCAATAGCTGAATGATCTGTGCTTCCCCTGACCTGATCAACCCCAGTCCCGCATCTACCAAAACATAAGTTTCGCCTCGTTTAATTAAAAAAGGTTGAACACATACTGTAGTAGCCTTTTGAGCTATCGCAGCAGCAATTTCTGCTTCACTTGTTAATGGGGTAAATTTCTTAGCCATATCTACTGTAAAAAAACCTTCTTTAAGGGCAGTAGCTGTCATTATATCTTTCATTTAAACGCGCTGATCCTGGTGCTAAAAGTACAATTATTTTATTGGGAGGGAAAAGCGATTAGATTAAGAAGCAAGGAATAACGATTAAAGTACCATTTTTGTCATCTAAAGCATTGCTGGTGCGATTTTACATTGCTTGCGAAGGAGCTATGCAAGCCGTTGCGTAACAGATTCCTCCGAAGTTGAAATGATAATTATTTTTACTAGTTTAGCATTACAAAATTATGATACGCTCCATTCTCACTCTACTCTTTGCACTCTTAGTATCAGCAGCCAATATATATGGTCAAGCACCTGCAAATGACGATGTAAAAAATGCTATACCACTTCCTGGTATTAATGGTTATTGCTCAAACGATGCGATTTTCAGTAATATTGGAGCAACATCAAGCGGTTATAGTAAAGCCAATTTATGGAATACTGAGGGTAACGATATCTGGTATACCTTTACCGCTATTGCAACAGATATCTCTATTACAATAACGGGAAGAACAATTGATAATATCAATACCTTAAATAATCCCTTGGCTGCCATCTATACTTACCAAAACAACACACTTACCGAACAGGTAGGTTCTATGGTTGTAAACGGAAACATAACCACTGCTTATAAAGGTGGAATAACAATTGGCCAACTGTATTACGTAAGAATTAGTGCCGAAAATAATCAGGTAGGCACCTTTAAACTCTGCGCTAATAATTACAATCCACCTAACAGGCCAGGGCAGGATTTCAATTCTGCAGCACTCCTTTGCAGTAAATCTACCTTCACCGAACAAAAGGTAAGTGGTGCAGGGCTTAACAATCGCGAATCCATTGGAAGTTGTCTTAATGTCGAATCCAATACCGCCTGGTATACCTGGATCGCCGCAAACAATGGTAATCTTGGTTTTACCATTACCCCCACTACTACAACTGACGATATTGATTGGGTATTATATGATCTAGGTGCGGCAAGCAACAAACAACTACCATCAGCCCAATATATAATCCGCTGTGCAGCGGGAAGTGGCGTTAATTGTTACCCCCGATATTTCATTACCGGAGCCAATAGTACCGCTGTAGACCTCAGTGAACAATCTGGCTGTGTAGCGGGACAAGACGGCTTTGTCAAATCAATCGACATGATTGCCGGCCATACCTATGCATTATTGATAGATAACTTTTCTAGCGGAAATAATGGATTCACACTATCTTTTAATGGAACGGGAGAATTTCTGGGGCCAACGGCAGAAATACAACAGCAGCAAATTAATGCCTGCGAAACCAATCAGCGGTTAAACTTTACAGCAAGCGCAAGCAATTACAATCAACTGATATGGAATTTTGGTGAGGGTGCGAGTTTAGCCAGTGCCAACACTCCTGGTCCGCATGAAATAACCTATGCCAGCTCAGGTAAAAAAACGGTAACCTTAGAAGCTATAAGTGACCGTGGCTGTAATGTAATTAAAAGTTTAACTTTTGATGTTAATTTAAAGCCTACTACGCCTGTTATCCAACAAAACAGATCGACACTTTGCATAGGAGATTTATTAACACTTAACATTACTGAAGTGCCGGGTGCCACCTATAGCTGGGTAGGCCCGAATAACTTTACGGCTAATGGACCCAATCTTAGCCTGGCCATGCAATCAGTCGCACAGGCCGGAGATTATACCTTAAGGATCAAAGTTGGAGATTGTGAAAGCGATGCAGCAACAGCAACTGTTGCTGCTGTTGTTAATGTTCCTATTGCTTCTTTTAACACTAACATACCACTACCCGGTAAGTTTGCTGCACCCTTAACCATCCATTTCAACAATCAATCTCAATATGCCGATCGATATGAATGGGAGTTTGGTGACGGAGGGGTTTCTACTGAGGCTAACCCTGATCACCAGTATTTAAAGCCGGGTAAATATAATGTTGTATTAAAGGCTTTTTCAGCCATTGGTTGCCTGGATACGGCCAGCCTTAATGATATTGTAATATTAGATGGAAATATGGTACAAATTCCAAACTCCTTTTCGCCAAACGGTGATGGCATTAACGATAAACTTAACATAAACCTCAGTAATATTGCCCAATATCAAATTAAGATATTTAACCGATATGGCGATCAGGTTTTCATTAGTAACGATCTTTTTAATTCTTGGGATGGATCATGGAATGGGAAAACCCTGCCTGTAGGTGCCTATTTCTACCGCATAACCGGGGTAGATTTTTCGGGAAAGGAATTGAAATACAGTGGCTCTATTACCCTTATCCGGTAATTACCACATTCTTTGCGGGCAAACCACTTTGTATACATTATTGAGTAGAATGCCCAGCACCAATTCATGGCTACCATTGCTTACCCGGTTGAGTTCAGAAGTGGTAAAATCATGTGAATAAGTGAGGTTAACTAAATGATTGATGTTAAAGCCTGCCATTAAACTTGCTGCATCGTCTTTTCGGTATCCAGCTCCAAGCCAAATCCGGTCGCGAAAGGCCAGTTTAACATTAAGATCTACCGATGTTGGAGCTGGTGCAATCCATTTCATCATAATTGATGGGGTAGCTGAAATATCTTCTGTTAAATCGAACTTGTAACCTCCGGTTAAAAATAGGTGAGGAATCTGTTTTGCCGCCGGTTGCAGGGTGCTTTCATCGTGAAAGCCAATATCGTTGGGAACTAATTGTTGTACAGCAATACCGGTAAAAAAACGCCGTCCATACAACCAAACACCTGTTGCCAGATCGGGGCGAATTAACTTCCTGCCGGCGTTACTTAATGCCGGATCGTTCGGATTTTCCAATAACAAACTATTTTCATCTATAGCTGTCCTTGATACCCCGGCCGATATCCCTAAAGATAGGTTCAAACGCTGTCCTACAGCCAAATGATATGCATAGCTTAGGTTAAATACCGCTGTTGATAAAGCCCCTGCCCGATCACTTAAAGCATAAACACCCATACCATGGTGTGCGGGCGAGGCGGTATAATATTGTGCATAACTCCTTCCTCTCGGGTCGTTTCCATCTGGTTCAAAAGAAAGCGCATTATTCCATAAATAATCCTTCCCTAATGCCCAATTGGCGCTAACAAATGAGGTTTTGGGTGCATTTTGCAATCCCTGCCATTGCTGCCTGTGTCCTATCCGTAAATCAATATAATTCTCTATCCCGCTTAATGCTGGGTTAAGCACATAATTATTCATTACATACTGGGTATATTGAGGTTTCTGCTGCGCTTTAATACTTAATGTAAACAGCAGAGCCATAAGAATACAGCAAAGAACCTTATGATTCATGGTAGCGAGATTATTAATTTATTTTTTACCTGTTTGCGGCTCTGCTACACCCATGTAGCGTTCAAAGATACTCCCCAAATCGCCATACCGGAGTTTCTTATCTGCAATCAGTTTAACGAGTTCGGGCTTGTCGCTTAAATCGCGACTCAGTATCTCTACGTAATTTCCTCGTTTAAGTTCATAGGTTGAATTGCCCTCTTCGTACATGTAAACTGTTTTCAGACCATAATAATTTCGGCTAGACCAGGTGTAGGTGTTACTAAAAGAGGGGCTGCTTCCCCTGGCCCCGGGGTTGGCCGTAGCACCAATACTCATCATTGGGCTGCCACCTCCTACAGGCTCGTATTTGCAAAAGAATTTTCGGACAGGGCTTGTGGCAATCAGTTTTCCTAAATATTTCCTCTCCACTTTGCCTTCATAGCTGAGCACCACGAGGCTATCTTTAGATCCGTTGACCACTATAGACTGTAAAAGTGCTATATCGATTTTCTGAACCTTATCTTCTTCTTTTTCTTTAAATCTTAATGTGGCAGATATTGGCGTAAAATAAAGCAGTCCTGTGTGTTTAATTCCTTGTAAATCATAGTAGGCACCCTTAAAAAAAGGCGTGGTAAAGAGCTGGGCTTGCGCAAACAGGCAGGCAAAAGAGCACACCAGCAGAAGAGAGAAGCGTTTCATTAATTTAATAGTTGTTCTATTTGAATGCTAAGTTAAAAATTTGTTTTCATACTAAGCCCATTAAAGCGCAGCAATACGCCTGTTATTTTGAAGGTTTTACCCCTCTCTGGCGCAGGCGGTCCCGCTTGTGACCTCAATATATTCAAAAATCACCTCCTGTCCGTAGAGTTAAGCGCAGCGCCTCTACGGATTACACAACATAGCGTGGCGTTTCATAACTCAATATTAATTAAACCGAGTCAAAGACTCTCCGCCCTGTCCGTAGAGTTAAGCGCAGCGTCTCTACGGATTACAACATACCGTTGAGTTTATAACTCAACATTAATTAAAACCGAGTCAAAGACTCTCCTCTATTAGCCAATCCGTAGAACTCCTGCGGAACTCGACGGACAGATTGTGAATTCTCTTAAAACCCTTCTCTTTCAGTCGATTTGCCCCTCCTGTCCGTAGAGTTAATCCCCTCTGGCGCAAGCGTTCCGCTTGTGACCTTATTATATCCAAAAACAACTCATATAAAAAGCCAGGCTAATGTTTATTTCAATAGCACAAGCGGGACGCTTGCGCTAGAATTTACGAACAGACAAACTTGCGCCAGATTGGGTTCAAATCTATAAATTGAGACCTGCACAAGGAAAAATTATTCACATTTTTTTAGAATGTCAATAAAAATAGATTTAATATCTAAATCATCTGATATATTATATTCCATTCGATTATCAAATTGGGGAAGATAATGAGTTTTTTTACTATTTCTTATACTTGGAATAAAATAAAGACTGTTACCCTGTACAATAATTGTAAAACTCTTAGCTACTTTTTCTATTTTAGTTCCTTTTTTTACCCCCAACACACTGTAATAATCGACATCCGACAACGCATCTTTCTCTTTTAAATTTTTAATGGAAGCTTTTAAACACAAGAATAATTTAGCATTAAAATCAATATTTGATTCATTTTTGTAAATGGTTTCAACAAAATTAGTTGCTGACCAAACTCCCGATTTTAATTGTGAATAAGTAACTATTTTATAATAATTATCCAACTCATATATTACACTTCTCATTCTATTTTACTTTATTAAATTCAAAATCAATATTTTTCTCCTTACCACCTCTGGCCCCCTCTGGCGCAAGCGTCCCGCTTGTGACCTAAACATATTCAAAAAATAACTTAAATTAAAACCTAGTCTAATGTTTATTTCAAAAGCACAAGCGGGACGCTTGCGCTAGAATTTACGAACAAAACCAGCTTGCAAAAGATTGAAAAAACTACAAGAATTAACTAAACGATTTTATCGGTAAAAACACCATCAAAACCGGAAGCCGGGTTTAAAGTCAGTAACATTCGAATAGCACACCATTATCGGGATAATATCTTTATCTTGTAGCACTATCGGGTGTGTATGAAAGATTCCAAAGAGATTTCCAGGTTAATTGCTGAGTTCCAGAAACGAGAATCGGCACTGGAGCTTGATAATGCCTTGCTTAAAGAAACAATCAATACACTTCGCATTGCAGAAGAGAGATGTGCAGTGTTGAATTCTATTGTAGAAAGTTCTGACGATGCCATCATCAGTAAAGATCTTAATGGCATAATAACCAGTTGGAATACATCTGCGCAAAGAATATTTGGGTATACGCCCGCAGAGATCATAGGTCAGTCGATCATGAAACTCATCCCCGGCGATCGGATAGATGAAGAAACTCATATCCTAAACCAGCTGAAAAAGGGCATTCGGGTTGATCATTTTGAAACCAGAAGAAGGCGTAAGGATGGTAGTTTGGTGGATGTATCGCTTACCATATCCCCTATTCTAAGCGAAGATGGAATAATAATAGGTCTTTCCAAAATTGCCAGAGACTTAACCGCTAACAGAAAGGCCGAGGTAGTTAGCGAGGGGCTGAGTGCCATCATCGATTCCTCTGATGATGCTATTGTTAGTAAAGACCTCAATAGTATTGTTACCAGCTGGAACGATTCTGCCGAGCGTATATTCGGTTATACAGCAGCAGAAATGATTGGAGAATCAATTCTTAAAATCATCCCTCCCGACCGCTTAAGCGAAGAGCCCCGGATACTTTCGCAACTTAAACAAGGTAACCGCGTCGATCATTTCGAAACGGTGCGCATGAAGAAAGATGGCACCTTAATCTATGTATCGCTAACCATTTCCCCTATTAAAGATCGGAATGGCGACATTGTTGGTCTCTCTAAAATTGCCAGAGATATTACTGAGAACAAACTAATGGAGAAGAAGAAAGATGAATTCATTGGATTTGTCAGTCATGAACTCAAAACGCCATTAACTTCCCTCAGGTCGTATGTACAAATAGCACTCCATCAGTCGCGTAAGCAGGAACTCGATTTTATTACTAATGCCCTATCCAGGGCAGATATTCAAACTAAAAAAATGGAGAAAATGATTTCAGATTTCCTGAATATATCCAGATTTGAAGAGGGAAAAATGCAGCTCGAATTGAACAGGTTTGATATCGTTTCACTGATAAAAAATTGCATTGAAGATGCGAGCATTGTATCTGCCAGACACCTCATTAGCTATGGGGGGATAGCCGAATGTTTTGTTAACGGAGATCAGGAAAAACTTTCACTGGTCATGACCAACCTGCTCGGCAACGCGCAAAAATATTCTCCTGAAAAGGGGAATATTACAGTGGGCTGCCAGAATAGTGGTAATAATATAATGATATCTGTTAAGGATGAGGGCATTGGAATCTCCACGGCTGATCAAAAACGATTATTTCAAAAGTTCTACAGGGTGAGTAACGAACAAACCCGTTTCATCAGCGGCTTTGGCATTGGCCTGTATCTGGTTTCCATGATTCTGGATTTGCATGGTTCAACCATCAGCGTAGAAAGCTGTCCGGGCTCAGGTGCTACCTTTTCATTCCAACTCCCCATTTCGCATTGACAAGCTGCTTTTGCCGGCCTATCTTCTAAGTCTGCTTGGAGAAAAAGCGATCAAATATTCAGCCCCGATTTGGGTATCGATAAATAGATCTGTTACCTTAATCTTTGGCTGTAATTTCAGGTTCATCAAAACATTATTCGAAAATTCCTCCATAATTTTGCGATCCACTTTGGTAAATACGGTTGGATAATAATTTCGTTCAATTTCTTCTTTAGCGGTTTCAGTAACCTGGCGGAGCTTCCACTCTTCATCTCTACGGATCCCGTTTTCATCATTTGAATTGTTCAAATGGAATAAAAATACTTTTGCCTGTAAGGCTATGTTTTCATTTTGCATAATAAAATTTTAATGGATCAGTAATCAAGTATGAGAATGGTGTCCGGCTTATGCTGAAACACCTAATTTTTTCAAGTGTGAGAGATGTGAAATAAATGCCCGCAGCATTGTCCGGTGTTCGAGATAAGAAACCCCAAACTCCTTGCAAGTTTCCTTAACAAACTCATTTATCTTGGGATAATGAATGTGACTGATTCCGGGAAAAAGATGATGTTCGACCTGGAAATTTAGTCCACCCAGATAAAAGTAAGCCAGCTTACTCCGGGTAGCAAAATTAGCTGTGGATGAGATTTGATGTACTGCCCATTCATTCTGAATTTTTCCATTGATATTTTCCGGGAAACTTGTTCCCTCCACCACGTGTGCCAGTTGAAAAACAACGCTTAACGTAAAACCGCAAACTACCGCAGCAATTAGAAAACCTAATAATGCTTTTCCAAACCCTAGCATCAAAATGGGTATCAATAAGTAAATCGTTAAATATCCCAACTTAGTTGCCCAAAAGATCAAATGTTCTTTAACACTCAGGTTGAGCTTTTTGCCAGATTTGCCCATTTTTCTCGAAAAGTATTTCTCAAAATCCTGATAGAGTACCCATGCCAGATAAGAAACACCATACAACAAAATCCAGTAATATTGCTGGAAACGATGATGCCACTTTCTATCCTGCTCGGCATGCATCCGCATAAACTTAATATCGATATCATGATCCATGCCATCTATATTGGTATAAGTATGATGGTCTATATTGTGTTTCTGTTTCCAGAAATGTATGGTTCCACCCATAATATTTAACGAATAGGCCGAAACTTCATTGATCCATTTAAATTTAGAAAAGCTGCCATGTCCGCCCTCATGCATCACATTGAAACCAATGGCAGCAAGATTAGCACCAAATGCTGCACATAGTACCACACTAATTATCCAATGCGGATCAAGAAAAACCAGCGTAGAATAGATGAGCATAGCAGAAACAACCAGGCCTATCCCTTTGATAAACAGCTTTGTTCCTCCATTTTTACTTTTTCCAGTTTCTAAAAAATAAGTATTAACCTTGGCCTTCAAAGCATGAAAGAAGGGTGTTGAGGTAGATTGAAAAGATATCTTTGACATGTGATTGTGTTTAGCACCTGAGCGTATTCAACAGGAGATTTCCAGTTGTGTGCCAAACAAATAGAATGCGCTTCGCGTAAAGCTATAATTAAAACGATAGTAATCAATTTTTATTACTCTTTTTTTGAGTTTATTCCTGGTAACAATTTCAGTGTTAAAACTTTCTTACAAGCAATGAATAGAACAAGACCATCTTCCATGCCCACATTTTACATCACTTCATTTTTTTTAATTCGGGCTACCCAATAATTCACCCAATCCCAAACGCAATATCTCCACCGCTTTTTCCATCTCATCCCTTTCTAAATGACCAAAGCCCAAACGCGTAGCTCGAAGGTTTTTACTTTGATACAGAATGGTTTGAGGCAAGAATAATCCCTTAGCGGCACAGGCGTCCTTTAATTTGATCAGGCTAAAGTGATCCATCCATTCAACCCAAACGGCTAAACCACGGGCAGGCACCAGAAACTTAATCCTTCCTTTCAGTTTTTCATTCAATAACCCAATAAAATAATCTCTACGCTCCCTGTATATCTTCTTATTTTTTTTCGAAAGCCGGTGTACCTCTCCCTCCTTAATCCATTCTGTAAGCACCTGTTCCTTAACCACATCGATACCGGGCTCCAAAATTCGCTGGTGTTTTTCCAGCTCGCTGATAAACGCAGCAGGAGCAGCAACAAAGCCATAGCCAAAACCGCTAGGCAGCGATCTGGCGAACGATCCGATGTACACCACCCTTTCATGGGTATCGAAGGCTGCCAGCGGTAAAACGGGATTATTATCGTAATGAAAATCAAACTCATAGTCGTCCTCTAAAATGACAAAACCATATCGATCTGCCAGCTCCAGCAGCGCAATCCTCCTCTTGGCACTTAAGGCAATGGTAGTGGGGTAATGAAAATTAGAGGTGAGGTACAACATCCTGATGGGATTTTTCTCGCAAACCATCTGCAGTTTCTCCGTATCTATACCATTTTCATCAACAGGAATCGAAATAATCTCGGCCCCACTATCCGATAATGTCATGTTAGATAAGTAATAACTCGGAGCGGCCACTACAACCCGATCGCCAGGCGAAATTAAAAGCTTAGTAACCAAATACAAACTAATCTCATGACTCCCCGTGGTGAGCAAATTAGATTCGGCAATGCGGATACCCCTCGTTAAATTTAAGAAATTAGAAAACTGGACTTTAAAATCCAGTCGCGATTGTGTTTGAAGTTTAGACCAGGCATTGGTGTTTTTCTGGCGTTTGAGTTTAGCAACATATAACCTGGCCAATACATCAGTATGAATCAGCCTTAAATCAGGAAGGCCATCATTAAATTGATAAGGAAGTGAACTAACCTCTAAAGGGCTTTCCAAAATGGATGACCTTTTAAACGTAAATCCTGTATCATCCTTTCTTTCCTTAGCGGTTGATTTTGGTCTGTTTTTTTGCTTCTGTCCGGAAAGTATAAATGTTCCCTTATTGGCCTTGATTTCAATAAAACCCTGCGATTCTAAATCATCAAATGCCTTAATGAGCGTGTTCCTGTTTACCAGCAAAAGCTTACACAAAATTCGTGTTCCCGGCAGTTTTGTACCTTCAGGCAGCCATCCCGTTTGGATAGCCTTAATAAATTCAAAAACAATTTGCAGGTACAAGGCTGTAGGCTCTTCTGGCTTAAGCTGAATAAAACTTTTAAAGGGAATTGAAACCGGACTATCCATTTTCTAAAAACTGGCCTACTTGAATGGTACGGCAAGATACTACTTTTGCCAAAATTTGAAAGCATGAAGAAAATTTACCTTTTTATACTTGCCCTAACCTGTAACCAGCTGTATGGGCAAACCCAAAGAGATACCGTAATCAAGATTGATGATGTTGTAATTAACGAAAATCGGTTCAATACGCCTATCTCTAAACAAAACAGAAATGTATATATAATTGATAAAGAAACGATTGCAAAACTACCTGCACGAACTATCCAGGAAGTATTGCAGTATGCCAATGGTGTAGATATCAGGCAAAGAGGCCCATTTGGAAGTCAGGCAGATATCAGCATAGATGGTGGAAGCTTTGAACAAACAGTGGTGCTTTTAAACGGTACCAAGATTATTGATTCGCAAACCGCACACAACATGCTCAATTTGCCCATTCCGGTAGAGGCCATCGAAAGAATTGAAATTATCCGCGGACCGGCAGCCAGAATTTACGGTATTAACAGCTTAACGGGGGCCATTAATATCATCACTAAAAAACCTACCCGATCAGGCTTTATGATCAGTTCTTATGCTGGTTCTAACTTTGAAAAAGATGCAGAAGATTCCGGTAAAACTTTCAACGGCAGGGGAATCCAGTTTGGAGCTGTACTCAGCAAGGAAAAACATCAGCATTCCTTATTCGCCTCGCACGATGCCAGTAACGGATACAGATATAATACGGGCTTTGAAAACAATAAACTACTTTATCAGGGCCGCTTCCAGATCAACCCTTCAAATGAAATAGAAGCATTGTTCGGTTATACCAAAAATGGCTTCGGTGCAAATGGATTTTATGCTGCCCCAGGAGATAAAAACTCTGATGAAGTCGTTCAAACCACACTGGCTTCTATCCAATCTAAAAGCCAGCTATCAGCACACTGGACTTTAATGTCGAGGCTCAGCTACAGATACAATGACGATGATTACCGTTACTTTGGACCGGCAAGGCTCGATGCGGGAAGAAGTCGCCATTACACCAATTCGCTTGCTGCAGAGGTAAATACCGCATATAAAACCGGAACGGGAGAACTGGGTTTTGGAGCTGAAGCAAGAACAGAAGACATCAACTCTTCCAATATTGGCGTACACCGTAGAAATAACCTCGGGCTTTATGCGCAGTACAGAACCTATTTACTGGAAAAACTGAATATAAATTTTGGTACTTACCTGAATTATAATTCGGATTATAAATGGCAGATTTACCCAGGTTTGGATGCCAGTTACGAATTAACCAATACCCTTAAAATTACCGGAAACATTGGCACCAGCCAAAGGCTCCCCTCCTTTACAGATTTATACCTGGACCAGCGCCCCGGAAATATCGGAAATACCAGCGTTACTCCCGAAAATGCCTTTCAATCTGAAATTGGCTTAAAGTTTAACAAAAATAGTTTCAGCATCAGTTCAAGCTATTTCTATAGAAGAATAAATAAGTTTATCGATTGGACAAGACTACTTTCCAGCCAGCCATGGCAAAGTAATAACGTGGGCGACCTCCTTACCAGGGGGATTTACGTACGTACCACTTATGCTTTAGCCCTTACCGATCAATCAAAATTTAATTTCATGCTTGGCTATTCTTACTTAGAGTCTGAGTTTAAAAACATCAACACTACTTTAGCTTCTAAGTACCTCATTTCTTCATTAAAACATCAGGTTACCAATACGGTAGACTTTAGATATAAAAACCTATCAGCACTTTTTGCTACCCGCTATAACCAGCGAATGTTAGGTCCGTCCTATTGGATAAATGATGTTAGGGTTAGCCAGTCTATTGATAAGTTCACCATCTTCCTCGATGCCCAGAATATTTTTGATACCACTTATTTTGAAGTTGGAGCCATTCCGCTTCCTTCACGATGGTTTAGTTTGGGCGTAAAGTTTGTTCAGCTATAAAAGAATAGAAAGAAGCTGTATCGTATTCATTCAATCTTGAATGTTGATGGTACAGCCTCTTTTCTTTTGCGAAAAGCTTTGATCAGGACATCAGGGCCATTAAAATATCTTAAATTAGCGGAGCGTTTTAAATGCCGCGCGCATTTCTTGAATAAACAGTTGCGGTTCTTCCCAGGCTGCAAAATGTCCACCTCTATCCACTTCATTGAAATAACTCAGATTTTTATATGCTTTGCGTGCCCAACTTTCTGGAGAGGCGTAAACATCCTTTGGAAAGGTTGTAACAGCTACCGGAATGGTGATCTGGTCAGATTTCATTAAATCTGCACTAATAATGCTGTTCTTCCGGTTCTCCCAGTAAATCTGAGCAGATGAAGAGGCTGTATTGGTTAACCAGTAAAGAGAAATATCGTCGAGCACCTGATCTTTGGTAGGTAATTGCTTAGAATCCTGTCCATAAGACCAATCGTCGAAGCCTGGATGCAAGAATATCCAGGAAGCAAGTCCAACTGGTGAGTCTGACAAGCCATAGCTTAGCCCCTGAGGTTTTGCTTCCAGCGTTGTTTTGTAGATAAATCCACCGGTTTTAATCGCATTGTTCAGTTGTAAAAAAGCGGCACTTTCTTTTTCTGAAAAACCTGCCGGCACTATATTACCTCCAAGAGCCATAGCAGCCTCATTAGGCAATGTTGCCGGTAAATTACTGTGAATGCCCAGTAATCCCTTAGGAGACTTTAGTGCCATTTCATGTGCAATTGCCGCCCCCCAGTCACCACCCTGTGCAACATAACGTTTATACCCTAATCTATCCATCAGTACAATCCAGGCTTTTGCAATACGTTCGTTGTTCCAACCTTCAACAGTGGGTTTACCAGAAAAACCAAATCCAGGTAAAGATGGTATAATCACATCAAAAGCATCTTCCGCTTTCCCTCCAAAAGCGGTTGGGTTGGTTAGTGGCTCAATAACACTGATAAATTCAAATACCGATCCCGGCCAACCGTGACTTAAAATAAGGGGCATGGCATTCTGATGTTTTGATTTAACATGAATAAAGTGGATATCTACACCATCAATCTGGGTTTTGAACTGCGGATAAGTATTTAGCCTGGCTTCCGCCTTTCTCCAGTCATAAGAAGTTCCCCAATACTTGGCAAGTTCCTGCATTTTAACCAGCTTTGCTCCCTGTGACGCATCACCAACCAGCTCTTTTCCAGGCCACTTTGTAGCTGCAACACGTTGTTGAAGTCCTTTTATTGCGGCATCTGAAAATCTGACCTTGAAGGGCCTTATACCATCATCATTTTTTAATACTGTTTTTGAATGATCTTGTGCAGTTGCAAGCGCAACCTGCATCATCAATACTCCGGCAATTACTAACCGGGTAATATTTTTTAACGTTTTCATTTTTATTATGTTTAATTGTAAATACTGTTATTTTCTGCCTTCATCCCTAAATATGGCTTTCCGCTGTATGGGTTATGAACCTGTGCTGCCGGTGTAAGGTCTATGTTCAGACTAACGAGCTCCGGTCGGCTGTAATGACCATTGGCATCCATTAAGCGTTTGCGAGCGTCTATTTGAGCAAAATCAATCTCGGCAATAACCTCTCCCTCTCCTGTTTTCAAAGCTTCGCCTATCAGCTGTCCATCCGGACCAATGATGGCTGTAAAGCAACCTCCAGAAATAGGCCCTATCGGACCACCGGTATCCTTGGCAATTTGTTCCTGCTGCTCCGGGCTAAGCCAACCTGTTGCACATACTACGAAACAGGCAGACTCGAGCGCATGCTGGCGTACGTTTAAGGCTGTCTGTTCTCCATGCAAGGGACCTAAGAATGATCCGGGGTACATGGCCGAGTGGATCTGTTCACCATCTGCGATCAGCGCATAACGAAAAAGGGGATTGTAATGCTCCCAACAAGCCAGTTGGCCAATTCTTCCTACTTTACTATTTACCGCACTCAGGCCGGAAGCATCTCCCTGGCCCCAAACCATACGTTCGTGGTAAGTGGGGGTAAGTTTACGACGGCGTTGAATCAGCGCTCCATCTGCATCAAAAAGCAGCTGAGTATTATAAACGGAGCCACCATCGCGTTCATTAACACCAATGGAGACTACCATATTAGCTTGTCTGGCGGCCTCTCCAATCGCCTCAGTCTCTGCTGAGGGAACCACAATAGCCTCATCCATTAAACGCTGATGCTCTTTTCCCATAGCATAAGGTGCCTGGATAAACGAGAAATAAGGATAATAAGGAATAATGGTTTCGGGGAAAGTAGCAAACTCCACCCCTTTTTTAGCCAGTTCGCTAATCTTGTTAATTACTTTTTCAACCGTTCCCTTACGGCTATATAGCACTGGGGCTATCTGTACCGCAGCTACCTTAACTGTTTTAGGTAATGCAGATGTTTTAATGTTTTCCATGATCAGGTTTTTAAGTATTAGATACACCCATTTTAAAATGACCGATTGGTCATTTAAGAAGCAAAAAAAAATTAAATTACTTCTTTTACAATCGGTCAATTTTAATGCGGTCAATTTTAGATACTAAAGGATATTTGTTTCTACTTTAATATTACCCTTAATCGCTTTTGAATACGGACATAGCGTATGGGCATGCGCTGCCAATGCTACAGCATCTTCATGTGAGATATGAGGAAGGCTGATATTTAATCGTACCTGTAGTGAATATCCATCCGTTTCTGAAAGTACCAAATCTACATCTGTGTTGATACTTGAAGCGGCCGAAAGTCTAAGACCTTTTACTGCCGCAGCCTTTCCCAAAGCGCCTAAAAAGCATGCAGACCATCCGGCGGCGAATAATTGTTCTGGATTAGTTCCTTCACCCCTACCACCCGGAGCGGTAAGTTTGATATCTAAACGTCCATCTGAACTTTTTGATGCGCCTTCTCGGCCACCTGTTGTAGTTGTTGTTGCTGTGTACACAGTTTTCTGTGCAACAAGGTTTGAAATTTCCATTTCTCTGATTTTTAAATTATTAAATTGATTTTTTAGAAGAGTCGCTTTTTTAGTGTCTTTCTAAAGCAAAGGTATTATACTACGGATCGGATGATAAAGATGAATTAGCCTAAGTGGACAAATTGAATGGCGAAATAGACTCAGGCAGTACTGGATTTTATTGTAGCTAAGGATCTGTTTTCTTATCTATGAGGATTTTATATGCACTCCGGTTGGTAGTATAAATTTATCGTTTACTTTATTCAAATCCTAGTAATATATGGTATAAATGAGGTTCAAAGCACTCATAAAAAACATAGTTACCTGCGGTTTTCATTAAGTGCCCAGTTTACTGCCTTCTGTACCTGTGGACCTAAAAGTAATATCACTGGTATCACTATGAGATAGCCAGTAAGCCAGCTTTTCAGCCAAATACCTACAAAGCGTTCGCTTAAGCCCAAATTAATAGCCAAAAGGCTGAAGGAAATAATTCCCGTGGTAATCATTCCCATGATTACTGCAAACAAAATTTTTGATTTCATGTCTATATAATTTTAATTAATACTGTTTCCAGTGGATGTATTAGATGTTAAATATTCAGTTTACTGTTCCTTAAATGACCAATCGGTCATTTATAAGATAAAATTTTAAGGCTTTCGCCTTTCAGTAGAATCTATTAGTTCGTAGCTATACCCTACGCATAAAAGTTGCTTTCCTTTTTTTTCCCGATCTGGATTAAATCTCGTGACGTACAATTTCATTTTTTAAGAAAGCAGCTATAGTCTTCATCGATTTTCCACCGCTGGATACCCTGGTAATCATTATTGCCCCTTCTATCATTGCATATGTAGTTGTAGCAAAATCTTTTGCATTCCAATCAGCTTGAAACTCACCGTTCTCTATGCCCTGTTTAATGGTTCCCGAAATAAAGCTTTGCTCTGTTTCTAGCATTTTTTTAACTTTTGCACGAATCACCTGATCCATATCGTCAGCTTCCATTCCTAAGTTAAGAAAGGGGCAACCGCCTTCAAATAGTGGCTTCGCAGGATTCAAGACCAGGTCGAGATAGGAGAATAATTTTTTCTTTGCATTACCTTTCACTGAAAATGCCGCACTTAGAAATTTCGTTTTATGGGCTACAAAGTGATCAACTACAGCATGAGAAATAGCCTCTTTATTCTCAAAATGGACGTAAAGGCTTCCCTTTGCCAGTTTTGTAGCCTCCAAAATATCACTCAATGAGGTACCTGCTATACCTTTAGAATTAAATATCGGTGCAGCCTTATCTATGATTAATTGCTTTGTTTTTTCTGCCTTTGTCATCGCTCTTATGTTTAATGATGTTAAACCAATTTATGTGTACAAAGATAAATGACCATACGGTCATTTTAAAATTTTATTTCTTTTGTACAGTCAAAGGTATCTATTGTTTTAAGCCGGCATGATTAATATATGACTGAAACGGACAATTAATATCCTAAGCAGACCTTTCCGATGCTGAGTATTTCAGCACCTTTACTGTAAACCTGGAAAAAAGACCCTGAAATAAATTCAGGGGGGACGAATCGCGGGAGGAGATTTATTAAGAAACCCCTATTAATATCCCGTCTTGCTGACCTGTAACGCAGTGGAACGCTACGCAGTAAATTTATTTCAGCACCTTTACTGTAAAACTATAAAAAGACCCTGAGCGCAACAAAGTAAAACAAGTTTAAGTTCCGAGCATTAAAACCCACATTCCTTAAACTACAAAATTCAAAAACTACCAATGCAAATTACCTTCGGTATCTAAAATCTTAACCTCTTCCGAGCGCATATTCTTGCCATTAATTTCTACCTTTTCCAGCTTTAGGCCTTTTAAATTAGAAATATGATAAGGATGTTTCACATTATTAATTTGCAGGTTGCTGAGCTGAAGATTTTGTACCGGCTGTGCTTTATACCCTTCTACTACAATACCTGTTTTACCGCCGTAAGCTACTTGCATATTATCTACTCTGATGTTGCGAATTAAAGGCATAAAATTCCCCTTATCTTCATAGAACATGGTAATTAATATCGCTTCCTGTTTTACCCTACCCACTTTAATATTACGCAGGTAAATATTTTCGGTTATTCCGCCCCGGGCTGTACTGGTTTTAATTCTTAGCGCCCGGTCTAATTCCGGACTATTCATCTGGCAGTCTTCTGCGAAAACATTTTTAACCCCACCAGATATTTCACTGCCTATTACCACCCCTCCATGACCGTTTGCCATTGTACAATGCTGGATCACCACATTTTCACATGGTACATTTATCCTTCTTCCATCTCTGTTTCTTCCAGATTTAAGGGCAATGCAATCATCACCAGTATTAAAATAACAATCTTTGATCAATACATCCTTACAAGACTCAGGATCACAGCCATCATTATTTGGACCATTACTTTCCACGGTAATTCCCTTAATAGTTACATTGTTGCAAAGAACAGGATTAATGATCCACATGGGCGAACGAACTACTTTTACACCCTGAATAAGTACACGGGTACATTTATAAGGCTGAACAAACTGTGGTCTGAGGTAATGTCCTTCACCAAACACCCTTTTCTCCAAAGGCACATCCTTTTCAGCCATATCAAACAAGGCATCCCGATTACCGGCATCCAACTGGCTCGGTGTTCCTGCTACATAGCCCTTATCTTTTTTCCCCTTCCATGGCCACCAATGATCAGTACTGGCTTGTCCATCAAGTGTTCCTTCACCAGTAATGGCTATATTATGCTCCTCATAAGCATAAATTAATGGCGAATAGTTCATCAGCTCTACACCTTCCCAGCGGGTACGTACCAGGGGTAAATAGTCTTTTGGGTTGGTAGAAAATAATATCGTAGCCCCTTTATCTACAAAAAAATTCACATTACTCTTCAGATAAACAGGCCCGGTAAGGTATCGTCCTGCAGGTACCACAACTCTCCCGCCCCCTGCGCGGTTACAGGCTTCAATGGCTTTACGTATGGCCCCAGAAGAGTTGGTTTTTCCATCACCCACTGCACCGTAATCTTTTATATTAAAGTCCTTATTGGGAAAAACCGGGGCTTCTATCGAAGCTAAAATTGCAGGCACCTTATCCCATGGATTACCATTAACAGCTTTTCCGCCCTGAGCAAAAGCACTCCATATGGTGCTGCTAAAACCTAGCAACAGTAAATATCTTTTAATTGTGGTAAGCGGATTTACCGGTTTAACCTTGTTTATCATTTTATTGAGGGAATTTATCATCACGGCTTTCTCTTAATATTTTAGGCTGTCCGAAGTAAAAATACAAAGTTCGTTCTATTGTTTCATGTAACTCGTTGGGTTTGCTCATAAGACCAAGTGTAGCGGCATTATCTTTCGCATTATAGGCAACATTACTGCCGAGAGCAGGAATAGCATCCAAAAATGAAATATCACCAATGGGCATCAGCAGTAAATATAGCATTTCCAATTGCTACGTTTAAATAGGTTGATCAGGTGAGGTACTTATTTTGTGCTTTGTATGCACCCGGAGTAAGTCCGGTGATCCGCTTAAACACCCTTGAAAAATATTGTACATTCTCAAACCCCGTCATTTGAGCAATTTCTACCTGCTGTTTGTTAGTAGTTACAATCAGATACTGAGCCCGTTCTATCCGTTTTTGCAAGATATAGGCAACAGGGCTTTGGCCAGTATGGCGCTGAAAAAGTTTAGAAAAATAATCAGTATTGAGATTGGCCTTATCTGCTAAATCGCTCACTTTAAGTACCGTCCCGATATTGATTTGTATATAACCGATTGAATCCATTATTGCTGATGGAATATTTATCTGCTTATCATGATGAAAAATTTCGGGTTTTAGGAATCTGGATATCAATTGGAGAATAATTCCCTGGCTTTCATATTGAACAGCAATACTTTGGAGGTTGTTGAGTTTGGTATATTCCTTATAATAAATATCTTTTTCGTACACCAAAGGGTCGTCAGAACGATTTATACCCCTACCCGGATTGATGGAAATAAAGCGTTTGAAACATTCAATATCCTGAACGGTGGCCTCTATCTCCTGTATTTTTCTAAAATTTAAAAATAACGAAATTCCATCTGCAGATTCCTCGAAAAACTGAATAAAATACTGGCTTAGGTAAGCCTCACAAAAAAGGTTACATAAAGTAAAGCTGGGAATCAGATAAAGATAACCCGGACGAAGTTTTAGTTTAACGCCAGGACTGGATATTACTCCTTCACCTTCATCGATGTGGTATAATCTATAATATGGACTAATAACATTTTTAAAGTTCCACTTATTACCCAACTTCACATATTCGGCATTTAAAAGCTGGAAAGAATGCTTTAAAAGCTGCTTATTCATCGAAAAATCTAGATTTTAGTTATGTAAATATCTTAAAATTAACAGATAATTTAATAAAACACATTATTTACATCAAAGCAATTAGAAGTAAATAAAACGGGAAACGATAATGAGGACGTAAGATGGATATACTTATCCCTCTTTTCTAGTTATAGCTTCTCTCCCGCGGCGGCGAGCCGGGGAAAGGTTGTGTAAGTAATAAGTTTTAAAGCTGGATGCTAAATTTTGATATTTAGATTAACTCAATGATCTGGTCGGTGGAGACACCAACCAGTAGAGAAATAAAAAGATAGTTGATTGTCCTTAGACAAGGATGCCTAGATCGTTGATTCTCTTTCATTTATCAATGTGGCACTTTTGTCGATATGTATTTCCGCCCAACAAGGCCAAAGCACCACCTCTTCGTTCTACTTA
>NZ_FOGG01000009.1:0-47394 GCF_900111155.1 Pedobacter rhizosphaerae | reverse complement strand
ACTGGCTTCAAAAGAAAAATTTTCAGCCAGTGGTTTTTGTTTCTTTTTGCCAACAAAAAGAAAGAGCTCTCCGGCGGCGGCGAGCCGGGGAAAGGCTGTGTAGGAGGAGGTAAAATGTCAGTCATAGTGATTCTTATACCCCATAAATTATTCCTCAGATTAACTCCATGATAAGGTCGGTGAGGACACCAACCAGTAGTAAAATGACATTGCGCTAGCCTCCCTGAAATTCTCCATCTTCCATATTCACATCTTACATTCAATCTTAACATCAACTATATCGAGTAAGTTAATTAAACAATCCTCAATGGGTTAGCATAAGATGCTGCTGGCATCACATCAGGAAAATATACTTTTAATCCTTCAGCTATTCTTTCAAACTTCAGTTCTTGTCCAGTAGCAACCAGCTGAACACCGTTTATTTTTTCAGGATAATGGCTGCTTCCAGTGCCTAAACTCTTAATGAGCACAGATCCCGCTGTTGGCCAGGCCATCACTGTTGCAAAAAGGGTATTCCCTTTTGTGGTAAAACGTATATCTTCATGGCTGAAGGGCTTCCCTTTACCTTCATTAAAACCCTGTGCGGTTAATGCTGCTGCCTGCTGCTGCGCCGGCCCTTCTCCAAAAATCTTCCATGGCCGGGTAGCGTATATACTATCTCCATTAGCGTTCATCCAGATACCAATATCTTCAACTATTTTGCGTTCGAGCCCGTCAATTGAGCCATCACCACGAACGGGAATATTAAGCATCAGGTTTCCATTTTTGCTCACCACATCAATTAGTGTATGTATAATTGTTTTTGGGCTCTTGTATGCCTTTCTATTGTATATACCACGATCGTAATGCCAGTCGCCAATGCAGGTATCTGTTTGCCAGGGAAGTGGCTCAATACTATTACTCTGTCCGCGCTCAATATCCCATACCATAGCTTTACGCTGTTCTTCCGTTAATATCTTACCCGTAATTACCGCATTCAGCTTCCCCTTTTCTTTAATAATTTTATTGTAAAGGTGTGCGGCAATGCGCAAACCTGCATCACTAATGGGCCACAATGGAAATTGCGAATCATCAAAATAAATCATATCGGGATGGTACTTATCGATCAGATCAATTGTCCGGTTAAAGAATTTGTCGATGTAAGCCTTTGTAGGTGGATTAACCCCATTTCCCCAATTCCATTGTTTATGAATTGAGCCATCATCCCCACTGTTTTCACTCAGCGGATGATTTTGAGCATAAAGTTCCTGCGGATCGAGCCCATCCCACCATTTACCCTTACCATCCTTTTTCGTTAACTTCCCGTCATAGGGTACCCCAGCCAATGGTCCGGTTTTGTCTGATCGTTGAGCAGTTTCAAACCAGCTCCAGGTATGAGCCGCATGAACACTTACAGCAAATGGGAGCCCATGCTTTTTAGCCGCATCTGCCCATCCTTTCACAATATCTTTCTTAGGCCCCTGCTTTACCGAATTCCAGTTTTTCTGATATTTACTATCATAAAGATCCAGGTTATCGTGGTGATTGGCCAGCGCCATAAAATATTTGGCTCCGGCGCTTTTATACAAAGAAACCAATGCTTCCGGATCCCATTTCTCTGCCTTCCAGGTATTTATTACATCTTTAAAACCAAACTGCGATGGATGACCATACTTTTCTATGTGGTACTTGTACTTCCAGTTACCCTCCATATACATATTGCGCGCATACCAATCACCTGCCTCTGGCTGACACTGGGGTCCCCAATGCGCCCATATGCCAAACTTCGCATCTCTAAACCATTCTGGTGTTTTGTAATTAGAGAGAGATTCCCATGTTGGAGAAAAAGGACCAGCTAAAATCTGTTCAACAAATTCTTTTGTGGCGTCATCAATCATTGAAAATGCAGAGATTTTATTGGAAAGCAATAGTGTAGGTAAACCAATGGCAAGGCTTTGGAGAAGTTTTCTACGGTTCATATTATATTTGGTTAGGGTAGCTTTTTATAAAAACAAATTTATCATAGATGTAAAATGAATCTTTATATAGATAAGACTTTTTTTTATACAAAACCGACTTTTAGTAATAACATGCTCACCTTAATCAAACCGTTCGGACCACAATAAAACACCTCTCTTAGCTCAATACTATCCCCATTTTTTAACTAACTTTCAAAAACAAACTTAAAAATGACAGACAAACATATGATGTTTAATTTAAACATCATATGTTTGTGTATGTCAAAAACAAATGATCAAATCAGCTTATCGCAAAAAATTTCTGCCGCGATAAGAAAAGATATAACAGATGGCAACTTCAAAGCAGGATCTAAGATACCTGCTGAACCCGATTTAATGAGGCTTTATGGCGTTGGCCGATCAACGATCAGAGAGGCCATAAAGTCCCTGAGTCATTCAGGTGTATTATCAGTGAGACAAGGCTTTGGAACTGTGGTTAATAATTTTTCGGCAGAACCGATTGAAGATCGTTTACGAAACTCCGATTTTTCTGAAATAAACTACGTAAGGGGGCTTCTAGAACGAGAAATTGTTGCACTGGCAGTGCACAACAGAACTGAGCCTGATCTTAGCGCTATGAATGAAGCTTTAACATGGAGAAAAGCTGCAATAGAGGCTGGTAACCATGAAAATTGCATCAATGCAGATATTACATTTCACATTTCTATTGCCCAGGCATCCGGGAACAAGGTTCTTCAGGATTTATATAAAAGTTTCACCAACATTATTCGCGACTTCTTTACCCGGCGGGAACCTTCGGGCATAACTAAGTTTGCCATGAGCCACCACCTGCATGAAACGTTGATGCTTGCCATAAGGGATAAGAACCCGGAGCAGGCCATTTCTACCATTAATTCTATACTCAATAATAATCATTAATCTTTTAAAGATGTCAATTTTAACTTTTACCATCATATTAATTTTAGGTGCCTATCTCGCTGGCCTGGTCGGATCATTAACCGGCTTAGGTGGAGGTGTGGTAGTGATTCCATTACTTACCCTGGTTTTTCATGTAGATATCCGCTATGCCATTGGGGCGGCCTTACTGGCTTCGATTGCCAATTCTTCAGGCGCAGCAAGTGCCTACATCAAAGAAGGAATTACCAATATTAGGCTGGGTATGTTTCTGGAGATTGCAACAACCGTTGGAGCAGTGACTGGCGCATTAATTGCCGTGTATACGCCAACCAATACCATAGCCATTCTATTTGGTGCCGTACTCCTCTTCTCAGCAGCAATGACTTTAAGAAAGAAAAATCAGGAGGCATTGACCGAAGGAAGTAAGTGGTCGGCCACGCTAAAGCTCGACAACAGTTACCCCACGCCAAACGGACTGGTAAAATATAAATTAAAGAACATTGGTGGTGGCTTTTCCATCATGACACTTGCCGGAGTAATGTCTGGCTTATTGGGAATAGGCTCTGGCGCTTTGAAGGTTTTAGCGATGGATACAACCATGAAAATACCATTCAAAGTAAGTACAACAACAAGTAATTTTATGATTGGCGTTACTGCAGCTGCCAGCGCTGTAGTGTACCTGCAACGAGGTTACATGGATCCGGGCATTGCTTTCCCTGTTGTTTTGGGCGTATTAGGAGGTGCTTTTACAGGGGCAAAACTATTAACTAAAATCAATCCTACCACATTACGATGGATATTTTGCATTGCCATTACTTTTGTAGCGATTGAAATGATTTACAACGGATTACAGCATAATTTTTAAGCAGACAGAAAATGAAAAACAATAAACATACGGCATCATTAGAAGAAAAAGATGTAGAGAAAACAGTGGGTATGCTACTGCGGGCCGGAGTAATCATAGCCAGTATCATTGTACTCATCGGTGGCTCCCTATACCTCTTTAACTTTGGTGGCTTACCCCGACCTGACTATCATTTATTTAAAGGTGAGGGATCAAGTTTAATTACTTTTGACGGGATATTTATGGGACTTTTTTCGGGAAAACCAACGGGAGTTATCCAGTTTGGTGTACTCCTGTTGATCTTAACCCCCATATTGAGAATATTATTTTCCCTTGTTGCATTTGCTGTAGAAAGAGATCGCTTATATGTATTTATCACCCTGATTGTATTGAGCATAATTTTAGCCAGCACATTTGGCGGACTCAAAATATAGGTTTCATTAGCAAGTACCCCCACTCACCACAACAGGGAGCAGCTTAATACTGCATCATCCATTTAGTATTGGTCAGAAGTTTTAAAGCTTTTGACCATTTTATTTTCCAGCTTATCCAAGCGCATAATCTCCTGTTGTGCAAATCTTCATTGTGCTATGAAACAGGAAATAAAGCTATTCCAACTATCGATTTTGCCCATCTACCGAATACGATCAGGTAAACCCTGCACAAAGGATAATTTTGTTTTAATAACAAGGGCAATAATAAGGTAACAACCTGATAGGGTTAAAGAAGTCCAAAAGCTTCTGAGCATAACAGGCTGATTCGGCCAGAATAAATTGCTTGCTCCACTCTTCTGACCCAGATAGATAAGAGCAATGATCGTATGAAATAAAACTATAAAACTAAAAGATTATGGAAGGTAAATTAAGTATCCCAACAGCAAAAAGAGACCACATATCCGGCGCACTATCGGCTCCATTGGAAATAGTAGAATATGGCGATTATCAATGTCCATATTGTGGAATGGCTTATCCCATTATTAAACAGATTCAAAAAGCACTTGGAGAAAAGTTAAGACTTGTATTTAGGAATTTCCCCTTATCAGACATGCATGAAAATGCACTGAATGCGGCCAGGGCTGCAGAAGCTGCAGCAAAACAGGGAAAGTTCTGGGAAATGCACGATATGCTGTACGAAAACCAACAGCAACTTTATCCGGCAAGCCTTGATCGTTATGCAGCGAAACTTGGATTAGATATGCTTCAGTTCAAAAAAGACATGATCGACCTGGATATTGAAAACCGAATCTCTTCAGATTTTGAGAGTGGTATACGCTCCGGCGTAAATGGTACGCCAACGTTCTTTATCAATGGACAAAGATATGATGGTGATTGGGAATTTGAACCCTTTCTCAGCTACTTAAAATCCATTTAAACACAGTAATAATCAATTAACAAAGTCCATGTGCTCTACTAATGATCAACATGGACTTTTATCTTTTTTCTCGGCTGCGATATTTTCAATTTCGACGATAACAAACCCCAATTCACCGAATTAGATATCCATTTTCTGCCCATCAGAATAATTTTGAAGATAAATAAACCAGGGCTGATGAAAACCAAAGCTCAGCTTAAAACCAAACCATTATGATCTCAAACAAAATCAGTTTAGGAATAGAAAATCAGTCCGAAATACTTATGGCCCATGCCATTAGGTTTACAGGAAACCACGAAGATGCGAATGATCTGGTGCAGGATACTTTTCTAAAGGCATTCAAATATCTAGCAACCTATACAGAGGGTACCAACCTGAGCGGATGGCTTTTCACCATAATGAAAAATACCTTTCTTAATAAATGTAACAATATGGCCAGTAAAAAAATGAGCTTTGTTGACCATTCAGAGCTGAATCTGCTCAAACAGGAAAATGTGGCTTCCAACCTGGCGATAGGAAAAATGGCTAACGACGAGATTCGTAAGGCGCTCTCCAACCTTCCCAAAAGCTTATCAGAACCATTCATTTTACATTTTGAAGGACACAGTTACAAAGAGCTTGCAGCACTTTACAACATCCCTATCGGAACAGTAAAAACCAGGATTCATTCTGCTAAGAAAATGCTAAGGCAAACACTTTCCGAATTGAGGGGCTATGAATTGACCTAAGCTGATTCAATTGCGCTTCCAATAAAGATCAGTTGAAGAACATTTATTGCAAATCCCCAATTCACCGATCAATATTGCCACTTTAACGAAACAGAACAAAGATATTTATCCTTTACGCCTATTTTTAAATCATAAAATAACAACTATGAAAAAAGAACTTCGTCAAAAAACTATATTGGATTTATTAATTAATACGCTTTGCGGAGTGGTTATTCTACTTGTAATTACGCTCGGCATACAAATTTTTTCCATCGAGTTTTACAATGATCACGATAACCTCAAAAATAAAGATCAGGACCATGTAAAAGTCGTTCCAACTAAATCAAGGTTGCGACTGCTATAATAAAAAAAGGCTGGCATAAATCCACCCCCCTTAAATGAGTAACCAGAATAAAATCGATAGTCTTTTTGATGCTATCACCACCATGCTGATAGTTTCTTGCCAGGTACTATACTCACAGACTATTAGGAATTCAATCAATAAACAAACTTACCCCCAACATGTCAAACGATTTTATCCATTTACTATTTATAGGATTAATTGCCCTGTTTCCAGTAGTTAACCCACTGGGGTCTGCTTTTATAATCGAACATTACTTTAAGGGATTAGATAGGGAAGAAAAAAGAAACGCGGTTAAAAAAGTAGTATTCTATGCATTCTCTATTTGTTCGGTTTCTCTTTTTTCCGGCCGATATATCCTTGAACTCTTCGGTCTTTCTATTCCAAATATACAATTGGCCGGAGGAATCATGATCTGTAAGATGGGTTGGGAGTTGTTAAGCAAGCAAGAGCAATCGCAGGATAAAATCAAAATGAGTGAGGTGAGCAACAAAGACACTTCGCTGGAAAACAAATTATTCTACCCAATTTCTTTCCCAATTACTACCGGGCCAGGAACAATGTCGGTATTGTTCACCTTGAGTGCACATAGTGCCGGAATAGATTTTAATGGCTACATGGTAAACACCCTGGCTATTTTTATTTCAATCCTGATCATGTGTGTATTAATTTATATATTTTACCTCAATACAGGATCAATATTAAATTACCTGGGAAAAAAGGGTGAAATTATAATTAACCAAATGAGTTCTTTCCTGATTTTCTGCGTAGGCCTCCAAATTGCCTTTAGTGGAATAAAAACATTATTAAAGATGTAACGCAAAGCGCGCACATAAAAAACCAAATCCCTTTAATGTAAAATGTAAAAATGGACGATGGTTTGCATATCGCCTATCAAGTCCATCTTACATCAATCCATCATACATCTAAAGGGCTCACATAAAAACCAAATTCCTTTGATGGAAAATGTAAAAATGGAAGATGGCTAGGATATCGCCCATGAATTCCGTCTTACATCAATCCATCTTATATCCTTACTTAACGTACCAACACGATCTTACCTGTGTGTTTGTTCTGCTCAAGTAGACGATGGGCTGCGGCAGCTTCAGAAAAAGCAAAAGTTTGAAAAATTACAGGTTTAAACTTTTTAGCTTCGATTAAAGGCCAAACATATCTCTTAACCTCTGCAGATAAATGCTTCTTAAAAGCATAATCTCTGCTCCTGAGTGTACTGCCGGTTATGGTTAGTCGCTTAATCATGACTTTCCAGATATCAAGGCCTACACTACTAACATCTATGGCATTGATATGAACCAATCGTCCTTCAGGCCTTAATATATTGATGTTCTTGCTCAAATATGCTCCACCTACCATATCCAAAATCACATCAACACCTTCTTCTTGCAGTTCGAGCTCAAAATCCTGTTTCTTGTAATTAATATATAAATCAGCACCCAGTTCAATACAGTTCTCCCCTTTCTCGTTAGCGCCAACAGTTACCACTACTGAAGAACCTAAGGCATGTGCCAATTGAATAGCCGTAATTCCAATACCACTACTTCCACCATGAACCAAAAGCCGCTCTCCAGGCTTAAGCATTCCTCTTTGGAAAACATTCGACCAAACGGTATATATTGTTTCTGGTAAACTTGCAGCCTCTGCAAAATTCAATCCTGAAGGAATTGGCAAACACTGGCTTCACGTACAGCCACATATTCGGCATAACCACCACCCGCCAGAAGCGCACATACCTCATCCCCTATTTGGAAATCCTTTACCTCAGGACCGCATTCGGCAATGATACCAGAAACCTCCAATCCAGGGATGTCTGCCGGAACACCAGCCGGTGCTGCATAATTACCTTCACGTTGAAAAACATCAGACCGGTTGAGGCCCGCAGCCTTAACGGCTATAAGTACCTGATCTCCCTCAATTTTAGGTCTTGGATACTCCCGCTCTTGCAGCACCTCGGCACTGCCGAAATGTGTGATTACTACTGCTTTCATCTTCTTAAAAAATTAAAATTTAACATTTGATTGCCCCACACGCTTCCAGCTGAGTTTATGGATTACCCTCAAACCGTTCGAAATAAATGACTTCCCGCTTTCCAGAAGCAATAATCCGTCCTTAAATTGAACAATCCGGTTTTGTGTTTGACCCGTCCAGTTTGGAAAAAGAGATACATACATGGTGTGGCTTAAAGTTTGTTTCATCTCATCTACTTCAAATGGCCCCGAATAGGCCAGATAGGTAGAAGCTTCCTGCGTATATTCTTCGGGCGTAGCTCCAGTGTAATGTTCCTTAACAAAGTTCTTTCTGTCCGGATTCATGATCTGCGCAGACATAAAACCATCCGCGTTATAAATGATCAATCCTTTAGGCTCTGGCCCCATTGGATGAGTAATTTTCCCACCATCTACAGGAACCTCAATCAGATCCACTAAAGTCCAGGATCCAATAAGCTGATTAAATAAGCTTGCTTTCATAAAAATTAGTTAAATAAAAAAGTAAGCGCAATACAATCACGCTTACTTCAATGAGGTATAAACAGGGTTAAAATGGTTGGTTGTATAGGCCAGTCAAAGCTTTATTTTCGATACTTTTTGCAAAGTTAGGCGTCTCCTCATGGTTGTGTGCATCAGAAGCAGCTTGTCTTGCTGCAGCAGCGTCTTTAAGGTTAACCCCATTAGCTTTAATATATTCGAACATCTCGGGGGTAGCTGTAGCGTGGATCTCATTGGTATAAAGCGTGGTATGCTCATCAATTTTGGTTGCTTTAAGCTCCCATAAAACCTGAACCTTAGTACGACCTCCCTTGGTGATAGAGTCTGAAATAGATAACATACGGCAATAGTCTGGACGGTGAACATCTGCAACGTAATGCTGCACCATCAGCGCGTCGCCGATGGTTTCGACATTTAAAGATACTGGCTGGCCATCAAAGGTACTGCTTATAGCTGCACCAATGTGTTGTGTAGAGCAACGTTGATATTCTGCATCTGGCAAATTTAAAAGCCAGTCGGCAATGTTTACTTTTTCTATTGGCGCATTAATAATCGCAGTTACTGTAGAGTGAGATAATGCATTTTCGGGTGTTTGTTGAATTTCCATGTTATTGATAATTTAAGGTTCTTTTTATTTAATGATGTAAATCTAGTGCTCAGGCATTAGGAGACCATTTACAATCCACCGAAATGACAAAAAGACTCGTTGAAAAGGCAAAAGTTATCGTTAGCAAATAAAACTGGATGATGTTGATTTCTTACCATGTAAGCCATATAAGGACATTAAAGCTTAAATAATTATTTTTTTGTCCCTGAGAGATTAGCTTATTTTTTCTTATGTGGCTTATATGGTTAATATTTTTTTCTCGCCTTATTGAAAATAATGAACTCTGATGTGGTTTTCTTTACCATGTAAGCCATATAAGGGCATTAAAGTTTAAATAATTATTTTTTTGCCCCTGAGAGATTAGCTTATTTTTTCTTATGTGGCTTATATGGTTAATATTTTTTTCTCGCCTTATTGAAAATTATAAACTCTGATGTTGATTTCTCACCATGTAAGCCATATAAGGACATTAAGGTCTAAGGAATTAACGATCTACCACAGAAAGATTAGCTTATTTTTTCTTATGTGGTTTATATGGTTAATATTTTTTTGTCTTTCCTTTTCGTCTTTGAATTTACGGCGTTCGTCGATTAGCTTTCGGGGCTGGTATAATGCTGCAGTTTGCGTTGAAACGTTTCCACTTTACGCACGTCTTATTACCAGAACAATCAATTAAAAAAAATTATAAAAATTAAACCTCAAAGCATATGAAAACTTTATTCAAAACATTATTCGCTTCTTCTTTAGCATTAGTATTATCTACTTCGGCAGTATTATCAGCTACCGCAACTGAAAACGTGAAACCTGTTCATGCTAAAAAAGCATTAAGCTTTAAACGCATCAAGGTAAAGGGAAATGTTGAGCTAACCATTGTGCAGGGAAAACATACCGGAATCAGCTACGCTGATGAAAACAGTGGACAAGTTAAAGTGATTCAAAACGGCGATGGTCTGGAGATTACTTCTGTAGAAAACGCTCCTGCAAAAATCACGGTTTACGTAACCGATCTTTACAGAATTCATGCAATGGATAATGCAAAAGTGAAAACACAAGGACAACTTAACACTAAATATCTTCAGGTATTCTTAAGCGACAACGCTTCCCTTAATCTTCACTCCAATACAGAAGGACTGTATACTGTTATCGAAGATAAAGCAGACATGAACTTGAGCGGATCAACTGTTGATCACATGTTGGTAATGGGCAACGGACAAAAGCTTACCATGGATAAATTTACTGCGGCCAATACTAAAACTACTTTCAGCGCTGAAAATGCACTATCGTTATTAAGCAAATAAAAAGAAATTATCCTTTTAGCTAGGGCGATCTGTTTTACGGATTGCCTTTTTTGTTTAATCAAGCATTAACAGCTATCCGATTACAGTTGGCTTTTATTCCAATAACATAAAAATTTAAAAAAATAAGGCTACAATGATCCCATTGCAGCCTTATATCTAAATTAACGCTCTCAATCAATAATGATTGTGATGCAGGGCTCTCACCTCCTGCTCTGCAAAGATATATTTTAGCATCAGATCTCAAAACTATTTTTTTAAAGTGTGGAAATTTTCTGCAGGCTGAATATTTTCCAGGCCTCGGTAAATTCAAATCCATTCCAAACTTACTGCTCCAGCAAATCGGTGATCTGAAAACTTACACCTTTCAAAGCGGGTAGTCGTTATTAAATGCCATTAAATATGGTTCATGAACTTTTGCAAGTCAAAATAAAATATGGATAACAAATGATATCAATAACTCAAACAAAATTTAATACAAATAAAATAAAATTAAAAAGAATAACATAAACAATTAACACTAAAAAATAGAATATTATACTGTTTTTTCTATTTTTACTTCCACAAACAACAGCAAATGAACAGTATACTTTTAGATGATAAAAGCCAGGAAGAACTCAACAATCTCCTGAAAAACATCAAAGCAAAAACAGATTCTTTTCTTGGCTATCCGGTATCGAAAGATTTTAACATCGAAGCATTGATAGAATTCCTCAAATACCCAATGAACAATCTGGGCGACCCTTTTGTAAAATCGACATATGGAGTCGACTCGCGTGAACAGGAAAAGGAGGTTGTTGCTTTCTTTGCAGCACTTTTTCGTGCGCCAAAAGAAAATTGGTGGGGTTATGTTACCAATGGAGGTTCTGAAGGAAATCTTTATGCACTTTATCTTGCCCGTGAGCTTCATCCAAAGGCCATGGTTTATTACTCGGAAGCAACACATTACAGTGTGCAAAAAAACCTCCACCTGTTAAATATGTCTGGCATTGTGATCAAGACAGACAAAAAAGGAGAAATAGACTATAGCGACCTGGACCATAACATTGGTATGAATCGTCATCTTCCGGTGATTGTACTCGCTAACATAGGTACTACCATGACCGAAGCCAGGGACGATGTTTCCAAAATAAAAACGATCATCAGGAACTCGGCCATTAAGAGCTACTATATACATGCCGATGCAGCACTTTCAGGAACTTACAGCGCACTTTTAAACCCTAAACCATCGTTTGATTTTGAGGATGGCTGTGACAGTATTGCCATCAGTGGTCACAAATTCCTGGGCTCTCCAATCCCCAGCGGAGTTGTAGTTGTAAAAAAGGCTAACAGAGATAGAATCGCGCGCGCAGTATCCTACATTGGAAGCTTAGACACCACCATTACCGGATCAAGGAACGGACACAGCCCCTTATTCTTATGGTACGCCATAAAGACACTGGGAATCGAAGGCCTCAAAAAAAGAGCCGAACATAGCCTAAATGTTGCGCAATACACCACCGAAAGGCTCAGGGAGATCGGAATAGAGGCCTGGAAAAATACAGATTCTATAACGGTTGTGATTCCTGCTCTACCAGAACAGTTGAGTAAAAAATGGCAATTGGCGGTAGAGGACGATATCTCTCATTTAATTTGTATGCCTAATGTTAGCATAGAACAGATCGACCATTTTATTGCTGAACTAAAAGCGGAGTTACAACTGGCGTAATGAGTTACAATGCTCAGACTGACAAAATTTAGCTTAACTTAATAATACGGGTGTTGTGCCCACCAACCGAAATGGAGAAGTTTGCAAAAGATAATTGGAGGACTGGTAGGTGGGGACACCAACCAGTAGAGAAATTGTCACGTTGAGCCTGTCGAAGACCTTCTTGATCAGTCGAAAACAAAAATGTATTGTCCTTCGACAGGCTCAGGATTGACAATCCATTTTTGTTTTCTCCTTAATTTAACAGCATTGGTGGGGAAACCAACCAGTAGAGAATTAATAACATGGCTTTACCCGCCAGCAGCCAACGTTTAATTCTATGCGGGGAGCATCATACTTTGTGGTCCAGAATAAAAATTCCCCATTCCTGGAAGTGATAAAAGGGCGAAAATTTCCCTCACTACCAAATCCTCATATCTTTTTCATATACCGATTTCCCCTTTTGATATAATTACCTGCCAGCTTGGTATAAAAGCCGAAGCAGTAGTGCCATCTTCAAATACCTTTACCAATTAATCTGGCTAAAGCAGGAAACAATCTATCCGCATTTAAATGCTTGCTGAGATGAATCTGAATATTATGGCAAGAAAAAATCCATCCTCATTACTGACTTCAACAAAGAAAAAATACGACCAGTTAGCTAAACTATGCAGTAAAAATATAACCAGAACATACAGTACCAGTTTTTCCTTAGGCATCCAATTTATTGATCAAGCGTTGCGACAGCCCATACACAACATTTATGGTTTTGTTAGAATTGCAGATGAGATTGTAGATAGTTTTGGTGATTATGACAGGTCTCTCCTACTGGCAGAATTTAAACACGACTGCTTTAAAGCTATTGATCGTGGCATCAGCACCAATCCGGCATTACATGCTTTTCAGGATACCGTAAATACTTATAGTATTGATCATGAGCTGATTCATCTTTTTCTGGCCAGTATGGAAATGGATCTTTCGCCAGTAAAATTTGGCCAAACACAATACCAGGAATACATTTTAGGTTCAGCGCAGGTTGTTGGATTAATGTGCCTGCATGTTTTTGTAAAGGGCGATAAGATGGCATACGAAAGGCTTAAGTTCCCGGCTATGCAGCTAGGTTCCGCATTTCAGAAGGTCAACTTTCTTCGCGATCTTGGCGCTGATTATTTACATCTGGGAAGATCCTACTTTCCTTCAATAGATCCTTCACAATTCTCAGCCAGTGATAAATTAAACATCGAAAAGGAGATTTCGGCGGAATTCTCGCAAGCGCTTTCAGGAATCAGGCAGTTACCAAAATCGTCGGGCAAGGGAGTTTATCTGGCTTACACTTATTATCAACAACTTTTCAGGAAAATCCAGAAGCGTAACCCGAATCAGGTTTTATCCAATAGATCAAGGATTAGCAACTGGGCAAAACTCGGCTTTATGATGAAGGCACAACTTCGCTATGCGTTAAACAAACTATAGCCAAAGCTAGATTTATACTTACCTGCTTAAAAGATTCTTGTTTACAAATTCAAAAAAGGCACTGCGATAGGAGTTGCCAATTGGAACCTCATGCTGATTAATACAAACCATATTGTTATCAAAATAATCGATGTTTGATTTGTTGATGAGATAAGACTTACTCACCCTGATAAACAGTTGCTGCGGCAGCTGGGATTGGATCGTCTTGATGTTCATTGCGGTAATGATTTTCTGTTCTTTGGTATGCAGAATTACATAATCTTTTAATCCCTCGATGAACAGAATTTCTTCAAAGAACACCTTCATGATCTTTTTATCGGCCTTTATAAAACAGTAATCCTGACTAACCTCATTCATGGTTGCTGTTGCTCCAGATAAAAGTTCCTGATAGGATATTGCTTTCTCTACGGCTTTCTGAAATCTGGCTGGCTTGATGGGCTTAAGTAGATAATCAATTGCATCAAGATCATAACTTTCCAGTGCATATTGACTAAAGGCAGTGGTAAATATGACATGGGTATCCTTACCAATTGAACGGGCAAATGTTATCCCATCGGTTCCTGGCATCTGAATATCCAGAAATACCAGCCCCACAGGGTGTTCTCTCAGGTAGGCAGCGGCAGTGTCTGCATGACTGAACTCTTCCTCGAACACAAGTGCGGGGATCTGACTAATCAACATTTTTATGGCCTCTCTTGCCAGTGGCTCATCATCTACTACAATGCAGTTCATAATTTTATAGTCAATTTTACAGTATACAAATCCTCCGTCTCGTTTATCAATAGCTCATGTTTGGTACCGAACAGCAGCTCCAAACGCCTTTTAACATTTATAAGACCAAGGCCACCGGGATTATCAGCGCGCATCTCCTTTACGGGTTTTGAGTTGATGCAGGTAAAGATCAGGATTGAACCAATGATATGAAAATAAACCTGCACATAAGAAATATGGTCAGGATCCAAGCTGTGCTTTATTGCATTTTCAACAAAGGTAATAAACAAAAATGGCGGAACCTGGATGCCACTGATCTGCCCTTCTTTCGAAATAGTAAAATCAAAATGGTCTCTGCGGATTTTCTCGAGGTTCAGACAATCATTAAGAAAGTGGATGTCTGAAGTTAATAATACTTCTGGCCTGGCGCTGTCATAAAGCTGATACCGCAACAGATCGCTCAGGCTCATCAACACTTGCGAAGCTTTATTGGGATCCTAATTAATCAGTACATTAGCATTATTAAGCATATTAAACAGAAAATGTGGATTAACCTGGTTTTTGAGCTGCTCCAGCTCTGACCTGATGTTAATTTGTGTAAGCTCCGTAATGGCCCGGGTATCCTCTATCCATCGTTGAAACAGCTTTATCGCCGATGAGGCCGCTACAAAGACCAGTGCAAACGCAAAGTACATAGCAGGTTTTGGATCAAACAATTGCTTAGGGGCGTACTTTACCTCAATCCCCCTCATCATGTACGTGACCATGCCAATGAGTATACTGAATACGACCAGCATGGCTACTAAACCCAACAGATACTTCTGAAACTTATTGTTTAACAAATATTTTGGAACCAGCCAGTACATATTAACATAGGCTTGAATAAAAAGCGTAAAGGAAATCCCTATTTTAAGGTAAGTAGCATACGGCTCAATAGACCCGGGATTTTTATAGCTGATGATAAAAATGACCCAATAAGTTAGCCATAAACTGATGTGTCTGTAATAGCGATACTTCTTATGGGTAAACAGATCCAGGCGTGAAGAAATCTGGTTTAAATGGTTTTCCTTATTGAACATGCTGCATTCTACTTATACAAAAGTATTAATATTATGACTGCGTAAACCAACTTTTATATCAAATGAGGCATCTATTATACGAAATGAAGATTTGCGAGGTAGTTTTCCTTTTTGATCGAAATTAAGATTAGCGAAATAAATTTGTATATCAATTAGCGTGTTTGATATAATGGGGATGTGATTTGGTATAATAGGGCGGTAAACTTCTAAAAATCAATGGTAATTTGCTCGGAATTCAGATACCAATTATACAACTAAACCCTTTGACGTGAGATATAAAAACATCTTCATTCTTCTTTTTATCCTTTTCAGCTCAAATCTTTTCGCACAAAATAATGGCATTATCACCGGAACTGTTCAAAATGCAAATACCAGCGAACTACTATCTAATGTTAACATCAGTATTAATGATTCACTGATCAGGACACAAACTGATTCATCTGGTAAATTCAGGATTTCTGTACCCGTAGGAAGCTATAAAGTTTCGGCCAACTATGTCGGCTATTCAGGCATAACCAAATACAATATTGTTGTAGGATCTGGCAACCCACAGGTGCTCAGCTTTGATCTTCAGCCTTTGGCGAACAACCTCGGCGATGTGGTAATCAGTTTCAACAGGAAAAAATCAGCTATTGCTACCGATATGGTTACCCCACTTTCCGTTCAACAGCTTACAACTGAGGAGATAAAAAGCAACCCAGGCGGTAATTTTGATGTTTCGAAGGTAATACAAACCCTTCCCGGCGTAGGAATAAGCAATGGAGTTGGCGAGCGCAATGATGTAATTGTACGTGGGGGTGCTCCAAACGAGAATGTGTATTATTTAGATGGAATTGAAATCCCCTTGCTCAATCACTTTCAAACTCAGGGAAGTTCGGGAGGCGCACAGGGAATATTGAATGTTTCGTTTATAGAAAGTTTAAAACTGACTTCCTCTGCTTTTGATGCGCGGTACGATAATCCCTTAGCTTCTACGTTTGTAATTAAGCAAAGAGAGGGCAATGCAGAGCGAATTGCAGGAAATGCAAGGGTAAGCTTAACAGAATCGGTATTAACACTGGAAGGGCCGATATCCAATAAAACAACATTTCTGGCCTCAGGAAGAAAATCCTATCTGGGCTTGCTGTTCGGCTTAATTGACTTACCCATCAGACCAAATTTTTATGATTTTCAATATAAGGTAGTCCACAAATTTAACGATAAAACCACGCTTACCGCTATTGGCTTGGGCGCGATAGACCGCTTTAATTTTGCCGCAACAAAAGAATCTACCCCTGAAAATATCTATACCCTGCGTTCTACCCCATACATTAATCAATGGAGTTACACCGCAGGCTTTACGCTCAACCGTAAAATTGAGAATGGTTTTATGAATTTTACGGTAAGCAGAAATGTTTTTGATAATAGCCTTGATAAATACGAAGATGAACGTCAAAATGAATCTACGAGAACCCTTTCCGTGGCCTCGCAGGAAGTGGAGAATAAGTTCAGGTTCGACATTAATAAGTTTGTTAACGGCTGGAAATTATCTACCGGCCTAATGGCACAGGAGGTTGGGTACACCAGCAATCTATACAACAAACTTTCGGCTCAGATTAATGATGCCAATGGAAACCTGATCAGCCCGGAGCAGGTAATTAATTTTAACAGCGACATTAATTTCTGGAAGTTTGGCTTGTTTATGCAGGCATCCAAAAATCTATTTAACGACAAATTATTGGTTTCTGGCGGCATCAGATCTGATGTAAATACCTTCACTGATAATGGAAATAATCCATTAAAAACATTATCTCCGCGTCTTTCTCTGGCCTATCATATCAATGCTAAATGGGATATTAGTGGTTCTGTAGGCTCTTATTTTAAAATCCCAACATACACGGCATTAGGATATGTAGACCAAAACAGAGCACTGGTTAATCAAACTATGGACTATATTCGCTCTGATCATTACGTTATTGGTACCCAGTTCTTACCGAGAAATGATTTGAGGTTTACCCTGGAAAGCTTCTATAAAAGATATAGCAATTATCCGGTATCCACCACAAGTGGTATTTCCCTTGCTAATCAGGGGGCAGAATACGGATCTGTGGGAAGTGAGCAACTATTAAGCATCGGGAAAGGTGAAACTTTCGGTTTTGAGGTTTTCATGCAACAAAAACTGATTAGCAAATTCTTTTATGTGGCCAGCTATTCGTGGTTAAGAAGTAAATTTTCAGGACTGAATGGAGTGCTAATCCCCTCGTCATGGGATAGCCAACATTTACTCTCCTTAGCCCTGGGATATAAGCTTAAGGCCAACTGGGACCTCGGTTTAAAATATCGCTACGCAGGAGGATCTCCTTATACACCGTTTGATCTACAGGCATCTCAACAAAACTACGTAACCTTAGGCACGGGCACACTTGATTACCAAAACCTAAATACCGAAAGGCTTGCAGCATTTAGCCAGTTAGATTTCCGGGTAGATAAACGGGTAAATTTCAAACGGACTTCCTTCAATTTTTACATTGATATTCAGAATATCCTGATGAGAAAAAATGCCAGTCTTCCAAAATATACCTTTAAGCGAAATGCAGATAATTCGGCCTTTGCCACAACAGATGGACAACCTTTAAGAACTGATGGTACCAACGGAATCCCAACTATCCTCAACACAGATTCGGGAAATGTTATCCCTTCTATAGGTGCAATATTCGAATTTTAATAGTAGTTAAGAAGGTATTCAACAGGTGTTTATATGTAGGAAGGAGTCGCAGCAATGTGGCTCTTTTTTGTTATGATTGGATTATAAATCAGTAAATAGAAATCTTACAACTGGCCGAGAATTTAGTGATATATTCATTCAGCAAAGGTCAGCACTTATAAAATATAGGCAAATGCTCATACGCTAAATTTATATCTTATAATCTGTAATTAACCCCAAGTTATACACAAAATATGTAAGAAGTTAACCTCAATGATAACAGCACCTTACGAGCGGTTGTAAGTAATCTATCCACAACTACTTGCGTTTACTAATATTTTTAGTAATTTTGATCTATAAAGCAAGTTGTAATGATAAGAGAAATAGAGATACAAAAGAACAATGTGCTTGATACACTGGATGATCCAAGTCGTGTTTCGGGCTTCATATCTCCTGCGGAGGATTACAAGCAGAGAAGGCTACACATCGCTCAAAAGATCGTTAATGATCCAACTAACACATTCTATTTCGAGGCTGATGATGATCACATGAGATACTTTGGTATCATGAAAGGTAGTATCATAATAGTTGATAAATCAATTAAGGTTACCTCTGGCATGTTGATCGTTTGCTGTGTTGATGATGAATGGCTTACCCGTAAACTTCTTATAAGTGGAGACAATACCTATCTATGCATCAATGATGGTTTGGATGCCTGCATGAATATCACAGGTAAAAACATCAGTGTATTTGGTGCGGTTACATGGACTTGCTTACCACATTCAAAACGGAACAATGTTCGCACTGGCAGACTGTAATAACTTTTATGCTAGCTGCCACAGGCTATTTGAACCTCAATACAATGGTGTTCCAGTAATTGTATTAAGCAACAATGATGGCTGTGTTATCGCTCGCAGCAATGAAGCGAAAGCTTGTGGTATTGCTATGGGTGCTCCTTTTTTTAAGATAAGAGCAGATATAAAAAAGCATAATATAGCAGTGTTCAGCAGCCACTATACTTTATATGGAGACATTAGCGCAAGGGTTATGACCAACCTCGCAAGGTTTACACCAGAGGTTGAGGTTTACAGTATTGATGAGTGTTTTTTAGGCTTGAATGGGTTTGATAACCTTCAGGATTATGGTATAGAAATTAGAGAAACAGTGATTTATAACACTGGCATTCCTATTAGTATAGGTATCGCACCTACAAAGGTATTGGCCAAGGTTGCAAACAAAACGTCAAAGAAACACAATGGAGTGATGGTACTGGAAACTGAACAGCAAATAACTGATGCACTTGCTGACTATCCTGTTGAAGATTTATGGGGGGTTGGGAGACAATTCGCCCACAAGCTGATTAAAGATGGAATCGAAACGGCAGCACAGTTTCGATCCTTACCGATTGATTGGGTACAAAAATACATGACCATTGTTGGTGTGAGAATGTGGTATGAGCTTTGGGGTAAAAGTTGCCTTCCATTAAAAACAGTACTTGACCCAAAAAAAGGGATGTGTACCAGTAGGGCATTTGGAAAGCTTACAGGCGATTATAACCAATTGATAGAAGCAACAGCTAACTACGCAGCCAGACTTGCAAGCAAGCTTCGCAGCAACAAATTATGCGCTACAGTATTGTCAGTTAGATTGTTAACGAATAAGTTTATCGCAGAAGAATTGCAGGTTTATCCGGCAATCACGATACCGCTTGAACACCCTATCAATAATACAGTTGAGCTCATAAAGGTAGCGGTATGGGGCTTGAAAAAAGTGTATTTAAGAGGCTACATGTACCAAAAGGTTGAAGTGAATGCTACAGGTTTGATCCCTGAATCAGAAGTACAGCTAAACATCTTCACTGACTTCAAGGGTGTCAAATATGATAAAGTATCAAAGGTTTTAGACAAGCTCAACCTCCACTATGGTGCAGGTACCTTACGAATGGCTGGCGAAGGCAAGAATCAAAAGTGGTCAATGAAACGTGAGTTTCTACGTCCGCATTACACCACAAACTGGAATGATATTATAAAAGTTAAATAAGATGAAAGAAATATTAAAGCTACTTAAACGCTATTTATTGAAAGAGGCAGCAACACTAAACCAGATTACTGACAAGCCAAAAGCAAAACGCAAGAATTAAAACCTTCCTGTTAATTAGTGTGTTATCACTTTTAAATTGAAGAATGTGCGCTAGATATACATTAACTGCAGAGGAAAAAGAAATACTCAAAACCCATCCACACCAGATTCAAGGCGAGTGGACACCCAACTATAACCTCGCCATTACACAGAAAGGACTAGTAATAACCGCAGATGAACCAGACATCATTCAGCAGATGTCATTTGGTATTGTACCATACTTTGCTGACAACTTGAAACTCACTCGTGATACCTGGAACATTAAAAGTGAAACAGCGATGGAAAGTAAATTGTGGAGACCACTTCTTGTAAACCATAAAACCTGTTTGGTGATGGCTGACAGTTTCTACGAATGGAAAGAGCTTGACAAAGGTGATAAGCAACCATACCGCTTTACCCTCAAAGACAGAAAGCTTTTCTGCTTCGCGGGCTTATGGTCGCAATGGGTTGATCCAGAAACGAAAGAGAAGTTTCGTACTTACGGTATATTGACTACTGAGGCTAATGCACTGGTAGCTGAAATCCATTCTAAAAAACGTATGCCAGTAATACTGACTAAGCCTGAGGAAAATATATGGTTGAGTAAGAAATTACCGTTAGATACCAAAATGAGTGTACTAGATACCTTTCCTCAGGAACTGATGAAACGTGTTAAAGTTAGCAAACGTGTTAATGCTGTTTCAACTTTGAAGAAGCCTAATAATGATTCAGACTTGCTGCTTCCTTTAAATACGGATGATGATATCTAATTTTGTCACATCAGCACATTAAATTAATAAGCATACTTTTTAAAACTGTCATCAGCGCTGGCAATACTTTTGATTTGAAGATACTTAAATTCTATTTATTATGCGATGAGGATGGGATATGATTTGGCGCGAGACTATATGCATCGAAACAAAATACAGACTACGAGTTATTAACTTCACAAATTAATGGCTACCCTTAATAAGCTTTCAGTTGTATAAGACCAATAAAATAGCCCTAAAATAGCTTATAACGTCATTTTAGTGCATAAAAAAACCCTTCAGCAATACCGAAGGGTTTGTGGGCCCAGCTGGGCTCGAACCAGCGACCAAAAGATTATGAGTCTTCTACTCTAACCAACTGAGCTATAGGCCCCGAAAAAACATTCTTGTTTTTTGCGAGTGCAATGTTACAAATTTGCATTCAATTTAAGAAAAACTTTTGACGCTAAATTTCATTTTTTTTAATATAAACTCATTTTCAAGAGATTAAAAATTTGGTTTTTGAGCTACAGCAATTAACTTTATCGCTTTCATCGAGCCTTAAATACATTTGAATGGAGAATTATAGCGTTATCATTTTTATTCTCGCCATTATGATCGGACTATCTGCCATTGCCGATAAAATTAAATTGCCCTACCCCATATTATTGATTATTGCAGGAATTTCTATCGGATTCATCCCGAATCTGCCTCAGGTAGACATTAATCCTGAAATCATTTTCCTGCTCTTTCTACCACCATTGCTCTATGATGCAGCATTCAATATCTCTTTCAAAGACTTTAAAACCAACATAAACACCATTTCAACACTCGCCATTTCGCTTGTATTTATTACCGCCTGTGGCATTGCAGTAGTGGCCCATTATCTTATCCCTAACATGAGCTGGCCATTATCCTTTGTACTTGGTTCCATTTTATCGGCAACAGATGCCGTGGCTGCCATGAGTATTACTAAAGGATTAGGACTTTCCCATAAAACGAATACCATTTTAGAAGGCGAAAGTTTGGTTAACGATGCCTCTGCATTGGTAGCTTATAGATTTGCTGTGGCGGCAGTAACCGGATCAGCATTTATTTTCTGGAAAGCATCGCTACAGTTTTTGGGTTTAATGGCTGGTGGTATCTTAATCGGTATTGTTATGGGGAAAATACTGGCACTCATCATCAAAAGAATTCAGCAAAATAGCCTGGTTACCATTAGCCTTATGCTGCTTAGCCCTTTTGTAACTTATTTAATTGCCGAAGAACTTCATGTTTCTGGTGTTATTGCAGTTGTTATTTTAGGTTTGGGCATTGCCCGTTTCAGCAATAAGGTTCTCCCGGAAAAACTCAGGATCGAATCTAAATCCATTTGGGATATGATTATTTTCCTCCTGAATGGATTAATTTTCATCTTAATAGGCTTACAATTCCCTTATATCTACGAAAGTATAAATAAAGCAGACATCCTTCCTTACATTGGGTATGCAGCCATTATTACTGTGGTAGCGCTATTACTGAGAATGATTAGGGTAGTGATGCAAAAATTCAACTTGCAGGAAGCTTTCAAAAAAGGTAAGCGGAAAATATCAGAAGAAGCACTGCTGGACTGGAAAAGTAGTTTAATTATCAGCTGGTCTGGTATGCGAGGAATAGTATCATTAGCCATTGCAATAGGTCTACCTGCCAATTTAGCAAACGGCCAGCCCTTTCCCCAACGCAACGCCATCATCTTCATTTCTGTAGCCGTAGTTCTCTTTACATTAATTGGCCAGGGTTTAACGCTTCCATGGATTGTAAAAAAGCTGAAAAAATCACAAAACACAGATATTCAGTATGTTAAATAAATACTTGCAAATTATTTTTATGAAAAGAGTGTAAAACTGATTGCACAGGTTTGTCACAATTAAAAAACATTGTTGAGGTTTTATCCTAGTTTTTATACATTAGCTACGTAAAATCGATGTGGCTGAGATCAGGCTCAGCAAACAAAGCCTTACGCGTTCGGAGCGTTGTGATGAATGTGGTGAGGCCAAGTAAAGTTGTTGTCTGGAAGGGATAAATTCATATGAATTATTTCTTTAGCACCCACATCGATTTTCGTTTATACCTGGTAGGCCAGTTTGCTAAACTTAATCGCTGAAACGCCTTTATACCGTTTGAAGGTATTATTAAAATTCTCTGCCTTAGTAAAACCCAGAATTTCAGCAATCTCATCTATAGAATATTCACTATTTATCAGGAGTTCTTCAGCTTCGCGCATTACCCGGTCTTTAATTAGGTTAGAAAAGGTCTTATTCATTACCTCACTTAAAAATGTATTGAATTTATGAAGACTTAACCCCATGCCTTTAGCATAAAATGCAGTATTCTTCTCCGTTTTGTAATATTGTTCTAAAATGGCTCTAAAACGCATTACCTGCTGTAGCTGGTCTAATGTAAGTGCGGTCAAATAACCATCGAGACCTGCTGAGTAACCTAAAAATAATGAAATGTATTGCGATAAAAACTGAACATCTTTTTTATTGGCGATCTCCCTTTTCAATTGCTCCAGTAAACTATAGGTCTTAACAGATTCTTCTTTACCTAAATCCCTGAAAGTAAGGCTTAAGAAAAGATTTTTCGCAGCTGGATCCAAATGTTGAAGCAGAAATTCTGCATATATAGCACTGCTAAAGCTGAGCCAGTATCCAAATTCAATTTTGCCTTCTAATCTCACCAATCCCTCTTCCGGAATAAAGAAAATCCTCCCCCCAAAAAGCGCATAGTCACCAGAATTCATGCTCAAAATTCCATTCCCCTCTTTAATCACCAGAATGCGCATTGGATAACCTGCCTGCAAAGCAACCCCTTTTGTGTATGTACCCTTAAGTAGCTCTAATTCTACCATGTCCTTTATCCATTCAATATCATATTAGAATAAGCCAGCGAGATTTAGACCTGCAATGTTATAAAAACTAATTGGAAACACCTGTAAAAATCTACAATTATTACACAAATATCGCTCTACAACGTATAAGTTAATCTACATTATTCCAAATTTAAACCCATAATTATTAGGCAATTAATCTATTAACGATATCAGTACTGCTATTTGCAGAAACTGATGAAAACGAAAAGTTACCCGCCTACCTTCATCTAAAAGATTACTTTCACATATACTTCCCCTAAAGAAAAGTATACAAGCACCACTTTCATTTTCAATATACCCCAGTGTTTCTGCTTTATTATAGTTCCTCACTATTCCTCTTTGCTCAATCATATGTTGGATGGCATTAATCAAATTTGACAAGCTTCATAAATAACCATGCCAAAAGAATAGAAAGCCAATCTGCCAACCCACTTTCTATATGCTTAAAACACGCAAATAGCTCAACAAACCTACATTATCACTAAAGGTTGTACGATAGTTGTTGACATTTATTGTAAATACTCCTCTTATCTATAATTTTAATGCTGTTTACTATCCCTAATTTATTACATGAAAACAAACCAGAGGAGTGCCTGGGAATCGTTGCGTTTAAAAACATTACACGACTACGATATCCTTGATACACCAAAAGATGGTGCTTTTGATAGCATTACTAGAATTGCATCTCAATTTTTAAATGTTCCAATAGCCATCGTTTCATTAGTTGATGAGGATAGAATCTGGTTTAAATCTGTACAGGGCTTACCTATAGAAGAAACCAGTAAAGCCCCGGGACTCTGTGCTTCAGCCATATTATTCGATGGATATTTCTCCATAGAAGACATCAAAAAAGACCCCAAAGCCTTAGCAAACCCACTTATAGCCAGTCATTTTGGCTTAGAATTCTATGCTGCATTCCCACTCAGAACTAAAGAGGGTTACAATTTAGGAACCTTTTGTATTATGGATCGCCAACCCAGAATACTGGAGCCTTTTGAAATTTCCTTTATGAGCGACTTGCGCGATGTGGTGATGGAAATTATAGAACTTAAATTCCAGGCCAGTAAACTCTCTCGTTTGATTTATGATGCAATTAGCTTCGACTTAGAAATTAACTAAATCTATACTAGTACAGGTGTTTTAGCATTACTCCTCAACCTCGACATACCCATGATATTTTTGGCAACCCTTCCTCTTTTAGTAATGGCAATTTCAAACTGAACAGAACTGCCAATGTATAGTCCCTTTGCTTTGCAATCCGAAATATCAAAATAAATACTTTCAGGAACCAAATACTGAGAAATTAACCCAAAACCCCTTTGCTTATTATAAGCTGTAATTACACCATTCATATAGAGCCGTTTAGAACATTAAATCTTGGAATAAAGCTATAACATTAATATTACTTCTAAGACTAAAGTAGATGTTGCGCAACAATTAATAGATTTGCTACAGGGAATAACTGATGTAACTACAAATCAGGCTTTATTGGATTCATTTGCTAAAAAACTATAAAACCATCCCGAGCAGCGCTTGTTATTCATTAGTAACCTATCCCTACTATGAAAAGAATAACCAAAAATAGTCCTAACGCCGAATTGGAGAATGTTAATGAAGGAGATCAAATTCAGGATGACACCGGAAAAAAAGGTGAAGTTGAACACATTGAAATCCTTAACCGATGTAAAGAGAAACAATTTTACTATAAACTCAAGGATGATGGAACTATATTGGTAATTAAATAGTATCAAGTAGCGAGTATCAGGTATCAAGTCTGTCAATCCTAACATCTGGTTGATACATCCAACTCTGCGTCCTTTGTGCCTTGTCCTTGTGGGCTCCGCGGTTAAATGGGTTATGAGTTGTGTGTTATGAGTTACGGGCCGGGATGCCTACACCTGCCCTGTCCGTAGAGTTAAGCGCAGCGCCTCTACGGATTACAACATATCGTTGAGTTTCATAACTCAAAATTACTTAAACCGAGTCCAAGACTCTCCTCTATTAAACAATCCGTAGAACTCCTGCGGAACTCGACGGACAGGATTGCCTTGTCTCTGTAGGCTTTGCGGTTAAATGTAAATTTCATCAAACTACTATTATAATCAAGATATTACGTAAACACTTTAAACAAAATTTTATATTTATCAACCCATACCTATCTAACCGATGAATATTAAATTTACGATCTTTACTGCTTTTGCAGCCATCATTTTGCTATCTGCCGCCACCATTTCCCCTAAAAAATACGAAAAACGTGGCATCAAACGTGTTTCCAAATATCTAATTGATACCCCTGATCAAGACCGTTTTGTAAAAACAACGCTAATGCAGGGTGAATTTACGGAGCCCACAGAAATGACAATATTGCCCAATTTAGATATTCTTGTGGCGCAACGCCGGGGCGAGGTTTTGATTTATAAAAATCAAACGAAAAAATTAATCCAGGCGGGGAAACTTAATGTTTATTTTAAAACCAATAACCCGGATGTGAATGCTGAGGAAGGCCTGCTAGGTATGGCGGCAGATCCTAAATTTGCGGTTAATCAATACCTATATCTTTTCTATAGCCCTTTTGACAAATCAGTTAATCGGCTTTCACGTTTCAAATTGGTAAATAACCAGTTGATACCCAGTTCTGAAAAAATTATTCTGGAATTTTATTCTCAAAGGGAAATCTGCTGTCATACAGGTGGATCTATTGCCTTTGGTTCTGACAACCTCCTATATGTTTCTACAGGAGACAACTCCACTCCTTTCGATGTGCCTAAAAAACAATTTGTGAATAAGGGTTATGCCCCGTTAGATAACAGAGAAGGCCTGCAGCAGTATGATGCGCGTAGATCGGCAGGAAATACGAATGACTTAAGGGGCAAAATTCTTCGGATAAAAGTAAATGAAGATGGAACCTATAGCATTCCTGAGGGAAACCTTTTTAGTAAGAATGATCCTAAAAGTCGCCCTGAAATATATATCATGGGAAACCGCAATCCTTATCGAATCGCTGTTGATCAGAAAAACAACTTCCTCTATTGGGGAGAAGTTGGCCCGGATGCCAGTAATGATGATCCAATGAGAGGCCCCCGGGGATACGACGAAGTAAATCAGGCCCGAAAAGCAGGAAATTATGGCTGGCCTTATTTTATTGGAAATAACTACCCATACCGGGCATATGATTATACAAACGGACAAAGTGGAGAAGCCTTTTCGCCAGCAGCGGCAAACAACAACTCACCCAACAACACCGGTCAAACCACGTTACCACCTGCTCAACCAGCCTTCATTTGGTATCCTTACGGAGAATCTAAAGAATTTCCACAGGTTGGCGCAGGAGGAAGAACTGCAATGGCGGGCCCAGTATATTATCCTAAGGGAAATAAACAACCCTACCCCACCTATTATAATGGCAAGCTGATTATTTATGAATGGGTACGGGGTTGGGTTAAGGCGGTCACCATGTCGCCAGAAGGCGATTACTTGAGCATGGAGCCGTTTTTATCTAAAGTTGACCTGGCTGCTCCTATCGATATGGAAGAAGGACCCGATGGAAAAATATACATTCTTGAATATGGAAAGGGCTGGTTTACTAAAAATCCAGATGCCGCGATTACGAGAATCGATTATTTAAAAGGTAATCGTCCTCCCTCAATTCAGGGTTTAGAGATAGCTAAAACCAGTGGCCTGCTCCCATATAAAATGATGGCTAAGGTTATAGCTAAAGATCCTGATGGCGATGCCTTAACCTATGTATGGAACCTGGGGAAAGGGATTACAAAAACAAGCACATCTCCTATTTTACAATATACCTTCAACAAGGCAGGAGAATATCCAATAAGCGTTACCGTAATGGATAAAGATAAAGCCGCAACTAAAAGCACGGTGATCCCGGTATTTGCAGGTAATGAACATCCATCCATAGATATTTTATTATCAGGCAACAAGAGCTTTTATTTTCCCGGTAAGCCTGTTGACTATAAGGTATTAATTAGCGACAAGGGGGCTAAAGTAAATAACAGTCGTGTTTATATTTCCAGTAACTATACCGAGGGGGCAGATTTAGCGGGGGCTCAGATGGGCCACCAGCAGGCTACACAAACCATGATTGGCAAAACGTTAATGCTTAAATCTGATTGCAGCACCTGCCATAAAGAATCTGCAGTTTCTATCGGGCCAGCTTTTGATAAAATTGCTATAAAGTACAAAAGCGATGGTAAAGCGGTTGACTATCTGGCCTCAAAAGTGATCAATGGTAGTCAGCGTATTTGGGGAGAAATACCGATGCCTGCTCACGCGACAATGAAAGAAGCAGATGCAAAAAAAATCACCGAATGGATCATGACTTTGAGCAATAAAGAATCGTTGCCAGCCTCGCTTCCGAGTGTAGGGAAGATTGTTCCTCCTGCCAGTGCAGATAAAAAGAAAAACGTTTTAACTTTAAAGGCAAGCTATACTGATGCAGGCTCAACAGGTTTGAGACCTTTAACCACAACAAACTTAATCAATTTACAAAATAACGAAATTCAAGCAGCGGACATCAAGCACTTCTCTGGATTTGAGAAAAAGGATTTATTTGGCGGAGAGAAATTGATATTAAAAAAGGAAAATGGCTGGATAGCGCTCAAAAACATTGATTTAACAGGAATTTCTAGTTTTATATTCTCTTATGCAAGCCTGGAAGAAGGAACAGACGGAGACATGGAAATCCGATTGGACAGTTTGGATGGAGCAATAATCAGTAAATCGACACTAAGAACAAGTAGCCCGATTAACCTCATTATAGATGGTAAACTACATTCCCTGTATTTTGTTTTTAAATCCGTTAAAACCAAGGATAATAAGAGTTGGCCAGTAATTAAATCTTTAACGGTTGTATCTAAATGACCCCCCGGTCTGTGGCGCACAGACCGGATATATGTGACACACAGACCGGTTACAGGTGACACCCAGGCCAGACATATGTGGCGCACAGACCAGATATCGAAAGACCCTGAAATAAATTCAGGGTGACGATTGGAAATGGGAATTCCCGAAGGGTTTAACTCCCCGATCTGTGACGCACAGACCGGAAATACTTGACACACAGACCGGTTACAGGTGACACCCAGGCCAGATATATGTGACACACAGACCAGATATCGAAAGACCCTGAAATAAATCCAGGGTAACGAACTAGAGATAGAACGCTGGCACACAAACCAGCAAATAAAAAATAATATCTTTGCAGCAAATTCAAATTTTACATGCAGCACATTAAAAATATCATCTTCGATTACGGCAATGTTATCTTCGAAATTGATTTTAAAATTACCCAAAATGCCTTTGCGCAGTTAGGCATTACCGATATCGAAAATTTCTTTGCCCACAAAGGGCATAATCAATTATTCGATGATTTTGAAACCGGTGCAATTAGTCCTGCTCAATTTAGGGAAGGGATTAGAACTGCCGCCGATAAACCCGAACTGACCGATGAACAAATTGATAATGCCTGGAACAGCTTACTGATTGGCACCATGCAAGAAAACCACGACCTCTTATTAAAGGTTAAGGATAAATACCGTACATTTTTACTCAGCAACAATAATGAAATCCACTACAACTGGATCATTGATTATCTAAAAACAACCTTCAAAATCAACAATTACGACGATTATTTCGAGAAAGCCTATTTTTCTCAACACATGAAATTGCGTAAACCCAATACCAATATCTTCGAGCAGGTATTAAAAGACAATCAGCTTGATCCTGCAGAAACACTTTTTATTGATGATAGTCCTCAACACATTGAAGGTGCTAAAAAAGTTGGATTAAATACCTTATTAATGACAGAGAAACCCGCTCAACTGGAAAGTTTCTTAAAATCGAACGGAATTATTTAAATTTAGGTTATGCAAGAGAAGAAATACAAATCATTGAAAGAGTTTTATCCGTATTACTTAAGCGAACATACCAACACCACCTCCAGAGTGCTACATTTCATTGGAACAGGCTTGGTAGTGCTGGCTTTCTTTACCGGATTTTTATTTCACGATTGGCGTTTCTTCCTGGCCATGCCTGTGTTAGGTTATGGCTTCGCATGGGTAGGTCATTTCTTCTTTGAAAAAAATAAGCCCGCTACTTTTAAGTATCCGGGCTATAGCTTAGCAAGCGATTTTATCTTGTTTTACGATTTATTAAGCGGCAAACAATCTTTCAAGGTTTAACTATTATGAAATAACTGTTGAGTGGAAAAAATTCCAACTGAAAACTGCAAACTGCAAACTGTTTAAGCGCTCTACCAGAAAACTCCCAACTCCAAACACCCAACTCCAAACTGATTAAATCGCTCTTCTTTTTAATTCTCTTTGAATCAAACCTAACTCTCTTCCCGTTTGTCCGGCAACAGAAGTATTTTCTTGCGCCCGTCTGAATAAATAAGGCATTACCGCTTTTATCGGTCCGTAGGGCACGTATTTGGCAACATTATAATTAGAATCTGCCAAATTGAAGCTTAAATTATCACTCATCCCTAATAATTGAGCGAAATAAACATGCGGGTGATTATGGGGAATATTCTTCTCCTCTAAAAGATAGGTTAATAGACGGCTGCTCTCCTCATTATGTGTTCCTGCAACAATGGCAATCTCCTCAATATGATCAACGCAATAGCGCAAAGAATCATTGTAATCACGATCTGACGCAGCTTTATCAGGCTGTATAGGAGAAGGATAGCCCATTTCTTCAGCACGCTTACGCTCTTTTTCCATATAAGCGCCCCTAACCATTTTAACGCCTAAAATAAAGCCAGCAGCTTTGGCAATCAGGTGATCAGCTTTCATATCCGCCAGTTTATCATGACGGTACAATTGATAAGTATTGTAAACTATAATGCGTTCCTGATTAAATTTACGCATCATATCCAAAGCCAACTCATCAATAGTATCCTGAATCCAGGTCTCTTCCGCATCTATCATAATCGGAACACGCTTTTCAAAAGCCGTTCTACAAATTTTCTCACAACGTGCCTTCACCTTGTCAAACTCTACCTGTTCGGCATCAGATAATGCTTCTTTAGCATCTAGCTTCTGCAACAAGGCAAAACGGCCAATTCCGGTAATTTTAAACACTGTGATTGGAATTTTAACGTCGCCATCCGCACGTAGAATAGTCCGGATAATTTCCGCACAAGTCTCATCAAAAACCTGCTCTTCATCCTCTCCCTCAACAGAGTAATCTAAAATGGTTCCTACGCCACCCTTATCTAATTGAACAATAGCTTTATCACACTCGGCAATGGTTTCTCCACCACAAAACTGCTGGAAAATAGTTGCTTTTATTGCGCCCTGAATCGGAAGCCCAATGTTCAAAAAGAAGTTAGTAATTGGAGGCCCAACCTTGGTAAGGAAATTGCTTCCTATCATTTTGAAAAGCCAATAAGCTTTCTTTAATTCTGCATTACTTTTTTGACGAAAAGCGACTTCGGTATTATCGAAATTAGGTTGTTTATTGGGGGATAAGTCCATTTTTATATATGAATAAGTCAGATTGGTGCAAAATTATAAAAAGCATTGATTGTTAAAAGCCTAATCGTTTAAATTAATTGTATTTTTGCATCACTAATGATACAATTTAAACTTGAAGGCGAATTTATCCCATTAATCCAGTTACTAAAAGCTACTGGATTGGTTGGCAGTGGTGGCGATGCCCAAACGGTAGTAACCGAAGGATTGGTAAAATATAATGGCGAAGTAGATTATCGCAAACGTTTGAAGGTTCGTGTTGGAGATATTATTACTTTTGCCGAACATAAAATCGAGATCATTTAATGGAGCCCCTAACCAGCGCAGGCCATACGCTTTATTTCGAAAGCGGTTTAGTAGCCTTAAAAAACTTAATAGAAAGCCATCAATACAGTAAAGTATTTGTACTTACAGACGAGCATACCAGCGAAGTTTGTCTTCCTGTTTTCCAATCTTTCCTGGAAGATTTTCAGGAGTTCGACCTCATTGAAACCGCTGCAGGAGAAGAAAACAAGAATATCGACTTTTGCATTGGCATCTGGAAAACACTTCTGGATTTTGAAGCCGACCGTAAGAGCTTAATGATCAATCTGGGCGGTGGTGTAATCACCGATATGGGAGGTTTCATTGCTTCAACCTATAAGCGTGGCATCGATTTTATTAACGTGCCTACTACCCTGCTCTCTCAGGTTGATGCCTCTGTGGGCGGAAAAACAGGAATTGATGTAGATACCGTAAAAAATATGGTGGGTACTTTTACCCTTCCACAAATGGTATTCATTGAAACCGAGTTCTTAAAAACACTTCCTCCAAGAGAACTGCTATCAGGCTTTGCAGAAATGATTAAACATGGTTTAATCGCTGATAAAGCTTATTATGAGCGATTAAAAACTACAGACTACCTTAATCCTGCTGCAATTGATATTTATCGTTCTGTAGAGATTAAAAATGAAGTAGTAACCATAGATCCGCACGAGAAAAATCTACGTAAGATTTTAAATTTCGGTCATACCATCGGCCATGCCGTAGAAAGCTACTCTCTGGCTAATGACGAAAACCCTTTAACGCATGGTGAAGCCATAGCCATTGGTTTTGTTTGCGAAGCGGCTTTATCTATTAAGAACAGTACGCTAACTCAACCAGAACTTAAAGATATTAGTGAATACATCTTATCCTTATATCCTAAATACCACATTCGGAAAGAAAGCTTTGATAGTCTTTTAGAATTAATGAAGAGCGATAAAAAGAATGAGGATGGGAACATATTATTTTCACTTTTAGAAAGCACAGGTAAATGCACGTTTAACTGCCGTGTAGCAACCGCTGATATTTTAAGCAGTTTGGAGTATTATAACAGTTTATAAAAAAATGAATCTTAGTTTCTCAAGTAGCGACATTTCTGTTGGTGCCTTGTTTGGCTTTGTAATTGTGCTTACCATCGTGGAGATGTATTTCAGTTACCAACACGATAAAAACCTATACACCAAAAAAGATACCTGGACCAACATTTACCTCATGACTTGTGCGGTAATCATTAATCTCGGAATGAAAACCGCTACCTTCTTCCTTTTAGATTACTGTTACCAGTTTAGGTTGTTTCAGATTCAGAATATCTGGATCTACTGGATAGTTTTAGTTTTGGCTCAGGACTTCCTTTATTGGTTTTTGCATACTGTGGGCCATTATGTTCGCTTTTTCTGGGCCATGCACGTTACCCACCACTCATCAGAGCATTTTAACTTAACAACAGGCTTCCGTTCTACGGTTTTTGAGCCACTCTACCGTGTATTTTTCTACTTGCCATTGGCATTTATGGGATTTAGCGCCATGGATATCCTTTTTGCCTATTTAATTACGCAGATTTATGGCAACCTCGTTCACACACAGGAGATAGGGAAATTGCATCCCTGGTTCGAGTATATCTTTGTTACGCCGTCCCATCACCGCGTTCACCACGCCAGTAATGTGCGCTATTTAGATAAAAACATGGGGATGGTTTTAATCCTTTGGGATAGATGGTTTGGAACTTTCCAGGAAGAACTACCAGAAGACGCCATAAAATACGGCTTAACTACCCAGCCAAAAGATACCGGACCCATTAATATTATCTTTCATGAGTTTATTGCGCTAAAAGCAGATGTTAAAAAAGCGCCTACCTTTATGGATAAACTGAAATATATTTTCAATCCACCTGGCTGGAGCCATGATGGAAGTACAAAAGTGGCAAAAATCATGCAGCAAGAACTCCTGGAATCAGAACAAAAGAATAAAGCAGAAAACTTTAACGAAGAACAGACCAAATTAAGTTCTGCAGTTTAAAAATTAATGAAAATCCTCTGGAGAGAAAAGCTTCAGGGGATTTGTTTTTTAATAGCCAACACCTTTTTGATAAAAATATTTCCATCTAATTAATTACAAAAACACAATTTAAAAGCAACCTGTTCTATATTTAAACCCAATACGCAAACGGTTGATTTGAAAAAAAATTAAATTTTGTTTAAAAAAAATTCAATTCCCTATTGACAAATAAAATTTTGTTAGTACATTTGGTCAATTCAAAAAAGAAATGAAACAATTCAACACATATTACTTTGGTTACTTTTACTATTTTAGTGAGAGCCGGGGCTAATATGCAAAAAGATATATAACAATATTAAAATGTATAAAAAAGTCCCGGCCAAACAGCCGGGACTTTTTTGTTTTTACACCAAAAATGGAAACAACAAAACGAGTAGCGATTCAAGGTATTAAGGCCTCTTTTCATGAAGAAGCAGCATACAAATTCTTTGGCAAGGAGATTGAAACAATTGAGTGCAATTCTTTCAAAGAAACCTGCGACAAATTGGAAAAAAACGAAGCCGATTTTGTGGTAATGGCCATTGAAAATTCTATTGCAGGTAGCCTTTTACCCAACTATACGCTTATTCGTGATTATGGTTTTGCAGTAGTTGGCGAAGTTTACCTACCCATTCAATTGCACTTAATGGCATTACCCGGAGTTAAATTCGAAGACATTAAAGTGGTAACCTCCCATCCTATCGCAATCCGTCAATGCATCGATTTTTTCTATGATTATCCACACATTAAAATTGTAGAAAGTAACGATACTGCGGCTTGTGCAAAACGTATCCAGGAGGAAAAACTAACAGATACCATGGCTATTGCAAATACTTTAGCTGCAGAACTTTACGGACTAAATATTTTAGAACGCAGAGTGGAATCGAACAAGAAGAATTACACGCGCTTCTTAATCCTTAAAAAAGACAAAACAGACGAGGGCAAGAAAATCAATAAAGCCTCTATCTGTTTCCAGGTTGGCCATAGGGCTGGTTCATTGGCTACCGTATTAAATGTGTTTGCTGAGCAAGAAGTTAGCTTAACCAAAATCCAGTCTATGCCTGTGTTAGGCAAAAGAAATGAATATTATTTCTACGTAGACTTAGAATGGCCTAGCACTGAAAAATATGATAAAGCTGTAAGAAAAGCACTGAAATATACTTCGAATTTCAATATTCTGGGTGAGTATCAGAAGAATGATAAGGTATAAATTGTTGAATTGCTTAATTGTTTAACTGACCCAAAACGATTAAAATATGGAAAAGATATATTGGTTAATTGTTGAATTGCTTAATTGTTTAACTGGTACAAAACGATTAATACACAAAGCAACAAACAATTAAACAAAACAGGCGCTCCGGCAAAACAATTAAGCAGTTAAACGATTAGACAGTTAAACCAAATAAGCTCCTTGACCGAAACAATTAAACAGTTAGTCAATCAGACAGTTAAACAACCAAGGCCTTGCCTCAACAACAATAGAACAGTAAACTGAACATTAACAATAAAATATTACACCCCCCAATATCATGAAACTTAATTTAAACATCCAACCACTAAACACCTGGTTAAACACAAACAACGAACCGTTGTTAATTTCTGGACCTTGCAGTGCAGAAACTGAAGAGCAATTATTAACTACAGCTCATTTATTAGCTAAAACAGGTAAAGTATCTGTTTTAAGAGCAGGTATCTGGAAGCCACGTACCCGTCCGGGAGAATTTGAAGGTATCGGAAGTATTGGTTTAGAGTGGTTAAAACGTGCGAAAGCAGAAACAGGCTTACCAACAGCTGTTGAAGTGGCCAATGCTAAACACGTAGAAGAAGCTTTAGCTGCTGGTGTAGATATCCTTTGGATTGGTGCTCGTTCTACAGTAAATCCATTCACGGTTCAAGAAATTGCAGATGCTTTAAAAGGTCATGATATTCCTGTATTGATCAAAAACCCGGTTAACCCTGATCTTCAATTATGGATTGGTGCTATCGAGCGGATTAATGGTGCAGGCATTACTAAAATTGGTGCTATTCACAGAGGTTTCTCTTCTTTCGAAAAGAGTTCTTTCCGTAACGAGCCAATGTGGGAAATGGCTATCCAGTTAAAAACATTATGTCCTGATTTACCAATCATCAACGACCCAAGTCACATCTGCGGTAACCGTGAATTAATCCCTTACATCTCTCAAAAAGCGTTAGACTTAGATATGCAAGGATTAATGATCGAATCTCACGTTGATCCTTCAGTTGCATGGACAGACGCTAAGCAACAAGTTACTCCAGCTGCCCTAGCAGAATTGGTTGATCGCTTAACTGTACGTGAGCCAGAAGCTCCAAATGCAGCTTTCGCCGATAAATTAGCAGATTTACGTAAGCAAATTGACAAAATTGATGACGTATTATTGCAAAAACTAGGTGAACGTATGTCAATAGTTGAAAAAATTGGTGAGTACAAACGTGATAACCAGGTAACAATTCTTCAGGTTAACCGTTGGGATGCCATTATCCAAAAAGGACATGCTTTTGCTAAAGCATTGAAATTGGATTTAAACTTTACTGAAAAATTCTTAGAATTAGTTCACGGCGAATCTATCCGTAAACAAACTGAAATTATGAATGCCGGTAAAGCAGCAAAAGGTATCGCTGCAGAACAACATACAGAAGTAAAAGCGTAAGCCTAAGACCAGAACCACTTAAGGTCTATACAAATTATAGTGTAGTGCCAGATACGATATCCGGCACTACACATTAAAGAATAAAACAGCATAAAATGTCGAAAAACGCCTTAGTTTCTTTCCAGGGAAATAAGAATATTAATACGGAAATCCAGTTAACAGGATCGAAAAGCGAATGCAACAGAGCATTAATTATCAGTGCTTTAAGCAAAAAACTGGTTCAAGTAGAAAACCTTTCCAACGCTGCCGATACCGTAACCTTAAATGGCATCCTCAATAAATTAGGAGTAGAAAGCAATGAACAGGGAGGAGCATCGAAACCTCAAACGAACAACTCTGAACTGGTAGATGTTGGCCCTGCAGGAACGGCTATGCGGTTTTTGTCGGCTTACTTATCTGCCAAGAATGGCAACTTTTTATTAACAGGAACCGAACGGATGAAACAACGTCCGATTGGCATCTTAGCAGAGGCCTTAAAAACTTTAGGTGCCGACATTTCTTATGCAGAAAATGAGGGTTTTCCCCCACTGAATATTGTTGGGCCTTTAAATCAAAAAACAGAAAAAGTTAAGATCAAAGGTGATGTAAGCAGTCAATATATTTCTGCTTTATTGATGATTGCTCCTGTACTTCCGCAAGGTTTAACACTGGAAATTGAAGGAGAATTAACATCAAAGCCTTATGTAGATATGACTTTGGATATGTTAAGCGCAGTGGGTATTGAACACCAGTGGCAAGGAAATTCAATCAGCATTAAACCACAAACCTTCAAAGCAGGAACTTTAGTGGTTGAACCAGATTGGAGTGCTGCTTCTTATTGGTACAGCATTGCTGCCCTGGCCGATGAAGCAACCATCAGTTTACCAGCCTTAAAAGAAAAAAGCCTTCAGGGAGATAGTCAAATCCAAAGGATTATGGAAATCTTCGGTATTCAAACCAGCAAAACGGAAACTGGAATTTCAATTCAATCCAATGAAAAAGCAACTGATGCTCCTGAGATCTTAGATTTAAAAACTTGTCCTGATTTAGCACAAACCATTGTGGTAATTGCTGCTGCATTAGGAAAAAACATGGCATTTACGGGCCTGGAAACGCTTAAAATTAAAGAAACTGATCGTATTGCAGCTTTGCAGAACGAATTGGCTAAAATCGGTGTAACACTTACAGAAACCAATCTGGTATACACTCTAAACTGCGACAAGCTTCATTTCCCCGATAAAATCACCATTGCGACGTATGAAGATCATCGCATGGCTATGGCTTTTGCTCCTTTGGCACTTTTAGTTAAAGAAGTAGAAATCGAAGAAATGCAGGTAGTAGAAAAATCTTATCCTTATTTTTGGGATGATTTAAAGAAAGCTGGATTTGAAGTTACCACCCTACAGCATTCAGTCATTCAATAATTCCATCCCCCAGTCATTCAATAATTATTTATTCAATCAACCACTCATTCAACATTCTATAATTCTCATAATACATGGCAGGTAATTCTTTTGGTCAGCTTTTCCGTATCACAACCTTTGGCGAATCTCATGGTGTAGCTATTGGTGTAATTATCGACGGTTGCCCGGCGCAGTTAGATATTGATTTAGAATTTATTCAATCAGAATTAGATAAGCGTCGTCCGGGCCAATCTAAAATTACGACACAAAGAAAAGAAAGCGATACAGTGCAGATCTTATCTGGTGTTTTCGAAGGAAAAAGCACAGGTACACCCATTGCTTTATTGATTCCGAATGAAGATCAACGATCTAAAGATTACGGTCACAACATTGATGTGTATCGTCCTAGTCATGCCGATTATGTTTATGATGCAAAATATGGCATTAGAGATCATCGTGGTGGTGGCCGTTCATCAGCCAGAGAAACCGCAGCGAGAGTTGCTGCAGGTGCAATAGCCAAGCTATTTTTACAGCAACAGGGTATTGAAGTTTTTGCTCACGTAACAGCGGTAGGTAAGATAAATGCACCGAATTTGGAAAGTAACGACCTATCGGCACTTTTGCAAATCAGAGAAGAGAATATTGTACGTTGTGCAGATCCTGCTACCGCCCATGAGATGATTGAATTTATTGATGCTGTGAGAAAAGATGGAGATACAGTAGGTGGAAAAATAAGCTGTGTAATTAAAGGTTGTCCGGCAGGTTTGGGAGAGCCTGTTTTTGATAAACTTCATGCAGATTTAGGAAAAGCTATGCTGAGCATCAACGCAGTTCACGGCTTTGAATATGGTTCGGGTTTTGAAGGAAGCGAATTGCGTGGATCAGAACACAATGATATTCCACAGCCCAAAGCTGCCGATGCCAAGGTATTCAAAACCATTACCAATCATGCAGGAGGCATATTGGGAGGGATTTCAAACGGAATGGATATTACCTTTAAAGTTGCTTTCAAACCAGTAGCCACAATTATGCACAATCAGCAAACCATTAATGCCGCAGGAGAAGCTGCAGAGATTAAAGGTAAAGGCCGCCACGATCCATGTGTAGTACCAAGAGCTGTTGTTATTGTTGAAGCGATGGCCGCATTGGTTTTAGCAGATCAATTTCTCCGTAATAAACTAAGTATAGTTTAATAGCTTATGAAAAACTTTTTTATTCTTTTCCTCTTCATTAGCCTGGGTGCAAGTGCACAGGATTACCAGACAAAAATTGCAGTCCATCGCGAAGCTTATAAACAAGATTTTGTTGAGAACGGCCATTCGCCATTAAAGGAAAATGACCTGAAAGATCTTCATTTTTTTGAGCCAGACAGCTTGTACCGCGTAATGGCTAAGGTAGAAGTTTTAAAGCATGAAAAAGTTTTCAAAATGCCAACGGTAGATGGCAGCAGTCAGGAATATTATCGTTACGCAAAAATTACTTTCGTGCTAAAAGGAAAGGATATTCAAATGACTATTTTCAAAAGCAAGGTCCTGTCAAGTAATCCCAAATACAAGGATCATCTTTTTCTTCCCTTTACGGATGAAAGCAATGGTAAAGAAAGCTATGGTGGAGGCAGATACATTGATCTTGATTTAAAAGATATGAAAGATGGAGTGATGGAGGTTGATTTCAATAAGGCTTACAACCCCTACTGTGCCTATAGCGATGGGTACCGATGCCCGGTTCCACCAGCAGAAAATGACCTTTCTATAGCGATAAAGGCAGGCGAAAAGAAATACACTGGAGAGAAAAAACATAAATCGTAGTATAACTTATACATTTTTTAGGTATTTTATTTTTATTCCCATTCAAAAAGGGTAATATTGAATAATATTATAACTATTCATTTATACCTGTACTATAAATAATTCTATTTTCTTCAAATTATGTATAGTTGTTTAATTGTTGACGACAATGAGATTGAAAGAGATGCGATAGAAATGCATCTTAAAAAAATCCCTTTGCTGGATATTGTGTCGGTTTGCTCGAGCGGCATTGAGGCTTTAAAAGTACTTTCAGAAAACCACATTGACATTGTTTTTTCGGATATTGACATGCCCGAATTGTCTGGAACAAGCCTGCTTAAGAGCTTAAAAAATCAGCCAACCTTTATTTTTGTCACCTCCCACAGTCATTATGCTGTTGAAAGTTTTGACTTAGATGCTATAGATTTCCTGGTTAAGCCAGCTACATTTGAGAGGCTGCTTAAAGCCGTAAACAAGGCAACAGAATACATTGAACTGAAAAGAAACTCGAAAAATTTTTTAGAGCAGGATCAAAAAATCACTAAAGAACAAGAGGATGACTTCTTTTACTTTAGAGAAACCAAAGGTATTACCAAGCTTAAATATGATGATGTAATTTATATTGAAAGCATGGGCGATTTTTCTAAACTATTTACCATTGATGATAAACATATTATCCTGGTAAGCCTTAAGAACTTAGAAAAGCAACTTCCTCCAGGTATTTTCGCCAGGGTGCATAAACAATATATTATCAATATTAACCATATTTCTACCATTACCAATCACGAAATCCACCTGGAACACAACTTCACGGTGCCCATCAGTGCAGGGAACAGGCAAGAATTAATGGAAAAGTCTATTGATAAAAAAATACTATCCAGGTTTACCAAAAATTAACCGAATAATTAAACTTCCTTATTCAGTTCTATCGTAAAAACGGAGCCTTGAGGGGTATTGGATTCAACGGTTATTTTACCATCCATTAAACCTACAAAAGTTCTGCAAAGTAATAAACCCAGGCCGGTACCTTTTTCTTTATTGGTACCTAAAGTTGTTACACCGGCCCCCAAATGCCCCATTTTATTAAAGTGATTAATCTGCTTCGGTGTTAAGCCAACGCCTGTATCCACAATTTTAATTTGTAAGTGATTGTTCAGCTCGCCAGAGAATATACTAATACTTCCACCTTGTGGTGTAAATTTAATGGCATTGCTAACCAGGTTGCGTAAAACCAATGAAAGCATGTTGCTATCTGTTTTGCCTTGTATCCCTGCGGGCATGTAATTCAGTATCTCTACGCCCTTTTGATCAGCTGCGCTTTGCAATGCCTGCTGCGTTTCCTGAAGTAACGCAGAAACGTCTATTTGTTCCAGGTAAGGATTAAATCCCTGCATCTGACTGGCGGCCCAGTTTAACAGGTTCTCCATCATGGTTGAGGTATAGGCCAAATTGTGCTTTAAAGAAGCTGCATAACGACTTAATTTCTCCTGTTCAATGTTTCCAGCTTCCAACAACTGTATAAATGAAATTAAGGAGTTGATGGGTACGCGCATATCGTGACTCACTACGCTAAAAATACGATCCTTTACCCTGCTTAACTGCTCCAATTCACGTTTTTGATGGTTGATGATTTTGTTTAACCGATTAGTTTTACGTTGATTAAAAAAGATAACCAATGCTGCCAGGAGAATTAATGTTATAGCTACTGACAGAAAGATTTTGATCTTCCAATCGAATTTGATCTGTTGTTCCTGTTTACTGATTTGTTTATCGCGCAAAGAGGTTTCATACCTGGCCTGCATTTTCGCTCTTTCAAATTTACTTGCCTGAATTTCCCTTTCAATCTCCAAATCAGCTTGTTTTTTTAAAAATGTTAAGCGCTGAAGACTTCTCTCCTTATCGCTAAGTGCAAGTTGTTGTTTTTTTAAGATCAGTTCTTGCTGTTGCTTCTGGGCAAGCAAAACCTGGCGCTGTAATTCTCCATCCGTTATTTTTTGATGCAATAAGAAATCGCGTTCCTTTACCCCAAAATCAAGCTGCATTTGTCTGCGCGTAATCTCCTTTTCTTTGTCTTCGTTAAAGATGCGGTCTCTTACATTTATGTATTGCTTATAAAAAATCAGTGATTTATTGTAATCTCTTTCTTTCTCATAAACATCACTTAGTGCCAGTGCTGAGTTTTTTTCTAAATCTAATACATTATCTTCCTGAGCAACCTTCAAACTATTATTGAGCAAAACCGTAGCATTCCCAAAATCGCCCTCCTGCCTATAAAAATTTCCCAAGGCATATAAACTGGCCGCATAAGCACCTTTATCATCTTCCTTTTTACTCAGGTCTACCGATTTCAAATAAGCGTTTAAAGCGTATTCCTTCGACCCCAGTTCGTTATACACATTTCCAATGCTTCTCATATTAGAGGCCACTATTCCATTATCTTCTAATGTTTCTGCTACTTTTAGTGATTTATTGAAATGATCAAGCGCAAGCTTTAATTTTTGATTCGGTTTTACACTCATTTTAGCAAGCTCTGCAGCATTCGCTTCCAGGTAATTTCTTCCGATCATGTGGTATACTACAGCTACTTCCCTGCTATTTTCGTTCTTTTTCTTTAATAATTTCAGGGCCAGCTTCAAATACACAAGGGCCTGGCTCTGCTGTCCAAGATCCTGGTAGATATCTGAAATATTGGTATAACATCTGGCCATATCTGCCTCATTGTTTGCCTTTTCAAAAATAGCAAGGGCTTTCTGATTAACTTCCAGAGCTTTGGCATAATCAGGTATGGAAGCATACAAGTTACCCAAATCAAGATAGGTGCTTCCAATTCTGTTCAAATTATTAATACTGGCATATTCATTTATGGCCATTAAATAATTCTCTTCTGCTTTTTGGTGATTGTTATGGTTGTGATAAAACAATCCTCTCCTGTAATAAGCTATAGCAGAGAATTTTTTCTGATCAATTTTATGTGCAAGATCTACTGCCTGATCTGTGTATTCTTCCACTTTATCGGCGTTGTCCATATTACTATACTGGCGGGAAAGCTGCAGTAGAATTTTAACCTTGGTAGAATCTGTGCGAAGGTTTTTCTGGTTTAATGCCAGCAGACTATCCAGCCTCATTTGCGGGCTAAGATTTTGACAAAATCCCCGAGCAGAAATAAGCAGCATCAAAACTACAATGACTAATATTTGACTGCGTTTACTTAGGAAAAACTGTTTTTTGAAGCGTTTATCCATAGTGTTACGTAACCGAATAATTTACATCGCTGTATCGGAATGGCAATTTATAGATTTTTACATGTGGTAAAATTCTAATCATAGGATCGTCGTTTGGGGGATGATCGATAAAGATAAGATAAATCTATAAAACATAGAACCGTATTTTTACCTAAAAAGAACAAGGTAATTTTAATGGGGACTAAAATCAAGTATAAGGAGAAAGCCCGAATCTGTTATGAATCCGAACTTTATTTGTGATATGAATTTAAATTATCGGCTAAAATAAAGCTGGAAATCTCTGAGGATTAGCCTCGTGCATCATTTGGTAAATCACTTCCACTACATCGTCAACTGATGGTTTACTAAAATAATCTCCATCAGAACCAAAAGGTGGGCGATGCGCTTTTGCAGATAGTGTTTTAGGTTGTGCATCCAGATGAAAATAACCCTTTTGTTCTTCTAGTACCTTTTGCAAAATATAAGCTGAAGCGCCACCTGGTACATCTTCATCTACCACCAGGAGCTTGTTGGTTTTCTTTAAGGAATTCACACAAATGTGGCCGGTATCAAAAGGCAACAAAGTTTGCGGATCGATAATCTCTACAGATATGCCAAAGGCGGCCAACTCTTCGGCGGCTTCCTGAACGATTCTTAATGTCGATCCATAAGAGACTACTGTGAGGTCTGATCCTTCCTCCAAAACCTCTGCTTTGCCCAGTGGAACGGTAAAGTCGCCAACATTTGTTGGTAATTTTTCTTTGAGGCGATAACCATTCAGGCATTCAATTACCAATGCAGGTTCATCCGCCCTAAAAAGGGTATTATACATTCCGGCAGCCTGGGTCATATTTCGGGGAACACAAAGATGCATTCCTCTTAAAGAGCCTAAAAGCATACTGATAGGCGATCCTGAATGCCATATCCCCTCCAATCTGTGGCCTCTGGTTCGTACAATCATCGGTGCCTTTTGAATCCCGTTTGTGCGGTAAGATAATGAGGCTAAATCATCACTAAGTACATTTAGGGCGAAAATTAGATAATCGAGATACTGGATTTCAGCAATGGGTTTAAGGCCCCGAAGTGCCAAACCGATTCCCTGGCCCATGATGGTCATCTCGCGAATTCCGGTATCTGTAACACGCAATTCACCATATTTTGCCTGTAAGCCAGCAAAACCCTGATTTACGTCACCTATATTCCCTAAATCCTCACCAAAAGCAACTAAACGCTGATCTCTGGCAAAATTTTCGTTAAAGCAAGCATTTAATACCTCACGCCCATCTACCATCTTCGATAAATCATCGTAATGTGCAGGGACAACTTCAATCATATCAGGACTTTCCATGGTATCTGAATGAAGTTTGGCACTGTAACGTTCGAAATTTAAATCCTGTTGTTTTTTATACCAGCTCAAAAAGGCGTTGCGCTCTTCAGATTCAAATTTGGCAGAAAGCCTTAAAGCCTTTCTAACTGCAGAATATACCTCTCTACGTTGGGCATCTGCAATGGAAGCCAGTTGACCAGCGATTTTCGCCAATTCTGGTTGATATTTTGCTAACGCAGTAATGTGATCTATGGCTTGCTTTTGTTCAGGCTTAATCCCTTCTAAAAATTCGTACCAGGCTTCTTTTTGTGCTTCGCGAACGACAGTTTTTGCCCCTTTTTCTATTTCAAGAATTTCATCTTCTGTTGCTATTGCCGACTCCAACATCCATTCCCGCATTTTTTTAATACAGTCGTGATCATTTTCCCATTGTAGTCTTTCTTTAGATTTATAGCGCTCATGAGAACCAGAAGAGGAATGTCCCTGAGGCTGGGTAAGCTCGGTTACATGAATTAACACAGGAACATGCTCATCTCTGCAAACCTGTATGGCTTTTTCGTAAACTTCACATAAAGCCGGATAATCCCATCCCTTTACTTTATAAATTTCATATCCTGCAACTTTGGCATCACGCTGGAAGCCTTTCAGCACCTCAGAAATGTCTTCCTTAGTGGTTTGATACTTTGCAGGCACAGAAATCCCATAAGCATCGTCCCAAATAGAAATGGCCATTGGTATCTGGAGCACACCGGCTGCATTTATGGATTCAAAAAATACACCTTCAGAAGTGGATGCATTGCCTATTGTACCAAAAGCTACTTCATTTCCTTTTACGGAGAAGTTTTTAAGATATTCTAATTCTTTATTTTGCCTGTAAAGCTTTGATGCATACGCTAAGCCGACAAGTCTGGCCATTTGTCCGCCAGTAGGCGAAATATCAGAAGAAGTATTTTTAATTTGAGTTAAATCATTCCAGCTACCGTCATTATTGATGGATTTGGTAGCAAAATGGCTGTTCATTTGTCGGCCACTCGAAAAAGGATCTGCTCCTGCCGTTGGATTTGCATATAATTGAGCAAAAAAAGCTTTGAGGGTCGATATTCCTGTCGCAAAAGCGAAGGTTTGATCGCGATAATACCCCGATCTCCAATCGCCATTTTTAAAGGCTTTAGCCATTGCGATTTGGGGAATTTCTTTTCCATCACCAAAAATGCCAAACTTAGCCTTGCCTGTTAACACCTCTCTACGGCCTAAAATGCTGGCCTGCCTGCTTTCACAAGCAATCTTGTAATCGTTTATCACAATTGACTTAAAGTCGTTAAAACTCAATTCGGAAGTATCAATAGCGTTGGTTATAAGTTTTTCATTCTGCATATAATCAAATATTGGTTGTGGCAAATATATGCAAAATAAAAAGTTTGCCTTTATCCTGCTATGTAAAATTATATATGGATTAAGAATTTATAATTGGAATAGTTTTTGTTTTATTGAATAAACGTATAAATTTGTTTTTATAAAAGTTTAAAACAATTTTCAAAACTATAACATGAAAAAGATCTTAGTATTATTCGCTTTTGTTTTGGGTTTTGGTATTGCTGCAAATGCACAAGCTAAACCTGCCGAATTTAAATTTGAAGCTGAAACTCACGATTTCGGAAAAATCCCTATGGGCAAGCCTGTTACTTATGAGTTTAAATATACAAACGTAGGTGAACAACCATTAATCATCACTAAAGCAGAAGGAAGTTGTGGTTGCACAGTTCCTAAGTACACTTCTACACCATTGAAAAAAGGTGAAACCGGTGTTATTTCAGTAACTTTTAATGCAGCAGCTGGCCCATCGCCATTTTCTAAAACAATAACCGTTAGTTCAAATGCTAAAACACCTGTTAAAGTGCTTTACATTAAAGGCGAAACAGTAACTGCTCCAGCATCAAAGTAATTTTTTTTCTATAATAATGAAAAGTCCCGATTTTGATCGGGACTTTTTTATTTTTGTACCATGCCAAAAATTTCACAAAAGGGATTGCAGATGCCTGCATCGCCAATCAGAAAATTAACCCCATTTGCCGACCAGGCCAAAAAAGATGGTAAAAAAGTTTTCCATCTCAATATTGGTCAGCCCGATATAGAAACTCCCGAAGGGATGTTGAATGCCATTAAAAACATTGATTTTAATGTTTGGGCCTACACACCCTCTGAAGGTACACTAGCATATCGCCAGAAACTAACCGAGTATTATAATAAGCTTGGGTATAACATTACACCAGAAAACATTCTTGTAACTGTTGGTGGCTCGGAAGCCATCACGATTGCTATGCAAACCTGTGTAAATGAAGGTGATGAAATTATTATCCCTGAGCCTTTTTACGCCAACTATAACGGTTTTGCCTGCATGAGCAATGTGGTAGTTAAACCCATTCTCTCTTATATCGAAAATGGTTTTGCCCTACCTCCTATTGCGGAGTTCGAAAAACTGATTACTGATAAAACGAAAGCTATTATCATTTGTAACCCCAATAATCCAACCGGATATTTATATTCGAGAGAAGAGTTAGAGGCCTTAAAATTATTGTGCTTAAAGTATGATTTATTCCTTTTCTCTGATGAGGCTTACCGTGAGTTCTGCTACGATGGACGCGAGTTTATTTCGCCTATGCATTTAGATGGCCTGGATGAAAACGTAATTATCATGGATACGGTTTCTAAACGCTACAGTGCGTGTGGTGCTCGTTTAGGCTGTTTAATTACCAAAAATAAGGAAGTTATTGCCTCCGGATTGAAGTTTGCACAAGCCAGACTGAGCCCAGGAATGGTTGAACAAATTGCCGGGGCTGCTGCCGTAGACACTCCTGACAGCTACTTTGAGCAGGTAAATACCGAATATACTTTACGTCGCGACACCTTAGTGAATCGTTTAAATAACATTGAGGGTGTATTTTGTCCAAATCCGGGAGGTGCATTTTATGTAGTGGCTAAATTTCCAATTGATGATGCAGACAAATTTTGCCAGTGGATACTCGAATCGTTTGAACGCCATAATCAAACAGTTATGATGGCTCCTGCTACAGGGTTTTATTCTACACCAGGTTCTGGAAAAAATGAAGTCCGTATGGCTTACGTTTTAAATGTAGCTGATTTAAATGCTGCTATGGATTGTTTAGAGATTGCCTTGCAACAATATCCTGGAAGAGCGGTTTAGGGGGGTAAGCTGGTGAGATGG
>NZ_FOGG01000062.1 GCF_900111155.1 Pedobacter rhizosphaerae | reverse complement strand
AATAGCCATGATCTGGTTCTGATAATAGGGCTTGAAAACTGGTTTCTGGACTGGCATAAATTTCAATTATTTATACTTAAATATCTGAAATACAGACAAATAAGCCAAATTTAAAAAGATGGAAAATTAATTTTTTTTCCACAAAAAAAGAGACTGCCTTTTTGAGACAGCCTCATTTTTTGTTTAAGATAACTCCTTTTAGCTTTCGGGTACAATACTCCACACACCTAACTTCACACTCCAAAACTATTTCCTTATCTTTGCAACACATGGGAACACAGGTAGATTTAGGTTTTAAAGGATATAAAAATTACGGAACGCATTTGCGTGAGAAATATAATGGTCAGCGTGTATTTAAGGTAATTGTGGATGGGGGCTTTACTTGTCCGAACAGAGATGGTAGCAAGGGCTATGGAGGTTGTACTTACTGTAATGTAGATTCATTTACCCCGGAGCCCTCGAGAAAGAACCCGGCAATTAAGGATCAGCTGGCTGAGGGGATGTTTAGGGCCAAGAATTCTTATAAGGCAGATAAATATATTGTATACTTCCAGCCTAATACCAATACCTACGCACCAGTACATTATTTAAAAATGATGTATGATGAAGCACTGTCTATTAATACCGAGGATATTGTTGGCTTTGCCGTGGGTACCCGACCTGATTGTATCGATGCAGAAAAAGTAGCCTTACTGGAAAGTTATACAGATCGTTTTGATGTGGATTTGGAGATGGGGATGGAATCGATATATGATGAAACCCTTAATCAGATTAACAGGGGCTGTAGTCATGCAGAATTCGTAGCGGCGGTAGAATTATTGGAAAACAGTAAGCTCGACCTTTGTGTGCACACCATATTTGGCTTTCCTTGGGAAACCCGGGAGCAGATGCACGGCTATATTCATGAAATTAATCGTTTTCCGCAGATTAAGTTTGTTAAATTTCATCATCTTCATATTGTTGAAGGCTCGATAATGGGCGTGAAGTATAAAAAGGAACCTTTTAAATTGTTTTCATTAGAAGAGTATACTGATTTACTCTGTGAATTGATTCCATTGTTAAGGCCGGATATAGTTATTCAACGACTTTTTGGGATTTCTGACTGGGATTTGCTTATTGCACCAAATTGGGGGCTTAATAAATCGGCAATTCAAACGTATATTGATAAGGAAATTGAAAAAAGACGTGTAGTTCAAGGATCGCAGTATTTTTAGTAGAAAAACTAAATTTTATCATAATTTTTATAAAAACTCATGAATTTTCATGGGTTTTTTGTTTTTATATCTGTTTTTGTTGGTGATTTTATGTTAAAATAGGTCTGAATTGTGTAATGTATTGAAATTGCTCTGTTTTATTTTTATCAAAAAATGGTATTATTTGTTAGTGATTTTTCTTTTTATTTTAATTTTCTGATAAAATTTTAATTGTTTTTACAAAAATTATGGTTTTATCTTAAAAATTTTAGAAAATATTATGTAAAAGAGGTGATATATTGTACTTTTATAAAAATTAAAAGCGAATAACTTAAATATTTATCAATACAAACAAATTAAACTAAAAATTATGAGTAATTTTTCCTTTAAACAATGGGCTCCATTTGTAATTCTGATGGTGGTCGCAGTTTTATCACTCTTCGTTCCGCTTTTGCCGAACTTTGATGAGGGTAAATATAGTGCTGCCGATATTGCATTTGTTTTAGTTGCAGCTGCACTAGTATTCTTAATGACTCCAGGACTTGCATTTTTCTATGGTGGTATGGTTCATCGCAAGAATGTATTATCAACCATGATTAAAAGTGTTGTAGCTGCAGGTGTTATTACTGTTCTTTGGACAGTTGTAGGCTTTAGTCTTGCATTTGGTGATTCAATCGGTGGTTTCATCGGAAGTCCTAAAACTTATTTGTTTTTCCAAGGTGTAAATTCAGGACCAGCATGGGGAACTATTCCTTTGTCATTGTTTGCTGTTTTCCAATTGATGTTTGCTATCATCACGCCAGGATTAGTAGTTGGTGCTGTTGCTGAACGTATCAGATTTACTTCGTATATCTTATTCATCGTATTGTTTGCCATTTTCGTTTACTCTCCGTTGGCACACTGGACATGGTCTCCAAATGGTTTCTTGTTGAAAATGGGTGTTTTAGACTTTGCTGGCGGTACAGTAGTACACATTTCTGCAGGTATGGCAGCATTGGCTGGTGCATTGGTTTTAAAGCGCAGAAAATCACACATGGAGCATAAAGAAGTTCCACCTGCAAATATCCCTTACGTATTAATCGGAACAGGTTTATTATGGTTCGGTTGGTTTGGTTTTAACGCAGGTTCTGCTTTAAGTGCAAATGCATTAGCGGTTTCGGCCTTCATTACTACTAATACTGCTGCAGGTGCTGCTGGTTTATCATGGATGTTCTTTGATGTTGCCAGAGGTAGAAAACCTTCAGTTTTAGGTTTCTGTATCGGTGCAGTAGTTGGCTTGGTAGCCATTACTCCGGGAGCAGGTTTTGTAAGTATTCCTTCAAGTATCTTTATCGGTGCAATTGCTGCGGTTGTTTCTAACCTTGTAGTTTCATGGAAACAAAAAACCAGCTTAGATGATACTTTAGATGTATTCCCTTGCCATGGTGTTGGTGGAATCGTAGGTATGATCTTAACTGGTGTTTTCTCTACTAAAACAGTAAATGCTTTGGGTGCTGACGGTTTGTTCTACGGCGGAACTGACTTCTTCTTAACTCAATTAAAAGGAGCTGTGATTGTGATTGCTTTCAGTTTTGTAGTATCATTTGTGATCTTCAAATTCATCAACTTAATTCAGCCAATCCGTGTATCTGAAGAAGAAGAAGAAATGGGTCTTGATGAGTCTCAACACAATGAGAAATATTCTCAAGGAACTTTATTGGTTGAAGAGAAAGTTGCTTATATCGAAAAAAATAGCCCATTACAAGAATCTTTAACCTAACCAATTAAAGACAATCAACACTAATATCTAAACCCCAATTCAGCTCAAACATGAAGAAACTTTTATCCGCTATATTTACTATAGCTAGCTCGGCCTGTGTCTTCGCTCAAGAGGCGCCAACATCTCCACTGGAATTTTCAGGATCGGTAGATACTTACTTTAAATATGATTTTGCTAAACAACCAAACATTACTACCTCTTTTGCCAGTGATCACAATTCAGTATCGTTAGGTATGATTGATCTGGTATTGAAGAAGAAAACAGGCAAAGCATCATTTGTAGGAGAAATATCTTTCGGACCAAGAGGACAAACTCAATCTATTCCGGATGAGGCAGCAAATGGCTCGTCATTCCATATCCAGAACTTATATGTAAACTATGATTTTACAGATCAGTTCTCGATGACAGCTGGTTATATGGGTACTTTTATCGGATATGAGGTAATCTCTCCGGTAGGAAATTTTAACTACTCAACTTCTTATTTATTTACCAGCGGACCTTTCCAGAATGCCGGTATCAAAGCAACTTATAAATTCTCTGATAAGGTGAGTTTAATGGCTGGTTTATTTAACGACTGGAACGTTTATAGTGCATCAAGAGGTGTATCTAGCATTGGTGGCCAGTTAATGGTTTCTCCGGTAGAGGGATGGACAGCTTATTTGAATGTTTTATCTGGCTTAAGTGGTTATGGCTATGGTACTATAGAAGATTTAACTACTTCTTATCAAATTACAGATAAATTTAAGTTAGGCTTAAATGCCGCTAACTATGATGTTGATAATGACGGCGGCGGTTATGCTGGTGTTGCCCTTTATCCGCAATATGCTGTTGCTGATGCGATAACGCTAGGTTTAAGAGGTGAGTACTTCAAAACTAAAGACGTGGGTACTACTGCTGGTACAGCCTTCACTAGTGTAACGCTTACCGCAAATATTAAATCTGGAGGTTTAACTTTTATTCCAGAGGTAAGGTTAGATCACAATAAAGATCTTCCGTTTGTAAAAAGCAATGGTATGTCGGTACCAAATGCCGGTCAGTTCTCTTTAGCCGCTGTTTACGCGTTTTAAAAGAAATAAATAATTTAGAATTAAGCCGCCAGCAATCTAACTGGCGGCTTTTTAGTATCTTTAAACTCAATAACGATATATCTTAATATGAAGCACTTCCTGTTTTTACTACTTGTACTATTATCCGCTAAGCTTTGGGCTCAACAGAAATCTTTTCCTCTGGATGATAATGGAAAATACATTTATTATAAAGTTGTAGATTCTCAGGTGATCAGTAAAGACAGTTTGATGCTTCGGGCAAAAGCCTTCATCAGCAAGCATGCGAAGTTTATCGTTACGGAAAATGTGTCTGATAGTTCTATTGCTGCAAAAGGCAGGACAGTTATAGATAAAACAGTTCTGGTAGCTTCACATCCGAGCGGAGAATTAAAATACAACTTCAATTTCGAAACCCGCCCGGGAAAGTACCGGTTTTGGTTTAACAATTTTGAATTTATTCCTTATCAGCGTGATCGTTATGGTAATTATGTAGCCACAACTAATATAGGTACGCCTTTAGAGAGGAGTCCGAGTAAACTGGCTGCTGCGGAGTGGAAAGCCATATTGGCGAGTGCTTATCTCAAAACGGAGAAGATTGCTGCTGATTTTCAGAAGTATTTAGCCACGGATCGAAAACCTAAAGCTAAGAAGAAGGAAGAGCAGATTTCGACGAAGAAATGGTGAGGAGAGGGGACGTTGAACTGTTTAATTGCTTAATTGTTTAACTGGTGAGTTGTTTAACTGGAGAGGTGGTGAGTTGCTTAACTGGTGAGATGGCGAGTTGTTTAACTGTTTAATTGCTTAACTGCTGAGTTGAACAGTGTACCGAATAGGGACTCGACTTTTTTGTAGCGGTAATCAAAAATTGCTTTGATCTTGTTGTTAACTATGGCTGCATTCGCTACTGCGCCAATTGGTCCCCAGCCTATACTGTAGTGTAGGATGTCGCGCATGAGTACGCCACCTGGTATAGATTCAAAGTGATGATAGTGGTGCCAAAATGCAAATGGACCAAAGCGCTGTTCATCAATAAAATATTCCTGATCTTTTACATGGGTAATTTCTGTAACCCAGTCTAATTTTATCCCAAATAAAGGTGCTACTTTATAGGTAATGATCATGCCTGCATACATTTTATCTTCTTTGCTAATGGGTGAGGTTACATCAAAAGTCATGTCTGCAGGAGTGATATCCGCTAAGTTTAGTGGGGAAGAGAAAAAGTCCCAGGCCTTTTCAAGTGGCACCGGGATTTTTTGATTGAATTCTAGTCTATATGTTTTCAAATTTATATTTTAATGAAGGAACAGCTGAATGGCGATTTTGTTGTAGGCAATGTAAAAATTCTCTAAATTAGTCATTCATTAAATTAATCATTCACTCAGTACTTCATTAATGTTCAATGCACCATTTTGTCTGCACAGGTAGAGCTGGCAAAGGCTTCGGGTTTAGCTTTAAAAATGAACCCCATACTTAAGATATACCCCATGGCATCATTCAATGCTTTGTTTGATTTAAACGATGGGTTGGTATTGATATCGGCATGGACTTCCAGGGCTACATCGTAAATGTCTAACAAATCACAGATGGAATAGGCTGTTTCTATTGATTTCTGTACTTCCATCAGCATTCTTTCTTTAATGCTCACCTGTTGGTTGCTTTTCTCCTGGTGGATGTACATAAAACCTCCATGGTGTTCTCTCAGCAATACAATAACAGTTGCAAAATCAGTTATGGCTCCCTTCACCTGAGAGTCTGTTCCGATGCATACTTTAAGTTTAAAGCCGTTTTCAGTTTCTCTGATGATTGCTTTTTCGACTTCTTCGAGGATCGTAGAATGAATAATTTCTCCGCTAAATTTCTTCCAGGTCATACACTATGTTTTTTGAGGTTAACAAATGGTAATCAGGTTTTTAATAAAAATAAGCGCTATAAATTAAATTGGTGTTAAGTTTAAAAGGTTTATTTGCTAACAAAAAGTTAGTTATCAACAAGTTAGTGAAAAAATACTGTTATTGGCTTAACTTTTTTGAAACAAATGATAAACCGCATCGTTGTAATTAGAACAACAAAGCTAATTACTATGAATACCGAACTTATGCATGAACTTCAGTTATTGCAGCAGAGCAGAGCAAACAAGTTTGCTGATGAGTTAACAGATCGTTTTTTATCATCTGTTGAGGCTGTAAATGAAAAATTCACTTCATCTATTTCAAAGCGGGGAAACATGTTAATGATTCTGGAGAGCAGGCTGAGTTTATCTACCCTGAGGAGGTTGAGGGAACGCTTTTTTAAGAAATAGGTTTTGTTATGGGTTGCGGGGTTATGAGTTACGAGACTGGATGTAGAACCTACAATGTGACTGTTAGCCTGGCAATAGTTAATAATGCTCGTGCATTATGTAATGTTGCAGTTGCGTGATTTAACTTTGCAGGCGCGTCTTTTAACTTTCCGGATGCATTATTTAACTTTGCAGGCGCTTCATTTGAGTTTGCGGATGCGTCATTTAACTTTCTGGATGCATCATTTAACTTTGCAGGTGCTTCGTTTAACTATGCGGGTGCAACATTTAACTTTATGGTTGCATCATTTAACATTCTGGCTACATCATTTAACTTTCCAGCTTCATCATGTAAGGACACAGATGCGTCATGTATGATATTACATTCTTCTATCTCACATCTCCATCCACAATCTTACGCTAATATCTAAAATCGTACGTACCTTTATGGCCGAATGTTAGAAAAAGCCCTAAAAAGATTAAATATTACTGCATTGAATGAGATGCAGGAAACAGCGTTAAAGTCTGCTGCTTCTGGTAAGGACATCATACTGGTTGCGCCTACCGGATCTGGTAAGACCCTGGCCTTTCTGTTGCCTCTAATACAGCGTTTAAAGCCTGAGATAAAAGGTGTTCAGGCACTCATTTTAACACCATCGAGAGAGTTGGCTTTACAAATTGAACAGGTATTTAAGCAATTAGGTACTTCGTTTAAGGTAAACTGCTGTTATGGCGGACATTCTGTACGGGTTGAAAAAAATAATCTGGCTCATCCGCCAGCGGTACTCATTGGTACGCCTGGAAGAATTGCTTACCACCTGGAGTATGGTAATTTTGATGAATCTGGTATCACTAAACTGATATTGGATGAATTTGATAAATCTTTAGAGTTTGGTTTCGAATCTGATATGTCTTATATCACCAACTCATTGCGCTCTGTTGATCAGAAGATATTAACTTCTGCTACAAAAATGGCTGAGTTTCCTGCTTTTTTAGCCATTGAAAATCCGATAGAAATAGATTTTACTGAACATTTGCCTGCAAAGCCCGATTTGACTTTAAAAAAGGTAATTGCGCCTGCTGCGGATAAACTGGATGTATTATTTAGATTATTAAGCAAGATAGGTGATGCGAACACACTTGTTTTCTGTAACCACAGGGAAACGGTAGACCGGATAAGTGATTTGCTTTTTGAGCATGGCTTAGGTCATGACGTATTTCATGGTGGCATGGAGCAGATTGATCGGGAGAAAGCACTTTTGAAGTTTAGAAACGGCAGTCATAGGATATTAATTACAACAGATTTAGCGGCCAGGGGCCTGGACATACCTACTGTTGCCAATATTGTTCATTACCAATTACCTTATACGGAAGATGCTTACATTCATCGGAATGGGCGTACAGCAAGGATGCAGGCAAAGGGTACGGCTTATGCGATCTTAACTGAAGAGGAAAATTACAAGTATCTCCCGGACGATATTGAAACTGAGGTTCTGGCAGATCGTTATGATATACCTGAGGTTAGTGATTGGGTAACTTTATATATTCCCAACGGCAAAAAGGACAAAATAAATAAGATAGATATAGTAGGCGTATTTTTGCAAAAGGGGAAACTGGCTAAAAATGATTTGGGTTTGATTGAAGTTAAAGATTCATCTAGTTACGTGGCGGTTAAAAGGGATAAGGCTGAGGAGTTGTTGAAAAATTTAAGCAACGAAAAAATAAAGGGGAAAAAATTAAAATTGGCAATAGCAAAATAAGCACAGCTTATTTCAGTTTTAATGTAACAAAGTAATTTTTTCTATTTCTAATTTAAGTGATAATTTATAAGCCTGGCAAAACCAGCATAACAATATATTTATGAGTAACAACGATATACTAAAAAAACTACGTGTAGCACTATCATTAAAAACTGAAGATATTATTACGATTTGCGACCTGGTTGGATTTAAAGTAACTAAAGCAGAATTAGGTGATATCTTTAGGAATGAAGATCATGAGAACTTTAAGCCTTGTGGGGACCAGATTTTGCGTAACTTTTTAAATGGCCTGGTTATTTATAAAAGGGGACCTAGAGATGAGAAAAAGCAATAAAACATGCTTTTTATTGTTTTTTTTAGTGCTAACGTTCTCATTTAACGCTTTCTCTCAAGCCCCTATAAAAGTTTCTGGAAATGTAATCGATTCTGTTATGAAGCCTATTGAGGGTGTAAATATCAGTTTGATTGTTAATAAGGACACACTAAGAACCCATTCTGATGCCCGGGGAAATTTCTCTTTTTCAAAGGTTGGAGGTCAAAAATTTACCCTGAGCTTAATGGCTTTGGGGTACAAATCGCACACAGCTGTTTTCGAAGTTGATGGTAGTAAAAAGAATATTACCCTTTCAGCAATTGTGCTTAAAACAGCTGCCATTCTGCTTCAGGATGTTGATATTAAGGTAAAGGTAGATCCGATTAAGATTAAGAAGGATACGATAGAATATAATGCTGCGGCATACACCATCAGGGAAAATGATAAGGTGGAAGACTTGCTTAAACAGCTACAGGGTGTTGAGGTAGATGAGAATGGTGGGGTGAAGGCCTTGGGTAAAAAAATGACCAAGCTCCGTGTAAACGGCGAAGATTTTTTTACCAATAATGTGGAAGATTACATCCGGCAGTTGCCTGCAGATATTATTGCTAAGCTTCAGGTAATAGATGATTATGGTGATGAGGCTAACTTTACAGGAATAAAAATTGGTCAACCCCAAAAAATGCTCAATTTGGTTACTAAACCTGAAATGGGTAAGGGGGTTTTTGGGGGTGCGTCTGAAAGTTCGGGTACCAATAATGCCCACAGTTTAAACCTGAATGGTAATGTTTGGGAAAAGGCAAACCAGGTTGGATTTGGGGGTAATATTGGCCTAACGGATAATAAGTTCAGTAAATTGAATAGTAATAGCTTTAATGCCAGTGTTCGCAATAAACTAAATAAGGGCTTTAGCTATAATGCCGGTTATCGTCTTTCAAATAATGTAACTAAAGCTGTTCAAAGCTATTTTACAGAAACCTTTAATCCCCAGGGAACCATATACGACCTGAGGGAAAGTCTAAACGAATCTACGGTATTGAATAATGCTATAAATGTGGGCTTGAATGGTTCTGATCGTAAGAACTACCTCAGTTTATCTTTGTCTGGCGCGTTAAATAATAACCGGAACGATGCTAACTCGGTGTCTAAAAAAACAGGCTTGATTAAACAGGATTTAATATCCAGTTCTGGTGCGAAAAGTAAGAACCCGGGCTTAAGTGGCGATTTAAACTGGTCTCGGCGCTTAGCGAATACCAAGCGTTCCTTATCTATTGGCCTCAATTTTGGAAGAAACCAAGGGCAATCTGAAAGTGATATCAGTGATATTATCCGTTATTATAATGAAAGTACCAATGTATTATTAAAAGACTCTTTGCTGAACAGATTGGTGGAAAACAATACCCTAAACTCGAATATTGGCGGGAGTATTCAATTTTCAAACGCTATAAAGAGTAAAAAGGACAGTTTGAATTTTAGCTATCTGAGTATTTCTTATCGTTTTTCGGTTAGTAAAACACAGAATGTTCAAACCACCACGGTTGCGAATCAACTGGGTATGCCAATTCCGGTAGATTCACTGGGGCAGGATTACATTTCCAATTTTGTAAATCAGAGTATAGGTTTGGGACTTAACAGCAATAATAAAAAACTGAGTTACGGAGTGGGTTTGACCTTCTCTCCAAGTGTTATTATTGGAGAGTATGCCAACACGGGGCAAAGATTGAAAAACTATCAGTTAAACTTTACACCGAGCGGAAATGTGAGTTATCAACTGAAGGAAAATACCAGCGTTGGCTTTGGTTATAGCGGATATACCAATACTCCTGATTTTAATAAACTCCAGCCCATCAGGAATACCAATGATGTACAGAATATTACTATTGGAAATCCTAATCTGAAAGCCACATCCAGTCATACGGCCGATTTAAGTTATAATCAATTTGGGCTGAAAACTGGTTTTAGTATGATGTTGGGTATATCTGGAACGTTTGCCTTTAACAGTGTGGTGAGCAACACCATTTTTTTAACTGATACGCTGAACAACCTCAAGCAGCAAACCACCTTTGAAAATGTTAACGGTATTTATAGTATCGGAGGGAATTACTCATTAAGTAGAAGGTTTTTGGATGAAAAGCTGATTCTTTCCTGGAATGGTAATATTGGCTATTCACATAATGTGTTTTATACTGATGATGTATTGAACGAGAGTAGCGGTATTAATGTGACTAATGCATTCAGGTTTAACCTCAACCAAAAGAAATTTTCGGTAACGGCAAATACTTCTTACAGTTACAGTTCTAATACTTATTCCGTACTTAACCAGAACATTAGTAATGTACAGTTAATCAGCTTGAGTGGGGGCGGAACCTATATTTTTAGCCCAAAATTCAAAATCAATGGAAATGCTTCTAAGAGTTTTAATTTCGGGTATAGGTTGAGTGCCGGGAATCCACTTTTGGTAAATTTTTCTGCAACGATGTCGTTCCTGAAGGATAACAAACTCAACTTTTCTCTTATTGGTAATGATTTGTTTAACCAGGGCGCTTTATTCCGGACGAGCATTAATAATAACTCCATTTCGGAAAACAGAACCCGGTTTATCAGCAGGTATGTACAGGCCTCGGTGAGTTACAATTTGAGTCAGTTTGGTGGGAAAAGGGGATTGGGGCTTAATGTGAAGTAATTTTTTTAACCACTTTAGGCATCTCAGATATCTAAGTTTTCATTCGCTGTATTTTAAAATCCTCGCTATAGTATGTCGATACGGCCTTTCTTGGGTTAGGCATCATGGCTCAATCCTGTTCGTCGAGTTCCGCATGAGCTCTACGGATTGTTTAATGGAGGAGAGTCTTTGACTCGGTTTAATTAATGTTGAGTTATGAAACTCAACGGTATGTTGTAATCCGTAGAGGCGCTGCGCTTAACTCTACGGACAGGGTGGGTCTTTGGAGGTTCGGGCATCATGACTTATAACTTAATACATACCACTTACAATTTTTTTAACCGCGAATGGTAATGGTGGGGATGGTTTTTTGAATTTGACTTCCTCTGGCCTTTGGAGGTTCGGGCATCATGACTTATAACTTAA
>NZ_FOGG01000029.1 GCF_900111155.1 Pedobacter rhizosphaerae | reverse complement strand
CCTATCGGCGTTCAATAATTTGAATGCAATGGATTCATAGGCAGATTCCATCGTCCTTAAACTATTGTCCTTAAAACAGAGAATGCAATGGAGCAATAGTTTGAAAACAAGCTCACCCTGAAGTTTCTTGGAATACCTATTCACATTTGTAGATAAGGCAAGTTCGGTTAACCTCTCTTCTGGCAATAATGAAAGTAGTTGACTGATTTCCATAAAGAAAAATAGGCACTAATCATCCTTGTCCTAAATGAAAATTATCAACTTATGGGGAGAAATAAAATTCTTCCGAACACTTATGGTGTCTGCACCGACCATATTTTAAGATAATTTGTTTCACCTTTTAACATATTTTACTGTAACATTTTTTTATGTATCATAAAAATAGGTTACAATTTTTATTGGTAAAATCTCAGCCTTTATATTTTTTGCACTAAACTAAGTCTATATATTGTTGTCTTCAGCTCTTCGTTGTCTCGATCTTCGCAAAGCAGAAATTCTATTTTTTCAGCAGTTTGGCTGAATAATGTAATTCCTTCAAACTTATGCCTGCCTGGAATTTTAGTGCTAAAGTTTAGGTTTAAGGTTTCCAGGTTAATGTTGCCAATAAAGCTGGCTAAAATTTCACCATCGTGATAGGTCGAGTTCGTGTCTTCCGCTGTAGCGATAAAAAATATCTGTTCGTTAATAATGGCTACATCTGTAAAAGACGATTCAACATGATTAATATTAGGCAGTTTAATCGGGGTAAACTGAATGTCTCCGGGCACAGTTAAATCCTTACCCTTCATGAGGAATATACCGTTTTTAGCATCAGATCCATTTCCTCTGTTAAAAAACAACCAATTGCTACCTGTAAAAGCTGCCCCTTCAAGATTAAAATTCTCGTCGGTTATTTGAGCAACAGATTTAAACTTATTGTAAAGTAAACTTAAATTGACCGGGGTAATTTTTTTACTTTTCAGGTGATATATAATCCCCAGGTTTCTTTTCGGGGTAGATCCCGATCCTAAGGCATAAAGTTCATCGCCGAATGGGCAAAGGATTTCAAAGTCGGGTTTTTCAGGTTTAGGTATGTTTTCAAGAACCGTCAGGTGACTTCCTGCTAAAATGGGGATTTTGTTTAGCCCTTTAGTTTGGGTATGATATTCATTCAAATAACCACTATTATCACCAATAATATAAAGCAAATCAGCTGCTAAGAACAAGCCTGAGGCTGCACCAATCCCTTCAATCTCTGCGAAAACTTCTAAATGAGTAGCATACATATTTTAAAATAACGAAAAAGCACCGAGATATCCCCGATGCTTTTCATGTTTTATGTGGACTCCAGACTTAGGACTGTAGACTCCAGACTAAAGTCTACTTCTTCAACCCTATCTCTCTCAATCGCTCGTCTAAATATTCACCAGCAGTCATATCGCTGTATACTTTCGGATGCGCTGCATCAATGGTAGAATCTAAGCTGGTTAAATCCATATCGCTGCGCGGATGTAAGAAGAATGGCACCGAGAAACGGGAGGTTTTCATTAATTCGCGCGGAGGGTTAACTACGCGGTGTGTGGTTGATTTTAACTTGTTGTTGGTTAAACGTTGCAACATATCGCCTACATTCACCACAATATCAGTATGATGCGCTTTAATTGGCAACCATTCATTGCTGCGGGTTAAAACCTCTAAACCATCTGCACTGGCACCAATTAACAAGGTAATCAGGTTGATATCTTCATGTGCACCTGCACGAACTGCATCATCTGGAATGCTTTCCGGATTTTCGATCGGAAAGTAGTGTATACCCCTTAAAATTGAATTTCCATTATGTACATGCTTGTCAAAATAATCGATAGGCAATTCTAAATAGGTGGCAATGGCACGAAGCAATTGTTTTCCATTATCCTCAAGTTTGCGATAAATTTCTCCTGTAACGGCATTGAATTCAGGTAATTCTTCTAAAACTTCATTGTCAGGATATTCATTTTTTACCGGATCGCCATCGGTAACCTCCTGTCCGATTTGCCAGAACTCTTTCAAATCTGGCGTTTTTGCGCCTTTTGCAGTCTCTTTTCCTGCGCTGGTGTAGCCACGCTGACCTGCCAATTCTGGTTTTTCGTATTTCCTTTTAGTTTCTACAGGCAATGAAAAGGCCGCTTTAATGTTTTCGTAAAGTTTGTCGATCAATTCCTGACTTAAACCGTGGTTGGTTATCGTTACGAATCCAGAATCATTGAAAGCCTTTCCCAGTTCATCAGAAAATTTTTTGCGTTCAGCTTCAGTACCGTTAACGTACGAGCCTAAATCCAAACATGGAATATACGGTGTTGACATATCTTTATTTTTTATGAGTTAAACGAATTTAAAAAAGAATTGTTAATAAGGCTTGTTGATAACTTTTTTGACGCTTTAGTTGTTTCGTTATGAATGCTTTAAGTTATTAACAATTTACTTAAAATCCAATATTTTAGCTTTGTCATCGCAAATCCATCATTGTTAAAACGGAAACTAAAAGCCATTTTATTTCGTAATATTAGCTAACAAAATACAACACACAATGAAAAAGATAGTTTTAATCATATTAACTGTACTGGCCTTTAATCAGGCTAATGCACAAGGCAAGAAAACCGAGAAGGCTACATTCGGGATGGGCTGTTTCTGGTGTACGGAGGCCATTTTTCAAAAATTAAAGGGAGTAACTTCAGTTAGATCTGGATATGAAGGTGGGACATTAACCAATCCTACTTATGAAGAAGTGTGCACCGGGGCAACTGGGCATGCAGAGGTTTTGGAAATTAACTATAATCCAGCAGTAATCAGTTATTCCGATTTATTAGAGGTTTTTTGGAAAAGCCACGATCCAACAACTTTAAACCGCCAGGGCGCAGATAGCGGAACACAATATCGTTCGGTTATTTTTTACCACAATTCAGAACAAAAAGCCTTAGCCGAAAAGTATAAAGCAGAACTTAATAAAACCAATGCATTTGGCAAGAAGGTAGTTACCGCAATAGATCCTGCAAAACCTTTTTATGTGGCAGAGAACTACCATCAGGATTATTACCTTAAAAATGGTAACGAACCTTATTGCAGATTAGTTATTCTTCCCAAAATCCAAAAGCTGGAAAAGGTTTTCAAAGCTAAACTCAAAAACTAATCCTTTTACTGCGCATTTATAAATATGGTAAAGCGAATTGTAGCCAATATTGCCACTTCAGATATTCAGAAAGCCAAAACTTTCTATGCAGATATCCTCGGATTGGATATTTTAATGGATCATGGTTGGTTTACCACCTATGGTACAAACCAGCCAATGGATGTTCAGTTAAGTTTTGCCACGCAAGGTGGATCCGGGACTTTGGTTCCGGATTTATCTATAGAAGTAGATAATCTGGAAGAAGTGTTGGATAAGTGCAGAATATCCAATTTACCTGTCGAATATGGGCCCACGAACGAGCCTTGGGGAGTACGGCGTTTTTATGTCCGCGATCCCTTTGGTAAGCTGATTAATATTTTATCTCACACCGTAAATTAGATTTACGGAAGTTAGACATTAAATCGTTCCAACTTTCTAACTTAATCTTACATTTGCAGTATGAATACTGGCTTACAGCTTTATAATACGCTTTCACGTAAAAAAGAACTTTTTCAACCCCTTAATGCACCCAATGTTGGGATGTATGTTTGTGGTCCTACCGTATATAGCGATGTGCACTTAGGCAATTGTCGCACCTTTATTTCTTTCGATCTCATTTTTCGTTATCTCAAGTATTTGGGATATAAGGTACGTTACGTACGTAATATTACCGATGCTGGTCACTTAGAAGGTGATCGGGATGAGGGAGATGATAAATTTGCAAAAAGAGCCAAGTTAGAACAGCTCGAACCCATGGAGATTGTACAAAAGTATACATTAGGTTTCCATGATGTTTTGCGCATGTTTAATACCTTACCGCCAAGCATTGAGCCAACGGCTACAGGGCACATCATCGAGCAAATCGAAATGATTAAAGTAATCATTGAAAATGGTTATGGTTATGAAATAGGTGGTAATGTTTATTTCGACGTAGAAAAATACAGCAAAGAATATAACTATACGATACTCACCAATCGGAATCTGGAAGATATGCTGAACAATACCCGTGAATTGGGTGGGCAGGATGAAAAGCGGGGTAGATTGGATTTTGCGCTTTGGATCAAAGCCAAACCAGAAACACTAATGCAATGGCAATCGCCATGGGGCATGGGATTTCCTGGCTGGCATATCGAATGCTCGGCCATGAGTGCAAAATATTTAGGGGCAGAGTTTGATATTCATGGCGGCGGAATGGATCTGGCCGCTACGCACCATACCAATGAAATTGCACAGAGTGAGGCTTGCAGCCATCACCAGCCTGCCAGATACTGGATGCATACCAATATGTTAACGGTAAATGGTACACGGATGTCCAAATCGGCAGGTAACGGTTTCCTTCCGCTGGAACTTTTTTCTGGCGATCACCCTTTGCTGAAAAAAGGTTATAGCCCAATGACCGTGAAGTTCTTTATGTTGCAGGCCCATTACAGAAGTACACTAGATTTTTCTAATGATGCTTTAGATGCTTCGGAAAAAGGATTCAGAAGGTTGATGTCGGCTGTAGGATTACTCGAAAAGTTAACTCCGTCTGCAGAAAACGATTTTGATATTGCTGCGCTAAAGGATAAATGTGTGGCAGCCATGGGCGATGACTTTAATAGTCCGGTGCTCATTGCCGAACTTTTTGAAGCGGTTAGGATTATTAATACTGTTTACGATGGAAAGGCGAAAATTTCTTCAGAAGCTTTAACGCAATTAAAGCAATTGATGAGCGATTTCGTATTCGATATACTCGGATTAAAAGATGAGGAAAGCAGTAATACTGATTTAAACGGTGTGTTGGATATGGTTATTAATCTGCGCAGCGAAGCCAAAGCCAATAAAGATTATGCTACTTCTGATAAAATCCGTATCGGTCTGCAAGAACTGGGCATTCAATTGAAAGATAGCAAAGAAGGAACCACCTGGAGCAAGGCTTAATCATTTTCATGGCCAAGGCATTACAGCTTTCTGTATCCTGAAAATCGATTGTCATCCTGAGCTTGTCGAAGGACCTCCTTAAGCATTATTAGGGCGTTTCGACAATTTGTCCCGATTTTACATCGTTGGGGCTAAACCTGACAGATTTGAATGAAAAAATTACTCATCCCCCTCCCAAAGGGAACTAGAATAAGAATAGATGAATAAAAAACTTTTAATTCTGCCTTTGATCGCTTTAATCGGTTTCCAGGCATGTAAAAACGATAACAAAACAACTGAAGAAGGCAGCACTGCCGAAGAAGTAAAATTACTTTCTCCAGCATTTAATGCCGATAGTGCTTACGCTTACACCAAAGCACAGGTAGATTTCGGACCACGCATTCCGGGTACTACCGCACACCAGAAATGTGCCGATTATCTGGTGGCCAAACTGAAATCTTTTGGCGCAGAAGTAAAAATACAGGGCGCTAAAACCACTACTTATGATGGAAAAAGTTTTCAGCTGAAAAATATCCTGGCATCTTTTAGTCCAGATAAAAAGGATCGCGTATTGATTACTGCACATTGGGATGCCCGTCCTTTTTCAGATCAGGATGCTGATCCCGCTAATCATTCAAAAGCTTTTGATGCGGCCAATGACGGAGCCAGTGGAGTGGCAGTGATTTTGGAGATGGCGCGTCAAATTCAACAGAAGCAACCAGCTGTAGGTATAGATTTCGTGCTTTGGGATTTAGAAGATTACGGCAAAGCCAACGATGAAACACCCGATGAAACCACCTGGTGTTTGGGTTCTCAATATTGGGCTAAAAATGCTGTAGCCACAGGTTATAAAGCCAGATATGGTATCAACCTGGATATGGTGGGTGGCGGAAATGCGCAATTTACACAAGATGAGATTTCGCGCCAGTCGGCACCGGAGGTAGTAAACAAAGTTTGGGAAATTGGCAACCAAATTGGCTATGCCTCTTATTTTGTTGGTATTCCAAGCGGACGATTGGTAGACGACCACTTCTGGATGAACAAAGCTGGTGTTCCCTCTATTGATATTATCCATTACAATGACAATAGCGGTTTTTACATCAACTGGCATACACAGCTGGATAACCTGGCCAACATCGATAAAAATACTTTGAAGGCCACAGGCCAAACCGTACTAGAAACCATTTACAGAGAACAATAAAATGTGCAATTGTTGATTACTTTTGAAAGTGCACAACAAAGAAAATTTTATATTCGCCAAAACTATATCTTAAACATATAATGAAACAACTATCCTCTACTGCTGTAGCTTTATTGATCACATTGGGTGCATTTGCACAAAAAAGTGATGGAACCACTAAATCGTTGATTAATGCAGAGAAAGAATTTGCAAAATCAATCGCTAAAAATGGCGAGAAGGAGTCATATATCGAATATTCATCTGCCAATACGTTGGTCTTTAGACCAAACCCGGTTAATGCTAAAACTTTTTATGCCAGCCAAAGCAAAGGTGAAACTGAATTAACCTGGGAGCCTAATTTAGCTAAAGTTTCCCGCAGTGGCGACTTAGGCTTTACTACAGGACCATATGAAATTGGTGGATCTGAAAAAAAATACGGACAATATCTTTCCATCTGGAAAAGTGAAAATGGCAAATGGAAACTGGCTATAGATTTAGGAACAACCAGTAACAAACCTTTGGCTAAAACGGCTGCTAAGTTTGTAGAACCAAAAGATCATGTTGCGCCGAAGTTCTTAAATGAGAAAGAAATTAAAGCCGGTAGAGACATTATCTTAACCACAGAGAAAACCTTAAATACAATGCTTAAAACACATGGTATTGCCGCTTTTGGTGGTTTCTTAACTAACGATGCCAGATTACTTTTTCCAGGTAACGAGGCTATAGATGGTAAAGGAAAGATCTTATCTTTCTTTAACGGAATGGTAAGCAAAGTGAATTTAAAAACAACTGGCGTAGACAAGGCTATTGGTAGCGATTTAGCTTATACCTATGGAATAGCTACCATCGACTATAAAGCAGACCTGAGAGAGAGCTTTAACTACGTTTTTGTATACGAAAAAGCTGCTGATGCAAGCTGGAACTTAATCGTCCAAGCATTCGTACCTGCTGACAGATAGATGATTAATGTGAATAAAAAAGGGCTTTTCTTTTCGAAAGCCCTTTTTTGTTTGACAACTTTGCAGTTTTGCTTGTAGCTGTTTTCCACTTAGCCCCGATTGAAGCGATATCCTCGAAGCGCAGCGCAGAGATTTAGCGGAGCGGGAACAAAAGTTGTGAATGGCAATGCATTTTCCGCTACAAAAGATCTTCCTCCGATAAGTTAAATCCATATTTTACGTTTAAATTCCATGCAGAAAAAACTACTCATACTCTCTTTATTTGTTTTAACCTTTTTTACTGTTTTTGCACAAAAGAAGAAATTTGATGTGCAGGGCAAGGCAGGAGCACGCGGCATTATGCCAGAAAATACCATCGAAGGGATGCTGAAAGCCCTTGATTTAGGCGTTACGACACTGGAAATGGATGCGGTAATCTCCAAAGATAAACAAGTGGTATTGTCGCAGGAACCCTACTTTAACAATGAAATTTCTTTGCAACCCAACGGAAAGCCAATATCACTGAAAGACCAAAAGAATTTCAATATCTATAAAATGGATTACGAGGAGGTAAAGAAATTTGATGTTGGAAGCAAAGTTCATGCACGTTTTCCCGGTCAGATGAAGTTTAAGGCTTACAAGCCCCTACTTTCCGAAACGATAGACGCGGTTGAGGACTATGTTAAAACGCATAAAACGCCTAAGCCGGTTTACAACATAGAAACGAAAACCATTAAAAAAGGCGATAATGAGTTTCATCCGGAGCCGGCAGAATTTGTAGAATTGATTATGGAAGTGGTTAATCAGAAGAAAATCGCTAAACGCGTGATTATAGAGTCTTTTGATATGCGTACGTTACAGTATTTACACGAAAAATATCCTAAAATACAAACCTCATTACTGATTGATGAAAAAGAACCCTTTGAGGATTACATAGAGAAATTAGGTTTTAAGCCCACTATTTACAGTCCTTACTCAGTTTTGGTAGGAAAGGGCCTGGTAGACCGTTGCCACGCCATGGGGATAAAAATTATTCCCTGGACAGTAAACTCCCTGAAAGAAGTAAACTACTTTATTAGCCTGGGGGTAGATGGTATTATTACTGATTATCCAAACCTGATGGGGCAGATAAAAGATAAATAGTTGATGGATTAAAAAACAAAAAAGCGCTGAAATTAACTTCAGCGCTTTTTTTATCTTTTGGATTTATAGATTAATGGTGAGCTTCAGTTTTGTGGTGCTCTTCACCATGTTTTTCACCTGCATCTTTTGAACAATCAATGGTGAATACAAAAACTAAAACAATAACGAATAACCATGCCGCTAATGGCAATGCCCAAATTCCTTTTGTTTCCTGAACCGGCGCGTGTGTATCGTGACCTGACATATCTATATATTTTTGAATTTAATAATTAAGCTTAACAGGCGATAAAGATAATAACAATTTTAAAAAACTAAAGCTTTAAACATGTGATTTATTGTTGCCACCTATAAGATAAAAGGGGATAAAGGCAAAGCCCTTATCCCTGTAAATCGTAAACCATTGTTTTTTGGCTATTAATTTTGGTTTTAATGCGTTTTAAGTGCTCTTGAAGCATAGTTTGTTCTTCCTGTATCGAATTAAATAATTCTGCCTGTCGAAAGTAATTATACGCATCAGCAAATTGCTGTTGTTGCTCGGCATACAAGCCCAGTTGTTTATAAATTAAAGCGCAGTTTACGCCCGGTACTTGCAGTGCCTTTTCGGACAATGGCTTTACCAGATTGTTCATTCTTAAGGTAACGATCAATTCGAGGTAGGGCTCGTAAGCATCAGGAAATGCAGCATCTAACTCTATACTTCTTTTGTAGTAATAACCGGCAGCCCTGTAATCTTTTAAATGATAATGATATATTTTTCCGACCTGAAAATAGGCTCTTGCATATTCGGCATCGAAAGCAATAATGGCATTGAAATATTGAAGTGCTTTGGGTAATTCTCCAAGATCCAGCTCTTCAACAGCTTGTAGATATTTTTCTTCTACAGTGGTGTATATGTCCATAGTGGATATTGTAAAATCTGTTAGTGGCGGGGTTGCCAGCCTGCAGATGGATTAATAAAATAAAATTGTTTTTGTTATCTGTTCAGGATAAAAAAACTAGTGGTTTGGCAGGTAACTAAAGTGAATATCCAAACCCTTTAGGCCACAAGAGGAGCTAAAGTTCGGTTGTTGAATATGTTTTAGTTTTAGCATGGTGATTAAAATTTGATGCAAAGATATTTAATTTCAGTGAATTACAAATTTATTTTTGGGATAGGGTTGAAATTTACCACAAAAAACGCCAAGTTTTTCACAGAGAAAAAGAGTCCATCTTCCATCAAACCATCTTACCTATTTTACCACCTTAGGCACCTCAGTTATGCTCAGGATCTATTTCACAATGGATTGCGGAACTGGTACGTGCGCCACGAACCAGGGAGACTTAAAACTTAATACCTACAACTTTACTTTCTTACCATACATCAACAGAGGTTTATTGGTTATTATAGATATTTGCTTGATAAAATTTGAAATAAAATACTATTGATATGAGTTTAATTGAAGCCCTAAACTGGCGTTATGCCGTTAAGAAAATGAATGGCCAACCTGTTGAGCAAGAAAAAGTTGATAAAATTATTGCCGCAGCTCACCTGGCTCCTACTTCATCTGGTTTACAACCTTTTAAAGTGATTGTAGTAACCAACGAGGAATTAAAAAAACAAATTACTCCTATTGCCTTCAACAAACCTCAAATTGAGGCTGCTTCTCACGTATTGGTTTTCGCTGCTGATGAGAACTATACTGACGAAGGTATTGATGCTGTTTTCAACAGAATGAATGCTGAGCGTGGCTTACCTGAAAATACTACCGATGCTTATAAAAACCAGCTTAAAGGCATGTTATTAAACAGATCGGCTGAAGAAAACTTTAACCATGCTGCTCGTCAGGCTTATATTGGTTTTGGTTTAGCTATTGCTGAGGCAGCACTTCAAAAAGTAGATGCTACCCCTATGGAAGGTTTCATTGGTGCTGAACTGGATAAACTTTTAGGTTTAGATAAACAAGGTTTAAAAAGTGTAACTATCCTTCCGTTAGGTTACAGAGATGAAGCCGGAGACTGGTTAGTAAACTTGAAAAAAGTTCGTAAACCTTTAGAAGAGTTTGTTATCGAATATAACTAAGTAGGTAACCAAAAGGTTGCAATCTGTTTGAAATTCTAAAAAGTAAAAGATGTCTGTTGTATAAATTGCAGCAGACATCTTTTTTTTATCTCTACCCCATCAATCGTTTAGAATTTTTATGTAAAAAAATGTTAAACCAGCGAACAAGTTGGGTGCTATATTTATAATTGGATATATTTACAACCTGAGTAATAAATTTCCAATTCATGAAGATTTCTAACATCTCCTTTACTATACTTTGTTTTCTAAGTTTCCTTGCTTTCAATGCCTCGGCTCAAACCGATACCGTGGGAATCAATACCATCATCAGCAAAACCAACAAGGTCTTAAACGATTATCCCCAGGAAAAAATATATATCCATTTCGATAAGCCTTATTATGCGGTGGCTGATACCGTTTGGTTTAAAGCCTATGTAACTGAAAATCAAAATTTCCTCTCGGGAGTGAGTAAGATTATCTATGTTGATGTGATCAATCAGAGAGATTCCCTAATCGAAACCCTCAAACTTCCCATTACAGGTGGCTTTGCCAATGGAAGTTTTCCATTAGACCAAACCAACTATAAACAGGGCAATTATCATATCAGGGCGTACACCATGTGGATGTTGAACTTTGATAGTCCGGCTTATTTTAACAAAACATTTTTTGTAGGTGAGGCGATAGATAAAGAAGTTAAAACGCATATTACCTATAAAAATCTTTCTACAGATAAGCAGGAAAAAATAGATGCGCGAGTACAGTTTAAGGATGCGAATAATAAACCTTACGCCAACAAAAATGTAAGCTGGAAAGTTGTAACCAGTTATACTGAAATCGCCAAAGGGCGGGGCACTACTGATGCCAATGGTTTTTTAACCATTTCTATGACAGCCAACCAAAAGGCAGAATACCAACTTCAAAAAGGAGAACTGATTACCAGCATCAACACCAATGAAAAAGATGTAGCCAGTAGTACCTTTCAACTTCAAAATGCCATTATTAACAAAGATTTCCAGCTGTTTCCTGAAGGGGGAAGCCTGATTGCCGGCTTAACCAACAAAGTAGCTTTCAAAGCGATTAAAAGTGATGGACTGGGCATAAATGCCAAAGGCACCATTACAGACAGTGAGGGAAAACAGGTGGCTACCTTTACCGCTCAACACCTGGGCATGGGTACCTTTAGCTTACCTGTTGAAGCTAGCAAAAGCTATAAAGCAAATGTGACTTATGCTGATGGCAGCACACAAAGCTATAATCTCCCTGCAGTTAGTGCATCTGCTATAGGGATAAATATTGATAATAGCGATGCGGAGAACATTGCCGTTAAAATTAATGCCAACGATAGCTTCTTTGAACAAAATCAGGGGAAAAAGTTTTATCTCATTGCACAAAGTAAAGGGGTGATTTGTTATGGTGCACAAACTGCTTTATCTAATAAAACCTATAGTACAACCATTCAAAAATCTAAATTCCCTAACGGAATTGCCCAATTTACCCTATTTGCAGAAAATGGCAAGCCTTTAAGCGAGCGACTGGTTTTCGTGCAACACAAAAACACCATGGCATTGGCGGTAACTTCTTCGCTCCCAAGTTATGGTGTGAAGAAAAAAGTAAAGATCAATTTGGCCGCCAAGAAAGATGGTGCACCTGTAGAAGGTAATTTTTCTGTATCGGTTGTAGATGAAAGTAAAGTACCATCGGCTGAAGATGCAGCTACTACCATATTAACGGGTTTATTGTTAAGCAGCGACTTGAAAGGTTATATTGAAAAGCCTAACTATTATTTTAATGCGACAGATGCTAAAAAGGCTGCCGATTTAGATGTTTTATTGCTTACCCAAGGCTACAGAACGTTTAGCTATACGGATGTGATTGCAGGTAAAATGCCTAAAATCAGCTTACTGCCAGAACAGGGAATAGAAATATCAGGAATTCTTCGCATGGGGAACGGTATTCCGGTAAGAAAGGGTTCGCTCCTATTGAGTATTCCTGATAAGCGCTTTAACCTGGAGGGCACTACCGATCCTGTAGGGAATTTCAAATTCCAGAATTTGGTTTTCAATGATTCTTCTAAAGTAACCATTACTGCCAAATACAATGTGAACTACAAAAACATGACCTTAAGCATTAACGGTTCTCCTTCTCCAACACTAAGCAGAAACTTTAGCGCCGCTGATGAGGTTTTAAATATCGACAGTGCCTTAAATACTTATCTGGATAATAGCAAAAAGCAATATGCTTACCTGCATGTTTTGAAAGATGTAAATATCAAGGCTGCTGCAATTCCGAAGGTAAGCCATAAAGATTATCCCGCATTAAGCGGCCTTAGTCAGATGGCTGACCATGAAGTAACCGGCGATAGGTTACAAGGTTGCGGACTGCTCATTAACTGCTTACAGGGCATGTTGGCTGGTGTAACTTTTGTCGATAATAATTTCTATGTTACCCGTGATTATAATGCAGGGAAAAGAGTTCCAATGGGAATCTTTATCAACGGGATGAATGTAGATGTAAATCAGATTAATACTTTAGATGCCAATCAAATTGAGTCTATCGAGATCTTTTTAAGAGATGAACTGGGCCTGGTAAACCGCGCCAACAATGTGAATGGGGTAATCGTATTTAACCAGAAGAAAGCGCCTAAAGGAACTAAAATATCTAAAGCACAATTGCTGGATATGCTGCCTAAATACTACGAACTCACTTTCTCTCCAGGTGGTTATAATAAAGAAAAGCAATTTTACTCGCCTAAGTATGAGGTTGCAGCGAGCATGAACCGAAACGATTTACGTACCACGATTTATTGGAACCCTAAGGTCATCACTGATGCTACAGGAAATGCTTCTTTCGAGTTTTACAATGCCGATGGCAGAGGACAATATAAGGTTACTGTGGAAGGAATAGATGCCAATGGAAATATTGGCCGATCGGTATTTAGATATGGTGTTAAATAAAGAAGTTGTAAGTTTTAGGTTATAAGTTTTAAGTGACCTAAAAAAACTTTCAGTAATAGCGAGAAAAGTTGTAAGTTTTAGGTTATAAGTTTTAAGTAACCTAAAAACTTAGCTATAGGCTAGTGTCTCACAAGCTCATTCAATCAGTAATAGGTCGTAGCGAGGCGCTACCAATGCTGTTAACTTAAGGAGAAAACTAAAATGGATTGTCATCCTGAGCCTGTCGAAGGGTAATCCATTTTAGTTTTCGACTTATTAAGAAGATCTTCGACTACTTGTCCCGATTTCACATCGGAAAGTTCAGACTGATAGCATTTAGCTTAAGTTAATAGCATTGGAAATGCTACAACCAGAGAGAAGTGCCTTATCATAAAATTAAATTTCTATTCAAGTCTGTCACGTTGAGCTTGTCGAAACGCCCTAATAACACTTAATCAAATCCTTCTGCAACTTGTCCCGATTTCACCTCGGGAAGCTCAGGGTTGACAATTGATCTTATAATCATACACCCCCCTTACTAAAAGATGCTGAAATAAATTCAGCAAGACGATTTTTGAATGAGGGTCAACCTAATCCCTAATCAATCTACCGGATAAGGTAAAGGCTCGCCTTTTAATCCGGCTAAAATATTCTGTGCAATTATTTTAGCCATTGCTGTCCGGGTTTCTTCTGTAGCAGAGCCAATATGTGGTAGCACCGCAACATTCTCCATCTGCAATAGCGGATTATCCTTATCCATAGGCTCAGGATTGGTTACATCTAATCCTGCACCCCAGATTAGTTTTTGTTGCAGGGCTTCAATCAGGTCAGTTTCATTATGAATGCCACCGCGCGCAGTATTGATGAAAATAGCATTGGATTTCATTTGTTTAAAAACATCCAGGGTAAATAAACCCTGTGTTTCGGGTGTCAACGCGGTGTGAACGGTTAATACATCACTTTGGGCTAAAAGTTCTTCAAAAGAAACATATTTTGCCCCTATTTCTCTTTCTGCCTCCGGGTTCTGAGATCTGTTGTGATAAACTACAGGCATTTGATATAAAGCAATACATTTCTTAGCCATTTCAATTCCAATGTTTCCCAATCCTAAAACGCCAAGGGTTTTGCCTTTAAGTTCTATTCCAAGCTCTACTGTTGGTTGATAGGCTTTCCAGTCGCCAGCAATGATTTTCTTATGAAGGAAAAAGGCTTTCCGGCTTACGGCAAGCATCAAAAGAAAGGCTGTATCGGCTGTAGCAGCACTAAGTACCCCCGGAGTATTACCAATGGGTATATTTAGTTTCTTTGCCGTAGCCACATCAACCTGATCATATCCTACAGAATGCAGCGCAATAACCTTTAAATGTTTGCAGGCCTGAAGAAATTCTGCATTGATCTTATTCCGCCCAACACTAATTAATGCATCGTGTTGCTGGCAAGCATCAATTAATTCTTTTGCAGTAATTGGTTTATCGGCTGTCCATTGCGTAATCTCAATATCGTTCGCTTTGAGTTCGTTAATTCCTTCTGCGGCTATATTTCCGCTTATAAATACCTTCATTAATTTCTGATTAAATAAAATATGAAGCCACGCTAAAAGCTTCCTACTAATCAACAGCCAAGCCTGCTCTGTGTTTACTAAATTTTGAAATAAACAAATGTTACTTAACCGTAGCACTCAATTTCTGATAGGTATTTGCACTAAAATACCCAAGAGCACCATTAGAAAGATTAGAGGGGGGATTTGCCGGTGTAGTTCCCTGATTTGGTCCTCGGCCTGTTTGCTCTGATAAGGCGAACCAATAATCGAATACCGGAGCATCTATACACTCCATCTCAACCAAAAGCTGATCTCCGCTATTAAGCTCTTCATCTCTTTCTTCATCTGTAAAGAAAAACAGCTGAATCCTGAGGTTATTGCCATCCGTTAAGCGATCGTTGTTTACATAAATACTTTTTGAAATGATCCCATTGCGGTAAAGATAGAAACGGTATTGATTGGCTTCATTTTTAGGATCGGCCAGGTAGGCTGCTGTAGTTTTACGCTCATTGCCGAAAAAATAATTGTTAATCACACCAATAGAATCCATCAATACTTTTTTAGGCATAGTAGAACTTGCAGTGTAAACAGCCCCTTCGGCAGTGATATTTAAATTATAGGTAGTTCCCGGGTTGCCCTTCATCCTGTTGGTATAAATTCCAGGCGAGGTTTCTTTAAAAACGTAGTTATTGCCTTTATTATCGCTAACCGTTACTGTAGCACCAGACACTTTAGGATAAATGCCCAGCTCACTATAGCCCACTGTTTTAGATATCCTGATCTGCTGATCAATTAAGCTATCGGTGATTTTCCCTTCAATCACGATTTGTGGAGCCGCATCTTTGGTATCAATATCTATTATCTTCTTACAGGCACTAAGAGATAAAACCAATAAAATCAAATATAATGTAAGCCTTTTCATGATTTAAAATTTAAAATTCCAGGTAACTGATGGAATAAGTCCGAATAAAGAAGTTTGTTGTGCCGCAGTTTTCCTTGGATCATTTGGATCATCAATAAACTCAATCGAATAGGGATTTTTTCTGGCTAAAAGATTATAAACACCAAAATTCCAACTGGACTGATACCTTTTATGCTTTTTCCCTTCTAAGGTTGCACTCACATCCAAACGCATGTTATAGGGCATTCTGCCTGCATTCCGCTCGGTGTAATAATAAGTTGTTTGTCCACCAACAACATATTTACCGGCAGGAAAAGTTACTGCATTTCCGGTGCTGTAGATAAAACTGGAAGAGAAAGTCCACCGTTGACTAATATTGTAAATACCCACTACAGATACATCGTGTGTGCGGTCTTGGCGTGAAGGGAAATACTTGCCGTTATTTAGTTCGGCAAACTTGCGTTCGGTTCTCGATAACGTATAGCCCACCCAGCCATTTAGCTTGCCGAATTTCTTTTTGAAAAACAACTCTAAACCATATGCCCTGCCCACTCCGTACAGGAGTTCTGATTCTATGTTAGAATTGGCCAGTAATTGCGCTGCATTCTTATAGTCGATTTGATTTTGAAGCCATTTGTAATAAACCTCTCCAGAAAATTCGTAATTGTTTTCATCAAAATTCCTGAAATAACCCATAGAAACCTGATCTGCAATTTCGGGCTTAATGTTATTGCTGCTCAGTACGTATTGATCTGTTGGAGAGCTGGAAGTTGCATTGGTTAAAATGTGTACATTTTGGGTATTTCTATTATAAGATGTCTTGATGGAATTCTCCTCATTAAATAGGTAACTTACCGAAAAACGTGGCTCCAGATTGAAATAATTCTTATAAAACTTCCCGTCTGCTACACTTTCGGTTGATAAAATATTTCCGTCAGGATCGTAAGTACTGAAGTTTCCTGGCCCCATAAGTGAGAAGGCTGCCAGGCGTAGGCCATATAAAAAATTAAGGTGTTCAGTTGCTGCCCATTCATCAGAAATATAAGCCGCCGATTCGATGCCGTATCTCCTTTGCTGGGTAAGTGGATTAACCTGCGATTCTTGCGAAACACTAATATCAATCGGAGAAATGCGATGCTGGGTGGCATTAATCCCAAATCGCAAAGTATGTTTATTACTGAAATACTGAAAATCTTCCTTAAAGTTAAAATCGCGAACCAGCGAGCTGGCTTTAAAATTGGTTACATCATTTAATAAGCGAACGGTATAGTTGTAGTTATTGTAAATTAAAGAGGTATTGGAGAACAATCGGTCACTGAAAATGTGATTCAAACGGATGGTAGCCGTTACATTCCCCCAGTCGTTGGCAAACAAGTCTTTAACGCCAATATTATCCTTTCCAAAATAACCCGAAACGTAGATGGTATTCTTATCGTTAATTTTATAGTTTGCCTTTGCGTTGATGTCGTAAAAGTTCAGCGTACTTCCGTTGATAGAAGAATCTGGTGAGGCTCTTAAAAAGAGGTCAATATAGGTTCTGCGAAAACTCACCATAAAAGAACCGCGGTCTTTAACAATAGGTCCTTCAGCCTTTAACCGCGAGGCAATTAACCCGATCCCCCCCTGAAATTTGAACTCCTTGTTATTTCCATCATCCATTCTTACATCCAGAACCGAAGATAACCGACCGCCGTATTGTGCAGGCATTCCACCTTTATATAGGCTAACGTCCTTAATCGCATCAGCATTGAAAGTGGAGAAAAAACCGAGTAAGTGCGATGAATTATACACAACGGCCTCATCCAAAATGATCAGGTTTTGATCGGCAGCGCCACCACGTACGTAAAAACCAGTATTTCCTTCTCCACCAGATTTTACACCAGGCAAGAGTTGAATGGTTTTTAACACATCTTTCTCACCCAGTAGCACGGGAATGCTATTCAGCGACTTCATATCTACCCGCTCCAGGCCCATCTGGGCACTTTTTACATTCTCATTTTTCCTGTTGGTAGCGCTTACCACTACTTCTGCAAGATCAATGGTACTCTTCAACTCTTCATTGAGTTTAATGTCTTTATTTAAGGTGATGGTTTTAGTGATTGCGGTATAGCCAGTATAGCTTATTACAACGGTATAACTGCCTTCTATCTGGCTGATGGCAAAATAGCCGTAGCCATTGGTTAAAGTTCCTGCGGTGGCAGGTCCGGATATTTTGACCGTTGCACCAATGAGGGTTTCTCCTGTTGCGCCATCTCGAATGGTGCCGCTTAAAGTAAATTTTTTCTGGGCTAAAAGTGCTGTACTAAAAAAAAGAAGTAAAAGAGATAAATAATATTTCATCGACATACCAGCTACTGTGTAAGGTGAATGAGCTAACCAAATGTACGAATTAAGTCGGAAGTGGGACTTACAACTTTTTCACTATCAAAATGATCCGTGCCCAACGGAGGAAATGATCTGTGCGATGGCATACTTAAAATGGTCCGTGTGACTCTGACCATGGGTTATTTCCCCTCATAAATCCCTATCCTGTGGGATCTCAGCAGATATGGCTTAGGTTGATCTTTGCCTGCAATTTGAAAAGAAATGAGTTTAGAGGCCTCTTTGGGCATATGGCAGTCGATACAGTTGGAGCTTATTGGCCCCCTGGCCAACGTAGCCTGACTATGCCTTGAATTTTGATGACAGTTTAGGCAACGCTGGGAATATACCGTAAGATTCCCCTTGATACTTTCGTGGGTATTGTGGCAAGACTGACAAGTGAGATCTTTGCTTTTCCTGTAGCAGTTACTGCCTTTCAACATGGCACTCTGATTGCCATGTACATCGGGATTAGCGCCTCCAAAAGACACAAAATCCTGCTCGAAGTAATCTTCGAGCAAGTCTCCAGGCTGAAAAGTAAAGGTTGCTTTCTGTACCATCAAATCGTTGCCCGAATGGCAAGTACCGCAGGCATCCATCTTTTGTTTCCGTGATAATGCCTTCAAGGAAGTGATGTATTGTGCCTTTTTCTCATCAGGGTTTTCCAGGTGAAATACCACATGCTGCTTGGCTGGACCATGGCAACGCTCACAGTCTATGCCATAAATAATCGATCCACGTTCCATCTGTTCATCTACCTGCGTGCCTGATCGCTGCGCAGCATTGGTTTGAACGTAAGAAGTATGGCAAGCCAGGCAACGACTGGTAATGGCCCGATCAAAATACATTTCATGATTCGGAAAGCCCGGACTATTGGCCCAATTGCCTATGGCTGAGAAGTAAGAAAGGGGAAGTTCATATAGTTTTTTCCCCTTCCAATAGGCGTAAGTGAAAGCTTTTTCTCCAGAGCCAAGGGCCATCTCCATTTTCTCGCGCTTCACAGCTTTGCCATGATAATATCCAACCTGATAGATACCATCATCCTTTTTCTCTACCTTCACCTTCATATCTTCATTAAAAACAAACTCGTCTTTACCGGGAGCTAATTGCTTCAAAAGTGTTTGATCTGTTACAAGGCTGGAGGTAAGGCCATGGCTGTTGTGCGCATAATGACGGGCAATATCCTGATGGCATTTTATACAAGTTGCGGCTCCGGCATAATTTCCCCCACGAATATCCTTTGGCAATTGATCTGCCGCATTGTTCATGCATTGCGATAACAAAATAACCGAAATGGCAATTGCACTCACTATAACCGATAAGCGAAGAAATCCTTTCAAAATGGGATACCTGGTTAGTTTACTTGATAAATTGAATATAGCTAAAATTATAACCTCCTGTATCTGTTACTACACGAATAACATTTTGGCCTGCTTTTAAAGTCAGCTTTCCAACCTGGAAAGACTTAAAGTTTTTTAAACTGCCTGTAGCGGGCACAGCGATTTGCCTGGCAATGGCTACTCCATTTACAAATACCGACAGTTTGGAGGATGTTAGCGCCGATGCAGCATTGATGCTTAAGCTGTAACTTGCCTTAGCTTTTGATGAAACCATATATTGCAACCACTCTCCTTTTTCAATGTGGCTGACATAAAATTTTTCCTTCTGGCTTGAATCCCGAAGAATATCTACGCCATCGTTTCTGTAAATGCGACCTCGGTTGCCCGCACTACGCTTATTGGTAGACACATGGTAGTCGGCAGTATCTAAATCAAAGTATGCCCAACCGTTTCTACCCAGATCATAATCTACCGCATAAATAACCGATTTATCCTGTATCCAATGAACTTTGAAGGGTTTTGTTTCAGTACTAAAGGGTTGGCGGATCATCGCATCAATAACATCTCTATGGATGATGGTATTTTCTAGTTTCGTGTCATTGGCCAACTGCATTAAACCATTGTACACATTACTTTCTTTGGGTTTAGTACCTCCGGTATTGAAGTACTTAACCAGCGCGTCATAATTTGGATTAGACCTGATTTCCATCGGATTGTTGTTGCCAATTTTTTTCAGGGGCCACCAGGCCCAGCCTATATTGTTCTTCTCAAGCAAACGGATAGCATCGGTAAACCAAACATTCGAGTTTTCTCCTGTTTCGCCTAACCAAACGGGAACCTGCTGTTCTTCCCTGGCCTTAATGATGTGTGCAATAGCACTCTGATCATTATAATTCCAGTACTTATGATAACTGAGCACCATATTCTTATCCCACACAGGAAAAATACCATTATAATTATTCCCCCAACCATTACCTTCAATGATAATGATGTGTTTTTGGTCAACAGATCTAATGGCTTCCGTAATTTCAACCATGAGTTTTCTTAAAGGGGCATTTAATTTCTCCTTAGTGCCATTTTTGTCTTCCTGTGGATTTTGAAAACCATAATTGGGTTCATTTAAAATATCATAAGCGGCAATGTAGGGTTCATCTTTATAGCGTTCGGCCAGTTTTTTCCAAAGCGCAATTGTTTTTTGCTGGTTGGCTTCACTGGTCCACAGATAAGGCTTGGAAGGATCGCGGTCGGCAATGTTAACATCATTCCCCTGCCCTCCTGGAGCAGCGTGCAAATCTAAAATAAGATACATTTGGTTGGCTTTGCACCAGGCCAGTAAACTGTCTGTTAGCGCGAATCCCTTTTCTAACCAGGTATTTTGGCCCTCAACAGGCTCTTTATCTACGGCAAGTGTATAGAGGTTATAGTGCATAGGCAGCCGGATAGAGTTAAAGCCCCATCTTTTCATCGAGTCTACATCAATCTTTCGGGTATAATTAGCCAGCCAGGCATCATAAAATGCTTCTGTTTGTTTAGGGCCTACCAGTTCCTCCATCCGTTCGCGGATTCTATATTGCTGTGATTCTTTATTAATTTTGAGCATATAGCCCTCCTGGAGCATCCAGCCCCCTAAACCTATGCCCCTTAACAACACATTCTCACCTTTCTCATTGACTATTTTGGTTCCGGATGTTTTTAAAAAACCTTGTGAGAAAGTATTTTGAAAAAATAACACGAGTAGAACGAGCAAAGCGAAGCCCTTACCCGATTGTTTTTTTTGATCGAGGCGATGATTAAACATAATGAAAGTGATTTTTATAAGTAGAAATCATAAAAAACAGGAAGAGCGTTTGATCTCTCCCTGCTAACAATTATAACTAAGCAATAATGAGCCTGATTATTTAGTACCTCCCCATTCTTTACTCTGCACAATTTTAGAGTTGGCCAGTTCTCTTTCCGGAATAGGAAAAATCTCATTTTTCCCTGCTTTAAAGCCTTTTCCGGCCAGCACAGTTGGTGCTAAGCCCCAACGAACCAAGTCGAACCAACGGTGCCCTTCTGCCGCAAGTTCTAAACGGCGCTCGCGCATGAGGTTATCCATGGTTACGGGCAGTGGGTTTAAGCCCACGCGAGCCCGCACTGCATTAAACATGGTGTAAGCTTTTGTCCCTGCACCAACCGCAGCACCACTTTTAAGCAGCGACTCTGCTTCCAGCAAATAAGTGTCTGCCAAACGGATTTCGTACATATCCTGCCCGAAATTTAATTCTAACTGACCAATTGCAGCCTTAGTTGAAGTACGGCCTGCATATTTTTCAATAAAATATCCGGTATTGGCGTTGGCATGCTTATAAGTTACAATGCCTGCCTTTTCCAAACTATCCAGATTAGCTACCGTGGCTTTATTACGTGGATCAAAATGGATCTGATCAAAGAAATCTTTGGTGAAAGGCATAAAGCTCCATCCCGAAACATAATCGGGTGCCTGTGCAGCAATTAATGGCACATAGTTACGGGGACCAACCAAAATGCCCATTACATTACCTTCACGACTGCCTACAGTGCCCCACCCCATATCTGAAGTGGTATTGAATACAATTTCCAGAATAGACTCTGAGTTGAATTTATTCTTTACATTCCACAGATCGGCATAATTGGTTAGTAGCTTATAGCCGTATGGGCTTGCGCCTGGGCTGGGTCCATTTACCAAGGCAAATTCTGCGGCTGCCTCGGCCCATTTTTGTTGCCACATATAAACCTTTCCTAAAACGGCATGCGCGGCACCCTGGGTGAGTCTTCCGCCCTGCGTGTTTGCAGGAACAGTTGGTGGCAAATTCGGAATAGCCTCGGTAAGGTCTTTGATAACTAAAGCATAAACCTGATCGGCTGGAGCCTGCAGAACATCATACATGGCACTTGGCTCTACCACTTCGGTAAGCAAGGGAACATTTTTAAAAAGTTTAACCAGATCAAAGTAATAAATCGCCCTTAAAGCTTTTACTTCGGCAATATACCTGGTTTTCGTAGCCTCATCCAAACCAGCATTGGCCACCTTTTGCAGAAACACATTGGCCCGGTATACGCCCGTAAAGCCCTTACTCCACAAATGGCTTGCCGCGCCCGAAGTAGAAGTTAATGTGTAGTTATTAATCGTTTGTAAATCGCCAATATCTGAAGGGGAATCTCCACCTGCAAAGTGGTCGTCGCAACCTGCCGAGAGGATATTCACCTTGGTGAGATAACCCGAAGATTGGTTGCCCAAAATATCATAAACAGATATGAGGGAAGTTAATGCTTCTGCCGGCGTTTTATAGTAACCAGTCTCCAGAATACGTTCCCTTGGGTTCACATCAAGCTGCTTTCTGCAAGAGGTGAATATTTGTGTTGAAGCTGCAATAGCCACAATATATAGAATGTTCTTTTTCATTGTTCAAGTATTAAAATCCAACATTTAAACCAACCATAAATGAACGGGCTTGCGGATAAACACCCCTATCTACGCCCAATACCGTTCCTCCTATTTCCGGATCATAGCCAGTGTAGTCGGTGATGGTCCATAAATTTTCACTCATCAAATAAACCCGTACCTTTTGAGCGCCCACTTTTTTCGAAATTATTTGTGGAAAGGTATAACCCACCTGCAAGGTTTTTAACCTGAAGTAATCGCCTTTTTCCAGGTAGAGTTTAGAAAACTTGATGTAATTTCCGTTAGGATCTGATTCTACAATACGCGGCATTGTGGTAGAAGGATTAGAAGGTGTCCAACGGTCTAAAACTTTAGTCTGCCAGTTGGCATAAGTAACATCTAAACGGCGCAAACCTTGAAAAATCTGGTTGCCACCCACACCATTACCAAAGGCCACTAAATCCCAGTTTTTATAGGCCAGGTTAATGGTTACACCATAAGTATATTTGGGTATAGGGCTGCCAAGAAAGGTTCTGTCTGATGAATTGATGGCATCATCTCCATTAAGGTTTGCATATTTAATATCTCCAGGTTTCGCATTAGGCTGAAGTTTTGTTCCTCCCGGGCCTACGTAACTATCAACTTCTGCCTGAGTTTGGAAAATCCCCAACATATCGTAACCATAATATTCGTTGAAAGATCTGCCTAAACCGGTTCTGGTGAAATTACCCATGGTTTGAAAACTCTGCGCATTGTCTTCAATAAATGCCTTACCCGGCAATAATTTGGTTACCTTATTTTTAAGGAATGAGATATTTCCGTTAATGCCCAGATTTAATTCCCCTATTTTCTTGCGATACCCCAATTCAAACTCAAAGCCGGTATTTTCCATATCGCCAACATTCTGTGTTGGGCCACCCGCTGCACCTACATACAATGGAATATCTGGTGTTTGCAATACACCCACCGTTTTCTTTTTGTAGTATTCTGCAGATAGCGTAAAATCGGTAAAGAAGGTGGCATCAAAGCCGATATTGGTTTGACGGGTTTCTTCCCATTTTAAATCGGGGTTAGATAAGGCCGCAGGGCTCCAGCCAATAATGCTTTGATCGGTGGTGCCGAAAGTATAGTTGCGCCCACTGCTTACCAAAGAAACATACCTGAAATCGCCCAAAGCATCATTACCCGTCACCCCATAACCTCCACGGATTTTTAAGAAGTTAACCACTTTATTTTCTTTCCAGAAACCCTCTTTTGATGGCACCCAACCTAAAGAGAAGGATGGGAAATAGCCGAAACGGTTATTGGTACCAAAACGGGATGACCCATCACGTCTCATGATCCCCGTAAAAAGATATTTTTCATCATAATCATAAGTGACACGGGTAAATAATGAGTTTACCACATGCAACGTTCCATCACTTCCACCAACAAGTTTGTTAGCCGTTCCCGGATCATAGTTCAAATTCGCCTCATAGAAGTTGTTCGCAATGATATTCTGATAGGTCGTATTTATGCTTCTGGTATTGTTATCCATGTAATAACCTTGCCCCAAAATGATAAAGGCATGGTGTTTACCAAAGTTTTTTGCATAGCTTAAGGTATTTTCCCAATTGTAATTTAATACCGTATTGATCTCGCGATAGAAAGACTTTTTATCATTTTTAGAAGAAGAGTTAAGATAAAAAAGCGGAGTAAAAGAATCTCCTCCGTAAAAAGCCACTTTAGTACCCAGAGTAGACCTAAATTTCAAATTGGTAATGGGCTCTATTTCTGCAAACACGTTCCCCACAATATTATGATCCCAATTGTAGTTACCCAACCTGGTTTGAATGTAAGCCATTGGGTTCGACATTTCCTGGCCTACAATCGGAGAAATACCATAAGGAAAACCATCAGGGTTTCTTAAGGTATTGGCAATGGTATAAGGAGATTTCGCTATTAAAGCAGGGTCCGTTTCTACTACAGGGGTAATCGGATCAAGGTTAATGGCAGAACTTAAAGGTCCGCCAAACTCACTATTGGTATTGCCTAAACTGCTGTTTACAGAATGGCTGTAGCCTACATTTTCACCAATAGTAACCCATTTAGCTGGTTTGTAGGTGGTATTAATCCTCACGTTTGCCCTATTCCACTTCGAAATTGGGCTGGCTACTATACCATCCTGGTCGATGTAACCGAAGGAACTGTAAATGGTAAATTTCTCATTCCCTCCACTGATACTGAACTCATGCGTTTGGCGGCGGGCATCGTCATTGAAAACCTGATCCTGCCAGTTGGTACCTTCACCTAGTGCTGTTGGGTTTGCATAAGGCTGAGGTAGGCCAGAGTTGGCTGCCGATTCATTCCTGATGGTGGCATATTGCGTGGCATTTAATAAATCTAACCTTTTAGCTGGCGCTGATGTACCGTAGAAGGCATTATAATTTACATTTATGCTACCTACTTTACCTTTTTTAGTGGTGATGATAATTACACCATTGGCTGCCCTTGCGCCATAAATGGCTTGCGAAGCTGCATCTTTTAAAACTTCTATCGATTCGATATCTGCCTGGTTTAAATAACCTATTCCGCCATTATCCACAATCACCCCATCTACTACCCAAAGCGGATCATTGTTGCCACCAGAAGCAAAAGAGGTATATCCCCTTACCCGTACAGTGGAGGAAGAACCTGGCTGCCCATTGCCCGATGCGATAGTTAAACCAGAGGTTCTGCCCTGAAGGGCTTGCTCTACTCTGTTGATGGGCATGCTTTCCAAGTCTTTCGCTTTAACGCTGGAGATAGACCCGGTAACCACACTTTTCTTTTGTGTACCATACCCCACTACTACAACCTCGCTTAAGTCTTTGGTGTCGGCTGATAAGCTCACATTTAAGCTTGCCGAAGTAACTGTGACTGTTTTTGGAGCCATCCCTACCAGGCTAAAAACAAGTTTTGCGCCATTGGGTACTTGAATAGAAAACCTGCCATTGGCATCGGTTGATACCGCCCGTGCAGCATTTTCTTGTTTAATGGTAACACCCGGAAGTGGTGTTCCATCTTTCTCATCGGTAACTTTTCCTGTAACGGTGATATCCTGCGCCAATAGCGCCAGCGGAAATGCCATGATACAGTAAATGAAGAATACGAACGTAAATCTTCTGCTCATAGAAAATAATTTTAGGTTAATACTTGGTTAGTTAGTGCGTGGTCTGTAGTTCGACCAAAACATTAAATCAAATCTATAGGAGGCAGGAACCTTTTACAGCATCTGCCACCACTACACAAACCATACAATACCCGTATTTTAACCTACAATGATTTTACAAGGCCCTACATAGCCCCTACACAAACAACACAAAAAACTGATTAACAGCAGATTATAAATAACCAATGTTTAAAATCACTTTGTAACAAAAACAGTGATTTACATGGGTTTTTGCCGGGATATACCGATCAAAAATTCATAAAGATTAACATCTGGCCTTAACTGAAGCTTCTTCCTTAAGCGATACCGGCCAACTTCTACCGCTTTAATGGTAATATTCATCAGCTGTGCCATCTCTTTTGAAGAGAGGTTCATTGATAAATAAGCACAGAACTTAAGGTCGTTCTGACTCAGGTCTGGATAAAGGTCTTTAAGCTTGTTAAAGAAATCTTTGTTTACCTGATTGAAATGCATGCTGAGGTGGTCTAACTCCTGATCCTTCTTCTCTACATCTTTAATTAAACGGATTAAATGCCTGAAGCTTGGCGAACTTTCAGTAATATCATGGTTTTTAATTACCGTAGAAATCACCTCCTTTATTTTCGCCAATACCTTACCCCGTTGCACCAGGTGCATATTCATGGTAGAAAGCTCTTTGTTCTTGTAATTTACATCAGCCTCCAGCTTTTCATTTTGTAAACGAACAATCTCCTTCTCATTTCTATCCAGTTCCAGTTGATGCAGGTAACTCATCCGCTCCTGTTCTTTCCTGTATTTCTTCTTTTGCCAGCGGATAATTAACCGAACCAGCAAAACGATAATGGCCAAATAAACCAAACGCATCCAAATGGTATTGTACCAGGCCGGTAGCACTACAAAAACGTAACTTACAACATCAGATTCATTTCCAACATCAATTCGGGATTTAACTTTGAAAGTGTATTTCCCTGCCGGAAGGTTAGTATAGTCTTTTTCACTTTTAGTGCCCCATGCAGACCAATCCTCATCAAAGCCTACCAATTGATAACTGAAACTGATATTTTTATCATGCTCAAATAAAGTAGAAGAGAATTCGAAATGAGTGGAGTTAAACTGAAAACTGAACTCAGGGATATGTTTCTCATCTTGTTTTGTTGCAATTATCTCCTTTGCTACGAAATACCCGCCAAAAACAATACTATCCTGCAATTTTACCGTGCCCAAAAGCACATTTGGCTTGGTTATATTCTGAATGTATTTATTGTAATTGATGTGGTAAGCGCCCTTATTTGCGCCAATAAATATATTCTGATTATCCAGCGCATATACAGATTCAAAACCACCTACAACCTTGCCATCCAGCTCAGGAAGATAGAAAATACTAAATGGCTTGCCTCCACCAGCCTTAGAAAAATCAATTACGCCCACTTTTTTATTGCTTACAAACCAGATATTTCCCTCATTATCTTCTTTTAAATATTGAATAGAAATACCGTTTAAAGCATTACCCAAAAGTTTAAAGCGAATAAATTTATTTTTCTCTGCATCGTACTCAAAAATGCCAGTTGACGTAGCAACCACTACGCGGTTCTTAATGCGGTATACATAGTTATATAATTTTGATGGCAAACCTTCCTTGTCGGTAAATAGGGTGGTTCTCTTTACGCGTTTCCCATCGGGCTGAAGTTCAATCCGATAAATGCCATGGTAAGGATGGGATGCCCAGATGTTTTCATTGTTATCTACCACAATAAACCTTAACGTTTCAATAATGCCTTCTACTCTCCCCGAGTTAATAAACCGGCCATTAACATAATTGAGCTTTTGAAGCCCCGTGTAAGTGCCCGCTAAAATATTTTGGGCCGGATAAACATTTTCAAGTGGTTGAAACATCCAGGTACCCGGCAGCACATATAGTGGTTTGGCTACATTTCCCACAATGGTGGATGTGCCATCTTCATGCGCCATCAATAATTGATTATTGATTTCCTCCAGCCCCCAAACCTGGCCCCTGGTATTTTTTACCTCTGCAAAATTTGTGGCAGAATAACTTAAATCCCGTTTATTAGGCTCCAAACCTGAAGTATAAAGGCCATTGGAGGTACCTATATAAATTTGCTGACCAAACTTTCTAAAGGCATAGCTGGTGGTTTGCTTGGTGCGGTCGGGGAAGATTCTTTTAATGGCACTGTTAATGGCCACATAAGAAATTCCATCATCAAGTGCTAACCACATGTTCTTATCTCGATCTAGCAATATTCCTCTAACATTATTGTTTTGAAGTCCTTCCCTGTAATTATATTTCTGAATCAGCTTTCCATTTTTATCCATAATATAAACACCACCAGAAGTTGTTCCAATAGCGTAATGTCCGTTATTGATTTGGCTGGCAAAGAAAATACGGTCGTTAAAAAATACCCGGTCTAAACTCGTTTGGAAAGGCTTAATTACGCCATTAGTCACCAGAAACAAGCCTTTCTTAAGCGTGGTCACTAAAATAGTATCTCCATGGTAAGGGAGCACTCCGGTTACAGATGATATTTTCATCTCCTGAGCATTGCAAAAGGGTTTCCAAAGCTCTTTGTCGTGAAGCAATAGTCCCGCATCCTTGTCTTGCGATATAACCTGATTATTCACAACCCCCACATAGAGCCAGGTAGTACTGGGTTTGTAGTACTTAATGGCCCCATCTTTATAGTGTAAAATGGCATTGTTAGACCTGAAATAAACTTCATCATTTAAGATAGCAATGTCCCATATATCGGCAAGCTTTCGCATTCCTTCGGGAATAAGGTGGAGCAGGGAAGTATATTTGAGTATCCCTTGTGCATTGGGGAAAAAATATCCTACCTCATCTTGCGCACCCACATATATTCTATTTTTAGAATCAATACCAACCGATCGTACGGAGGTATAGTTGGGAAGGCGATAGAGATTCCAGTACTGTCCGTTAAAGGTTAACAAACCTTCGTTGTTACCGAAATATAAAATTCCGCTGCGGTCTTGTTTAACATCCCAGTTTTGAATCCCGCCGTTATATTGTTCGTTATTATAATTTACAATTTGTGGAATTCCCAGTAAATCCTGTGCATATAAAGAATAGCAGCTTGATAAAAAGATGATTAGGGATAAAAGTTTCTTCATTTGGTTAGGAATGATTTGCGCAATAATAAATATATAAATTTTAATTCCTTCTACCACGCAGCTGCGCTAGTATTCAATGTGTTTAATCTGCAGAAAAACTTACGTGATAATATTGAACAAATAATTTAAATTGCGCCCCTCAATCTCTGGCCAATGAAACCCTCCATCTCAAAATATATTCGAGCAATATCTTTAATACTCCTATTAGGTTTGTCTTTTTCTTTAAGCGCACAAGAATATACTATTGTTAAAGCGCAGGGCGGATATTTAAAAGGTATAAAAGAGGGACCTGCCTGGATTTTTAAAGGTGTTCCCTATGCCGAAACGCCCACAGGTGAATTACGTTTCTTACCTCCTGTTGCTAAAAAAGGCTGGACAGACACTTTAAATTGCACAAGCTTTGGCCCTGTTGCTACACAATACAATGGGAATACCAAACAGGTTAAAGGGAATGAAGATTGTTTAAGTTTAAATATTTACACTCCTGAGCTAAATACAGAGGCTAAACTGCCTGTACTGGTTTGGGTACATGGAGGATCAATGACAGCAGGCTCGGGCTCAGGGCAAAACGGACATGCTTTTGCCGATAAGGATAGCGTAGTAACCATTACCATCAATTATAGATTGGGTGTATTTGGCTTCCTTTATCTGGGTGATATTGACCCCAAGTACCGCAGTTCGGGGAATAATGGCCTGCAGGATTTAATGCTTTCTTTAAGCTGGATTAAAGATAATATAGCAGCCTTTGGTGGTGACCCTAGCCGCGTAACGGTTATTGGTGAATCGGCTGGTGCCAAACTGGTGAGTACATTGTTACTGAATAACAAGGCAAAAGACTTATACCATCAATTAATTTTAGAGAGCGGTGCGGTACAATGTGTTAGAGATTCGGCTACGGCTAAATCCATCCGCAAAAGATTATTGAAAGAACTGAAGTTAAAACGACCAGAAGAATTACTGACTTTATCTGCTGAACAGTTGATTACTGCTCAGAACACCATTTGTAAGGGGGCTCAGGGCACCAATTATTTCGGCCCTGTTGCTGATGGACAAGTCATTAACGAAAATATTTATGATTACATAAAGCAAAATACAGATCAAAGCAAGCGTTTTTTAATCGGCACCAATAAAGCGGAAAGCCGGATGTTTATGGATATGGATAAACGCCTGCAAAATCCATCCCGCAAAGCATTAAAAGATTGGTTCGGCACAAACGGACGATGGGTATGGAAAAATTTTAAAGCTAATCAAAAACAGTTAGGCACCGATTCTGCCGCCAAAACAGTGCTTACCCAGTACATGTACACGATGCATTCTTATCGTTTAGCGGATACTTTAGCCACAGTAAATAACCATATCTGGATGTATCGTTTCGATTATAGCAAGGATGGTAAAGGCGCTTCGCACGCTGCCGAACTACCGTATGTGTGGTTAGATCCATATGCTAAAAATGCGAACATGAACTATGATCTGGCCTCGTTAATGCATGATTATTGGGTAGATTTTATTCGTGACAGGCCAATTTCTAACTGGCCAAACTATTTACCACAACAAAAGTCAATTAAGGTTTTCGATCGAAATACAACTTTAGAAACGCCAAGGGCTGTGTTTAATGATCCTAAGCACCCGGCAGCATGTTTGGTGTTGAGGTAAGGGAACATTGAAATGGTCCGTGAGCCACGGACCATGGCATACTGATAATCCATAACACGCAACTTATAACCATTTTAACACCTTGAAATGGTCCGTGTGCCACGGACCATGGATCGAAATTGCTACTTAGCCAACAAATGTGGCTCCACTGCTTTTTTCCAGATATCATATCCTGCTGCATTCATATGCAACATATCGCCAACAAAAAGCTCTGGTCTTAATTTTCCATCAGGCGTAAGCATCAATGGATAAATATTAATGAAAGTGGTATTTTTTTCTCCTGACAAGAATTTTTGAATCAACAAGTTAGCCGCAATCGCTTTTTCCCTAAACTTATCTCTGCTGGGGCTGGGCTTAATAGAAATGTAAGCAATTGGAATTTTAGGTAACTTCTCTCTAATGGCTTTATACAATTTTACGGTCCTGTTAAGCACACTATCAGGCGTAGTCTTCTCATCAGGAAGATCGTTTTCCCCTACGTAAATTACAATCTGCCGTGGATGGTAAGAGAAAACCACATCATTTAAATAAAAGGTAATGTCATTGGTAACCGCGCCACCTATTCCTCTATTTAAGGCATTATATTTCGCAAAATCTTGCGTTAGGGTATCCCATTTCCTAATGGATGAACTCCCAACAAAAAGTACCGGATTGGCAGGTGCCTTAAACATCTGATCGTACTTTTTAATGGTTTGTACATCTTCCCAAAAATTGGGCTTGGTTTGAGCGAAGCTAATGGTTGTGAATGCGCATAAACATGCCGCAATAAGAAACTTTTTCATAAGGGATTGGAATTCTTTAATCGTTTACTTTTCCTTCAACTTACCTATTTAAACGCTTGGTAAGGGTTTTCATTGCCAATAGAAAAGTAAACAGGGCACAAGATAATAATATCTCCAATTTTAAAACACATCATATTGAGCTTGAGAATAAAGTTTGCCTTATCCAAAATCAGTTGGCCATTCGTAGCTTTTTATTTTCCTGCAGATAAAAATGGATATTCAGACCTGCTTTTTCCTTACCTCAGCACAAATCTGTGAAATCGGCGGGAGAAACAAACGTTCCATTATATTCTGAAAGAAGGTGTAACCCATATCTTACAGCCCATCATTGCTAATTTATTACTGCATCTTGTATATTTGAGGTTATGCACACCAATACTATATTAACGAAACCTCACTATGCGATCTTAGATGGATTACGTGGCGTGGCGGCACTCATTGTCGTTATCTTTCACATTTTAGAGGCTCATTCTACCAGTCATTTAGATTTAATGATTAACCATGGCTACCTTGCCGTAGATTTCTTCTTTCTACTTTCTGGCTTTGTAATTGGTTATGCATACGACGATCGTTGGACAAAGCTCAGCATTGGTGGGTTCTTTAAACGGCGCTTAATCCGTTTGCAGCCGCTAGTGGTATTGGGGATGATTATTGGTGCTTTAGGTTTCTATGCTTCAGACTCAGCTATATTTCCGTTAATCCACACGGTTCCCATGTGGAAAGTAATTATGGTTATGCTAATTGGTTTTACTCTTATCCCCTTACCTATTTCGATGGATATTAGGGGCTGGCAGGAAATACACCCCTTAAACGGACCAGGCTGGTCACTTTTTTATGAATATATAGCCAATATCCTGTATGCCCTTGGTTTTAGAAAACTGCCAAACTGGGCACTAATGCTGTTAGTATTATCCTCCGGAACATGGTTAATATGCTATACAGTAACCAGCAAAACTGGTGATGTAATTGGCGGCTGGTCGCTCAATGCCGAACAGATTGAGATTGGTTTAACGCGAATGATGTTTCCTTTCTTCGCAGGGCTTTTACTTTCCAGATTAACCAAACCTACTCAAATTAAAAATGCTTTTATCTGGAGCAGCTTAGCGTTAATTATCACCTTAGCCATTCCCAGAATTGGCGGCACAGATAAACTTTGGCTTAATGGCTTGTGTGATGCCTTAACCATTATCTTCATCTTTCCTATCATTGTTTATGTTGGTGCCAGCGGACAAATCCACAGCAAAGCGGGAAATAAAATCTGTAAATTTCTGGGCGATATTTCTTACCCCATTTATATTACCCACTACCCCTTAATTTACGTCTATACCGGTTGGGTGAGCGATAATCGAGGCCTTGGTTTTTCCGCTTACTTACCATATGGCTTGCTCACTTTTATAGCTGCTGTGGGTATTGCTTATGCGGCTTTGAAATTATATGATGAACCGATCAGGGCCTGGTTGCAGAAACGGTTGGCGTAGTTCTTAACCATTCGCTTTTGTGATTGGGTTCCTGACAATAATTTATTTTTTAGTTTAAAGCTTCGATCTTGAAACTTAATATATGTGGATACCGCATTGTTTTTTTAAAGAATTAAATGCGGAAAGCAATCATCTACGCATCCCTGAATACTTCGTATTAACATCGTAAGGCTGCCGTGTATACTGAGCAGACCCGTTCTATATAAGGAAGTAAATGCCTTGTCAGGCTTATCTGTTAATGACTTTATTAATCAACGCGAGGCAATAAAGCAGCAGAACTTTTGAAAAAACAATGATAATAATATAAGCGAGATTGCTTATTTGGTTGGTTTTGCTGATCCCAAATATTTTGCCCGCCAATTCAGGAAAAAATTTGGAATGTCACCAAGGGATTGGCGTAAGCTGTAGTGCTTTTACACCAATCCCTTTTTCATCATCTTTTACCGGGCACCTAATACTCTACATGATAATCCTTCTTAAAGGCCGCCCCACTCCAGGCTTTCTTAGCGGTCCAATCGGCAGCAGGGTCTGTCCAGAAAGGGTGATGAGCTGGCAATCCCAATGGTAGGAATCCCAAGGTAGCCATATATAAACTTCCTGTAGAAGTATAACTATCGGCAATCATAGGTTGCGAACCACAAAAGCCCAATACTAACCAACCGTTGCTATCGAAATTATTGCAGGTATCGAACATCCGGTGCATCACCGCCGATATACCACAACGCACCTGTGCCGCACTCACGTGTTCAGGTAATTTCTCCATTAAAGCCACTTGTGCCAATGCCTGGAAAGCCGCCGTACGGTAGGTTGCCGAGCGCCCCATGGCTGGGTAAGTACCCTCTGGACTGATGATCCGCTCAGAAAATTCTGAATACCGAACCATCCTTTGTAAAGCAGTATTGTACTCTTCAACAGGCACTCTCTTCTTATCTGAAAGGACTTTTAAGAAATCGACCAACATGGGATGGATCACATATGAATTGTAATAATCCATGCTAAAACTTGGCCCATCGCTATACCAGCCATCGCCCTTGTACCATTCAATCATTTTCTTCCGGGCAAATTCTATCCTTGCCGGATCAGGCTTTTCACCCACGCTCAGCAAAAAACACTCATTTATTCCGGCAAATAGCAACCAATTATTATAAGCACCTGTACGGGTTCTTAACGTTTTAAACTCTTCAATTACCCTGCTTTTGGTTACGGCGTCTAATGGTTCCCATAAAGCCTTTGGTGCACGCAAAAAAGCCTGGGCCATGTAGGCCGCATCAACAATCGGCTGGCTTTCTGTTCTAAAGTTCAGGTAATCGGGGTTGGCTGGGTCTACAGCGTTAACAATGCCTTTTAATAAGGCTGTACGCAACTCCAGTCGCATTTTACCTTCGTCGGTATTATCATCCGAAAGGGCCAGCCAGGGTGCAACACCAGCCATAGTTCTCCCCACTGCTTCCAAATAAGTTACCTTTTTAAAAAAGTCTGTTTTCATTCCGGGTGGAACTTCAACAGGCATATTTTTCTTTAAGGTGCTATTGGATAAGTTTAAAATAACCGGCGAGGCCATCTTATAAAGTAGTTTGGCCCAGTAAGCGCGTTCTTGCAAGCCCGTGTTTTGAACCTTGCCTTTAGTTTTTTGCGCCTGGATTAGATTCAGGTTCGCCAGGCTAATTGTAGCAATTAGCAGGCTAATTTTTAATATTTTCATTTAAGGACTAGAATTTAAAATGCTATTGAATATTGAAAAAACGAGTTGCACCGGCACTAAGCTGTACTTCAAAATTTATCGCTTTGGGTTTGGTGCCATCATAATCAACGTTTAGGGGGATAATTTCTCCGGTAGCAGCATCTTTTACCTGCACCTTTTGTGGATCCTGATCTGCCACTTTTTTGGCTATGCTTCTCCATGGAATTTCTACCTTTTGTTTTTTACTTGTAGCATTTGTATTAACCACCGTGCTAATCCATCCATTATTTTCCTGCTGAAGTTTCAGTTTAAACAGCTCGGTACCCGCCAGCAAAAATGCGCCTACACCATACACATCGGTATCATCATACCCAACCACATCTGGGGCGGCACCTTGGGCCTGTACATAGACCAATTTCCCATCAGCGTGCACCGAAGAACTCAATGCAGCCCAGGCTTTATTGAGTACTGTTTTATACTTTTTGTAAGGCAATAGGTTATTGTTTACCCCCCAGGCCATGGCATAAGCAATAAATCCTGTACCACTGGTTTCTTTACTCGGATAGCTGTCCGGGTCAAGTAAACTGGCATGCCAGGTACCGTCGGGCTGTTGCAGTGCGGCTAACCTGCCCGACATTTCTTTGTATAGTTTAATAAAGCGTTTATAATCCGGGTGTGCTGTCGACATGGTAGATAACACCCTCACCAGGCCAGCTATTACCCAGCCATTTCCACGGCCCCAAAATACTTTGGCACCATTCTTTTTCTGTTTTTTAAAGTAACGGCTATCGCGATAAAACAACTGCTCATCCTGATCATATAAATAGGCAGTAGATTTCCACCATAAAGCACTGGCCTTATCCAGGTATTTGGCATCACCTGTAGCCTGACTTAAATAGGCTAAGGCCGGAGGGCCCATAAATAAGGCATCGCACCAGGCCCATTCGCGCATGTGGATAGACTTTTTCCATTCTAAGGATTCGGTGTGTGGTAAAACCACCAATGAATCGGCCATGCTTTTAAAATCTGCTATATATTTAGGATTTTGATAGATGGTATACAATTGTGAGTATAACTGCCCCACGCAGTAATCATCTGCAAAGTGACGGTAATGACCTATTTTCCACTGGTTATCTTCCCCTACCTGAATCAGTTTCTGATAATAAGCATCTGTTGCAGCCAGACCACTAAAAGCCATCATCCCCGTGTACATGGCTCCGGATGTCCAGTCTTTTTTTGGGTTTTTCCAGCCCTCCGTACCTAATGTTTTCCACTGCCAGTCTGCTACCCTTTTCATGTGGAGGTAAATGCTGTCGGGTAATGCTATTTGCCCCTGAACGGCAATTGCATAGCTTAATGAAATAAGTAATAAAAGTTTACGCATATATTTGGTTTTGGTTGTTATTGTTGGTTTCCCGCCAGGTGCTGAGTGGTATAGTTTTTACGCTCAACATCATCAATTACTCGTATCCGTTTTCAAAAGTAACCTCTTGTTTCTGCCTCAATTTAACTACAGTAATTCCTTCATCATTCGTGCTAACGTGCTCTGCCGGTACGCCCCTTGCTACAAGTGTTTTAAAAGGCAGCTTAATGCGTAGCCAACCTCCCTTTTCTGCCACTACCTTAACCTGTGTGGGCAGGCCATTTTCCTTTGTTGCGCTTACTAAAAAGGCCCCTTCGGTACGGAGATGATTAAAAGAAACATCTTTCCATGCGGCAGGCACAGCAGGGAAAACCTGGATATAACCGTTTCTGCTTTGCAACAGCAATTCCTGAACGCCTTGCGCAAAAGCAAAGTTCCCCTCCAGGGTAAAGGGCCGGTAGGTAAAGCCAGAGTATTGCCCTCCTTTTTGATCGCCATTGAGGTGAAAACTATTGGGCGAGCAGAAGTTTGATGCAAAAATTTGCAATTGTTTTACTGCACTGTCGGCCTGGTAAGCACGCGCATATAATGAAGCCATCCAACTGAAAGAATAGCCACACCAGGCCCGTGTACCCATTTTTTCTAATTGTTGAAGCGAGTTTTCTATAATGACCTTATCTTTTGGTTGGTTAACATCTAATAAGTCTAAAGGATAAATAGCCATGTATTGCGACATATGGCGATGAGAACTGGTTAAGTCTACTCCTGGTGCAATGGTAAAACCGGTTTGGTTCACTTCGTAATCTGGCAATTGGGCCAATATGGCCAACCAATGTTTATGTTCTGTTGGTTTACCATTAGCCAGGCTAACTTCTGCTGCCGCTTTAAACAAAAATCTGCTGAGGGACAGGTCGAAATTAGTCCAGTTGAAAAACCAGGCATTTATACTGTTATCGTTATACTCGGGGCTGGAACTTAAAGGGAGTTTACGAATACCATCTTTTAATCGGGTAATGTTTTCTAAGTAGGTAGCTACCTCATGTATATAGGGATAAGCCCTGTTTTTTAAAAAGGCATCATCCATACTGTATTTCCATTGCCAGTAAAAATGCTGGGCAGCCCAGGCACCTACGGTTGGCGAAAGCGAATATTGAATCCATCCGCCCATGGGATCTCCGTTCAAGGTAACTACCCCGGGAACATTTAAGCCAGCAACGCCAAAGTACTGTTTGGTATAGACCAAATTTCGTGCTCTTATTTTCCACAGCCAATCGGTAAAAGTAGCCGCTTCATCTAGCCTGTTGGCGGTGTAAGTTGGCCAGTAGCTCAATTGTGTATTTAAATCGTTATGAAAATCGCCTTTCCAGGGGGGCAGGCTGCCGTTATCGGCGGTCCACACCGCCTGAAGTGTAATGGCCGGTGCTCCCTTTCTCGCTACCGAGCCCAGTTTATACATTTCTAAGTAATATTGTTTCTGGATCAATGAATCGGGAACATTGAGGTTGGATTTACTCCAGAAATCCTTCCACCAGCCAGTATGTGCCGGCCAGCCTGTAGGTTCTTTGGCAGACGCTGAAATAGTAACAGGACTTGCCGGTTGATCATTACTGATGGTCCATGAGCCAATAATGTGATCCTTCGCCATTTTCTGCCACTGTACTAAAACTTCATAGTAATGTCCTTCGGCAGTAGGTTGATGGTAACGGATGGTATTGGCCGTTTGGGTAACTGTACCTTTGGCATAACCTAATTTTTGCAGTCCTACTCCTGCATGACTGTTATCTCCCTTTTCTACCAGATTATTCGCATAGTTATGGACAATTAATTCGGGTAATATGGAAAGATCTTTCAGGTGCTCAAACCTAAAATAACCACGTGGCGCAACGGCATGAATGTAGCAGTTAAAAACGGCTCCGCTTTCAAACTTAATGGTGTTCAAGGCCGTTTCAATATCCAGCACATTGCTGCGTACTTTTCCTAATTTAGATAGATCAAATTCTAAGGCCGCAGCGGGTAACTTGGTTGGGTATGGACTCGTATCGTAAGGTGCATCGCCTATTTTTTGTACCGCAGCATAATTCTTGTTAATTACCTGTTCTTCTACCCATTTAAATGTGAGTTTAGCAATATCTAAGGCTTTGCGTTCATCCCATAAATCGGCCCGATCTAACGACACGCGTAGCTTTTGATTCTTTTCCCAAACTAATGCTCCTAACATCCCATTACCTAAAGGCATGGCTTCATCCCATTTATTGGCTAATTTAGTAAAGCTGAGATTATAGGGTTTGAGCAGCTGTGCATAGCTTGATGTTGCAATGCTGAATAACAATCCAAAGAGAATTATTTTATTTTTCATGGTGTGTTTGTGGTTAGCCAATAATCCTGATTAATGATCTTCCTCTAAACTAGGAATAATTTGGCTGGTGTAAAAAAGCAAAGATTGCACAAACGTTTGTTTAAATTATTTCAAGGGGAAGGAGTGCTCATCGGTGCAGTACTCTTAAATTATAATTAATCAGCATTAATCTAAGTAATCTGCGGGAGATTTCTTAACTCAGCTCCCCTACTTTTCAAGGAGGGGGTGTGGAAGCCTGTGCGTGGCGGGGGTGGTTATTACAATGAAACTTACATGCCTGAAATGGTAAAAAAAGATCGAACCCTAAAAGCCATAGAAGAAAATACAAGTCAGATTCTCAATTACATTTAGCCACGGAAACACAGAATACACGGAAGAATATAACTCCCCAAAAATCTGCGTTAATCTGAGTAATCTGCGGGAGATTTTCGTAATCCCCAGCTCACCTACTTTTCAAGGAGGGGGCGCGAAAGCCTGTGCGTGGCGGGGGTGGTTGTAAATAGTTTAAACCTTACCCTGTCATGATCAGTGGGAAAGGCGCAAGCTGAGGGAAAAAAGAGTTATAATGTCGTAGCGAGACGCGACCAATGCTGTTAACTTAAGGAGAAAACTAAAATAGATTGTCATCCTTGAGCCTCCCGATGTAAAATCTAGACAAGTTGTCGAAGGGTAATCTATTTAGTTTTCGACTTATTAAGAAGGTCTTCAAAGAGAAGAAATTATTCCGGTTGCCAGGGAATACCAACCGTTTGATTAATAAAATACTATCTGCTACACCATAGCCATACAGCAGATAGTACCTTGATGCGTTTGTATTTTTAATCCTTCACTAATCGTACCGCACAGCCAGTAGTTTTGCTGTAGTCGGTTACACGAGGTTCGCTGTACTTGTTAAAATCAAAGTGAAATGCAAACCGGGGATTGTCATTCGCTGGAGTGCTGGTCCACCATTGATGTAACCATACCCCGTATAAGAAAGATTTACCGCCGCCATATTCATCGCCACCGGCACTTCCACTGGTTAACATATTTAATCCTGAAGAATTATCGCCATTGCCTATCGCAAACTTGTAAGGATCTTTTACATCCCAGCCTGTAGTACCTCTCATTTTCAACCCAGCGACCTTCTCTCCCCCCAGGGTAGCAATCACTTTTAAATATTCGGCTCTACTGGGCACATGCCATCCGGCTGGTGCTAATCCTCTTCTATCTGCTACAGCGAAATAGTTATACAGCTTGCCGTATTTCTTGTCGTTTTTACTATCGAAGTTGAGGTAACAGTAAGCAGGAATAGCTTCTTCGCTTGCCTTTTGCCAATCTTTTTGGGTGGCAGCATAAAAAATCTCCTGTCCATTTCTAAAGGTACTTACATTTAAGTTAGTGGTGGTCCATACCTGGGCACCAATGGTTACGGGAGCTGAAATCTCTGGCGATGCATTGTATATTTCCTTCAATACAGCTGTTTGCGCCGCGTTACAGCTGTAAACAAAATTTGTAGGGTTTAGACCTCCACTTCTCTTTAAGCATTCTTTAGTGGCAATTGCATCTGCTGCTGCCTGGGTTTTAGCCAATCCCCAGCCAAATGCAGTGCCCACATTGCCATTAATGGTGCGGTAGGCCGCACAGCCTGTACCCGAATAGGATAACACAATGCTACACGATCCTCCTTTTTTGACACACTCATCTACTGCCCTCTTTTCTGCTTCTTCGAGCGTAGCCTGATCAAATGAATAACCATAATAAAAGCCATTGGCCCGATCTATGGCCAAAGCACCATATTTGGTTTTAACTGTTTTGGATACCCCGGCTGGCTTTGCCGCAGTTTTTTTGGCCTGAGCGCATACCTCAGATACCGATCCCCATAATGCCATTACCGGCACCATGAGCAGGAGTTTATTAATTTTCATGAAGTTGTTTGTTTTCTACAAATCTCTTCATAGATCAAACGCATAGCAATACCACGAACTTAGTATTTTAGTACAGCTTACAACTTTTTAACCACGAAGGGCACGAAGTTTTACACAGAGGGAAAAGAGCCAATAGCACACCCAGACTTATAACTTAAAACCTACTATTTACAACTTTTCAACCACGAAGGACACGAAGATTTACGCAGAGGAACGCAAAGGCATATTGCACCCACCCCCATACCCCCCAACACATTAAAGCGCCTAAGAAACGAGAAATTTGTTCTTTCCGTGGTTTCAGTACTTCTGTATCAAGCTTTCAAACCAATTAAGTAAAGGAGTAATGGAATAAATTGATTGTGTGGGTACGATATGAGCGTTTATGCCATAGTTCCTTTAAACGTATTTGGAGGACGAGCTTAAATTGGTGCTATGATTAGATAGATACTATATATCACTACCACTCAATATCCAATCAGCAATCTGTTTCTTTCTTTAAGGGGCAATTTTGAGTTTTAAATACATTTTTAAACTTATTATTTTATATACTCAACACCAAAAAAAGCCTAAAGATATTTTTGTAATAGTCACTCCTAAAATTAAAAACTATTCGTATGACAGATGAATAAAGTATTACCACAAAAAATAGTAAAATTAAGGTCGTCCAAACTATCCCAATCTGAAATCTAAACAATATATCAAGAACAGCTAGTGTTAATGGTAACATCGTCGCCATTGCAAAGGATGACATATTATTATGTCTATCAACTAGTGCAAGATTGTTTTCATCACATTTTGACCTTACATAGCTCAAGCATAGAAACACTATTAAAGAATCTTTTTCATCAACACTAGTTAGCCCGAAAGCACTTTTTATCTTATCTATTAAAATATTTTTTAACTGTGAGTCATTTTCAAAACACCCTAGGATCGAACACATTTTTTTAAATTCAATCCTAAACAATCTTCCGAATAGGATAATCTGAAATTGAGAAAAAAGAAACCCGATCAAAAATGAAAATAAGATACCAATAAAAGACAGGCTCGGGTTACCAACAATTTTATCAGTAGTGAAGGTACTATTCTTTAATAGACAATAAATATCAACCGAAAAATAGCAAATAATTATTCCAGGAATTACATAAATTATGAAGTCTTTTAAAGATGGAATTCTCTCAAACATTTTAAAAGCTTAAATTATTTCACTAATGATAAGTAAGATATTACAATCCCTATTATACCAATGGCTATCATAATGATAGTGTCTTTTTTTTGCCATTTAAAAGATTTTTTAGCAATTTCGTCGCCCCCATCGACTTCAATTCTGTTGTCCTTACCAACATTAATTTGGCCTTTATTATTGGAAATATTTCCTATTTCAATTTTATCTCTCATAGCATAAAAATTAAATTCATTTTTGGATTCTAAACTTGTAGTCGATTTTTTTTCGTTATGGTTAAAAAATGTGTCACTAGGAATAGAATATCTTACATTCTTACGAATATTATCTTGTAGGCTTCTAGCTACTCCTTCTGGATTCACAAATTCAATTATTTTAGTTTCAAAACCATCAAATTCATTTTCTTGAGTGTCCTTAAAGAAATCAAAAAGCACTCTAAATATATCGTCTAGGTTGGATAATATAAATGATAAGCAAAGAAAATCGTTATTTGTCTCAGTTCTAAACGTTAAGTATTTTTTTTTATAATGAAAAACTTTTTCAATATCATCTTCTATAAAATGTCTCTTGAAATCTTCAATTTCTGAAATGTTATTATTCCATATACTTGTAAAAACGTCGTCCCCTGACCAAATCCCTAACTCGAGTAATTTACTTGTGAATGGCTGATAAATATTTTCTGTGATAGGCACAAACTTTTCCGTTATTTCTTTTTGAATCTCATCGAAAGCATGTTTCTCTTTATAATTTTCCTTTGGTTTTAGTGCGCCCCTTTCTTCATCGAGTCCACGGAGTTCATCACAAAGCGGAATATATTTTTCAATGTATTCATTTTTGATTTTATCCAAAAAATCGATAAAATCAAATAAAGCTTGTATTTTTTGAGGTATCATATTTTATAGAACTCGTCATTCCACCAAGATATTAATTTTACCCGAAAATAGAATATCCAAAAATTTTATCAATTTATATAGTTAATTAGAGGTTTTTGTTTTTGGATATTTCAATTTGTTCAGCAAGTCCATAGAAGTTAGCCATTGTAAAAATGAGATATTGTTTAAATCTTACTTTTATGATAGACTGCTTCCAAAGACAAATTTTGCATCGATAATTTTTTTCTTCGTCTTAGGTACCTTGTGCCTCGATGTAATTGCCAAACAAAATTCTATATACGGGATTATTCATATAAAATTTTTCATTAATGTAATCTGCAAGCTCAATAATGTCATAAGCGTAATCATCACAATGGTTATATGCCCTTATTAACTTTGCTTGATAACTTTGCTCTAGATATTCGATTTCATATGCTCCATTCAACTTTCCATATTCTTCTTTAAATTTTGGAAACAATAAATCAACTTCCTTTATCAAAATCTCAATTCCTTTCTCTACACTTTGTAAATCGTTTATAAAACCATCTGATTTGACTTGCATAATTCCAAGTGACACTGGGTTTTTCGAGAATTTACTTTTGACGTATTCTAAAAGCCTAAATGCTTTTGGGCGATTGAAATTTTCGTGTAACATAATTGCATAAATAATCTGTTCAAGCCTAATGATATCCGTTCTTGAGCTAATAATTGTTGAATACTTATTCTTCAAATTGCTCAATGTATGTTTTATGTATCTGAGTTTTCTCTTTTCAGCCCCATTCTCGCTTAACTGAATTTTATTTACAAGATTGTAGAGGAAAATTAGAATTATAATCCAAAGTTCATTAGAAATGTCAGAGAAATTAGGCATCAGGTTTTCCTTTTTTATTATTAATTTTTCATAAATCACATAAGTTGCCAAAACAATACAAAATGCGTAAAAGACTTGTTTTTTCCAGTTGATTAGATAAGCTCTATCAATTATTAAATTAAAAAGCGCTCTGAAAGTAACATAATAAATACTAACCCAGTAGATATCTTTAACATAAGCATCTAATTTTAGTTGGTATAATAGCGTACTTATTAGGATGATAAAAACTACTGGCGTCAGTATTCTAAATGAGAAGTTGAATGCAGGAGCTTCATCAGTCTCCAAAAAACTTGTTATCTGATAATATCTTGACTCAACCGGAGCAAAGCGACCAATCGTATTAATTAGAAAAAACAGGACAACCGCCGCAAATATTTGAAATAAGATTACCATGAGAGCGCTGGTTTATTTTCAGAAGTATTTCTGGCTATAAATATACTACTTTGCAAGTAAATTTTATGGTAATTGATCAAGCTTTCAACTCAACAAAATGAAGAAGCAACAGAATAAATGGATAGGGTAGAGTGTTTTATGCTGGAATTTCTTGAAATATGTTGAGTAGATAAGCTTAAATTTGTGTAATAGTTAATTATTGTTTAATAAGTTGTGATAAAACTATCTAGCTCAAGAAAATGGCTTATTTTGTTTCTTAATTGTTTCTATTGCCTGGTTGTATCTGCCTGATGGAAGATTCAATGAGGTCTAGTGCATTATAGTTTGGAAATGATTTTTGTATATCTTCATCTTTGGTCATTGGAAGAATTTTTCCTCCTTTATCAATTAGATTTGTAATAATTTCCATCGATAGCTTCAATCTACCTATTGTTTCTGGATCATTATGGTTTAAAAGTCCATTTGCCAAAGCATTTGCTTCAGAATCAGCAATATTTCTTAATTGTTTCTTCTGAGCTTCTATTATCGAGTCTAATGCTTCATTTTTAAGTTCTAAAGTCTTTGCATGTTCAACAAACATATTTGCTTCAGCATTTTTCTTTTTAATTACTGCCGCAGACCAGCAGATGCCTGCAATGAGTTTTACGGCAGCTATTGTTCCTAATGCAACATATAAAATTACAGACCCTTGATCAGCTCCAATAATGTTTACCTCACCATTTATAGCCGTGTCTGTGATTGGAATTTCAATAGCTTTTTGTAAATCTTTGGAAAATTTAGCAAGTTCATCAAAAGACTTGAACTCTGGCAATTTAACATATAGAAGATCCTCTCTTCCGAATAATTTAGAGGCGTGGATCATCTCATTTAGAAGATTGATTTTAGACTTCAGATCAGTTAATATGTCTTCTACCTCAGAAGATGAAGTGGTCGTGACCGTATCACCAGTTGATGCAAAAATTGCTGTTTTTTTTAATTTTTCTAAGACAGGTTTAAGAGGAGTTACTTCTTCTAAACCTTCAATTGTTTTCCTAAAGATATTTACGTTTGAATATATCTTTTGTTTGTAATCTGATGTATATTCGGATTTGAGTTTGAGTGCTGGTTGAGCTTTAAAAAGAGCGTCAGAGTATTCTAGAAGATTCATTTAATTATTTTTAGAATAGCAAATATAAAGAAACAATTAGCAGTAGAAAGTAAATCTAATTTAATGCTAAAGATTGGTGCAATATATCGCTCACCGCCTGCTAACTGAGAAAATGTGTGAGAATCAATAGTCGCAAAGCAACGGGATTCAATCTATCCTTTTTAACACAAGCACAGCATTGTCGATTGAACAGGTGAGCTGAAAAGTAGAATGCGATTAGACTTATCCTAGATGAGAAAATGAAAAGATGGGGTTTGGCGCACTCCCCCGCATAATATTATTACCAATCATTTTCAAGTATTTCAGCATCTTGATTAATACCTCCATAAACACTTAATAATCAACCCACAAATCCTTATATTTACTTTACCCGACTCCGTAGCTCAGTTGGTAGAGCAACAGACTCTTAATCTAGGATCGCTAGCCGATTAACATTAGGTTAAAGGATGTGAAATGTACGTTTAAAGGGTCTTGAGTGCAGAATATTCAGGCTTTGTGCGCAGTTTATAAATCTGTTAATTGTATCCAAATATACTGCATTTAGCAGTATAATTTAGGGAATTGGCGCACTTTTGGCGCACTGGTTATAAAATGCCATCATCAGCAAAACTGTAATAGCTATAATTGGTAACGATCAAATGGTCGCACACTTCGATGTCTAATAGCTTTCCTCCCTCCATTAACTTTCGCGTTAGTTTCTTATCAGCCTCACTAGGATTTGTATTACTGCTCGGATGGTTGTGTGCTAGTATTATTTTACTACTGTTTGTCTTTAAAGCAATCGAAAAAATGATCTTCGGATCTGCTAAGGTTCCCTGTACTCCACCCGTGGATATGTCGACAATTCCCAATACTCTGTTAGTTGTATTTAGTAGAATCACTTTAAATTCTTCTATAAACTCGATCTTTCCTAAGTGCCAATGTTGCATCAGTAAACTATAAGCGTCCTTTGCACAATTGATTTTAGGCCTTTCGGTAATGTTGTAATTTGATTTGTAGCTTACTTCAACTTCAGCCACTTTGAATAGGGTTTGTAATTGTTCCATATTGATAATTAATTATGGAGCATGGCCAAGCTTTCAGCTCAACAAAGCAAAGGAAGAACGGATATAAATAGGTGGTGCGGTTGGCACAAGAGCGTTTATGCCGTAGATCCTTTAAGCGTGTTGAGATTACAAGCTTAAATTTGAGCAATGATTAATTAATCGTATATTGTACAAACTCTCGTGTTGTGTATTATATATTCCAACAAAAAAATGAAGCCAGCGCAGTTCTTTTCTTCGAGTCTTGCGAAACAGAATTAAAATTGAATAAAGCCATAAATGAAGCTTCTTTACATGTAATGTTCGTGTATGATGACTTAACAGGCTCATTCAGCCGTTCTAATGGGTATTATGACTTAGACGAACAACAAAAAATAGTTCAATCACTTCTTAAATAAATTATGTTCGAAATAGACATCAACTTTATAGATAGCTTAGTTAATGAGCTTCCAGACCCCAATCAATACGAAGGAACATGTTTGTTGAAAGAATTCGTATATAGTAACCAATACTTTGCATTAAGGTTCTTCATTGTTTCAGAGTCTAAAGACGGAGCTAGATCATGGCTATATAATCCATTTCATGTTCAATGTGTAACAAAGAACGGTACGAACTATGTAAGTTGATAATTTTAAGTTGATTTAATAAGCAATTGAAAATATCAGAATAACAGCAATAAAAGCGAGACAGCTTATAATAAATGATGTAAAAGCCGCCCGAACCCAGAATTGCCATTTTAAACTAACATTATCTGTAAATGCGCGATCTAGTTGTTTATTTGAGTATCCGTAAGCCTTTTGCATCGTGTCTTTAGCAAATTCTATTGCTATTTCGTAGTCCTTCTTTGCCCACATTGCAACTTTCTTGTAATGTTGTTTCAAGTCATTCAACAGAAAATCTCTATTGGCTGGTTGCGACATATCAACATTTGTATATGCAGCTAATATTTGTTGAACATCCTGACCGAAATCAACTTGTAGCCGTCTAAGAACCTCCTCCACTTCAGGTTCATCAGTTAAATCCTCAGCATCTATCTCCATCATCTCTTCATTTGAAAATGCAGTTTCAACATATACTTGAATTTGTTCGTTATATATATTAATAAAATAGCACGCAATCCTAAATACAATACCTGCTGTAATTGAGAGGACTAACAGAAGCAAAACTGATTTAATTATCCAGTAACTAAAGTTCTCACTTAATTTAGTGAAGTCTGAAACTATCAAAGAAAGTCCACCGATGGAAAACCCCACAACCCAGACCATTAAATTATCGATCTGCTCCATGCGGAACTTTATGTCTTCTTTGCTTTGCTTTACTCTAAGGTAAATCAAATCACGCACCGAATCGAATGGCCTCTTCATATTTAAATTATTAGTAATGTTGTATTTAAACTTAAACTGATAAAAGTTAGTTGTAAATCCGTTCAGATGTTATAATTTACTTAGTTAAGTAGCTAATATAACTATCGCCAACCCTTTCCTTTAGCTTTGCAAATGTAATGTTCCTTGCCTCGTTATGATATTTAGTTATATTGACGGACGATGCAGAAGAACCATGTGTGCAAATTACACTGCCATTGTACAAGGAAACTATATCATTGTTCCGCTTCAAGGTCGTGACCATGTGGCGCACACCTTTAACGTCATTCCATGTCGATTGGGATTCCCAAAATCGGCCAACTTTATAATGTGTGTGTTTTATATTATCTAAACCCAAACTTCTGGCAATCTTATCTGACTTTTCAATGTTGTGTCCGATACGGGCACCACCAACAGCTCCGAATACTGTGGTAATTACTGCTATTATTGGAAATAATTCTGAGCGTTGGCTCTTTTTGATGTTTATTGCCATAAAACCAAATGAAGATATAAATCCGAGTATTGCCCCAACTATAGCACCTGTGATTGAGTTCATATCTGTTCCTTTATTTGCAGTATGACATTGCAAAAATAGAGACCTTGCTAAGCATATCATCGCTAAGTTGATATTTCTTCCGCAAATTACGATAGGACTGTTTATCTAGTTGATCAATCATTGCCATGTGCTTATCTCCATAGTCTGGATACTTTGCATCAGCTTTATGAATATTATCAAGCTCAATTTTCTTCAGCATTTCCCAAAGGATGCATAAGTCTAACCCCCTTTTTTGCAGATAGATTTTAAGTTTCTCTAATTCGATCTCATCTTTAGTTTTGACATTATTTGCACTATTACTCAATGCGGTTATCTTAAAATCGTTATACGTGATTCTAGGTTCATTTTCGTTTGGCCCCTTGATTAGCATCGCTATCCAATTGGATTTATCCTTAAATGCCTCTTTAGAGGTAAATAGATAAACTGCAAGTACTGTCGCTTTATCATGGGTTTCGAAAACATCTTTATTGCTATTGAGGTTATAGATTTCTAACACCGCATCTTCTAAAGCTTCTTTTGTGTAAATAGTATCCTTGTAAATGGCATATTCAATAAGCTGAGCTTTGTAATTAGTTTCTAACTTCTGCTCGTTGATAACCTCGTATTTAATTGTGGCTTTGATACTGGGTGTTACCTTTTTTTCTGTTAGATGCACTTCAACCAAGTTATCTGCAGGTACCCATCCTATATAAGTTTTTGATAACCAATCCGGCTCAATTACCTTTACTTTACACCAATTATCTTTGATGTCTGTTATTATTACTTTATTGGTACTATCAAGTAAACAGTACTCTTTGTGGATTTCAGAAGAGTTAATACTGTCAATTACTTTCGGTGCTGATTGTGATGGAAAGTTTAGTAGAAAGGCAGCTTTAACAACAGAATAGAATTTATCCTTACTCTGGATCTCATATTTATTGTCAGCTTCTTTGTTTTCCTTGTGGTCAGCACTGCCACAACCATAAATAATAAGCAATAGTAGAGAAATAAGGTAATTTTTCATCAGATTACTAGATATGTTTAGTCCTGGGGTTAATCAGAATTGGTTTAAGGCAAAGTTAATCGAGACTATTATTTGTTTTTATACGGGAATCCGTAAAATAAGTATGCATTAGTTTTTAACTAGACTTTAACTGTAAGGCCTGCCCTCTCCATATATGAGTTAAACTGACTATTGCTTATGTTGAAAAGTTGAGCAATCTTATAATCGAAAGGGAATACTTTCATTGTTGTTAAGTCTGGCTGTGGCAATTCGACTCTGCCACCATCCACAGTAACCAAGGTTGTGTTTTTTAGAAGGTTGCCATTAAGAACGAGCCTAAAGTTATAGCTCTCTGCGTGTGGGTCGGGAAATGAGTTTGCCCATGGTGCAATATAATCGTCATTAAGTGGCTCTTCGTCCATAATAAACCGAAGAGCAGGGTGCTTCCTTAAGTAGATCTCAATTTTGCCGTCACTATTAATTCTATGCCAGTCTATGTCTCGCTCAGTTGTCAGTATAAAGAAGATTATTTCATCTGAATTCATCTCACTAATGTGCTTTTCTGATTCACGTAAATAATCTGCGACTGCTCTTAACCCAAAAAAGCAGCCGGAAAGCGTGCCAAACAAGGCTGACCAAGGCTCTGCATTTAAGCATGTTGATAGCCAAACTAATATGGTTATTACTGACAGTAATATGCTTACTAAGCCCATTATATTAATTGCTTGAACGTGCTTGTCTATAAACTTAACTATAGGTTGAGCAATGTTAGGGGATTTTTGCATTTGAGGTTAACTAGACTCGTGTTTAGATAAACAATTATCTTCTGCGCTCAAATTACTCTAATTGTTCGACTAAAGCAAATTAGCTCACCTCCTGCGAACTGAAAAAATTTGTGAGAACTGATAATTGCATAGCAATGAGATTTGATTTATATCACTTGACTAGTAATTTTATTTATTGTATTCCAATGTAATTGCGGTGTTTTTAACATGACCTCTAAAAATAAAACAAAAGCTTCTTTGTACCAATTTAAAATCTTATCATCACCATCTAGATCATTTACATATTTATTGAGAGATTCACTTAATTCGATTGCAAATCCGTTTTGTTTGTCGAGAATTTCGAAAGTGAATGGGTTTGCAAGAAAATAATCTCTAAAGTCTCTATATTGCGAGTTAGTTTTGTCCACCCATATCCCACAATATATCTTTGTACTATTAAGTTGAAGTCCATATTTAATTTCAGACCAACCCGTATTTTCTCCCAAAATATCTTTAAAATACAGGATGATTCTCTTATGCTTAATTATTTGAGTGATGTTAAATCCATCGTTTACTCTGTTTACTCCTTTACTAAAGGTTTGTATAAACAATGGCTTAACTCGGTCTAGGTGTCCGCTTACTAACTCAATAGTCTCAAAAAGGTTTTCAATGATGAAAGTATCTTTATTGGTTATAGTTAAATTTTGACTCATTTTCTTAAGTTTCAGGAACTCTAAAAAGTTGTTTTTGATTGGATTATCGGCTCTTTGTTGGGTGAGAAACTTGGCGACTTGAAACCATCTTAATTGCTTAAATTTATGATTAACCTGTGCTTTTTCCTCGAAATTTTTAGTACAGTAAATTAGATATGTTTCTTTATTACAGGATTTAAATAGGTCAAGAACTTTTGAATAACGCTCCAGCTGCCTATAACCCTCTTTCGAATTAACTTTATTTTCTATAAAACACAGTTGGTTTTCACTTTCTATTACTATATCGACAATGCAGTTTATATCATTTTTTAAAAGATAGTTCGCCTGTGTCCTAATATTAAAGTCTTCTTTGGTTAATCCTAGCAGTGATACACAAAAGTTCTCCAAAAGCGTAGGGTCTAATTTCAATACTCCCACAAAAGCCTCAGTAGTGAAATCCTCGAGTGGTGTTTTAACCGAATGGTTTCTATATAACTTGTATAAACTATTAAACATTCTTTATTGAATAATCAATTTACTTTTATCCGTAAACCCTGAGTATGACTCGCATTGATTTTACAGGCTTTCTGTGTTGTTACAACTTTGGAGACATGTTTTAAATTTGTCAGCTAATATAAAAATAAGGTTTCCATTTGCTTTACGGGAATCTGTAAATACTAATATTTAAGTATGCGTACCATAAATGTATATGGAGCGATGGTCGTTGTAGTAAAGTTCGCAGAACGATTCAACGTATGTTTTATGAAAAAAAACACGAGGCTTGGCGATATTGTTAATTCTTTTCGAATGGAGATAAAGGATTCAATTGAACCGTGCAACAGAATGTGGTTATTCTCCAACTAGGTCATAGGCTGACTCAAACTTCTTTAAGTTATCCACAAGAAAAATTACGTTGCACGAAATACCTCGCCCAACCCAGTTGCCATGTTTAACATTATAATCCTTTAAATGTATAATAAGGTTTTGGGCCTCATCATAATAAAGTTCATAGTCACTTTTGATCGTTACACCTAGATCAGAGTCATAAGCATTGACTATACCTGTATTATCTGTCTGGATAATGAATGTGAATGCCATTGAACCATGGATTGAAACAATAGGTCTTTCAACCTTTTTCTTGAAGTACTCCAAACTCATTTTTAAGTTAATTATTTTCCTAATATAAGGATTTGCTCACCGCCTGCGAACTGAGAAAATGTGTGAGAATTAGCAGTTGCGAAGCAACGGGATTCGATCTATGTTTTAACACAAGCGATTGGCGAGATACTTGTATCAAGTATCATGACGATCGTGCAGCATTTTCGATTGCGCAGGTGAGCTGAAAAGTGGAATGCGATTAGACTTATCCAGGATGAAGCGAAGCAAAATCCTAGATAAGGATAGAGAAAGCATTCATGAGGCAACCACTTTGCCAAAATTAAAACCATGACAGTGCGTAGCAATGGCGTGTGTTTTAAGTGGCAATAGACTTGCCGAATACCGATCTCCCTAATCGGGTCTGCACAGCCTCAACCGATATACCACTGCCTAAGAGTAACAGCAGATACTTAAAAGAAAGCTTATTGTTGCCAAACCACTGAAATAAAGACTAAATCATCCCATTCAACTGCGTAAGCAGAAATGTTGTGGGATGGGATGGTTTAGGATGCCTTTAAAATCTATTTGACTATATAAACATTGCCATTACCCAAGTTGGTTAAATTTAATTGTCTTCTCGTTTTCTTAAATACTCTAAAGTTAGCTATGCTTAGTTCAAGGTGATCAACTTTTGTTTTGATAGTAACCTGAATTAGCAAGTTGGTATCTTTCTTACGAATATACCTTGCATCAAGTCCATTTTGAATTAACAACACATCTTTTGAGGTTGAGATGGTGTCCAAATATGTTGAGATATAGATGTGTTTAAGATTTTCCCAATTGTTCCGCCTTAACTCGGCGGTATGATAATCTAAAACTTCTTGAATCGAATGAAAGGACTTATTTTGACAGTAGCCTAATACTGAATAGGAAAGGCATGTAATAAATAGGATTGACTTTAACATTATTGCAAGCATTTAGAATCCAATTATAACAAAAAAGAGCCACATTGCTATGGCTCTTAAAGTAGCAGGTTAAAACTGATAGGATGAAATCCTGTTATTTCTCTTGCATGCCACAAACTTTAAAAAATGGTCTGTCAGAATGCTAATTAGGCCAATCTATGGCCACAAGTGCGGGATTTTCATTCTTTTGAATAATCTTATCTATTGATTTTCTAGCCTTTACGGCAGTTAAGGTATTATAGTAAAATTCAAATGAATCATCATCCAAATCCTTGTTTCCTATATGGTAAACCAATCTTGCTTCAACTCGCCTCTTTTCATAGTTCAAGTACAACGAACCGATAAAAAGATTACTGTTTAACCTATTAATAAACTCCGATACCTCAACGAGCTTATGATCTGGTATATCATAATAAAGTGGTGCTTGAAATACAATTACTTTTTTATTGAAGTAACTGTCTATAAAATAGTCAACTAATGTACCATCTCGCTCTTCAAAACCAATTCTGAATGATTCCCTATTGGAAGAATATACCTTAAGATCATTCCGATCAAACCAGTTTTTGATAAAAGTATAACAACGTTTGGTAAATTCATTTTCAGTTTCACCATGATAATCTAAGCTCATCTCAGGTTCGGTCATTTTTGCATCGGATTTAGTATCATTAGACTTTTTAAAGTGACTGTATATGTATACGATGATTATCGCACAGATTAATGTTGTTGGATAAATTGCTAAAGGCATATTAAATTGTATGAGAAATAAAATTGATCAACTGTGCTGAAATATTTGTTCGTATCAATCAACTCAATTTGAAAGAGTATCTTTTTGTTCTCCAAAATTTGAGAAACAGATTATAAACCTGAATCTTGCTCCTTTAAAAGATTGTTTCTAGTCACTAAATCACAAAAGCTATAATAACCACGTCCACCAGAGTATCTCAAGAATACTTTTTTACCATATAATTCGTACTTAGCATTTCGTCCAATAAGTTTGTCTTGTGGCGTAAGTTCTTTTTCTTGGAAACCACCATATTGATTCTGAATGCGGCGAAGAATATCTTGATTAATCAGGTCGTTCTGTTCCTGAGTGTATACATAGGCTGGGTAAACTTCGATATACCAAAGCTTATCATTATAAAACCATAGTTCAATCTTCTTTAGCGTATATTCAAAGATTTTAAAATCTTTGATGTTCTTTACTTCATAATAGGTCATTCTTTTATCATTAGACCCGTTCTTTAACGCTTTGACTTTGGCAACCTCTTTAATATCCTCTAAGCTTTGCCCCAGAATAAATTTGTTGAATCCATTTTTTTCGTCAAGTTCCTTTGCGTATTGTGCGTGACAAAAACTAAATGATGTCAGAAATATAATAAATGTGTATAGCAATTTCATTGTAATTAATTAGGATCCTCCATACGTCCAGTAAATTTCAAAAAAGTATCTTTTGAGCTTATTGTGCAAGAAAAGGCTGTATCGTTTTCAGTATATATCTTTAGAAGATGAACATCTGCTGTTCCTTTTACATTATCGTAGCTGTTACTAAAAAACCATTTAAACTTTGATGTTTGAGTTTTGTAACTGTTAGAAGTTGCTGCCTCACTGCGAAGATCAAGATTAGTCATAATCCCCGTACTGATGGATTTAGTAACAGGTATGTATGTGGCAAAGTATATTTCCTTTGAATCTGCTTGCGTATAAATTACCAAACAGGCTTGGTTATCCCGGTAGTACTTAGAGTAGTCTTTTCCATCAATGGTTGCGTTTTCGATTACGAATTTTGCAATTACTTTCATTTCTTTTTCAGATTCCTCGTAGCTTCTCTGTCTATATTGTGGTTGTAATTGCGGGATTGGCGTTGGAATACTTTGACGTGGAACTGGTGGCAATGGCTTGTAAACGGGGAAGTCGACTTGACCCCAAGATGATTTTACTGCTGTCATGAACAGTGCAATGAGTAATAATTTACTTTTCATTTGATCTAGAATTTAGTGTAAAAATAGTAATTACTTAGTTATTACTAAGTAAGGAGGTTTGGATTTATCTCTTTTTTCGTACGTGGCTAAACAAGTACTTAAATCAGAGATTGAGATGTTTGTAATCAGTAAGGCTAAGGCATTACGAGAACAGGCAAATTTTAGCCAGTCGGAGCTTGCTGTCATGCTTGATGTATCCAATGGTTTTATAGGTCAAGTTGAAAGTCCTAATTACCCATCAAAGTATAATCTTGACCATATTGATAAACTCTCGGTAATATTCAAGTGTTCCCCTAAAGATTTTCTTCCAGAATCAAACGTGAATAAATAACTTTCTTAGTCAAAGCTATTTATTCAATTTTACGTTTTATTACGGGAAACCATAATAAAGCGCATTTCTGCGCTCTATTTTTAAGACTCTAGTTTATCAACCGTAGCAATGGAAACATAATTATTCTCACCTTCAGCAACTCTACGGTAAAAGAAGTTGTGATGTTGGTCAGCCTCTCTAAAGTTTATTCTTAAGGCATATTCGATTCCTGTTGTATTATCGTGTGATTGGGTAAGTTCGTATGCTTTCCGAAGAAAAATATTAGTAAGACCTGAACCAAAGCGCTCTAGTGCTTCAGAACCAAGGTCTATAAATATGAATGATCGACCATCTTTGCTGTTAGAAAGTGTGATATTCCAAAAGTAATTTAAATGCTCTGAAATCATGTTGCTCTTGTATTCGTTTTTTAAATGATCAACAGTGGCATAAGTCCTGTATTTAGCTAGGTCAAATTTGCGTAGTTGCTCCAGAGCAGCATCAACAATTAGATTGTATGCTTTGTGAACTTCTTTGTTAATCAATACTTGTTGCTCGTTTATAACAACAAATTGTGTTTGCGGTTGTACCGTCTTTTGTGATCTTGCTTGCGCTTTCATCTGAATAGAATTTAAAATGTAAAACTTGGGTTAAATGAAAAATGCCTCCGTCTGGAAGCATTTAAGTCGTATTGGTATATAATGGAAATTCACCGCGTTTTAGGCGATGCATTGTTATTTTAGTAATTCTGGATTGGTATATCGGGGAATCTATTTTGTTAGATTTTGACCAATTTAGTATTGTTTAGGTGGGAAATGTCGTATGAGGTTAGATGAATGAAATTGTAAATATCGGTTTTCAACTTATCAGTTTTTAGATTGAAAATCAAGGGATTTAGACAGGCTTCTCGTTGAATGTTCTAGTGAAAAGTTTGGCTTTGGAAGTTGTAATTCATTGTATTTCCCTCTAGAGAAAGGTACGGGGGTATGTAGTTAATACCATTGTCGTTTGATAAACACAGGTTGATTTTAATGTGCTAATTTGAAAATAAAAAAATATTTTTTGGAATAGGCTGGACATCTATAGCCTGAAGCCTTAGTTCGGAAAACGGAAAGTTTTTTAACCGATTTTACATTTCCCTTTATAAGAGACATTATTGATTGATTTACTTAATAAATTTTCTATTGATTAACTGATTCATTCATTTAAAATTTACATTCAATGTGATACCCCCGCTTATCCTTTGTCCAATTTGAAATGTAATCTTCAATTTGCAAGGCGGTAGCCGTTTTTACTTTTCCATTAACAGTTCTATAATCACTATTATTATAAAGTTCCTGTAAGATAGTTTTTAATTCAGCATTTGTATAATGGCGGCTTTCGGTAATCATGCTCGCCAGTTGCATCTTTATATTGAGCTTAGCGACTTCATCAAACTTCTCGTATAGAGCTGCTTTAAGCTTTTTTGAGTCCAGACCAATCTCATATATCTTTGTTAACCCTAAATTGTGATAAGCCTTGTATGCAAGTTCAAAGTGCTTGTTTAAAATCTTTACTTCCGACATGCCGTCAAGATAATCGCTGTCGAAAAGCATATTATCTTTGTTCACTTCCAAATAATGTATCTTTTCTAATGCTTCCCTAATTTGATCTGCCACTAACATTCGGCTAGCTATCTCTGTTACAAAAGGTCTTATTCTCCTTCTTTTAACCATATAGTTACATGATTCCCAGGCTTTCTGGATATAATCCATATTATTGTACTCTTCATTACAAGCTTCATGATTGGCAAATTGGTCAACTTTTATAATTTCATAATTAACCGTTAGGCCATCTTTGGATACTTCTGCGTAATTCTCAACCATTTCCTTAAACTTCGAATATGGTTTAAGTTTAGTCTTATTGCATCTTAAAACATGATTTTGATAACCATTAATTACATCTCTAGCGTATATTGTATGCTTTCTTTTAAAGTACTTTAGGTCTCGTTTATAACCTAAATCTGAATGGTTCGTAAAGTGAATTATCCTATTTGGTTTACTTCGTAATCTGCCGATTGCCTGAAAGCCTTTGTTAGTTATGCCAACTTTGGTATGTTTTGCATTTACATCTGTTATAAGAATGATCGTTGCGTTAGGGTCTTTTAGGTCAAAGGCTTCAAAGTATTTCGATGTGTAGATGTTAAATTTCTTGTATTCTCCGGTTACAGGTTCTTCTTTAAACATGCCTGAGATATCGCCTAGCTTTTTAAAGTTATCATCACTTTTACTGCAATAGATATTGCATTCTATACTTCCTAATTCTTTAAATACATTTAGTACTCTCTTAGAAAGCTGTGCAACCGAATTGTAGAAGATATGCACATTGTCAGGGAACTTATCGGGATTACTTAATACAAATTGAACAACACCATTAATATCTGAAGTTTCAATAAGCTCTATTGTTCCAAGTTCTTCATTTATTTTAATTTCGTGTTGCTCTAATGTAGCAAACTTCGGGTCGCTAAATTTAATCGGTGTGGCTGATATCAGGCATTTGGATTTAAAATACCATAAGTATCTGAAAGGGATCGTAATTTTCTTTCTGAAAGCCTCGGTTATAAATGAATGGCACTCATCTAATAATAAAAAGAACTCGTCAAATAACCATTCAAGTCTGTCAATTCTACTAGCGGCTTCAATGATACATTCGAAACTATCAGGAGTGGTCATAATTTTAATATTTGATTCTCCACTTTTCAGTTTATCAATTATTCGTTTAACTTTCATTTCATAGCTCATCTTTTCATCTCCCATAACTGGAAGAATACTTGGATAATCTTTGCATTTTCCTAATATTGATGGGGTAGTTGGAACAACAATTATGCTGTGTCTATTCTGTTCGATTTCTAGTGTTGTTCCACCAATTCCACATCTCCCTTTATCGAATAAAGCATTGATTGGTAATCCTTTTGATGCGTATGGCTCAATTTGCCAAAGCATAACGTCTTTATTTACGCATGTTATATTCCTAATATTCATGTGGTCAGCTTTAAATAGCGAGGGAGGAATCTCCCCCGCTGAATTGAAAATTACTTGTTCGATAATGTTTGCATTATTAAAGCATCTTCTAATAGAGACCGGTAATCGAATTCTGGCTTGATCAAACCGTTTTGATAATCATTCAGGAATGCTTTAAATCCATTTGTTAAAATGGCTTTACTTCCAGCGCCATTGGAGAATACTGTCCAAAAGTATTGGTTGCCATATCTATCAGTCTTTAAAAGCAATGGACTGGTAATTTTTAATCCTTGACAACAATTGTGAAAGATAATAGACGTGTAGTCAAGACCATGTGGCATTTTCCCCAATTCTTTGCGCTGATCTAAAACTTCATCGGCTGTCATGTATCTGTTAAAGAATTGTTCTGTTGATAAATCTTTGTTATCTTTAACAGAATCAGAAAATAGATCCTTTACTGATCTGATTGTTGCATCCATTGATGCATTTGAAATTGAATTTTTCATTGTTTTGTGAAATTTGTTCGTTGCAACAACACCATGTCGTTGCTTTCTGATACAAGTATCCATCAATGAAAAAAGTCACAGAAAAGAACCTTTTTAAGAATCCGTGTCAACTGATAATCAGTAGATTAATTTTCAACTGGAAAAAAGGTAAACATTAAATTATAGAATTCAATCTCTTTATCCTTTAAGTCTTGGCGTAGAAAGGAACGAATTAATTTGGCTTTATCTCGATCTGATTTAAATTCTGGAATGCCATCTTCGATTTTAATGTCAATTAAGCCAAATAGTAAAAATAGTGTGTAGATCAGAACACCTTGTTGCTGGGTAACTTCAATATCTTCTTTATGAAAGTTCGTTTCGGCTTTTAAGTATGCTATTATATTTTGAGTTGCATATCTTCCAAATAGCCACTTTGCCCTTGCATCTGAAAAGGGTTGATAAAAATACTCTAGCATCTGTTCAATAATATCCGCTGACCATTTACTTGGTTCTTCAGTTGTGATATGAAGATATAAGTAACTCAATTCGGTTATCTGTCTAAATCTATTTAGGAGTACCAGCTTTATAATTTCGAGATTCTCTTCTTTACTATCTATGGTAACTCCCATATTCGGAACATCATATGGAACCATGCTTTTACCGTTGTTCATCAGTTGCCTCAATTTTATCTTAGTTTCTAGAATGCCTCGGCCTTCAAGCTGCTCCTTAAGAATTTTAAGTTCAGATATTAAAATTCTTAGTCTAGAATGGAGATTGATTTCATTGGTATCTTCGGAAGTAAAGTGAGTTTTGTAATAGCCCCATTCAATATCAATCATGTTTCTGGTGAGAACAAACAGATTTTGAACATGACTATGTTCCAGTCCAGTTTCTAGCACAACTTTCGCTATATTAAAATCATCGACTAAAGATAATTTATCTCCTTCCTTACCAATAAGCAATCTAATGTTAGCCTTTGTGCTGAGTATATTTGGTTTGTCTGGATGCAGTAAAGCTTTCGATCCGCTATGATATTTAGCAATGATATCTAAATCAGCAATAATTTCAGTTATTTCTTCCGTAACAAAGTTGTATTCCATATATACGGTAAAGATATTGCTTCGACTTGTACTTCAGAAATTTCGTATAGAAGTGAGGCAAATTGATTTTTTTAGATGCCATGTTATTGCTTTAAAGGCACTATTCTGAGGCATCAGATGAGGCAAATTGATTAAAAACTTCTGATATAATTTGCAATAGTTGTTCCTCTATATCTTTGATTAATGTTTTGTATGATTTCTAACCGAAAAACGAATAGCGAAGTAATCATACTCCGCTATAATGGATAATTAAAATACTATAAATTAAGTGTTGGCATAACAGCTTTTAAATCATCATTTTTAATGGCAGCCAAACCACGAAGGTATTTGAGTGTGACAATCATATCAGAGTGACCTAATAGCTGCTGAAGAATATGTAAGTCTTTAGTTTTATTATAAACCTGCACAGCAGCAGTATGTCTGAATGAATAGATCGTTTGATTCTTTTGAATTAAACCGATTTTAAACATTTCCTTAAACTGCCTTGTCCAAGCCGTACTAAAATAATATTCATTTGGGATCTCAATTGTCCGAGTAAATAGACTTTCATTTAGTGTTAATCCATCAATTATGGGTAATAGCTCTTTTCTCAAATAATCTGGGATGTATACAATTCTTATTCTTTTTCCTTTATTCTCTGTCCCAGATAGGTGTATTTCTGTACAATCATTTTTAATGTGACTCATTCTCAAGCTTCTAACCTCGTGGTGTGGTCTAAGAAAAGTTGCGTAAGTTATCAGACAGCATATATACAAATTATGATGATTTTCTTTCAAGTAATTCAGTATGGGTTTAACCTGATCTTCATCGTAAATTTTGTGAAGCTTGGCACTGGATTTCATCTTCTCGCTGTCCTGTATGACGTGCACTTTATGTTTAAGCTGTTTATTAATTGTTGAGAAAAGAACTCCTAAATCTCTTCGCTTATTCATGTAATAGGTGCCTGAACTAGAGAATTGTGAAAGAAAATGTTCAACCCGAGTTAGTGTAATATCTTCTATCTTTCCAATTAGTTCTTTCTCGGTTAGAAAATTAGTAAACTGGGTGTGGATAGTCTTTAGGTTTACTTTGTATTTCCTATTGATATTGGATTTTAGTTTCTTGGATAAAGCTTGTGTAAGCTCCCCTGTTTTTCAGACCATTCAAAAGTATAATTTTGTCCTCAACTTTCCTGCAATAAATCGATGGGAGATTTGAAGTTCAATGCCTGGTGTGGTCGATGGTAATTATAGTCCATCATCCATTCCTCTACCTTTTCCCTCACATCATCCAACGAATGAAATATGTAGGCATTTAACAATTCTCTTCTGATGCTTCCATTGCATCTTTCTATATATGCGTTCTGTGTTGGTTCTCCAGGCTCGATAAAAAGCAGTTCTACATTGTTTTCCTTCGCCCATTCATCCAGCTTGTGTGAGATGAATTCTGGCCCATTATCCATTCTTATCATCTTTG
>NZ_FOGG01000028.1 GCF_900111155.1 Pedobacter rhizosphaerae | reverse complement strand
CCCGGTTGCGGATTGTTCTGTGGAAACAATGGAAGAGTATAAAGGGTAGAGCAAGAAACCTGATGGAAATGGGCGTAGGGAAATCAAGGGCTTACCAATTAGCCAATACCCGCAAGGGATATTGCAGGTCTGCAAACAGCCCAATACTACTTACAACTCTGGACAAAAAGTTCTTCACTGGTCTGGGATTAGATGGATTCGCTAATTATTACTATTGGAAAACGACACACCAAACGAAGTTATTCTAGCAAACCGCTGTATACCGAACGGTACGTACAGTGGTGTGAGAGGACAGGTAGGGAACTAATCCCTATCTTCCTACTCGATGCATTGTCTCATCAATTAAATTTCCATCGAATCTGTCATGTTGAGCCTCCCCGTTTATATCATGAAGCTCAGGGTTAACAACCGATCTTTATGATTCGGACTCTTTTTTGGGGTCCTTCTTAAAATAGTTATAGCTGGATTTTGCTTGTAGCAGGGCCGTTTTGCAATAACTACACTATCAAAACATAGTGATAGATCACATTAAATCCTTTCTTACTCCTCACAAAAAACAATACAATTAGGTTCAGGAGCGATAGCTTGTTGAGTAACAATAACATTAGTCAAACGTTTGTGTATCTTTTTAACTTGCTTTACTAAACCTTCTCCGTTATTTTTATTTAACCTAAGGTAACCAAATATCACATCCCGTAACATGAAAACTAAACCAACTGAGAACCACAGTTCCCGCAGAGATTTTATAAAAAAGTCGGCTGTAGGGCTAGCCGCATTCACTATTGTACCCAGATACGTGCTTGGAGGAACCGGATTTATTGCACCCAGCGATAAGCTGACTAAAGCTGTAATTGGCGTTGGATCAATGGGCAGAGGCCACTTTAGCTATGATGGCACCCAGGTGGTGGCTATTTGTGATGTAGATAAAAGACATTTGAGCCAGGCAGCAGCTATGCTTGATAAAGGCGTCAAAACTTTCGGTGACTATCGTGACCTCATAAAACTCCCTGAGGTAGACATCGTTCACATTGCAACTCCTCCACACTGGCATGGCGTTATGGCTGTTGAGGCAGCAAATGCAGGAAAGGACGTGTGGTGCGAAAAACCAATGACACACACTATAGGCGAGGGAAAAAGGGTAGTAGAAGCCATTCAAAAGCATGGCAGAATGTTCCGTTTAAATACCTGGTTTCGCTTTAAGGATGTTTTCTATGGTATGGGTACAACAGTAAAGCCAATCAAAAAGTTGGTAGATAGTGGTTTGTTGGGTTGGCCATTAAAAGTAACAGTAGGTAAACATACCGGCTACGATTGGAAATTTTATTGGGTAGGAAAAGATAACTTAGCTCCCCAACCTGTTCCTCCGGAATTGGATTACGATATGTGGTTGGGGCCGGCACCATATAAACCTTATAATGAACACCGCGTACATCAAACTTTTAGAGGATATTGGGACTATGATGGTGGTGGATTAAGCGACATGGGACAGCATTATATTGATCCTATTCAATATTTCCTGGGTAAAGATGATACCAGCCCGGTTTCGGTTGAAATAGATGCACCGCAGCAACATACTGATGCTGTTGGTACCTGGAGAAGGATTACCTACACTTATGCAGATGGTTGTCAGATCATATTAGATGGTGAAGGCAAAGACAAAAACGTGCCTTATATTGAAGGCCCAAAGGGAAAGCTCTATCCAGGCTTCAAATCTGATATTCCTGGTTTAGAGAGAAAGCTCGCCGCCTTTCCCGATCCATTACCACAAATGACAGATTTTGTAGAATCAGTTAAAAACAGAGAGAAATTTGCCTTAAATGAGGAGAATGGACATCGATCATGCAACATTGTAAACATGGGATTAATCGCCCTAAGACTAGGCGGATCCTTAAAGTTTGATCCCGTAAAACAGGAATTTATAGGCGATGAAGCAGCAAACAGGCTCATTAATCCGGTTATGCGGGCACCTTTCTCTATTTAATTTAACTATCAGCACTTCATTCTATATCAATCTAATAATGAAAAAAATATTTCTTATTCTGTTAGCAACCATGCTACTTCAGAATCTGGCTTATAGTCAGGAAAAAAAAGATGAACGAACAATCACTACACGCATAGCTGATTTATTGGCGCAAATGCCTGCAAAAGATGCTAAACTATTAAAAAGCAATATGCAGGATATTGCCAATCTGGGAGAAGATGGATATGCACAACTGATTTCAGGACTTACAGCCCCCGGTAAAGGAAACAATTCTCTTATTGAGTACACTGTTGGTGGCTTTTCCGCCTATGCCACACAAACGGGACAGGAAAACCTGAGAAAGATGAGCATAAACGCCTATTGCAAAGCCTTGCAAAAACTAACAGACCCTCAAAATAAAGCTTTCATAATCAGTCAGTTCGATTTAATCGGTAATGATGATGCGGTTAATTGTTTGGGTGGCTATCTGAATGATAATCTTTTAGCCGATCCGGCTGCCCGTGCATTGGCAAAAATCAATACATCAACTTCAAAGGCTATGCTTCTTAATGGCTTGGGGAAAGCCAGCGGTCAGGCACGTTTGTCGATAATTGAAGCTTTGGGAGACGCACGGTATCCACAGGCTGCACAACCCATCCAGTCAATTCTTACTAATGCTGATGCGCATACCGCCAAAATTGCACTATATAGTTTAGCTTATATAGCTGATCCCGCATCTGAAAATATATTAGCAACAGCAGCGGAAAAAGCTGGATACAAATATGAAAATACCAATGCAGTTTCCAGTTATCTCATTTATGGTAATGAAATGCTCCAAAAAGGGAATAAGCCCCTTGCAGCTAAAATTGCAGAAAGTATTTGGGCTAAAACCCAATCTGAGGATCTTACTGATGTGCATACGGCTGCACTAAAATTGTGGATTCAGGCTACTGACAACAACCAGACATTGCTATTAACAGCCGCCAAAGATCCTAATATGGAGTATCGGAAAGCGGCTGTAAAATTTGCTATACCCTATGTGAATACGAATAATACAGGTGCATGGATTACGACAATGAATAAGGCCGATGACGAGATCAAAGCCGATATTATTGATATGCTGGGACAAGTACCTGCGGAGGATGCCTTAAATGCAATCGTTAAACAGTATAAAAATAAAAACCCAAAAGTTAAACGCAGTGCCATAAATGCATCAGTTAATATCGGACAGGATAAAGTGCTTGGAGATTTTCTGAAATTAATGAGCAAAGGAGACAGCGCCACTATTCAGGATGTTTCCAATGCCATTAAACGGATGAGAGGAACCAGCATTACCGAGCAAATTGCAAAAGCTATCCCTGCTGCAAAACCGGCTTCACAAATCGCCTTACTTAATCTTTTAGCTTCCCGAGCTGCAAATACACAAGTGGATGCCGTTTATAACCAGTTGAAAAATAAAAATCCTGAAGTAAATAAGGCTGCCTTTTCTGCATTAAGTTCAGTGGTGGTTGCCAATAACTTACCTCAGTTATTTACTTTGCTTAACGAAAATACTGGTGACAATGAAAAAGCAGTTCAAAAAGCAATCATTTCAGCTGTAAGTGGCGGTGACCAAAATAATGCCGCAACAGTACAAACTGTTCTCCAGCAAATAAATACAGCACCAGATGCTAAAAAATACTTGTTTTATAAAGTTTTAGCAAGCTTGGGTGGAGACCAGGCACTAGCCGCTGTAATCCATGCATATCGCTCTGGTAATGATATTACACAAAAAGCTGCCGTAGAGGCTCTGGCCTCCTGGAAAGATGCTTCGGCTTCTGCTGAACTCATCCGTATAGCAAGAGAAACTAAAAACACTTCTTTTCTGGACAATTCTTTGAAAGGATACCTTAAATTAATCAGAGATGGTAAAGACACCCCCGAGCAGAAGCTTCTACTACTCAGAAATGCAATGGAAGTAGCTCAAACGGTAGAACAGAAGCAACAGATCCTTAAAGATTTACAGGAATCAAAATGTCTGAACGCCATTATTTTTGCCGGCAAGTACCTTGATGACAATAAATTACAGCAAGCTGCTGCCCAGGCAGTAATGAACATTACGCTAGCAGGAGAATACAATGGTGATCTGGTTAAAATGCTCTTAAATAAAACGATTTCAGTAATTACAGGCCCAGATAGCGGTTACCAAAAAGAAGGTATGCGCAAGTATATCGCAGAAATGAAAGCCGGAGAAGGATTTGTATCCATGTTTAATGGAAAAAATTTAACCGGATGGAAAGGCCTGGTTGCAGATCCAATTAAACGGGCTAAAATGGATTCAAAAATGCTGGCTACGGCTCAGGAAAAAGCAGATGCTGAAGCTCAGAACAACTGGAAACCTGTAAATGGCGAGCTTCAGTTTGTGGGGAAAGGCAATAATTTAGCCACCATCAAAAAGTACGGCGATTTCGAAATGTTGGTAGATTGGAAAATTGTTGATGATAAAAAAGGAGAGGGAGATGCCGGAATCTATTTACGCGGCACTCCTCAAGTGCAGATTTGGGATAACGCCAGAACAAAAGTAGGTGCACAGGTAGGTTCAGGGGGATTATATAACAACCAGGCCAACGAAAGTAAACCATTAAAAGTAGCTGATAATAAGATTGATGAGTGGAATACTTTTAGGATTCTGATGAAAGGAGACCGGGTAACCGTTTACCTTAACGGACAACTGGTAACTGATAACATCATCCTTGAAAACTACTGGGATAGAACTTTACCCATCTTTGCAGAAGAGCAAATTGAATTGCAAGCACACGGCTCACCAGTAGTTTACCGTGACTTGTATATCCGAGAAATTCCAAGAGTTAAACCCTTTGAGTTAAGTACGAAAGAAAGGAAAGAGGGCTACAAAGTGCTGTTTGATGGAACCAATATGCACCAATGGACAGGCAATACAGTTGATTATTCTATAGAAGATGGCAACTTGGCCATACGCCCTAAACCGGGCAAGGGCTCTGGTGGGAACCTATTTACAAAAGAGGAGTTTAGTGATTTTATTTTTCGATTCGAATTTCAACTTACTCCAGGAGCCAACAATGGCTTGGGAATTCGAGCGCCATTAGAGGGTGATGCTGCTTATACCGGAATGGAATTGCAGATTTTAGACAACGAAGCTCCGATTTATAAAGATTTACATGTATATCAATACCATGGTTCTGTTTATGGTACCTTACCCGCGAAAAGAGGTTTTCTTAAGCCTGTGGGCGAATGGAATTATCAAGAGGTAGTGGTAAATGGACCTAAAATTAAGGTAATTCTTAACGGCGAAGTAATATTGGATGGTGATATCACAGCAGCACGCAAAAATGGTACGGCAGACGGAAAGCAGCATCCTGGCTTATTGCGTGATAGTGGCCATATCGGCTTTTTGGGACATGGATCTGAACTACAGTTTAGAAATATTCGCATTAAAGATCTAAGTAAAAAGAAGTAACAACAATCAGAATAAGATAAAGATTTAACCAAATTATATTGTTAGCGCATTAAAATATGATGGAAGACAAAGAAGATTCAATCAATTTGAATTCGAGAAGAAATTTTATTAAAACAACAGCCATTGCAGCGGCAGGGTTTATGATTGTGCCGCGTCACGTTTTGGGAAAGGGTTTTTTAGCTCCTAGCGATCGTTTAATGGTTGCCGGTGTTGGAGTAGGCGGTAAAGGTCAGAGCAATCTGGCCAATATTTATAAAGGAGGAAAATCAGAGATCGCATTTTTATGCGATGTGGATGATAGAAGAGCAGCCAACTCCGTAAAGAGCTTTCCTAAAGCTAAATATTACAAGGATTATCGCGTAATGCTAGAAAAAGAAGGGAAGAATATTGATGGGGTAGTCGTTTCTACTCCCGATCATAACCACGCAATGATTGCTATGGCTGCCATGCAGTTAGGTAAGCATGTTTACGTCGAAAAGCCGCTAACGCACGATATTTACGAAGCCCGTAAGCTTACGGAAGCTGCAAAACGCTATCAGGTAGTTACCCAGATGGGAAATCAAGGCGCATCTGGTGATGGCGTAAGGCAACTGCAAGATTGGTGTAACGCAGGCGTAATCGGCAAGGTTCATACTGTTTATTGCTGGACTGACCGGCCTTCCTGGCCACAAGGAATCTTATGGCCTGCTAACGGTGGTGCTAGTATCCCTACTGAACTGGATTGGGATTTATGGTTAGGTAGTGCACCCTTTAAGCCTTATGTAGAAAAATTGGTTCCGTTTAACTGGAGAGGCTGGTGGGATTACGGAACAGGGGCCATAGGAGATATGGGCTGCCATTTAATTGAACCGCCAATTCGCGTTTTAGGCTTAGATACACCAATTGACGTGCAGTGCAGTGTGGGTAGCATCTATGTTGATGAATTCAAAAGAGGCTATTTTCCAGATAGTTGCCCGCCATCAAGTCACGTAATTTTAACTTTCGAGAAAACGAAAAAAACGAAAGGCAATCTGCAAATCCATTGGATGGATGGTGGAATTAAACCTGCACGCCCTGAAGAATTAGCACCGAATGAATCTTTTGGTCCAAATGGTGTGTTGTTCGAAGGTACAAGAGGAAAGATGATGTGTGATGTTTATGGCGCAAATCCACGATTACTACCATTATCAAGAACCAACGAAGTGCATGTAAAACCTAAAATAGAGCGGGTAAAAGGAGGGGTGGACGGTCACTATTGGCAATGGGCAGAAGCAGCTATTGCAGGATATGGAAAAGTAGAATTGAGCTCGCCATTTGAGATTGCAGGCCCGGTTACCGAAACCTTGCTGATTGCAAATCTGGCTATCCGCGGAACTGATGTCCAAAAACCAAAAGCAAATGGTAAGGGCTTTACCTATCCGGGTAGAGACATTAAACTTTTATGGGATAAACAGAACCTGAAAGTGACTAATTTTGATGAAGTAAACCAGTTTGTGAAGAGAGAATATCGCAGTGGCTGGAGTTTAGGAGTATAATTACATATGTTAGATATAAAAAATAATTTACGGGTTTTAGTTGTGGGTTGTGGCAATATGGGCGCTTCACATGCCACTGCCTATCACACTCTGCCAGGTTTTGAGATTTGCGGACTCGTTTCTACAGGTGAAAGTAAGCAAAAGTTAAATGAGAAATTAGGAGGCGCATATGCGCTATTTACAGATTTTGAAGAAGCAATGCTGGCCACCAAACCTGACGCAGTCTGTATCTCTACCTATCCAGATACACATGAAGCCTTTGCAGTTAAAGCCTTTGAAAATGGATGTCATGTATTTATTGAAAAACCTTTGGCAGATACCGTAGAAAGTGCTATTCGTGTGGCAGAAGCAGCAAAAAAAGCAAACAAAAAACTAGTGGTAGGTTACATTTTGCGTTACCATCCATCCTGGGAAAAGTTTATAGAACTTGCTCAGCAAATGGGGAAACCATTGGTAATGCGTATGAATTTGAATCAACAGAGTCATGGCGCAAAATGGACGGTACATCGTAATCTCATGAAGAGCTTAAGTCCCATAGTAGATTGTGCAGTGCATTATATCGACGTAATGTGCCAAATGACCCGCTCTAGGCCCATACAGGTAAGTGCCATTGGGGCGAGGCTAACCAATGATATTCCTGATTGGAATTATAATTATGGGCAACTTCAAATTAGATTTGAGGATGGTTCCATAGGCTGGTATGAAGCGGGCTGGGGTCCTATGGTAAGTGATAATGCCTTTTTTATAAAAGACGTTTTTGGACCAAGGGGTGCTGTTTCTATAGTGACAAAAGAAGCTTCAAAAGCAGGTAATTCTGATGATATTGATGCACATACTAAAACAGAATCAATAAAGGTGCATTATGCTCAACTCAATGCTCAAGATGAATTTGTTAAGCCCGATGAATTTTTAGATCTTAAAGATGAACCCGACCATCAGGAGCTCTGCAACCGGGAACAGCGTTTCTTTTTGAAAACAATTCAGAAAGATTTAGATCTTACCGATGCAACCGAAGATGCAATAAACAGCTTGCGAATTGCTTTCGCATGCGATGAATCGGTGAAAACAGCTAATATGATTCAATTGTAACCCATGGTCTGTGACCCCACAGACCATATAATAGTATTTACACTATTTTTATAATCCATGGTCTGTGACCCACAGACCATATATTGTTTTTTCTAATCTCATAGTCTGTGACTCACAGACCATATAATAATATAATTTAAAACAACTTCAACTGATGATCTCCTGGTGGTTTCTCTTTACCATATACAGTTCTCCCACCGTACTTCCAGCTATCTGCTCTTTCTTTGGCAATTACTTTATCAAAATCCATGTTAGGAGTAAAATCCTGCTCCGCATTTTTAGCAATAGCATGCAAAGATTTAATGGCCTCTTGTTTCTCTGTAAAACCTATTTTTGCCTTTTCTACAGCCTTTTGAAGCACTGAAATCGTTTCATCATAAACATTTACGGGAACCGGAAATGGATGTCCGTCCTTTCCTCCATTGGCGAATGAGAATCGTGCCGGGTCGGAAAAACGAGATGGCGTACCGTAAATTACCTCACTTACCAGCGCCATAGATTGTAGTGTGCGTGGCCCCATACCTTCTAAGAGTAAGAGCGATTCAAAATCACTTGGTCTTTTTTCTTGTGCCAACCATAAAATACTTCCCAACCGCTTTAGATCTACGTCCTTGGCCCTAACATCGTGGTGATCAGGCATCACCAGCTTCTGTATTTCGGGGAGCATTTTAAGGGGAGATTCCATTGTGATATCCATAATACTATTTCTGGTAATCTGCGCATCATGAGCCGTAAGATTAAGTATTTGTCCCTGATTAACGCCACAAATACCAGTATGAGGTTCTTCTACGAAAGATTTAATAGTGGCTGAGTGCCAGTGATATCTCCTTGCGGTAGCGCTATGATTGCTCATTCCTTGCTGCACTACAGACCAATCCCCATCACTACTCAGGATAAAACTATGCAGATAAAGCTGAAAACCATCCTGTATGGCTGTATTATCAACCTTGGCACTTAATTTACTCGAGCGAACGAGCGCATGCCCATCTAAGCCAGTGTTATCGGCAATCCTCAAAAGCTCTTGTGGAGTTTCCCTGCTGTACTTTCCTTTTCCACCGCAAACATAAATCCCCAATTCTTTGGAAATAGGATTAATGGCCTTTTTCAAGGCACCTAGTACGGAGGTGGTAATTCCTGACGAGTGCCAGTCCATGCCCATTACGGCACCTAAACTCTGAAACCAAAATGGACTACTTAAACGCCTGATCAATTCTGCACGTCCATATTCCAATAAAATGGCCTCGGTAATGGCTAAGCCCAGTTTAGCCATACGTTGTGCAAGCCAGGGCGGAACCTGACCGTAATGCAAGGGCAAATCTGTACTTCCTGATCTTTTCAATACTAACAAATTTAGTAAAATAGATTAAGTATTTAACCTATCGTGGGATTTTTAATAACTATTAAGCCCATTTTTTGTTAAGTTTATTAGAGAAATTATGCATGCGAAAATTTTTACAGAAATTATTGAGCAACTGGATCATACGAATGTCCAATAAGTATGGGTCCAGGCCTAACCGGAAACGCATACATGGTGCCTTAACTAAACTTTATAAAACCATAAATAAAGCTGAGGGTAAGAGAGGACCTGTTCTTCACATTACAAACAACAGTAAGTTTATTATTTTATCCGATCAGCATAAAGGAGCAAGAGATTTGGCCGATGACTTTTCATTAGCAGAAAAAAACTATCTCGCGGCGTTACAACACTATGATGAAGTTAGTTTTCACTACATCAACCTGGGAGATAGCGAAGAGCTTTGGGAAAATTTGATGGAAAGCATCATCAACCACAATAAGTCTACCTTTGATGCAGAAAGGCGGTTTATCGAACGGAATGCGTTTACCAAAATCTTTGGCAACCACGATCTTTATTGGGACAATGATCCACTGGCAGGATTTAACCTGAATAGGATATACGGACAGAAAATACCAATTTACGAAGGTGCTATTCTTAAAATGATGATAGAAGGCACTGAACTGGATATTTTCCTTACCCATGGACATCAGGGAGATATGCAAAGTGATGGCAACTGGTTCAGTAAATGGTTTGTAAGCACAATATGGGCACCACTGCAAGCTTACCTGCAAATTAATCCGAATACCCCAGCTTACGATAATCAGCTTAAAACTAAACACAATGTGCTGATGTACAGCTGGGTGGCAAACCAAAAACAAACAGCTTTGATTACTGGCCATACCCATCAGCCTGTATTTGCCTCCTTAACTCACCTGGAAAGGATATATCTGAGATTGAGAAAGGCCCGAAAGGAAAATGATCACGATCAGATTAATTTTTTAAATGATGAGCTTAAAAAAAGAATAAAAGAAGGGGACAAGGCACCGCGCTTCAGAAAGTATCAACCAGGATACTTTAATACAGGTTGTTGCTGTTTCAATGATGGAGATATCACCGGAATTGAAATAGAACAGGGCTTAATCAGGCTCATAAAGTGGTCATTTGTTAAGACCGGTAGCCCTACGAGAACTGTTCTCGAAGAAATGTCGTTATCTACCTTGCTCAAAACCAACTCATTTGAGGGGTAGCTGTACATAGAAAACAGTACCAGAGCTTCCTTCAACTCGTTCTGCCCAGATCTTTCCCTTATGCATATCCACTAATAATTTAGCCGTTTGTAAACCAATTTTTGAGGTGTTTTCATTAGCAGTTGCATAACTTCCAACATCTGCAAATTTGAAAAAGAGCCTTTCTAAACCCTCATCGCTTAAACTTGTTCCCTCATCTTTGATTTGAACGGTAACCTGTTGATCGTCTGTTTGAATAGATAATTCAATCTTTGACCCGGCAGGAGAGAACTTGATGGCATTATCTGTAAGTTGAAAGAAAACTTCAAGGAGCTTATCAGGATCTCCAATAATCTCCGTAGCCCCCTCAGATTTAAAAATTAAATCTTGTTGTTTAGCTGCAGCCTTTAAATTCAATCGATGTAAAGCATTACTTAATATAACACTTACATCTATTTTAATTTTCTGAGGTTTAAAATTAGAATTCTCTCTCTTGGCTGAACTTAAAATGTGATTGAGATCGCTCACAATCTGTCTGCTTTGATTATTAATTCTTCCCGCAATTAATTTCACCTTATCGTCTGTACCAGGGAGTTTACCCAATAATTCAGACTGTAGCCCGATTGTAGTCATAGGGTTCTTTAAATCATGAATCAGTACATGAAGTCTATCATCATTTATCCTGAGCAGCTTTCTTAGCCCAATCCGCTCTTCTAACTTATCCATAACGATATTCGAGAGCAATTTCATCATCTCTAGCTTTTTATCAACATCAGGACTATCCACTTCAGCTGCACCGATATATCCTAAAATGTATCCCTCGGCAGACTGGATTGGTACCAAAAGAAAATTATTATCGTCCAGGCTTGCCCTGGAAATGTAACGTTGAAGAAATGTTTCTGCTGCTACTTTCCGTTCATCTGATCCCAGCCAAGACTTAAAAAAGATTCCATTTTCACCCACAAAAGCAATAAAGGCACATTCAGCTTCCAAAATTTGTTGGGCCAATAGCGCAATCTGCTCAAAACTATTTTCTGGAGCTGTATCTAAAATCTCATAATATTTAAGTTTAGCCAGGCGTTCTTGTTCGGAGGTGGCGTGATTGATTTCGGAGGTAACCGCTTTTGACATATTTTAAATATTTCTTGGAAGATTTAGCGTTAAAGTTAAATATTAAGATTAAAACGTAAATATTAGAAACAATATATATCGTAAATTAGTTAATACTACTATCCTAAATTGTTGCCGCGTAAAGATATATACATCTACAAAACACCTTACAAAATGAGACTATACATAGAACGTAAACCTGTAAAAGTAAATCCTGATACCAAAAGGGTTATCGCACGTTTTTTCTTCAATGGAGAAGCAAGAGCCTTAGAAGTGATTAGGAAAGTACTTGAATTTTCAGACGATAAGGTATTTTCATTAATCTCTCCAATTCTGCAGGAGTACTCCAAACGGCATCGCAACATCACTAAAATACTCAACAGGCATTGCAAAAAGTTAAAAAAGCAGTTTTTAACATTAGGCACCGATTATGAAGATCTTGAGCCTTACACGAGGTTGCTGATCGGAGCTTATTTTACACACGAATATTCTATAGAATCTGCTGCTTTCTTTAATCCCAGTATTGTTGATGATCCCGATCAAACGGATTTAGTGGAGGGCGAGAAAAGAGTTATCATCAGTTTTCGTGCGGTTGGTGAGGGACATATTTCTTCCATTGTTTTCAGACGTGCATTAATAGACGCAAAAAATAATATTCAGGTATTGCCTGTAGGAAATTATGTAGATGAAGCAGAAGTAGTTAAGAATGCCATTTACATTAAAAAGTTATTCCTTAAAAAGGCAGCATATGCACAAATAGACCCGGCTGTACTCGAAGAAATTGAAAGCAAATTAGATGAACGATTCGAATACACCAGCTTAAGTAACATTATAAAGGATTCGAAAACCTTATACAAAGACAATCATGAACGTTTAATTGAGTACGACAAAGTATTATGGTTATCAGATACTTATCATACTATCAGTTTCTCAAAGGATACAGATATTTCTGATCGGGTTATTTTTCCAATTTCTGAATTTGAACGCAAGGGGATTGAGGATGCCCGGTTTGTAAAATTTATCAGAGAAGATGGAAAAGCTGTTTATTATGCAACGTATACAGCATTTGATGGCTCGTTAATTATTCCTAAACTCGTACAAACAGAAGATTTTTACGAGTTTAAAGTTATTCCCCTGTATGGTGATGGAGCACAAAATAAAAACTTAGCCTTATTTCCAAGAAAGATAAAGGGAAAATATGTCATGATGAGTAGGATTGATGGCTGGAATAACTACCTGATGTTTTCTGATAAGGTTAATATTTGGGAAAATCCGATCCTACTTAAGCAACCACGTTATGATTGGGAACTGGTTCAAATCGGTAATTGCGGATCACCAATAGAAACAGAAAAAGGCTGGCTGGTGATCACACATGGCGTAGGTCCAATGAGGAGATACTGCATAGGCGTTGTCTTGCTGGATCTGGAAGATCCTTGTAAAGAAATAGGTCATTTAAAGGAGCCATTAATTATCCCTAATAACGATGAGCGGGAAGGCTATGTACCTAATGTAGTATACTCTTGTGGCTCAATCATCAGCAATGGAGAATTGATTATTCCTTATGGTCTTTCAGATTACAGTTCTTCATTTGCAACTGTCAACCTGGACCTTTTGTTAAAGAAACTCCTGGAAAACAATGAAGATTAAGTAGATATCACTTTTGTATATTCTAAAATAACACCTTATAATCCTATATTTAACGCTCTCGTTTTATTCTGAAATCGGAAAAATAATAGGATAGAAGCAGTTAACAGGCCAAGAGTTAAACCGTACCAAATGCCATTTACCCCCAGTCCGAAATGAAAGCCAAGCAAATAACCTTGAAATATCAATAAAGGTATAATTGAAATAGATAAAAGATTAAGATAGGGCTTCGCATAGCGTACAACCTCTGGTGTTTGGTCCAGATGATCAATCAATGTTAACACCCCAAAATGAACAGCGATATACAATAAAACACCTATAAGGATATTAATTATCAGGCTATTAGAAAGTAACTTGCCGCATTCATCATAATTTTGCCTACCATTTTCCTGCGCAATAAGCGGAGTTAAGCCGTATGATATACCCAAGCCAATTACCAGGATGAGCATAAAAATACTATTCACGAGTGAAACAGCAGCCAGTTGCACGGTATCGGTAAAATGTCCAACAATTACACTGTCGGCCATATGTACCAGTGTATGACCTAACTGAGAACCTACAATAGGTAAGGCCAGGTGAAGATTTTCTTTATAATAGGGTTTATATTTGGTATAAATGGTAGATAACATAAGCCTGCAAAGATCGAGTTTTTATACTTGAAAAAGGAGAATTAACCAAAAGTTAATGTTTGCGGCTTGTAATAAAACTAAAATTAATGTGGCCTTATCGCCGTAAAGTATTCTTCTTTTTCTGTCGTATGGATTTTTATCACATTGGTTAAAATGAGGTTAACCAATATTTTCTGTGCTTTACGGTAAGAACACCTCAGTAGCTTACTAAATTCCTTCAGCGTGATTCTTTCGTTCGTTTCCAGGTATTCTAAAAGTTTTTTTTCATTATCAGAATAGGATATCAATACCCCCTTATCCAGGTAGTCTTGTTTTAAAACATCTACAATGATTTTACTGGCTAAAACGCTTTTATCATCTATTCTAATGTAGGCCCACCATTTTTTATGCTCATCTAATGCATAATGTGGCTTGGTATCACTTTCAGGGATGTTTACCACCAAAACCAACCTGTCATCAACATAAATTTCTTCAAAAGAAGGTTCAATGGCAGGTTTACAGTATTGATGTGCTGCTGTAAGGATCATATATTTTTCCTCTTCTTCTGATTTTACCCCCTTAATCGAACCATCATCAGCTACACCAATTAATAATTTTCCGCCTTTGTTATTAGCAAAGGCGACCAGGCTTTTAGCGATTTTCTCTGTATTGGTAATGGTTTTTTTAAAATCGAGCATTACGCCCTCGCCCTGTAAAATTAAACTCTTGATACTGGCCATATGACTAGATTAGTAGGCTACACGGGGTGTTTCACCCTGATGTAGGTTCCTGATGTAAACTTCATTCATTACAGTAGCGCAAAGCTCTCCATTTTGGGTTTTAATCTCCATAGGGTAAGCTTTTACAAATTTACCCACCTGCTTCAAGGCTTCTTCTGCTTCAGCGATCATCTCATCTGTAAGGGTAATGGTAAAATAAACATGGCTACGCGCAGGCTTCAAATATTGTATAGAAGCACTTTTTAGCCAAACCCTAACCTTAAAGCCCCTTCTTTGCATCAACTGATCGAAAAGCAAAGCATAAAATGGATCAGTAGCGGCATAAATAGTGCCTCCAAAAATAGAACCATTGTAATTTTTGTTGAGTAAACTTTTACTCAGCTTAACGGTACAGCTTCTAAAATCATTATCGAATTTCTTCACCCAAATGCGCTGAAAAAATAGTGGGGGATAGAAGCGCATTACCCATTTTAGGGTGTTTTGAGAAATGATCATAATTACTAATATCAGAAACATTTGCCATCTTTTAAAGTTTTATAGATGATGTTTTAGTAATTTTTCAGTAAATTAGAAAATATGCATATTTATGATACCATAACCGTTGCTCTTGCTGATTTGGACAGTCGCGGGTACAACTTAGATTTCAATTTAACCCCCGAAGCGCTCGAGTGTAAGGAGATCGATCTGTTGTTGATGCCCGAAGAATTTGAAATAGATGAGGTATACAGATTTGAAGGCATGACCGATCCGGCAGATAGCTCGGTAGTGTATGCGATATCATCTAGCGTGGGCAATATGAAGGGTGTATTGGTTGATGGTTATGGCGTTTATGCAGAAAATGTATCTCCGGAGTTATTAGACAAGTTAAAAATACACCACGAATAACATTGGTTTATAGCACCTTAAACCACAAACTTATAGCTGTTTGCAATAAAAAAATAAAACCAAATGATTACAAGGTTGTTAAGATTACAGATAACAATAAAAACTATGAAAAAAATAATCTTAAGTCTTGCTTTTGCTGGTTCTCTGATGATAGCCACATCAGCATGCAATTCATCTAAAAACATGGCTGGTTCATCAGACAGTACAAAGGTGGATTCTACTACGGCGCCATTAGATACGACAAAAACCACAACTCCGCCAGACACCACCAAGTTACCACCTGATACTACAAAAAAAATGCCTCCAATGTAGGCAGCATAAGCCACTCTTAACCAAGGGTGGCTTTTTTTATTTCATTTTATTTTTTTTGTTTAGGCTAATTTGTAATTTCAGCAGCTAAACCAAATAATTCAAATGAAAGCGGACAATCCATCCAACAAACGAAATGTAATCTTCCTGGTTATTGTTGCAGCCTTAGGCTATTTCGTTGATATTTATGACCTTGTTCTGTTTTCTGTAGTGAGATTAAAGAGTTTCACGGATATAGGGATATCGCCAGAAAAGATGCGTACAGACGGTGAGTATGTGATTAATATGCAGATGTTTGGCTTATTGCTGGGCGGTGTACTCTGGGGGATTATTGGCGACAAATTTGGTCGGATTAAAGTGTTGTTCGGATCCATTCTGATGTATTCGTTAGCCAACATTGCCAATGGGTTTGTAACAGACGTACATAGTTATGCCTTGATTCGCTTTATAGCCGGTATCGGGCTTGCTGGAGAGTTAGGCGCAGGTATAACGCTGGTTACAGAAACCATGGATAAAGAAAAAAGAGGTTATGGAACCATGGTAGTGGCTGGAATTGGCCTTTTAGGCGCGGCTGCAGCAGCAACCATTGGGAAACATTACACCTGGCAAACATCTTATTTTGTAGGCGGAGGTATGGGATTGTTGCTACTGCTCTTACGTGTAGGAACCTTTGAATCTGGCATGTTTAAAAACGTGGTAGATGCCGAAAAGGTTTCCAAAGGTAATTTCTTCATGCTTTTTTCAGATCGTAAACGCTTCTTAAAGTATCTGGCTTGTATTTGCCTTGGATTACCATTATGGTTTATTGTAGGTATCCTCGTTACCCAATCTCCGGAAATTGGTAAGGCATTGGGCGCAAAAGATGTTTTAAATGCCGGAAGCGGTATTATGTATACTTATTTTGGTATTGCCATTGGCGATGTGGTATGCGGTTTTCTGGCTCAGGTGCTCAGATCCCGCAGAAAAACAGTGCTTATTTTTCAATCCCTCTCGGTTATCACAGTAATTGTATATCTCACTAGCCAAGGCTTAACCGAAGGCCGCTTTATTTGGATTTGCTTATTTATGGGCTTTGCGGTAGGTTATTGGGCAACCTTTGTAACTATTGCAGCAGAGCAGTTCGGAACCAATATCCGATCTACAGTGACCACAACAGCACCTAATTTTGTACGTGGGGCTTTAATTCCAATAACCGTAGTTTTCGAATTTTTTGTACACCGGTTCGATATCGTTTCTGCAGCTTTTATCGTAATGGCGATAGTAACCATTATTGCCATTATTTCGGTTCTCTCTTTGAAAGAAAGTTTTAACAAAGACCTGGATTATCTTGAAAAATAAAGCTTAAAATTGAAATATTTGGTAATTTAAAAGTCTTTTTTCTCATTTCAGGTTAATAGAAGGACTTTTAGATGTGATTTCTATATTGAAATTGTTCCATTTTATGGAAAGTTAGCCAAACGTTAAGCCGCCAATGTCAAAAAAATGTACTATATGAACATAATTAAACGCAACTAACTGAATAGCCTTAAATTTGTATGGAAATAGAAGAGAAGATCATGTTCAAAGAAGAGGTTGCCCAACGTTATCAGCAAATACAAGACGAGATTTGCCGTGGATTAGAAATTGCTGATGGTAAAGGAAAGTTTGAAGAAGAGATTTGGAATCGGGAAGGTGGTGGTGGCGGACGTACCCGCATCATGCAAAACGGTGCTATTATAGAAAAAGGTGGCGTTAACTTTTCTGCGGTACACGGAAAGCTGCCTGAAGCAGTTAAAAAAGCCTTTAACGTAACCGAAGATGATTTTTTTGCAACAGGTGTTTCCATTGTTATTCATCCAAATCATCCCTTGGTGCCGATTATTCACATGAATATCCGATATTTTGAGCTCAATGAAAATACGCGATGGTTTGGTGGCGGTATTGATTTAACGCCTCATTATGTATTTGAAAATGACGCAAGATTTTTTCATCATAAACTTAAACAGGCCTGCGATGATTTCAGTGCAGAATTTTACACGAAATTTAAAGCACATGCCGACGATTACTTTTACATCAAGCACCGGGAAGAAACGCGTGGCATTGGCGGAATATTTTATGACCGGTTAAAGCCTGAAAATACCAATTTATCCTGGACAGAAATATTAGACTTTTCTATCAATGTAGGCGAAACATTTTTACCTATTTATACGGAATTAATTGATCGTAATCGAGACAAAGAATTTTCAGCGCTTCAAAAAGAATGGCAATACCAACGTCGAAGCCGTTATGTTGAATTTAATTTGGTTTACGATTCAGGAACTAAGTTTGGACTCGAAACAAATGGCAGAATCGAATCTATACTCATGAGCTTGCCTCCACAGGCAAATTGGGGGTATAACATTCATCCCGAAGAAGGGACTGACGAGCATAAAACATTACAGTTCCTTAAAAAAGGTATTAACTGGGTTTAAAATAAGGTTAGGAGTGGAATGGCCTGATGAAAACCCGGCTGCAACTTCCCTGTTCTAAATTCATTTACAAATTGATGAGCCAGACGGGTAGGTTCAGGAATGCGGTAATTTCCGATGCATTTTCATTACTTCAAGAGTTTGATTTATTAAAGCGGGTAGGAGGGGAAATGGTCTTAAGCCTTTTTAAAAACGGTAGCAAACATGTCGGTTCTTACACGAAATCCGAGTTTTTCATACAATTTTATTGCAGCGATATTGTCATTTCTAACATGTAAAAATGGCGTTTGAGATTGCGCTAAAATACCATTAACCAGTTTGCTCAGGATTTGGTAGGAATATCCATTCCCAAGATGATCAGGATGCGTACAAACTGCGCTGATTTCAATATACGGATATGGACTTATGCGGTGTCCGGCCATGGAAACCAATTGATCACCTTTAAAAATACCTGTATAATTACCTAATTCAATAGTTCTGGCTAAAAATGGCCCTGGCTTAGTCAGGTTAACTAAATCAGTCATCTCTGGGATATGCGATTCATGCAGGTCAGTTAATACTTCGTCGGATTTTCCCTGGTCAGAATTTCCAGAAGCTTCATAAACCATTTGAAACATATCAATTGTCATGGTAATTTTCCAGTTGGCAGGGATTTCAACCTGACCCAAGGTAAAGATCACAAACAATGAATCTGCCGGAGAAATCTCGTGTAAGTTTTCAAAATTTTCTTTGTTGTATTTTTTTAACCCGGCAAATGCAGTAACATCTTCCATATAGAATTTTACCTTGTCATTTCCTTTAGCGTAATGTTGATGTGTTGTTGCTAAGGAGTTGTAAATCGGATTATCTAGAATGTGCTGCATTGGTTGTTGTTAAACTGCTAAATTACGAATTATTCAAACATAATAAATTTGTCTTATAATTAATATTATGTTAAGTTGATTGTTTTAACACCTATCCCATGCATTACATTTCTATTCTAAATTAAAACTCCTGAATTCTTCGTTGTAGCTCCTGTACCTTATCCGTTGCTTTCTTTCTCGAATAAATATCTACCAACAACTGAATGGTTTTACGATCGTTCGGATTAATTTCATTCGCACGCTGTAAGGAGAATTGCGCACGGTTAATTAAAGAATTGTACTTGGCTAATTTATCTGCGTCAGATTTCTTTAATGTTTCGTTGGCTGTATTTACGTAAGCTAATCCCAGTTGATATAAAGCATCGAAATAATTCTGATCCGTAGCTAAAGCTTTATCGTAAGCGAGTATTGCCGTAGAATTATTTCCTCTTGCCTGCTGTAAATAGCCGTAAAGAAAATATAAAAGTTTATTTCCTTTCTCAACCTTCAAATTTCCTTCTAATAAACTCTGCGCTTTATCGTAATTTTCTGTATCCAGCAAAAGATTGATATAGTCGTTGGTTAAAAAGTGATTAAACGGATTCAAAACTAATCCATCCTCAAGAGTTCTAATCGCCGTTTCGTAATCAGATTTAACAGCATACATTTGAGCCATTTTCTGAAAAACGGATGCATTTCGGATTCCGTTATCTTTAGCTCTTTTGAAATAGTTTAATGACTCGTCGTAAGACTGAATATTTAAGGCGCAAATAGCTGTATTTAAGGCTAATGCAGTGTCTGCTGGAAAATTATCACTCACCTCTTTCAGGTTCGTGTAAGCATCTTTAAAATCGTTATTAAAGTACGCTTCATTTCCTTTATCCTGCTTTTTAAGCAAAATATTGTAGTTAGTGGCCTTAATTAAACCGGCATTATCGTCATACTTATCAAGGCTTTTTGCCTGTTTAACAGCATCAACAGCCATATCATAGTATTTATCAGAGCTGGCTTTGTCTGTTTCAATAATTGAAGCATAAGAGGATAAATATGATTTTATTGACCAGGTTTCTGCCCATTTTTTAGTTTTATTGTCTTTTTCAGCAGATTCGGTAGATTTCAAGCCTTCGGCAATAATGGCTAGTTGCTTCTTATCATCTTCCTTATTTGCTATAGAAGCTTGTAATTTCCCAACTGCATTTCTGGCAATAAGAATTTGGCTTTTTTGGGCCGAAGCGGATAACGAGAGGAAAATAAGGGCTAAGGATGTAAACTTGAAACAATTCTGCATAGGATAAGATCGAATCTGATGTATAAAATTTATCAATACCGTAAAAATAAACAAAAAAAAAGAGTCCCGATAAATTCGGGACTCTTTTTTTAAAACTTGAAATCTTATTGTTTAGGCAAAGCGTCTAAACGTTTTTTAATTTCGTCGTAGTTTTTAGTGTCATTTCTAAATGCGTAGATCGTTTTCAATGTTTCTAATGCACCTGAATTTTTTGGATCAATATCTAAAGCCTTTTTATAGAAAGGAAGAGATTTATCTAACAAACCATTCATTTTGGTAGTTACTTCATTAAACTCTTTAACTTTTTTTGAATCGATTTTATTGCGATCATTTTGAAGTTTCAAAGCTTGAGAGAAATAAATATTTCCCAATAATACCTGGTAACTTGCGTTGTTTGGCTCTTTTACAGCTAAAGCATTAAGCATTTGCTCCGATTTAGCAGCATCTCCCCTGTCGATATAAATTTGAGTTTCAGTTTTGATCCAGTCTGTATTGTCTGGGAATTTAACTAAAGCCTCTTTAATTAAAGCCAGGCCAGCAGTAGTATCTTTTTGTTTGCTTAATTTAATACCGATTAATTCAGAATATAAATCTTTAGATTGAGGAGAATTCAGGTCAATTACCTTTTTAAACATTTTAGCTGTATTCTCATAATCATCAATATTTCTGGCTGCAATACCAGCATTTAAATACATTGAAGTATCTGCTGGATTAATTTCTGTAGCCTGAACAAATTTAGCGAATGCAGTTTTGTAGTCTTTCTTGTTGTAAGCAATAACGCCACCATTTCTTACTGCATTAGCGATGTTCACTTCTGCACTGGCGATATTTTCTTTCTCTGCATTCTTAGTGTCTACTTTTTTAGCTTCCACAACCGCTTCTCTTGCAATTTTAATGTTTGCATCGGCGTTAGCCAAATCGGCAGTATCTAAAACTGCAATGGTTGAAGCCATTAAAGCTCTGTAAGACCATGCTTCAGGCATTACTTTAGATTTTTCATCAGCAATAGCCTTATCTGTGTGGGCCAAACCTGTTTTTAAAGATTCGAGCTTTTTAGCTAACGGAGTTGTAGCACCCTGAGAAGTAAATTGAAAAACTCCCCAAGCTTTTTTTGCTTCAGCAACTTCGCTTTTTTGAGCAAATGCAAAACTGGTTACACCTGCTAAGAATATACAAAGAAATACTCTTTTCATAATTATTTATTGTGTTGTTCTTAATTTTTATTAATTATCCTCTTCTGAATTGTTATCAGACTGTTCTTCCCCTTCTGAATCAGCAGGTGCAGAATTTTCTGATGCTTCTTCCCCATCAACAATCACGCCATCTGTTACTTCTTCTTCCTCATCTTCGTGATCAATTTTGGTTACTGATGCAATTTCATCATCGCCTTTGAAGGTAATTAAACGAACACCTTGTGTAGCACGTCCCATTACTCTTAAGTCTGCAACTGCAATTCTAATTACAATACCAGAGCGATTGATGATCATTAAATCTTCATTATCGGTAACGTCTTTAATAGAAACTAATTGTCCTGTTTTGTCGGTTACATTAATGGTTTTAACCCCTTTACCGCCCCTGTTGGTTACGCGATAATCCTCAATATCAGTACGTTTGCCATATCCTTTTTCAGATACAACCAATACTGTAGATTCCGGACTGTTAATAGCAATCATACCAATAACTTCATCTTGCTCATGAGCCAAAGTAACACCACGAACACCTGTGGCAGTTCTTCCCATTGGCCTAACTGTTTTCTCGTTAAAGCGGATGGCACGACCTGAACGCAATGCCATTACAATTTCGCTTTCACCAGTAGTTAAGCAAGCTTCTAATAGCTGATCTCCATCATTAATGTTAATGGCATTGATACCGTTTACACGTGGACGAGAATAAGCCTCAAGAGAAGTTTTCTTAATAGTACCTTTTTTAGTACACATGATGATGAAATTATTCTCCAGATATTCCTGGTCTTTCAAGTTCTTAACCTTGATGTAAGCCTTGATTTTCTCTTCTTTAGGAATATTGATGATATTTTGAATCGCTCTTCCCTTACTTGTTCTCGAGCCTTCTGGTATTTCATAAACCCTCAACCAGAAACATCTTCCTGCTTCGGTAAAGAATAACATGTAGTTGTGATTTGAAGCCACAAGCATATGCTCGATAAAGTCTTCATTTCTTGATGTACTTCCTTTAGAGCCTTTTCCACCTCTTCCCTGTGCTTTAAATTCTGTTGCCGGAGTACGTTTTACATAACCTTCATGAGAGATGGTGATCACCACTTCCTCATCAACGATGAAATCTTCCATGCTCATATCTTCTGCAGAGTGAACAATGGTTGTTTTACGCTCATCGCCAAATTTCTGACGGGTTTCTGTCAATTCATCTTTGATGATTTGCATACGCAAACCTTCATCGGCCAATACAGATCTTAAGTAATCGATGGTCTTCATCAATTCAGCATATTCTTCTTTAATCTTGTCACGCTCTAGTCCTGTTAAACGACGAAGCGTCATATCCAGGATGGCACGTGCCTGAAGATCGCTCAAACCGAACTTCTCCATCAAGCCGAGGCGTGCCTCTTCTGGAGTTTCAGAAGCGCGGATTAATTTAATAACCTCGTCCAGGTGATCTAAAGCAATTAAATAACCCTCTAAAATGTGTGCTCTCTTTTCAGCTTCTGCTAATTCAAAGCGGGTACGGCGAATAACTACATCATGACGGTGATCCACAAAGTGTACAATCAAATCCTTAAGATTTAATAATTGCGGACGTCCCTTTACTAAGGCAATATTGTTTACGCTAAAGGAAGTTTGTAAAGCGGTATGTTTGTATAGGTTATTTAAAACTACAGCCGCATTCGCATCACGTTTTATTTCATAAACGATACGGATACCATCTTTATTCGATTCATCCTTGATGTTAGAAATACCCTCAAGCTTTTTCTCACCCACCAATTCAGCTGTACGCTCAATCATTTGGGCTTTATTTACCTGGTAAGGGATTTCTGATACAATGATTACTTCGCGGTCTTTAATGGTTTCAATCTCCGCTCTTGCACGCATCATAATACGTCCGCGACCAGTTTCGAAAGCATCTTTTACGCCATTATAACCATAAATTATACCACCGGTAGGAAAATCCGGTGCTTTAATGAATTTCATTAATTCTTCAATAGTGATATCTCTATTGTCGATATAGTTAATGGTTGCATCAATGGCTTCGGTTAAGTTGTGTGGTGCCATATTGGTCGCCATACCTACCGCAATACCAGATGATCCGTTCACCAAAAGATTAGGGATTTTTGATGGTAAAACAGTCGGCTCCTGAAGCGTATCATCAAAGTTAAGCTGGAAATCAACGGTATCTTTATTGATATCGGCCAGCATTTCTTCTGCTATCTTAGAGAAACGTGCTTCCGTATAACGCATCGCAGCTGGAGAGTCACCATCAATGTGGCCAAAGTTTCCTTGTCCATCTACCATCGGATAACGTAAGCTCCAATCCTGAGCCATACGAACCATGGTGAAATATACTGATGAGTCACCGTGTGGGTGATATTTACCCAAAACCTCCCCTACAATACGGGCTGATTTTTTATGTGGTTTAGTGCTGGTAACACCAAGATCAAGCATACCATATAGTACACGGCGGTGTACCGGTTTTAATCCATCACGTACATCAGGCAAAGCTCTGGATACGATTACCGACATTGAATAGTCAATGTAGGCCGATTTCATCTGCTCCTCAATGTTAATAGGAATGATTTTGTCGTTTTGTTGATTTTCTAAATCTTCTGCCATAAATTATGTTCTCGTTATCAAAAACGATTTTAAAAATAGGTATTGTTATAACCTTGCGAATTTAGCAAAAATATGCCGAATTAAGGCATTGTGGAAAAGTTTTAAGGTAATAATAGACTTACAAAAAAGGGCTAAAACTATCTTGTAAATAATTATTTTTACATCCTCCAATATTTAAGAAATGGCTAAAAACTCCAAATCGGCAATGGGCTTTATTATGGTTACCATGCTGATCGATTTTACCGGTTTCGGAATCATTATACCGGTGCTTCCTAAGCTGATACAAGAATTTACCGGTGGATCGGTAAGTGTAGCGGCAGATTACGGCGGATATTTAATGGTGGCCTTTGCATTAGCTCAATTTATATTTTCTCCAATAATGGGAGGCTTAAGCGACCAATACGGCAGAAGGCCAATTTTACTTTTTTCCCTGTTCGGATTGGGGATCGACTATATCTTTCTATCCTTTGCACCAACCATCTTCTGGCTCTTTATTGGGCGTATTGTAGCAGGTATAACCGGCGCAAGCTTTAGTACGGCCATGGCCTATATCGCTGATGTTTCTGAACCGGAGAAAAAAGCACAGAACTTTGGTCTGGTAGGTGCTGCATTTGGTGTAGGTTTTATCCTCGGACCGGTAATTGGCGGTATTTTTAGTAACTTCGGCTTAAGGGTTCCCTTTATGATTTCGGCCGGGCTAGCCTTAGTGAACTGGCTTTATGGCTACTTTATTTTACCCGAATCTCTGGCTAAAGAGAAAAGAAGAAACTTCTCCTGGAAAAGGGCCAATCCGGTTGGTTCGTTTTTAAATGCTTCCAAGTATCCGGCAATTGTTGGTTTGCTCTTTACCCTGCTCCTGCTGTACATTGCCAGTCACTCGGTACAATCTAACTGGTCTTATTATGTAATCGAAAAGTTTAAGTGGGACTCTACCATGATTGGTTATTCTTTAGGGATTGTGGGTTTAATGGTGGCGATTGTACAGGGTGGACTAATCCGGGTCATTGTTCCGAAAATTGGAAACAAGAAGGCAATTTATCTCGGTTTAGGCCTTTATATTATTGGCTTTACCTGTTTTGCTTTTGCATCAAATGGCGTAATGATGATGATTTTCATTATTCCCTACTGTTTAGCAGGAATCGGGAACCCGGCCATGCAAAGTATTATCTCGAATCAGGTACCAGAAAATGCACAGGGTGAAATTCAGGGTATCATTACCGGTCTGCAAAGTTTAGCAGCCATAATTGGTCCTTGGGTAGCCAGCCATATCTTTGTTTATTTTATACAAAGCGGAACACCACTTTATTTCCCAGGCGCGCCCTTTATTTTTAGTGCCGTTTTAACCCTTATCGGATTATTTATTACCATTAGAGCCTTAATTAAGCACCATTAAAGCAACTCGTTAGCTAAGTTAGCCAATTCACTACGCTCTCCTTTTTGCAAGGTAATGTGCGCATAAAGCGGATGGTTTTTAGCATTTTCTATGAGGTAAGATAAACCATTGCTTTCCGAATCGAGGTAAGGCGTGTCAATTTGGTAAATGTCGCCGGTAAAAACAATTTTGGTATGTTCGCCAGCTCTGGAGATTATGGTCTTTACTTCATGTGGTGTTAAGTTTTGCGCTTCATCAATAATAAAGAAGATTTTGGTTAACGTTCTTCCTCTGATAAATGCCAGTGGTGCAATGGCAATCTTTTCAGAACTGATCAGTTCATCAATTTTCGCCAGCATTTTTTCATCATCGTTAAATTGTTCTTTAATAAATCTCAGGTTATCCCAAATTGGAGCCATAAAGGGGTCTATCTTCGATTTTGCATCGCCAGGGAGAAAGCCAATATCCTTATTGCTCAATGAAACAATTGGCCGGGTAACATAAATTTGCCTGAAATTTTTACGTTGCTCCAGGGCACTAGCCAAAGCTAACAGTGTTTTTCCCGTACCCGCATTTCCCTGTATGCTTACTAGCTTAATATGCGGATCAAGCAAGGCATGAATGGCAAAGGCCTGTTCAATATTCTTGGGCTTGATCTTGAAAATAGCATCGGTAGAAACGGTTGAAAGCGTTTTATGGCTATAGTTGAAGAAAGCATTGGCTGTTTTCCTTTTATTTTTGAGTACATAAAAGTGATTGCCACTTTTAGGTGGAAGCTCAAGTTCGCTGGCATCTAGCTTTTTTTCGTGCTTAAGCTGGTCTATTACCGCTTCAGGAAAATTAGCAATTTCTGTCTTTCCGGCATAAAGCTCATCAACATTCTTAATCTTGCCTGTTTCGTAATCTTCTGCATAAAGATCCAGGGCTTTTGCTTTAAGGCGCAAGCAGATGTCTTTTGATACCAGCACGACTTTTTTATCGGTATTTTCCTCTTTTAAGCTCAATGCAGCATTTAAGATTTTATGGTCGGTTTTTCCTTTTCCGTAAACCTCTTCTGCATCTACCTTAGTTGGCTTTTCATTTAAAACTACTTTAAACATGCCCGCATTACTGCGATTTAAAGCTGTCCAGTCGCTAATTAATTTCTGGTTTGAAGTTTGGTCTATTAAGCGGATAAAACTCCTGGCTTCAAAATTACGGGTATCATTTCCGCTTTTAAAATTATCCAATTCTTCTAGTACCTGAATGGGAATGGCAACATCATGCTCCTTGAAATTATTAACCGCATCATGATCATATAAAATTACAGAGGTATCTAAAACGAATATCTTTTTTGAAGGACTGGAGACTGATTTACCTGTTTTGGCCATAAAGTAAATTTAAGATTTATTATCCAAAAGGAGAATGGCAAAGTGAAATCGAAAAAACGCTTGCATGAAACCTAATCCGTTTATTTATATCTGCTGCAAGGCCTGTCTTACAGCATCCTTGTTGGGCTTAGAAATGGGTATCTTTTCTCCAGACAATAAGAGCAGTATTCCACCGTCTTCCTTTAACCAGCTTTTTACGTATTTAGGATTTACTAAATGACTTTGGTGCGTTCTTAAAAATCCATTGGGGCGCAGCAAATCTGCATATCCTTTAAGTGACTTAGAAACCAGTATTTTTTCATTGCCAGAAAGAAAGAAATGGGTATAGGTATTGTCAGCTTCGCAGCGTATAATTTCTGATAAAGCAACGTATCTTATTTCGCTTTGCATCTGCAGGGCAATTTTAGCTTCATTCGTTTCTGGCTTTTTTAGTTGTTGAAGTAAAAAGTCGAGCTGCGAAGTTTGCTTTTGTTTGGCCAGTTTATGTTCGGCTTTATCCACTGCAGTTATCAATTCTTCAATATCTACAGGTTTTAAAAGATAATCTAATGCCGCAAATTTTACAGCCTGTATTCCATAATGATCATAGGCGGTAACAAATATCACCTCGAAATTACGTGTTGGAAGTAATTTTAGTACATCAAAGCCTGTTTGTTCACCCATTTGAATATCCAAAAACACTAAATCCGGCAAATATTTCTTCACCACATCAACCCCCTCTCCTATGTCCTGCGCTGTTGCGATTATACTTACCTGTGGACAGTGCTTCATTAGCAAATTTTTCAGGTTTTCTAAATTAGAAATTTCGTCATCTATTAAAACTGCCCTCATTCTATTATAGCCAATTGGTTAATGTTAAGATTATTTTAGTGCCGTTACTGGTTGATTCTGTAGCTAAAGTAAAGCGATTTTCTTTATAAATGCTATTTAAAAGTGCTATTCTATTTTGACTTAAAAGAAGTCCTAAACCACTGCTCTTTTTTTCAGTGTCAAATCCGTTTCCGTTATCGCTAACGGTTAATACCAAATCATTTGCTTCCTTATTAAAAGTGATATTAATTTTTCCATTGATCGATTTTCGGGAAATACCATGTTTCACTGCGTTCTCTACAAATGGTTGAAGCAACATGCTGGGGATTTCTGTAATATCCAAGTCTAAGTTTGGAGAGAAACCAATGTCGTAAGTAAAGCCAAAGCGTAGTTGCTCCATTTGTAGATAATCGTCTAGCAAAGTTTTTTCCTGAGATAAACTAATCAGTTCTTTGTCGTCAAGTACATTGCGGGTCAACCGTGCAAATTTGGAAAGGTATTTATTGGCATTGTCTATTTCATTTTTGTTCATTAAATTTTGAATGCCGGCGAGTGCATTGAAAAGAAAATGAGGATTTAATTGGGAACGAACAGCATTAAGCTGAAGTCTTGCGGTATTTTTTTGCTGTTCTTTTTCTGCCAAATCTTTTTTGTTTCTTTTTTTGATCAAATAAATGATAATAAGAAAGGCTAATCCAATTAAGAGTGCTACAAAAGATACGAATGTAAAAACTTCTTTTTTGGTATAGTTTTCTTCATCTAAAGTGACGGAAAGCATATACCTGGAGGTATATTTTTCCATTTCTTTTGGCGACATCTTATATCGGGTAAATGAGGATGGCTGAATAATAATTTCATAATCTCCGGATTTTTTGAAAATGTTCTTATCAATCTTTAGGTAAGGTAAAAACTGATGCTCTTCAATTAAGCCGCCATATTGCCAGGTAGTAGATTCGAAGATGATTTTATCGGTTTGGTTGTCCTTTATAGAGGTGTAATAGAGATAATCGATATCTGATTTGTCTTTTACAATGGTTAACTCGTCATCTTTTGCTGTTAAAATCAGTTTCGTTGAAGGCTTTGGGTCAGTAATCCAGTTGTAATCAACCCCCTTGTCAGTGGCGAAACGCTTTGATAAACCTTTAATTTTGGCTCTGGGAATAGGCTTTCCATAAAAGACAGATTTGTCAATATCCATTGGTTTTTCGATGCTGTAAACCAATGTTGTAATCATTTTGCCTTTTATAGGGAAAATCCCAAGTGTTGTAGAAAGGAATACTTCTTCATCGCCAGCATTGGCATCTTTAAGCTGTGCCATATCAATAGATTTGTTTATGGCTACAGGTTTGTTATCCACCAAGATGGTGTACCGATAGTGCTTTATATTGATATTTTGTCTAAAATAAATCTGAATGCTTATCTGATTAACTTCAGGTAAATAATTAAAGAAAGTATGCGGCTGATTAGGAAATATATTATTGTAATAGATATTTTTTGCTGAACTATCTACACACATGAGCAATTTCCCTCCGGCGGGATAACTCCGGGAAAAGTCAATGCCCTTTTGTGCACTTACTGTAGGTAGGGCAATAATAAAGCTGAGTAATGTTAAGATTATCTTTTTCATACTTCTAAGTTTAATTTTCATTACCGTTTAGTTTCATTTTGTGGTAATTCAGCCATCATGAGCAATAATAATTGCTAATGCTCACGATGATTTCATCAAACTTGTGGCAATAATACCAAAACTAAAACCATAAAACAGCAAAGGGCGTGTTTGAAATAGTAGCGGAATTGTTTTGTGCAGAATTTGAGTTTTGCCAAAAGAGTGTATATTCCTCAAATAAACTTTCTGATAGTACTCAGTGACTACAGTAAATGTAGAAATGAAAATTTTGTGATTGCAGAGTGTGTAGAGAACTGAACAAATAGCAATCACATTGTTTTATGTGAAATAAATTCTCCTCATGATGATTTTCTTGCCTTATTTAATGGCATGACTCTGCTCCTATGGAGCATTACAATTTTCCCGATAACATTACTCCCATAGTACCTGACTGGTAGAATGGCATCAGGCTAAATCTGCCTGGGTTCTTTTTATTAAATATTCCCTTCATGTAAGGATAAATCAAGTAGGCGATTTTGGTAGAGGCAATACCAAAGCCTGCGCCAGCTACTACGTCACTAAACCAGTGCTTGTTATTGTACATTCTAAGTGTTCCTGTCGCAGTTGCTACAAAATAGCCAGCATAGCTGATCCAGGGGTTGGCATCTTTATACTCTTGATGCAGAAATTCTGCTGCCATAAATGCAGACGCGGTATGGCCTGAAGGAAAGGAATTTATACCCGAAAGGTCTGGTCTCATTCTTCCAACACCCTGCTTAACAAAATGCGTAGAAGCGCCCATAATAACAGATGATGTTAGGTATAACATAGAGGCATCGAAGAGATTGTGTTTGCCCTTTACCCCAGATAGATTAAGCGCGTAAACCGCTGCTGCTGGTGCAAGTTGCAAATAATCATCTACATGAGCAGCAAACCTGGGATGATCTTCCTGAAGTTCATCCTTAGTGCTCAAATCCAGTTGCTTAAGTGCTCCATGATCATACACTGCGGCAAATCCATAGCCGATAAATATTGCGGGAATGATAAAGGCTTTAGTATTGAACTTTTTTTTGGGAATATCGTTTCCGGCATACCAACGACCAGTTGAATCACCGGGTAATTTAATCAGTGAATCTGTTTTCTGACCCATGGATGGTAATGCAGAAAGTTCTTGTGCAGGCAATGTTGCAACCATGCTGACCATCAATAATAGCGTTCCAAAAGTCCTTTTCATAGTCTTCATTTTCATCAAAACTAAAAGGCAATTTTGTAGCAATTCTGTAGTTAATCCTTTGAATTAAACTGAACAGTAAAAAAATGCTCTTCCCCAATATATTCGTAAATGATCTCGAAGCCATAAAGCTGACAGATCTGCTTAGAAATGGCCAAACCCAGTCCCATCCCCTCAGATTCTGCCGATTTCGAAAAACGATCGAAAAGGTTCTGCTGTATCTGTTTGTTCTTTCCGGTATTGGAGATGATCAGTTGATCTTTGCTGAGCTTGATCTTGATTTGACCGCTATGGTGATTGTGTCTGATCGCATTACCTATTAGATTATTCAACAGGATATCAGCCAGATATCTACTCATTTCCACAGAACAATTCTCTAATGTCGATTCCAGATGAAGGTCAATGCGTTCGAAAAGCTCCTGAAATTGCCTGATTTTCGCTTCAATAAGCTCTTTTAAATCAAAGTGTTGAACATCTGCTATCAGGTGGTTTTCGATTTTAGCGAGCAGTAACAGTGATTGGTGCAGTCTGGAAAGTCGGCCGGTTGCATGGTAAATATCTTCTAACAGCGCTCCCTGAGGTTGTGAAAAAGATCCGGTTTGTAATAAGGAATCTAATTTGGAGTTGATTACCGCAAGTGGTGTCATCATCTCATGAGAGGCGTTATCAGTAAAGCTTTTTAGTTCTTTGTAGTCTTGCTTCACTTTTGCAGCCATCTCATTTACAGACTTGTTAAGTTCGTTAAATTCGTCTATTGGGGTGGGTACTTCCTGAATATTCTCCATTTTCGCTACTTCAAAACCCTTCATCCGGTTGAGGATAGTGAAGAAAGGTTGCCATAGCCTGTTGAGCAAAAATCTATTTACAAATATGAGTGCAATCAACAATATCATGGTTACTCCAAGCGTGATTAACAAAATAATACGTACCAGATCTTCAGATTCTACCCTCGATTTTGTAATGGTAGCCAGAAAAACCTTGCCATTAAGCTGTACTGTAGTGATCAGCATTCTGCCTGGCTCAACCTCATTATCTTTTGGGTTAAGGTAAGTGGTGTAGGTGAACTCCCTGATATTGGTTGTGTCTCCATTAAATACTTTAAAAGATATCTGCTGATCAATGTAGCTGGCAGGAAGAGGAAGTTTTTTATAGGTATTGGTATATTGACGAATCTCGTTCTCTTCAACGGCAAGATCTCGATCCAGTCTTTCTGTGAGAATAAAATGGATAACCACATAGTAAACAATCCCCGTAATAATCAACACAATCAGAGAGGTAAACAGGTTTGCCCTATTGTATTTATCTGAAAGCCTCATAGGTCGCCAAATTTATAGCCTATACCATAAACCGATCTCAAATAGTCCTGTCCGCCTGCCTCTGTAAGCTTTTTCTTCAGGTTCTTGACATGGGTATAGATAAAATCAAAATCATCAGACAAATCCATTTCATCTCCCCAAAGATGCTCGGCCATGGCATTTTTAGTTACTACTTTATGCTTGTTAGATAGAAAATAAACCAATAAATCAAATTCTTTCTTAGTTAAAAATACCTGTTTTTCTTTTACATAAACGTTCATGGCAGATACATCAACCCTGATTTCATTAAATACGATTACATTATCTCCCTCGAAATTCTTACGCCTGACAATAGCGCTCACCCGCGCCTTTAACTCAGAAAGGTGAAACGGCTTCACCAGATAATCATCTGCCCCAAGATCCAATCCGGCAAGTCTGTCGTCAAGAGAGTGCCTGGCAGAAATAATCAATACTCCATCACGTTTTTTCATCTTTTTGATTTTATCCAGGAGTACTAATCCTTCCCCTCCAGGCAAGCCAAGATCAAGCAGTATGCAGTCGTAATTATACAAGGCAATCTTTTCTGAGGCCTGTATAAAATCAGTGGCATACTCGCAAATATTGCCCTCACCTGTAAAGTAGGCAAGTATGCTTTCCAACAACCCTTGCTCATCTTCGATGATTAAAATTTTCATGATGTAAATTATTGAAATAAAATGAAACGCAAAAGTCATTGTATTTTGCATCTTTCATACAAGAATAGCCGTTAATTCTGAAGCAAAGCTGAAGTCTTGATTCTTACTTCAGAATCTCTCCAGATTTGCTTTCTAGATTGCAAGCGACAATTGAAGATTTTGAGCTCTTACTGCCAGTTGATGGTGCTCCATTTCGAAAAACCAGATTCAGATGAAAGGTAATGACATCCTGAAATCATTGAAGATCAGTAAACAGATCACTGGAAATGGCTTTATATTAAACAGCACTGATTATTATGAAACCCAGGTTTTTCGGTTGGGATACAGTTATAAGTTTTAAAGCCATTTGGGGTGCTTCAATCCCTGTTGTATTATCTTCAGAATTTCTACAGAATTGGAATCTACATTTGCAGGTCACAACGGAAAGACTTCATTTTCTATAGTGAAAGTATCATTTATGACTATAAAAGAAAAGACGATTAAGATATTTGAAAACAGATTTGGACCTGTTGCACTTGCCGTGATGCTGTTGTGTACGATCTCCTTGCTCAGCAGGATAACACTTATGCTTTCCAGTGCTGGTCAGGTAGACTGGTCCATATTTAACCTGATCAAAATATTTCTTATCGGATTCCTATATGATCTTGCAGCAGCCTCATTTGCCGTTATACCGATCGTGATATATCTCTGGCTATTTCCATCTAAATGGTATAAGGGGCAGATTAGCAAAACCTTACTCGTAAGCTATTTTTTCATTGTGATCTTTTCACTGATTTTCAATGCGGTATCCGAGTGGTTTTTTTGGGAAGAGTTTTCAGTAAGGTATAATTTTATTGCGGTAGATTATCTGGTATATACCACCGAGGTTATTGGCAACATCCGTCAGTCTTATCCTATAAATACCATAATGGTGATATTGTTATTGTGTACTGGTGCATTCGTTTATCTTTTAAGAAAAGTTATTTTAATTTCTACCGAAAGAGAAATGAAATGGAAGAAACGCAGTAAGTATGCCTTACTCATCTTATGCATTCCGGTGATGGTATATTTTGGTGTTAGCCATAAATGGAAAAATCACAGTACCAATCAGTACGATAATGAACTTGCAGGAAACGGCATGTACGATTTCGGCTTTGCTTTCTGGCACAATCAGTTAGATTATGATACTTTTTATCGAACACTTTCAGTAAAAAAAGATTCGCAAATTATGCAGTCCTTACTGTCCGACACAACAGATACGCAAAAGTTTGGAGATTATACCACAAGAAAAATCAATAACGGCCTGCCGGAAAATAAGATGAATGTTGTATTGATTAGTGTTGAAAGTCTTAGTGCAGAATTTCTTGGTGCCTTTGGCAATACCCAGCACCTTACTCCTCAACTCGATTCCTTGGCTAACCATGGATTGCTTTTCAAAAATCTTTACGCTTCAGGAACAAGAACTGTTCGGGGTTTAGAGGCACTTTCGCTATGCCTTCCCCCTACACCTGGACAATCCATTGTGAAACGGCCTGACAATAAGAACTTGTTTACCTTAGGTAGTGTATTTCGCTCTAAAGGATATAGCAGTCGGTTTATATATGGCGGGTATGGCTATTTTGATAATATGAACGAATTTTTTTCCAACAACGGCTATCAGGTAACAGATCGGACCGCCCTTCAAAATACTGATATTCATTATTCTAACATCTGGGGCGTTGCTGATGAGGATTTGTTTACGCTATCTTTAAGAAAACTGGATGAGGACTACAAAAATAAAAAGCCTTTCTTCGCACAGATCATGACTGTGTCTAACCACCGTCCGTACACCTATCCTGAGGGACGAATTGATATTCCATCCCACACCAGTAGAGAAGGTGCCGTAAAATATACAGATTACGCGATCGGAAAATTTATTCGTGAAGCCAGACTTAAACCCTGGTTTTCTAATACGCTTTTCATTATTGTGGCAGATCACTGTGCATCGAGTGCTGGAAAAGTGGAGCTTCCAGTTGATAAATACCATATCCCAATGATTATTTATAGTCCTGGACACATAAATCCCGGAAAATTCGAGAAATTAACGGCTCAGATCGATATCGGCCCCACCATACTCGGATATCTGGGTTTTGATTATACCAGTAAGTTTTTTGGTCAGGATGTATTTCATCTTAAAAAGGGGAATGAACGGGCATTTATCAGTACCTATCAGAGTTTAGGCTACATCAAGGGAGGCAAACTGATTATCCTTGATCCGAATAAAAAAGCCGCCACCCTTAAGCCTGATTTTAACACTGGCAGTGCAGTAAGTATACCGGCAGATGCAGCACTTATAGATGAAACGATAGCCAATTATCAGATGGCAGCTTATCTATATCAGAAAGGACTTTATGGATTTTCAAAATAACAGCCTATCTTATGGAGAACAATAAGACCAATACGAAAAGAATATAAAACACAAACTATGGCAATAAACATTGGGCTAATGATTTGGAAAGAGATGAAGTCTAAGGAAATAACCAAAGGTGAGCTTAGCAGCAGACTAAATATTTCGCGCTTTACACTCGATCAGATTTTGAAATTAAATACGATCGAGACCAATCTGTTGATGCAAATCTCGCTTGCATTAGGAACAAATCTATTCGAATATTACTATCACGATATCGAGCTTAAAAAACTACGGACTGATGCAAGAGAATCAATCGAAGATGAAGTTGCGCTCCTAAAAACCATTTTAGAGGAGAAAAACCGTTTGTTAGATTTAAAGGATGAAATGATTAAAAGCCAGGCAAAAATGATTATTTCTTATGAGAATTTGCAGAAACGCTAATGTAAAAACCTTCAAGCGTGCCAACAGTGATGTGTCCTGACGAAAAACAATCGAATTTAAGGAGATAAGAAAACTTCGCTAGCTACAAGGTTCATTTTCCAATTTGAAAACGAAAAATCCCCAGAATTAGCTGAGGATTTTTCATATGCTTGATGCATAATGATTGTGTTGATATCAATTTCTAACTCAGTCCCTTTTTCTTCTTATAGGTCATTTTAGCTTTAGTTCCGGCGCTATAATTATAATTTTTAGTGTTGCTTGCTTTTTTCTCATGAAAAGCTGCCCCTCTATCGCTCTGCTCTTCATCTTCCTCTCCTTTTTTCTTTTTAGGTTTTGCTGCCGCATCCACTATCTTTAAATCCTCTGGCAAATCCATTACCTGCATCTTCTGCCCTATTGCCTGTTCAATTTTCTTTACTTCAGCCAGTTCAATATCTGTAGAGAAATTAATAGCAATGGCATCTTCTGTTTCATCACGCTTGATAATGCGCTGAATTAAAGTTTCCTTTTGCTCAGGTAACTCAAAATGAAAAATAAATGGAATTCCTTTCAGGTCAGCTTCAGTAAAATTTTCGTTTGCAGCAATAAGTATACGGGAATCAGGGTTCTCCATAAACTCATCTAAACTATCGAAGCCAGCGTCATCAAAAAACAATGGTTTATAAATACCAATCTCCTGCGCGTTAATGTGATTGAAGTTTTTATAAACTGTTTGGGCAGTTAAGCGTGTATTCACAAAAATGATAACCTTATCAAAGGTTTCTGTATCATTTAATAGAACCGTTAACAAATTTAGCTTAGTTCTAAAATTAGGTACATTGTATAGCATTTGCGGATATACCTCTGCATCACCTGCTCCAAGTTCATCTACTTCTATGGTCACAGAGGAATCCTTCATAAAAGGAGAAATCATGTGATTGAGTTTGTCATGAAGCACCTCGGTAAATACAACGTGCTGAGATTTATAAGCACTATTAGCCAATTCTACTACAGGCAGTTGCAAGCCTTTCTTAACAATCAGCTCGGCATTGTCTACAATAAACAATTGAATCTTATTGGTGTTCAATGCCAGTTTTAAATATAATGCTCTGGCGCGATCAGGTACGGCTACAATAATATCCACACCATCGGTTACCTCATTCATTTGATTTTCAATACTCCCTGTACTATCAATGCCCAATATTCTAAAAGTACTGTTGCGATTCAGGAGCTTAAATTGTTCTAAAACATGTGCAACATGTTCTGCATCGGGAACAAGAATTAACGCTCTTGGTGCTTCCTCAAATGCATATTTTAGTTTCATTAGTGTGGCTAAAACGTAGGTCGTCGTTTTACCAGATCCTTCAGGCCCTACTGCGATAACATCTTGCCCACCTAAAATCCTCGACATTGTTTTCGCTTGAATTTCCTTTGGGGTTAGAAATCCGGCATCCGTCATTGATGCAACAAGTTGCTTGCTAAGTTTTAATTTTTCTAAAGACACAATTCCTATGATTTGTTAAGATTTGCAAATATCCTTAAAATAATTAGCTTTTTTGAATTGAACGAAGATTACTTTAATGTTTAGGCCCTTGTAAAGCAAAATAAATTATTTTAAAATAAATTCTACTAAATCTATAGATATTATAGAATAGTTTATATATTTGCTCCTGTTAATACGTACTGATACAGTTTGAACATTAAAGCACTAAGATATGTCTATTTATTTTCAATATCCAGCAATAGATGATTATCCTAATCTAACATTGCCAGTTAATACTACTGAACAAGTATGGAGTGACTTTAACTTATCGTCTGATATAAAAGATGAGCAGGCCATAGAGCTGCAAAATTATCTCACGTTAAAACAAGTTTAATAAGAAGGCCAGTTGACTGATGGGAAGGTAAAGGTATTATTAACCTCTATACAGTGGTTCGAATCCACTACTAGGCCGCAAGTGTTACTCATTACACTTTAATCCTGATCACGCTCAGATCAGGTAAGATTTGGTTATCTTATATTTGTTTTGTTGTTAGCAAGACTATCCGCGATGGGTAGTCTTGCTTTTTTTATATGGAATTATTTTTTTTTGAAAATCTCAAAACTTTTTAAATCATTAGCGGTTATCTATATAATTCACATTATACTAATCTTTTACAGATTAATTTGTTTGGTTTAGAAAAGGGATTTATGGATATAAATCCCTTTTTGCATTTAACACGGGATTATAAATACTATATTCGCTAAACCACCCTTCATTTTTGATTTAGATGAACAGAAAACTTTTCCTTTCTTCATTTATTGCAGTTCCTGCACTTTTTCCTACACTTAAAAGCCTCGCAGGCTCCCTTGAAAACGACAAATCATCTTTTATTATACCTGCACATCTAAAAGAAGGCGATACCATTGGTATTACAAGTCCGGCAGGTTATATCACTTTGGCGCAAATTGAACCTTCGGTAGCTTTAATAAGAAGCTGGGGCTTTAACATTAAAGTAGGACAAACGATTGGTAAAAGAGATTTTACCTATGGCGGTAGTGATGAAGAGCGTTTAGCTGATTTTCAACAAATGCTGGATGATCCGGATGTTAAGGCTATTATGTGTGCCAGAGGCGGATATGGTTTTGTAAGAATCATTGATGAGCTGGATTTTTCATCTTTTAAAAAGAATCCAAAGTGGATTATTGGCTTTAGTGACATTACGGTAATTCATTGTCATTTGGCCAGAAATTACCGGATAGCATCTATTCATTCTAAAATGTGCAATAGTTTTCCTGACGATTGGATCAAGGCAGAGCCTATTCAGATTGAAACCATATTATCGATAAAGCATGCACTGATGGGTGAGCAAATGGGATATGTTGCTCCTGCACACCCCAACAACCGTTTGGGAAAAACAGATGCTATCCTGATAGGTGGTAATTTAAGTATTATAGAAACGCTTGCAGGAAGCCATTCGGATTTAGATACCCGAGATAAAATCTTATTTATAGAAGATACAGGTGAGTATCTTTATAGTATAGACAGGATGCTTTGGAACTTAAAAAGGACTGGTAAACTGGAACATCTCAAAGGGATAATAGTTGGCGGATTTAAGATTAAACCAGAAGATGCCGGGGAAGAATTCGGAAAAACGATCTATGATATTGTACTGGAAAAAGTAAAGGATTACCACTACCCTATTGCTTTTGATTTTCCTGTTGGACATCAACGAAATAACTTTGCCCTAAAATGTGGCGTAAAACACACTTTAATGGTGACTGAAGCTGGTACTACACTAAGAACTATTGAGTGATTGATTAGGCCGATAACTCGTATTTGGAGTCGAGAATAAATTTCTGATTAGTGAAAGCTACAAGCATGTCAATGAGAAACTCTGCAATTAAACGGTTTTAACTTCGTCATCTTCGTAATCTTTGATGTCGGTGATGTAATCGTTAACTAAAAGGAAGTCGAATAATGGTTTCGCATCTGGTGTAACCGGCATGTTTGCTGTTGTAATTACCTGATTGGTTTTTTTATCCAGGAATGGATAAGCAAAAAGCCTTACATTGGTGCTAAACATGTCATTTACGTAGCTCAGCAATTGTCCTGAGTAATTTTCACCAGTAAAATTCGTAGAGTTGAATACAAATTTTAAGTTGTTAATGTTGGTTGCCAAACCCACGCTTTTAGGCTTGCATCTGGCTAGATACTTGGCTAAACGGTTATGGCGGGTGAAATTAGATACAATTACAATGTTTCCAGTATCGCACATATCCTGGGTTCTTCTGGCAACAGTCTCTAAGTCAATGTCGTCAGGAGTTTCTTGTGCATCTGTTAAAACATTGGTTAAAAGTACCTCAATCATTACAGCTAAATTACTGTCTTCTACATGATTGGTGCGTTTAAATTGTTCCGTTGCTTTGTTAAAAAGGCTAAAGTTCGGATTAGATTTCTGTCCGTATTTGGTGCGCAGGATCATGATATCCTTCTTGTACAACAAGTCTTTAGCCTGGCGAGGATGTGCATCGGCATCGAAAATAGCTGCCGCAGAAAAATCCTTCATAATCATGTATAAATTGAGTAGGATGTTATTAACTCCCTCGAAAGCAGGGCCCTTAACAGAGATTAAGTCAATTTCTACAGAGCCGATTGTTAAGTTATCAGCTAAAGACTCTACCATCAATTTTGGGTCTTGATAATGGTAAAATGCAGCATAAACAAGGTTAACACCAATAATACCCAACACCCGTTGTTGCATATTCACATCAGTGTCGAGCAGGCGAACGTGGAAAAATATTTCGTTAGGTAATCCTCCCGCTTCGCTTTGGAATCGAATACCCACCCAACCATGAGGTTCATTGGTACGTTTGTAGTTAAGCGTAGTAACGGTATCAGCAAAAGCGAAAAAGGTGCGGCTTTCATACTTTTCTCCAGATAAACGCTCATTTAAAAGACCAAATTCATGATCGAGCATTTGCAAAAGTCTGTTCTGACTTACGTATCTGCCGTTCGTTTCTGCGCCATAAATAGCATCGCTGAAAGTCATATCGTAGGCCGACATGGTTTTAGCTACTGTTCCGGATGCTGCGCCAGCATTAAAAAAGTTTCTCGAAACTTCTTGTCCAGCACCAATTTCGGCAAAGGTGCCATATATTCTTGGGTCTAGATTTATTTTTAAGGCTTTACGTTTAGTATCCAGAATTTCTCTTTCCATGGCGCAAAAGTACAAAAAAATGCGTTGTGGGTAAATCCTGATGCCAAATTAAAATCAATCTAAATACGTATTTAGCAAAATAAAATAAGGGTGTCTGGTTGTGCGTACTTTGAAATTCTTATGCGTTAAAGTTTGTTTTTGGGGGTTTTCATTAAAGATGCTGAAATAAATTCAGCAGGACGGGATTTTGGATAAGGGTTTGAGCAGGGTTTCTTAACGGATCTCTAGTGCGGTCGCCACCCTGAATTTATTTTAGGGGGCTTATGTTAAAGATGCTGAAATAAATTCAGCAGGACGGGATTTGGATAAGGGTTTGAGCAGGTTTCTTTAAGGGAGCTTTAATGCGGTCGTCACCCTGAATTCATTTCAGAGCCTTACGTTAAAGATGCTGAAACAAGTTCAGCAGGACGGGATTTATGATAGGACTTTGGAACAGGTTTTTTGAGGGGTCTTTAGTACGGTCGTCACCCTGAATTTATCTTAGGGGCCTTACGTTAAAGATGCTGAAATAAATTCAGCAGGACGGTTTTTGATGGGAGTTTATAACAGGTTTTTTGATTAGGTTTTATTGTTGGATTTTTAGATAGGATAACTCCAAAAAAATAAGGGTAACACAATCCGACGTTACCCTTATAAACCTAAACTTAAACTATTATGAAAAAACGTTCAATCTCTTTGATTATGAAACTACAATCTCTTTTTGCAATTTAGCTTCATCTTTTTTACTGATGGTGATATTTAAAATTCCGTCTTTATATTCTGCGGTAATTTTCTCTCCATCTGCACTATCAGGTAAATTAAATGATCTGGCAAAAGAGCTGTAATCAAACTCTTTACGAGTGAAATCTTTCGCTGTTTCTGTTTCCTGAGTTTTTACTTCTGCCCAAACAGAAAGCGTATCTTTTTTAAGGTTAATCTGAAAATCTTCTTTCTTTAAACCTGGCGCAGCCAACTCAATCACATAAGCACTTTCAGATTCACTAATGTTAACATTTGGTGATTTGTCAATCAATTTGTTTTTTGTTATTGCATCGCTAAACAATGAGTCAAAAACATTGTTAAAATAAGGCGCTGTGTTACGTGTTCTGTTGTTGAAATTTACAAGTGTCATATCGCTAATTCTTTATTTTTTTTTAATTTTTAATTTGATACTTCAACTTATTCAACTTATATACCAAACCTAAAAAACATGAATTTCAAGACATTTTGGCAAAAAGATTCGAAGTTAAAAGACAAATTGACAGAAGTAAGAAGTCTTTCTGACCATTTCAACTACAAAACGAATGTTCCGCTCCGATTTGTAGATTTCGATATGATGGGACATGTAAACAACTCTGTTTACTTTACTTATCTGGAAATTGCAAGAACAAATTACTGGAAGGAGATTGTGAATTGGGACTGGAAAAAGACAGGTATTGTGATTGCTCATGCAGAATTAGACTATATCAGCCCCATTGTTCCGAATGATCAGATTGCCATACATGTTAAAACCTCAAGGATTGGGAATACCAGTTTTGATTTAGAATACCAGATTGTGAAAGTTAAGGGAGCTGAAGAATTTATATGTAGCAAAGGGAAAACGGTGTGCATCGCAATAGATTACGCAACGGGTAAGCCCACAAGCATTCCTACTGCTGAAAAGCAGAAAATGATCAATTTTGAGCAGTTAGATGCTTAGTTAATTATTAGGTGTAAAAGCACAAAGAGGTTCTTGAAATGAACCAGGAACGTCTTTGTGTTAAATAATATATTGCCGAATTTAATCTGGCATAATCTTTCCGGGATTTAGAATCCCATTAGGGTCGAATACCTGTTTTATACCTCTCATAAGATTTAAATGAATTTCAGAATACTTGATTGGCATAAATTCTTTTTGAACCAATCCTATCCCATGTTCGCCCGATAAGGTGCCCCCTAAAGCAGTGGTCAATTCAAATATTTCTGCAATCCCCAATTTAAGTTTTGTTTTCCAATCCTCATCGCTCATTCCCGCCTTAATAATATTTACATGCAGATTGCCATCTCCAGCATGACCATAACAAACACTTTCAAAGCCATATTTCTCACCGGCAGCTTTAATTCCGGCTACCAGTTGAGGTAATGCCGCTCTAGGAACAACTGTATCTTCCTCCTTATATACAGAATTAGATTTTACCGATTCGGCCATGGTTCTGCGCATACGCCAAAGTTCTTCTTTCTGTTGTGCTGTATCGGCAAATAAAACCTCTGTGCAGTTATACTCTTCCAACACCAGGTTTGTTTTTTCGCAGTTTTTGAAAATATCGTCGAGGTCATCACCATCAAATTCGATCATTAATAACGCCTTTACATCATCTTTTAAATCAAATTTAATGTCATCAAATTTGATCACCCACTCCACTCCCTTTCGCTCCATAAACTCTAAGGCTGATGGCGTAACCCCTGCCCTAAAAATTGCGGAAACAGCCGCACAGGCTTCTTCATTAGAGCTAAAAGAACCCATCATTAAAACCGATTGCGCTGGTTTTGGCAAAAGCTTGGTTACTATTTTAGTGACTACGGCCAAAGTACCCTCCGATCCGATCATCAACTGGGTTAAGTTATATCCTGAAGCATACTTTAAGGTATTGGCACCTGTCCAGATGATATCGCCATTAGGCAACACAACTTCCAGATTTAAAATATATTCTCTTATTGTATTGTATTTTACAACTCTGGGGCCACCAGAGCCATGAGCCACGTTTCCACCTATGAAACAAGAACCCTTACTGCTAGGATCAACGGGATATAACAAGCCTTTCTCTGCAACCGCATTGATAAACTCTTCGGTAATTACACCTGGTTCAACGGTAGCCTGGAGATTTTCGGTATCAATATCAATAATAGACTTAAATTTCTCCATGGATAAAGAAATACCACCATAAATAGGCAAGGCAGCACCACTTAAACCAGTACCTCCGCCCCTTGGTGTTACGGGGATATGATATTGATTACAAATTTTAAGCAATGCTGAAATCTCTTCTGCTGTTGTAGGTTTTACCACCACTTCTGGCTGGAAACGTAAGTCCTCCGTTTCGTCGTGACTGTAGTTCGTCAAGCTCTCCGCATCGGTGAAAACTTTGCTTTCGCCCAGTATATCTTTTATTTCCTGTAAAATATCAGGCGTTATTTTGGTAAAATTCATGGTTTATTTGGCTGATGTATAATATAATTGAACAAATGAATGGCTGATTTGCCCCAACATAGGTGGATTCAGTTTCTTCATTCCGATCTTTATGTTTTCTACAAATGGATAACGCTCAATAACTTTAGAAATAATATTTTTTAGAACCGTTTCCAATAGTTTTTGTGTGTTCTTCATCTCTTCCAGGATTATCGTATTCAGGTCTTCATAATTAACCGTCTGACTAAGCTCATCGTCAAAGCCAAGGGCTGTAAACTCAGTCTCTAAATCTATTACAAAGTGGTTCCCTATAAGTTGCTCTTCAGGGTAATAACCGTGCAATGCGAAGCATTTTACTTCTTTTAATGCTACAGTTTGTTTGAAATGGCTCATTTGTGATTGATATGGTACAAAATTAATTTTTCTTACCGAATATCATGCCCCTTGTGGTAAATTGTTACCTTTGAATTGGAAGCCATTTCTTAACCAAATTTTTTAAGTCCATGAGCAAATCAGCAAAAAAAGATCTTTACGAAGCACCAGATTATTACCTGTTAGATGAGTTGTTAACTGATGAACATAAATTGATCAGGGCAACTGCCAGAGATTGGGTTAAAAAGGAAGTTACCCCTATAATTGAAGATTATGCTCAAAAAGCTGAGTTTCCTAAACACCTGATCAAAGGTTTGGCTGAGATCGGCGCTTTTGGCCCGACAATCCCCGTTGAATATGGTGGCGCAGGCTTAGATTACACTGCTTATGGCATTTTGATGCAGGAAATTGAACGCGGGGATTCAGGAATTCGCTCTACAGCTTCTGTACAAGGATCGTTAGTAATGTATCCTATCTATGCTTATGGTACTGAAGAACAACGTAAAAAGTATTTACCGAAGCTGGCTAGTGGCGAATGGATGGGTTGTTTCGGTTTAACAGAACCCGACCACGGCTCTAATCCCGGAGGAATGGTAAGCAATATTAAGGATGCCGGAAGCCATTATATATTGAATGGTGCTAAAATGTGGATCAGCAACGCACCATTTGCAGATATTGCGGTGGTATGGGCCAAAGATGAATCCGGTAAAATCAGGGGAATGGTGGTGGAAAGAGGAATGAAAGGATTTTCTACTCCTGAAACCCACAATAAATGGAGTTTACGTGCTTCAGCAACAGGCGAACTGGTATTTGATCATGTTGAAATTCCTAAGGAAAATATTTTTCCTGAAATCAGCGGATTGAAAGGTCCGTTGGGCTGTTTAAATCAAGCGCGTTATGGAATAGCCTGGGGCGCATTAGGCGCTGCCATGGATTGCTATGATACGGCACTTCGTTACTCGAAAGAACGCATTCAGTTTGGTAAACCCATTGGTGGTTTTCAGTTGCAACAAAAGAAATTAGCCGAAATGGTTACCGAAATTACGAAAGCGCAGCTACTGGTTTGGCGATTGGGGGTACTCAAAAGTGAAGGTAGAGCTTCTGCAGAGCAAATTTCTATGGCTAAAAGAAATAGTGTAGAAATTGCGCTGGATATTGCCAGGAATGCCCGTCAAATGCTTGGAGGAATGGGAATTACAGGTGAGTATTCCATTATGCGCCATATGATGAACCTCGAATCGGTAGTTACCTATGAAGGAACGCACGATATTCATTTGTTAATTACGGGTATGGATGTTACCGGGTTGAATGCTTTTAAATAATTTAAGGATTAAGGGAATGGCTTGCAGAGGTGATTTATCAGCGTTGTTTAGCAATAGAATTGAATAGGCAAACATCAAGTTTAAACGGGAAGTTGAACAAGAGATATTTTATGATGGAATAATGGTTGGGAAAACGCAGAGCCGACTTTGTGATAGAGGTTATTCTTGTTGTTGAACTTAAAGCTTGCTTTAATCTTGAAAATGCACCTTTAGCTCAGGCAAAAAATTTTGTTGTTGCCTTTGATTTTGATATCGGATTATTAATTAATTTTGGCGCAACAAGCTTACAATTTAAAAAGATATACAACCCTACAGTAAATAAATACAGAACAGGCTTAACAAGCCATAACTTAACTTTCTGTTAACATAATGAAGTTAAATTAGTGCCTTGATCTTCAAAAATCCTGGTAATCCAATAATCCTGTTCGCGAAGCGAAAATTATGAAAGACTTTAAAAAATACACCTACATCCCCGCTACTCCTGAAGAAGTTTATTTAGCATTAACCAAAGAAACCAGTATCAAGCTGTGGACTGGTGCAGAGGTTGAGTTTGAGGAAACTCCGGAAACTGAATTCTCCTTTTGGGATGGTGACATTACCGGAAAGAACCTGGAGTTTGAATATGGAAAGAAGATCGTGCAACAGTGGTACTTCGGTGAAGAAAACGAACCTTCTATCGTGACCATTAAATTACATGAAGATAGAAAGGGAACTTCGCTGGAGTTTAAACAGACCAATATTCCTGATGAAGATTATGAAGATTTTACCGAAGGCATTGAAGAGTATTTTTTAGGTGGCCTGGTTGATTTCTTTGATGAATAACTAAAGGTTTTCCCGCAGATTTTATTGATTTACGCAGAAAAACTTTTAAATCTGCGGGATACAAAACCCACCCATCTCCATAAACGCTCAACCGCTCCAATCTAGATTATGAAAAAAATAACGCTTCTACAGGTATTGTGCATTTGCATGATAGCTGTTCTAAGTTCTTGCAGTACTTTTTTAACCACTGCCGTTCCCGGTAGTAATATAGGCTATATGCCCAAGCCAATGGTAGCCGATAGTATTCATACATTGACGAGCATAACCGGGAGTTTTGCTGGTGGAAGTTCTCCAGGCATTGCTTTTGAAATGGGAATGCTCAATTTATCCGCTGCACACACATTTAAAAACTTCAACATCGGGTATGGTTTGTTTGGCTATGCAGGAAAGGCTGAAGGTGGTACTGATCTACAAACTGCTGAAGATCGTGAGCAATATCTCAATAATTTTAAGAAAAACTACGCAGGTGCTGGGTTGCAATTTTCTATAGGCTTACATAATACATCAGAAAATGGTAATACAGACTTTCGCTATCTGAGCTTTCAAAATTCTTTTAGTTTTGAAAATGGACCTTACACCGATTTTAGGCGGAATACTTTCAATGGAAAAATACCAACCTATGTTGCTGTAACTGACCGAAGTTTTATCTGGACAACAGGTTTATCTACGGAAATTATATGGCGTGCGCGCCGAAATCACGACATTAAGCATGCGTTTAAGCTATTTATTGGTGGAAGCCCCAGTTTGAGTAACAGCTTTAGATTTGGATCATCGATAAGCAACAAAGATGGTGCTAATACAGTGGGCTGGATATTCAACTATCACTTACTGATCAGGAGGATATCGTTGGGTTTAGAGACAGGTACCACATCAAACTTTTCTCAAAAAATAAGTTTGGGTTATTCATTTAATTAAAACCATTAGGAAAATTGGTTGTTCTGATAGGAAAAATCTATTATGAACAGAACAATAGGACTAGTATTAATCGTAGTTGGCATCGCCATGCTGGTTTGGACTGGATTTTCTTACACCAAAAGAGAAAAGGTTGTTGATGCTGGCCCAATACAGATCTCAGCTGATAAAGAAAAATCGGTAAATTGGCCGCCCTATGCAGGTGGGGTTATTCTCCTCGCTGGAATTGTAGTTCTTGTGGCTTCAAAAAAGAAGTAGTGTATATTAACCACAAAGGCACCAAAACATCAAAAATAATCTTTTCATGTCTTAGTACCTTGTTGGTAAAATTGAATTCGATCCTATATTTCTGAGCTATAAACAGATCTTATTGCATCTCTTAAGTTATATTTTGAAGCCATCACTTCTCCGTAAGCGCCTGCACTGCGGATAGCAAAAACATCGCCTCTAAATGATTCAGGTTGTTCTACTTCTTTGCCAAAACAATCTGTGCTTTCGCATATAGGCCCCACAATATCGTATTTAACTGCAGTTCCTGCTCCACGAGTTAGGTTCTCTATTTTATGGTAAGCCTGGTATAAAGCCGGACGCATCAACTCAGTCATACCTGCATCTAATACAACGAAATTTTTCTTCTTACCATTTTTGATATAGAGCACTCTTGTAATTAAAGCGGCAGATTGGCCAACTAAAGCTCTACCCAATTCAAAGTGAACTTCTTGTCCTGGTTTAACGGTTAAAAAATCATTAAAGATTTTGAAATAGGCAGCGAAATCAGGAATTTGATGGTCAGGATTATAATAATCAATACCTAAACCACCTCCAACATTTAAAACTTTAAGCGTAAATCCTTTATCCTCAAACCATGTGGCAAATTCGTTTACCCTTACACAAAGATTTTTGTACACGTCTAAATTGGTAATTTGAGAACCAATGTGAAAGTGGATACCAATGAATTTTAGATTCGCAGAGGCTTTCAAAGTATCGGCACATGCAGGTAAATCCCATGAGTTAATGCCAAACTTGTTTTCGTCTAAGCCTGTGGTAATGTTATGGTGCGTATGTGCATCAACGTTAGGGTTAATACGAATGGCTACCTGTGCTGTTTTGCCTTTTTTAGCCGCCAGTTCGTTTAAAACTTCCAATTCCTGGATAGATTCTACATTAAAGCAGAAAATATCCAAATCTAATGCCTCATTAATTTCTTTGTCGGATTTACCAACCCCTGCAAAAACAATTTTTTGGTGATCAAATCCCACTTCAACTGCTCTTCTTACTTCACCAGCACTTACGCAGTCAGCACCAAACCCAACCGCTTTGATCTGATTTAGGAGTACAGTATTAAAGTTTGCCTTTAATGCATAGTGGATATGAAATTGGTAATTCGCAGCGGCTTCAGCACAGTTACTCAATGTTTTTTGAAGCAAATCTGTGTCGTAATAGTAAAAAGGCGTTTCAATATTGTTAAACTTTGATATATCTTTATCGGCGAACATGTTCAGATTCCTTATTATAATTTTAATTTTATTCTTTGGGCTAATTTATATAGGCAACTATCTCGATTTAAAGCACGGAAGGATAACGCAAAAACAATACAATGGCAAAATCCGGTTTTCTATTGTACTACTCTTAATTTTTATCTTTTTCCTATCGCTGAAAAAATGGTTATAGCTGCTGCCCTATTTGTCCTTTTTATCATTTCATTAGGGCTTTATAACTCTTATAGAAAACATAAAAACGGAATGTTGCCGATAAACTTTCTGCGTGTGCATCTGCTTATCGGCTTTATTGTTATTTTAATTACTTACTGGCTATTATTCAAATAATCTGCTGTGTAGGCTTCTTAAGGCTTCCGTTTTGTACTCTCCCTGAATTAATAAGGAAACATTGTAATTGCTTCCACCATAAGAAATCATTCGGATTGGAATGTGCTTTAAGGATTCGAAAACGCGACTGGCAAAACCATGCTTATCAGCTCCGAAATCACCTACAACACAAACAATAGTATGATTTTCGTCGATTACCACCGAACCAAAAGTTTCCAGTTCTGTTTTTATTTCTGCTAAGTGTGAGGTATCATCAATGGTTAGCGATACGGCTACTTCAGAAGTAGTAATCATGTCGATAGGCGTTTTATAGCGTTCAAAAACTTCAAAAACCCTTCTTAAAAAGCCATATGCCAATAACATTCGGCTCGATTGAATTCTTATTGCCGTAATGCCATCCTTTGCTGCAATGGATTTAATTTTCCCTTTTTCACTGTCGTAAGTAATTAAAGTTCCTGCAGCACTTGGCTCCATGGTATTTAACAAACGAACAGGAATTTTATATTTCTGCGCAGGAAATACAGATTGAGGATGCAAGATTTTAGCACCGAAATAAGCCAACTCTGCAGCTTCATCAAATGATAATTGTGCAATAGGTTTTGTGCCCTTAACAATTCTGGGATCGTTATTGTGCATACCATCAATATCTGTCCAGATCTGAACTTCTTCAGCTAAAATAGCAGCTCCCAATAAAGATGCGGTATAATCACTTCCACCACGACGAAGGTTATCTACTTCGCCGAAGCTATTGCGACAGATATAACCTTGCGTGATAAATAATTTATTGTCCTTATGTTGCTCTAACAGCGGGGTTAAGTGTTTCGTGGTAAAAGGAACATCTGGCTCGTTATCTTCATCCGTTTTCATGAAATCTAAAGCAGGCAATAATACCGAAGGTACATTGATAGATTTTAGATAAATGTGGTATAAAGTTGTAGATAGCAATTCGCCTTGTGCTAAAACGATCTTCTCCTCTATTGGTGTGAAAATATCGTTTGCAAATCCTGCGAGGAACTTAAAGTGATAATCGATCACTTCATTTCCCTGCTCCTGGAATTCTGCCTCAGGCAATAACTCAATAACAAAAGCTTTATATTTTTGATACAGATTTTCGACGCACTCGCTTCCCTTCTTCTTATCTCCAGCCAAAAAGTTGTTTGCAATTTCTACTAAACTATTGGTTGTACCAGACACTGCTGATAAAACTACAATCTGCTCTTCATTTGGATTTATAATATCCAACAACTTGGTCATGCGTTCGGGACTACCTACAGAGGTACCCCCAAATTTTAATATTTTCATTTTTGTACTGGAATATGTAATTTTCTTTATAATTGTATCGGGGCGTGAAATTAAGCAAAAGCAACTTAAAAGCAACACCCTCAACAAAATAAAATTTGGATTGGTTATAAAATTAAAAATTCTAGCCAAACATCTTCCAAAAAAAATTGTTCAACACCAGATATTAAATTTAAAATATAGCTCAATGCAAGGAATTGATGAATCTACACAAGCCACAATTAACCAATGGCTAAGCGGAAATTATGATGAAAATACCAAGGCCGAAATACAGGCGCTTGTAGATAAAGAGGCAACAACAGAACTTACAGACTCGTTTTATAAAAGTTTAGAGTTTGGTACCGGCGGTTTACGTGGTATTATGGGCGCTGGCTCAAACCGTATAAACAAATATACCATTGGCACGGCTACACAGGGTTTGGCCAATTACCTGAACAATAAATATCCAAACGAAAAAATTAAGGTAGTCATAGCGCATGATAGCCGAAACAATTCGGATTATTTTGCCAAAATTACTGCCGATGTTTTTTCTGCAAATGGTATTCATGTTTACTTCTTTTCAGCTTTAAGACCTACTCCTGAACTTTCATTTGCCGTACGTCATTTCGGTTGTAAAAGTGGTGTAATGCTAACCGCCTCACATAATCCTAAAGAATATAATGGATATAAGGCTTATGGTGCAGATGGTGGGCAGTTTACTTCGCCAGATGATAAATTGGTAATTGATGAAGTAAATAAGATTAAAAGCATAGATGAGGTTAAGTTTGACCGTGTAGACGCTAACATTGAATTGATTGGTGAAGAAGTAGATCAACTTTATTTAGATGGCATTACTGCACTTTCTATCTCTCCGGATGCGATTAAGCGCCAGCATGATTTAAAGATTGTTTTTTCTCCTATTCACGGTACAGGGATTACTTTAGTGCCTAAAGCTTTGGCTCAGTTTGGTTTTACCAATGTTACTTTAGTAGAAGAACAAAGTAAGCCTGATGGAAATTTCCCAACAGTTGTTTATCCAAATCCGGAAGAGAAAGAAGCATTAACCCTGGCGATGAATAAAGCAAAGGAAATTGATGCTGATTTAGTTTTGGCTACGGACCCGGATGCCGACCGTGTGGGGATTGCGGTAAAAGACAATAACGATGAATGGGTACTTTTAAATGGTAACCAAACAGGTTGTTTACTCATCAACTATTTGTTAAGTGCCTGGCAGGAAAAGGGTAAACTAGATGGAAATCAGTTTATTGTAAAAACTATTGTAACCTCTAATTTAATTGAAGAAATTGCCAAAAAGAAAGATGTTACTTACTACAATACCCTAACCGGATTTAAGTACATCGGGCAGTTAATGACAGAATTAGAAGGTAAGAAATACTTTATTGGTGGCGGCGAAGAAAGCTATGGATACCTGATTGGGGATTTAGTTCGCGATAAGGATGCCGTTGTTTCGGCGGCTTTTATTGCTGAAATGACAGCATACTATAAAGATAAGGGCAACAGCTTGTACAATGCGCTATTGGATATGTATGTGGAGTATGGCTTGTACAAAGAAGATTTAGTTTCATTAACCAAAAAAGGTAAGGCAGGAGCTGAAGAGATTAAAGCCATGATGGAAAAGTTTAGAAATAACCCTCCTGCCAGCTTAGGTGGTTCTAAAGTTTCTGTGCTTAAAGATTATGAGTTAGGTCAGGAGACTGATCTGGCTACTGGAAAAGTTTCGAAATTAGATTATCCTAAATCGGATGTTTTACAGTTTATCACCGAAGATGGAAGTATTGTTTCTGCCCGTCCGAGTGGTACAGAGCCTAAAATTAAATTTTATTGCAGTGTAAATGCTCCACTGGCAGATCGTAAAGACTTTGCAACCGTGAATGAGCAATTGGCCGATAAAATAAAGACAGTAATGACTGATTTACAGGCTTAAGCTTTAATTTAAGAGTGGAAAAAGCACAGTTGAATCATCAACTGTGCTTTTTTTGTATTCTCTTTCCGTACCTTAATAAGGTTTAACATCATTCCAGGTATTACCAATCTTTAATCTGGAAATGAAAACATCTCCATCTTTCCCAGAATCGCGATAATAACCCCATTTGGGATCAATAGAAGTTCCGTCAAATGTTTTTCCGGCGTAATTATCACCCCCAGTTTGTAAAGTTTCTGGACTGGCATCATCTCCCCACCAAACCTGCATATTTCCTGTGTTTGTTGTATTTCCTGCTGTAACTTTAATTACAATACTGTACCATTGATTCGGACTTACCTTTTCTGCGAACAATAAAATATTTGGTGAGGTTAAGTCGGGATAAAATTCTAATTTAATTCTTCCACTATTGTATACCAATAAAAAGGGATAGTTCTGTGTGTTAGGTGTACCGGAAGTCTTCCACTGCATTAGCGTAAAAGAGCCTCCGGGCTGTCCCGATTTTGGAGTTTCTGGGAGTTTAAAGCGAAACCCTATAAAATAGGTCTGTCCCAATGCTGGGGTAATTCCCTTAGCTCCTAAGGCTTCGCATCTTTTATCGAGCGCATTCTTATGGAATTGCCATACCGTTCCTTCCGTGGCATCGTCAACGGCCTTTATAAACGAACCATTAGTAGAATTATACTTTCCACCATTGTCTTGAAACTGTACCTGCTTAAATGCATCTGTTCCTTTAGATGCTGCCCCATCCCACAATAGGTTTCGAAATTGAGGCTGAGGCTTCCCATTTGATTTTAAATCTACCCGATCTTCACCAGCTATACAGCTAATGCCCAATAAGCTTGCAATGCCTGATATACAGATGATCAAAGTTTTTGTTACTAATACTTTCATAATTGATAATTGGTTGGTTATTAGCTCAAAATTAATCGCATAGCGTTTTTCTATAGGGTAATATTCCCAAGATTATAGGGTGTAAATCATAGCTGTACACCAAAATTTGTAAGGGGGAAGAAATGAAAAGCCGATGAACAAGGAATTGAATAAAAGTATTGAAATATCTGTTTTGATGCGGGTTTATTTAGTCAGTGCCAATACATTTTTATCCTGGCGCAATATTTTCCTGATTTAAATACTAATTTTATATGATATAATTGTCTGCATGAAAGCAAAGGAAACTTTAAAAGCCTATATCGCCAAAATTGTTGAGCTCACTGACGAACAGTTTGAATATATTTATTCGCATTTTAAAATTCAAACTTTCAAGAAAGGTCAGGTAATCATTTCTGAAGGCAGCATGGTGGATTGCGAATATTTTGTCATTTCCGGTTGCTTAAAATCCTTTTATATCAATGACGAACTTAAGATGTTTATACTTCAGTTTGCGATGCCTACCTGGTGGGCTTCTGATTTTAATGCCTTGTACAATCGTACCAAAGCTACTACTACATTAGATTGTATTACCGATTCAGAAATACTTTGTATCAGCAATGCTGATAGAGAGAAATTGTGCAAGGAGATTCATGCTGTTGAATATTTCTTCCGTTGGAGAACCAATAAAGGTTATGTTGCTGCGCAAAAGAGGCTCCTCTCCTTCATGAATAATAATGTGAAGTTCCGTTACGAAGAATTATTGACATTGTATCCAGAGCTTTATAATATTGTGCCTAAAAACCTCATTGCGGCTTATTTAGGTGTTTCCCGCGAAACACTTAGCCGACTTTACCATACCTGATTGGTGATGTAGATCACTTAATGATAGCCGATTTTTTGAATGTGATGTAGGTCACGCGATCAACCCGCTTTTCCTGCCGACTTTTGAGGTGTAATTAAAACACAAATCAAAATGGAAAATCAAAAATTTGAGATTGTCAATACGCAAAGTCATATTGACTGGATCGGAAAAAAAGTAACTGGAGCACATAATGGCACTATCGGCATCAAAGGCGGTGAAGTAACATTAACTAATGGCCAGGTAACTGATGGTGAGATTATTGTAGATACCACTTCAATTAAAATATTAGATATCACAGATCCTGATACCAATGCACAATTCTTAGGTCACCTCGTTTCAGATGACTTCTTCTCTACTCAAGACTACCAGGAAGCCAATCTTTCGATTATCGCTGTTAATGGAGATCATATTGAGGCTAACTTAACCATCAAAGGTATATCCCATCCTATCAGCTTCGACGTTAATGTTAACGTTTCGGGCGATACCTTAACTGCTTCCGGCAAATTGGTGGTAGACCGTACTAAATATGGTATGAAATTCCGCTCCGGAAACTTCTTTCAGAATTTGGGTGACACCTTAATTTACAATGAGTTTGAGTTAAATGTAAGTATTACTGCTAAAGCTGCTTAAACACATGCATTAGCTTAAAAAATTATAGTTATGCCAGTAGTAAAAATTGAAGTAACCCGTGAAGGCGTTACTAAAGAGCAAAAACAAGCCCTTATTAAGGGGGTAACAGATTTAATTTCTGATGTATTGAATAAAAACCCTCAGCTAACACATGTGCTGATTAAAGAATATGATCTTGATGACTGGGGTTTTGCCGGAGAACAAGTATCCGAACTAAGAGCAAAGGGAATTACAGCAGATAAAAAATAATCTAGATCCACCATTTGCTCAAAAACATACAAATAGCATGTGGTGGTTTTATAAACAGAAAACAACATGAAAACACAAACCATAATAGTAACCGGTGCCTCATCAGGTATTGGTAAAGGAATAGCCCGTCATTTTTTAAATCACGGAGATAACGTAATTATTAATTCTTCAACTGCCAGTAAACTGGAAGAAGTATATCAGGAACTTGGTGCGGGAGAAAATTTAGCGATGGTAGCAGGTAACGTGCAAGCTAAAAGTACTGGCGAAGCTTTATTAAAAACTGCTTTAGATAGATTTGGTGCTGTAGATGTGCTCATCAATAATGCAGGTATTTATGAAACCAAGCCATTTTTGGAAGTAGACGAAGCTTATTTAGATCGTTTTTTAAATACCAATTTGAAAGGAACTTATTTCACTACGCAAGCTATTTTGCCGCAAATGCTAAAACAAAAAGGTGGTGTAGTAATCAATATCGGAACGCCTTTGGTTTATCATGCACTGGGTGGCGCTCCTTCAACTGCTCCTATTTCTTCTAAGGGTGCAATACACGCCCTTACTTTGCAATTAGCAGCTGAGTTTGGTAAAGATAACATCCGGGTAAATACCATTGCTCCTGGGGTAATCCGCACACCTATGCATGGTGAAGAAGCAGATCAGAGTGCTGGAATCCACTTGTTAAATCGCGTAGGGGAAGTGGAAGATGTAGCGGAGATGGCCTACACTGTAGCTAAAAGCAATTTTATCAGTGGTGCTATTATCAATGTGGATGGCGGTATGGATGCTGGTCACCATTTGAATTAATTATCGCAGTAGAAGGTATGATCTTCATCGCAATGAATTCTTATCTTTCCATAAAATAAGTAATTATCGGTTCATCATGAGTTAAATGATGACCTATAGAAATAATTTAAGTGTATCAAGATGTGGTATCAAACTAAAGCATCAGAATTATTGGATATTGATTATCCGATTCTACAAGGGCCGTTTGGCGGAAACTTATCTTCTGTTGACCTGGTTGCAACGGTTTCAAATGCAGGTGGCTTAGGTGGTTATGGGGCTTATACTTTAAGTCCGCAGGAAATTGTGGAAGTAGATAAACAAATCAGAGCTGCTACGGATAAGCCATACAATATTAATCTTTGGGTTTCAGATACTGATGCCATTAATGGTACTGTTTCCGATGAACAATTTAAGAAAGCTCAAGATTTATTCAAGCCTTATTTTGATGAGTTGGGAATAACGCTACCAGCAAAGCCTGCTCCTTTTCAAACGAGGTTTGAAAATCAGGTAGAAGTTATACTTGACCGCAAACCACCCGTATTTAGTTTTATGTTTGGTGCACCATCTGACGATATATTAGAGCAGTGTCGTCGATTGGGCATTAAAACCATTGGTGCTGCTACCACATTAGATGAGGCTTTAGTACTGGAATCAGTCGGTGTTGATTTGATAATAGCTTCTGGCTTTGAGGCTGGTGGCCATCGCCCCTCCTTCTTAACCAGTGCTGAAGCTTCCACTACTGGAACTTTTGTTCTGCTTCAATTGATTAAAGAAAAGGTAAAAACCCCTGTTATTGCAGCCGGTGGAATTGCTAACGGAAGAGGTGTAGCTGCTGCATTGACTCTAGGGGCTGATGCCGTACAGCTGGGAACAGCTTTTCTCGCTACTGATGAATCGAATGCGACTAAAATACATAAAGAAATGTTTTTTCAGACGCTTCAAAATATACCACTCTATCTCGAGCATTTACAGGGAGATTAGGAAGGGGAATTACCAGTCGAGTGGCGCAAGATCTGCTGAGAGATGACCGGGACTTTTTGCCATTCCCCTTGCAATCTCATTTTATGTCGAATTTAAGGCTGGCTGCAATTGAACAGGAAAAATGGGATATGATTTTATTCTGGGGTGGACAAATCGCCCCTATCCTTAAACACAAAAAAGCCGCAACGCTGATGAAGGCGTTGATTACTGACACGAATGCACATTTTGAAATGTTGAGGAATGTGTAGCGCCTCAATCTGGTATTAGCGTCTCCAATGCTATTAACTTATGGAGAAAACTAAAATGGATTGTCATCCTTGCCTCCCGATGTAAAATCGGGACAAGTTGTCGAAGGGTAATCTATTTTAGTTTTCGACTTATTAAGAAGGCCTTCAAGTACTTGGGCCGATTTCATATTGGAAGCTCACACAGCATTTAGCTTAAGTTAACAGCATTGCCAGCGCCTTGCTAAGACCTTGTATTGGTCCGTGGGTCACTAACCTTTTAGCTGGTCCGTGGGTTACTAACCTTTATGCTGGTCCGTGGGTCACGGACCATGGGCTCAATTGTCTACTTCCCCAGCCACATTGTCCAGTTCGGCCAATTTCCAATGGTTTTGAAAGCTTATTGAAGGTAATTTTGATCTAGAAATAAGAACAATAAACATAAAATCAAAACAATGGAAACTACAAACAATTCTCAAACAGCAAAAGTATTATACACTGGAAAAACAGTAACTACAGGTGGTCGTGAGGGCACTTCAAAAAGTACTGATGGACGGTTAGACATCAAATTAACCTCTCCGGGCGCAAACGGTCCTGGCACAAATCCTGAACAATTATTCGCCGCAGGATGGTCTGCTTGCTTTATCGGTGCAATGGGATTTGCTGCCGCCGGACTAAAATTAAAATTACCCGTTGACGCAAGTGTAAATGCGGAAATTGATTTATGTCTTCTTGACGGTCAATATTCATTACAAGCTCGATTAAGCATTAGTTTGCCAGGAATTGACAAGGAAACAGCTAAACAGATTGCAGAAATTGCCCACACCACTTGTCCATATTCAAAAGCTACTAAAGGCAATATCAATGTAGAAACCATTATCCTTTAATGGCAAATTTTATATAACTATAAACAAGATGAAAAATATAAAAAAACTGCTAATTGCAGCAATCACCATAACAGGAGTTAGCTTGTTCTTGACTCCAGATAGTGCCTTTGCACAGACCGGTGTAAAACGGACAGATCTTCAACGACATGATATTAGTGTTCCTGGTCATGAAGCGGTGCAAGCTACCATCAGTTTTGAAAAAGGTAGTGCTTTTGGTAAACATAACCATCCGGGTGAAGAAGTTATCTACGTACTGGCGGGTACGTTACAGTACGAAGTAGAGGGACAGAAACCGGTGATCCTGAAAGCCGGGGAGGTACTATTTATTCCTGCAGGAAAAGCCCATTCTGCTAAAAATGTAGGAAATAATAAGGCTGTAGAATTGGCGACCTATATTGTGGAGAAGGGCAAGCCTATTCTCACGCTGGTAAAATAAGAATGTGAAATGCTTACAGATATTTCTAAAGCAATGATTTAAATCATAAAGACGCATCCGAATTGATCAAAACAAAAGGTTTATTAGCCCATATACACAGGGCGATAAACCTTTTTCTTTTACTGATCTTCCTGCTTTTAATTAAAAGACTGTCTGAAGTCGACAGGAGATTGTTTAGTTTTGATTTTAAACAACTTACTAAAAGATTGAGGATGTTCAAATCCCAGTTCATAGGCGATTTCACTCACCGTCAATCTTGTGGTAGAGAGCCTCTCCTTTGCGCGTTCAATCAATTTTTCGTGTATGTGCTGTTGGGCGTTTTGCCCGGTAAGTGAACGAAGCATGTCGCTTAAATAGCGTGGAGAAAGATTTAGTTTTTCCGCTAAAAACTCAACGGTTGGTAAACCTTTATTCAGCGCATTCTCCGGCTCGAAATATTCGTTTAAAAGATGTTCCATTTTAGCAAGCAAGTCGTGATTGACGGCTTTCCTGGTTATAAATTGTCTTTTATAAAAACGATTGCTGTAATTGAGCAGCACTTCCAGATACGAAATCAGTACATCCTGGCTAAAATCATCTATCGGATTTTGAAGTTCCCTGCTGATATGGCCCAGCACTTCCTGAATGGTGCTGCGTTCTTTTTCTGATAGATGTAACGCCTCATTCGCTTCGTAATTGAAGAAGCCATAATTTTTAATACTTGTTGCCAAGCTGTAATTTCGGATAAAATCGGGATGAATAAGCAAGGTTACACCATAAAATTCGGCATCAGCCGCTATAGAAATAATTTGATGAGGTGCGGTAAATACCAGTCCACCTTCATCATAATCATAATACCCCTGTCCGTAACCCATCCTTCCTTTGAGCAGTTTTTTGTAAGATATTTTATAAAAGCTCAAAAGAAATGTTTCTGGAAGTTGTCCCATCTCCACTGCGATTTTTGTATTGTCAATAAGGCTAATTAATGGATGTGAGGGACTTGACAGCTCCAGGAGGCGATGCAAGCCACTAATTGAATCTATTTTATATGGAGCAACAGGAGCCTTTTTCATAGCGCTAATTTACAGAATTAAATACCTAAAATGGTTTTGGAAATCTCTTTTCTAAATTCCTCATTACCAATTTCACGATATCTCGCATAAAGCGTATTAGCATCATTTCCAGCTACATAGCGCACCTGATTCTTTCCATCTGTTGCCGCCTCATAAACCACGCTAGCGATTTGCTCTGCGGTGGAAAAACTATCAAAATCAAATAATGCCCAAAGTTTGCGATCTACCTCATCATATACTGGATGTGAAGGTTTATCGATTGAACGGCCGGCGAAATCGGTAGCAATTCCACCTGGCGCAACTGTTTTTACGCTTACATTAAATAAGGCCATTTCATAAGAAAGGCTTTCACTCCAACCTTCTAACGCAAATTTTGTAGCGTGATAAACCGATCCCAAAGGAAGAGTGAACAACCCTCCCATTGAAGTGGTGGTAATGAACATGCCACTGTTTCTTTTTCTGAAATAAGGAATGAATGCCTGACTTACTCTTAGTACCCCCAGTAAATTGGTGTTGATCTGTTTCTGCAATTGCTCGTCGCTAATGGCCTCCATGGCGCCCACTAAACCGTAACCTGCATTGTTAAATACAACGTCTACCCCCAGTTGAATGGCGAGTTGAACGGTATGGTTAATTTGTTCCAGGTTGGTAACGTCTAATGGCAATACAGTTATATTTTCCAGGTCAGCCAATTCAGTAGCCTGCTCAGGTTGACGCATGGTAGCAATTACTTTCCATCCGTTTTGTTGAAATAATTTGGCGGTAGCTTTACCTAATCCAGTTGAAGCTCCTGTAATAAAAATTGTTTTCATGTTGTTCTTCTTTTGTACAACACAAAGTTGAGGTGATTTGGAAACTGCTACGTTGCCATATTGCAGATTGTTGTAGCCAAAATGACGGGTTGGCTCATCGTCTTTACGATTTACTCAAACTCCACCCATTTTCTCAGGAAATAAATGATAGTGCTTTTGCCGCTTTCCTTATTGATCGAGGCCTTAACAAAAGCTCCCTGATCACCTATGTATTTAATTGCTAACTCTTCCCTGTTGGGCGATCCATAATAGGAACCGTATGGGCAATCACTGGGATTATCCTGTACATCTGAGGTAAAAACAGAGAAAAGGACCATTTTTCGCGAATTGGTATCAGGCGATTGATATCCTATAATTCGATAGTCGGCACGAATGTTATTATATACCTGGAAACTACTATCTGTTTTAGAAATAACAGCCTTTTGTATCGCTTCCTCATTAATTGCTGGAGGAGATGGCAGGATTTTCTTGGGAGTGTCTGTTTGCTGAACTTCAGGTGGAGGGTTGGAATCGATCTTTAGCGCCACTGAATCAACTTTTTGAATCACTGTAGCTTTGTTACTGTCTGCATTGCAGCCCGCTATTAATATTAAAGCTGCCACTGCGATTATCTTCACTTTGTTCAGGATTCTTAAATCGCATGGCTGAAAATTGATTCTTTGCATTGTTGTATTTCTGTTTTTTAGGTGGTCTAAAATAAGTAAATTAATAAATAAGCCCTTAAATCATATTGTTAACCACTAAGTTTCATTAACTTTAATTAAATAGAATAACCAGATGTACCATAAATAATAGCTTAAACATGCCGAACGGAATTTACCCTTGCTTGTGGTTTGACCATAAGTGTTCGGAAGATCACTTTGGGGGAATTTTAAGTAATAAATCTACTTTATTAGGATCACCACCACATAAGGCCACAATATCTTTCATCAATAATTTTTCCAGCTCATTCAAGAAGTGTTGTTTCATTATTTTATATCCTTTCAGCCCATTAATTTCTTTATAGGTTAATAGGAGTGTTGCGGCAATCATGGTAGTGTAAAGTACTACCATGATGCCATTTTCACTTCTGTTTATTAGATGGCTGAAATTTAATTCCTGTTTGAGGAATTTGAAAAAGACTTCAATATCCCATCTGCTTTTGTATAACAGGGTAATATCTATTGCACTTAAGT
>NZ_FOGG01000061.1 GCF_900111155.1 Pedobacter rhizosphaerae | reverse complement strand
CTGGAAATTATACTCATGTATTTTTTAATGATTGTACATAAATATACGGAAAATTATCGAAAAAAGCTCCAAAAGTCCTTAACTTAATAGCATTGATAGCGTCTCGCTACGACTTATCAGAGAGATTATACACCCAGACTCACAACACACAACCCGCAACACGTAACCCATCAATGATAGCGTATCACTACGATTCTAAAGAATAAATCCCTTTTCATCCAAAATAAGTTGTAACACATTAGACAATACAGGATGATGATCGTCGGCTCTCCAGTTGATGAAAAGATCTGTTTTGAAAGGAAGCCTGATAAATTTTAAACCAGGGCTTTGATGGTGTAAGTAAGAATCGGGCAGTATGGCCACTCCGAGCCCCTTTCTAACCAGGGCAATAATCGTCGATCCAAATTCAGAGTGGAGATAAACATCAGGTACAACATCATAAGATCGGAACATTTTTTGGATAATCTCGCTGTAACTGCTTCCCTCATCGCGGGTTGGTAAAATGAACTTTTGCTGTTCCAGACTTGCTTTGGATAAATCCTCAATTTTAGAATAAGGATGATCTTCGGGTACTACTAAAGCCAGATAATCAGAATAGATTTTAACCGACTTAATCCCAATCGCACTATTAATATCCCTGGTAATGGCTAAATCAATCTTATAATTTTTAAGAAACTCCAGTTGATTTTCATAAAATACCTGTACCAGCTCAATCTGCAACTTAGGAAAGGCAACAGAGATCCGGGACAGTATATCCGGTATTAATGAGGCTGAAACAGAATCTGGATGCGCAATCGTAATGGTTCCACTTTCACCCAGGTGTATCTGTTTGGCAAATTGATGGATAAATTCCAGTTCATTCAGTTCAACGGCCCATTTATCCTTCAGAAATTTTCCTGCAGGAGTAAGTTTTACATTCCGTTTATTGCGCTCAAATAAGCGAATGCCCAATTCACTTTCAAGCGCCTGAATCTGACGACTTAATGCCGATTGGGTAATGTTCATTTTTCCAGCCGTATTCCAATAGTGAAGTTCCTGGGCTAAAGCCAAAAAATACCTGATGCGTTGTAAATCCATTAATGCAATTTAAGCATTAATAGATGAATAAATAGCATTTTTTCGCATTTGTATAGCGGCTACATTTGTGCATGGCAAATATTACTATTGAGCAGGTAAAAACAGCGGATGTATCCCGACTTCATCATATTGGCAGAGCAACCTTTTCTGAAACTTTTTCGGACCTCAATACTCCGGAAGATATGAATCAATATCTCGTGGAAAGTTTTTCTATCAATAAACTTATGAGCGAACTCAGGAACCCCGGTTCACAGTTTTATTTTGCGGTGGCGGATGGTAAAGACATTGGCTATTTAAAAGTTAATTTTCGGGATGCGCAAACAGAAAAGCTGGAAGGTAACACCTTAGAAATAGAGCGGATATATGTATTGAAGGATTTTCATGGTCAGCAGGTTGGACAGTTACTTTATAATAAGGCCATTCAGGTGGCAAGTGAATTTAAGGCTGATTATGTATGGTTAGGGGTTTGGGAAGAAAATCAACGGGCAATTAATTTTTACAGGAAGAATGGTTTTGCCGCATTTGGCTCGCACGCCTTTCAACTGGGAGCCGATGAGCAAACTGATATCCTGATGAAAAAAGTCCTCAATATAGCGTAGCGAAAACTTTTAATCACTATGGAGAAAAAAAACTTATTCCTTATTTTACTGGTATTGGGTACTGCCTTTTGGGGTATCTCTTTCTCCGTAACTAAATTGGCTATTGGTCCAAACCAGTCATCACTCTTTCTATTCTTTCGCTTTCTGCTGGCAACAATTGTGCTATCTGCTGTATTTTGGAAACACGTGCGCAGGGTAGAGCTGGCCGCAGTAAAAATGGGGATGAGGCTGGCTATTCCCTTAGTTGCCGGAATTTATCTCCAAACCTTAGGCATTACACATACTTCTGCCTCTCAATGTTCTTTTGTTGCCGGAATTACTGTTGTGATAATTCCCGTTCTAAAACTGCTGATTTATCGTAAATCTGCACCATTAAAAATATGGTTAGCGGCTGTTACTGCCCTCATCGGACTTTTTGTAATCTCGATCAAGGATAATTTTAGCATTGGTATTGGCGATCTTTACACCATAGTTGGTGCTTTTTGCTTTGCGATATACCTCATTAGGGTAGAAGAATGCTCGGCAGTGCGAAACCTGGTACCCACTATCGTACCCATGTTTGCTACCTGTGCAGCACTTACCTTTTTATTGGTACTGGCTAAAGGAAAGTTTAACGTTATACCTCAAAACCAATATTTTTGGGGAGGCATTGTATTCTGTGCATTGTTTTCTACGGCTTACATGTATACCATCTCCAACATCTCACAAAGGTATATCAGTGCAGAAAGGGTAGCTATCATTTATCTATTTGAGCCTGTTTTTGGAGCTGTTGCTGCTTACTTTATTTTAGGCGAAAGTATTTCAGCCAGATTGTTATTGGGCGGCAGCATCATATTTATAGCCACACTAATTGCAGAACTCGATTTAAAGAAATTTTTAATGCAAAAAAGGCGATCTATAAATAGACCGCCTGCAGTAAGTTAGCTTGCTGATTATTTGCTTAACCAGGCTAGACCGTTCTCTAATGAATTACTCGTGTTGGTTTTTAAGGCGCTGAATTTATCCATGGTAAGCGTTTGTTGTTTCCCCATAACCAAAGTGTGTTCGTCGGTAGATCCTTTTAAGTTTAAGTCAGCTTTATCTTCAATTACGGTATATAAACCTTCAGAACGTGAATTTAAATCTAATGAAGCATTACCGCTTAAGAATACCTGAAAAAACTGCGATTTAAGTTGTCCCTGGGTTTTTACTTTTGCATTATCCATGGCGTGAATTCTATATAGATCATTTACATAAACCGTGATTTTTGCAGTTTGATCGTCAGTTGAAGCGATTTCCAAGCCATCGCCCAGTTGGGTAACTTTAACAAGGCCACTGTTTTCATCAGCATAGCTGATACCTGTTTGGCTTCCCTGGATAATAGTTACCTCTACATTACCTTTAACTTTAATTCGTTTAAAGGCTAATTTTTTTTCTGCTTTAACTGGATTAACTATTTCTGTTGCGTTAGCTGATAAAACTGCTGAAGTTGATAATACTAAAGCTAAAGAAGAAGCGAATAATGTTTTGAATAAAGTTTTCATAATCTTATGGTTTAAATTTTTTTATAATATTTTTTGAATGTTCTGATAATAAGACGGCGACAGGAACGAAACGTTTCAGCAGAAAACCCAGCATTATACCAGCCAAGGAAGTTAATCGACGAACAGGGGATATTTGAAGACAAACTTGGGAGTAAAATGTAAGATGGAGTGACGCTCGCTATTCAAAACTGAATGTAAGATGGTGTGATGTAAGATGGAAAGGCCTTTCCTTTTAGCCACAAACAGAGAGTTTCACAAAGAAACTAACCACCCCCGACACTACGCAGCCACCCGCACCCCCTCCTTGAAAAGTAGGGGAGTTAGACACCGAATTAAATTAGGCTTCTGCGATGCATATGCACCCAAGACTCCAAACTAACGACTCCAGACTCAGGACTTAAACATTACCCACCAAATTGGCGAACTCTATAAATCAGCGAAAGCATAAAATATCTGCCCAATCTATTCACCTGCCGATCTACAATTACGTTGTCGAAAACATCGCGGGAAATACCCGAGTTCTGATCAAAAAGATCAAAGCCTTCTATCCGGATAGCCGCCATGTCATTTTTCATAAACTTATATTCCATAGATAGGCGAAGCAGGGTAGGGTTTCGTACGGATCCATTATCGAAACCAGAATTGATCTGTTTGCTGAAATCGTAACCCAAACTAAGGTCTTTAAAGAAATAGTTTCGACCCTCAATGCCATATTCAAAGCGGTTAGATTGTCTATCTGTGAAGGCATCACTAGAATAGCTGGTTAAATTTTGGGAATAAGAGGTCTCGATTTCGAAATTGGCAATGTCCTTTAAATCTACTCTAAATTCGAGCTCCTGACGCCAGGCCACATTTTTAGCGGCAATTTTATTATCGTCAGTGAAAGAAATATTGTTGTTCAACTGTCCGGAGCCAGAATAGCCAATGGTGAATTTTCTTTCCGCTGAAAGGGGTTTACTGATATTGTAATCGCCTTGCAAACTATAAAATCCGTCGGTATTGATATAACTGGTTAATTGATTCACTGTGCCGGCAACGCGATTTTTAGTAGTTACAATGCGATCTTCAGTACGCTCATATTTAAAATTCGCTAAAATTACCTTGCCCGCATTCCAGTCGGCTTGTTTGTAGTGTGCATTAATACTGTGGATAAACTCAGGTTTCAGATTTGGATTTCCGGTAACAATATTCTGAAGGTTTGAATTATCGGAAATGGGCTGTAACTGAAGAAAACCGGGTTGATTATTACGCCCCCAATAGTTGATATCCAGCGACTGTTGATTGGTAAATTTGTAAGAGAATCTCCCCGATGGGATGATATTAAAAGTCTTGTTAACTGTAGTGATATCTCTACTTAAATTCTGTCCGCTTAACACTGCCGGTTGTGCATTTACACCTACCGTGTAGTTTAGTTTTTCGCCAATGTAGCGGTAATTTAAGCCAACTTTGTTTGTGGTAAACTGGAAATCATAAACATTACTGAGTTGTGGATTGAGTACTTCATTACCATTGGCTATATCATAAGCTTCTCTGGAATTATTGGTTGAGGAACGGTTCCAGCTATAGTTAAACTCGATGAAAGTCTGTTTCCAGAGTGGTTCCATGTAGGATGCTCCTGCATTAAGTCCGAAATTTCGACTCAGCTGATTGTTCAGTTGGTTCTGCACTACAGAATCTTTTTTGCTCCCTTGGGTATTGATGTATTGGTTGTAGCTATCGCGATCATTTGCATTATTTGTATAATTGATATTACTCCAAAAGCTAAGGTTACGCCCTTTTTTAGGAAATTTATGGTTGAAAAAGATGTTGGTTCTGGTGCTGAGATTGTTGGTATAATTGGAGCTGGTACTTTCTCTGCGTGTGAACAACGTATCCTGAGTGATCAGAGATCCCCCTGCACTACTACCGTTACCCATGCTATAATTAAAATTAGGAGAGATTTTGAGGTAGTTTATGGTATCAATCTTATACTCTACATTGCCACCCAGCCAATGACTATAGTTGTTATTCTTGTTATTGCTGTTTGCATCTTCCAGACGATTTACTGGGTTTTGGTTTTCATCCTGCAAAAAGTTCTGAGTGTAGGTGGTGCTGATGGTATTGTTTCGGTCGTTATTGTAATTATAGCCACCATCAAGTGAAAGCTTAGTGCTGAATTCGTTTTTGTAGTTAACGCCTGCCGCATTTCTTGTGGTAACTCCATCACCTCCGCCACCACGCATATTCGCATTGGCCGAAGTTGCATCAAAGGAAACCTGGCGTTCGCCTTTCAAACTATTTCCTCTTAAACTGGTGTTGTATCTATCGGCATTACCCAACCCGGCAGATGCGCGGGCAAAATATCCCTTTTTCTTATCTTCCTGAATAGTCAGGTTCAATATTTTTTCAGGCTCGCCTGTTTTGATTCCGGTAAGCTTGGCCTGATCGCCATAATCATCTATAAACTGAAGGTTTTTAATAATGTCGGCAGGTAGATTTTTAATGGCAGTGGCTACGTCTGTACCGAAGAAATCTTTGCCATTTACCCGTATTTTAGTTACTGGTGCCCCCTGACTGGTTACATTTCCGTCTTTATCTACTTTTACTCCCGGCAGTTTTTTCAGCACTTCATCCACTGCATCTCCGTCTCTTACGGGAAAGGCTTTAGCATTAAAACTAACGGTATCTTCTGTCACTTTAACTGGCGGAACACCAGAAATTACAACGGCATCCAGCGTATTAGACGATGGTTTTAACTTAATGGGGTCGATTGTGAGGGTATTACCTTTTTCAATCAGGTATTGCTTTACAAACGAATCATAACCAATGTAGGCAGCAGATAGCGTGAATTGTTTAGATTTTATTTTGCCAATGATAAATGTACCGTCAGGATTAACAGAGATCCCCATGCTATCGGTGGTGGATTTAACCCTTACAACAGCTCCGGGAAGGGGGAGGCCTGCGGTGTCTAGAACTGTCCCTTTAATGATATAATTTTGGGCACTACTACCAGAGTAGATTCCTGCAAGGAGCAGAAAAAATAAAAACGATTTAGTAAAGAGTTTCATTGATGTTTGTGTGTGGCATAAAAATACAACAGAACCTGATAAAGGTGTAACTCGTAATCAACATGTTACCTCTTACATTTTATGTAAAATGGTTAGATGTAAGATGGGATGCCCCTCGCTATTCAAAACTGAATGTAAGATGGTTTGATGTAAGATGGAATGCCTCGGTTTTAGGCACAAACAGAGAGTTTCACAAATAACTAACCACCCCCCGCCACTACGCAATCATCCGCACCCCCTCCTTGAAAAGTAGGGGAGTTTGGGATCTTGATTTGTTTCCTGAGATCAGAAGAGTGTTAGCCACGGAAACACGGAATTTTAATTTTACCACTAAGGCACACTGGGTTTTCTTTGTGTACTCTTGCCAATAGCAAAGCTATCTCTGTGTGCTCTGTGAAATCCTCTTTATCTCTGTGGTTAATGCTTTGCGTAAAACTTTGCGCGCTTTGCGGTTAAAATTGAAAGTTATTTTTTCTTATTTGGCTTATATGGTGAAAAAACATTAAGGAGTTAAGGGAATTTAAGTTATTAGCCACGGAAACACGGAAGGCACGGAATTTTAATTTTACCACTAAGGCACACTGGGTTTTCTTTGTGTACTCTTACCAATAGCGAAGCTATCTCTGTGTGCTCTGTGTATTTCTCTTTTTCTCTGTGGTTAATGCTTTGCGTTAAACTCCGCGACCTTTGCGGTTAAAATTGAAACTTATTTTTTCTTATTTGGCTTATATGGTTCGATACTTTTTTACCATTTAAGGCGTGTAAGTTCATTGTAATAACCACCCCCACCACTACGCAGTCATCCGCAACCCCTCCTTGAAAAAAGTAGGGGAGTTTGGGATCTTGATTTGTTTTCTGAGATCAGAAGAGTGTTAGCCACGGAAACACGGAAGGCACGGAATTTTAATTTTACCACTAAGGCACACTGGGTTCTCTTTGCGTACTCTTACCGATAGTGAAGCTATCTCTGTGTTCTTTGTGTATTTCTCTTTTTCTCTGTGGTTAATCTCTTTGCGTAAAACTTTGCGCGCTTTGCGGTTACGTACAAACGAAACTTAGTTGTTCTTATATGGCTTATATGGTGCAAACAAAAACATTAAGGAGTTAAGGGAAGTTAAGTTATTAGCCACGGAAACACGGAAGGCACGGAATTTTTTGTTTTACCACTATGGCACAAAGAAATAAATAGTGATTTAAAATGGACAGTCTCCACACAATTCAACTCTAGCTTCCATCTAAGACTAGCCTGTAGCTAGTGGCCTAACCGGGCAAAGATTGCCCAAACAATACCTACAACAAATGAAACTATCAAATAGGATACAGGCACCATAATACTTCGAAATAGTAATGATTTTTTAGAATATCCTGATTGGGAAAAAAACTGATGATAGAGCCATACGGTATATGCAATAGTTATCAGATTAATTCCGGCAAAGTAGATGATGGTTAAAACCGAAACATTAGTGTAAAATATAGTGATTATCGTAAAGCAGATGCCAATAATTAATTCTGCTGCCGTTTTGTACGAATTTAAAACCAGATGTTCAGAGTAGTTAAATTTGGCCTTACTAAACCAACAGTAACTGAATAGGGCATAAATAGGGATGGTAATGAGTAGAAAAATTCTGGGGTAGTTTGTGGTAAAGCGCTGAAGGGAGGTCATGGTCTTTTTACTGGCCTCTGGCATCAAATCTGCTATGTTTAGTTGCGAATAATGTGCTATTACGCCAGCTAAGGCTACCAGCAATAATAATAAGGTAATGAAGTTGAAATAACCTGCCCGCTTTCCAAGCACATATTCTCTTACACTGTGTCCGGGTCTGGTAAAGAGTGCCTTTATCGTATACAATATGCCCTTGTCTATATGCCAAACACCATGAATAAAATCGTGCTCTATAAAATGCTTTAAAGAGTAGCGATGCGTGGAAGATTTTTGACCGCAGTTACCGCAGAAATTAGTGGTAATGGCTTGATTACAGTTTAAACAGTTGTGTTGCACTTGCTGAGTAGTTTAATTAGATGTAAAGAATTGAATCTCAATTTATATGACTTTATGATGCTTGCATACGTTGCATCATTATCTCACAAAATTATGAGATATTGTTTTAGTACAAAATTATTTTGAATCTTGGTTTTGGGCAGTAGCCATTTAGGGCTTTAATTTAAAGCCTTACCACCGTTTCTTCTTATCGGGCATATTAAAAGTTCTTTTGCTGTCGGCATCCTTAAAATTTACTTCCATGAAGTAATGTTTTCGCTCTATAATGTATTGCTGTATGAACGATAGGGTTTCAGGGAGGTTGTCTTTCATGGGTGTTCCTGCTACTTCATCTCCCATACCTTGAACATATTGGAAGTAATAAGGATAGCCTTCCTTTTTGAATATGCGGGCAAGAGATTTAGAACCAAAGAACCCACGATTAAACAGTCTGACTTTATTGTAAGGAACCAATTTATCGGCCGTGCCATGAAAAAACATGGTTGGTGCAGGTGGGGTTTTGTATTTGGGTTTACCCTGATAACTCATAATTGCCCCTGCGAAAGAGATAACTCCTTTATACTGAAAATTTGCAGGAAGGATTTGTGAAAGTGAAGTGGCGTTTCTTTTATTGTAATCTGCATGAAGCGCGGTGATTGCGCCGGCACTTGAACCAGAAAGAATAACCATAGAGGTATCTATTCCAAGTGCTTGTGCATGGGCTAGCAGATAGGTTGTAGCATGATATACGTCGACCGTTGCAGTGTCAATGGCGTTGCGTAACGCAGATGTATTAAAGGCGGTAGGAAACTTTTTACCTTTGAGTCCTAATCGGTAATCTGTTGCAACAACTTTGTAGCCCTGCTCTGCCAGGGTATTAAAATAATTGTTAAAGAGTTTATTGTTTCGACTTCCTGTTACAAAACCTCCACCAAATACGAAGAGCACAGTTGGTTTTTTTGTTTTCAGCTCGCCTTGATAATAGATGTCGAGTTTAAGGATGTTAGAATCTTGCTGAAAGACAGTTTTAGTTGTAACCTTAGTTTTTTGATCTCGCAGGATGATCTGTGCATAGGTTGAAGGGATGCTAATCAGCAAGCTAAACAGCTGCATAATCAGCGATAGAATAAGAGAATTACGCATCTAGCTAAAATTTAGGGATTCCATGCTTTCTCCGGTTCAGTACCGGTAGATAAAGCTTAAAGATATTCTTTTTTAGCGAATAGCTGAAGTTAGATTTAAAATTTTGCCCAATCTTAAGCCTGAGTTAATGAAAACACAACGTACTGTATAAGAATGCAATTTACATTAATCATTAATTAACATGAATTACCCCGGCAGGGATTTTAACCCCTCGCTTAAGCCGGGAAAAAAGATAAAGAATGTTGGTGGTATGTATTATGGTGAAATGTTTAGTTATGAGAATGGTTGAGTAGGATTGGTGCCCAATCTGAACTGTGGCTAATACTTACTGCCCTGAGGCCGTGTTGCTCCATGGCGATTTCGAAACTTACACGTTCGCCGATAGAGAAGCTTTTTTCTTTTCCTGCAAGTGAAAAACAAATTTCTTGTTGGTTTAGATCTTCGATAGTTCCCTCACCGCGGTGGCTATCAATTTCTCTTACTATACCGTATCTCATATCAATAATGGTTTAAAAAAAGTTAGTTGAATAATGGTTTAATTTATTTTTAAAATAGTGTAAACCCTTATGGTATATCAAATGTAATTTACCCGTTACGTAAAATGCAATTACAGTAGAGGAAATGCTTAAAAAAGTCGATCATTGAAACCACATCAATCTGGATCTGGCTTAAACAGCCCTTTATATTGTCGTAGGTTACCCTGTTTAGCAATTAATTAATTTCCGAACTTTATTATACAACAACAATTAAACATTAAAGTTATGGGAGCAGTTAGAAATCCAATAGGATGGACAGAAATTTATGTAGAAGATTTGAGCAGGGCTCAGACCTTTTACGAAACCGTGCTGGCAGTAAAAATGGAGGCAGCTCCGGTGCCAGAGGGAATGGAGGCCGAGGAAGGCAGTGATGAGTATTTTGAAATGGTTTTCTTTCCGGGCGATATGGATGCTGCAGGCAGTAGCGGAGCCCTGGTTAAGTCGGCCATGTACAAACCCGGGCCCGGTGGTACCTTAAATTATTTCTCTTGCGCAGATTGTGCTGTAGAGATAGGAAGGGTAGAAGCTGCTGGGGGTAAGGTAATTGCCCCGAAAATGGCTATCGGTCAGTATGGTTTTTGTGGCATTTGCCAGGATTCTGAAGGGAATCAGATAGGTTTTCACTCGATGGTGTAACGGGGTTGAGGACATGAGTTGAGGGTTAGGAAACAACAGTATTTAACTTTTGCTTCCTAACCTACGCTAGGTTCCTAATTCATCCTCATGCCTAATTCACTAGGGCGTAGTTAATTTAGCATTCCGCGATTTAATTTCTGTATTAATTTGACCCAACCTAATAAAAGAAGGTAATAAGGTAATAAATGTACAAGGAATAGTGGCAACCAGCGCTAAGTTCTTATGTTTTATAATCACGTATAGTATTATGCCAGAGGCCACAAGCATTACTACTGCTAAGCCGATCAGCACACCCGTTAATAAATTTTTCTGCTTATTAAGTTCGGCATCTGATAATTGCGAGAGAGTGTTATTTTTCATAAATGGTGCATTAAGAGGTTAATGAGTTGGTTGTTTGTTGGTTTGTTTGCTAAAATTATGAAATTTTGGCGATTTTAAAAATGATGGAAGGTAAAACTGAGGTGCCTGAGGTGGTTGAATAATGTAAGATGTGTTGATGGAAGATGGCAGGCAAAACGAACAACCAACCTTTGGCGATTGAAACTCAACTTATAATTTCTTAGGTGCCTTAGGTGGTTAAATAATGTAAGATGTGAAGATGGAAGATGGGATGCAAAACTTAGGTGCCTTAGGTAGTTATATGGCTTATATGGTTCAATTTGTTTGTATACTTCGTGGCTTAGTGGTTGAATGAGCTTAATTTACACGAAGTCTTAAAAATCCTCCATGAAAAGCTCTATTTTTGTGAAAAAGTTTTCGACATTAGCCAAATACGATATTGCCAGTTGCGAGAGAGAAGAATTATGTATAAATGTATTATTGTGGATGATGAACCACATGCTATAGAGGGTCTGAGAAAATATATAGAGCACGTTCCTGAACTGGAAATTGTAAGAACCTTTACCGATCCCGTAAAGGCATTGCGAGAAATCCCTGCGGCTGATGATGTAGATCTGATCATGCTGGATGTTGATATGCCTGGCATTACCGGGATTGAGTTAGCCCGAGAGTTGAGACAAAAAACAGATAAACTAATCTTCACTACTGCGCATAGTAAATATGGCTACGAGGCTTTTGAGGTTGATGCTGATGCCTTCCTGCTGAAGCCCTATCAATTGAGTAAGTTTATTTCTACCATTAATAAGCTCTTCCCCAAAGATGAGGCTGAGTTGGATGGTATAACCGATAAGGATGATTTTATTTTCATCAAAACCAAAGAGGAAACCCATAAGCTGATTAAGGTTTATTTTCGTGATATTATTGCTGTGGAGAGCAAAATGAATTACGTGCAGGTTCATACCGCTAACAGAAGCATTTTAACCTACATGACTTTATCTGAAATTTCTAAAAAGCTTTTGGCTTACCCTGGTTTTATGCAGTTTCAGCGAAGCTTTGTAATTTCACAGGATCATATCGATTATATTGAGGGAAACTCCATTGTGATGCTTAATGGAATTAAAATTAGCGTTGGAGATTACTATAAGAAATACTTTAATGAGTTTGTAGATTCTAAGTTGTTAAAGGCCAGACGGAGGAGTTCTTAGCACCTGGCCTTTAAGTCAATGCTAATTCTTTAACACAATACCACTACTAACCGTTGGGAGTATGGTATTGGAATTGGTTAATCCGGTATCAGGACTATCATTAAAGGTGTTATCTTTTAAAGATTTGTAAATAAATATCCTTCTTGGATTTAGGGTGATTTTAGACTTTTTCATAACTTTTTTTTCGAAAGCTATGGCGGTCAAATCGCTGTTAAAAAGTTGTTATACAGTATGTTTAGGTTTCTATTTGTAAAGCTGAAAAGCCATGATTAAAAGTATTTCCCAGTGGTTTAAGAGATATGCCATCCATTTTCTCATTTGGTCAATCTTTATGGCTTACGAAATCATCGTTATTGGTCTCTATGCGAAAAAGTTTGGACATCCAATTGCCTATGGTTCTCATTACTTGTTGATTGTATTTTTCTTTTATGGATTTTCCAATTATTTTTTGCCTTGGGCATTGACTAGAAAGTTTGATGCTATCTGGAGGTTCCCAGTAGTGTTAACTGTTTGGATGGTACTTTATGTGTTGATTAATTTCAAACTCGATCAGCTATTACTTAAGTATGGTATTGCGCCAGACAAGGGGGTAATGGAAATCAGTTGGAATTACGCTTATCAGGTTATTTACAGAGCAGTATATATTTTAGGGTTTTCTTCTGCCTATTATTTCTTTTCCGTTTATGTTAAACAGCGGAACCTGGCCGAAAATTTAGAAAGGCAGCGTCTCCACCAAATCATTGAGGAAGAAAAGATGAAACGTGCGCTATCTAAATCGCAGAATGATTTTCTAAAGGCACAAATTAATCCGCATTTTCTTTTCAATACCCTGGATTATGTTTATCAAAATGTTCATTTCGAATCTCCCGAAGCGGGGGAGGCCATTATGGCTTTATCGGCAATGATGCGTTATGCGGTAGATGCTAACGAAAGTGGTGAGTATATCAGGCTGGGCGATGAAATGGAACAGGTTGATAAATTAATTTATCTCTACCAGCTTAGGAAGAATATGGAGCTGCCAATCATCACCGATTTTCGTGAAGAGGCAATGGAAATCAGATTTATACCTTTGGTGCTGATGACCCTGGTAGAGAACATCTTTAAGCATGGAAATGTTGCAGATACTCAAACTGGAATCTTTATTTCTGTGCGCATTGAAGAGGAGCAGCTGGTAATGGAAACCTTAAACGCTCTGAATGTTCAAACTCATCGTCACTCTACGCGTTCGGGCCTTAAAAATATCAGGCAGCGTTTACAATTTGCTTATGGAAAAGACATTGATTGCAGTTTTACTGAAGCTGACGGTGTTTTCAGGGCTATTGTGTCTATTCCATTAAACCGAATTACCCATCAGGAACAACGCAGGCAATTACTGCAAACCCAGCCAAATTAACTTATTCTGCTGTTTGATGGGTTCTGTGTAGAAAATACACCTTTCCGTACCTAACAAGTACATAAGTACGTTAGCATCTGCAAATTTGTGCTGTTGTCTTTTATCTAACTGATTTAGGGAAATATGGAACAAGTACAGACTATGCTCTGCGCACTGGAAGAATGTGTATTACAGGCCCGTGCTTATAGAAATACTTTTGATGCTTTTTGGAAAGCGGAGCCCAGTAAAAGAGTATCTGCTCACCTGGCTTATTTCATTAGGCATGGTGCTATGCTCAATGCTTTTGACAACCTGCTTTTTTTATTCTGTTCGAGAGAGATATGGTCTGCGGGGGGTGCTGGAGCCTGGGCCTGTACTAATAACAGTCCGGCAGGGCCAATATTGGTTCACAGCAATGCAGATCAGATTGAAAAACTATTGTTGCTTTTTTCCGATCACAGGGAAGCTGTTCAGCGGATTTTAGATTTACATCAACATCCTATGGAGCAAGCCTTACTTGATATTGAACTCCATCATATCAGGGGTACGCTTCAGCTTTTCAACCGGACATTAATAGATTATAATCTTTTGATTGATTAAAGTTTTTACCAATACGCTCTCATGAAAGCAGTTTACTGCTTGATGCTGGTCTGTAAGTAATTGCAGGCCAGTTTTTTATTGATGGAGAATTGGTTGATTGGGCATTGTTCACTGGTTCATTGGCCATTTGTTCATTGGGCAGGGCGCAGAAACCTACAGGGTTACTATTTGGCCGAAGCACAGTCCTGCCGCCTAATTTAGGAGGGGCTGGGGGTGGTTAATTGATGTTCACTGGTTCATTCCTTTCTGGTTGTAGCGTCTCCAATGCTATTAAGTAAGCTTATTTATATGTTTGTTGCAACCTGCTCTTATTTTGCCGAACTTTAATTCTGGGAAAGCTCCTTCTTGGCTTTACCGCAACTACAGTTTCTGAAATCTGCTTGACTAGCC